>NZ_JACFRV010000001.1:390662-1733257 GCF_016100775.1 Bifidobacterium sp. W8103
TGGGGAAACAACAGCAATGGCCGGCTCGGCGACGGGACGACCACCGAACGGCATACGCCTGTCAGGGTGAACAAGCCTGACCGCAACACGTACCCGGACCTGCCAGAGGATTTCACCTACGTACAAATCAGCGCCGGAAACGATTATTCCCTGGCCGTGGGCAGCGACGGCAACGCCTACGCCTGGGGTGTCAACGGCTCCGGCCGGCTCGGCGACGGGACGACCACCGAACGGCATACGCCTGTCAGGGTGAACAAGCCTGACCGCAAGGCGTACCCGGACCTGCCAGAGGATTTCACCTACGTACAAATCAGCGCCGGATGGGAGCATTCGCTGGCCGTGGGCAGCGATGGCAACGCCTACGCCTGGGGAAACAACAGCAATGGCCGGCTCGGCGACGGGACGACCACCGAACGGCATACGCCTGTCAGGGTGAACAAGCCTGACCGCAAGGCGTACCCGGACCTACCCAAGGATTTCACCTACGTGCAGGCCAGCGCCGGAGGCGCTCATTCCCTGGCCCTGGGCAGCGACGGCAACGCCTACGCCTGGGGATGGAACGGCAGTGGCCAGATCGGCGACGGGACGACCACCGAACGGCATACGCCTGTCAGGGTGAACAAGCCTGACCGCAACACGTACCCGGACCTACCCAAGGATTTCACCTACGTACAAATCAGCGGCGGAGCCGATCATTCGCTGGCTGTGGGCAGCGACGACAAAGTCTGGGCATGGGGATGCAACTGGTAGTATGGCCAGCTCGGCAACAACACCATCAGCGGGTACAGTGACGTGAATCCTGTTCCTGTGCGCGTGCGCGACCCCGCCAACCCCACCGACAAGAGCAAAGGACTAAAAGCCACACAGGTCAGCGGCGGGTGGCATCTTTCGCTGGCCCTGGGCAGCGACGGAAACACCTGGGCATGGGGTGCTAACGACAGTGGCCAGCTCGGCGACGGCACAGGAAACACCAAGTCGGCTCCCGTGCCGGTGGTGTTCAACCTGCAGCTGGTGATCACCGGCGTCAGATTCGACCAGACTGCCGTATCAGGCTTGACGCGCGGCGATGGCAACAGTGTCAGCGTGCTCACGCCTGCACACCAGCCGGGCACGGTCACGGTCAGCGTCGACTACACGATGGGTGGCACAGGAATCACCCTGACCGACACTTCCCTCAGATACACGTACCTGCCCGCAGGCGTGCTCCCCAAGGCCGGAGGGGAAGGCATCCTGCTCGCCCTGGGCACCGGCATGACCGGCATGGGCGGAGTCCTCGCATCCCGCCGCCACCGGAGGGAAACGCACCGACTGCTTTACGCTTCGCACGAGTAAGAAAAGGCCTGGGGCGCGTATCAATCCCCCCGCCCCCGGCCCATATAGGGGGCAGAGAGGAAAAGTGTCACTTAAGGCCCAACCCCAAGAGAGCCGACACCCCCTCCCGCGCCCCCACCACACAATCGGTCGACCGCCCGAACGCAACAGAGGAATCGACTCCTCTTATCCAGCTCGGACGGTCGACTACAACTGTTCTACTGCTGGTCGGCAGTCGTGGCGTAGATGGTCTTCTTGCAGGCCAAGTACACGACCAGGCCCAGCAGGGACACGGCAGCTCCGATCAGCAGCAGGTTGCTGTAGTTGGCGGCCGGGCCGGTGGCGCCCATGATGCTGAAACCCTCCAGGCTGGGCTTGCCCATCAGACCGCCGATGATGGCGATGCCGATGGAGCCGGTCACGTTCATGACCAGATCGTTCATGCCCACGCCGCGGCCCGACTGGTCCTGGGGCAGGGTGTCAAGCACGGTGGAGACGATGGGCGAATACATCAGTCCGACCCCGGCATAGTAGACGCAGGCAGTCAGCGTCAGGGCCAGCAGGCCGGAATTGACCACCAGAGCCGTCCCGGCGAAGCCCAGAATCATCAGACAGGCGGCGATGATGATGGCGGTCTTTCGGCCGATCTTATCTACAATGGCGCCCGAGGTGGTGCCCAGCACGGCGGCCACCAGGAAGGCCCAGACCACATGCAGGGAGACCGTGGTAGTCGACACCTTGTAGACGTCACGTCCGATGGCGTTGAAGATGGGCGACATGCAGTAGTTCATGAAGTAGAAGATCAGAATCAGCCCGATGCCCATCAGCCAGCGCTTGTTGCGGAAGAAGTCCGGGGTGATGAAGGGGCTCCGGGCCCGGCTGATGTATACGGCAAAGATCAGGTAGCAGACAGCGGAGGCCGCCAGCAGCCACCAGGCCGTGTACGAGAAGAAGAGGGTCAGCAGGGCCGTGGCCAGTCCGAAGATGACGAAGCCCAGCCAGTCCACCTTCTCGCCGTTGCCGCCGCCGGTGGGCAGGCTCTTGAGCAGGATGGGCAGGAAGATGATGGTGACCGCGGGAATCAGGAAGAGGTACTGCCAGGCTATGGAGCTGAGCAGGCCGGCGGCGAAGATGCCGATGGCTGCAGACACCTGGTAGCCTGCCGTGAAGATGCCGAAGAAGATCACCTTCAGGGAGGGCTTGAGGTACTTGGTGGCCACGACCAGGTAGGCCGAGCCAGCCACCTGTTCGCCGGCGGTCTGCAGCAGCCGGGCCGCGATCACATTCCAGATGTTGGGGGGCATGATCGTGTTGGCCACGTATCCGTACACGGACCCGATGAACAGTATGCACAGGCCGAAGGTGACCAGCTTGCGCAGGGATACGAAGTCACCCAGGGACCCGTAGATGAAGCAGACGATGCCCAGGACGATGCTGGGTAGGGCCGTGATCAGCGAGGCCTGGTCGGGGGCGCCGGCATCCTTGCCGACCTGCTGGAAGACCAGGTTGAAGCCCTGCAGGCACAGGGTGCCCAGGACGAAGGTGATCAGCAGCAGGATCAGCGATCGTACGGCTGTCGAATCCTCGGTGGATTGCTTTTCGGACATAATGTCTTCAATTCTCTTTCTTTTGCGTGAACTTGCCGGGGATGGAGGACCTCAGTCGGCCTGGGAGGCCAGCCTGGTGATCCGGGTCATGAACTCGTCCAGGAAGCGGGGCACGTCCACGCCGACGGCCACGCGCATGGTCTTGTTCGGGTCGTTGAGCCGCTGCTCGTCCCCGATGGTACGCCCGCGAGTGGCGCCTTCGGTCTCCACCTTCATATTGATGGGCAGGGTGGTGACCAGGGTCGGATCCACGGCCACGCCCACGGCCAGCGGATCGTGCAGGCCGCAACCACCCAGATGGGGCGAGGTGGTCTCGTAGGCCTTGATGTAGAAGTCGGTCATGTCCGCCAGGAAGTTGCCTGCCGCAGTGCCCAGCTGCCGCCAGCGGGCGGTCTCCTTGTAGGTCAGCAGGGTCTGCAGGGTCACGTCCAGGCCGACCATGGTCACGGGAGCGCCGGAGCGGAAGAGCACATCGGCCGCGTCCGGGTCCTGGGAGATGTTGGCCTCCTGCCAGGCGTCCACATTGCCCGGCACGGTCAGGGCCCCGCCCATGAGCACAATGGAGCCTATTCGCTGGGCGATGTCAGGCTCCTTGGCCAGGGCGGCGGCGATGTTGGTCATGGGGCCAGTGGGCACGTAGACCAGATCCTTGCCGTAGGTGTTGACCGCATCGATGATGAAGTCCACGGCCGACTGTGTCTCAGCCTTGCGGTCCGAGTCGGGGATGGCCACGTCGCCGATGCCGTTCTCGCCGTGGATGAAGGCGGAGACGGGCAGCACCTCGAAGGAGTCCGCCTTACAGGCGTGGGACAGGCCCGGGTAGACCTTGACCTCAGGATGACCCAGCAGGTCGGTGATGGCCAGATCGTTGCGGATGCCCTGCTCCAGGAGCACGTTGCCATAGGTGCCGGTTATGCCGATCAGCTCAACTTCGGGGCTGCCCAAGGCATAGGAGATAGCCAGAGTGTCGTCGACACCAGTGTCCAGATCGAGAATCAGCTTACGCATACAATGTTTCCTTTCATCGCCATGGCTGTATGGAACCATGGCCGTATGCATCCACGATGTCCTTGTGGTGGATGCTTGTTTATCATATGCGAAATCGAGCGGTTTCGCTCCCCTATGACATGCGCAAGTCGTGGACAATATCCGCAAATGTTCATATAGCCCGCAACCAGGGTCCGGATAGCGAATCCAGATAGCGAATCCAGCAGCTGGTTCTCCGGCTGATTCCCCCTGTCCACAATGGCGAGCCTGGTCGACGGACCGCTCCCCCAGATGCCTATGATTACCCTGATTAAGCCCGGATGATCTGGCGAAAGGGGAGCCCATGGCTGCGATTCAAGGACGGCGGCGCAATCTGCAACTGATGACCGCCCTGGGTGTGCTGGCCGGCGGCCTCTATGGCTATACCCTGACCGTCATCTCCGGCGCGCTGATCGGCATGAATCTAGGCTCCGGCCCGGGCGGGCATCTGACTGCCGGCGAACAGGGCATAGTCACCTCAGCCCTGCTGATAGGAGCTGCATTGGGATCCTACCTGGCTGGCAAGTTCAACGACCGTTTCGGCCCCAAGCACATCATCCTGGCCGGCGCCCTGCTGGCCATCCCCGGAGCCCTGCTGAGCGCCCTGGCCCCCAGCCTGACCCTGCTTGGTCTGGGAAGATTGATCATCGGGGCTGGCATCGGCATGACCTCGACCATCGTGCCCATCTACCTGGCCGATATGGTCGGCACGGAGGAACGCGGACGGGTGGTTTCGGTCAACTCGGTCATGATCGTGGTCTGGCAGCTGCTGGCCGTCAGTGTCAACGCCATCCTGGACCGGATGGGTGCCGACTGGCGGACCATGCTCTGGGCCCTGGTGCCTCCGGCCATCCTGCTGGCCCTGCTGGCCTGCTTCCTGCATGACAGCCCGGCCCACCTGATCCGCCGTGGCCAATCGGACCAGGCAGCAGTCTTCCTGGAATCCACCCGCGACAAGGCAGAGGCCCGGGTGACCATGCGGGAGCTGTCACATCCGGCGAGCGCGAAGACCGCCGGCTTCAAGGCGCCCTGGCTCCGGCGGGTGCTGATCGTGGGCATCGGCGTGGCCATGATCAACCAGCTGACCGGGCTGAACATCGTCAACTATTACGCGCCGACCATCTTCACCGACACCCTGGGCTTCGACCCCTCCCTGTCCATGGTGGCCACCGTGCCCGTCATCCTGGTCTCCGCCATAGCAGCAACCATCGGAGGGCTGGGACTGATCGACCGCTTCGACCGCCGCGCCATTCTGGCTGTGGGACTTGCAGGCACCATCATCTTTCTGGCAGCCATCGGGGTCTGCTACCGGTTCGTCGGCGCCCCGGGCAGCGGGTCACGGACTGCCGCCTGGATCATGATCGGCATGATGATGATCTACGTGGTCTTCGTCCAAGGGCTGGTGGCCCCGGTCACCTGGCTTCTCCTGTCCGAGATCTTCCCCCAGCAGGTCAAGAGCCGTGGCATGGGCTACGCCAACGTGGCCATGAACCTGACCAACTTCGGGCTCTCCCTGGTCTTCCCCACCCTGCTGGCCCGGCTGGGCGGCACCGGCACCTACCTGCTCTTCGCCCTGATCAATGTGTGCGCCCTGGTGTTCGCCTGGGTCATGGTGCCCGAGACCCGTGGCAAGAGCCTGGCCCAGATCGAGCAGGAGGCCCGCACCCGGGCATGAAACCGGGCATAAGAAGAGGGCGAAACCGGATACAGGCCCGCCCTCATGGAATCCGATACCTCAGATTCTGATGCCTCAGATGTTGAAGACCTGCTTGGCCAGCTTGGCGATGGTGTCGCCGCCCAGCTGTGCGACATCATTCTTGCACTGGTTGATCCTGCCGAAAAGCTGGTCCGCGTCGTTGTATGACAGGGGCTGGCCGATCTCCTTGGACAGGTCAACCAGCTGGTCGATGGTCTCCAGGTTGCTCAGCTTCTCTACCAAGGTCTTCTCGTCCATGAATCACTCCTCTGTAAGCGGCGGTGCAGACACCGGGGGCCTTGCGCCATCGATGCCCACCTTTCCCTTCCCATCATAGCCAGCTAGCGGATGAACCAGGCGCGTAGAGAGGCTCAAATCAGGTCGTAGGAGAAATCGTGGATCTGGTCCAGGGCCTGCCGGCTCTCCTCCAGCCAGGTCATGGCCACCGGATAGACGTGTCCCAGAGTCTGCAGGCGGTTGGGCCTCAGGTCATGCAGCTCGAAGTCGCGGCCCTTCCCGCACAGAATCTCGGCCAGCTTGAGCGCGTCACCCTGCAGAAAGTCGTCGGCACTGGTGTTCAGGAATACCGGCGGCAGGTGGACCATGTCGACCATGGTCGTCAGGTCGGCCACCTGGTCGCCCCCAGCCTGCACGAAGCTTCTGAAGAAGGATGGGGCAACCATGGCCAGGGCATTGGTGGCGGATCCAGTTGAATCGGAGTCTTCCGGATCCACCGATAAGTAAGGAGTCAGATCGAACAGGCCTGAGACGAAGGCAGCGCCCCGGGGCCGCAGCCCGGCAGGCTTCAGCCCCAGCCTCTGCGCGAATTGGTCATCGGACTCCACAGCCAGCATATAGAGCGCCAGGGTGCCTCCGGCCGAGTCACCCGTCAGAAAGATCCTGTCGGGCGAGACCGGATACTCGTCCAGGTGGTTCTTGATCCAGGTCAGAGCGGTCAGCACGTCAGACAGCTGGCCCATGAAGTCCGTGCTGGGGATCAGCCGGTAGTTGACCGAGAAGACCGCAAAGCCACGCTGGGCCAGGTGGGTACAGAAGTTCCGGTTGAGCTCCTTGTAGCCGTACATGAACCCGCCGCCGTGGATGTCGATGTAGACCGGGGTAACCCTGCCGTTGCGCAGCAGTACATCATGAGGCAGGTAGAGATCCAGCTTGTGGGCTCGCAAACCATCGTCCACATAGGCGATGTCGTTGAAGCAGTCCACCCCCTCGGGCACCTGCCAGTGACGGGAACGGGGAGCGTCCATGCGCCCGAAGGTCAGCCGGGATCCCAGAACGGCCCGAACCATATCGGGTCTGCAACCATCCAGGTCCCCGTCGACCTCGGTCCATCCCTCTAACAGTTCACGTTCCTCGTCGGTTACGCTCATCTGTGCATCCTTGCTCATCATTCAGCCCTCATAACTCCAACCCGCACAGCTTTTCGCATCCGGTCTTGCGAGTTTACAGCCAATATACCTTGCCGGCAAACGGACACTCCTGGCCCTGGTCGCGCTCCTGCCGGTAGAATGACGGGAACAGCGACAGAAAGGCCAAGGATGACAATCGCAAGCTACGAAGGCGTATCCGCGCTTTCCCTGGGCCTGCCGCCCACCACCGCCATTCCAGCAGCCAAGGGCGAACTGCCCATACGAGCTTTCACCACACGACCGCCCGTCTCCTCACGGCTGCGCCAGCACTTCTCCACCAGCGTCGACAAGATCGTCATGCTGGCCCTGCTGCGGCCCGGTACCATCCCTATGACGGATGGCACGCACTGCCATGAGGTGCTGGTCATGGCCGTCGGGCTGAAGACCCCCGATGTGCCGGAGGACGTGCTGGAACATATCGCCGCCATGCGCTCCTCAGGCATGGTTTTCATCACCATTCACCAGGGCGAAGAGGGTCTGGCCTGCACCCCGGCCGTCCGCCGGGCCCTGCCCACCAAGGCCGGTCATGAGACCAGACATACGCTCCACCTGGGCAGGCCACGCCCTGCCGATAAGACCAAGTTGACCCTGGTCGGCGACGATATGGACCAGGTTTGGGACAGCCTGTGTGCCCAGGTGACCCTGGACCAGGCTGACGGCACGGATCTGGACAGCCGCCTCGCCGTCCGCGAGCGCATCGACCTGCTCAAGGCCCAGGAGGCCAAGCTGACCGGGGACCACGGCCGGGCCAAAACCACCCAGGACCGCAACACGGCCTTCGCCAAGCTCCAGAAGGTCCGTGCAGAGCTGAAGCAGCTTTCCGCCGATAATTAGACGGCAGAGAATCAGGACGCAGAGTCCGGCCAGGCCTGATTCGTCACTTTGGGCCGGTCAGCGGTCCCAGTATGCTCACCCAACTCGGCGCTCTCGTCGGGAATATCCCTGTAGGCCAGATATCTGCGCAGTTCGAAGGCCGTGGCCAGGATGGGATAATCGCTCAGGCGTCGGGGGTTGTACCCTGTCTCTCTGGCCAGGGCATCCAATCGGTTCTGCATAGTGTTCTTGTGGATGAACAGCTCCTGGGCGGCGTGGGTGATGCTGCCGTTGTGCCGGGTGTAGGCACTGAAAACCCTCTCGAACCGATCCACCCGATCCGGCTCCAGACCAGCAAAGACCTGATCCACAAAGGCCCGGCACTGCTCGATGGGCAGTGAGGTGATCAGCCGCCCCGCGCCCATCTGCTCGTACCGATACCGCTGGTCGTCGGCAGTGAACCCGGCCCAGCGCGCAGCAACGCAGGCCTGCCGGTAGCTGTGCCAATACTGGCCCGGGTCCGCCTGGATCATCCCCGCGCCCAGCACCACCTTGGAGCCGACCACCCTACCCAGGGCCTGGCGCAGAGCAGTCACGAACTCATCCAACTCGGCATCCTCCATCTGCGGAGCATAGATGCGAAAGTCTCTGGGGCTCACGGCAAAGAGGGGAACCCCGAAGGACAAGCACGTCTGGCAGAGCCTCTCGTAGAGCCGATCCTGGTTGAGTCTTTCCAGCCGGATACCTGGCGCCCGACCGACCAGAGCCCGCCGTGGACCCGGCAGATCCAGGTCCAGAGCCAGGGCCAGGGCGTTCATCAATTCGTCGTCCTTGTGCTCCAGGGTCAACAGGTTGACCAGGTTGCTGGTCATGATCCGCCGGTTGAATCGGGCGATCTGCTCCATGTTGGCGAAGAGCATGAGTTCGGTCATGCGCTCGATGATCCCTCCCAGAGCGCCAACCTTGTTCACCGGTCCCGTGATCCCGATGACCGCCACCACCGCATCGTTGAGTACCACCGGCACGTTGACCCCGTCACGGGCCCCCTGATAAGGATGCCGACGATCCACGGCAACGGTTCGACAGTCAACGGCCGCCTGACGGGCCGCGTCATGGAAGCTGCCGATGCGCGAAGGATCAGTGCTGGCCACCATGGTTCCCTCGGTGTCGAAAAAGTTGATGTTGTACTCGATTACATCCTTGAGATTGTCGACGATTGTCTGCGCCGTCGCGGGGTCTATGGTCATGGCTTGCCTCCCTACGAACATGGTACATGAACCATTTACGCCAGCGCCATCCATCGCTTTTCGGGTATGGGTGCCCTGGCAAAAAGTGCACAACAGAGCCACAATGAAAGTGAGAAAAATTATGGGATCGTTACTGGTCCGGCAGCTACGACGATGCCGACCCTGGTCCCTGGCACAAGTTACGGATCAAAGGAACTGACATGGACATTACCCTGTCATGGTGGGCCGCCCTGCTGGGTCTGGCCCTGGCCATCATCCTCATTCTCAAGAAGCTCAACACCACCTATGCGCTCATGCTGGGAGCCATCGTAGGCTGCCTAATCGGGGGCGCCTCCCTGGGCCAGACCGTCAACATCGTGGTGGCCGGCTCCCAGAGCGTCATGGGCACGGTCATCCGGGTCCTGGCTGCCGGCGTGCTGGCGGGGGTCATGATGGAGTCCGGCGCCGCCAACCGGATAGCCCGGGCCATTGTGGACGGCCTGGGCGAGCGCATGGCCATCCTCTCCCTGGCCCTGGCCACCATGATCATCTGCGCCGTCGGAGTCTTCATCCCCGTGGCCGTCCTGATCGTGGCACCCATCGCCATCGAGGTCGGCAGCCGGCTCAAGATCTCCAAGCTGGCCCTGCTGATCGCGCTGTCCGGCGGAGGCAAGGCCGGCAACATCATCTCCCCCAATCCCAACACCATCGCGGTGGCCTCGGGATTCCACATACAGCCCTCGGCGGTCATGATCGGCAGCTTCATACCGGCCTTATGCGGACTGGCTATGGCCGTCCTGCTGGCCACCATCATGCAGCATCGCGGACGGATCGTCACCATGGACGATCTGGGCGAGGACGCGGCTAAAGCCTCCAAGGACAAGGATCTGCCCTCCCTGGGACGCTCCCTGGTGGCCCCGATCACCGCTGTGGTCCTGCTCCTGCTCAACCCCGTGGGTTCCATTCTGCACATCGGCCTGCTGGAGCGGTTCCAGGTGGATGCCATGTACATCCTTCCTCTGGCATCCATCCTGGGTCTGCTGGCCATGGGACAGGGCGGCAAAATCCTCACGTACACCAGCGCCGGCCTGCAGCGCATGGTTGATGTGGTCCTCATCCTGATCGGAGCCGGAGCCCTGGGTGGACTGATCACCAGCTCCGACCTGCCCAAGCAGATCGTCAACCTCATCCACGCCATGGGCGTGCCCGGATCCATGCTGGCCCCCATCGCCGGCATCCTCATGGCCGCAGCCACAGCCTCCACCTCCACGGGCGTCATCCTGGGCAGCAGCTCCTTCGGCAAGTCCATCCTGGCCTTCGGCACCTCGGGGGTGGCTGCAGCCGTCACCATGCAGGCGGGCGCCACGGTCATCGACCAGCTGCCCCACGGCAACTACTTCCACGTCACCGCCAAGTCCATCAACATGACCCTGGGCGAGCGGATGAAGGTGGTCCCCTTTGAGTTCCTGGTGGGCCTGACCATGACCCTGGTGGCCATGCTGGTCTATCTGGTCTTCTGAAACGACGGATCAGGAAAGGTAACAACCATGAAAATCATCATTGCACCCGACTCCTTCAAGGGCAGCCTGACCGCCAAGGAGGCTGCAAATGCCATCGAACGCGGATTGCGTCGCAGCCCCCTCAAGGCCGAAATGGTCCTGGTGCCCATGGCAGACGGCGGCGAGGGCACGGTCCAGTCTCTGGTCGATGCCACCTCAGGCCATATGATCCAGGCCCAGGTCACCGGACCCCTGGGTCAGACCGTGAACGCCAGCTACGGCATCCTGGGTGACGGACGGACAGCCGCCATCGAGATGGCTGCAGCCAGCGGCATCCAGTTCGTCAACGAACAGACCCGCGACCCGCTGGTCACCACCACCTACGGCACGGGCGAGCTGATCAGCAAGGCCCTGGACCAGGGCGCGCAGGAGATCATCGTCGGCCTGGGCGGCTCGGCCACCAACGACGGCGGTGCCGGCATGGCCCAGGCACTGGGTGCCCGGTTCCTGGACGCCGACGGGCATGAACTGACCCAGGGTGGAGCGGCGCTGGCCCGGCTGGACCGAATCGACGTCTCCGGGCTGGATCCCCGATTGGCCCACACCCGCATTCGTCTGGCCTCGGACGTGACCAACCCCCTGACAGGTCCCAAGGGAGCCTCGGCCGTCTTCGGACCGCAAAAGGGGGCGGACCCATCCATGGTGGCCACCCTGGATGCGGCCCTGGCCCACTATGCAGCCGTCATTCGCGAGGACCTGCATCGGGAGGTGGAGACCAAGCCGGGCGCAGGGGCCGCCGGCGGTCTGGGCGCGGGATTCCTGGCCTTCACTCCGGCTGTCATGGCCTCGGGCGTCAGCATCGTGGTGGAGACCACCCGTCTTAAGGAGCTGGCCCACGGCGCCGACCTCTGCTTCACAGGCGAGGGCGGCATCGACTTCCAGACCGGTTTCGGCAAGACCCCCATGGGCACAGCCCAGGCCGTCAAGGAGTCCTCCCCCGGCTGCAAGGTCATCGCCCTGGCTGGCAACGTGGGCGCCGGGACCGAAGAGCTCTACAAGGTGGGCATCGACGCCATCTTCAGCATCAGTCCCGGGGCCGTCAGCCTTGAGGATGCCATGGCCAAGGCCGCCGACAACCTCTCCGCTGTGGCCGAGAACATCGGCAGGCTCCTGGCCTGATCCAGCTCGCGGATCAGCAGGAAAACGAGGGGGCTCCGGATGCCTTGCGCACCCGGAGTCCCCTGTAATCAGAACCCCTGTCATAACCCCTGCTCGGTATAACCTTCAACAGTCATGCCGAACAGTGGAAGCCATCAGTCGAATTCTGTGATGACCGAACGGATGACCTCGCCGTTGACCAGCTGCTTGTATGCCTCGTCGATCTGGCTCAGCTTGATGTGCTGGCTGACGATGTCATGCATGTTCAGCCTGCCGTCCACAGCGAAGTCGGCATACATGGGAATGTCGTGCTTGATGTTGGTGGAGCCCATCCACACGCCCTTGAAGCCGCGCTGGTGGACCAGCAGATCGGCCGGGTTGATCTCCAGGGAGACCGTGGCATCCGGCTTGGTCAGACCGATCGGGTAGGCGGTGCCGCCCACGCCCAGCATGTCCCAGGCCTGCTTCATGGTGACGGGCAGACCGATGGCCTCGAAGGCCTGGTCCACGCCGCCGTCAGTCAGCTCGCGCACCTTGGCCACAGGGTCCTCGTTCTTGGAGTTGATGACGTCGGTGGCGCCGAACTTGCGGGCGAACTCCAGCTTGTTGTCCAGCAGGTCGATGGCGATGATCCGCTTGGCGCCGCAGATCCGTGCTCCCGAGATGATGTTCAGGCCGATGCCGCCGGTGCCGATGACGGCCACGGTGTCGCCGGGACGCACATGGGCGGTGTTGATGGCCGCTCCGGCTCCGGTGATGGTGGCGCAGCCGATGCAGGCGGCCTCATCCCACTTGACCTGGTTGTTGACAACGGCCAGCTGGTTCTCGTGAATCAGGGCCTTATCGGCGAAACCGCCGGTGCCGAAGGCCTGGGTGATGGGCCGGCCGTCGGGGAAGGACAGACGGGGCTTCTCGCCCGCGCCGCGCACGCACTCCTGCTGCTGAGTGCAGGACTGCGGCTGGCCCTTGAGGCAGTTGGCGCAGTGTCCACAGACCTGCTCCAGGGAGGCCACCACATGGTCGCCCACCTTGATGCCGGACACCTCGGGACCCACAGCCTCGACGATGCCCGAGATCTCATGGCCGATCACAGCCGGGAAGGGGAAGAACTTGTCGTCATCCTCGACCAGATGCAGATCCGAATGACACAGACCCGAGGCCTGTACATCCACCAGGACCTCCGCGCCAATGGGGTCGTCAATGATGATCTCCTCGGGCTGGGCAAAGCCCTTGCCGATGCCGTAGGCAATCGACGCCTTGATCTTCTGAGGCATAAACCATCTCCTAATCGCAATGCCGCCACCGGCCTCATGCCAGGCAGGGCAAAAAACAACGTTGAATATTCCGCTGTGGCAACGGCCATCCTCAATGTATGCACCGCTGCCGCAGACCACCTTCATGCTAGCAGGAAAGAGGGGCCAATCAGCATTTAGACTGGCCCGGGAAGAGGCCTCCGGCGTTTCCTCGACGGGGACTCCAGGCATCCATAGAATGGGCTTCATGTGTGGACGATTCGCGGCCGACCTGGACTACTCCAACCTGGCCCAGCATTACGGTGCCCGGCAGGCTCCCGGACTGCCCGAGCCCTCCTGGAACATCAGCCCCGGGTCGGTCATCACCCTGGTGGCCCAGGACCGACATGGGCAGCGGCATCTGCATCCGGCCCGCTGGAACCTGGTCCCATCCTGGTCCGGAAGCGATCAGATGGCCTACCCCACCCACAACGCCCGGGTGGAGAGCGCCCTGACCAAGCGGACCTACGCGGACTCGGCCAGGAGTCAGAGGGCCATCATTCCGGCCAGCGGCTACTACGAGTGGACACCTGACCACCAGCCCTACTACTTCCAGGCCCCCGACGGCCACACCCTGAACATCGCCGGCCTCTACTCCTGGTGGCGTGCCAGGCCTGGTCAACCCTGGCTGCTGACGGCCACCATCCTGACGACGCAGGCCACGCCGGGGGCCGCCCGGGTGCACGACCGGATGCCCCTGCTGATCACTGATGAGAACGTGGACCCCTGGCTGGACCCAGGCATAGAGGGCAGTACGATCCTGCCCCAGGCTGTGGAGCCTGGCCGTCATGCTTCTGAAGAACTGACCATGCACCCGGTGGCGCCCCTGAAGGGGGACGGTCCGGAGCTGACAGAGGCCATGGCCCTGGACCAGAGGGTCAAGAGAATTTAGAGGGTTCGAAGGATTCAGATGGTGAAGCCCAGCTCCCGCGCAGCCTCGGTGGGGACCGGGTCGTAGGCCCAGTACTCGCTCAGGTTGTCGTCGGAGGACAGACTGCGAATCTCGGCCTTGTCGATGTAGACCTCGCCCGACAGATGGTCGGTCTCATGCTGGAAGATGCGGGCCGGCCAGCCGTGCATGCGCTGGCGGTGTTTGCGCCCGGAACGGTCCTCCCAGCTGGCCGTGATGTCCAGCCAGCGCCGCCGGACCGCCTGGAATCCGTCCAGGGAAAGACATCCCTCATAGAAGGCCGCGGTCTCCTGCCCGATAGGCTCGTAGGCGGGGTTGATAATGACCCTGAAGGGCAGTTCATCGATCTGGCGCGGATCGTCCTCGTCGTCGCGGACATGGTCCTCGATGACGGCGATGGCCAGGCCCAGGCCCACCTGGGGCGCTGCCAGTCCCACGCCCGGGGCCTCAAGCATGGTGGTGCGCATGGCCTTGAGCAGCCTGTTCAGAGTCTTGGCTGCCAGCTGACCCTTGTAGGGCTGGGCCTGTTGGCGCAGGACGGGCTCGCCCATCTGCACGATAGGCAGGAGCTCCTCTTTGCCGGCCTCGGCCAGCATGGATTCCACCCGGTGGTTGAGATCGGCGTCGAAGGCCGCCTTTCTGCCGAACATGGATGATTCCGCCTTTCCTGGGTCGTCGGTTCAGATGGCCAGCTCGTCGGCCACGACCGAGGCCAGCCGCTGGCAGACCTGGTCGGCCTGCTCCTGGGTGGCCGCCTCGACCATGACCCTGACCAGGGGCTCGGTGCCCGAAGGCCGCAGCAGGACCCGGCCGGTGTTGCCCAGCATCCGCTCCTCCGCCTCGACCGCATCCTGGACCTTGGCATTGGTGCGGGCCGCGTTCTTGTCCACACCGGGGACGTTGATCAACTGCTGGGGCAGCTGGGGGAAGTCGGCGGCCAGCTCCTTGAGGCTCTTGCCCGAGCGCACGACCTCCTTGGCCAGGGTCAGGGCCGTCAGGGTACCGTCTCCGGTGGTGGCGAACTCCCGGTTGATGACGTGCCCGGATTGTTCCCCGCCCAGGGTGTAGCCCCCGCGCAGCATCTCCTCAAGGACGTAGCGGTCGCCCACAGCCGTCTGTACGGTGACGATGCCCATCTGCTTCAGGGCCAGCTTGAGTCCCAGGTTGCTCATGACGGTGACCACCAGGGTATCGTTGGCCAGCTTGCCCTCGCGCTGCTTGGCTCGGGCCAGGATGCCCATGATCTGATCGCCGTTGACCATGTTTCCCTCTTCGTCCACGGCCAGGCAGCGGTCGGCATCCCCGTCGAAGGCCACGCCCATGACCGCATCCGAGGCCTTGACCATGGCCTGCAGCTGTTCAGGGTGGGTGGACCCGGCGTGCTTGTTGATGTTGTATCCGTCGGGCGAGGCGTTGATGACCACCACGTCCGCTCCTGCCCGGCGCAGGGCCTCGGGGGCCACCACCGAGGTGGCTCCGTTGGCGCAGTCGGCCACGATCCGCAGACCGTCCAGGGGCTTGGGCTGGGTCTTGTCGGGGGCGACAGGGGCCACGGCCTCAACCAGATGGTCGATGTACATGTTGGTGGCGGTCACCGTGTCATGGGAGACACGGCCCACGCCCTCGCCCACCGGGCGCTCCCAGTCCTGGCCCAGGACCGCTTCGATGTCGTCCTCCTTGGAATCCTGGAGCTTGAAACCACCCCGGGCGAAGAACTTGATGCCGTTGTCGGGCATGGGGTTGTGGGAAGCGGAGATGACCGCCCCCATCTCCACGTTGAGCACGCTGGTCAGGTAGGCGATGCCCGGAGTGGGAATGATGCCCACGTCAATCACGTCGAAGCCACCCGAAGACATGCCAGCGGCCAGGGCCGAGGCCAGGAAGTCCCCGGAGACCCTGGTGTCACGGCCGATCAGGGCCCGTCGGCGGCCCGCGGACCGATCCGCGCCACGGCCCAGGACACGGACTGCCGCATCGCCCAGATCCAGGGCCAGTTGTGCAGTCAGGTCCCTATTGGCTAAACCGCGTACACCATCGGTACCGAATAATCTGGGCATTTGCTCTCCTCCGAACGTACCATCCTGCATGCAGGCAACAGATTCATTATGGCCCCGACCCTGACCCGTCGCCACCCGGGCCAGGGTCGGGCGGAATACTCAGCGCAGACGCTCGTTGTATTCGCGGACCTTGAGGATGCGCCTGGAGGACTCCGTGTTCTGGATGATCATCCCGCGCAGGGCCTTGGGGGCCTCGGCGTGCTCGGCCAGCCAGGCATCGCCCGCCTTGACCAGGGCGGCCGGGTCGGCCTTGGTCGGGTAGAGCCCGCCTGCAGACAGGGGGTTGAGCAGGGTCTCCGCAATGTGGAAGGTCTTATGGGTCCAGACCTCGTCCACGGCCGCGAAGAAGCGATCCACATAGGGCGCGAAGAGCTCCTGGTCACCCGAGCCGGAGAAGCCGTCGGCCAGGGCCTCGATCTGCGAGTTGGTCAGATCCTCGTTGTGCAGGGCCTGATCCCAGGCCCAGGCCTTGGCTTCGGCCGTCGGACGTGCAGCCCGGGCTCCCATGGCGAACTCGCGG
The DNA here is from genome assembly GCF_016100775.1 of Bifidobacterium sp. W8103. Taxonomy (NCBI): domain Bacteria; kingdom Bacillati; phylum Actinomycetota; class Actinomycetes; order Bifidobacteriales; family Bifidobacteriaceae; genus Bifidobacterium; species Bifidobacterium sp. W8103. The sequence goes on from NZ_JACFRV010000001.1 coordinate 407,205, forward strand.
TTCTCCGTGGTGTCTTTCGCGGCCAGCTCCCGGTCGATCTCCCCGTCAGCCAGCAGGTCGTGGGCGGACAGGGCGTGGATGATCAGCCAGCGGGTGTTGTTGTCGATGGTCAGCCCCTCCAGCTTCAGGTCGCCGCTCAGCAGACCACGGGCGTGATCCTCGAAGTCGGCGTCGTCCCCGTAGCCCAGGTAGGCGCGGACCAGCTGGAACTGCTCGTCCGAACCGGGCTGGGCCTTCATGGCCAGATCCCAGAGCGTGCCGGCCACCAGCTGCAGCATGGGCTGGCGGCGACGGGAGGCGGTGAAGTGGTGGGCTGCCGTGGAGATCTGAGACAGGGCGTAGCGGAAGGTGGTGGACTGATGCTCGGTGGCCAGGTCTTTCAGACTCAGGCTGATGAAGCGCTCGGCAGGGAACTGCGCATCCCGTGTCATGTCCCAAAGGCTGAGCCAGACCACGGCCCGGGCCAGACGGTCCTCGATACGGTACAGGTTCTGCGTGGCATACTCCAGTGAATCCTGGTCCAGACGCAGCTTGGCGTAGGTCAGGTCGTCGTCGTTGATCAGGATCAGGGCCGGACGCTTCTTGCCGACGACCTGGGGCACTTTGGCTCCCTGGCCGTCCAGATCCAGCTCGAACCGGTCCGTGCGCACCACCTTGCCGGACTCGTCCTCGTCGTAGAAGCCCACAGCCAGGCGGTGCGGGCGCAGGACCGGATGCTCCTCGGGGGCGGTCTGGTCGATCCGCATGGCGGTGATGGTCCCCTGCTCGTCGGTCTGCACCTGGCTGGTCAGCGTGGTGATGCCGGCCTCCTCAAGCCAGAGCCGGGACCAGTTGCCCAGGTCGCGGCCGCTAGTCTTCTCAAGCTCGGTCAGCAGATCCTTCAGGGTGGCGTTGCCATGGGCATGGGCCGTCAGATAGTTGTGGATGCCCTGGAAGAAGCGCTCACGGCCCACGTAGGCGACCAACTGCTTCAAGACGGAGCCGCCCTTGGCGTAGGTGATGCCATCGAAGTTGACCTCGGTATCGTGCAGGTCACGGATGGGGGCCACCACCGGGTGGGTGGTAGGCAGCTGGTCCTCGGTCAGGGCCCAGCTCTTCTCGCCGGAGCAGAAGGTGGCCCAGTCGTCGGTCCACTCGGTGGCCTCGGCGGTGGCTAGGGTCGACATGAACTCGGCGAAGGATTCGTTCAGCCACAGGTCGTTCCACCACTTCATGGTCACCAGGTCGCCGAACCACATGTGGGCCAACTCATGCAGGACGGTCTCCACACGGCGGTTGATCTGGGCCCCGGTGGCCTTGGACTCGAAGACGTAGGAGTCGCGGAAGGTGACCAGGCCGATGTTCTCCATGGCACCAGCATTGTATTCGGGCACGAAGATCTGGTCGTACTTGGCCCAGGGGAAGGGCAGGTCCCAGGTCTTGGCATAGAAGGCGAAGCCCTTCTTGGTGACGTCGAAGAGGTATTCGGCGTCCCCGTCCAGGGAGTCCTTCAGCGCCTGGCGGCAGTACAGACCCATGGGGATGGTCCGTCCGTCCTCGTTCTGATACTCGCTGGTCCATTGGGCGTAGGGGCCGGCGGCGAAGGCGGTCAGGTAGGAGCTCATGACAGGGGTGGTCTGGAAGATCCAGCGGGTCACGCCCTCGGTGCGGCCGCCCTCCAGGGTTCCCTCGGCGGTACGGCTGTCCAGGTCATGATGGGAGGCGGGAGGCATGTTGGACAGGACCGTCCAGGATGCCGGGGCATCCACGGTGAAGTCGAAGACCGCCTTGATATCGGGCTGGTCGAAGACGGCATAGACCCGGCGGGCGTCGGGCACCTCGAATTGGGAGTAGAGGTAGACGTTGCCGTCCGAGGGGTCCACACTGCGATGCAGTCCCTCGCCTGTGCGCGAATAGCGGCAGAGGGCCTCCACCCGCAGCTGGTTGTGCTGGCGCAGGTCGTTGAGCTCAATCCGGTCCTCCCGGAAGGCCAGGGCCGGGTCCAGGCGCTGGCCGTTGAGCTCGATCAGGCTGACCTGGTCGGCGATCAGATCCACAAAGGTGGACTCCCCCGGCCGGGCATCAAAGTCGATCAGGGCCGTGGAGGGGAAGGTGGCAGGCCCCTTGGTCAGGTCCAGATGGACCTTGTAGCTGACATTGGATACGACGACGGCTCGCTCTTCGGCTTCCACACGAGTCAGATTGGCTCCGGGCATGAATTTCCTTTCGCGCATGGATGTCGGTGCCCCCACAGGCATCGGCATAGGTCCTGTATGGATATGGCATGTCAAGTCTAATGCGGGCACCAGCCGACGGGCCAGCAGGACGGTTTCCCTCTTTTCTGACGGCGCAGTCCGGACGGGAATAGTCGGGCCTTAAGGCGGTTGTTCATGGTCCATGCCTCACGAGTCTGGCAGAAAGGGAGCGTCATGCAGGTCCGGACCGGGTTCACCACTCAGCAGCTCAACATGCTCTGCCAGTACTCCTACGGGATCGGTCGAGGGGATGTCAAGACCAGGCCTGGCCTGCACCGGTTCGAGGATCCGGCCCTGGGCAGTTACTGGGTACTGCGTTCCCGCTACTGCCCCGAAAACGGCTTCGAGGGGATGATCGCTGCCCAGGACATGGGGAACGGCCCGGACCATGCCCATTTGGTCGTGGTCTATGCAGGCACCAACCTGCGCGACGACCCCCGCCACGACATCCACGCCGCGTTGACCTGTTTCCTGCCGCCGCTGAACGGGGAGCCGGGGCAGACACAGCAGGCAGGCATCCTGGCCGAGCAGGCACTTGACTTGGCCCGGCGCAGGGCGGGAACCGACCGTGGGGTGCTCTTTACCGGACATAGTCTGGGCGGAGGCCTGGCCCTGATCCAGGCGGCGGAGCAGGACCTGCCCGCCCGGGTCTTCTGCGCCGCCGACCCCTGGCGGGTGCTGGATCAAAAGCAGCGTCAGCGGGTGGCCCGTCACTACGGGGACGGAAAATTCCTGGACTATCGTCTGGGCAACGACCGGGTGACCGGGACCGCCAATCGACTGCTGAGCGGACAGCCCGACCGCAGCGCCTGTGTGGTCTGGTGCGGCAAGGGACCCAGCAGGTTCGGACACTGGCTGGGCGACTTCGACTTCGACCAGGGCGGCGAGGTCCTGGTCGAAACTCCCCTTACGGTGACCGCATATCCACGGTAGTATGGAAACCGGGCGGTCTCCAATGAGGGAGCGTCACCCGCCCGCAGGGATGTCATGTTGGGTTATTCAACTTCGTCCGTGCAGGGCATACACGCATATCAGAGAGGATATACGATATGAAAGCATTGATGTACTACGGCAAGGAAGATGTACGTCTGGAGGACGTACCCGAGCCTGAGCTCAAACCGGGGACCATCAAGATCCACCCCGCCTTCACCGGCATCTGCGGTTCCGACCTTCACCTCTACTTTGACGGCGAGCAAAACGGCGGCAACTCCAAAGACACCCCGCACCCTCTTTCCGGGGAGACCCTGCCGGTGGTCTTCGGCCATGAGATCTCCGGAACCATCGAGGCCATCGCCGATGACGTGCATACCGATATGAAGGTGGGCGACTCCGTGGTGGTCGAGGCCGAGATGGCCTGCGGAGAATGCCCCGCCTGCAAGGCCGGCAACTACAATGACTGCCCCAAGCTGGGCTTCATCGGCATCAACGGCTGGGGCGGTGGCATGAGCGAGCACATGGTGGTGGCCGCCGAGCGCGTCTTCCCCGTGGGCGACCTGCCCCTGGATCAGGCAGCCCTGATCGAACCCTTCTCAGTGGCCTACCACGCCGTGCGTCTGATCCATACCGAACCCGGGCAGACCGCCCTTGTCGGCGGAGCAGGACCTGTCGGCCTGCTGCTGGGAACCGTGCTCAAGGCCAAGGGGCTCAAGGTCATCATGTCCGAGCTCTCCCATGCCCGCAAGGACAAGGCCCTGCAGTCCGGTGCCGCTGACCTGGTCATCGACCCCAGCAAGGAGGATCTGCTGGAGCGGGTCAGGACCGAGACCGATGGCCGTGGCGCCGATGTGGCCTTCGACGCGGCCGGCGCGGAACCAGTGGTCCACCAGCTTCTGTCGGCACTCAAGGCACAGGGCAGCCTGGTCGTCGTGGCCATCCACGTCAAGCCCGTCAACTTGAACCTGACCATGGAGATGGGCTTCGGCGAGAAGCTGATGTCAGGATCCATGGGATACGCCAACGATCACGCCGACGCCATCAAGCTCATTCATGACCGGAACATCGACCTGTCCACCTTCATCACCGACCGGATCAAGGTCGAGGACATCGTGGACAAGGGCTTCCGTCCGCTGCGTGAGGACGCGGAAAACCACGTCAAGATCATCGTGAGCATGTAAACGCTCCCTTCTGCTGATAACACTGAAGGCTCCGGCCGTCCATCTGGGCGACCGGAGCCTTCGGTATTCAGTATGCAGGAAGTGGCGATCAGTCCTGCGGCTGCACGTCGGTGGCGATGTCGGCCACCACGGGCACGATCATGGGCCGGCGGTGCAGCTTGCGGGAGATCCAGCCGCCCAGGGTGCGTCGCATCATCTGCTGAAGCTGGTAGGTGCCGGTGGTCCCCTTGGACATGGCATCCTCAAGCTGATCGACTATCTGAGAGTTGATGGACTTGAACTCGCTCTCATCCTCGGCCACGGCGTTCAGATAGAGCTTGGGGCCGGAAACGACCTTGCTGGTCTCGGTGTCGACCACGGCGAAGGCGGAGACGAAGCCCTCGGTGCCCAGAATCCGGCGCTGCTCCAGCTCCTCGTCGGTCAGCTGACCCACCGAGTCGCCGTCCACATAGACGTATCCGCAGGGTACGGATCCGACCACGGCGGCCTGGCCATGGTAGAGGTCCACCACGTCACCGTCCTCGGCCAGCACCACGTTCTGCGGATCCACGCCGGTCTTGACCGCGATCAGACCATTGGCCACCAGGTGCCGGTTCTCGCCGTGGATGGGCATGGCGCACTTGGGCTGCACGATGTTATAGAAATGCAGCAGCTCACCCTCATCGGAGTGGCCGGAGACGTGGATGGCCGCGTTGTCTCGATTGACCACCTTGGCGCCCAGACGCACCAGCTTGTTGATGACCTTGTAGACCTCGTGCTCGTTGCCGGGGATCAGTGAGCTGGCCAGGATGACCGTGTCGAACTCGTTGATGGTGATGTCACGGTGGGTCCCGTCGGCGATGCGGCCCAGAGCCGCCATGGGCTCGCCCTGGGATCCGGTGCACATGTAGACGATCTTCTCGTCCGGGATGCTGTGGGCATCCTTGAGGTCGACCACGGTATCCTCGGGCAGGTGCAGGTAGCCCAGGTCGGAGGCGATGGACATGTTGCGGACCATGGACCGGCCGGCGAAGACCACCTTGCGACCGAACTTGTGGGCGGCGTCGACCACCTGCTGCACCCGGTGGACGTGGCTGGAGAAGGAGGCCACGATGATCTTGCGCTGAGCCTCGGCGAAGGCCTTGTCCAAGGCGGGGGCGATGGAGATCTCGGGCTTGACGAAGCCGGGAACCTCGGCGTTGGTGGAATCGACCATGAGCAGGTCCACACCGGACTCACCCAGCTTGGCGAACTCCCGCAGGTCAGTCAGACGATGGTCCAAAGGCAAGGGGTCGATCTTCATGTCGCCGGTGTCGATGATATGACCCGCCGGGGTGCGCACAGAGACAGCCAGGGCGTCAGGAATGGAGTGGGTGACCGCCACGAACTCCAGGCTGAAGGGGCCCACCTTGAGCTTGTCGCGGCCCTTGACCTCAACCTCGGTGGGCTTGAGATGATGCTCCTCACACTTGGCATCCACGAACCCCAGGGTCAGCTTGGAGCCAATCAGGGGGATATCAGGACGCAGCTTGAGCAGATAGGGCACGCCGCCGATATGATCCTCATGCCCATGGGTCAGCACCAGGGCATCCACCTGATCCAGCTTGTCCTTGATGTAACTGAAGTCGGGCAGAATCAGGTCCACGCCCGGCTGCTCCTCCTCCGGGAAGAGCACACCGCAGTCAATCAGCAGAATGTGGCCGTTGTACTCGATCACATTCATGTTCCGGCCGATCTCCCCCAAGCCACCAAGGGGGACAATACGCATGGAGCCCTTACGGTACTTGGGGGGCGCCACCAGACGCTGCTCGGTCTGAGTGCCCTTGCCGCGGGCAATGGCGCCATTGCGGCGGCTGCGGGATTCGCCCCGGGACCTGCCAGACCCCTGCTTGCCGTTCTTGGAGGAGGACCGACGATTTCTGCTCTTGCCGGTCGTGTTTGATTCTTCTTGTTTTCTTGCCATTCTCACTTGTGTTTCTATCATCTGTGCCCCTGCCTGATACAGGGACGACGCTTGGTTGCTTGTCAGGAACGCATCAGCCCTGCGGCCTTCATGCCTTTCTCGGCTTGGATCAGCTGGTCCTTGCCAGGCCCAAGATTAGGGAGCCTCATCGTCGTGCTGTCCAAGACGCCGGCCACTTTCAAAGCGGCCTTGGCCATGACCGCCTGCTGCCCTTGGCCGTTCAGAGCCTGGACCAGCGGGTCCAGACGCAAGGCCAGATCCCTTGCGCCGTCCAGGTCGCCAGCATCGAAGTCGTCGGCCAGGCGCTTCATGGGTCCGGATGCCACATGGGCGATCACCGAGATGACGCCGACCGCGCCCAGGGCCAGGAAGGGAAGATAGAGCCCGTCATCGCCTGAGTACCAGGTCAGGCCGGTCTCCTGGCGTTTGCGGGGCATGGAGGCCAGGTCGCCAGTGGCATCCTTGACTGCCTCGACATGCGGCAATTCGGCAAGACGACGGTAGGTATCCACAGTCACGTGCAATCCGGTGCGGCCAGGCACATCGTAGAGCACGATGGGACGATCCGCAGACTGGCAGACGGAACTGAAATGCGCTACAACCCCGTCCTGGGAGGGTCTGGAATAGTAAGGCATGACCACCAGGAGCGCATCCGCCCCGGCTTCCTGGATCATCTCGACCATACGTACCGTGTGTGCCGTGTCGTTAGAGCCCGCACCCGAGATGACCGGCACGTCCACCGAATCCTTTACGGCTCGTACCAAATCGACTTTCTCTTCCATGTGGGTGGCCGGAGATTCGCCGGTGGTGCCGTTGACCAGTATGCCGTCGGCCCCATCGGCCACCAGGGTCCGGGCCAGATTGGCGGCAGCCTCGTAATCCACGGATCCGTCATGGTTCATGGGGGTGACCATGGCCGGCACGACCCGCCCGAATGGGGCCTTGTCCAACAGATGGGTTTGGAGCTCAGACATACTTCAACGCTACTTGCAGACGGGGACTCATCACCTTCGCGACACCCTTTCCCCACTGTCAGTCTTAGACAAGCAACGTGTGCCGAACCTCCTCAATCCCTGCCCAATCAACAAGAGGGGAAAGAGACGGTCCCCAGTAGCATAAGCCAGATGGCAGAGCCAGCCCGGTCACCCTTCCGCATCCCACGATGTGCGTTCGATTCGTGCCTATAAGCAGAGAGTAGCATCCCGGGGCAAGCTCATTGTTGATCCTGTGCGGCGGTGCTGCCGCGTGCCAGGGCGGCCACCAGGGTCATCAGGTCGAAGATCAGCGCCCAGGCCGCCAGCCACTCGAAGGAGGCGTCACGGTCGTCGCCCGCGCAATAGTCGATCGCCCACAGGTCCTGCAGAAACCACAGGGCTCCCGTCGCGCCCACCGCCACGCACCAGGGCAGGCACGACAGGGGGGAACCCCCGAACAGCAGGCACAGCATCCACGACGGCACCACGCACGACACGGCCGCAGCCGCCCACGCCGCCACACGGCCACGCACCCGATCCGACACGAACCGCAGCCAGGTCACCCCGGCCACCACCAGCACGGCCACCGACACGAACACCCAACGCATCACCCCCGGATTCGCGCCGGTCATCGCGCCGAACATCACCCCCCAGCAGGGCATCGTCGGCATCGTCAGCGCCAGGCACCAGAACCCCGGACGCCCCCCACGGCCCTCGAACCGGCCCAAAAACCACCACATCGTAAAAGCCGAGAACATGCCTGCCAGGCCGAACTGTATAAAACGGTCGCGCACCCACTGCTCCTCCTGGTCGTACAGGAATGCCCAGCCCGGCACAAACCCCGCCAGGAAAGCCGCCCCGTACACCGCCAGCTTGCGCACCACGCCGGCACGGGAAAAGGCACGCTCACCCGCGGGCGCATGACGCGCACACCCTGCCACCCGCGACATGACCGAAGACGCACTCTCCAGCCAGGACCTCCCCACAGGAAGCCGCAAGGAACCGGAAACACCACCAGCCATCACACACCACCCTCCCGCTCAAAGCCTCGAATCCGCCATTCGACCCGCCAGAGCGTTGATTCCGTTCTTATATCAGTGTCGTTCATGCAGGTCTCTTCCCATCCCGCATCGCCGGAGTTCGTCCTACTCCTGCGCAAGCACGGACCCCCAAGACCCGGCCAACGACGAGAAGGGCTTCGAATAACCAAGGCCCTCAGACACCAGCGTCTTCCGCTGACACCGCCTTTATCCTGATTATAGACTCGCCGCTTCAAGGTACGACATCGTCTTTGACCACGGAGGGGACGGACGGATCCAGCCCTCCCCGCGCAGCCGACATCATCGGCTGGCATCGTCGTCATCTTTGGATGCTCCCAGGAGGGAGGCGATCAGCACGATCAGGTCGAACACCAGCGCCCAGGCCGCCAGCCACTCGAAGGCCGCGTCACGATGCGTGCTCGCGCACTTCCCGATCGCCCACATGTCCAGCACGAACCACAAGGCGCCCACGACACCCACCACGCAGCACCAGAACAAGGACGCACCAGCCGACCCCGTCACCTTGGCCAGCATCCAGGACGGCACCACGCACAACACCACCATCGCCGCCCACGACAAGAACCCGTTGCGCACCAGCCGCATCACCACCGGAAACAGCGACACCCCAACAGCCACCAGCACAGCCACCGACACCAGGACCCACCGGAACACGCCACCCGAATTGCGACCGACAGACCCGAATACGACACCGAACCCCGGAGCGCACGGAAGCGACAACACCACAAACCAAGGCCCAGGACACCCCTTCCCATCCTCATACCGCCCCAACAGGACAACCACAGCAAAAATAGAGAACAGTACGGGAAACGTAGCTTGGCCTATCCGCATGCGCACCCAATCCTGGTCCTGGTCAAACAGGAGGAACCAGCCGCAGGCGAACCCGGCCACATAGGTCAACGCGTACAGCACCGTCTTCCACAGGACCCCGCCCAGGGAGAACTCACGGGCACCGGGCCGCGCATGCGGGACACACCCGACCACACGCGACATGATCGACGACAGGACAAACGCATCAACCCGATCCCCAGCGCAATCCGACACCCCGCCGACACCAACACGCCCACCACTCGACTCAGACATCACCACCACTCGTCTTTCACTCTTTCCGCTACTGCAGGGGGTCACTGTCCGTTTGGGTCCACTGGGTACTGTGCTGTGCCGGGCTGACTCGCACTGAGGCTTCCGTTATCGACAACTGGATGACGGCGACGTGAGGGGACGCACATGATGACCAGCCGGACGACCACGGCCAGAAGGAGGATGATGATCCCCAGGGGCGAAGGAGCGGACGGATCCAGCCCTTCCAAGGTATCCGACACCATCGAACCGACAACCAGACCAAAGCCCACCACAATCAACACGTAGAGGACGAGCGCCAGCCACCCCGACAGGGCCAGGTCATGCAGACGCCGCACCGTCAGGGCATACATAGGCACCAGCATCGCCAAGGAGAACAGCGCCGGTATGACGACCAAGGGACCAGAAGAGAACACGCGGGTCACGCAGGTGTCCATGAACGAGACGAACAGGGAGAAAACCCACATCTCCTTGCGGCAGGAACGCCCCTTCCCCCTAGCATACAGGTAGAAGGGCCGTTGCAGGCACTCCTGCAAGGTCGCATCGTACATGGGCTCGTACCCCTTCATCACATCCACGCGACGCGGCCTCTTCGAGAACAAGGCACTGGCCATAATCCTCACCTTTCCTTTCTTCATAAACCCGTCCCGACGCTCCGCCGGGACGGGACAACCGATATCGACATCGACGCAGGCACACCCATGGCGCAGCCCGCCGCCCGGCGTCACCGGCCGGTATCATCGTCATCTTTGTAGACTCCCATATAAGAATTGGAGCTTCCAATAATGGAGGCGATCGTCAGGGTCAGATCGAACGCCAGCGCCCAGGCCGCCAGCCACTCGAAGGCCGCATCACGATGCATGCTCGCGCACTTCTCGATCCCCAACATGTCCAGCACGAACCACAGGGCGCCGACGACGCCCACCAAGCAGCACCAGAACAAGGACGCACCAGCCGACCCCGTCGGCTTGACCAGCATCCAGGACGGCACCACACACAACACCACCATCACCGCCCACGACGCAAACCTGTTGCGCACCAGCCGCATCACCACCGGAAACACCGACACCCCAACAACCACCAGCACAGCCACCGACACCAGAACCCACCGGAACACGCCACCCGGGGTAGCACTGGCAGCCCCGAATATGACACCGATCAACGGAACGAACAAGAAAGACAACACCACAAACCAAGGCCCCGGACGCTCCTTTCCATACTCATACCGCCCCAACAGGTTCCGAACAGCAAATCCGGCTAAGAAAGCAAGCAAAAGAAGGCAAACTATCCAGGTACGCACCCAATCCTGGTCCTGGTCAAACAGGTAGTACCAGCCTTAGGCGAACCCGGCCACATAGGCCAACCCGTACAGCACCGTCTTCCACAGGACCCCTCCCAGGGAGAACTCAACGGCGCCAAGCCGCGCATGCGGAACTCTCTCGAGCATGCTCGACAAGAACCACGACAGGGCAAACTTATCAACCTTATCAATCCAATCGATAACGTCATCCGACACCTCACCGGCATCAGCACCCCCGCCGCTCGGCTCTGACATCACCACCACTCACCCTTCGCCCTGCACCTTCGCTAGCACGGGACCCAAAGACCCGGCTATAGGCGAGAAAGGCTTCAAATAACCACGGCCCTCAGACACCGACGTCTTCCGCCCGACACCGCCTTTATTTTGATTATAGTCCCGACACTTCAAGGCATTTACAGCGTCTTTGGCCACGGAACGGATTCCGCGGGTAACGGTCCCGTACAGAGGATTTTCCCAGATCGAAAGAAACGAATTTCAACACCTCGTTGTCGAACTTCGCATATGTATACAGACCGGCAGCTTTTGCAGATGACCACACTCAGCGCCCGAATCCCTCCATCCACAGCAGGGGCATGCCCATACGCTTGGGTGAAGCCGCCGTCAAGGATTTGGCTCCCTCCGCCCACTTCGAAACCGGCAGGACGCCGTTCGGTTTACCCAGCATCATCGAAAAGCGGCAAACCAAATAAACACCTTGAAACACCTTGTTGCGTCGGGTCACCCAAAAGCCCTTGCAGATGGGATGCTCTTGCGGACATCAGAACAGGTAGTGGTCCAGGCCCACGGTCAGTCCGGGAATGCTTCCAGCACGGCGGACTGCCAGGAGAACTCCAGGCATGAAGGAGACACGCTCGAAGCTGTCTGCACGGATGGTCAGCTGCTCGCCGGGATTGCCCATGAGGATCTCCTCGTGCGCGTTGAGTCCCCGCAGCCGGACGGCATGGACGTGGACACCGTCAACCACCCGGCCCCTGGAGGGATCAGGTTGTTGGGTCGCGTCGGGCATGGGACCCATGCCAGCCTGGCGACGGGCTTCGGCGATGGCGGAAGCGGTTCCCAGAGCAGTGCCGGAGGGGGCGTCGACCTTGTCGGGATGGTGCAGCTCAACCACCTCGGCCGACTCGAAGTAGCGGGCTGCCATGGCTGCGAACCGGTCAGCCAGCACCGCTGAGATGGCAAAGTTGGGAGCGATGAAGACGCTGAGTCCGGGATGCTCGTCCAAGGCCTGCCTGACCTGGTCCAGGCGCTCCTTGGTCCACCCGGTGGTACCGATTACGGAGTGGACCCCTTGCCCTATCAGGGTCAGGGTGTTGCCCAGGACGGCATCAGGGCTGGTGAAGTCGACCGCCACATCCGTATTGCTCGGATTGATGGCAGCCGGATCGTCATCCGGACCCAGCAGCAGGGCCGTCTGCATATCCTGCGCGCCCTTCAGAGCACGCACCACCTCGGTTCCCATGCGTCCGCCTGCGCCCAGCACCGATACGCGGATCATCGGCTGCCTCCTTCTTGCCTAATTCATTTCACTGTGCATTTTCGGTCTTTTCCACGACCATACCCCTCCTGCGGCTCCTGGCCCAGCCCAGCAGAGCCAGAGGAACAGCGCAGCAGGTGACCACAGCCGGAATGCTCATGCCACCGTGGGGCCCGAACTGATCCAGGGCGACACCGGCCAGGGTGGATCCCAGTGAGGTGCCGATGGATCCGCCGGTGGAGAGCCAGGAGAGCCCCTCGGTCAGGGCCCGGGCATCCACGTTCTCGCGCACGATCAGGTTGCCGGTGGCGAAGATGGGCGAGACGCACAGGCCGGTCAGCACCTCGGCCAGCCCCAGCAGGACCAGGTTGTCCATGACCAGGCGGAAGACCACGTAGCCCAGTGTCAGCAGCACAAGGAATGTCGCCAGATAGCGCCAGCGGGATCCTTTGAGCCTGACCGAGCCGAAGATCAGAGCCCCGCAGAGGGAGCCCAGGGCGAACAGGGCCAGCTGCAGGCCTACAGCACCCTCGCGGCCCATGGACTTGGTCAGGGCGGTCACCGAGACGTCCACCGCCGAAAAGCTCATGTTGAAGACGACGAAAATCACGACCAACAGGAGGATGCCCGGGTAGACCAGAGCCGAGCGGGAGCCCTGGTGGCCGTCAGTATCACTCGGCAGGACGTCCCCGTGGGCATCCACCGGGGAATGATCCGCCGCAGACTGGCTGACGGCCTCCATGCGAACGACGGCCGGAGGCTCGGTCGAACGCATGGCGAAGAAGGTCAGTCCGCCGATCAGCAGGGCCAGGGCAGGCAGGTAGAGCTGGGAGACCGGGCTGACCGAGGTGGCCAGGTAGGCGGAGAGGATGGGCCCCAGGATGAAAACGCACTCGTCCAGCCCCGACTCCAGGGCATAGGCGGTGTTGAGCAGGTTGGTCTTGTCGTCGCGCAGCACCCAGGCCCAGCGGGTGCGCACCAGGGCTCCGAAGGCGAACTGGGTCAGGCCCATCAGAGCCGCCAGTACAAAGAGCACACCCAGGGGAACCCGGCGCATGGCGCCCACGGCGAATCCCAGGATGGCCAGAGCCTGCACGATCAGGGCGGTCACCCCGACCCGACGCTGGCCGAACCGGTCGAACAGGCGGGCGTAGAAGGGGGTGACCAGGGCCGCGCAGAGCGTGTAGACGGCACTCATCAGACCGGCCGAGGTCCAGTTGTCATAGATGTGGTTCAAGGCCAGTACGATGCCCAGACCCATCATGCCCAGGGGCAGGCGGGCCAGAACGGCCGACAGGCAGAAGCCGGCGGCGCCCGGATAGGTGAACAGGCGCAGGAAGGGGGATTTAGCGGACGCCATGATCACCGTCCTTGCCCAGCTGGTCGCTCACACGGCCGCCGTAGATGAAGATGTCGTCGATTCCCTCGAAGAACTGCGGGTCGCCGGAAGGGTCGCGCCCGGCGAAGGCTGCATGGTCCCGCCCCTTGAGCTCGGCCAGCCGCTCCATGCCCTTGTGATCGTAGAAGCCCACATCGCAAGAGGAGTCCGTATGCAGGTAGAAGCGCTCGATGCCCGCCTGGTCCAGATGCTCCAAGGTGTCACGCCACAGTGCACCGCCCACGCCGCGGCCCCGGGCACGGCTGGAGACCAGGAAGAGCCTCAGCTCAGCCTGGGGCGGGACGGCCAGACCGCACTTCTCCTCGAGCTTGACCTCGGTCAGCTGCCACTGGCGGGCCCGGTCCAGGGTCTGAGCGCCCAGCGTCGTGGCGGACAGCTGCTGGTCCACCTGCTCCAGCTCCGCTTGGGCCTGGGGGAAGCAGGGTTCGCCGCGCCCCTCGGCCAGCAGGGTCACCCCCAGGAAGTCCTGCCTATCGACGGCTATCCGTGCCCTGGTGGCACCCACCAGATAGTGCAGGATGAAATGTGCGGCGCTCAGCCGGGACACGGTCCCCTCGGGATCCTCCTGCACCTTCCAGGTGGCGTCGAAGGTCCCCACCAGGTCGGGCATATCCGCCCAGACCATGGGTCTTATTGCCACGCTCCCCTTCCGCCGGGAGGCCTGGTCGTGATTACTGGACGTAGTCATCTGTCTCATTGCTCCATTCGGGCGTGCCCGGCCCCACGACGGCCCTTGGCCGTCCGCCGATCGCCTGCTGTTCATGATTGCTGATGCGCGGCACCCATCGCCCTTGTCTGGCGGGGTCTGCCGCAGACTCAGTCCTCGTCCGACTGCTCGGGTATGCCCTCGGCCAGGGTTGCGAGAATTTCTTCTTCGGTCCTGGCACGGGCCCTGATGAGTCGATCCTGGGGCCGGTCTTCGCTTACATAATAAAGGCAGGCGTCGATGGTCGACAGGCCGATACCCTCCAAGCGTGACAGGAGCAGCCGGTAGAAGTCCAACTGGACCAGACGGCGGTTGGTCGACTCCTCTCCGTGCGGTCGTGCTCCGGTCTTCCAGTCCACGATGGTGTAGCGCAGATCCGGGCGATCAGGGTCCAGTCCGCCGGCAAAGACCGCATCCAGCTTGCCCTTGACGATGGAGCCGGCCAGCACCGCCACGATGGGCCGTTCCACCCAGACGGGGGTGCGCTCTGCCCAGTCGGACTCGGCCAACCGCTGCTCCCAGGTCAGCAGATGGGCCTTAACGGGATCGGCCTTGGAATCCAGGGACTCCCGCTCCTGGTCAAGCCCGGCCAGCATGCGGGCCCGCTCAGCCATGGCCCCAGGACCCAGTGGGCCATCGAGCAGGTTGGGTGCTTCCGCCTGATCAGGCAGGTCCACCAGTCCTTGGGGGGCGGAGATTTCGGGCAGGATGAAGCGCCTGGCCCAGTCGTGGAAGCGGGTGCCTGCCTCGGCCTGCGGGGAGGCCACCTGGGGTATGGGCCTGACCAGCCCCTGCCAGTAGTCCCTCTCCATCTTGGGATCGCCCCCTGCCGAACCGGCCTGGATGGCGGTGACGCTGCTAGCCCCATGCCCCAGAATCCGACGGCCGGTGCGCCGCAGCAGATCCAGGTCCGTAAGCAGCTGGTCGTCGGCGACCCCCAGACGGCCGGTGCTGACCTGCAGGACGCGGACCGCATTGGCGTAAAGCCCGTCATCGCCCTCCTCAGGCATTGCGGGGTTGCCCGGTTTTCCGGCGCGCACCCAGGCGGCCGAGCGATTCAAAGCTGCGCGTGTGCGCGCATTCAGGACCGGGGGCCATAGCGCCTGATCCCGCTGGCCGTCGCGGGCGGCGACCTGGTCCACCTCTTCCAGGGCACGGTTGACAATGGCCTGGCGGTAGGACTGGGCATGCTCACCGACAAAGAGCCCCAAGGGCGGCGTTGGCTGGCCCTCCTGGGCATCCTCTGTCTGCTCCAGCTTGACCGCATCGGGCTCTTCCTGGAAGAGCTCCACCAGCTCGGTCCAGAAGTTGGAGGCCTTATCCGGGTCCGGAGCCGACGTGTTCAGGGCGGCAGCCTCCGCCTGGGAATCCTGGCTGAAGGTCAGCAGCAGGTCATGCCGGGCCCTTGTCGCCGCCACGTAGATCAGCCGTCGCTCGTCGTCCAGCAGCCGACGGCCGTACTGTTCGCGCTGAGAGGGGGCGATGGCATCGGCCCGGACCTGGCGGGCCTGGTCGTCCAGTCCGCTCTCCCGGGACAGGCCCGTGGCCTCCTCCTCCAGGCCCGCCAGGTCCAGTCGACCCAGCAGGTCCTCAGGGTCGGCTCCCAGGGGGGCGTCGTGGGGGAAGCGGGGCAGGATCATGGCATCAGCCCGGACCGGCACCGGCACGGCCTGGGGATCGACCAGCCAGGTACGGGCCGTGCAGTTGTACTGGTAGACCGGGCCGTCCGGGGATTGGACCACCGGCTGGTCCAAGGCGGGCTTGACCGTGAGCCGGTCGCCCTGGCTGCTTGGGAAGGCTCCACGCTTGAGCCCGACCACCGCCACGGCATCCCATTCCAGACCCTTGGCCTGGTGAACGGTCATCAGGGCCACGTCGGCCTGTCGGTCGTCCCCGTCAGTGGGCATTTCGGGGCTCTGGTCCAGGGAGGACAGCCAGGAGACGAACCCGCGCAGGCTGGGCCCCAGGCCCTGGGGCAGCTCGGACAGGTAGACATCCACCTGGTCCAGCAGGGCCTGAATGCCCGCCTTGGCCTGACTGGGCTCCAGAGGACGTTCAGGATTGGCCAGGGAGCGGGCCAGCACCAGGTCCACGTCCAGGTCCAGGGCACGGATGGCGGCGATGACCACCTGACGCAGGGGGGCCGAGGACTCGGCCTGGACCTGGCAGATGACCCGGGCGGCCTCGGCGGCCAGGACCCGTCCCCTGGGGGAAAGCCCGGAGTTCTCCAAGAGGTCTGGCAGATCGTCACGCAGCAGCAGGTCCACCAGGAAGACGTCGTTGGGGACCTGGTCACGGTAACGGTGCAGATCCTCACGACGACGGCGCGGATCGGAATCGGACTCGACCAGGCCGGCACGGACCAGGGCCCGATACTGGCTGTCCTCGTTGACCTTGGCGGCCAGGGAGGCCAGGGCGCTCAGGTCGGCCGCGTCCATGCCGAACCGGGCCGAGGCCAGCAGACGCATCAGGGAATCGCTGTCGGTATGGTCACAGATCAGGGAGAGCAGGGCTCTAAGGTCCATGACCTCGGGCCTGTCGAAGAGGGAGGAGTACCCGACGACCTGGCAGCTCAGCCCTGCGGCCTCCAGGGCCTGACGGTACCTGGGCAGGGCGGCCTTGGAGCGGAAGAGAACAGCCACGTGCGGTGCGTCGCCCTGATTGCCATAGAGCTCGCGGGCCCTGAGGGCGAACCTGACCACGCCATCGATCTCCTGGCCGCCGGTGCTGTAGCCCAGGAGGCCCACGGTACCCGGGTCGGCATCCTCACGGGGACGGAGCCTGGCCACGTCCACCTCGCGCAGTTCCGTCTCCGATCGGCTCTCCTGGCCCCGATGGCGCAGAGGGACGGTCAGCTGGTTGGCGGCCTTGAGCACCCAGCTGGAGTTGCGGAAGGTGCGCGACAGGGTCAGCGGGTCCTGGTCTTGCGATCGCCCAAAGGCTGCCACCCCCGACAAGGGGCCGCTGCCGGAGTCGGGTCGGTCGGCCAGCATGCCGAACTGGGCCTGGAAGGTGCGGAAGGCCCCGGGACTGGCCCCGCGCCAGGCATAGATGGACTGGAAGGGGTCGCCCACGGCGGTCACGGCCGACCTGCCGGGAGCCTGGTCAGCACTCCCCTGATCCTCCTTGAGACGCTGCGGATGGAAGATGGCCGCCAGAAGCAGGGCCTGGGTGGTGGAGGTGTCCTGGTATTCATCCAGAAAGACGTGGCTGTAGCGGCGTCGCAGCTGGGCGCTGATGGAGGGGAAACGCTCGACCAGCTGGAAGGCGGCCAGGGTGAAGTCGCCGAACTCGGCCATGTTGGCCTGACGCTTGGCCCGCTGGTAGTCCTGGACCAGGGTCAGCAGCTTCTCGCGTGTCAGGACGGCCCGTCGCATGGCATCCACCCGGTGGAGGCGAATGCTCTGCCGCTTGTCTTGGAAGTCCTTGATTTTACCCTGATAGTGCTCGTCGGTCTCCTTCTTGCTTCGCTTGGGCGGTGAGGTGCTGACTGTGGGCTCGGTGGCCGGCACGGGCTGGTCGCCGATGAGCCGGTCCGAACGATCCACAAAGGCGCGGTCCCAGGCGCGGATCCGCTCCACAGCCTGGTCGAAATCCGGGCAGTCGCTGCTGATCATGGAGGTGGTCACCGCCCCGGTCAGCCCCAGAACCCGGTTGACGGTCGTCGAGAAGGTGGCGGAGCCCAGGTCGTCGGAGTCGCCATCCTGCGCCGAGGCGCCGGCAGGAAAGATCAGATCCAGATGGTCGGCGACCACCTGGGAGGCCAACTGGTAGGCTCCCGCCGAACTCAGGGGACGGGTGTCCTGATCCATGCCCACCAGCAGGCCGTACTGGCGCACGATGGACTGGAAGAAGGCGTCATAGGTTGACACGGTCGGCTTGAGGAAGTTGCGTTCGGGATCTACGGCCGAGGCGCCTCTGCCCTGATCGCGTCGAATGACCGCCGCACCCACCCTGGACTGGAGCTCGGAGGCGGCCTTACGGGTGAAGGTCAACCCCAGAATCTGCTCGGAGGGCACTCCCCGGCGGATCAGGGCGATGATCCGGCTAGTCATGGTCATGGTCTTGCCCGAGCCGGCACCGGCCACCACCAGAAGATCCTCGTTCACATCCGCATCGACAATGGCGGACTGTTCGGCAGTCTGCTTCATTCCTGATCCTCCAGTAGATTGGGCGCCACCAGTTGCCATGCCTGACATTCCTGACCATTGCCGGCCCGATGGCAGCGGGCAGGGTCGAAGACCGCGTCATCCCGGCCAGCCGTCAGCTTGACCCCGGCAGCGAAGAAGACCCTGGCTATCATGGTCAGGCCCCATACAGCCTGGGAGGAGACCCGGGCGGCCCGGACCATGGCCCACAGGTCCGCATCCACCCCAGGCGGAACCTGATCAGGCAGGTCCGCAGGCTCTGCCTTGGACTTGAGCGGGGAGGGCATGCCGGTTCTGGGCTGAGCGATGGTGACCAGCCTGTCGCGCTCGAACAGTGGCGGCTGGTAAGCCATCTCCTCCCGGCGCAGCCCTGTTTGTGCATCCTTGGGTGGCGTCTGCAGCTGCAGGAGCAGGGACTGGCTCAGCTTCATCCCCTCGGTCCTTTCCAGATCGGGGGTCTGGGGCAGACTCCAGGCCGCCCCCACCTCCGGGCTGCTGCCGGGCGTGGGCGGGAAGGCCAGGCCCAGTTGATAACAGACCAGCTGCAGATCGTTGAAGAGCTGTCCCTGGGTATAGGGGACTCTGCCGGTCTTGTAATCCACCAGCCGCAAACGGATGCCCTCGGGCAGGGACCTGACCTCAAGACGGTCGATACGGCCGGTCAGCCTGACCGTCGTCCTGGCATCCAGGGCTGTGGGGAAGCCGTCGACCAGGCCGGACATCAGTGCGAAGAGCCCATCGGCATCCAAGGGCCTATCGGGGAAGGTGGCCTTCCAAAGAGGGACCAGTTCCTCCACGGACAGGCTGACATCGAAGGAGCGCTCGCTCTGCACCCCCAGCAGGTCGCCGACCGGGACCGGGCTCTTGCCCTCCAGGCCGTATTCGGAATCCGAGGAGCGGACGAAATAAGAGGCCAGGTTGTCCAGTATGGACTCCACCCGGCTGCTGCGGCCGCGCTGGTCATAGAGCTCGTCCGGGTCCCGCAGCCGCTGTTCCTGGGGAGCCAGATCCTGGTAGATGCCCAGGAGTGCATTCCGCACCTGCTGCTGGCGGGCGTCCGGATCGCCCTGGCCTGGACGGTCCAGGCCCTGGGCTGTGCCCTCGCTGGCCACCTTGTGGATCAGGGAGCCGAACTCCGTAGGCACCCTGGATGGGGATGGGCCGGAGAACTGATCGCCCAGGGCCCACTCCAGCGGACAGTTCCAGATGGCATCGACCGCCGAGGGCGAGAGAAGGACCACCTGGCGGTCTGATCGGTGTTCATGGCGCTGCTCATGGCCCCGGTCACGGTCTTGTATTAGATCTGCCTGACCGGCTTGATTGATGGAAGCAGGCGCGGGCCGGGAGGCATGGTCTCTTTCAGTAACCGATGCGACGCCCGCGGCAGCGGCCACAGTCCTTGACCCGGCGGCCTGTTCAACCGAAACCTCTTTATCCGGGACTTGGCCAACTGCGGACTGTTTATCTGGGGCATGCCGATCCGAGGCCGGCCCAACCGTGGACTGCTCGTCTGGGACATGCTGATCCAATGTGGGCTCGGCGGCACCCTCCTCACCATTGTTGTAGAGGAAAGGCCAATGCCGTGGATCGGCCGAATCCTGACCCTGATAGGCCAGCAACCGCAAGGTTTGTACGGCATCGTCCACCCGGTCACGGTCAATCTGGTCATGCGGAAGCAACGCCTGGACAGCCAGGATGGATCGGGCGGCCGCCGTCAGACCCCTGGCAGACACCTCCAGCCCCCCGTAGCGCTCTCTGCCGCCTGAGCCAGCGCCGACCATGCTGAACTCGGCCTGACTCATATCGGCGGTGCGTGGATAGCGTTCGGGCAGGTAGCCGTAGAGGAAGTCCGAAGGAACCAGGTCATCGTTCCAGACCGCACTGATGCGCACCTGGGTTCGGGCCCGGGTCAGTGCCTCCAGAAAGCCCTTCTTCTCGGCGTAGAGGATGGAGCGCAGGGCCGGATCGTGGCTGAGCGTGTCCGCCAGGGGGTCGCCGATGCGATTGTGCAGGACCAGGTCGGCCAGCTCCTCGGCTCCGAACATGGTGTCGCGGGGAATCAGATTGGGCCAGACCCCGTCCTGGACGGCGGGTAGCCAGACCAGGGGCCAGTCGGTGGCCAGGGCGGCAGCGCCGGCGGGTGTGGTCAGGGTGACGGCGTGCTCGATGGGCCCGATCCGCGCCAGGGAGTCGGCCTCGATCTGCATGGTGCGCACCTGGTCCATGAAGGCCTCGACCGTGGGGAAACGACGGGAGCCGGCCGCGTACTGGAAGAGCCGCATGAGCGCGTCCAGACGGTCGTTGGCCTCCTCCCCCTCCTGGGTGGCCATCAGGGCTCTTCGCTGCCAGTCGTCGGCCAGGTTCAGACTTCGCCAGGCCTCCCAGAGCACGTATTGGGGCTGACGGTCCTCCAGGGCGCTGATGCGGGTGGCCGTCAGACGCAGAACCTGCAGGGCCTTGTCCAGGACCTGTACGTCGGGATCCTCCCGGCGACCTCCTGCGATGGCGGTCATGGCCTCCAGGATGATTCCCGAGGATCGGCCATCCGGGTCCAGAACCAGCAGGGTCTCCAGGGCCTGAACAGAAAGAATGGCCGGCCGTTGAGCATCCCGGTCGCCCAGGTCCACCGGCTGGTCGGGGGCCGAGGCAGTGGAGAAGGGACCAGACCCGACCCCTGGCTGGGAAGAATCGTGCTTGGTCAACAGGGAGTCGTCGACGCTGATGCCGGATGAACGGTCCCGCTGAGCCCGCCGCTCGGCCAGGTCCTCCACCCAGGTCTGCCAGGCCTGTCCAAGGAGCGGCAGGTCGTCCAAGGAGCCCGGCGATTCCGCTTTGCTCCCCTGCTGGCCGGACAAGGGGGCCAATGCGGCCATGGTCTCCAGGATGGACTCCAGGCGCTCCATTCTGACGGGACGCTCTGCACGAGCGGCGGTGGCGGGAACCCGGAAGAGGGGGCCGGCCATCAGGGTGCGAAGGCGCGAACGGATCCAGGCGGCCACCTGGGCAGGATCGTGAGGGTCGCTTCCGACGGTAGTGGGATCCAGTACCGACTGGGCTAGCTCGACCAGGGCAAAGAGACCCTGGATGGCAGGCTCCTGGCTGAGCGGACGGGTCACCGAGGAGAAGCGCACCGGCACACCCTGAACGCGCAGCTTGCGGCCCAGGGTGCGCAGGGTCATGTTGTCGTGGGCGACGACGGCCATGTCGTTCCAGTCACGCTTCTCGGCCAGAAACTCGTGCTTGATCTGCCAGACCAGGTCGTCGTCCTCCTGGTCGGGGGTGTGGAAGAGCCTGGTCTGCACGCTGCCGTCGCGGACAAGACTGTCGCCGTCGGTCAGAGGCGCCACCGGTCCGGCGCCGGGCCAGGCGGGCAGCTTGCCGGGTCTGGCAGGCAGGGGGGTATCGTCCTCCTCAACCCCGGCGATGCCCAGGCTGACCCTGGCAGCCACCAGGTCGGCGTAGGAACCCGGAGCCGCCGAATCTGAACCCTGGCGGCCTTCGGTATGTTCTTCGACTGCTTTCGGAACCACCATCCTCCGGGGTTTCAGGGTCAGGGTGGCGGCGCCCAGGCAGGCGAAGTCCTGGGCCAGAAGGGGGGCGGCGTCACCTGGCACAGGCTTGGCCAGGGTCGTCAGACGAGTGGCCAGAAATTCCGGATAGGAGCCACGGAAGGA
Organism: Bifidobacterium sp. W8103; assembly: GCF_016100775.1. Classification (NCBI taxonomy): domain Bacteria; kingdom Bacillati; phylum Actinomycetota; class Actinomycetes; order Bifidobacteriales; family Bifidobacteriaceae; genus Bifidobacterium; species Bifidobacterium sp. W8103. The sequence continues at coordinate 429,329 of NZ_JACFRV010000001.1, forward strand.
CTGGACCGACTGGTCGGGATTGCCCACCAGAAGAAGTCGGCAACCGGCCCGGTTCAACCCCTGCAGCAGGCCCATCCCGGCCAGGGTGACGTCCTGCCAATCGTCCACGACCAACAGGTCGGGCAGGTCGTCATCAGCCAGTCCATCCAGGCTGCGGGAGGCTTCGACCATGAGCATGGAGGGGTCCAGACGGAATTCATCCGGGTAGCTCTCGGTGATGCTCTGGCGGTATTCGTCATCCAGGGCGAAGGCCAGCCGCCACTGCAGGCCCAGCCGATCGCGGCGGTCGGGGTCCATGGGTTGGACGGCCAGGGCATCCAGAAGCTGATCCCGGTCCCCCCTGTCCAGGCCCAATTCCGTCATGCGGGCGAACATGTCCCGCAACTGGGCGATGAACCTGTCGGCGACCCCTACGACCCGGCCCTGTCCGTCGCCGACCAGGACGGAGGACCAGCCCGCCCCGTTGCGAAAGTAGCGTTCCAGGAGTCGGCAGACCGCGCAGTCGTCCCCGGCCTGGACATGCTCCAGGTGGACGGTCATGACCTGCCTGAGCAGGGCATCCTCCTCGGCGCCGTTGAGCAGCCTGGGCAGAAGCGGATCGCGCCCTCCCTGGGCCAGCCGGGACCGTGTCAGCAGACGGAAGGCCAGGGCCTGCAGGGTGCCCACAGGTCGGGTACGGTCGGACCTGCCCCGCTCAAGAATGACCTGGCGGCTGACCTGGTCGGCTGCGGTCCTACCTGATACGGCCATGCTGGCACCGTCGCCGAACCGTTCCATGCCGGCCAGCAGGGCCCGGGTGGCCAGCCTGGTCTTGCCGCTGCGGGGAGGACCAGCCACCACCAGGGCACGGGTGGGCCGACCCTCCCCATTCCGGAGCCGATCGCCGATAAGGGCGCGGACCGGTTCCATGGCCTCTTGCGGATCCACCGGTGGCTGCTTGCTCATAGCTACAAGAATAGGGTCCGGCATGGTCCATCCGCAGGCCCCGGAAGCCGCTGGTCCGGGACCATTCTTGGGAGGTTGAAAGGATGACCGATCGGGAGCGGCGTGCTGTTATCGTGGATAGCAGTTCCCAGGCATTCCTTAGGAGGTGATGTCCCTTGCAGCAGAATGGTTCCCAGGCCCGGCGCCCGGGTGCGGTCCCATCCATGGACCAGGCGCCAACGCTGCCCGGGCTGCGGCTTATGCGCCCCTTGGACCTGGGAGGCACCGCCGCCGTCTACTTGTACGAGCAGGAGGGGCTCAACCGACCCGTTGCGGTCAAGGTGGCCCTCCAAGGCAGCATGGACCAGCAGACCCATCAGCTCTTTCTGCGGGAGGCCAAGACCCTGGCCAAGCTCTCCACCCACCCCTGCATCCTGAGCATCCACCAGGCGCTGGTCAGCGATGACGGACGGGATTGCCTGGTGCTCGAATACGCTCCGGGCGGCAGCTGCAAGACCATCATGCTTCACGGGGGCATGGACCAGGAAGGCGTGCTGGACCTGGGGGTGCGCATGGCCTCGGCACTCTGCTGCGCCCATGAACGCGGAATCCTGCACCGGGACGTCAAACCCAGCAACTTCCTGATCACCGACCAGGGTCTGCCCGTCCTGGCCGACTTCGGCATTTCCGCAGGCATCTATGGAGACGAACGAGCCGGCGGGCTTTCCATACCCTGGGCGGCCCCGGAGGTCCTGGCGAACCGCTCGGGGGGATCAGAGGCCAGCGACATCTACTCCCTGGGGGCCTCGCTCTTCGGCATGCTGGCCGGCCGCTCCCCCTACGAATATGCCTACCGGGCCCGGGATGAGGATCACCTGGCCCAGCTGATCCTGACAGCGGAAACCCCGGTTCTGCACATGGGCGAGGCCTCCCCTATGCTGGCCGCCGTCCTGGAGAAGGCCATGGCCCATGACCGGGACGACCGCTACTACTCGGCGCTGGAGTTCGGGCGGGCCCTCCAGGAGGTCCAACAAGAGCTTTACGGCCATGCAACGCCCTTCATCGGCGAGGGAATCGGCCCCTACCCCACGGAGGATGTACGTTCACACTCCCGGACCGGAGACATTGCTGGCCGACCCATTGCAGGCCGAGGGGGAAAGCGACCAGAGAATAAGGAATCCGGCCACCCCTGGACTGGTGCACGGGCCAGCTCCCAACCGCGTCTGCGCCCAGACAGGGATGCGTTCGCCGACCATGAAGGCAGCCAGGCCAAGCGGTTTTTTGGCGGCCGCCGCCGTGTGGTCCTTTTGGGACTGATCCTCGCTGTCATCCTGGCCCTGGTACTGGTCTGGGCCCTGGTTGTCGGCCTGCCAAACAGATCCGAGCGTGGTTCACAGCCGACTACTACAGGTTCTTCCCAGGCCCAATCCCGACAGGCGCAGTCCCCGGACCCGACGGATTCGAGCGACCCCCAGGATCTGCAGGAGGGCCCGGTTCCCTCACCCACCCAGGGCCAAGGCCGCTACCAAGGCACCACGGCAGTTTTCACCTGGGCCAATCCCGACCCCAAACCGGGAGACACCTATGTCTGGCATCCCCTGGATCAGGGCGGCACCGGAGACCGTGGCCGCAGCGTGCAGACCCGACAGCCGGCCGCCCGTATCGACAGCCCACAGGGGGGTCAGACCTGCATCAGCGTCACCCTGGTGCGGGCCGACAGGAGCATGTCCCAGGAACCCACGATCATCTGCGCCGTCCAATGAGCCTTCGGTGGATGAATTTCCACATTCGACCACCCCGACTCTCACAGACCGCCAAGACCTGGCAAACCAGCTAAAATCAGTCGTCAGAGAGGGCATCGACGGCGGTCCGGGATCAATTAACCAACAAGGGCACAAGGTAAAGGTATAGGAAAGGTATAGGTCAGGCATCCTGGCCTGTGCGGCAGAACAGGAAAGGAACCCAGGGGATTATGGACTTGCAGGGACGCTTCCTGCGGATGCGCCGGGCCGGGCTGCGTCTGCGGCATGCCCTGGCCGTCCGCGCCAAGAACCCTGCCACCATCCTGGCCGTCACGCTGACGGCTCTGGTCCTGCTCATACTGGGCGCCTTGTTCATGCATGGAGTGGACCGCCGTGCCGTTCAGGTGGATGACGGCAGCATCTGGATCACCTCCGAAAACGAGCGCAAGGTCGCCCGGTTCAAGCCCGACATCGGCGAGGCGGACGTGGCCCTGTCGACAGGCACGGACCACTTCGACCTGGCCCAGAGCGGATACGCGGTCATCCTGGGCCGTGAAGGAGGCATGGCCCCAATAGCGGCCTCCACCGCCACACTGGGAGACACCACCCGATCGGATGCCAGGGTCCAGCGGATGGTCAACGGGCCCACTCTGGTCCTCTTCCAGGCGCGGACCGGCAAGGTCTGGGTTGGTCAGGCCACTTCTCCGGGAGATATGGACCAGCAGCGCCGCGACCCCGTGCTGACCCTGGGCTCCGGGGCCGCCGCTACCGTGGATGCCTCCGGAACCGTCTACGCCTACCGGCCCTCGGACGGGGTCGTGCTGAAAATCGACGGACCCGACTCCAGGGCCCATCGTGAGTTGGACTCCCTGACGGACCACACCCCCGTCCGGGCCAATGCATTCAGCGTCATTGGTGGAAGACCCGTCCTCCTGGCCGGCGATCGGCTTTACTGGCCCCAGGGATCCGTCCGGATACCGCACCGGGGAGACCTGCAGCTCCAGTCCACTCCTGTGGATATGGACCGCCAGGGACCCTGGGTGGGGCTGACCGATCAGGAAAGCGTCCACCTGGTTGATCTGGACCACCCCCGGAATCAGGTCGAGACCGTACGCACCGGGGGCAGCGGCCAACCCGCCCAGCCGGTCTCCTCGGGCGGATGCCTTTGGACGGCCTGGGCCTCCTCGGGAAGCAATTTCCTGCGCCTGTGCTCGACAGGGACAGCCGTGCCCCAGGTTCGGTCACCCCAGCCGCGCCCCACCACCCTGGAGGCCATCAGCCCAACCTCGGATCTGGTCTTTCGGGCCAACCACCGGAGGGTCATCCTCAACGACGTGCTGACCGGTGATGTTTGGAACCCGCAATCCTCCACCAAGGTGATCCGGCCACAGTGGCAGACCATGGAGGTCAAACACACAGACAAAACCGATCAGCGCCAGGACTCGGCCGACAATCGCCAGCGGTTCGCGGCCACCTGTCGATCAGGCTCCCAACCCATCCAGGCCGAGGACGACAGCCTGGGCATTCGTGCCGGTTCCAGAGCCCTGCTGGATCCCTTGCGCAACGATCGGCAGACCGACTGCTCGGTTCTGCGAATCGAGGATGCGCGCAGCTCGCAGGGCAATCTGCGCCTGACTCCGGTCATGAACGGCCGCTACCTGCAGGTGGATGCCAGCGACGCACCTGCCGGCCGGGCTCGAATCAACTACTCCATCACCGACGGCCGCGGCCAGGTCTCCTCGGCTGGCATCGACCTGAACATCGCCCCGGCCAAGATGGATCGAGGCGACCAAGCACCGGTCCAGAACGATACCCCACCCGAGTATGAGGTGGAGCAGGGCGCCACGACAACCGTCAACGCTCTGGCCGGCTTCGAGGATCCCGACGGAGACCCGCTGACACTGGTCGGTGCCGAATCCGTGAACTCCGATCGAATATCCCTTTCCACCAGGGCTGATGGGCAGCTGACCATGAGCGCTGGGTCGGCCACTTCCGCTCGGCTGGCTGTCAAAGTCACCGTTTCGGACGGACTCATGAGTGGCCAGGGACTCATCTATTTCACCGTCCGACCCGTCAACACCCTGGCCCCACTGGTCGATCCGGTCATCCGCCAGGCCACTCCCGGCCGAGAGGTAACCGTGGACCTGAGCAGGAGCGTGCATGCCAATGCCGCTCAGCCCCTCCGCCTGGTCCGGGTCGACAAGCCCGATGGGATCCAGGTGGAGGTCAACGCCGAGAGCCTTTCCTTCACCGCCACCGCCGCCAACCCGGGCACCTATTATGTGCCCTACCGGGTGGCCCAAGGCGACCAGGAGGCCCAGGGGCTGGTCAGGCTGGAGGTGGAACACGACCAGGGCGGATCCGCGCCGCCGGTTCCTGTCAACGACGTGGCCCTGCTTGGGGCCGACCAGACCGCCATCGTCGATCCGCTCGACAACGACCTGGATCCCATGGGTGGAGTGCTGGCCCTGACCGATGTGCGCGTGGACCCGGACTCCGGCATCAAGGTCGGCATCGTGGACCACCGTCGGGTCTATCTGTCAGCCAGAAAAATTCCCACACGCCCACTGAGCATCGCCTACACTGTCGCCAACGCAGAGGGCAGCGCTCAGGGGACCATCGTCCTGCAGCCCCCTTCCCTGAGCAGGGCAGCCTCGGCTCCCAAAGCCCCGAATCTGACGGTTGGGGTCCGATCATCGGGCCTGGTCACGGTTCCGGTCATGGACAAGGTCGCCCACGCTGACGGGACCAGCGTCACCCTGGACCAGCAGCTGACAACGGACCAACGGACCTTTGCAGGCCTGACCTTCGTGTCCGGGGATACGGTCAGGTATCAGGCCAGCGAGCGCACCGGGGACTTCCCGGTCACCTATACGGTCAGGGATGATCTGGGCAACGCAGCCTCTGGCACCATCACCTTCCGGGTGCATGCCTCCGACCCCGCCAGCAAGCCCGCACCCACCCCCAAGGACCTGCGGGCCCAGGTGGCTGCCGGGACCAAGGTACGCATCCCCGTCCCGCTGACCGGCATCGATCCGGATGGAGACTGTGACACCCTGTCCGGCTTGGGCAACCAGGCGCCCAGGCTGGGAAGGATTGTCAAAGCCGGGGCCGACTACCTGATCTATGAGGCCTATCCCGACTCGCACGGCACCGACGAGTTCACCTACGCCGTGGAGGACTGGGTGGGGCAGCGTGCCCAGGCGCGCGTCCGTATCGGTGTCTTCCCCGACTCGTCAGTGACCGGAGTCTTCGCCCGGGACGACAAGGTCAGGCTGCGGCCTGGGACCGTCGCCGACGTACCGGTCCTGCTCAACGACATCTCCGGGGACGACGACCCCCTGAGCCTGGACCCCCACCTGGAGCGCCAGGGGCTGGACCAGGCCAGTACAGAGGACGACATGATCCGGCTGACTGCTCCTTCGCAGCCAGGCACCTCCTATCTGGTCTACGGGGCACGAAACCGGGCAGGGCTGAGCGACCAGGCCACCCTGACCGTGGTCTCGGATCCCCAGGCCCCCATCCAGCCGCCCATAGCCCAGGATTACCAGGTGGCTCCCGAGGACACGGTGGATAAGCGCAGTGTGGAAGTCAATCTGGCCGACTCCATCAGTAACCCGTCCGGCACCCTCGATGACCTGCGCCTTGGGATTCATCCCAGCGCCCGTGCCCATGCCAGGATCGTGGGCGAAGCCGGCTCCACCAAGCTGGTCATCGACCTGACCGACCAGGCCAGGGCGGTGCCCTACACCGTGACCAACACCCGGTACAAGATCACTTCAATGGCCTTTGTGAAGGTCCCCGCCTACGGGGTATTCCCCCCGATGCTAAGACCCCGGGCTCCGGCTCTGAAAGTGCGGGCCGGGCAGAGCATCACCATCGACATCGCCGACCAAGTCAGGGTGGGCGCAGGCAAGACCGCACGGATCGCCTCCCGCCAGTCCGTCTCGGCCACCAAGTCCGACGGATCCGACCCCTACGTAGACGAGCACACCCTGAAGTTCACCGCCGCCAGGAACTATGCCGGCCCAGCCTCACTGACCTTTGCCGTCCGTGACGGGGATCCAGGGGGCCAGGCCATCGTCAACGAGTCGGTACTGACCCTGCCCATCACCGTGGTAGGCGGCAGAGCCTCCCCGCCGGTCCTTTCTGCACCGGTCATCGATCTGGAGGCCGGGGAGCCGGCACAGACCATCTCCCTGACCGCCATGATCCGCTGGCCCCAGGGAAGCGACCCGGCCGACAGCACCTTCTCCTCCGGGGACCCACAGGGGCCGATCCATGCCAAGCTGAGTCCTCGGGGCCAACTGAACGTAGCCGCCGACAAGACCGCGACGCCCGGCACCAAGGCCACACTGCCGGTGACCATCACCAGTTCCTCCGGCGATGTGCATACGGTCCTGGTCTTCCGCATCGTCGCCACCACCCGACCCCTGGCTTCGGTCCCCTCGCGTCAGCTAGGGCTCAAGGCCGGGCAGAGTCTGGAACTGGACCTGTTCGACGGCGCCCTCAACCCCTTCCCTGACACTCCGCTACGCTTGGTCGGCCTGGTCAGCGACGACACCTCACGACTGACAGCCACCAGCCTGGGCGACGGAAGAATCGCCATCAAAGCCGATCGCGACATCGGCGCCTCCACCAACACCATTCTGGCCACGATCGAGGATGGCAGCCGGGATCCGGGACGCCGGGTCAGCGCCACCATCACCGTGGGCATCATCGACCGCCCGCAGGCCCCCAGAATGCTGGCAGGCGCCGCCCAGGCAGGCGACGGAACGGTTCTCCTGTCCTGGGAGCCGGGCGCAGTCAACGGCAGTCCGGTGGACGAGTACCGGGTCACCTACACCTCATCGGCAGGCTCCGGACAACGCTCCTGCGGCAATGCAGTCACCTGTCGAATCGACGGACTGGCCAACGGCCATGACTACTCATTCACAGTCCAAGCCCACAACCAGGTCGGCTGGTCCCCCGCCTCCTCGCCGGCGGCAGCCAGACCTGATGCGCTTCCCGGAGGCGTGCAGGCACTGACCGTGGACGGCGGCAGCAAGGAAACCCTGACCGTCACCTGGCGTCCGCCGGAGAATCATGGCTCACCCATCCAGGGCTATACGGTCCACGGCGAGGGTTCCGGATGCGGTTCGCAGCGATGGCGGTCGGCCACCGCCACCAAGGCGGTCTTCGACGTGGACCATGACGAGGCAGGAGGCACCTGCACAGTGAGTGTGACCCCCGCCAATATGGCCGGATCAGGACCTGTGGCCTCAGCCTCTGGAGCCACCTGGTCGCATCCAGATCCGCCTGCATTCCAGACTTTGGAGTACCAGGGCAAGGACCAGGTCAAGCTGGTCCTGAACCCCGGTTCCGAACACGGCCGACCCTGCGCAGATATCCAGGTGAGCATCGATGGCCTCGACACCGACAAGGCTTCCTGGACCCTGCCCTGCAACCAGCCGGAGGTCAGTGAAGTCATCACCCTGCCCGCCGGGTCAACCAAAGCGGGCGCCACGCTGAACTTCCGGGCGGTCGCCCGCATCCGTGGGGTGGGATCCGAAGGCCATTCGCCCGCCGCCACCAAGGAGCTGACCCTGCCCAAGGATGCCGACAAGCCAAGCGACAAGACCCTTAACCCGTCAGTGGTCCCCTCAGCAGACAAGGATGAATGACCATGGATGAACGAAACGCACAGGAACCCATCCAGCAGGACGGCACCATCCCCGATGACGCGACCAGGAGGAGTACCCCCAAGGCCGCCCGCGAAGCAGGCAGCAAAGGCCGACGGATCCCTGCCGACCGACTGGATGTACTGAAGCGACAGCGCCAGGCCCTCATGGCCGGTCTGGGCCAGCAGGAATCCTCCCAGGCGATGAGCGACGACCGGACCCGCCCCGGCCGCATCCCTGTGGCTGCCAGGCAGGAAAGGACTCAGGAGTCCGAGGCGGAATCCGTCCCATCGGATCGCACCATGGTGGAAGACGGGACCATCCCCGTCCACCAGCCGGTCCGTGACCTGTTCACCCGGTCCTCATCAACCCCTGCCAGGCCCGACCTCGTCGATGTCACCGATCAGTCCCGACACCCCCAACTGGAGCGGATCTCGGCTCCCAGATACGAAGTCAGGACCGACGAACCCAGGGGAGCAGAAAAGACCGGTCAGAACCAACGGTCTTTCACCGAAGCAGGAGATCAGGCAGAAGAGGCCAGGCGGAAGAGACGATCAGACCAAGCAGGAGGCAGCAGCCAGGCAGTAGACCGCAGCCAAGCCGCCGTGGATGTGTCGACCTTCGCCAGCCTCTTCCGCTCCATAGTCGACAACGTCGGCCAGGCGGTGCTGGGCAAGGAGGAGACCATCGCCCTGTGCGTCACCGCCCTGATCGCAGGAGGCCATGTGCTCCTGGAGGACAATCCGGGCACCGGCAAGACCCAGCTGTCACGGGCACTGGCCGCCTCAATCGCCGTGGACTGCAAGCGGATCCAGTTCACCCCCGACCTGCTGCCCTCCGATCTGCTGGGCGTGACCTTCTACGACCAGTCTCAAGGACGATTCTCCTTCCGGCCCGGGCCGGTCTTCGCCTCCCTGGTTCTGGCTGACGAGATCAACCGAGCCTCCCCCAAGACCCAGTCGGCCCTGCTGGAGGTCATGGAGGAGGGCCAGGTGACCGTGGATGGCCGTACCTACCGCCTCCCCCGGCCATTCATGGTTATGGCCACCCAGAATCCTATCGAGCAGCTGGGCACCTATGCCCTGCCCGAAGCTCAGATGGACCGCTTTCTGATTCGCACCTCGCTTGGGGCACCGGGGCACGATGCCAGCATGCGCATTCTTCAAGAGGCCGACATCCGCGACCGGGCTGGCCTGGTCGAACCGGTGGTCGATGCCGGTCAGGTGGAGGCCATGGCCGCCTGCGCCTCCAAGGTCTTCTGCGATTCCTCCATCATGGAATACGTCATCCGCATCATCGAAGCCACACGACACAGCTCCGCCATCCGGGTCGGCTCCTCCATCAGAGGCGGACTGGCTCTGGTCCGTTGCGCCAGGATCCGGGCCTGCGCTCAGGGCCGCGACTACGTGATCCCCGACGATGTCAAGGACCTGGTCGATCCCGTTCTGGCCCACCGGCTGATTCTGACCGCCCAGAGCAGGCTGGCGGACATGGATGAACACCAGGCGCTGGCCGAAGCCCTGGCCAAGGTCCCCGTCCCCACAGGAGAGCAGTGAGCCATGACCGCCTTCGCCCGCCGACCTGCCCCGGAGGCAAGACCGGCATCCTCGACAGAATCCAGACAGGTCTTGCGAACCCTGGCCGCTGACCTGTGGCAGTCGATCACTGCCCTGGGCCGGGCCATGGCTCTGGCCGCACTCCTGTGCGCTTTGGCCTTCGTCCCTACAGGCTGGCGTGAACTGCTGGCGGGCACTTTGCTGGGCGCGGGCATGCTTTTGCTGGGATTGCTGATGAGCCTGGGCAACCTGTCCTGTAGCGCTGTGACGAGTCTGGACCAGGGCCGTCTGGAGGTGGGCGGCCAGGCCGAGCTGGTCCTGGTTCTGACCAATCCGGGCAGCCGTTCCACCCGCCGTGGCCGAATCGGTCTGGCTCTAGGCCAAGGAACCATCATGGCCTCGTTGCCGGCCCTGGCTCCCGGCCAGAGTCACCAGATCCGCTTGAAGCTGGAAGCCAGGTCCCGTGGGGTGATCGACCTGGGTCCGGTGACCATGGAGGCGGGGGATCCGCTGGGGCTCATCCGACGCCGTCGGATCCTGACCGGCGCCCGAAAACTCTACATCCATCCCCGCACGGTGGCCCTGCCGCCCCTTCAAGCCGGACTGGAACGCGATCTGGAGGGGGATCCTGGTCCCGGCATTGTCGATGACGACCTGGAATTCCATGCCCTCCGCCCCTATGCGCCGGGCGACGATGTGAAACGGGTCCACTGGCTGTCCACTGCCCGGGCCGGCACCCTGATGATCCGCCAGTACGAGCCCACCCTGCGCACCAGAACCGAACTGATCCTGGACGGCCAGGCTGCCTCCTACCGGAATGCGGATGAGTTCGAGCTGGCAGTTGAACTCTTCGCCTCCCTGGGCTGCCGATGCCTGCTTGATGGCCGTCGTCTGCAAGCGCTGGCCCCGGAACCTGACGATTCCGATGCCCATGGAACCATCCTGCCCACGGAGAATCCCCGGAGCTTTCTGGATGCCTGCAGTGCCATCCGCCCCAGCCAGAACAGTTATGGCAAGCCTGACCTGGCTGACGCTCCCGAGCGCAACAGCCTGACCATTCTGGTGACCGGTTCGCTGGGCGACCGTCAGCCCTCTACCTTGATGGGCGATTCGGCCCAGAGCACCTCCCATGCCATGTTGCTGGCTGCCGACCTGGATGCCCGTCCAAGTCTGCAGACGCAGCCGGGCCTGGTCAACGCCGTTCTGGGCAACATGAGGGACCTTCCCATCCTCTTGGAGACCCAGCCATGAGCACATCTGCATCATGGACGGAGCAAGCCCAGAGGGAGCCGATTCGCCTGATTGACAGGGCAGGTCTGCAATCCACTGTCGACCCGACCATGCGCCGCTCCCCAATCATTCTGGTCGCCGCATTGGCGCCCCTCGATCTGCTGGCCGGACTGCAGCTGCTGCCGGTCTACGGCAGTCTGCCTTTCTGGCTGACAGTGGGAGCCGCAGCCTGCCTGACCGGACTGCTGATCGCCCTGCTCCCCCGCCGCGGCATTGCCACAGCCCTCCTGCAACCTCTGCTGCTGATTGCGGCCCAATTCCTGCTGGGCCCCATCCTCGCTCTGAACGGAACCACCCTGGCCCATGTCCTGCCCACCTGGACGACCCTGACACAAGGGTGGTCAGCCACCTTCGGCGCTTTCAAGACCCTGGCAGCCATCGATCCACCACTTGGTCAGGAAGCCGGCGGGCTGATGGCCCTATGGACGTTGATGCTCTGGACCTGTTATCTGGCCGTGCTGCTGGCCCGTCAGGGCCTGGGCCGCAATCCGGGACGGCCGGAGCATCCCGTGGCCGTCCTGACAGCCACCCTACCCATCCTGGCCACCATGGCCGTCTCAGCCGCCCTAGGAACCAGCAGCGGTCTCCACCCGGCGTTGACGGGCGGCATCCTCTGGCTGCTCCTGCTGATCTGGTGCGCCAGCGGACTGGGTCTGCTGCGTCTGCAAGGACTCGCATCCACTCTTGTGACCCTGACATTGGCAGCCGGACTGATTTTCTCCGCTGGACTCCTGCCCGCCCCGCCGCGGCTGGTCATTCGTGACCATTATCAGCCCCCTATGGACCCCTACCAGTTCACCAGCCCCTTGAGCGATTACCGCGCCTATATCAAACGCCACCGGGACGAAACCCTGGTCACAGTTCGCAACCTGCCCGCCGGCACGACGGTCCGAATGGCCGTCATGGACCGTTATGACGGCAAGGTCTGGAACCTGTCCGATTCCTCAGGCGCAGGAGCCGCCGACTACCGGCGCATCGGCGCCCAGATCCGCACAGAAACCCAGCAGGGGAAGACCAAAGACGGCGAACAGACCGGACGCTCTTTTACCGCGACCTTTCTGATTCGGAAGGGATTCGACCACGCCTGGCTGCCCTCCGCCGGACAGGTCGACGGCATCGATACGGATCAGGGCCTGCAACGGAAGAACATCTACTTCAACAAGGCCACAGACACCGCACTGGCCGATCAGGCCCTGCAGGCCGGTGCCGAGTATGTAGTGCACGGCGTGGCCGAAGACCGACCCGCAACCCGCCGCATAGCCGACAGCGATCCGGGGGATGCACAGGTGCCTCCCCTGGCGGATGCCCCTGAGAGTCTGCCCAAGGCGGCGGCCTCCATGACCTCCATGCAGGCGCGCGGCGGTGCCAGAGCGCTGGCCATCGAGGAGCGGCTGCACCGGGAGGGATGGTTCTCCCATGGTCTGGCCGGCGACTATCCCTCGCCCTCCGGGCATGGCGACTATCGGATCAATCAGCTCCTGCAGGGCCAGGCAATGGTTGGTGACAGCGAACAATACGCCTCGGCCATGGCCCTCCTGGCCCGGCAGATGGGTCTGCCATCCCGGGTGGTCCTGGGATTCGTGCCCAAGAACCGCGATGGCTCCATCAGCCGGGCAAGGACCAGGACCCAGGCGGACGGGAGCACCCGAATCGACTTCACAGGACGCGATGCCCAGGCCTGGGTGGAGGTCAATCTGAAGGGACTCGGGTGGATCCCCTTCTACCCCACGCCACCGGAGACCAAGACCCCGGACAAGTCACTGGATTCCACCCCGCCCGATCCGCGCACCCTGGTCCGCCAGCCGCCTCCCCCGCTGGTCGATCCTCCCCGTGACGACCGGACCACCCAGGGTCGAACCACCGTTGGCGGGCAGGACGCATCCCGGCAGTCTTCGCCCTCCTTCTGGAAGCGGTACGGACCCCTGATAGCCAAAGTGACGCTCTGGACCATGCCGCTCTGGTTGCCTGCTCTGCTGGTTTTGCTCCTGCTGGCGGTCAAGTCCTGGCTGCGCCGACGGGCCCGGTCGACCGGCGACCCGAAGACACGTATCCGTGCCGGCTGGCGACAAATCAGCAACCTAGGCAGGCAGACCGGTCTTTCCCTGGACGGCACCCGTAGCGAGCAGGAGGCTCTGATCACCCGGAACCTGCTGACCGACCCCACAGGGTCTTCGTCGGCCGGACTGTGCGGCGATCTGGATCGACTGCGCAGCATGGCCGATCAGGCCTCCTTCGACCGGCACCCTTCGGATGAGCAGGAGGCCGAGGACTGCTGGCAGCTGGTGGACAAGCTTCGATCCGCCATCCTGACATCCCTGCCACGAACGCGACGCTGGCGCACCCTGCTTTCCCCCAGGCACCTGCGCTGACCTGCTGCCAATAACCTGGACCCCGAGAAAAACAAAACGAGGGCCCGTGCAATCGTTGAGATCACACGGGCCCTCATCTGGTATCACGTAACCTGCAGTAACCTGCAGCCGAATCCGCCAGGCCGGGTCATCCGGCCCAAGCGGATCTGCGGCTACTGGCCGTGCTCGCGCTCACTGGTTGGAGTGCTGGTCCTCCGAGGAGGAGAAGGTGGCTGAACCAGGCTGCTGGGACGGCTTCTGATCGGAGTCACTGCCATCGGCGGCATCCGGGAATCCCGTGCCTGTGGCAGCCGTCTGATCGCCGGCCTCAGCTGACGGATCCTGTACGTTGGGGGTGTCCAGATGGCTCTGGCCACCCTGGTCGTTGAGGAAGTCGTCCGGGTTGAAGTCGTCGCCCAGCTTCAGGTCCCCGAAGTCGATGTTGGAGAAGTCCACATCGTTCAGGTCGGCGTCGCTCAGATCCACGTCGCCGCCACCCAGGCCAAAGTTGGGATAGATGGTGTCGCGGATTGCCTTGTCGGGCTCCACGGTGGCGTTGCGGTACCTGGCTAGGCCGGTGCCGGCAGGGATCAGCTTGCCGATGATCACGTTCTCCTTGAGGCCCTTCAGGTCGTCGACCTTCTGGTTCAGAGCGGCCTCGGTGAGCACGCGGGTCGTCTCCTGGAAGGAGGCGGCCGACAGCCAGGAGTCGGTGGCCAGGGAGGCCTTGGTGATGCCCATGAGCTCGGGGCGTCCTGCGGCCGGCTTGCCTCCGGCCTTGACGGCCTTCATATTGGCGGCCTTGAACTTGGCCTGGTCGACCAGCTCGCCGGGCAGCAGGTCGGTGTCGCCCGAGTCGATGACCGTCACACGGCGGAGCATCTGGTGGACGATGACCTCGATGTGCTTGTCGTGGATGTCCACGCCCTGGGAGCGGTAGACCGTGTGCACCTCGTTGACGATGTTCACCTGGGCGGCGCGCGGGCCGAGGATGCGCAGGATCTTCTTGGGATCCACGGAGCCCTCGATCAGCTGGGTGCCTGCCTCGACGTGCTGTCCATCCTTGACCATCATGGGCGCACGGCGGGTGACCGGGTAGGTCAGCGCCTCCACGGAGGTGTCGTCGGGGGTCAGGGTCACCTGACGGCCGCGGTCGGTGTCCTCCACCTTGACGGTGCCGGGGAACTCCGCGATGGGAGCCTCGCCCTTGGGGGTACGGGCCTCGAAGAGCTCGGTGACACGGGGAAGACCCTGGGTGATGTCGGAGGCCGAAGCCACACCGCCGGAGTGGAAGGAACGCAGCGTCAGCTGGGTGCCGGGCTCGCCGATGGACTGGGCGGCCACAATACCCACGGCCTCGCCGACGTCCACCAGCTTGTTGGTGGCCAGGGACCAGCCGTAGCATTTGGCGCACACCCCGCGGGTGGACTCGCAGGTCAGGACCGAACGGGCCTTGACCTCCTCCACGCCGTGGGCGACCATGTCGCGCAGCACATCCATGGACAGGGCGTCGCCGCGCTTGTAGAGCACGGTCTTGCCATCCTTGGGGTCGATGACGTCGGCGGCCAGGAGCCTGGAGTAGGGTCCGCCGTCGGCGGCCTTGACCAGGACCAGGTTGCCCTGCTCGTCGCGCTCGGCCACCTTCATGGTCAGACCGCGCATGGTGCCGCAGTCCTCCTCGCGCACGATCACGTCCTGGGAGACGTCGACCAGACGACGGGTCAGGTAGCCCGACTCGGCGGTACGCAGTGCGGTGTCGGCCAGACCCTTGCGGGCACCGTGCTGGGAGATGAAGTACTCCAGCACCGACAGACCGTCGTGGTAGTTGGACTTGACCGGTCGAGGAATGATCTCGCCCTTGGGGTTGGCCACCAGGCCTCGCATACCGGCGATTTGGCGGATCTGCATCCAGTTGCCTCGTGCCCCGGACTGGACCATGATGTTCACGTTGTTGTCCGGAGTGAAGTGCTTCTGCATGGCGTCAGCCACCTTGTCGGTGCACTCGGTCCACAGGTTGATCAGCTCCTGACGGCGCTCATCGTCGGTCAGCAGACCCATGTCGTACTGGGAGTTGACCTTGGCGGCCTGCCCCTGGTACTCGTTGACGATCTCGCCGCGCTCGGGCGGCACCACGATGTCGGAGAAGGCCATGGTCACGCCGGACCACTGGGCCCTGGTGAAGCCCAGATCCTTCAGGGCATCCAGGGTGGCCGCCACCTGGGCGGTCGAGTACCGGGTGGCGATGTCGTCCACGATGCCTGACAGCTTGCCCTTGGGCACCTGCTCGTTGATGAAGGGGTAGTCCACAGGCAGCGTCCGGTTGAACAGGACCCGCCCATAGTTGGTGGCGAAGAGCCTGGAACCGTCCTTGAAGACCTCTTCCTTGACCACGTCAGGGCTGCCGGGCTCGGGGTCGACAACCTTGAGGTCGCCGGGCTCCCAGTTCTTGGGCATGACGAAGTCGGCAGGGACCCGCAGCAGGATCTTGGCCTGCATGTCGATCTCTCCCAGATCCAGGGCCATCCGGGCCTCGGCCAGGCTGGAGAAGATCCGGCCCTGGCCCTTGGCACCGTCAACCACGGTGGTCAGGTAGTACAGACCCAGAATCATGTCCTGGGAGGGCATGGTGACCGTGTGGCCGTCGGCGGGCTTGAGGATGTTGTCGGAGGCCAGCATGAGCGAACGGGCCTCAGCCTGGGCCTCTGCCGATAGGGGCAGGTGGACTGCCATCTGGTCGCCGTCGAAGTCGGCGTTGAAGGCCGCGCAAGCCAGCGGGGGCAGGTGGATGGCCTTGCCCTCGACCAGGATGGGCTCGAAGGCCTGGATGCCCAGACGGTGCAGCGTAGGCGCACGGTTGAGCAGGACGGGGTGCTCGGAGATGACCTCCTCCAGCACGCCCCAGACCTCGGGGTCGCCGCGGTCGACCAGACGCTTGGCGCTCTTCATGTTCTGCGCGTAGTTGAGGTCCACCAGCCGCTTGATGACGAAGGGCTTGAAGAGCTCCAGGGCCATGGGCTTGGGCAGGCCGCACTGGTGCATGCGCAGGGAGGGCCCGACCACGATCACGGAACGGCCGGAGTAGTCCACACGCTTGCCCAGCAGGTTCTGACGGAAGCGGCCCTGCTTGCCCTTGAGCATATCTGCCAGGGACTTGAGCGGACGGTTGGAGGCTCCGGTGACGGGGCGGCCACGACGGCCGTTGTCGAAGAGGGAGTCCACAGCCTCCTGGAGCATGCGCTTCTCGTTGTTGAGCATGATCTCGGGGGCGCCCAGCTCGATCAGACGCTTGAGCCTGTTGTTGCGGTTGATGACGCGCCGGTAGAGGTCGTTCAGGTCGGAGGTGGCGAAACGGCCGCCGTCCAGCTGCACCATGGGGCGCAGGTCGGGCGGAATGACCGGGACGACATCCAGGACCATGGCCTCGGGCTTGTTGCCGGTGTTCAGGAAGGCGGAGACCACCTTGAGCCGCTTCAGGGCACGGGCCTTGCGCTGGCCCGAGCCGGTGTCGATCTCGTGGCGGAGCTCCTTGGCGGCAGCCTCCAGGTCGAAGTCCTGCAGGCGCTTCTTGATGGCCTCGGCACCCATGCAGCCCTCGAAGTAGTCACCATAGCGGTCCTGCATCTCCCGCCACAGATCCACATCGCCTTCCATGTCGCCGGGCTTCAGGGTCTTGAAGCGGTCGAAGACGGCGGTGATCCGCTGGATCTGGTCGTCGTAGCGCTTGCGGATGGCGGTCATGTCCCGCTCGGCCCCGTTGCGCAGACGTGCCTTCATGGAGCCCTTGACCTCGTCGGTCTTCTCCAGCTCGGCCAGGTCCTCCTCCAGCTTCTTGGCGCGCTTGTCGATCTCCAGGTCGCGCTTCTTCTCCAGCTGGTTGATTTCGTTGTCGAACTCGTCCTGCAGGTCAGGCAGATCCTTGTGGCGCTGCTCCTCATCCACCTTGGTGACCATGTAGGCCGCGAAGTAGATGACCTTCTCCAGGTCCTTGGGCGCGATGTCCAGCAGGTATCCCAGCCGGGAGGGCACGCCCTTGAAGAACCAGATGTGGGTGACGGGGGCGGCCAGCTCGATGTGGCCCATACGTTCGCGGCGGACGCGGGAGCGGGTGACCTCAACGCCGCAGCGTTCGCAGACGATCCCCTTGAAGCGCACGCGCTTGTATTTGCCGCAGGCGCATTCCCAGTCGCGGGTGGGTCCGAAGATCTGCTCGCCGAACAGGCCGTCCTTCTCGGGCTTCAAGGTACGGTAGTTGATGGTTTCGGGTTTCTTGACCTCGCCATAGCTCCAGCCGCGGATGTCGTCGGCCGTGGCCAGTCCGATTCTCAGTTTGTCAAATGCATTGACGTCCAGCACTCTGTGTCCTGTCTCTGATCTTGTAACTGCTCTGAAGTTTGCCTCTTGGCGGGATGCCCTTCAGGCGGGCATCCCTGTGACTGGTGGTTCAGCGGTACTCCGGCTCGGGAGCGGACTGGTCGGCCTTGGCGGCGGCGTCCGGACGGGCACCGATGTTGAAGCCCAGGTCGTCGGAGGCGGCACTGGGGTCGTCGTCCTCGTCCTTCATCTCGATGACGTTGCCTTCCGCGTTGAGCACCTCCACGTTCAAGGAGAGCGACTGCATCTCCTTGAGCAGCACCTTGAAGGATTCGGGGATGCCGGCCGCCGGCAGGTTCTCCCCGCGCACGATGGCTCCATAGGCCCGGACGCGGCCGTCCACGTCGTCGGACTTGGTGGTCATCATCTCGTGCAGGGTGTAGGCGGCGCCGTAGGCCTCCAGGGCCCAGACCTCCATCTCGCCGAAGCGCTGGCCGCCGAACTGGGCCTTGCCGCCCAGGGGCTGCTGGGTGATCATGGAGTAGGGACCGGTGGACCGGGCGTGAATCTTGTCGTCGACCAGGTGGTGGAGCTTGAGCATGTACATGTAGCCCACGGAGATGGGCTTGGTGAAGGGCTCGCCGGTGCGGCCGTCGTAGAGTACGGCCTTGCCGTCGTCGCCCACCAGGCGCTCGCCGTCACGGTTGGGCAGGGTGGTCTTGAGCAGACCGTTCAGGGCGTCCTCACGCACGCCGTCGAAGACCGGGGTGGCCACGGCGGTGCCGGGCTCGGCCTTCTCGGCACCTGCCGGGATGTGCTTCTTCCACTCGGCCTCCAGGTCGGGATCCAGACTGATGTCCCAGCCGGAGTGGGCGATCCACCCCAGGTGGAGTTCCAGGACCTGTCCCAGGTTCATACGGGAGGGCACGCCCAGCGGGTTGAGCATGATGTCGATGGGGGTGCCATCGGCCATGAAGGGCATATCCTCCTCGGGCAGGATCCTCGAGATGACGCCCTTGTTGCCGTGGCGGCCCGAGAGCTTGTCGCCCTGGGTGATCTTGCGGTGCTGGGCTATGTAGACCCGGATCATCCGGTTGACGCCGTTGGGTAGCTCGTCGCCGTCCTCCTCGGCATCCTCGCGGGTGACCTCCTTGACCTCGATGACCGTACCGGTCTCACCGTGGGGCACCCGCAGGCTGGTGTCGCGCACCTCGCGGCTCTTCTCGCCAAAGATGGCCCGCAGGAGCCGCTCCTCGGGAGTCAGCTCGGTCTCGCCCTTGGGGGTGACCTTGCCGACCAGGATGTCCCCGGCCTCGACCTCGGCGCCGATGCGGATGATGCCACGTTCGTCCAGGTTGGCCACAGCGTCCTCGCCCACGTTGGGCAGGTCGCGGGTGATCTCCTCGGCGCCCAGCTTGGTCTCGCGGGCGTCGGTCTCGTACTCCTCGATGTGGATGGAGCTCAGGGTGTCGTCCTGGACCAGCCGCTGGGAGATGATGACGGCGTCCTCGTAGTTGTAGCCGTTCCAAGGCATGAAGGCCACCAGGACGTTCTTGCCCAGGGCCATCTCGCCCTTCTCGGTGGCGGGTCCGTCAGCCAGGACCGTGCCGGCCTCGACCCGCTCCCCGTCCTTGATCAGGGGGACCTGGTTGTAGCAGGTGGTCTGGTTGGACCGCTGGAACTTGGCCAGCTTGTAGGAGGACTGGGTGCCGTCGTCGTTCATGACGCGGATGATGTCGGCGGAGACGTAGGTGACCACGCCCGGCTTCTCGGCCAGGATGACATCGCCCGAGTCGATGGCGGAGCGCCACTCGGAACCGGTGCCCACCAGGGGACGCTCGGACTTGACCAGGGGGACGGCCTGACGCTGCATGTTGGTGCCCATCAGTGCTCGGTGGCCCTCGTCGTGCTCCAGGAAGGGGATCAGGGAGGCACCCACCGAAACCATCTGCCGGGGGGAGACATCCATCAGATCCACCTGGGAGACGGGCACATCCTTGGCCTCGGCCTCGGCATCACGCACCAGGGCCTCGTCCTCGACGAAGTGTCCGGTCTCGTCTATCTCCTGGTTGGCCTGGGCGATGGTGTGCTCGGACTCCTGGTCGGCGGTCATGTAGACCACGTCGTCGGTCACCTGGCCATCGATGACCTTGCGGTAGGGGGTCTCGATGAAGCCGAAGGGGTTGACCCGGGCGAAGGTGGCCAGGGAGCCGATCAGACCGATGTTGGGGCCTTCAGGGGACTCGATGGGGCACATGCGTCCGTAGTGGGAGGGGTGCACATCGCGCACCTCCATGGAGGCGCGGTCGCGGGACAGGCCGCCGGGGCCCAGGGCCGAGAGACGACGCTTGTTGGTCACACCGGCTAGCGGGTTGTTCTGATCCATGAACTGGCTCAGCTGGGAGGTTCCGAAGAACTCCTTGATGGTGGCATTGACCGGGCGGATGTTGATCAGGGACTGCGGGGTGATGGCCTCCGCGTCCTGGGTGGTCATCCTCTCGCGGACCACACGCTCCATACGGCTCAGGCCGGTGCGCAGCTGGTTCTGGATCAGCTCGCCCACCTGACGGATGCGGCGGTTGCCGAAGTGGTCGATGTCGTCCACGTCCACCCGCAGCTCGATGTCCTTGCCGTCGCGGCGGCCGGGGAAGGTCTGCCCGCCGGCATGCAGGGTCACCAGATACTTCAGGGTGGCGATGATGTCCTCGGGATGCAGGCTGCGGTCGTTGAAGTCGGCCTCAAGCCCAAGCTTGCGGTTGATCTTGTAACGGCCGACCCGGGCCAGGTCGTAGCGCTTGGTGTTGAAGTAGAAGGAGTCCAGCAGGTTGCGGCCGGCCTCGGGCGAGGCGGTGTCAGCAGGGCGGATCTTGCGGTAGAGGTCGGTCAGGGCCTCGTCCTGGGTCTCGATGGTCTCCTTCTCCAGGGCATCCAGAACCAGCGGGTAGCCCTTGAAGGCCTTGCGGATCTGCGGCTTGGTCATGCCGATGGCCATGAGGAAGACGATGGCGGACTGCTTGCGCTTGCGGTCCACGCGCACGCCCAGCACATCGCGCTTGTCGATCTCGAACTCCAGCCAGGCGCCCCGGCTGGGGATGATCTTGGCCCCGAAGATCTCCTTGTCGGAGTTGCGGTCCTGGGTACGGTCGAAGTAGACGCCCGGGGAGCGGACCAGCTGGGAGACGATGACGCGCTCCGAGCCGCCGATGATGAAGGTGCCGTGGGGGGTCTGCAGTGGGAAGTCGCCCATGAAGACGGTCTGCGACTTGATCTCGCCGGTGTCCCCGTTCTCGAACTCGGCGTTCACGTACAAGGGGGCGGAGTAGGTGTAGTCCTTCTCCTTGCACTCCTGGACCGTGTGCCGGGGCTCCTCGAAGTAAGGATCCGAGAAGGTCAGACTCATGGTCTGGGCGAAGTTCTCAATGGGAGAGATCTCCTGGAAGACCTCATCCAGGCCGGAGACGGGGGCCACGGTATGGGTCCCGTTGACCTGATCCTGTTCAACCCGCTTCTTCCAGCGGTCATTGCCGACCAGCCAGTCGAAGCTATCGGTCTGCACGCCCAGGAGGTAGGGCACCTCGATGGGTTCGCGGATGGATCCGAAATTGACACGATCGGTGGCCTTGTGCAGTTTGATGTCGTGTTCGTCAGCGCGTGCCTGCGTGGCGGTGGTACTACTTACAGCTTTATTGGCAGCCAAAATGGACGTTCCTTATCGCTCGCCGTACTCGATCATTCCTGTTACCCCAGGGAGATGCCGAATGGCCGCCATATGCCTATTCGCGGGCATCTCCTCGATGATGCATGCCCGCTATATGACACACCTCATACAAAGACAAAACTATAGCAGACAAGGACTCTGAACGCAATCGGCGTGTCGTTTTGAAAAAGCTGCTATTGGACCATTACCGGCACTGGCTGGGAGACCACGTGCGAATCGGCCTTGAGCACCAGCTTGGCCTGGTAGGAGCCGGCCTTGACCCGAGGCAGCTTCTGGTCGGGCTGACAGCTCTCCTGGCTCCTGTCGGCATGCCAGGTGATGGTCTGCACGTCCTTGTCGCCGGTGGCCATGAGCAGGGTGCGGGCCCCCACCGGGCAGGCATCGGAGCGCCAGACGGTATCCTGACCGCTGGTGATGACCAGCACCCGGCCGCCGTCGGAACCGTCCACCAAGCATGAACCCGTTCCCTTGTGCCGGATGGTCACCGTGAAGTCGATGGATCCACCGACCCCAGTGCTGGGATCGGGCGCAGCCAGCTCCAGAGCCAGATCCCCCTTGTCGCAGTCAGGAGCTCCGGAGGAACGCTTCTTGCCCGCGTCCTTCTTCTCATCCTTGCCCTGCTTGTCCTTGTCCTTGGATTTGGTCTTTGCTTCCTGCTGGGCGCTGGTCGAGGCTCCCTGCCCCCCATCGCCTCCCCGCAGGGCTCTGATGCCGGCCCCCACGCCCCAGACCAGACCAGCACAGACCAGTAGGAAGAGCACCGCCAGCAGGGCTGCCGCAATCCTCCGGCGACGGTACATCCGCCGCTTCTTCTCGCTCATGCGTCGCTTGGCCATACTTGTCCAGTCTAATCGCCGGGGCGGCCTTCACTGCGGCAGACTCAGGCGGCCGTCCTGGCCGATCTCCAGAAGGCCGTCCTCGTCCAGGGAGGCGATGCACCGATCAAGTCGGATTTCGTCCTCGCACAGGGATTTCAGGTCCTTTCTGGAGACGGGTGCGCCCGAAGCCCGCCGCAGGGCCTGAAGGATGGCACCGCGGACCTGCCGGTCGGTGCCTACGAAGCGCTGCCGGGGCCTGGTCCTGCCTGCGCCCAAACCAGGCAGTCCAGCCTTGAGAAAGCGGCAATGGCCGGCCAAAGGGCAGATGTCGCAGGCCGGCTTGCGGGCCATGCAGACCGTGGCGCCCAGCTCCATGACGGCCTGGTTCCATCGGGCAGAGGGCGACTCCCGCCAGGCTGCCGACCTGACCTTCGGATCAGCCAGCCCCAGACGACCACTATCCCCCTGGGCACCGCTGTCCTCGGCATCGACATCCTCCTGCCCTCCGTCGCCGGTACCAGCACTCTCCTGCCCTTCGTCCTCGGGCAGGACCTGCCAGGCCAGCCGGCGCTCCTCTCGGCTGGCAGCGCCCCCCGTGGATTCGCGCCCCAGAAAGACCCTGGAGAGCACCCTGCGGATATTGGTGTCGATGACGGCGATCCTCTCGCCGTAGGCAAAGCTCATGACAGCGCTGGCCGTGTAGTCGCCGATGCCGGGCAGGGCCACAAGCCGGTCGTAGTCACGGGGCAGCCGGTCTGCGTACCGGCCGGCCACCTGCTTCGCGCACTCCTGCAGGCGCAGGGCCCGGCGCGGGTAGCCCAGCCGACCCCAGGCCGTGATGACCTCGGCCTTGGGTGCGGCGGCCAGGGAGGCCGCATCCGGCCATACCTTCATCCAGGCCGTCCAGTAGGGCACCACCCGGCTCATCTGGGTCTGCTGGCTCATGACCTCGGAGACCAGAACCCCCCAGGGCGTGGTTCGTCCGAAGCGCCAGGGCAGATCGCGGGCGTATCGGCTCCACCAGTCGGACAGCCGCAGGCGGATGGGCTCCGTCTCCGCCAAGACCGTATCCGCGTTAACCATGGTCACACCACCCTTCGCCATCCGATTCTGCCTCATTCAACCGCCGTATTCTGCCCGACGGTGCCGACCGGCCCTGCCCGGTCTGTCGGTTGGCGACGGTAGGTTGGCCTCATGAACAGGCAGGAGCAGGTGCGGCCCGGCGACCCCTCGAAGGCCGTCGAAAGCATGTACGAGTACGGATACCGCAAATCGAACTATGGTCCCGACGAGCTGGTCACCGACGCCCACGGCAACCCCATTTCCGTGGTGGACGCCATGATGAAGGCCGATCAGGCCAGCCGGGTGAAGACCTCCACGCCCCACCTGTGCTACTACTCACCGCGAATCCCCGGCAACACCGGCTCAGCCATCCGCCTGTGCGCCGTGACCGGCACCATCCTGCACCTGATAGAGCCCCTGGGCTTCAACCTCAAAGACACCAAGCTGCGCCGGGCAGGCCTGGACTACCACGACATGGCCCACGTGGTCCTGCACCCGGACTTCGACGACCTGGTCCGCTCCATGCCCGACAGCCGGATCATCGCCTTCACCGCCCACGCCGACAAGCTCTACACCGAGGTCGACTACCGGCCGGACGACATCCTCCTGTTCGGCCCCGAGCCCGGCGACATCCCCGACCCAATGGACATCATGGCCGGCCCCCACGTGGCCGAACAGGTCAGGCTGCCCATGCGGCCCAGCCTGCGCAGCCTGAACCTGACCAACTGCGCCTCCATAGCCATCTACGAAGCCTGGAGGCAGCTGGGATTCCAAGGCGGCCGCTGAACCCCGCGAGCGCGCTCAGTTCTTGAAACTATGGATGGGCGCCGGGATGTGTCCACCCCGATTGACGAAGTCCGCGCAGGAGCGGGTATTGACGGGCACGACCGGGCCGCCGCCCATGAGCCCACCGAACTCGGCCCATTCGCCCACCTGCTTGCCGATGACAGGAATGACCCTGACTGCGGTGGTCTTCTGATTGATCATGCCGATGGCCGCCTCGTCGGCGATCAGGCCGGAGATGGACTCCGCGGAAGTGTCCCCGGGGATGGGAATCATGTCCAGCCCCACCGAGCAGACGCAGGTCATGGCCTCGAGCTTCTCCAGGGTCAGGCTCCCCTCTTGCGCAGCCTGGATCATGGCGGCGTCCTCGGACACGGGGATGAAGGCCCCGGACAGCCCGCCCACCGAGCTGGAAGCCATGATGCCGCCCTTCTTGACCTGATCGTTGAGGATGGCCAAGGCCGCAGTGGTCCCAGGTGCGCCCACCTGCTCCAGGCCCATGGTCTGCAGGACCTCCCCCACTGAGTCTCCGACAGCCGGGGTGGGCGCCAGGGACAGGTCGATGATCCCGAAGGGCACGTCCAAGCGGCGGCTGGCCTCCTGGGCCACCAGCTGCCCCACCCGGGTGATCTTGAAGGCCGTGCGCTTGATGGTCTCGCAGAGCTGCCCGAAGTCCGCTCCCTTGGCGGATTCCAGGGCGGTCTTGACCACGCCGGGCCCGGAGACCCCCACGTTGATGACGGCCGACCCCTGGCTGACCCCATGGAAACCGCCGGCCATGAAGGGGTTGTCATCCGGGGCGTTGCAGAAGACCACCAGCTTGGTGCAGCCGGAGCTGTCCGAGTCTGCGGTGCCCTCGGCAGTGGCCTTGACGACCCGGCCCATCAGGGCCACGGCGTCCATATCGATGCCCGTTCTGGTGGAGCCCACGTTGACACTGGCGCAGACACGTTCCGTCTGGCTCAGCGCCCTGGGCAGGGACTTGATCAACAGCCGCTCGGCCGGGGTCATGCCCTTGCCGACCAGCGCCGAGTAGCCGCCGATCAGGTTGACCCCGACCTCCTGGGCCGAGCGGTCCAGGGCCTTGGCCACAGCCACATAGTCCTCCACCGTGTGGCATGCTCCGGCGGCCACCAGGGAGATGGGGGTGACGGTGATGCGCTTGTTGACGATGGGAATGCCGTATTCGCGGGCGATGGAGTCCCCGGTGGACACCAGGTCGCCGGCCAGGGAGACGATTTTGCGATGAATGTTCCGGCAGAGCATGTCCACATCCTGGCTGGAGCAGTCCAACAGGCTGATGCCCATGGTGATGGTGCGCACGTCCAGGCGCTCCCGGTCGATCATGTCGTTGGTCTCCAGGACCTCGTCACGTGTGATCATGGCTGCCTCCTCAGACCCGGTGCATCCTGGTGAAGATCTCCTCGCGCTGGCAGCGGATGGAGACTCCGATATCCTCTCCCAGGGATTCCATCCGCTGGCTCAGTGCATCGAAATCATCCCGGCAGGCCGTGCAGTCCACGATCATCATCATGGTGAAGAAGCCGTCCAGAATGGTCTGCGAAATGTCCAGCACGTTGACACCCTGCTGGGAGAGGTCTGTGCAGACCTTGCCGATGATGCCAATGGCATCCTTGCCCACCACCGTGATGATCGCCTTGTCCATGACCGTCCTCCTCATCCACCTCACCCTTGACCGGACCCCCCTGAAAACCGGGACCCCGTTCCCCCAGCTTAGAGGAGCACAGGGAGAAGCGGGGTCGTAGAGGTCTGCAGCCTGATTCAGGATTCGCGCGCGGCCGCCGAGGAGGGCAGGGCGATCAGGGCTCTGGGGGCCTTGAATCCCCTGGAGGCGAATCGTTCGGCGATGTCGCAGGCAAGATCGGAGCCCTTGCCGGCTTCAGCCAGGGCGATGATGGATCCGCCGAACCCGCCGCCGGTCATGCGAGCCCCGTAGGCCCCGCCCTGGCGTGCCGCGTCCACGGCCTCATCCAATTCCGGGCAGGTGACCTCGTAGTCGTCCCGCAGGGAGTCATGGGAAGCGTTCATAAGGCGGCCCGCCAAGGCGTAATCGCCCTTGCCGAAGGCCTCGATGAAGCGGTCCACCCGTCCTATCTCGCTGACCACGTGACGGACCCGCCGACGCATGGTCTCATCGGGCAGCTGCTCCAGCAGGGCAGCCAGGGCGGATGGCGGATCAGCGGCGCCATTGACCTTGTCAGCCGCCTGGCGCAGGCTGGCCACCCCCAGCAGACGGGCGGCCTGCTCGCAGGTGGCCCGCCGCTGATCGTATTGACCATCGTTGAGCTGATGCTGGGCCCTGGTGTCGACGACCAGCAGCTCCAGGCCGGCAGCCTGCAGATCGAAGGGAACCTGCCGCACGTTGCTCATGGCATCCAGTTCCGGCCGGCAGTCCAGCCGCAGGGCGCAGCCGGATCGACAACGCATGGCGGCGCTCTGATCCATACCGCCGGTGGATGCGCCGGCCATATCGTTCTCAGCCGTGACGGCAGCCTGGATCAACCTGACCCGGCCAGCCTCGTCACCGCCCAGCCCCAGAGCGAACAGGTCATCCAGGGCCAGGGCCACGGCACAGGTCATGGCCGCCGAGGAGCTCAACCCGGACCCCACGGGCACACAGGAGGCCAGGGCCAGGTCGAACCCACGGACCTGGGGGAAGCCTTCCCGCTGCAGGGCCCAGGCCACTCCGACCGGATAGGCCGCCCAGCCGCTCACCCCCCGGGCCTGAAGCCCATCCAGGTCAGCCTGGACCGGATGCTCCGGATCCATGGTGGAGACCAGACGGACCCGACTGTCCGTCCTGGGGCTGGCGGCCACATAGGTACGGGTGGGCAGAGCGATGGGCAGGCAGAGCCCGGCGTTGTAATCCGTGTGCTCACCGATCAGATTGACCCGGCCGGGGGCGCTCCAGACGCCCTGGGGATCCTGGCCATAGACCTTTTGGAAGAGCTCGCGGGCCTTGGTCGCCCCTTGGCCGTCAGCGCCCTGGGTCCAGGCCTGTATGAATTGAACTGTCGTCGTCATTTATTCTCTCCATTCCCCAGATCCAGGGACCCCAGCTGGCGGAAACGATCGGCGATCCGCTCGGGGGTGGTATCCGACACCCAGGCAGCCATGCCTGACTCGGACCCGGCAAGATACTTGATTTTGTCCACGGCACGACGGAAGGAGAAGAACTGCAGGTTGAGTCGGTAGTCCTCACGCCGCGGATCGTGCAGCGGAGCCTGGTGCCAGGCGGCGATGTAGGGCAGATCCATACCCTTGCCGTCTCCCTTGTCGAAGAAGGCATTGCCCCGCTTGAGCAGGGTGGAATACATGACGGCCAGATCCCAGCGCTCCTGGTCGTTGAGCTGGTCCAGGCTCAGGATTCCGTCACGGACGGGGGCCATGTGGACCTCCAGGGGCCAGCGGGCAGCGGCGGGCACATAGGCGACCCATGTGGCGTTGCGGAAGACGACACGTCTACCGGAGTCCAGCTCGGCCTTGAGGATGTCCGCCAGCAGGTTGCCGCCGGTGCGTTCCTTGTAGGCGGTGCACTGCCTCAACTCCTGCTCCAGCCTGGGGGCTATGAAGGGGTAGCAGTAGATCTGTCCGTGGGGGTGGGCCAGGGAGACGCCGATCTCCTGGCCGTGGTTCTCGAAGGGGAAGATCTGTTCGATGCCATCCATGGTCGAAATCTCAGCAGTGCGGAAGGCCCAGGCCTCCACCACCGTCCGCAGACGGGAGACCGGCAGATCGGCAGGGAGGGCACGCTCGTCAGGGTCGAAGCAGACCACCTCGCAGCGTCCGTTGGCCTCGCGAACCGGCCAGAGGGGGTTGCCGTCCACCAGGGAGGGCTGGTCGGTCGCCTGCGCATCAGGCACCTGCATCATGGAGGGAAAGCGGTTCTCGAAGACCGCCACGTTGTAGTCCACATCGGGGATCTCCCCATCCTGGTAGGGGTCTCCGGGCTTTCTGGCGGCCAAGGGGTTGCCCTTGGCGGTGGCCTGTGGACCGGCGGTGATGGGCCGGTTCATACGGGCTGTGGCCATGGGGATCCAGTCTCCGGTCAGAGGGTCCCGGCGCATCTGCGGCGGCTGGAAGGGCACCGTCCTGCCCTCCTGATCCCGATGCGGGGAGAACCGGTCGGTCAACGGACGAGGGTCGTCCAGACGCCTGGTTCTGCGGCCGGAGACATACTCGGGATCATCGTCCAGGTAGAAGAACCGACGCCCGTCGGCCAGCCTGGTGGGGGTGATGCGGATGTGCTCCCTGGCATAGTCGCCGGGAACATACCGTTGGGGGACATACTGCTCTGACTTCATGCTGCTCCTTCATCGTCCGTGATGATTGACAATCCATGGCAACCCGCTATGACAACCTGCGCACCCCTGTGTGACCGGTCGTTCATTGAACCTGGGCCTCAGACCTGTCGGAAGACCCCTCTTGAGCCTGGCCTTCCTCGGGGTTGACCGGCACCAGAACCAGCCGCTTGACCAGGGACCGGGTTGCCTCGGCCGACTCCTGGTCCAGCTGGTCGTCGGTGATGACGGTGTCCACCTGGTCGAAGGAGGCGAACAGGGAAAGGGAGGTGCAGCTCCACTTGGTGTGGTCGGTCAGGATGATGGTCCGGTCGGCGATGTCCATCAGGGCCATATCCGTAGCCGCCTCCAAGGAATTCGGCATCAGGAAGCCCCGTGGAATGGAGACCGAGTGGGTCCCCAGGAAGACCGTGTTGACCCGCAGGGAGGCGATGACCTTGTCTGCAATGGGGCCTACCAGGGAGTTGGATCGGGTGATGACACCGCCGGTGACGATGACCTCCACATCCTTGCTCTCCATGGCCTGGACCAGTTCGGCCACGGGGATGGAATTGGTCAGCAGGGTCACGCCGGCGCACTGGCGGCTCTCCAGCAGGTGCTGGGCGAAAACATAGGCCGTGGTCCCTCCCCCGATGGCGATGACGTCGCCCGGGGAGACGTAGTCGATGGCGCGACGGGCGATGGTGTCCTTGAGACCCATGTCCATCTGCGACTTGACCGAGAAGAGCGGCTCAGCCAGAAGCGAGCTGGTGGTAACGGCCCCTCCGTGAACCCTCTTGAGCAGACCCTTGTCCGCCAGGTCGGCAATGTCACGGCGGATGGTCATGGCGGAGACGCCCAGCTCCTTGGAGAGAGCGGTGATACGGACTGCGCCACGAGTACGCAACCGGTTCAATATCAAGTGTTGGCGTTGTGACGATATCATTCGAACATTATCGCACACATTCGCCCAAATTGGCAAGCCGGCTATCGGACTGCGGTCGCCACCACAAAACATAGGCGAAAAATCGACATTTCTCAGTTACTGGGACCATTCTTCCATACGCCTGAGGCCTGCCGGAGCTTTTGCAGGAATCCATTCATCAAGGCGTAATTTATCCCCCTGGGACTCAAATAAGGCCTACCGGGTCGCTTATGAAAGCGAACACGAATGTGAGCCAATGTCAGTTTCTACGGGTCAACCGTTCAAGCCCCCACAGGGTCACCTGGACCATGGCCTCCAGAACGATCCCGGCATCCATCTTCGAGCTGCCGCGAACCCGCTCCACAAAGACTATCGGCACTTCGACCACGCTGACGCCCATGGCCTGGACCCGACGCAGCATATCCACCTGGAAGACGTAGCCGCTGGATCGGACCCTTCCCAGATCGATCCGCCTCAACACGTCCGCTCGATAGACCCGCAGGCCGGCGGTCATGTCCCTTACCGAGGATCCCAGGGCGGTGCGGGCATACCAGGATCCCGCACGCGAGATCAGATCCCGATACCAGGGCCAATCTTGAGTGCGTCCTCCGCGCACCCGGCGCGAGCCGATGACCAGCCCCGGATGTGTATGGCCTCGTGCCACAGCCAGCATTCCTGCTAAATCCTCGGGCCGATGGGAGCCGTCCATGTCCATCTCGCAGATTAGGTCATAGCCCTGTTCCAGCGACCAGCGGAACCCCTGCACGTAGGCTGGACCCAACCCACGGCGGGCATGCCGATGGAGGACATGCACACGAGGGTTGCGACCGGCCATATCCTCGGCCAGGGCGCCGGTGCCGTCCGGCGAGTCGTCGTCAATGACCAGGACATCGACCTCGGGGCAGCATGCCAAGAGCCGAGGAAGGGTCACCCCGATGTTGTCAGCCTCCTGATAGGTGGGCATGACCACAATGGTCCCTGCTCCGCCACGAACAACGTCCATGGCCGCTCTCAGCGTGCGATGCCGTAGGCCCCGCGCCGGTAAGGCTCAGGGTAGGGGGCCTGCTGAGCGGACAGCCCCAGTTTGTAGGCGGCCCTGAGAGGCCAGTAGGGGTCGCGCAGGCTGGCTCGACCGATCTCGACCGCATCGGCCAGACCCTTGCGCACAATCCGATCAGCCTGCCTGGGCTTGGTGATCAGCCCCACCGCCGTGGTGGGAATCAGCACCTGGCTGCGCACCTGGTAGGAGAAGGGCACCTGGTAGTTGGGAGCGGCCGGAATCTTCACGCCCGGCACCAGACCCCCGGTGGAAACGTCAATCAGGTCCACCCCATGCAGCTTGAGCACCTTGGCGGTGCGGATGGTCTCGTCCAGGCCCCAACCGCCAGTGGCCCAGTCGGTGGCGGACATGCGCACCAGCAGGGGCATGCCCGAGGGAATGACCTCACGCACGGCATCGGTCACCTGGATCAGCAGGCGCATCCTGCCGGACAGGTCGCCCCCATACTCGTCGTTGCGTCGGTTGATCAGGGGATCGAGGAATTGGGAGAGCAGGTAACCGTGGGCGGCATGCAGCTCCACTCCCAGGAAGCCGGCCTGGATGGCTCGCACGGCAGCGGAACGGAAGTCGGCCACGATGGAGGCTATCTGAGCCCGCGAGAGCTGGACCGGGACCGCCATCCTGCCAAAGGCGATGGGGCTGGGGCCCACAGGCTGCCAGCCGCCCTCGGCCACGGGCACGGTGGCGTTGATGTAGCCCATGGAGGAGCACCCGGAGGAGCCCTTGCGCCCAGAGTGGTTGAGCTGGACGATGGGCACTGCTCCAGCGGCCTTGACATCCCGGACGATGCCCTGCCAGGCTCTGGTCTGCTCGTCGTTCCACAGTCCCACATCGCAGGGTGAGATCCGCCCCTGGGGATTTACGGCCGTGGCCTCCCCAATGACGACTCCGAAGCCGCCCAGGGCCCGGGACACATAGTGCTGGTAGTGGAAGTTGGTAGGAACCCCGTCGTGCCGAAGGGCCGAATAGGTGTCCATGGGCGGCATCCAGATCCTGTTGCGGATATGCTGGTCGCGCAGTTCCATGGGCTTGAAGAGCGCAGGCAGGGCCATCTCCCGCCTTCTGCCTGATTTTGATTTCCCGACTTTTTTGACTCTTTTGTCCCTCTTGCCCTTCTTGGCCGATTTGACCCCCTTGGCAGCCTTGCCGGCCTTTTTCTTTCCGTCGGCGGCATCCGACTCAAAGGGCCAGATCGGTTTGGAGACATCCAGCCTGCCGGAGCCGCTCACCGGCCCCGGCATCGCCTGATCTTCCTTGACCCGGCCGTCGGCCCGAGGGGCCTTGTCATCCAGCTCTGAATATTCCTGGACCATCAGTTCCTGCCTCTCCCGGCGGGCGGCCGCACCCCTCGTGGTCCGCCCGTTGACGAATCCCTCATGGTCTCCATTGTAGGCACAGGCCCTAGTCCTCTGGCGAATCCACCGTCTGTGACTGGTCCTGACCGGTCCCCTGGTTGCCCTGCTGTCCCCCCTGGCTGTGACGGTAGCTCTGCCGCTGTCTTCCCGAGGACCGTTGCTGCGACTGCTGGGATGGCTGAGGCTGCTGGACCCCGCCGGTGAACCGGGGGTCGGGATTGCCGTAGGAGTTGTCCGGCTGGATATTGGCTGCGGCCAGGTAGGTGTTCATGAAGTCCTTCCAGGCCGGTGTGGCGATATACATGCCGTACCAGGTGTGCATGGACCTTCCGTTGATGGTCCTGTTGGTGAAGGAGACCTGACCCTCCGCATTGCCCACGGTGACGAAGGCAGCCACCTGGGGCACGAATCCGCCGGTCAGCATGTACTTGTCCTCGTGGGTGCCGGTCTTGGCGAAGGTCTTGCGTCCCCCATCCAGCTGGGTCGTGGACGCCTCGCCTCCGGGCTGGACGACGCCCTGGTTGAGTGCATAGGCGGCGGTCTCGGCGATGCCCGGATCGATGGCCTGATGGCAGTTGGCCTTGGGCACCTTGACGGACTTGCCGTTCTTGTCGACCACCTTGGTCATGGCTATGGGGCTGCAGGCCACCCCCTTGGCGGCGATGGTGGCGTAGACGTTGGCCATGGTCAGCGGGGAGGCCTGGACCGCACCGATGACCATGGGCGGCTGGAAGGTGTTGACCGAGTGGATGTCCATCTGATCCTTGGGGGAATTGTGGTAGCCCATCTCCTTGGCCGTATCGGCTATGGTGCACAGACCGATCTGCTGGGCCATGGAGGCCTGGGTGGTGTTGTGCGAGCGCACCAGACCCTGCAGGGGGGACTCCGGCGACGTGGTGCCGCCGCCGGAGTTCTCCACATGCCAACTGCCGGTGCCGAACCCGTAGGGGGTGCCGTCCGCCATCTTGCAGGCGAAGGAGGTCTGCGGGTAGCTGGTGGAGGTGCGCAGGGGCTGGTTGATGGATTTGCCGGCCTTCATCCAGGACACCAGGTTGATGGGCTTCCAGGTGGATCCCACAGGGAAGCCCCAGCCGCCGCCGTCGACCTGATCCACGGCATAGTTGATGGCCGTGCGTGTGCCGCCGCCCGAGTTCTGGGTGGCATCGTAGATGCGGTTGATGCCGAAGCCCAGGACCTCACCGGTGCCCGGGCGGATGGAGGCTATCGTGACCTCGAAGCCGCTTCGATCATCCACGGGGATGGTGTCCCGGGCCGCTTTCATGGCCGCTGCGTTGGCGTTGACGTCCATGGTGGTGTAAATATCCAGGCCGCCCTCCTTGAGGAGCTTGTTGCGCTCCTCCTGGCTCTTGCCGAACTCCTTGGAGTTGAGGATCTGCTTGGTCACGTAATCGCAGAAGAAGGCTGCGTCTCCAGCCGCCTGGCATCCGGCATCGACCGACTGCACGTGCAGCATCTGGTCCAGAGGCTTGGCCTTGTTCTCGTCATACTGGCGCTGGGTGATGTAATTCTCCTGGCGCATCAGATCCAGGACGATGTCCCGCTGCTCCTGGGAGGCCTTGATGTTGACGGTTGGGTCGAAGCGGGCGGGATTCTTGGTCACGGCGGCGATGGTGGCGGCCTCGCCCGGGTCTAGGTCCTTGGCCGACTTGCTGAAGTAGCGCCTGGCTGCCGACTCGACCCCGTAGACGTTGGTGCCGAACTGGGCTATATTCAAATACCCTTGAAGAATCTCGGCCTTGGAGTACTTCTTCTCCATCTGCACCGCGATCAGCATCTCGCGCATCTTGCGGGCTATGGTCTCCTCCTGGGCGTGGTACTCGGCGATGGGGTCGTTGTTTTCCTCAGCCTGGCTCATGAGCACGTTTTTGACATACTGCTGGGTCAGGGAGGAGCCGCCCTGGGTGTCACCCTGCTTGATGTAGGTCTGGATGAAAGCCCTGAGCACGCCCTGGGCGTCCACGCCGGCATGCTCGAAGAAACGACGGTCCTCGCGGGCCACCACGGCCTTCTGCATGTAGTCGGAGACGTCCTTGATGGGTACCACGATCCTGTTCTGCGCATAGAAGGTGGCGATGACCGTGTGCCCGTCGGAGGCGTAGAGCCGGGACTGCTGGGGCAGATCGTTGACGTTGAAGTCGATGTTGTCCGTCTTCAGGGCAGGCATCAGATTCCTGGAGGCGGCGTTGATGCCGAAGACAGCGGGAAACAGGAAACCAGAGACTACCACGCCACCTGCGACGCAGAAGATGAGGTAAGCCAGCAACAGCGTAAAGAAGCGCCTGACCGACATGGATTTCTTTTGTTCGGGCATGGTCTCCATCCTAGGCCGTCGGCTCTACCGAACAGTGGCGTTCACATGCGCGAGCGTCGAATCAGCGGTCCGGGCTGGAAAATGATGATGGTGCGGCCCTTGCGAGAGATCCATCCACGGTTGGAGAAGTCCATCAGGGCCTTGTTGACGGTCTCGCGTGAAGCGCCGACCAGCTGAGCCAGCTCCTCCTGAGTCAGATCGTAGGGGACCATCAGCCCCTGCTCGAAGGGTTCGCCGAAGCGTGTGGCCAGATCCAACAGGGTCTTGGCCAGTCGGGCCGGCACATCCAGGAAGACCAGGTCGGAGATGCGCTCGTTGTCGGTCCGCAGGCGGTGGGCCAGCACCTGAAGCATATCCACAGCCACCTTGGGATGCTGGTTGAGCCAGTCGAAGAGGGCATCATGGTCCAGGGCTGCCACCTTGGTCTTGTTGACCATGACCACGGCCGAGGCGGTACGCGGCCCGCCGGAGGGGTCAAAGACGGGAATCTCGCCCAGGATCTCCCCACGCCCGTGGATGCTGAGCAGCTGGATGCGGCGGTCGGGCGACTGGCGGACCAGCTTGACCCGGCCCTCCTCCAGCAGATACATGCGGTGGTCGGTGTCCCCCTGTCGAAAGACCGTGGACCCCTTGGCGTAAGTGGACTCGTGCATGCTGTCCAAAAGCTGGTCGGCGTCCTGCCTGGGCACTTGTTTGAATAGGGCGGTCTGCCGGAGGGCATTCCCGTCATCGGGAATCTCGTTGGGCTTGTGAACCGCCATACTCCGCACTCCTTTTCGCCATGTCTGGCGGGTCTGCACCGACTCACGCATGGTTGATGACCTCACGCCGGGTTCGACGCGACTGAGCACGATTATACCCACACGCATCAACCCACTTTTTTGGTCAGGCGATCTGGGCGGTCCACTCCTCACGGCCGTAGCGATGCCGGGCCAGAGTGCGGGCCCGCTGCTCGATCTCGGGCGCCGGACTGGATATGCGCAGATCCGTCACCAGGGAGGGAAGGGTGTCCAGAAGGGCATCGATCAGGGGTTGACGGGACAGACCGGTCTGCCTGTCGATGGGGTCCACCCGGCTTCTGACCGAGGTCACGGCCTTGTCATGGAATTTCTCCGGGTCCACGTTGAGCACCTGGGCCATCAGATCGGCATCCACAGAATAGGAAAGCGTGGTGTGGTGGAGCAGTCCGCCCGGTCCGCG
Organism: Bifidobacterium sp. W8103; assembly: GCF_016100775.1. NCBI lineage: Bacteria > Bacillati > Actinomycetota > Actinomycetes > Bifidobacteriales > Bifidobacteriaceae > Bifidobacterium > Bifidobacterium sp. W8103. The sequence goes on from NZ_JACFRV010000001.1 coordinate 464,714, forward strand.
GGAGCCTGCCGGCAGCCTGCGCTGGGCGGCGCCACCCATCTTGCCGCGTGGGGAGGCGATGTCATTCATGCCCTGCCAGCCGGCCTGAATCCCCTGCATGCGCAGACCACGAACCAGCCAATAATCGCAGATACGGTAGGAGTCGATCAGGTCGGCCCCTTTGACGAAGTCCAAGGGAAGATAGAGGGAATAGGTGATGGCCCGGTCGGGCTGAATGACCATGGTGCCACCGCCCGTGCAGCGGCGAACCAGGGTAAAGCCCAGACTGCGTGCCCGCTCGACGTGGACCTCCCGGCTCAGGGACTGGAAACGCCCCAGGATCACCGCCGGCGCCGCCCAGTTCCAGATGCGCAGGGTGGGCGGCAGCCGGCCCTGGGCCACGGCGTCATTGAGAGCCTGGTCCATGGCCATCTGCATGACCGGCTGACGTGGACGGTCCCTGATCAGGTCCAACTCCAGGCCGGACCAACGGCGGCGGCATTCGGCCTCATCCGGTTGGAACTGCCTGGAAGAGGGCTGGCCCGGCGCTGACGAGAGTTGGTCTGGATCGCCTTGTCTGCGAACGACCAGCCCATCCGGCAGGGCACGCTCCAGCGCGGTCACCAGGGTCCATGGGGACACACCGACCACCCGTTGACCGTCCCCTTCTGCCATGACCCTGTCCAGCCTTTCCAGAGCCAGACCAGGGTCCAAGGGCAACGGGAGGTCACAGATTGCGGATTCCAGCCGGGATACAGGCCCATGATCCCCCGCGGATTCCTGAGAGGCTGCCGGGGCTGGTTCCGTGAAGAAATCGCCGTCAATCCTGCATGAGGCGATGAACGGTCGGGAGTCGGACCCCCGGCCCAGGCTCAGGGTTACGGCCGCCAGTTTGCCGCCCATCTGCTTGCCGACGCCGCGCAGACGGGCTGGATTCAATCCGTCAGCTCCCATCCGCGTGCGTCACGATGCCAGAAGGAGCCGGTCGAGGATGTCAGAATCAGGATGCCTTCGATAAGCCCCCAGATTATGGCGATGGTCGGCCCGATGAAGAAGAAGAGGAAGCCGATCAGGGTGAGCATGAGCTGGGCCACGCCCCGCCCGGTCCTGCCCAGGTAGAAGTTGCCCACGCCGAAGCAGCCCAGAAAGATGCTGAGCAGACCGGCTGCAAGCTTGCTGTGCGGGGTAGGCGATATGGGATAGGGGCCACTGCCGTTGGGGACAGCCCCGGGGTAACCGCCCTGGGGCATGCCCGGGTTGGGCCAGGGCATGGAGGTCTGCGGCGGATACGGCCCGCCGGGATACTGATTGCCGGGATACGGGCCTGCCGGGTATTGATTTCCCGGGTACCCACTCGGCGGGTATTGGCCGGACGGATACTGGCCGGGATAGCCCGGTCCCGGCTGATATGGCCTTTGAGGATACTGACCGCCAGGATTCTGACCGCCAGGATACCGGCCACCGAAATACTGTCCAGCAGGATATTGCTGACCGGTTGGATATTGCTGACCGGTTGGATAACCGGCGGTCGGATACTGATTGGGCCGGTAGGGCCCTGTCTGATAGGCCCCTGGATATTGGCCGCCATTCTGAGGGGCGAACGGATATCCGGCATTGGACCTCTGACCGGTCGGATACCCACCATAAGGGTTCTGACCGGAGGAATACTGACCGGTCTGGTAGGGACTCTGATTCCCGACGCCAGCATCATGACCAGCTGGATAACCCTGAGCCTGCCGCTGACCGTCAGCTGCCCCGGCAGGAGCATCCCCACCGGCGGGCTCCCGCTGCTCGGGCGGTTTCTGCGGGGAGGGGGAGGAGCCGAAGCCAGGATTCCCTGTCGGCGTATCGCTGGGCTGCCGGTCGTCCGGCTGGGGGGCATCATCCATAGTCATGCCTTCCAGTCTAACCGCCAACCGGCCCGATCACAGACGGGCAAGAATATCCCTGCCGATCTGCTCGGTGCTCCTCTGGGTGGAACCGGAGCGCTCGATGTCATCCTCCACGGCCCGCTCAATGCTGGCTGCCTCGTCCTCGAAGCCCAGATGGTCCAGGAGCATACCCGCCGAGAGGATGGCCGCCGTGGGGTTGGCGATCCCCTTGCCGGCGATGTCGGGAGCGGACCCGTGGATGGGCTCGAACATGGATGGGTAGGTGCCCGAGGCGTTGATGCAGCCGGAGGCCGAGTAACCCACGCCTCCCACCACAGCTCCCGCCTCGTCCGTGAGGATGTCGCCGAAGAGGTTGTCGGTCACGATCACGTCGAAGCGACTGGGCTCGGTCACCATGAATATGGTGGAGGCGTCGATGTGCAGATACTCACGCTCCACATCGGGATACTCCTGGCCCACCTGATCGACCAGTCGCTGCCACATGTCTCCCGCATTGGTCAGCACGTTCTTCTTATGGACCAGTGTCAGGCGGCGGCGACGCTTCATGGCCAGCTGGAAGGCGTAGCGGATGACCCGTTCCGCCCCGTAAGCAGTGTTGATGGAGACCTCGGTAGCCACCTCCTGGGGAGTGCCCCGGCGAATGGAGCCGCCGGCCCCGGCATAGAGCCCCTCGGTGCCCTCCCGCACGACCACGAAGTCGATATCGCCCGGGTTGGCCAGGGGCGACACCACGCCCTTGTAGAGCTTGGAAGGCCTCAGATTGACATACTGATCCAACTCGAAACGCATTTTGAGCAGCAGTCCCCGCTCCAGGATGCCAGCCTTGATGCGGGGGTCGCCGATAGCCCCCAGGAGGATGGCATCCTGCTGCTTGAGCCGGTCCAGATCCTCGTCGGGCAGAACGGCTCCATCACGCAGATAACGCTCAGCGCCCAGATCGAAGTCTTCATAACGGATATCAGCCTTGCCCCGGGTCACCTTTTCCAGGACGGCCTGAGCCTGGGGAACGATCTCCTTGCCAATGCCGTCACCGGCAATGACCGCAATGTGATATGTCTTCTGCTTGCTATTTGTCATACCCCGAGCATAACGAGCCAGCCGAGCCGCTTTCATGACCCCGACCGAATCCCGGACAGACCATGATGGACAGGCACCATGCGTTCTCGAAGGCCAGTTCCTCCCACTGCCGGTAACGTCCGCTGATGCCCCCGTGGCCCGCCTGGACCTCGATCCTGATCAGCGCATCGGCCCCCACCTGTGGCTCCTGCAGCCTGGCCACCCACTTGAGCGGTTCCACGTAGAGCACGCGGGTGTCGTTCATGGATGTGGTCACCAGGATGGCGGGAAAGTGGTCGCTACCGAAGAGCCGGCGCCTGCTATCAGCGTCAGGAACGTTCTCGTAGGGCGAGTAGGAACGCATGTACCGGTAGACCTGCTGATCATGCAGGGGGTCTCCCCACTCGTCCCATTCGGTCACGGTCAGCGGCAGGTCCGGGTCCAGGATGCTGGTCAGCGCGTCCACGAAGGGCACATCCGCCTCGATGCCGGCATAGAGCTGGGGAGCCATATTGGCCACAGCCCCCATCAACAGCCCGCCGGCCGACCCGCCATTGGCCACGGTATGACGGGGATCCGCCCAGCCCTGAGCCTGCAGTGCGGCGGTCACGTCTATGAAGTCCAGGAAGGTGTTGATCTTGTGCAGCCGACGGCCCTGCTCGTACCAGGCACGGCCCATCTCCCCGCCGCCGCGCACATGGGGGACGGCGTAGAGCACGCCTCGGTCCAGCAGGCTGAGCCGACCTGTGGAGAAACCGGGGTCCTGGCTGATTTCGTAGGCTCCATACCCGGTGATGAACATGGGCGCGGACCCGTCCGGATCACTGTCCGGCCAGGGACGGCGCTCGGGATGGTCGGGGGCCTGGATGACCGTGTCATCCGGCCCGGTCCTCCCGCTGGCATCCAGCCCCGGATGCATGCCCCGCCGCCAGACCAGGGAGACCGGCACCAGGGCTCCATCCCTGACCCGGACCAGAATTCGACGCTCGGCGTAGCGCCCGGGCCGGAAGTCACCCAGCACCCGGGCCCGCTTGAGTAGTCGGTCCACGCCCCGGACCGGATCCAGCTCCCGCAGCTCAGCCGGGGTTCCATAACTGCCCCGGATGTAGCGCAGACCAGGGGCCTGGTAGGAAGGGTTGTCTGTGGGACCTATGCTGTAGAGACGGTCAATGCCCTCCCTCCCTTGGTCGGGCAGGACCTCGCGGAAGCGCCAGGGTCGGCCCGCCCGCAGATCCTCCAGGGCCTGGTCCTTGGCGATGACGGCCATGTGAGGCAGGCTGTCGGCCCGGTAGGTCAGGACCACGAAGCTGCGGTGGATGCCCAGCCCCTCGATGCCCAGTCCGCGAGCGCCCTGAAGAATGGCGGGATTGCCCGGGTCATGGTAAGGCTTTTCGGGCGGCAGGGAGGCCAGGTCTCCGGAGCGCTCGCAGCCATAGGGGCTGCCCTGGGCCAGCCGCACCCCTTCTCCCAGGCGGAAAGGCGGACGGTGGCTGCGCAGATCAATCAGGTCCACCTCGAAGTTGGGGTTGTTCACATTGTGGTAGACCACGGCCACCGGCAGGTCCTCCCCCGCCGGACCGGCATTTTCGAACCGGGCCAGGCTGATGTCGTACTCAATCCCCTCCTTGCGAGGGATCAAGGACACAAACTCGCCCTGTGGATCCTTCAGATCCAGCATGAGCACCTCGCTGGTGGTCTTAGACCCGGTGGCAATCAGCATGGCGGATTCGTCGTAGCTCAGGCCCAACCCCACCCAGAAGCGCTCGTCGTCCTCCTCATAAACCAAGACATCCTGGTCGGCCGAAGTGCCCACCTTATGCCGCCAGACCGTGTCCGGACGCCAGGCCTTGTCCAGGCCGGTGTAGAAGACCCATTGACCGTCAGGGGTCAGCACTGCCCCGGAGGAGACCTGGTCGATCCGGTCAGGCAGGTCTCGGCCGTCTGTCAGATTGCGGATACGCAGGTCGTAGCGCTCATTGCCCCTGGTGTCCAGTCCATAGAGCATCCACCGGCCGTCGGCGCTCAGGTCCAGGCAGCCCAAGGAGAAGAAGTCATGCCCCTTGGCCTCGGCGTTGGCGTCGAAGATGACCTCCTCGCCCGGCATGGATCCAGGCGCTGCATCGGACTGGACGGCAGGAGGGTCCCAGTCGTTCTGGTCGCGCACCGGCAGGCGGCACTGCACCCCATACTCCTGGCCCTTGAGCGTCCGGGAGAAGTACCAGTAGCCATGCATCCGGGTGGGCACCGACATGTCGGTCTGCTGTACCCGGTCGGTGAACTCCTTGAGCAGGGTGGTCCGCAAACCCTCCTGACCGGCAAGCCGTTCCCGGCAGTAACGGTTCTGGTCACGCACGTAGGCCTTGGTGGCGGGATCCTCCCGGTCACGCATCCACTCGTAGGGATCCTGGAAGTGATCCCCATGGAAGCAACGATCGGTGGGACGGCGCTGTGCACGAGGGGGCGCGGAATTGACGGCCGAAAAACTCATGGGGCGATTATATTCGGGCGCGACGACGCAGATAGGGCAGCAGGGTTCGCATCAGATTGGCACCCGTGGTTCCGTAGAAGACCGGCACCTCCGTCACCGGCACCGGCTGTGTGGCAGTGCGTTTGACCAAGGCTCCCAGCCCGGTCTCCTGGGGACTCAGCTGACGGATGCCGATGGCCAGAACCCGGCCCGGATACTGCCGTACCACCTGGGCGAAGGTGGAGGGGTCGCTCTGCCCGTCGTCGCCCATGAGCACGAAGCGCATCTTGGGAAAGTCGGCCATGAGCTGACGGATGAACTCCATCTTGTGCTGCACGATTGAGGGCACGAAGGTCTTGGGTCTGGGGTCCAGATCCCGCAGCAGCAGGGGGCCCGCCGGAAAGCCGTGGTCGCGGATGAAGCCGCGTATGGATCCCTCCACATTCCAGGGCGAGGCCGACAGATAGAAGAAAGGCATCCGGGGGTCCAGGTCGCGGATGCGGTTGTAGAGCACGGCCATGCCCGGCACCGAGGACCGGCGGTGCGGATTCGACAGGAGCAGGTTCCAGGCAGCCTTCCAATGATTGGGCACCTGGCTGATCATGATGGTGTCGTCCACGTCGGATATGAGGCCGACAGGAGCCTGACCGGGCACGATGTATAAAGGCGCGTCGACGGGCCGACGGCCCCGCACCTGGTAGGAGACCCGGTGCACGCCTGGGTTCAGCCGATGCTCGGCCACCAGATCCAGGTAGCCCGATCGGTCGGAGAAGACCGCATCCGCACTCAGGCTGCGGCTGGGGTCGACGGCATCGTAGACCGAGGAGTCACCCACCTGAACCCTCCCGATGGCCGTGCTGTCAATGGCCAGCCTAACCCTGGTCCTGGGTGCGGGTACGGTCAGCAGACCGCGGATGCCCCGCATGGCCGGATCCTCACGTCTGCGGCCGTCGGTCAGAATGGTACGGCATATCAGCCGGGAGTATGACTCGGTACCGTAACCCACATATGGCTGGACGTCGGCCGACCAGCCCAGGCGGCCGGTCATGTTGATGGACAGCCCCACCCAGAGGTCGAAGGCGCCGGTAATCAGTCGACGCAGCAGGCGCACCGGGGCCGGTCTGCTCTCGATGCCTTCACCGGGCGCGGCCGAATCGAAGGTGGTACTGACCGACCGGACCCGCAGGGGCCCTTCATCACGGCCGGATCGCCTGGTCATAACCCGACCGTCAGTTCAGGCTCTTCAGCAACTGACCGTACTCCTCCGCGCTCATAAGATCAGGCTCATCGTCCTCCAGGTCGATCTTGGCTATCCAGCCTTCTCCATAGGGGTCGGAGTTGATGACCTCCGGATCGTCCGAGGCTGCCCTGTTGACGTAGGCGATGGTGCCTGCCACCGGGCAGACCACCGGCTCAACAGCCTTGGAGGACTCCAGCTCAATGACCTCATCGCCGGCATCGACGTGGGTGCCGGTCTCGGGCAGGTCCAGAAAAACCAGGTCTCCCAGCTGGTCCGCCGCATACTCGGTCACGCCCATGGGCGCCGGGGATTGACTGGGGTCGATCCAGACATGATCCTGGGAATACCGCAGGTGTTCGGGCACATCCAGGCGGGAAGTTCCATCACTGTGTTCATCGCTCATGGTTCCAGCCTACTCGACCGTCTGCCGCGGCAGGCGCTCCTAGCGGGCCGGACCCGACGGAACCTGCCCCTCCACCTTGACCATGGTCCCGATTGGGGCGTTGTCAAAGATCCACTTGGCGTCCTGCTCATACATATTGATGCAGCCGTGGGATCCGTATTGGGCAGGGTCGCCCTTGGCAATGCCGGCAGAGTTCCAGCTGGCCGTGTGGAAGCCCTCGCTGCCGTTGTAGTAGGAGACCCATTTGACATTGGGCGTGACGTAGCCCTGCCCACGCATGGTCTGGACCGCGTAGCGCACATTGATGAAGAAGGTGCCGGTGTCGGACCATTTCCCGTTATCGGGCTTGCCTGAGCATATGGGGAAGGTCTTGACCTGGGTGGTGCCGTGGTAGGCGGTGGCGGTCTGGTCGCTGAGGTTGACCTGGATCCAGATGTCGCCGTCTGGCACGTCGTATCGGGCCACCCGAGTCTGCTCCTTGTGGGGTGTGATCTCGGCGCTCGCCTGGACGGGATTCGTGTCGCCCTCTTCCAGGGCCTTGACGACCAGGTCCGCCGTGGCGGACACATCCGTTACCCGGACACCGTCCACTCCCTTGGTGGTCTCGGCCACCACATCGCCCTTGGTGTTCTTGACGTTGACGGCGGTGACCATATCCCGGTCCAGCTGCCGGGCCAGCTCCTGGTCCAGATACTGCTTGATGGCCTGCCGATCGAAGCCCAGCTCCATGGTCCCCTTGTCCAGATCGGTGACCGGCTTGACCCAGGTGGCCACAGTGGCGGCCGGGACGGTCATGAGGTCATCATCGGCACCCTTGATGACCAGGTCCTTGGCCAGTCGTTGGTTGGCCTGGGAGGCCACCTGATTGGCGGTGTCCAGGCTGATGGGCATGGTCACGTCCTTATAGACCACCCCCACGGCCAGACGCCTGCCGGGCTTGTCTATCAAGGATGAGACGGCATCCTGCACGCGGCCCAGCTCAGGCGCCTTGCCTCCGCGACCCTCTTGTGGCCGGAAGGCGTGTGCGCCTTGATCAAAAACGATAGTGGAGGGAACGGAGCGGTCCTGACGGGGGATGAAACGTTCAGTCAGATACCTGTCCATGGCCAGCTGATCCCGCTCGGCAACCAGCGGCACCGCCTCGCCATGGAAGGGGTTCAGCCGGGAGAGGCCCGCAGACCCCTTGGCGTTCATGATCTTGGTGACCGTGGCATCCGAATCCACGCTTACGCCCAGGTCCTTCAGCCCTGCCCGGGCAGAGGTGCCTTCACCCTTGAGCTCCACCTGGGAGTCCCGAACCTGCCGATCGACGATCTGCCTGACCTGGTCCTTGGTCCGACCCATCATGACCTGCCCGCCCAGGGTGACGCCGGGGGCCACCCGATCGCGGAAGAAGGCACGGACGCCGAACCAGCAACCCACCAGGATCAGTACAGCCAGAAGCAGCAGGGCCAGGATGGTGCGTCCGCGGTGACCGCTCGAAGGAGCCTTGTGGGCGGCACCTGCGCCGAAAGCCCGCTCTGCTTCTTCATCGGCGAACAGGTCCACAGGGTCGGGCCCCTCCCCGGTCGTCGGCGGCATAGTCACGGTTTCGGCCTGGTCGACATCAGAGATACGAGGCTCTTCTTGCCCCTCCATGGCCATAACACACCTTTCGCTGCTGACAGTTCTTCGAAATATCTTACGACGAGACCAGGTCCGAGGGCGCAACACCACTCGGATGAATCAGAGCTCGCTGCCGTACCACTGCTCAATCATATGTCTGGCCACACTGGCCGTCTGAGGTATGCGCAACCGACCCGAGGACAGAGCAGCGCTGAATTCCTCCCGTGTGAACCAGTTGGCCTCATCGGTTTCCTGACCGTCCACCCGGATGTCCGTATTCAGGGATCTGGCTCTGAAGGCCACCATCAGGGAGGCTGGGAAGGGCCAGGGCTGGGAGCCCAGATACCGCATCTCCCCCAGGTTCAGGCCCACCTCTTCCAGGGTCTCCCGCCGGACTGCATGCTCCAGATTCTCGCCAGCCTCGACGAATCCGGCAGTGACCGAGCAAAAGCCGGGAGCCCACTTCCGATTGTGCTGGAGCAGAAGCCGGTCGCGGCCATCCACCACGGCCATGATCACTGCGGGTTCGATGCGGGGAAAGAGCGTGTGTTGGTCCCCTGATGCATCCCCCTGGCAGATCTGAGCCCATCCGGCTTGGCAGGGATGGACCGGTGCGCCGCAGTGGGGGCAGAAGGCCTGGCGTCCATGCCATACGGACAGGGCGACCGCACAGGTTGCCAGGCCCACCTGACGCGGACGCCCATGAGGGGCATACTCACGCAGGCCAAGCCAGTCGAAGCGCCGATCGGCAGCCTGAGCCAAATCACGAAGAGTGTCCTGGACGGCCCGACCGGCGCAGGCAAGATCCAGATCCAGGGCCAGCCAGGCCTGCCGGTCGGCCTTCCCAAGGTAGTAGCAGGGCGGCTCGAACTGGTCTGCCGAGCCTGTCAGAGGATCCCGCAAGTATGCAGCAGGCAGGGTGGCCAGACGGATGCCGGCTCCAGTGCGACCAGCCAGCGCCCCTTTGCCCTTGGGCACGGCCACCTTCTCGCCCCGCACCAGGATGACCCCCGTGTTGTCCCGCTCCAGCAGATGGTCAAGCAGACCGGGCTGCGGCCGCGATGCCGTGTCGTAGTCCACATCCCCCTGAGCCAGAGGCAGGAAGGGCAGGGGCTCGGTAAGGGCCAGCGGGGAGAAGACCGTTTCGCAATCGCTCATGAGAGCCTCCCTACGCGACGAACCAGGTCCAGCAGGGCAGCAGCCACCCGATCCGGATGCTCGACGGCACTGAAGTGACCGCAGTCGTCGATGGCGGTGAAAGTGACATCGGTGCCGGCCTGACGCATGGCCTGAGCCAGAGGCTCCATGGCGCGTGGAGGGCTGGAGGGGTCGCAGCGGCCGCTGACCAGGGCCACGGGCACCCTGATGCGGCCGACCAGATCACTTTGATCCGGGCGGCCCGCAGCCATCCGCTCCCGCCAGGCGATGCCCCGGGGATCCTGGGACTGTATCCATTCGGTCATGGTCTGCACGAAGGCGGGCGAACGCTTGAACGTGGAATCACCCTCCTGGGGCCGGGCGAAGTGCATGACCGGCTCAAGCGTCCCCTCCACCTCACAGGTTCGGGCGATATGCAGCCGCTTGGCCCGGGATGCCGGACGGTCAGCCATCATGGTGGTGTCGCACAGGGCCAGACCGGCCACCATCTGCGGGTAAAGCCTGGCTACCGCCTCGACCAGGTAGCCGCCCATGGAAAGCCCGACCCAGATGGCCTTCTGCACACCCGTGGCGGCGACCATGTCCGCAAAGGCTCGGGCCATGGCGTCCAAGGCACCGGGCAGGGCACCATCAGAGTCTGCCGGACCACAGGACGCCGGCCCAGGCAGGGGGCAATCCCCTGCTCCAGGCATATCAGGGGCGTAGACCGGGAAGGGGGTCATACCCGCACGATCCGCCTGGGCGATCAGCGAGGCCGCGCACCGATCCCACATGCGGTGATCCACAGGGAAGGCATGGACCAGCACCAAGGGCAGTCCCTCCCCGTGGCGATATACGGTATTGGCAATCCTCATGCCCGCCTCCAAGGATTCTCGGCTCATAGTGCTCATAGTGCACCAGCCCAGGTCAGGGCGCTCATCAGCACCTTGCCGTGTCCTCCGGGCATCTGGCTCATGAAGGACTCCAGCATATCCCCCTTGGGATCGATCCACTCCACATCCAGGGTCTCGTCCTGGGGCTTGCAGTCCCCGGCCACCGGCACCAGGTAGCACAGAGCGATGGCATGCTGACGCGGATCGTAGTACTCCGAGACCCCCGGCGTGGGGAAGAACTCAGCCACGGTGAAAGGCTGGGGGCTGGCAGGCAGCATAGGCAGGGCCAGCTGGCCCAGATCCTTGGCGATGTTTCTGGCCAGCGCCTCCCTGATGGTCTCGTGGTAGAGGATCCGTCCGGTGATCAGCGTGCGCTCGATGTTACCCTGATCATCCACGCGTAGAAGGGTGCCCACCTGGGTGACAGCGCTCATTTCATCCACGCGAACCGGAACCACCTCAACATAGGGCATGGGCAGGCATCGCCGCGCACGGTCGATGGCGTCACGGTCCAGCCATCCGGGGGGATTCGAGCCTGAAAAACCCCGGTTGAAGTCCTCTGGGGTGATGTGTGAGAAGGCGCCACGGTCGCGATCGGCATCGAAGTCGTCATCATCGGGAATCTCGTCGTTCAGCACTGGCATGTCTCCATTATCCGTACCAGGCTTGACCGGCCACGGGACCCCGGCGGACATCTCCACCCAGAGCATATTCGGGCGCTTTCTCCAGCCTTGATGGAATGCTGATGATTGAAAGCGGTTGCTAAGCACGGGAGCTTCCCGCGCGACAGTCAAACGACTTCAAGGAGCGTTATTATGGCCACCACGACTATTACCTCGGAAAACTTCGAGCAAACCATCAAGGACAACGACCTGGTGTTGATTGACTTCTGGGCCACCTGGTGCGGACCCTGCAAGGCCTTTGGCCCCATCTTCGAGAAGGCTTCGCAGGCCAACACCGACATCGTCTTCGGCAAGGTGGACATCGACCAGAACCAGGATCTGGCCGCGGCCGCCGACATCCAAGCGGTGCCCACGCTGATGATCACCAAGCAGGGGCAGATCATCTTCAAGCAGGCCGGCGCACTCAGGTCTTCGGATCTGAACGACCTGATCGACCAGGCTCGCAAGGCCGATTTGTCAACCCCGGCACAGGCCTGAGTCAGTCGAGTTGGTTCCAAGACCGATTTGCACTAAAGTAGTGATGTGTTTGTCCAGTGACCCTTTCGGCGCTACCGGAAGCATGCGGTCGATAGGAAGCGTTACGTCGACTGATCACTGAGGATCTGTCGGTCCCAACAGAGGAGAGTAATGGCGAACCACCGTAGAGGACGGATGAGTGCGGTCAAGGCTCTGACCAGGCGTCAGTGGCTGCGGTTGGCTGCCGGTGTCACTGTTCTCGGCATGGTCGTTGGCGCGGGCTTCGTCTCGCGCGACTTCTACACATCCACTGAGAGCTCTGCCAAGTCAGGCGTAACATCCTATTCAGCCACCCAGGATGTGGACACGGTGTCCCGCGGCAGCACCAGGCAGGCCATCCGCAATGGTGCGGGCGGCGCCAACGCGAACACATCCTATGTAAATGTGCAGATCAATGGGAAGAACAAGGTGGTCCTGGGTACAGGCTTCACCGATGTCAAATCCGTGCTGGAGGCCGGGGACATCACCCTGCAGCCTGGGGACCAGATCACCCCGTCTCTGACCACTCGCGTCACTGAGAAGACCGTCATCCGCATCGACCGGGCCGACGCCCAGGTCAAGACGGAGGAGTCGCCCATTCCCTTCAACACCATCGAAGAGAAGACCAACTCCCTCCCGGCAGGCACCACCAAGGTCAAGACGGAGGGACAGAACGGCGTCATGGAGACCACCAGCCTGGTCACGGCAGCCGGCAACAAGCACCTAACCAGCAACATTTTCGCCTCCTTCGTCAAGACGGTCCCCGTCGACAAGGTGGTTCTGGTGGGCACCGGCGGCGGTACTCCCGCAAAGTCAGGGTCGACCACCACCACGGTCCCCGTAGGTACGGCCCAAAGCATCGCCCACGGTCTGGTCACCTCCCGTGGCTGGGGCGAGGACCAGTTCACCTGCCTGGTGCAGCTGTGGAACAAGGAGTCCGGCTGGCGGACCAATGCCTCCAACCCATCTGGCGCCTACGGCATTCCTCAGGCATTGCCGGGTAGCAAGATGGCCTCGGCCGGTCCCAACTGGCAGACCGATGCCCACACCCAGATTGTTTGGGGCCTGGGCTACATCCAAGGCCGCTACGGAAACCCCTGCGGCGCATGGGCCCAATCCCAGGCGACCAACTGGTACTGATCCCTTTTCATACAACTTAATCAGGAACTTCCGGCAGGCTGGTTCGGCTTGCCGGAAGTTCTTTTTATATCCACGAAACAACCAATCCCAATTTCCTGCCGCGAATCCGACCACCAAGGCAAAAGACAGGCCTCAATGAGAACTTGGTATTCCAGAACCACATGATATAAACTGATTTTGATTGAACGTCATGCACGTCGGTCATGGGGATTGAGCTGGGAATGCAGGTGCCACGTTGCATGCGCCGTTGCTTTCAAAGGGGACCGTATGCAATCGTCATCCAGAAGTCGTGCATGCTGTATAGCTTCTCTTGCAGCCATTATCGCCTCAGGGCTCATATTAGGAAATCTCTCGGGAATTGACCTGGCACAGGCGGATGCCACCGCATCCCCGACAGCATCGCAAAGCATGGAAAATCAAGGCGAAGGGGTGACCCCTGGTATACCCAGCTCAACCCAAACTCCTTCTATTGCCTCCTCGCCAACAGAAACTCAGAAGCTGGATTCCCCTGTCCAAACAACACCATCTCCCGTCTTTCCATCCCCCACCTCACTAAGCTCAGCAAGCCCTACCCCTTCCACCCGGTCGGCAAGCCCCTGCCCAAATAATCAGTGTTCGGTGACCTTTGATACCGGCCAAGCCGACACAGCAGCCCCTGACTCTCAGACTGTCCTTTCGGGCGGTCTGGCGAAACGACCGACCGACCCCACCAGGCATGGATACCTCTTCGACGGTTGGTTCGTCGGCCAGGTAGCCTACGACTTCAACCAACCCGTCACCAACAACCTGAAGCTGACCGCAAAATGGACAGCCGGCGACGGCCATTGGTCTCTTACACCTGCACATGGAGCCATATCGGGGGGCACCACTGTGACGGTGGCTCCCCCAGCGACCCGGGGCATCAAATTCTCACAGATTACGTCAGGATCCACCCAGTCACTGGCCCTGGGCTCGGACGGCAACATCTATTCCTGGGGCAAAAACGCTTACGGTCAGCAAGGCGACGGCACAAACATCGATCGCCAAGCCCCAATAAAAGTATCTAAGCCAGCCAATGCACCAAAAGGATTCATTTTCACGAAAGTAGACGCTGGTGATCATTCAGCCCTGGCCATGGGTTCGGATGGCAACCTTTACACTTGGGGATTCAATGCTTCTGGACAGCTGGGCGATGGGACCACCGAAAACCGCAGCAGACCTGCTCCGGTGAAAAAGCCGGATGGGGCCGCGCCTGGATTTACCTGGAAGCAGGCAAACACCAGGTGGGACCACACTGTGGCCTTGGGATCAGACGGCAATCTCTACGCATGGGGACTCAACGCATATGGGCAACTCGGCAATACCAGCGTTCCCAGAGGTCCCAACAATCCAGCTGCATACAGCACTAAACCCGTCCCCGTAAGCAAGCCGGCGGGAATCACCTTTACCCAGCCGGCCACGGGACGGTACAGTTCCATGGCCATGGGATCCGACGGAAAACTCTATGCCTGGGGATGGAACAGTTATGGTCGCCTAGGAGACGGTACCACAACAGATCGTTTGACACCCACCCAAGTCCTTCAGCCCAATGGGGTCACCTTCTCGCAATTCAATGTAGGAGCCGACTACAGTTTCGCCATCACTACGAACGGGGATCTTTACGGCTGGGGGTGGAACGACAGCGGGCGTCTGGGAGACGGCACCACAACAGACAGGCATGTGCCGACTCTCATACCTCGTCCGAATGGGACACCTGCAGGATTCACCTGGAAACAGGTCATGGGCAGGGACTACCACGGCATGGGCATCGGTTCAGATGGCAATCTTTATACCTGGGGCGTCAACTGGTACGGCGATCTGGGCTTGCCAGACGTCCCTACCGGCCAGACCAGCTACATCACCAGACCCCGGCCTGTGCAAAAGCCTAAACCATCCGTGGCTGGACAAGAAACCAGCTGGGTTCGGCTCTATGCTGGCTGGGAGCAATCCTTAGCCTTGGGGTCAGATGGGAACCTATATACCTGGGGTTGGAACAGCGGGGGCCAACTGGGTGACCCGACCATCCCCACCGGTTACGACAACAGCAAAGCAATGAGGCTGACTCCGGGCCTGGCGGCATTCCCCCTTACACCGGATCTTACTGCGGTCAAATTCGACCAAACACTGGGCAGCAATCTGAAAAAAGCAGGTACGAACTGGCAGGTGGTGACGCCAGCCCATAGGAAGGGCCGAGTGGATGCGACCATCACCTGGAATCTCTATGGTCCGCAACCCGATGACATCCTGGATTACACCTATGACCCGCCCACCTATGTCGTCACTTTCGACAAGGCCGACGGCAGCCAGCCCACCAGTCAGTCGGTCGTCGAAGACCAGACAGCTTCCAGACCGGAACAGGACCCGACCCGTCCTGGTTTCCTCTTCGACGGCTGGTTCGGCGGCGATGCGGCCTATGACTTTGCTTCCCCCGTCAAGGGTTCCCTGAAACTGACGGCCCACTGGACGGCAGGCAGCGGGCAATGGACCACCTCTCCCAAGCAGGGTCCCGACAGTGGCCAGACCAAGGTGACCCTGGTTCCGCCTACAGCGCGAGGCATTAGGTTCAGTCAGGTCAGCGCCGGCGATGATCATTCATTGGCTCTCGGATCGGATGGAAACGTCTATTCCTGGGGTGCCAATAAATACGGACAGCTTGGCGATGGGACCACAACGGACCGCTTGACCCCGGTGCAGATTCCCAAACCCACAGGCGTGAAGCGATTCACACAGGTCAGTGCAGGAAAGGCCTTCTCATTGGCCTTGGATGGCCAGGGCCATGTCTGGGCATGGGGGCTTAACAGCTCTGGACAGTTGGGTAGCAATGCCGTTGTCACCAATGGTTCAGCCGCATACAGCTCCAACCCGATTCGCGTGCAGGCCCCTAGCGGTATGACCGCAACTAACTTCACTCTCACTGGTATCAGCGCAGGCATCACTCATGTCCTGGCCGTAGACAGGCAAGGCAGAGCCTGGGGCTGGGGGTCCAATGAGTTCGGCAAACTGGGCGTTCCTTCAAACACTGTAGCGACGACAGGGATCACAACCAGACCCGTCCAGGTAGCAACCCCGCAAGGCGAGACGACTGGATTCCGCTATGCACAGGTCAGCGCGGGCGGCTCACATTCCCTGGCGACTGACACCCAGGGTCGTACCTGGGGCTGGGGATCGAACCAGAACGGCGACCTGGGTAACACGAGCGATGTAGCACTCAACGGCTACACCTTTACACCCGTCCAGGCCAAACCGGGCATCAACCCGACAGGTGGATTCAAGCCGGTTCAAATTATCGCAGGCAGCGGCCACTCCTCCGCCCTCGATGATCTGGGACGCCTATGGTCCTGGGGCGGGAACAGCAATGGAGAGCTCGGCCTGGGCGACACCACCACGAGGACTGCTCCGTCCCTGGTAGCCATGCCTGCAAACGTCAGCACCTTCACACAGTTGACAGGCAGCAGGGCTAGCGGCAATTCACTGGCGCTGGACCAGAACGGAAACATCTGGGGCTGGGGCCAAAACTCATCAGGCATGTTGGGGACCGGGGGCACAGGCAGCCTGAACAAGCCAACCAGAATGGGCAATCCATCAGGCATCGATCACTTCGTCAAGGTCAGCGCCGGCACAGGACACACCCTGGCCATAGCTTCCACCGGCAGCACCATGGGATGGGGAGACAACGGCCAAGGAAGGCTGGGGAATAACTCGACCCAAACGGTCTACTCCCCTGTCAAAGCGCTCTTCCCCTTCAGGCTCGGAACCCCGTCCACAGTCCAATTCGGAGGCGTCAGTGGAACCAGCCTAAGCTCCACGGAACAGCAAGACGGCACCTGGACCGTGCTGACACCGAACCATCAGGCCGGCGACACGACTGTCAGCATCGCTTGGACGCTCAATGGGGCTCCACAGCCCAACGATGAGACCAATGCCTTCCGTTTCGTCCACTATGGCATCCTCCCCTTGACCGGAGAGGCAGGCATCCTCGTCATCATCATGGTCGGCTCGCTGGCTGCAGTCAGTGGCCTGGCTGCCAAACGGCAGCGCCTTGAAACGCAAAGCGGACAAGATGGAAAGGCTGCCGCTCGGCACAAGCACTGACGGGCACGAACGAGCAGGGCCCCGCCACCTATCTAGTGGCGGGGCCCTGCTGCGGTCTCTGTGCCTGATTTGCTCTATTCACACCCTCAAACAGTCAGATCAACCCGACAACAGCATGACGACTACCTGCATTGCTGAGCAATGGTTCTGACGAATGGCTGCTTGTGGATGCCTTGTGTTTGCGAAACCGTGCTCAGAGCACGGCCTGGAGCACGAAGTCCAGGATGAAGAGGGCCGAGACCGCCCAGATGATGGGGTGGACCTCCTTGCCCTTGCGCTTGCAGACCATGGTCAGGCAGTAGGTGATGAAACCTGCGGCCACACCGTAGGAGATGGAGTAGGCAAAGCCCATGAAGATGGCCGTGAAGAAGGCCGGAATGGCCTCAGACAGCTCGCCCCACTCAATCTCTGCGAAGGAGCTCATCATCATGCAGCCCACAATGACCAGGACGGGCGCAGTGGCCGCCGAAGGCACAGCCGAAATCAGCGGAGCGAAGATGGCGCTGAGCGCGAAGCAGGCGGCGATAACCACCGAGGTCAGTCCGGTCCGGCCACCGGCTGCGATGCCCGCAGCGGACTCCACATAGGTGGTGGTGTTGGAGGTGCCGAAGAGGGCGCCGATGGAGGTGGCCGTAGCATCGGCGAACAGGGCCCTATCCATCTTGGAGCTGAAGCCTCGACCGGTTTCCAGAGCCTGCTCATCCTCGGCTGAGAAGATGCCTGAGCGCCGACCGGTGCCCACAAAGGTGCCGATGGTGTCGAAGGTGTCCGACAGGGAGAAGGCGAAGATGGTCACCAGAACCACTGGCAGCTTGGCCGGGTCGGAGAAGAGGGCAGGGAAGCCCTCCGGACTGAAAATGGCCAGGAAAGTCTGCGGCAGCTGTGACCAGGCCTGTCCCAGATCGACCGACTTGGCCATGCTGGTGACCCCCATGGGAATGCCCAGGAGCGTGACCGCGATGATGGCGATGACAAAGGCGCCTTTGTTGATGAAGGCCAGATGACCCTTGAACTTGAAGATCAGGAGGAAGACGGTCAGCAACAAGCCGATGACGAAGAGGATGACACCGGGGGTGTTGAAAGTGGTCAGCCCTGGGTTGGCGCCGGCTGCCGAGGTCTTGTCAGGGGTGAACTTGATGATGCCCACATTGAGCAGACCCACATAGGCGATGAAGACGCCGATGCCACCGCCGATGGCGTGCTGGAGCAGGGGCGGAATGGCCTGGATGATCATCTTGCGCAGCTTGGTGGCCGTGACCAGGATGTTGATCAGGCCACACAGGAAGACCATGCACATGGTCTGTTGCCAGGTGAAGCCCAATCCCTTGACCACGGTGAAGGTGAAGAAGGCATCCAGTCCGACTCCTGGCGCCACGCCGTAGGGCACATTGGCCACCAGACCCATGATCAGGGTGCCGATGATGGCAGCGATCAGGGTGGCGAGAAAGACTGCACCCCAGGGCATGCCTGCCGTGGAGAGCACCGAGGGATTCACCACGATGATGTAGGCCATGGCGAAGAAGGTGGTGATGCCTGCTACCACTTCCGTAGAGACTGTGGTATTATTATCCGAAAGCCGAAATAGCTTATGCATATTCGATTCCTTATTGTCTTATTTGGCGATGAGACAAGGAAAGAATATCACGAGCACTCGGCTTTTTCTGTTACAGGTCCCCCCTGTTGAGCTCCAATACCGCCGCAGCACTGTCCGCTCACCTATAATCGGCATACCGGCAGGGCCCTGAAGCTTTCCCCACCTGGGAATGACTTATAGGGCGCGGCGCTTTCGAGGAGGGACATATGGCCAGGAACAATCATTGGGATCCGGACGATCAGAAGCAGTATCAGCACGTGCATGACAGCGAGGTTGATCGCGGACAGGATGAACGCGCCGCCGAGCGGATTGCAGCCGCCACGGTCAACAAGCAGCGCACCCGCGAGGGCCGCACCCTGCGCCAGGAGCAGGAGCGCCGCGGCCAGGGCACAGACGTCAAAAAGGACGAGAAGAAGGACGAGAAGAAGGACTGAATCCTCAGAGGGCGCCCATCAGCAGATGCGCCAAGACCATGAGCGCCGCACCGATCACCGCAGTCAGGGCCAGGGTGAATCCGGCCAGACGGGCGTTGCCAAGAACCTTGTCGGTGAACATGGTGGCGAAAACCGCCGTCGGAGCCAGGCAACACAGGGCCACCGCCTGACGGATCAGGGGTTCGAAGGGCAGCAGATACCATGCGGCCGTCGCGAACAGGATGCCGAAGGGCAGCCGCCAGGCCAGAATCTGCAATACGGACTTGACATCATCCCGTCCGCCAGGCAAGTCCATGAGCATGCCCACCATAAGCATGGAGCAGAAGGCGTTGGCTGCAGAGAGTGGACGGGTGACCTGGGCCGACCAGTCCGGCAATGAGATTCCGGCCAAGGTAAAGCACACCATGACCATGTAGGTGTCGAAGGAGGGGGAGCTCAGGAAGCCCTTGGCTATGGAGATGGCTGCGGCCTTGCGATGGAGTTTGCGGGCATCCGGGTCATCCAGCTTGACCGGCTCCCCCGCATCAGGATCCAGGGACTGGCCCGGTCGAATATGCAGAAGCCCCTGGGTCATGACGTTGGTCCCGGCAGAGACCATGACCGAGTTGCCGATGTCGAACATGGCGGCGGGAACCAGGGCCGCCGTGCCCAGCAGCGACTGGAGCATGGGGAAGCAGAAGCATCCGATGTTGAAACCCGATCCGTTGAGCATAAGAAAAGCCCGCTGAGCCGTGGGCCGATGCCTGCTGGTCAGGAAGATGGCCAGGGGCGGAATCAGCGAGGCCACGAAGGCGAAGGCCGAGACCAGAAGAAGGCTGGGATCGTGGGGGTTGGTGGCGAAGGAGTAGATGATGGCCCCCGGCAGGACCAAGTCGAACACTACGGTCTGCAACACCCGGTAGTCCAAGGGACGAAAGAGTCCAAAGCGCTTGAACAGGTAGCCCACCAGGATAATGCCCAAGAGGGTAGCCGGTTCCAGCAATACTCCCATGCCCTCGCTCCTTCCGTGGATGCCGGAACCATGATACCTGACGGGCGGGTGCGCAGACCGGTTCCGTCTCAGCCGAAGCGACCGGAGATGTAGCGCTCGGTGTCCGGCTCGTGCGGGTTGGAGAAGATCGTGGTGGTGTCGTCCATCTCCACCAAATGGCCGGGCTGACCGACCGCCTTGAGATTGAAGAAGGCCGTATAGTCCGAGACCCTGGCGGCCTGCTGCATGTTATGGGTGACGATGACGATGGTGTAGTCCCGTTTGAGCTCGTTGATCAGATCCTCCACAGCCAGGGTGGAAATGGGGTCCAGGGCCGAACAGGGTTCGTCCATGAGCAGGACCTGGGGGTGTACGGCCACGGCACGGGCGATGCAGAGCCGCTGCTGCTGACCGCCCGAGAGCCCGATGCCCGGCTTGTCCAGGCGATCCTTGACCTCATTCCAAAGGTTGGCTCCGCGCAGGGCCCACTCCACCAGATCGTCCGCGTCCGACTTGGCGATGTGCTTCTTGTTCAGCCGTATGCCGGCAAGGACGTTCTCCCGGATGGACATGGTCGGGAAGGGGTTGGCCCTCTGGAAGACCATGCCCACGTCCCGCCGCACCTCGACCGGGTCTACATCCGGTCCGTAAAGGTCACGACCCTCCAAGAGCACCTGCCCGCTCACATGCGCCCCCGGTGTTATCTCGTGCATGCGGTCCAGGGTGCGCAGGACCGTTGACTTGCCGCAACCGGAGGGGCCGATGAAGGCGGTGACCTTGTTGGCCTGGATTCGCATGTTCACGTCCTGGACGGCCAGGAAATCGCCGTAGTAGACGTTGAGGTGGTTGATGTCTATGCGTTGGCCCATGTTCCGGCCTCCGTTTCTCTCATGGCGGCGCTCAACGGGTCCGCCCAACAGCAAAGATGCGCGAGACCAGCCGCCCAAGCAGATTGAGCAGCAGGACGATAAGAATCAGCACCAGGGCCGCAGCCCAGGCCCGCTGCATGTGGATGTCGCTCAGGCATCCCGGATCGGCCCCCGGTCCGCAGACGGCCAGCCCCTGGGAATACTCGTTGTAGACGAAGACCGGCAGGGTGGTCATCCTTCCGGAGAAGAGATTGGGGTTGGTGGTGGCGATGAAGCCCGAGGCGATCAGCAGTGGCGCTGTCTCCCCGATGACCCTTGCCACAGCCAGAATGGTGCCCGAGACGATGCCGGGCAGGGCCGTGCGCAGAACAATGCTGGTGATGGTCCGCTGCTTGGTCACTCCTAAGGCGTAGGCCGCCTCGCGCAGGTCGTCGGGAACCACGGCCAGCATATCCTCGGAGGTCTTGACCACCGTGGGCAGCATGAGCAGGGAGAGGGCCACAGAACCGGCCAGGCCGTTGACGGTGCCCGGTCCGACCACCAGGGCGAACATGGAGAAGGCGAAGAGGCCGGCCACGATGGAGGGAATCCCGCTCATCACGTCCACCATGAGACTGATGGCCTTGGCCAGACGGCCTCCATGGGCGTACTCGACCAGATATACCGCGCACATGACCCCCACCGGAATGGAGATGACCATGGAGCCAAAGGTGATCTCCAGGGTGCCGATTACCGCATGCAGGATGCCGCCATAGCCTCCGGTCGGCGTAGGGTTGCCCCCTACCACCCCGCTCATATTGTGGGTTAGGAAGTCCGGTGTCAGCCGTCGCACCCCCTTGGACAGGCTGACCCAGAGCACCGAAACCAACGGAATCAGGGCCACCAGGAAGGAGAGCCCGATCAGTACGGTCATCAGCCGGTCCTTACGCTTGCGCGCCCGGATGGAGGACCTGGTGGGCCTGAAGCGGTCAAAATCGATGACCGGTCCATGATCAGTTCGGCTTGCCATCATGCACCCGCCTTTGCTGTGATCCTGCGCGCCAGATAGTTGACGATGAAGGTGATGATGAAGAGGACCAGGCCGGTGGCAACCAGGAGGGCCACGCCCTGGGAGTCCGCCTCGGGGAACTGGGCGGCGATATTGGCGGCGATGGTCTGGCTTTTTGAAGCCTGCAGCAGCCGCAGGGAGTAGCTGAAACCGGGCGAAAGGATCATCAGCACCGCCATGGTCTCGCCCAGGGCGCGCCCCAGCCCAAGCATGGAGGCCGAGATGATGCCCGAGCGGCCGAAGGGCAGGACCGCAAGCCGGATCATCTCCCACTTGGTGGCACCCAGGGCCAAGGCGGCCTCCTGCTGAAGTCGAGGGGCCTGGATCAGGATGTCTCGGGTGACCGAGGTGATGATGGGCAGGATCATGACCGCCAGTACCAGGGCCACCGTGGCCACGGACCGGGCCGGGGCTGCAACGGGTCCGGAAAAGAGCGGGATCCAGCCCAAATGGACAGACAGCCAACGCCAGAAGCCGGTGATATTGGGAACCAGGACCAGAGCCCCCCAGAGCCCGTAGATCACCGAGGGCACCGCGGCCAGCAGGTCGATCACCGTGCTGAGGAGCGTGGACAGACGGGCGGGGGCGTAGTAGCCGATGAAGAGGGCGATACCCAGGGAGACGGGGAAGGCCAGGAGCAGGGCCAGGCCGGCAATCAGAACGGTGCCGAAAACCAGCGGGCCCACATAACCCAGGAAACTGCTGGCCCGTCCCCCGCTCAGGGAAAGGATGGCCTGGGTTCGGGAATCCGGGTCTCCGGTGAAAGCCGGAAAGGCCCGCAGGATCAGAAAGAGGGTGACCGCAGCCAGGGCCAGCAGGATCAGGATGCCCGCCCCGGTGGCGCAGGCCTTGAAGATCCGGTCCACCCGTTTGGCCTTATTCAGGGTTGCAGCCTCGTCCGGTTTCTCGCTCATGACTTCCCCCCAATGGTCTCCACCGAGGCCATGGCCTGACTGCGGAGCCCCTGCCCCAGCTCGGCGCTGCCCGCATTGGCCGCAGCCATGCGCTGACCCTGCTCGCTCAGCAGATAGGTCAGCCAGGCCTTGGCGAACCGGGCCTTGGATCCGTCCTGATCGTCCCGATAGACGGTGCAGGCCACATCGTAGGAGACCAGGACGATGGGATAGGTGTGTTTCCGTGTGGTGCGATGGTCCACGGTCAGGACCACCCGGCCGGGCTGGCTGGCCTGGGGATCCCGTTGGGCCGAATCCAGCAGGTTGGCCACGGTCTTTGCTGTAGGCGGCTGCCAGGTCTTCCCCACCTGGACGGCCACGGTCCCCAACCCGGTGGTCTGTGCCGCGTCCGCATAGCCAAAGGTGCCCTCTGCCTGGTTCATGGTCATGACCACCCCGGCAGTGCCCTTGGCACCCTGCCCCAGGTCGTTGGGCCAATTCTCACCCGCTGGATAAGGCCAAGCGGACCCGGCGGTGTCGTGTAGATAAGAGAGGAAGCTTTTCGTGGTGCCCGACTTGTCCGAACGATGAATCACCGTGATGTCCAGGTCGGGCAGATTGGCCCCCGGGTTGAGGGCTGCGATGCGCGAATCCCGCCAGTTGGTGACCTTTCCGGAGAAAATCATGGCGATCAGAGCCGGGTCCATCCGCAGATGGCCGCCTGAGCCCTTCGGCCACAGATCCGGAAGATTGTAGGCCACGGCGATTGGGGTGGCGTAAACAGGCAGGTCAATGGCCGTACCGGAACCACAGACCTTACGCGAGTGCTCAAGCTGCTCTGTTGTCAGCGGCGCATCGGTGCCGGCCCAAATGGTCGAACCGGACAGAAAGGCATTGACTCCAGCACCGGAACCTGCCGGGTCATAGGAGATGCGCGCCCCCGGATGCTGCTTGCGGAAGCCGGCTATCCAGGCCTCGTCGGCGCTCTGCTGGGAGGATGCGCCAGATCCGGCGAACTCGCCCTGGAAGAGGGCTTGATCTGCCCCATCGCCCGTACCGCCTCCATCGACGGGGACGTTGTCGCCGCAGGCCGCCAGGGAAATCATCATTGCCAAGGACATGAGGAGGGCCGGGAATCTACCACGACCATGACCATGTGCGTGCATGCTACCTACCTTGACCGCCGTTGCATTTCAAACGTCCGTCCTCATCAGCCCGTGTCGGATCCTCCCGTATTCACATTACCGAAGCTCGCCTCACACAGCATACTGGAAACGCTGAACGCCGGACAAGGTCGCCACATCCGCGTCAGCCATGTGGAAAAACTCAATCACAATCCACAGACGGGTATATTATAAGGTCATTGTCAGACGCTTAGCTCTCTTGTTCTTTTCTTAGTGTCACCGGTATCGGTATGCCCTGATTTGCTTTCTAGGACGGCACCGCAGGGAGTGGTATGCGCAGTGAGGACTAACCCGAAGGAAGTGGTGGTGCATGAGGAAGCAGGAGCTCGCCAAGCAAGGGCGGACCCTCAGCAAGGATGGAGCCTTCGTCAACGGAAAGCTCACCCATGAGGCCTTCCTTTCGCTGGCCATCCTGACCGTCATCACCTTCCTGGGCAACTTCACCCAGCTGCAGCTGGCTTCGGCCCTGCCCACCATTGTGGACGAGTTCCACATCACCCTGACCACCGGCCAGTGGCTGACCTCGGTATTCCAGCTGGTCATGGGCGTCATGGTGCCGCTGACCGGCTTTCTGACCAAGCGCTTCTCCACCAGACAGATCGTCATCACCTCCATGGCCGTCTTCACCCTGGGGTCTCTGTTGAGCTGGCAGTCGCAGACCTTCGCCCTGGTCCTGCTGGGTCGCATCCTTGAGGCCATCGGCACGGGAACCATGTGGCCCGTCCTGCAGATCACCGTCTTCTCCATCTACCCTCTGGCCAAGCGCGGCATGGCCATGGGTACCGTGGGCCTGGCCATGAGCGTGGCTCCGGCCATCGGCCCCACCCTGGGCGGATGGCAGACAGATGCCAACGGCTGGCGTTCCATCTTCCTGACGCTGAGCATCTGCGGGGCCGTGGCGCTGCTCCTGTCCATCTTCGGCCTGCGCAACTTCGGCCAGCGCGACACCAGCGTCAAGGCGGACTTCTTCTCGGTGGCCCTTTCCATCTTCGGATTCGGTGGCCTCATGTTCGGCTTCACCAACATCGAGAACTTCCCCATCACCTCCTTCATGACCTGGCCCTTCATGCTGGTCGGCCTGATCGGGATCATCTGGTTCGTTCTTCGCCAGCTCCACCACGACAAGCCCCTGCTGGACCTGCATGTGCTGCGGATCAAGAACTTCACCGTAGGCACCATCATCGCATCCATGTCCTTCTTCGCCTTCAGCTCGGTCACCGTCATCCTGCCCATGTACATCCAGACTGATCGCGGCTTCTCTGCCACCATGAGCGGTCTGGTTATGCTGCCCGGAGCCATCGGCACCGCCATAGCCCAGTTCTTCGGCGGCCGCCTGCTGGACCGCTGGGGAGCACGGCCCGTGGCCATGACGGGCTGCTCGGTCCTGCTGCTGGGCACCATCGCCATGAGCCTGATCGGCGCCAATACCTGGATCGGTTTGGTCTCCATCTGCCAGTTCATCCGCCAGATCGGTATGGGCTTCACCCTGATGCCCTTGACCACCTGGTCCCTGAACAACCTGGCTCCCAAGGACGTTTCAGCCGGTTCGGCCGTCACCAACACGGCCCGGCAGATCGCCGGCGCCGTCGGCGCACCCATCCTGGTCATCCTCATGGAGACCATCACCACCCTGCGCCACAACGCCATGGGCGGCGGTCACTCCACCCAGATCGCAGCCAACATCTTCGGCGTGCAGTGGGCCCTGCGCATCTCGGCACTGATCTGCCTGGGCATGGTTCTGCTGGTCTACTTCGGCGTCCGTGGAAACGGCGCCGGCTCCGGCCGTCAGATGACCCGCATGCTCCTGCGCCACATGCACATCATCCACACCGATGCTCCTGCCGTCACAGCCTCCACCGCCGACACCAAAACCCAGGACTGATCACCGGGGTGTCTTTCTCCGGTACCCGCTAGATCTGACCAGATTCATCGCAAGGTGCAGGATCGACAGACTGGTAAACACAAGACGTCAACTGAAAGATGTCAGTTGTCAGCTTGTTCTTTCGGCGGAAGTATCGGTCTCCTGTAGGCCAGCAATCAGCGATCCTGCGGAAGAGGCTGGCCCGGGCACGTATGCAGAACGGCCAGCATGGCCTGCTTTTCCGAGCTTGTGACGCTCAGGGAGTACTTGTCCTTGACCGCTATCTGACGGGCCACATAGGAGCACTGATAGTCCTTGTTCTCGGGCAACCAGTAGTCGGCCGAGGCACTCCCCTTGGACTGGTTGGCGGGGCCGTCAACAGCAAGAAGATTGTAGGGGTCGTTGCCAAAACGGTAGCGGCGGGCCGTGTCCCACTTGCTGGCTCCTGACCGCCAGGCATTCTCCAGGGCGACCACATGGTCGATCTGCACAGCCGAGCTGGTCTTCGGCCCTCTGACGAATTCGATGGTCCGCCCGGTATAAGGGTCCTGCAGACGACCACTGGCCACCTTGCACCCGCCGGGAGTGGTGGTACGCAGGTCGGTCAGGTCGCGTGTCAGCACATCCTCGCGCACATTGCAGCCGTTGCCGTCCTCGTCGGTCTCCTTGAAGCCGAAGGCCTCGCGCCTGTACTGGCGGCCGGGACGGGCATGATCGTCCACTGTCAGACCCTGAAGGGTCTGGGCCGCATCGCCGGTTGCTGTATATCGTCCGGTCAGCCGTCCGACTCCACCGTTGACCCTTGGCAGTATCAGGCCGATGGTGATGCCCAGGACCACAGCCACTACCAGAAGGATCAGCACCCGTTCCGTGAGTGATTCGCGACGGAAGCGGGCCGGGGCGGGACTTCGCCAGACCGAACCGTACCGGCTGCGGCCTCGATACCGATATCTTCTACGTCTCGGACCGGTCATCTACCGCCGATACCTCCTATGTCGACTGCATGCATGAATCATCCATCATAGCGGTCAGGCGTATGCATAGGTCATCGGGTCGTGTCCTGCGCGCACCGGGGAGTCCATGGCATCGATGGCGGCATGCTCCTCAGGTGTCAGGTTGAAGCCGAACAGGTCCAGGTTCTCGGCCTGCCTTTCCCTGTGGACAGACTTGGGAATGATGATGGTCCCGTTCTCGATGTGCCAACGCAGCACCACCTGGGCCGGCGTAACCCCGTGGGCCTGGGCGATTTGCTCCAGCTTTCCCCCGCCGGCTGTCAGATCTGCACCGCGCGCCAATGGCGAGTATGCCTGGATGGCGATGCCGTGCTCCTTGCAAAAGGCGGTCACCGAGCGCTGCTGCCAGCTGGGGTGCAGCTCAATCTGATCCACGGCAGGGTACTCCCCCGTCTCCCGGTGCAGCCGTTCCAGGTGTTCTGGCAGGAAGTTGCAGACCCCCAGGGTCCGCACCCGCCCCTCATCGCGCAGCCGATGGAAAGCTCGCCAAACCTGGTCAGCCCGCCAATCGAACGGTGTCGGCCAGTGAATCATATACATGTCGACATAGTCGGTGCCCAGCAGGGCCAGCTGGCGGTCGAAGGCCTGCAGAGCGCTGTCATACCCCTGCTCGGAGTCGCGCAGCTTGGTGGTCAGCCACAGCTTGGTCCGTTCAGGACCGCTCTGGCAACCGAATGCCTTGAGGCCACGGCCCACGCCGCCTTCGTTGCGATAACCCGCTGCCGTATCGATGTGGCGATAACCCAGCTCCAGGGCGGATTGCACTACTCCAGCGGTTTGATCGTCGTCGATCCTGAGCACACCCAGGCCCACCTGCGGAATGCGATTGCCGTCAGACAATAAGATGTCAGGAACTGCTGTCATGGTCCACACCTTCCCAGGATGCAGCCCAGCAGTCTGCCGGGCCATGCTCGCTCCATTCTAGAGCCAGGCAAAAGTCTGGCTGCAACAGAACAGTCCTATGTGGTCAAACCTGCCCGCTCATGCACCGGCTTAGATTTTGCTGATGCTGAAGAAGTACAGCACGTGGGTATCGAACCAGTGGTAGCCAAGGTCGAATACGGGCAACAGGCTGATCTTCATCATCATGCCGACCGTACCCCAGGCGAAGAAGAGGCCGAGCACAGCCAACAGCCACATGAAGGCGCTGCAGATTCGCCGGGTTTTGATCAGCCGGCGACGACGGGTGGCTTCTGAACGGGTCTCCTGCTCATGGCTGACCATGATCGTGGCCAGCGGCTCCCCCATGGTCCCCGGTCCGGTCGCTCGAGATTCCAGATGCTCCATCTGCTCCAGCTCGTGACGGCAGTTGCGCCGGCGACGTGAAAGCAGGTACCAACCCACCAGGCAGGCCAGGAACAGGGCCAGAAGCACCCAGACCATGTAAATGGGCGCCCCTTCAGGTTGGGTGGGAGGCACGTCGTCGCCGATATAGTGACCACGCACGATCAGTCTGTGGGAGTTGACGCCATAGGGGTAGCAGGTCAGCAGGGTCACATAGTTGGAATTCTGGATTGGCTGCAAGGCGCTGACATCGGTAGGCAAGATAATCTTAATCTGATCCACCTTGTAGCTCATATGCCGCTTGAGCACTCGTATCTGGAAGACGTCCCCCTTGCGCAACTGCGTCAGGTTGTCGAAAAGCATGTAGCCGACTTCGCCGGTGTGTCCAGTGATAACGGAGTGGATAGTTCGGTTGTCTGTAGGGACGTGGGTTGTGGCGATGTGCCCGGTGCCGTCTTTGAGCACCTCATCGCTGGTACCGTGCCGCACGGGCAGCTTGACATTGATCTTGGGGATCTCCACATAGGCCATCATGCCTTTGCCGTCTACATTGAGGATTTTGTAGTAGCGGCCCAGTGGTTCCTTGACTTCCTTGTACTTGAAGGGGTCCCTCAGCGTAGGCTTGCCCAATTCCTCGTCATACTTCTTGGCATCACGCCACATCGCCCTGCGCTGTGCAGGCGAGAGTGCATCCACGATCTGATCGTAGTTGTCTACTGCGGAGGAATCCTTGGAATAGTTCACATAGGCTGCCAGCAGGGGATAGAGAAAGATTGCCAGACCAATCAGGAAGGCCAAGGTTTCCAGGAGGCCGAACCCCCGCCCTGACTTGCCAGCCCTGCCACCGTTCTTGGCCTGTTTGGATGCAGTCGCAGCTTCCTGATCTGCTTTACCTTGTTGGACTGTGTCCTGGGAATGATTTCCTGAAACGACAATTATCGGAGCAGACGTTGTAGCGTGGCCTGGAACTGTCACCGGAGCTGCTATTGCATCTGAATCATCCGATTCTGAAGCTCCGCGATCCTCAGGTGTTGCCGAAGGCGGATAGGAGGGCGGCACCTCGGAACTAGGAGCATAGGAAGGTGGCATGTACCCTTGCTCAACAGGCATATCTGACGATGCTGACTCAGCCGGCATGGACGCATAGGAAACTTCACCGTTTCCGGTCGTCTGGGATGGGCTCATAGTAGCCGAGTCAGTGTGCTGGTCCATCTATAGCCTTTCTCGTGCCCGCTTCAAATAGTCCGATTGTTAGTTCTTGACATACAAAGACCGGCGGCACCTGTATGATACCGCCGGTCTTTACACATCCTCACAGATGCCTACGATGCCGTTTGATGGCATCACACCGACATTGCCATGAGAATACCTAGTGCTCATCCCTGTTCCAGGATCGTGCGACTACCGCCAAGTACAGGCCCATCATGGCCAGGATCATAAGCAGAATCCCAGGCGCTACCATGGATACACCGGTAGCTGCCAGCTTGCCTGGTCCAGATCGGACGACTGGGACGACCTGAGGTATGTCCACAAGCTTGGGGCTTATAGTCACATCATAAAGCGGATGGACTTCACCCTGCTCGCGGTAGAGCGGCAACTGTACGACCACAGGATCGGCTTTTACCTTTGCATTCTTAGGTGTGGCTACCAGAGTGATCAACCAGTATGAAGCATGGAAGTAGTCGCCATCAAAAACAGCTGGACTTCCTCCGGTCAGACTGGGTGCGTCTAAATCAAGATTGGCTCCTGTAAGCCAGACACCTTGTGATTTGGCTTCTGATGCGTTTGTTATGGTGCCTTCTTCATCAGAGACACCGTAGTATTCAGCGGGTTGTGTCTTGTCCTTGAAAGCATCTGGATTGGCTGCCACCTCGTTGCTGATGGCCGCTTGTGCCTTATCGGCGCCAGGATTATGGTCAAGTGCCTCCACCCGGCTCTTCAGAGTACCGGCATCCAGCCTCAGGGCACGAAACACATACCCTGCTCCAGCCGATACAGGAGCACTCGGCAGGATGTCATTCTGACCTCCTTGACCTGAATGCCCTCTCTTGAGTTGCACCGTCAGGGTCGGGTTGACCGTCTCCGCCTCTGCCGCCGGCGTCATATCGAAAGCGGTAAGGCCTAAACAGGCCACGGCCGCAATCAGACAGGGCAGGACCCGGTGGGTGAGGCATTTCGGCAAGGCAATTCCCTTCATAAACCTTCCCTTCCAAGGCCGCCTTTCGACGACGTGGTTGCGTCAGATCCACTGGCTGAGTAAAACCCAGACCAGCGTCCCGACATGCGCGGACCGTAGAAGTTCAACGATCCGTATGAAAATGGCGGACGATTCACGGAGGAACCGTCCGCCATCGGGTCACCTCACATGATTCTTGATGTGACCGTGATCATCAGGCCCGGGCGGCGTTGTTGCGCCGATTGCGGGCATAGAGGGCACCACCCATGATCAGGGCACCAACAACCAGCAGCAGCAGGATGCCACGACCACCAGTCAGAGGCAAAGCCAATGGGGAATCACCATCAGTGGTCTTATAGTGGGCCAGATACTTGGAGACTGCCACATTGTTGAACATCATCTTCGTGTCGGCACCAATCTCACCTACTGGGGCGTTGAAGTTGCCAAAGTTCAGAGCATCGTAGTTCGGTTGCAAAGTAGCGTTACGACCGTACTTCTGTACGATGCCTTCCTCGGTCATACCTACATCCCCATAAGTTACTGTTCCGAAGGGGATGCCGGGGTTACGCCAGTCCTGTGGGGTCTTAGTCTCAACCAACATCCAGCTTGTATTTTGGACAGTCTTGTCAGCTGCCTTGTTTTCTCCTGTTCCGAAGATAGGCAGGGCGGCAAAGACGACCAGACCTTTCTTGTTGGCCGTTGCCTTGTAAACCTGAACATTGTCAGGAACGGTATCCTTCGAGCCGTAGAACTTACCATCTGAAGCCAGGTACTTGTCCGTGGAATCAGCGTCCTTAACCAAACGATATTCCGTCTCAGGCAACGCAGGGTAACCCAGCTTCTTGCTCCCCACAGAACCAAAAGCTAATGCTGCATTGGTAACGTTTGTATGAGAGGGCACAGGATCCAGGTTATTGCCGTCAGAATCCTTGTTATCGATAAAGTCAGATGCCGCATCGTTAACTACACCACCGGTACCTGTAGAATCACCATTGCCGGTGACCAAAGCGTCATAGGTGACCTCAAGTTCCATCACAGAGGTTTTAACTTCCTTCACTTTTGCAACACCACCGGTGGTGAAGAAGTTGAATACCCAGTAAGTCACATCATCCGAAGGCGCATCTGCAAACATCTTCTTAGTTGTATCGTTCAGCGCAGCGGGATTTGCATTAGCAGTTAAATCCTGAGTGTAGTCATCAGTTATTGCCAAATCTACTACTTTATTACCATCGCTATCCCGAATGTCTGCCTTGATGGTGGCTGGATCGCCCTTCAGCGAACTAGACATACGATCAGCAAGCCTTACATCTTTCCCTTGACCCTTCAATTCCTTGACATCGAGCTTTCCGTCGTTGCTAGCAGAACCATTACCTTCATTGTAAATCTTTTGAGACAGCTTATAGGTGACTGTATCACCAGCGGTCGCAGTGGTTTGATCCTTGACATTCCCGTCAGCACCCTTCACACTTTGCACTGTCTTGGCGAAAGATTGAGCGTTGACGTTCTTTGGATACAGGTGCAGGTGATAGATGAAACCGCGAGTCTGGTTTGCATCCGTTCCATTAGTTGCATAAGGCAGACCAAAGAATGAGTTGACGGCAGTCTTATACTTGGACATATCAATTCCGTGTGGATTCGAGGGATCGAAAGCAGGAGAACCAGCTGTATTCTCATTCATAACATAGTAATGATTGGGACCTGTGGGGAAAGTCAGCTTTGTGCTAGTTGGCTTTCCACTTGCGTCACCTTGGTACCAATCGCTGATGACACCTTGACCGTCCGTCACACCTGCATATACTGTAGTATTCTTAGGTGTAAACGAAGTTGGGTCATTAGCATTGATATCAGCCAGACTCTTGCCGTCTGCCGGCTGTACTTCCCTCACGTTAAACAGAATGTCTTTGGCAGGAGCCAGATCGTGATTTGAGTTCAGATGAACAGCATCATTGGCTGAGCCAGTAGGTGCATAGCCGTCATTCAGTGACAGATACTTGGTGACAGTTAACTGAGGCACCTTGGCAGTGTCCAAATCGCCTGCTACGAAGTCATCTTCAGCGGCAAATCCATAGGCGTCAGCGGCCGAAGCCTGGGTGGCTGGCAAAACGACCATGCCCGCCAGGAGCGTCGCTCCGGCAACCGCCAAGCCTAAAAGCTTAGGGAGCCTAATCCCTTCATTATCTCGTTGCATGTGCATGCACGCATTCCCTTCTTTGTTAATAGGCACAGGATGGCCAGGCACATCTTCGCCTCCCCAACCGATCACTTCCCCGACTCAGGGGGGTGGGCAATATGTCAACTTTGGGACATGCCACTGTTCCCATTGCCTAATCATCACTGTACCGACAAAGTAGGGACAACGCAAACCGACAAGCCGAATGTCAAAGGCCCCACCACATGTGTTGTGGCAGGGCCTTGCAATCTGTCCTAAGACAGGCAATCAGTGCCGGTTGTCCAGCCGGTGGTAGAGCTCTGCTGCACGCAGATCGGCCTCAAAACGGCGCGGTTCGGTGTTCTCGTCGATGACGGCGAGCTCCACGCCGGCCATCCGGGCGAAGTCCTCCCAGGCCTCGCGACCAACGGTGGTGGTCATGCAGGTATGGTGGGCCGCCCCGGCGCGCAGCCAGCACTCAGCCGAGACCTTGAGCGAGGGCCGGGGCTTCCAGAGGGCACGTGCCACAGGCAGCTTGGCCAGGGACCCGCCGGGCTCGACCACATCCACCACGTTCATGACCAGGCGGAAGCGTTCGCGTACATCCGCCAGGGAGACGACCACGGCATCGGTGCAGGGAGTGGCCGTGAAGACCAGACGCACCGGGTCTTCCCTGTCGCCGATGGACAGGGGGTGGATCTCGAGGCGGGGCCGTCCCTCGGTCAGCAGCGTGGGCGAGACCTCCAGCATGTGGGCGCCCATGATCTCCTCATGGCCGGGCACGAAGTTATAGGAATAGTCCTCCATAAGCGAGCAGCCGCCCTTGAGCCCGTAGCCCATGACGTTACCGATCCGGATCAGAACCGAGGTCTTCCAGTCGCCCTCTGCCGAGAATCCGTACCCGTCGGCCATCAACCGCTGGGCTCCCACGCCGGGCAGCTGACGCAGGGCTCCCAGATCCTGGAAGTTGTCCACGGCGGCGGTAGCACCCACCTCTTCCATCATGGCCCGCATGCCGAGCTCCTCGCGAGCGGCCACCACCAGGGAGTCGTACCGGGAGTCCAGAAGTTCGGGAGCCACCTCATAGCTGCGCTTGTAGTCCTCGATCAAATCCTTGACCTGATCGTCGGTGACGGCGTTCACATGGTCCACCAGCTCGTTGACCGGCCAGGTGTTGACGGAGACGCCGAAGACCCTCTCAGCCTCGGTCTTGTCGCCCTCGGTGACAGCGACGTCGCGCATGTTGTCGCCCCAGCGGCAGACCTTCATGTTGTTGGCGGCATCCCAGCCTGCGCATGCACGCGCCCAGACACCAATCTTGTCGGCAACCTCGGGGTCGGTGTAGTGGCCGACCACAATCTTGCGCGGGATTCCCAGCCTGGTCAGGATGTAGCCGAACTCACGATCGCCATGGGCCGACTGGTTCAGATTCATGAAGTCCATGTCGATGGTGTCCCAGGGGATCTCCACATGGTGCTGCGTGTTCAGCTGCAGGAGCGGTTTGCGCAGCTTCTCCAGACCCCTGATCCACATCTTGGCCGGGCTGAAGGTGTGCATCCAGGCCACCACGCCGATGCAGGCCGGGTTCGACGAGGCATCGACCATGAAGTTCAGGATGGAATCCGAATCCTTCAGCGTGGGCTTCAGGACCAGCTTGACCGGGATCCGACCCGAATCATTGAGGGACTTGGCGATGTCCGCAGCCTGGACACCCACCTGGCGCAGGGTCTCCTCGCCGTAGAGGTCCTGCGAACCAACGGCGAACCAGAGTTCCTTGCCCTCGAAGGGATTTTTCATGCTCATACTTCTTGCTCCTTTGCTTATGTTTCCAGCTCAGTGCTGGCCGTAGACGTGCTGGTACCGGTCGTTGAGCTTGGCTATGTCGGCCGGATCGATGGGCTTGGGCGTGCCGATCTGCTCAGCTGCCCAGACCGTATGGGCCACCTCCTCGGTCATGGCAGCCGCCTTGACCGCTGCCTCGGCATCGGCTCCCACGGTGAAGGGCCCATGGTTGCGCATGAGCACGGCCGGGCAGCCGGGGTGATCCTTGAGGGTGTCAACCACGCCCTTGCCGATGGCCTCGGAGCCGATCAGCTCGAAGGGACCCACCGGCACGGGGCCGCCGAACTCGTCGCCCATCATGGTCAGCACACAGGGAATGTCCCTGCCTGTGGCCGCCCAGGCGGTGGCATAGGTGGAATGGGTGTGGACCACGCCATAGACATCGGGCATGTGCCGGTAGATATAGGCGTGGGACAACGTGTCCGAAGAAGGAGCCTCGGTACCATCCACCACATTGCCGTCCAGATCGGTGACCACCATGGATCCCGGGGTCAGGTGCTCATAGCGCACCCCCGAGGGCTTGATGACCATCAGATCGGCAGAGCGCAAACGCTGCGAGACATTGCCCGCCGTCCAGACCACCAGATTCCACCTGGTCAGCTGCGCATGCAGGGTGGCCACCTGCTCGCGCACCAGTTTCACCTCGTCGCGCACCTCGGGCGAATAATCAGCCAAGGACACCATCAGCAACTCCTTTTCCCGGCCCGATCCCGCTAATCCGGCCGTTTGACGTTTTCAGCTCCGGCCTCATCCCTGCAGGGGAATGGTCTTCACGGCCGCCTGCTCGATGGGCAGGCCCTTGGTGAAGCGGTCGAAGAAGGTTCTGAAGCCCTTCACATCAGCCGGATCCGGCTGCTCGGTTGTGGACTGGACGCCCGCAAAGACATTGGCATCCAGGTAGTCGGCCAGGGTCTGGTCGGCATGGCCCAGATAGTCGGCCAGGACGGCCATGCCCCAGGCGCCCCCCTCCACAGCGGTGGACATGACCTTGATGGGTGCGTTGAAGGCGGCGGCCAGGATCCGCTGGGCCACCTTGGGGGTGGCGAAGATGCCGCCGTGACCGACCATGGTGTCCACCTGGACATGCTCCTGACGGGTCATCACGTCCATGCCGATGGTGACCGGCGAGAAGGCCGAGAAGAGCTGGGCGCGCATGAAGTTGGCCAGGGTCATCCGTCCCTCGGGGCCGCGCGCAAAGACAGGACGACCCTCCTCCAGACCAGCCAGGAACTCCCCGGAATAGAAGCAGTAGTTGATCAGTCCGCCGGCATCCTTGTCTCCCAGAAGGGCCTGGTTGAACAGGGTGGCGTAAAGCGCATTCCCTTTCAGGTCCAGACCGGCGGCCTTGGCGAAGTCCCCGAACAGCCCGACCCAGGCGTTCAGGTCCGAAGTGAAGTTGTTGGCATGGCTCATGCCGGCCGGATCCCCAGCCGGTGTGGTGACCGGATCCACCTCGGGGTGGAAGTCACGCAGGGGATGCTCCAGAACCACCATGGCGAAGATGGAAGTGCCCGCAGACACGTTGCCGGTTCGGGGTCGAACCGCGTTGGTCGCCACCATGCCGGTTCCCGCGTCGCCCTCGGGCGGGGCCATGGGCACGCTGGGCTGCAAATGACCACTGGGATCCAGCAGGGCGGCACCTTCTGCGGTCAGCGCCCCGGCATCGCTGCCGGCGGTCAACGGCTCAGGCAGCAGGTCGTGGATGTCCCAGGGCTGAGCCTGAACCTGCGGCAGTCGGGAGAAGATGTCCAGCAGGCCCTGGTCGAATTCCTTGCGGGTGGAGTCGATGGGGAACATGCCCGAGGCATCGCCGATGCCAATGACCTTGCGGCCGGAGAGCCTCCAGTGCATGTAGCCGGCCAGAGTGGTGATGTAGGCCACCCTGGGCACATGCTCTTCGCCGTTCAGAATGGCCTGGTAGAGGTGGGCGATGGACCAGCGCTCGGGAATATTGATCCTGAAGGCCTGAGACAGATCCTCGTGGGCCTGGCGGGTGTTGGTGTTGCGCCAGGTGCGGAAGGGCACCAGCAGCTGACCATCCTTGTCGAAGGCCAGGTAGCCGTGCATCATGGCCGAGATCCCCATGGCGCCGATTTTGGTCAGCGTTACCCCGTACCGGCGACGGACGTCCTCGGCCATGGCCGCATAGGCCGCCTGCAGACCCTGGTGGATCTGGTCCATGGAGTAGGTCCACAGGCCGTCCTCCAGCCGGTTCTCCCACTCGACGTCCCCGGTGGCCAGCGTCCGGTAGTCATGGTCGATCAGCACAGCCTTGATGCGGGTGGAGCCGAATTCGATGCCCAGACTGGTCGCACCCTCCTGTAGTTCGCTTACGATGACGCCTTGTTCGCCAACAGCCATGTCCGCTCCTTTGCCTGATATGTTAACGCTCACATAGTCTGATTACGATTGTATCCGAGACCAGAGCATCAGGCAAGCCCGCTGGACGCGAGCCGACGGTGGTCAGATGCGCTTGACGGCGTAGCCCAGGGACCGACGCTGAATCACATCCGCCTGGATCAGCCCCACACCATGATGGGTGACGGGGAAGTCCACCGGCTGCCCCTGATGCAGCAGGGCCAGGACCTGCCGCATGGTGGCCACACCCAGATCCTCAAAGCGGGGACGGACCGTGGCCAGCGGCGGAAACATGTTGTCTACAGTGGGTACGTCGTCGAAGCCCACCAGACTGATGTCACTGGGAATGCGGATGCCGTGCTCCTGCAGGGACCGGGCAACGCCCACGGCCTGGTTGTCGTTGGCGGTGACCACGGCTGAGGGCAAGGAGGTGCCGCTCATGCCCCGCTGATCGATCAGGTGGTTCATCAGCGTGTAGGACTCCCCCGCCTCCCAGCTGCGGGCGTGGACCACGGCCGTTCGTATGCGACAGCGAGCGCAGGCCACCTTCCAGGAAGCCAGTCGAGTGGAGGCGTCCCGCCACTGTGCAGGACCGGCCATATAGAGCACCCGCCTATGGCCCCGGGAGACCAGCAGCCGGGCCAGCCGCTGCACGGCGCCCCACTGGTCGATTCCGGTCAGGGCTATCCGTCCATCACCCCGTCGGCGGCTCAGGGCCTCTTCGACGCTGGTGATGCCATGCGTGGAGGTGACGATGACCCTGGGCTGGCTGACTTCGACCTGGCAGGCGGCCTGGAACATGGTGTCGGTTGGCGTCAGAAAAATGAAGGCATCCACATTCTGCTCCAGGAAGGTGCCGCAGAGCTCCTGGAATCCGGCAAGGGTACAAGCTGACTCGTCCACCATCATGACCGACATGAACAGACCATGGGAACGGGCCACGGTCTCGATGGCCGTAATCGATGAGACAGGCCCGAAGAGGCTGACGCCGCCAGCCACCAGTCCGATGGTCCGGCTGCGGCTGGATGCCAGGGCACGCGCGGAATTGCTGGGTCGGTAGCCCAGCTTCCTGATGGCCTGCTGGACCTTGATCCGGGTGGCCGGGGAAACGTCCTTGGAATTGTTGATGACCCTGGACACAGTCTGGTGGGAGACCCCGGCCAGCCGGGCAACCTCGAACATGGAGGGGCGCTTGGACCGTGACCTGCCCCCGTTGCCTGCGGGCATGTGACCTTCTTCCGATAGCCGTGTCGACCGTTCCGATATTAGCCCCTGCCGGGACCGGACGAGGGCAGATGCCAGCTGACCCGGTGCAGACGGCTGGGTCCCAGACGGCGAATGGCCTCCAGGTGCGCAGGTGACCCATAGCCCTTGTTGTGCTCCCACTGGTATGGGGCCAGGGCGGGATCGGAGGCGGCCAACCGGACCATGAGCCGGTCACGGGTGACCTTGGCGATGACCGCTGCGCAGGCCACACTGGCACAGTGGGCGTCGCCCTTGACCTGGGTGGACACCTTGGGCAGAACCGGAAGGTCGGGGGCGTCAAAACTGTCGGCGGCCGGGGTGATGTAGTCATGGGGGCCGTCAAGGATGGCGGCCAGGCGGCGGTCAGGCCCCAGGTCCATCCCATGCTCCAAATCAGCCAATGCACGCAGGGCGGCGATGCCCAGGGCATGGACGATG
Organism: Bifidobacterium sp. W8103; assembly: GCF_016100775.1. Classification (NCBI taxonomy): domain Bacteria; kingdom Bacillati; phylum Actinomycetota; class Actinomycetes; order Bifidobacteriales; family Bifidobacteriaceae; genus Bifidobacterium; species Bifidobacterium sp. W8103. Next base: position 503,172 of record NZ_JACFRV010000001.1, read on the forward strand.
CCCCACTGGTCGATCTCATGGTTGGAGCAGGCCCCCACCGCCCAGCCGGCAGCCCAGTCCTCCAGGTCACGGTACATGGCCAGCCGGCGCGCAGGGGTCAGCATCTTGGAATCAGCCACCCCGTCGGGGACCTTCAAATGGGGCAGGTCAGCGGACCGGACCGCCACCACGCCGACCATGACCGGACCCGCCAGGGCTCCACGACCGACCTCATCCAGGCCCAGCACGTACTCAGCTCCGTGGTCAGCCAAGGCGGCCTCGTTGGCCAGGGTCGGCAGAATCCGCCTCACAGCCGGTTCAGTCCTGCGTCGGCTCGGGCACAGCGTCGAAAACCTTGTGCTGGTTGTTGAGCAGCTTCCAACTGCCTACCGGATAATAGGTCAGCAACGCGGTGCCCTTGATGTTGTCCATGGGGACCAGGCCGTTGTGGCCGTCGTCCTTGTGCAGGCGGGAATCGGCGGAATTGGAGCGGTTGTCGCCCATGACGAAGACGTACCCAGGGTCCACCTTGACCTTGAAGGCAAAGGCGCTGGGCTCCACTCCTGGGCGCAGGTAGGGGCTCTCATCCAGGGGGACGCCATTGACAGTGACCGGGGCGCCATGACCCTTGCAGGCCACCGTGTCGCCCGGCATGCCGATCAGGCGTTTGACCAGGTGACTGCCACGGAAGCTGGGTTTGGACTCCTCACCTAGCCAGTTGGCAGGGTCGGTGAAAACCACCACATCCCCTCGGCGGGGGGGCACCATGGATCTGGTCAGCCGGTGAGTGGTCAGGATTCTGTCCCCGATGCCAAGGGTGTTCTCCATGGAGCCGGAGGGGATGACGTAGATGCTGAACAAAAATATGCGCAGGACGGCAACGACGGCCAAGAGGGCGACCAGCTCGAACAGAAACTCGGGCAGGAAACCGCGCTCGCCCAGACGCGGGTGGCTGCTCTTGGTGGAGCCGCGTCCACCGGGACGGTCAAAGGCATGACGGGGCGGCACCGGGGCTGAGGTGGCCTGTCTGCCGTCCGGGTACCAGAGTCCCGACGAGGTCGCTTCCTCATCCCGAAAGGCCATATCCACTCCTTGTCATCCGCCGGAACCCTGACACAAACAGGTTCCGCATGCCTCATAGCGTACACACCCAAGCATGGAAAAACCCGGGAGAATTGCATCCCGGGTGTTAGCGGCCAGGCCTGGGCTGGGTCGCCCTTGTCGAAACCTACTTGTTGGACTCGGCCTTGTTGTCGCGACGCTCGACGATGCGGGCGGCCTTGCCGTGCAGACCACGCAGGTAGTAGAGCTTGGCGCGGCGGACACGACCGTGGCGCAGCACCTTGATGGAGTCAATCTGCGGGGAGTGCAGAGGGAAGCGGCGCTCGACACCCACGCCGAAGCTGACCTTACGCACCAGGATGGTCTCGCGCACGCCGGAGCCCTGACGGGCGATCACCACGCCCGTGAAAGCCTGGATACGGGAGTTGTTGCCCTCGGTGATGTTGACGTTGACCTCAACGGTATCGCCGGGGCGGAAGTCGGGGATCTGCTCCGCAGGCTTCATGTGGCTGGCGTCGAATTCCTGAATCGCGTTCATGCTGTTCCTCCATGGCCGCCGCACATCGACCCATGACATGGACCGCAACCATCAAAGGATGCAATCCTGGACGGAACCCGACGGTCTGCCGTCGGGGGTGCCGATCCGCCGGAGCATCCGGCTGGACCTGAAAGGAAGGGAGCCCATGCGGCAGCTACCCTTCCGGCAAACAACTGTCCAATAATATACCACGAGCCGGACCTGCAAGGGCCCGGCCGGACATCAGCGGCGGTGGGCCCTGTAGAAGGCGATCAGGGACTTGGTGGACTGGTCCTGCCCGGCCAGCGCCTGGTCATCCCGGGAGATGGCCGGGGTGATTTCGCGGGCCAGCTTCTTACCCAGCTCAACACCCCACTGGTCAAAGGAATCAATGCCCCAGACCGTGCCCTCGGTCAGCGTGATGTGCTCATAGAGGGCGATCAGCTCGCCCAGGGCGGCCGGGGTCAGCGCATCACCGAAGATGGAAGTGGTGGGCCGGTTGCCGGTGAAGACCCGGGCAGGGACGATGGCCTCCGGAGTGCCCTCGGCTCGGACCTCGTCGGCGGTCTTACCGAAGGCCAATGCCTTGGTCTGCGCCAGGAAGTTGGCCAGGAAGAGCTCGTGCACGTCCTGGTCGCCGTCCTTGGCCGGGTTGGGAGTGTTGGCGAAGGCGATGAAGTCGGCAGGGATCAGACGGGTGCCCTGGTGGATCAGCTGGTAGAAGGCGTGCTGGCCGTTGGTGCCGGGCTCCCCCCAGAAGATTTCGCCGGTCAGGCTGGTCACCGGGGTGCCGTCCCAGCGCACGGACTTGCCGTTGGACTCCATGGTCAGCTGCTGCAGGTAGGCCGGGAAGCGGTGCAGATACTGGTCATAGGGCAGCACGGCGTGCGAGTGGGCGCCGAAGAAGTTGACATACCAGACGTTGAGCAGACCCATCAGGGCCACCACGTTCCGATCCAGAGGGGTGGCGCGGAAGTAGCGGTCGACAGTGTTGAAGCCCTTGAGGAACTCTTCGAAGCGCTCGGGCCCGATGGTGATGGCCAGGGAGGTACCCACGGCGGAATCCACCGAGTACCGGCCGCCGACCCAGTTCCAGAAGCCGAAGACGTTGTCGGGATCGATGCCGAAGTCGCGCACCTTGTCCAGGGCGGTCGAGACGGCGATGAAGTGCCGGCGGATGGCCTCGGCCGACAGGTCCTCGCCGTCCTTGGACAGCAGTCCACGCTCCCCCAGGCTCTTCAGGAGCCAGGCGCGGGCCTGGCGGGCATTGGTCAGGGTCTCCAGGGTGGTGAAGGTCTTGGAGACGATGATGAAGAGCGTGGTCTCCGGATCCAGATCGCGCGTCTTCTCGGCCAAATCGTTGGGGTCGATGTTGGAGATGTAGCGGGCGCTGATGCCGGCATCCGCATAAGGCTTGAGAGCCTCATAGGCCATGACCGGGCCAAGGTCGGAGCCGCCGATGCCGATGTTGACCACAGTGGTGATCCGCTTGCCGGTCAGACCGGTCCAGCTGCCCGAACGGACCTGGTCGGCAAAGGCGTAGATGCGCTTGAGTGTGTCGCGGACGTCACCCACCACATCCTGGCCGTCCACCATCAGCCGGCCGCGGTCCTCCTCCGGGCGGCGCAGCGCTGTATGCAGGACGGCCCTGTCTTCGGTGTTGTTGATGTGCTCGCCGTTGAACATGGCCTCGATCCGCTCCTCAAGGCCGACCTCGCGGCCCAGCTGGGCCAGCAGGGACAGGGTCTCGGGCTGAATCAGGTTCTTGGACAGGTCAATATAGAGATCACCCAGCTCGAAGCTGAGCTTTTCGGTGCGCTGGGGGTCCTTGGCGAACCATGCGCGCAGATCGATCCCCTGGCGCTGCATGTCGTCGAAGTGCTGGTGCAAGGCCGCCCAGGCCTTGGTGCTGGTAGCGTCCACTGGAGGATTGATGGCCATGGTTGTTCGGGTCCTTTCATGAGGTGATGCCCGGTCTGACGAGCACCCGGTTCTGTAACCCAAACTACTCACAAAAGCAGACAGAAGACAACAAAATCGGTCAATCTTCTTAACCGATCCGGATTGCTCTCAGAGTATGTCGTCACAGCCGTACTGGGCCAGCTTGGCCACCATGTCCTTGACTTCCTGACTGCGGGCCCGGGGGGCCACCAGGAGCGCGTCGGGAGTGTCGACGACAATCATGTCATCCACACCGAGAAGGGCGACCGTGCGTTCGGAGCCTGGCACGACCATGTCTCCAGCGGAATCCAGATACATGACCCGGTCGGCATCCCCAAGAATCTTGATGTTGCGCCTGTTGGAGGACGGCAGCAGACCCGCCACTGAATTGAAGTCGCCGATGTCATCCCAATCGAAACCCCCGGGAACAACCGCCACGCCGCCGGCCGCCGATAGGGGCTCGGCCACGGCATAGTCAAAGGCAATCTTCTCGATGCCCGGCCAATGCTCCTCCATAGCCTGGCTACGGGCCTGCCCGCCCTGATCCCAGACCTGGGCGATGGCCATGACGGCGGCGTGGAGCTCCGGCTTGTAACGACGAAGGCAGTCCAGGAGCACCTGCGCCTGCATGACGAACATGCCGGCATTCCAGCGATACTCTCCTGTGGACAGGTAGGCCTGTGCCGTGGAGGCATCCGGTTTCTCGACGAATTCGCTGACCAGGCGGGCATCAGGGGCACCGGGAATGCGATCGGCCAGGGAGGGGCCTTGGTGGATGTAGCCGAAAGCTGTTGAGGGACGGGATGCTGCGATACCGATGGTGGTCACATAACCGGCTCGGGCCGCTGCCACCGCCTGCCCCACTGAGGCCGCGAATGCCTTGTCGTCTCGTATGACGTGGTCGGCGGCGAAGGAGCCCACGATGATTTCCCCGCCGTGCCGCTGTGCCAGCACAGCAGTAGCCAGGGCAATGGCCGCCGTGGAATCGCGAGGAACAGGCTCGGCGAAGAGCGCGTCCTCAGCCAGATCAGGAAGCTGCTGACGCACCTGGTCCACATGCCGCTGGCCAGTGGAGACGACCACATGGTCGGCCCCGCAGATGCCGGACAGCCGGTCAAAGGTGCCCTGGATCATTGTTCTGCCTGATCCCAACAGATCGTAGAGGAACTTGGGCCGGTCCTGGCGGCTCAATGGCCAGAGCCGGGTACCCACGCCACCGGCCGGAATGACGGCATAGAAATCATCGAGATCCATGCCCTCCATTGTGTCAAGAAGCTTGTACACCCTTGGCCCGAAGCTCAAGGCGTTTTTATCGCGCGCATCCAGTATGATGTAGCATGTTGTCTTCTTCCGGCAGGTCCGGACGGGAGGCGAAGGCCACTTTAGCTCAGTTGGCAGAGCGTCTCACTCGTAATGAGAAGGTCGACAGTTCGATTCTGTCAAGTGGCTCTTCCACCAGTTGCCCTTTCAACGGCAGGGCATATCGTACGCGCGAGTGGCGTAATGGTAGCCGCGCAGGATTTAGGTTCCTGTGTCTTCGGACGTGTGGGTTCGAGTCCCATCTCGCGCACGGGAATTAAGAACAGGGCCTGCAAGAACAGGCCCTGTCTGATGCTTCCCGGCTCAGTGGCGGCTTTCCTGCCTGTTCCTCAGGCAGGCCACGAAGCCGACCAGGCCCAACGCCATAAGCGACAGGATCCTGAGCACCGAAAGCGGCCATCCGCCGGTCAGCGGCAAAGCCGAGTTGGAAGGACGGAACTCCAGCTCATGCGACACCGGGGCCGACTGGTTTCCGCCCTGGAACCCGCCTTGCGCATCAGGACCCTCGGCATCGTCGGAAAGCACCTGAGCAGTAAACTCACCCTGGTTGACACCCTCAGGCGGAGTCGCCTGCCATGAACCCTGGTCCCCCACAATGACATCGGTGCTGCTGCTATTGCCATTGCCGGGCCAGGTTATATGGACCACGGTCCCCTTGGTCTCCGGAACCTTCGTATCCCCGTCCACATATTTATAGGCTTTCCCTGCCACCTGGAAGACGTCGTACCGCTCCAAGGCCAGCGTGGTGGGCGTCATGTCGACCTTCCGCTCGATGGACGCCGAGCCCGAACGGATGTTCATCGGGTTGATCATCTCAACCTGGAAGGTATAGGTCTGCGTCTCGTCGCTGCCGTTGTAGCCAGCGAACTTGTCAGCAGGAATATCCAGCGACCAGGACCAGGTGGAATCCGCCGTTTTGGTCAAGCCCAGCATAAGACCTGTCGCGGAATCCGCGACGGAAGACACAGTGCTGACCGCCGCATCCCTCTGGAAGGTGTTGGCCGAGGTGGTCACCAGGGGCGTCCAGTCCGAGTCAGCATTCTGCTTCATGGAAACAGCCATCCTGGAATCCGTCATCCCCAGCCCTCCCGAGGACCAGGCCGTATACACAGGCGACACCTCACCCTTGAATGTGACCACCGAATCCGCAGGGAGACTCCCATTTACCGTGTGGGGCACGGTGACCGAGAACTTGCTCGCATCCGGGACGTTCTCGCCTGAGACGAAATAAGCCGTGCCGATATTCGAGAAGAAGGAGGTCAGGCCGAACCCGGAGATAGACTCAGTTACCCAGGCATGATAACGTCTGTAGCCGCTGTACTTGTTGCCCGGATCCGGGGACGGATACAGCTTGTTCGTGTCGTGTATCCGCCAGGAACCCCCCTGCTTGCTACCGGTGTCGACCTCGCATGCGGTTTCGCCCAACCTGAATCCCCATGTGTCCGAGCTTTTCACCAGGTCATCGCCATTCGTGCCCTGCCCCTCCGCAATAGGATTATTGGGATCCTCGCCGTAGAGAACGACCTTGTTGGGACGCGCAGGATCCTTGGAGGGCGTACACTCACCGCTGATTACCGGATCAAGCTTGGTCGTATACACGCTCCCAGAAGCATCCAAACCGGCATCCGCGTCATTCTCGATCTTGGTGATCGTAGGATCATCGGGGCGAGGCACATCATACTTATAGAAGGCACTGTTGATTGTCCAGCCCGCAGAAATATTCGTATCCTTCTCCACGGCGGACATACCATCGTTTATCCCTACAAGACCAGCGCTCTTGGGGTCGTACACTTCAGGACTTACGGTGCAAGCGCTGCCATCCCGGTTCGTGGTGACAGGCCAGGTGACCATCTTGAAATAGCCATCAAGATCCTGCTTCTCCTTGGCCACCTTGAAATCAATCCCGCCATCATCCTTCTGAGCAGGCATGGGATTGCCATCCTTGTCAGTGGCAAACAGCACGTTGGGGTTGTCGAGATATTGAGGATCCTTTGGACTCACGTTGAAAGCGGAATACTTACTGACTTGGGCCGCCTTGCTGGTCGTGGTAGTCGCCGTATTGGGAGACGGCTGCTGGCCTGTCACCAGGACCGGCTCGGGGGTCAGCTCATTGACCGGCACCCACTCGCTATCCTTCAGAGCCACCCACTGGTAATAATACGAATTGGTCTCAGAACAGATGCCATCAGGATTGTCATTTGTACTGCCACGCGGATTCAGCCAGTATACGAAGAAAGACCGTGCCGGTGCTGTGCCCGGAGCAGTACCGGCGATTGGCCCAGTAACATTGCTCTTATAATCAGGAAAACCGTAATCCGTCACCATGCCCCAATTAGCCTGATTGTTTTGGTAGAGATTTGGATTGTAGTCCCAACCGACCCAGGAATACGGGCCACTGCACTTCATATCCTCTTTGCTGTCCAAGCAGTAACCCATATACACTTTCATCTGTTTATCCTGGGACATGCTCGCTGTGATATTTGAATATCTATCCTGAGCCTGTAAATCACTCATGGAAGCCGGATCGAAATTTGTGCAGTTATTGGTTGTCCAGGACCAGGAAGAATTGCCGCAGGACAGGGCGGTATTCTGGTCACCAACGATGGCAAAGACATTCAAGGGCTCGGGGTGACCGCCAACCGCAAATTTTGCGGGATCTGGAGACTTATCCTTAATGTTCATATCACCCTCAATGGATATGGTCAGGTAGTCATACAAACCAGAATTGATGATCTTGTGAACGGTGAAGAACTCATCCTGATTCCTGGCCCAGGCTAGGGCGCCATCATAAGCGTTGGCATTTTTATTGCTGTCTACGTAATCGTCCGGGGTAATAGTGTTCATATACCGCACGCGTCTGTAATAGTCAGGATTTTCAGAACCAACAAACTGATATATGAAAGACAAATTGCATTGTGACGGATTTTTGGTATCAGTCCCACCAACACCGACGCAATCCGGTTTAAATTCATTGTGCTTTACGCGCAGTATGAAGTCCATGCGCAGCTCATCCTGGTAGGCATCGATCCTGTCGTTGAAGGCCATCATCCTATAGAGCTTCGGTGTTCTACTGGCTGTTTCGTCCTGTCCATCGACGGCATTGGCCCGATTGGCCGAAAGGGCGCTCAGCCCCAACGGAACAACCATAGCCAGAGTCGCCAGAAGGGTTACCAGAACGGCGATGATCGAACGGCTGACATGCTGCGGACCCTTGACGCTCCGTTCCTGTAATCGCTTCAATACAATACCCCCAAAATCAAGATACAATCATGCTTTAAAATGGCTAGACTTTGCTCTTTTAATCTGTCCCCAATTGCTTCGACTCTATCATAGAGATAAAAAAATAGCATCTTCGCTTTTTCCATACATGCTCCACGAGCACTGGAATTGCAACCATTAGCCGGGATTCCGATAGGGTGTGTCACGACCGGTATTGCGCAACAGTTTATGGTCTTCATCTGGCTGGTCTGGGTTGGAGGTGGAGGCCACTTTGTCATGGAAAGGTCGACAGTTCGTTTCTGTCAAGCGACTCTTCCACCAGTGGGCTTCAGACGTATGGGCACGAGTCCAATCTCATTCACAGGAAACACAAGCAGGGCCTGCCCTCACCCCCAAATTCCTTGGAGATGAGCACAGACCCTGCCTTATGCCCGACGGAGAATCAGTATCGGCTCTCCTGCCTGTTCCTCAGGCAGGCCACAAAGCCGGCCAGACCCAGTATCAGCATCAACAGGATCTTGAGCACGGAAAGCGGCCATCCTCCAGCGAAGGGTAGGGCAGAATTAGACGGCCGGAATTCCAGCTCATGCGACACCGCAGCTGACTCGTTTCCTCCCTTGAAGTTGCCACTTTGAGGATCAATGCTTTCGGCATCATCGGAGGCAACCTGAGCGGTGAATCGCCCCTGATTGATGCCCTCAGGAGGAGTCGCCTGCCATGAACCCTGATCCCCCACGGCGACATCGGTGCTGCTATTGCCGGGCCAGGTTATATGGACCATGGTGCCTTTGGTCTCAGGAACCCTAGTGTTGCCGTTGACATACTTATAGGCCTTGCCCGCCACTTGGAAGACATCGTACCGCTGCAAGGCCAGAGTAGTTGGCGTCATGTCGACCGTCCGGTTGATGGAAGCCGGATCCGAAGGGACATTCAGAGGGTTGATCATCTTGACCTGGAAGGTATACTTCTCTGTCTCGTCATCACCGTTGTAGCCGGTGAACCTGTCAGCGGGTATGTTCAAGGTCCAGGACCAGGTGGAAGCCGTCGTCTTGACAATATTAAGCACAGAGCCCGATGTGGGGTTCGTGGCGGAAGACTTGGTGCCGACTGCTGCATCCCTCTGGAAGGTATTGGCCGGAGTGGTCAGCAAGGGCGTCCAATCCGAAGCAGTGTTCTGCTTCATGGAAACGGCCATCTTGGAATCAGTCATCCCCAGCCCTCCCGAGGACCAGGCTGTATATATAGGTGAAACAGTCCCCTTGACAGTGACGACCGAGTTCGCCGGCAGAATACCGTTTTTCGTATGGGGGACTGTGACAGAGAGCTTGCCGTCCGGAGCATTTTCGTTGGAGACGAAATAGGCTGTGCCTATATTCGAGAAGAAGGAGGTCAAGCCGAACCCGGAGGCGGACTCAGTCACCCAGGCATGATAGCGCCTGTAACCGTTGTACTTGTTGCCGGGATCCGGCGACGGATACTGTTTATTGGTGTCCTGTATCTGCCAGGAGCCTCCCTGCTTGCTCTTGGGATCGACCTTGCATACGGTCTCTCCCAGCTTGAACCCCCAGGAGTCCGAGCTTTTCACCAGATCGTCACTGCTCTTGCTCTGCCCCTCTTTGAAGGGATTGCCGGGATCCTCTCCGAACAAGGTAACCGTGTTGGGATGTGTGTCATCTTTGGAGGGAGTGCACTCACCGCTGACCACCGGATCAAGCTTGCCAGTATAGACGCTTCCTGAGGTATTCAATGAGCCATCGGTGTCATTCTGAATGTTGGTGATGGTCGGATCATCGGGACGAGGCACATCATACTTATAGAAGGCGGTATCGATGGTCCATCCTGCAGTCAGGTTCTCATCTTTCTTCGCGTCAGACATGCCATCATCGATGCCCGCGAGGCCCTTGCGCATTGGGTTGTATACTTCGGGATTGACGTTGCAGTTGTTGTCGGTGCCGGTGTCATTCAGGTTCTTGGTCACAGGCCAGGTAACCAGCTTGAAATAGCCGTCCAGACCCTGGTCTTCCTTGGCCTTCTTGAAGTCAATGGAGCCATCAGCATTCTGAGCGGGCATAGGCTGGCCGTTCTTGTCCGTGGCAAACATCTCATTGGGATTACTCGGTTTTTTAGGCAAATTGAACGCCGCATTATCGTCGACTATTCCTTGGGTCCAATAAGTGGATGTCAGTGTGTTCGGGCTTGGCTTCTGACCCTCCACCAAGATCGGCTCAGGAGTCAGATCATCGACAGGCACCCATTGGGTGTTGTTTTTGAGACCTACCCATTGATAGTAATATGAGGTGGTCTCGGAGCAAATACCCTTGCCGATATTGCCTCCACGAGGGTTTTCCCAGTACACGAAGAAAGAGCGGGCCGGTGCCACCCCTGGTTGAGTACCGTTGACATTTCCAACAATGTTTCCATTATCAACGTCAGAATAGGCGGGAAAGCCATAATCGGTCACCATGCCCCAGTTAGCTTGATTCCCACCGTAGAGCTTCGGCTGGTCATCCCATCCGATCCAAGAGTATGGCCCGCTGCATTGAAGATTAGCATCCGAGCCTAGGCAGTCCCCCATATACAGCTTGAAGTTCTTGCCGTTCGCCGTTAAAGATTCGGTAATATTCGACACCCTGTCCGGCGTATTAATCATGGTTTTAGAATCGAAACTGCCACACTCATCAACTCCGGAATTCCAATTCCACGGAGAACCGGGGCTACCACACGACAGCGCTCCCTGCTGTTGGCCAACGACCGCGAAGACATTTAAGGGCTCGCTTGTACCACCAGCTTTATAGTATGAAGAATCTGAGGAACTATCCCTGAGGTTCAAATCGCCTTCAAGGGAAATGGCAAGGTAGTCATATAAACCAGAATTTATTATCTTATGTACTGTGAAGTATTCTTCTCTATTTTGCGCCCACTTGTAGGCTCCAGACCAAGGCTTACTCGTAGACGATGCTGAAGCTATAGTGTTCAAATACTTTATCCTGCGATACCAGGTTTTATTCTGCGAACCCCAGAACGGATATACAAAGGATAAATTACAAGTGCCCTGGGTATCAGCACCGTTGGTAGCATTGGCGCAATTAGGATTGAAATCGTTGTGCCTCACACGCAAGATGAAATCCATGCGCAGCTCATCCTGCCAGGAATCAATCTTGTCGTTGTAACCAAGCATCTTATAGAGCAGCGGCTTCCTGCTAGCTGTCTCGCCTTGACCAGCGATGGCATTGGCTTGGTTTGCCGACAGAGCGCTGAGCCCGAGCGGAACAACCATGGCCAGGGTCGCCAGAAGGGTTATCAAAAGAGCAACTATGGGGCGATCCACATGCCGTGGACCCTTATTGCCCTGTTCTTGCAATCGGTTCAACACGTTACCCCCACACCTCAATGCAACCATCTCCAGAATCAGATGGACTGCACGCTTGATTGGTCCCCGGTGCAGGCCACGAAACCCTAGAGCACAAGTGCTACATCCTCATTTATGGCATCTTCTCTTCCCCTTACATGCTTTAAGAGTACCGAGGCTGAAAGCGTGATCTGGGATTCAGATAGGGTGTTTCGCGGCCGTCCACCATCTTGACTAAGGACTGTCTGCATGGGTAATGAGGTCGGTTGGGCAACGGCAGGACCCCACCCATCCTCTCAACTCCGTGGGGTGGGGGGACCTGTCTTATGTCCTGGTTCAGTGCCGGCTTTCCTGCTTGTTCCTCAGACAAGCCACAAAGCCAGCCAGGCCCAGGGCCATCAGCAGCATGATCTTGAGCACCGAAAGCGGCCATCCGCCGGTCAGAGGCAAAGCCGAGTTGGAAGGCCGGAACTCCAGCGTGTGCGACACCGGGGCCGACTGATTCCCGCCCTGGAACCTGCCTTGGGCATCAGGGCCCTCGGCATCATCGGAATGCACCTGAGCAGAGAACTGCCCCTGGTTGATCCCCTCAGGCGGAGTCGCCTGCCACGAACCTTCGTCCCCCACAACGACATCCGTGCCGCTGCCGCCGGGCCAGGCTATATGCACCATAGTCCCCTTGGCCTCGGGAACCTTCGTATCCCCGTCCACATACTTGTAGGCTTTCCCTGCCACCTGGAAGACGTCGTACCGTTCCAGGACCAGCGTGGTGGGTGTCATGTCGACCTTCCGCTCGATGGACGCCGGGGCCGAACGGATGTTCACCGGATTGACCATTTCAACGCGGAAATCATACATCTGTGTCTCGTCACTGCCGTTGTAACCGCTGAATTTGTCAGCAGGGATGTTCAGCGTCCAGGACCAGGTGGAAGCTGCTATCTTGGTCAAGCTAAGCGTGAGGCCCGTCGTGGAATCCGAGACGGAAGAAGGGGTGCCGGCCGCCGCGTCCCGTAGGAAGGTGTTGGCCGGAGTAGTAGCCAAGGCCGTCCAGTCCGAGGCGGTCTTCTGCTTCATCGAAACAGCCATCCTTGAATCCGTCATCCCTAGTGCTCCCGAGGACCAGGCAGTATATACAGGCGACACCTCACCCTTGAACACGACGACCGAGTCCTCCGGCAGGCTCCCGTTGACCGTATGGGGCACCGTGACCGAGAACTTGCTGGCATCTGGCACGTTCTCCCCCGAGACGAAATAGGCCGTCCCAACGTTCGAGAAGAAGGAGGTCAAGCCGAATCCGGAGATAGACTCGATCACCCAGGCATGATAACGTCTGTAGCCGCTGTACTTGTTGCCCGGATCCGGGGACGGATACAGCTTGTTCGTGTCGTGTATCCGCCAGGAACCCCCCTGCTTGCTACCGGTGTCGACCTTGCACTCAACTTCACCCAACCAGAACCCCCACGTGTCCGCGGCTTTCACCAGGTCATCGCCATTCGCGCCCTGCCCCTCCGCAATCGGATTATTGGGATCCTCGCCGTAGAGAACGACCTTGTTGGGACGCGCAGGATCCTTAGAAGGCGTGCACTCACCACTGATCACCGGATCAAGCTTCGACGTATACACACTCCCCGAAGCATCCAAAGCACTGTCGGCGTCATTTTCGATCTTGGTGATCGTCGGATCATCGGGACGAGGCACATCATACTTATAGAAGGCACTGTTAATCGTCCAGCCCGCTGAAATATTTCGTTCTATATCCGAGCTGTTCATGCCGTCACGTATCCCGACGAGGCCCTTTTGATCAGGGTTGTACACTTCAGGGCTGACGGTACAAGCGCTGCCATCCCGATTGGTGGTAACAGGCCAGGTGACCATCTTGAAGTAACCGTCAAGATCCTGCTTCTCCTTGGCCTCCTTGAAATCAATCCCGCCGTCAGCCTTCTGAGCAGGCATAGGCTGGCCATCCTTGTCAGTGGCAAACATCTCATTGGGATTATCCGGCTGTTTGGGCAAGTTGAAAGCCGAATACTTACTGACTTGGGCCGCCTTGCTGGTCGTGGTAGTCGCCGTATTGGGAGACGGCTGCTGGCCGGTCACCAGGACCGGCTCGGGGGTCAGCTCATCAACAGGCACCCACTCGCTATCCTTCAGAGCCACCCACTGGTAATAATACGAATTGGTCTCAGAACATATGCCATCAGGGTTAGCTTTGGTACTGCCACGCACATTGAGCCAGTACACGAAGAACGACCGCGCCGGAGCTGTGCCCGGAGCAGTGCCGGCAATGGCCCCAGTAGCATTACTCTTGTAGTCAGGGAAACCATAATCCGTCACCATGCCCCAGTTGGCCTGATTGTTTCCATAGAGATTTGGGTTGCTGTCCCAACCAACCCAGGAATACGGGCCGCTGCACTGAAGATCAGCACCCGTGCCCAGGCATTCTTGCATATACAGGGTGAAGTTCTTGCCGTTGGCCGTCAAGGCTGAAGTAATGTTGGATACCCTATCCGGCGCATTGATCATGGTGTCAGGTACAAAATTGCGACAATTATCGATTCCGGTGCTCCAGCTCCATGGACTACCGGGACGAAGGCAGGATAGGGCGTCGTCCTGTTTACCAACAACCGCGTAGATATTCACCGGCTCGCTGGCCCCACCAGGCTGATAATATGATGCATCGGCAGAATTCTTAAGCGCCAGATCACCCTCGATGGAAATGGTCAGATAGTCATATAAACCGGAGTTGATTATCGTGTGCACAGTGAAGTACTCATCTTGGTTTTGTGCCCACTTGTAGGCTCCGGACCAGGGCTGATCCGAGGATGACGCTGAAGCTATGGTGTTCAGATACTTTATCCTGCGATAAAAGGAAGTGTCATCTGAACCCTTGTACTGATAGACAAAGGCCAAATTGCAATTGCCCTTGGTATCGGCACCCTTGGTACCATCGGCGCAAGAGGGATCAAACTCCTTGTGTTTCACCCGCAGGATGAAGTCCATGCGCAGCTCATCCTGGTAGGAATCAAGCTTGTTGTTGTAGCCCAACATCCTATAGAGCAGCGGCTTCCTGCTGGCCGTCTCGTCCTGTCCATCGATGGCGTTGGCTTGGTTGGCCGAAAGAGCGCTCAGCCCCAGCGGAACAACCATAGCCAACGTCACCAGAAGGGTTACCAGAACGGCGATGATCGGACGGCTCACACCTTGTGAACCCTTAGCGCTCCGTTCTTGCAAACGCTTCAATACAATACCCCCCAGATCACAATGAAATCATGCTCCAGACCAGATAGAACAGATCAACTCTGCTTTTGACTTACCCCCAATTAAGGCAACTGCGCATAGAGCACAACAATGCGTCTAAATTTTTCTTTGCCTTTTCAAGGCTACAGAAATGAAGGGTGAAATCTGGGATTCAAGTCGGGTGTTTTGCGGCCGTTCAAGTTCTTGACCCCGACAGGCCCAGCACCCAGCTGGCGAGAAGCAATATGTTGTCTTCTTTCAGGCTGGTCCGGATTGGGGCGGATGCTGCTTTGGCAACGGCAACAGCATGGGGATTTTTTAAAAAGCAGGACCTGCCCTCATCTGCCAAATTGCTTGCAGGTGGGGACAGGCCCTGCCTTATGCTGCCGGGGTCAGTGGCGGCTTTCCTGCTTGTTCCTCAGGCAGGCCACAAAGCCGACCAGGCCCAACGCCATAAGCGACAGGATCCTGAGCACCGAAAGCGGCCATCCGCCGGTCAGCGGCAAAGCCGAGTTGGAAGGACGGAACTCCAACGCATGCGACACCGAAGCCGACTGATTGCCGCCCTGGAACCCGCCCTTGGGGTCAGCGCTCTCGGCATCATCGGAAAGCACCTGAGCAGTGAACTCCCCCTGATTGACGCCCTCAGGAGGAACCGCCTGCCACAAGCCCTGATCACCAACAGTCACATCCGTGCCAGTATTGTCAGGCCAAGTCACATGCACCACGGTCCCCTTGGTCTCGGGGACCTTCGTGTCCCCGTCCACATACTTGTAGGCTTTGCCAGCCACCTGGAAGACGTCGTACCGCTCCAAGGTCAGCGTGGTGGGCGTCATGTCGACCTTCCGCTCGATGGACGCCGGGCCCGAACGAATGTTCATCGGGTTGATCATCTCAACCTGAAAGTCATACATCTGAGTCTCATCGCCGCCGTTGTAACCGCTGAATTTGTCGGCAGGGATGTTCAGCGACCACGACCAATTGGAATCCGCCGTCTTGGTCAAGCTAAGCGTGAGGCCCGTCGTGGAATCCGTGACAGCTGACGGAGTATTGACCGCCGCATCCCTCTGGAAAGTGTTGGCCGGAGTAGTCAGCAGGCTGGTCCAGTCCGAGGCGGTGTTCTGCTTCATGGAAATGGCCATCTTCGAATCGGTCATCCCCAGCTTCCCCGACGACCAGGCCGTATACACAGGAGATGCCACACCCTTGAACGTGACCGCCGAACCCGCCGGCAGGCTCCCGTTGACCGTATGGGGCACCGTGACCGAGAACTTGCTGGCATCTGGCACGTTCTCCCCCGAGACGAAATAGGCCGTCCCGACATTCGAGAAGAAGGAGGTCAAGCCGAACCCAGAGGTTGTTTCAATCTCCCAGGCATGATAACGCCTGTAGCCGTCATACTTGTTGCCTGGATCCGGCGAAGGATACTGCTTGTTGGTGTCCTGTATCTGCCAGGACCCTCCCTGCTTGCTCTTGGGATCGACCTTGCACTCAACTTCACCAAGCTTGAACCCCCACGTGTCCGCGGTCTTCACCAGGTCCCCGCCGTTCTGGCTCTGCCCGTCACTGATGGGATTGGCGGGATCCTCCCCATAGAGAACAACCTTGTTGGGATGCGCGGCACCCTTGGAGGGCGTGCACTCACCACTGATCACCGGATCAAGCTTCGAGGTATACACGCTCCCCGAAGCATCCAAGCTGCCATCTGCATCATTCTCGATGTTGGTGATCGTCGGATCCTTAGGGCGAGGCACATCATACTTGTAAAAAGCACTATTAATCGTCCAACCAGCAGACAGGTTTCGTTCTATATCCGAGCTGTTCATGCCGTCACGTATCCCGACGAGGCCCTTTTGATCAGGGTTGTACACTTCAGGGCTGACGGTACAAGCGCTGCCATCCCGGTTCGTGGTGACAGGCCAGGTGACCATCTTGAAGTAACCGTCAAGACCCTGCTTTGCCTTGGCCTCCTTGAAATTAATGGAGCCGTCAGCCTTCTGAGCAGGCATAGGCTGGCCATCCTTGTCAGTGGCAAACATCTCATTAGGATTATCCGGCTGTTTGGGCAAGTTGAAAGCCGAATACCTACTAGCTTGGACTTCCGCGCCTACCGTGGTAGTCAACGAATTGGGAGACGGCTGCTGGCCGGTCACCAGGACCGGCTCGGGGGTCAGCTCATCAACAGGCACCCACTGGCCATCCTTCAGAGCCACCCACTGGTAATAATACGAATTGGTCTCAGAACATATGCCATCAGGGTTATAGATAGTGCTGCCACGCACATTCAGCCAGTACGCGAAGAAAGAGCGGGGCGGAGCTACGCCCGGATCAGAACCCGGCATTTTCCCAAGAGTAAGGCTATTGTAATCAGGAAAACCGTAGTCGGTCACCATGCCCCAGTTGGACTGACTGCCTCCATAAAGTAAGGGATTGCCATCCCAGCCAACCCAGGAATACGGGCCGCTGCACTGAAGATCAGCACCCGTGCCCAGGCATGTCTGCATATACAGGGTGAAGTTCTTGCCATCTGCCGTTAAAGTTGAGGTAATGTTGGATACCCTGTCCGGCGCATTAATCATGGTGTCAGGGTTAAAAGTGGCACAGTCATTGATTCCTGCGACCCAATTCCATGAACTACCAGGAACAAGGCAGGATAGCGTCCCTTTCTGCTGTCCAACAACCGCATAGATATTCACCGGCTCGTTGGCCCCACCAGGCTGATAATATGATGCATCGGCAGAATTCTTAAGCGCCAGATCACCCTCAATGGAAATGGTCAGATAATCATATAAACCGGAATTGATTATCGTGTGCACGGTGAAGTACTCATCACGGTTTTGTGCCCACTTGTAGGCTCCGGACCAGGGCTGATCCGAGGATGACGCTGAAGCTATGGTGTTCAGATACTTTATCCTGCGATAATATGCTGGATATTCTGAGCCCTTGTACTGATAGGCAAAGGCCAAATTGCAATTGCCCTTGGTATCGGCACCACCGGTACTATTGGCGCAAGAGGGATCAAACTCCTTGTGTTTTACCCGCAGGATGAAGTCCATTCGCAGCTCATCCTGGTAGGAATCAAGCTTGTTGTTGTAGCCCAACATCCTATAGAGCAGCGGCTTCCTGCTGGCCGTCTCATCCTGTCCATCAATGGCATTGGCCTGACCAGCCGAAAGCGCGCTCAGCCCCAGCGGAACAACCATGGCCAGTGTCGCCAGAAGGGTTACCAGAACGACGATAATCGGACGGCTCACGTGCTGTGAACCCTTGTTGTTCTGTTCTTGCAAACGCCTCAATACAATACCCCCCAAACCACAATGAAATCATGCTCCAGACCAGATAGAACAGATCAACTCCGCTTTTGACTTATCCCCAATTAAGACAACTGCACATAGAGCACAACAATGCATCTTCATTTTTCCATTACGACTTCAAAGCGTACAGAGGTAGAAGGCATGATCCGGGATTAGGATAGGGTGTTTTGCGGCCGTCCACGGTCTTGGACCCGGCAGGCCCAGCAACCTAGCTGACGAGAAGCTATACATTGTCTTTTGCCAGGCCAGTCTGAGTTATGGGCGGATGCTGCTTTGGCAGCGACACAGGAATTTTTTTAAAAAAAAAAACAGGGCCTGTCCTCATCTCCATGGAATTGGAAGGATGAGGGCAGGCCCTATCTAATGTTGCCGGGGTCAGCGCCTACTTTCCTGCCTGTTCCTCAGGCAGGCCACGAAGCCGACCAGACCCAACGCTATAAGCGACAGGATCTTGAGCACCGAAAGCGGCCATCCGCCGGTCAGCGGCAAAGCCGAGTTGGAAGGACGGAACTCCAGCTCATGCGACACCGGGGCCGACTGGTTTCCACCCTGGAACCTGCCCTGCGCGTCAGGGCCTTCAGCGTCATCTGAGAGCACCTGAGCAGAGAACTCACCCTGATTGATGCCCTCAGGAGGAACCGCCTGCCATGAACCATTGTCTCCAACAACGACATCCGCACTGCTATTGCCGGGCCAGGTTATATGGACCACGGTCCCCTTGGTCTCGGGAACCTTCGTATCCCCATTCACATACTTGTAGGCTTTGCCCGCTATCTGGAAGACGTCGTACCGCTCCAAAGTCAACGCCGTGGGCGTCATGTCGACCTTCCGATCTATGGACGCCGGGTCTGAATGAATGTTCATTGGATTGATCATCTCAACCCGGAAGGTATAAGTCTGCGTTTCGTCGTCGCCGTTGTAGCCGGTGAACCTGCCGGCAGGAATATTCAGCGACCAGGACCAGGTGGAAGCCGCCGTCTTGGTCAGGCTCAGCACGAGACCTGTCGTAGAATCCGTGACGGAAGGCGTGGTGCCGACTGCCGCATCCCTCTGGAAGGTGTTGGCCGGAGTGGTCAGCAAGGGCGTCCAACCCGACGCGGTCTTCTGCTTCATCGAAACGACCATCCTCGAATCAGTCATCCCCAACTTCCCCGAGGACCAGGCCGTATACACAGGCGACACCTCACCCTTGAACGTGACCACCGAACCTGCCGGCAGGCTCCCGTTGACCGTATGGGGCACCGCCACCGAGAACTTGGCCGCATCCGGCACGTTCTCGCCCGAGACGAAATAAGCCGTGCCAACATTCGAGAAGTAGGAGGTCAGGCCGAACCCTGACGTGGACTCAACCACCCAGGCGTGATAGCGCCTGTAGCTGTTGTACTTATTGCCGGGATCCGGCGACGGATACTGCTTATTGGTGTCCTGTATCCACCAGGACCCTCCCTGCTTGCTGCCAGTGTCAGCCTCGCACACAGCCTCGCCCAGTCTGAACCCCCACGTGTCCGAGCTTTTCACCAGGTCATCCCCATTCGCGTCCTGCCCCTCCGCTATCGGATTGGTGGGATCCTCTCCATACAGAACAACCGTGTTGGGATGCTTGTCATCCTTGGAAGGTGTGCACTCACCACTGATCACCGGATCAAGCTTCGAGGTATACACGCTCCCCGAAGCATCCAAACCGGCATCCCCATCATTCTCGATCTTGGTGATCGTCGGATCCTTAGGACGAGGCACATCGTACTTATAAAAAGCAGTATCAATCGTCCAACCCGCAGAGAGATTCGTATCCTTCTGCACGGCGGACATGTTATCGTCGATTCCCACAAGACCAGCACTCTTAGGGCTGTACACCTCAGGGCTGACGGCTGTGCATTCCGTGCCATCAGAATTCCTGGTGTCAGGCCAGGTCACCAGTTTGAAATAGCCGTCAAGGTCCTGCTTCTCCTTGGCCTCCTTGAAATCAATTCCGCCATCAGCTTTCTGAGCAGGCATAGGATTGCCATCCTTATCAGTCGCAAAAAGCACGTTGGTGGTATTTGCATACTTTGGGTCGGCCGGATTGACGTTGTAAGCGGCATTGGTATTGACCATGCCCTGCAGTCCGTAGGTGGTAGTCAAAGTGTTGGGACTCGGCTGCTGGCCTGTCACCAGGACCGGCTCAGGGGTCAACTCCTTGACAGGCACCCACTGGCTGTCCTTAAGAGCCACCCACTGATAATAATAGGAACTGGTCTCAGAACATATGCCATTGGTTTTGTTGCCTGGACCACGCAAGTTCATCCAATACACGAAGAAAGACCGTGCCGGAGCCGTGCCCGGGGCTGTGGCATTTATTTTTCCAACCGTACCATCGCTATAAGCCGGAAAACCATAATCGGTCACCATACCCCAGTTGGCCTGGTACATGTTATAAAGTTGTGGCCAATAATCCCATCCAACCCAAGAATATGGGCCGCTGCATTTCAGGTCGTCTCCTCCGCTACCCAAGCAGTTACCCATATACACTTTCATCTGTTTATCCTTCGATAAACTCGCGGTGATATTTGAAGATCTGTCCTGCAAGTTGCTCATGGAGGCCGGATCGAAAGTTGAGCAGGTGTTGGTACCCCATGCCCACGAAGAGCTGCCACAAGACAGGGCATCATTCTGTTCACCAACGACTGCAAAGACATTCAAGGGCTCAGGGTGACCACCAGCCACAAATTTTGCGGGATCAGTAGACTTATCCGCAATGTTCATATCACCCTCGATGGATACGGCCAAGTAGTCATATAAACCTGAATTGATTATCTTATGAACCGTAAAACGCTCCACATGATTCCCAGCCCATGATACAGCTCCATCATATGTATGCCCGTTTTTGTTATTTTCAAGATAATTATCTGGAGTTATACTATTTATATACCTTATCCGATAGTAATCTGCAGGGTTATCAGAACCTACATACTGATATATAAAAGATAAATTACATTTCGCCTTGCCACCGGTGTCCGACTTACCGAGGTCGACGCAATCCGGCTTGAACTCGTTGTGTTTCACGCGCAGGATGAAGTCCATGCGCAGCTCATCCTGCCAGGAATCAATCTTGTCGTTGAAGGCCAACATCCTATAGAGCAGAGGCTTCCTGCTCGCCGTCTCGTCCTGTCCATCGATGGCATTGGCCTGACTGGCCGAAAGAGCGCTCAACCCAAGCGGAACAACCATGGCCAGCGTCGCCAGAAGGGTTATCAGAATGGCGATGATCGAACGGTTCACGTGCAGTGATCCCTTATTGTTCCGTTCTTGCAATCGCTTCAATACGAAACCCCCAAATCCCGATGGAATCATCTGCTAGAACAGATCGACTTTGCTTTTAAGTTGTCCCCAATAACGCCGACTGTATCATAGAGATAAAAAAATCGCACCTTCGCGTTTCCTTGCATGATTCAAGTGCAACCGGCACTCAGGGCATGATCGTCGATGTGTCGCGACCGTTCACCACACGGAAGCTATAAGGATTTATCAGCCTCTAAAGTGGCCGTCGCCTAGCACCCAGCTGATGAGAATCGGCATGATAGCCGCCAAGGCCTTGCCCCTGTGCGAAATGGCATTCTTTTCATCCGAAGTCATTTCCGCCGAGGTCAGCGGCTGCTGGTCGCTGGCACGCCGAGGCTGATCAAGGGGCACGAAGATCGGGTCGTAGCCGAACCCATTGTCCCCCCGTGCCTGGCGGATGATGCTTCCGGGCATCTCTCCGACCCTGTTCACCTGATGCCCTCGGACGGCATACCCTGGCACATCCGGAACGACCAGGGCGGCAGCACAGACAAACCGACCTCCTCTGTGGTCGTCGGGTATGTCGTTCAGCTGGTTCAGCAAGAGCTCCAAGTTGGCCTGGTCGTCGCCATGGCGGCCGCTCCACCGTGCCGAGAGGATCCCCGGGGCGGCGCCCATCACATCAACGACCAGCCCCGAGTCGTCCGCCAGCGCGGGCAGACCGGATTCACGAGCAGCCTGCCCAGCCTTGATAAGGGCGTTCTCCTGAAAGGTGGTGCCGGTCTCTACCGGATCGGACAGACCCAGTTGCCCAGCCGAAACCAGCTCGATCCTCTGACCCTCATCGGCCAGGAAACCGTCGAGTATGCGACGAAGCTCACTGAGTTTGCCCTCGTTGTGCGTGGCTACAACCACTTTTCTGGCCTGCCCCATACCGATCCTCCTCGCTGAAATTCCCGCTCCGGGCGTCAGTCGGATGCCAGAGCCTTGCGCTGAGCGGCCTGAAGCTCCTTGTTCCCCTTGGTTGCCAGATCCAGCAAGAGACCGAGCTCCTGACGGGTGAGTGGGCGATGCTCCGCTGTTCCCTGTACCTCTATGAAGTCGCCGGAGCCGGTCATCGACACGTTCATATCGGTCATGGCCCTGCTGTCCTCCAGATAGGGAAGGTCAAGCATGGGCTTACCATCGATGATGCCCACCGAGACGGCCGAGACGCAATCCTTGGTCACCTTGTCGGCGCTGCGGATGTGATGGTGGTCCTGGGCCCATCTGAGGGCGTCGACCATGGCCACATAGGCACCGGTGACCGAGGCTGTACGGGTGCCGCCGTCGGCCTGAAGCACATCGCAGTCAAGCTGAATCTGATTCTCGCCCAGGGCCTTCATATCCACCACACCGCGCAAGCAACGGCCTATCAGCCGGCTGATCTCCTGGGTGCGGCCGCCAACCTTTCCCCGGACCGATTCTCGCGCAGTCCGGTCGCTGGTGGCCCTGGGAAGCATGGCGTACTCGGCAGTAACCCAGCCCAGGCCGGAGTCCTTGCGCCAACGGGGCAGCGTCGGCGTGAAGGAGGCCGTGCACATGACCCGGGTCTTGCCGCACTCGATCAGCACCGATCCCTCGGGGGCCTCCGTCCAATGCCTGGTGATGACGACCGGTCGCAACTCATCAGCCGCCCTGCCGTCAGGCCGCAGCACGGCACCCTCCTGGAGCATGTCCTTGATAGCAACCATCAGTGATGATCCTTTCCCGTTTCGCCCAGGCTCCCCTGGTCTGGTCCTTATTATTCCGTCAGCCGTCTACCGATCAATGGTCAGCGGTGTCTTGGCCGGCAGAATGCGATCGATCAGGAAGATGACCAGTGACAGGGCGAAGAAGACGACCAGATACTCAGCCAGATTGACCACAAGCTGGGCCCAGCCCAGATGCCCGAGGTCCAAGAAGGCATAGGGATAAGGGTTGCCGTCCGGCTGCGGTCCCGAATGAGGCCAGATGGCGGCCCTGATCAGCACAAAGGCTACATAGAAGGGGAAATAGATCAGCCAAGTCAGCACATTGTGCCAGCGGAAGCGACGATGAGGGTCGAACAAGAGGAAGTCCACCGTTGCCATGATTGGGCTGATGACGTGAATCATCCATGTGGTCCTGATGCCCAGGACCAGTTTGTAGTCCGTGCTGTTCAGCCCCAGGACCAGGATGGCCACCAGCCCGGTGATGACGATGTAGAGCGTCAGGCAGCCCTTGAGCCAGGAGGGGGGCTGGATGCCCTTGAGCAGGGTGGCCGCTCCGGCCCAGAGCATGACCAGACCCAGGGCGATATTGGTCTGGAAGGTAAAATAGACCCACTTATTGCCGATCCCAAGCAGCCAGGCCTCGAAGGTGCCGCCCAGGCAGAAGAAGGCGATCAGCAATCGGTAGATGCCCACGACGAATCTCATGCGGACCAGCTTAGCCCGACCTTGCGAGGACAGGGCGAGCCAGTAGGTCGGCAGAGGATTAGACTGGGGGCCAACCAAGGGCTTTTCCACCCACAAAGGGGAAGATATGAACGCCGAAAACAGTAGTAGGGTCACCGGAACCTCTACGGCTCTGATGACCGACATGTATGAATACACCATGCTGGATGCCGCCCTGCAGGACGGTACGGCCGGGCGACGATCCGTCTTCGAGGTCTACACCCGACACCTGCCGGCGGGGCGCCGCTACGGAGTGGTGGCCGGCACCGGACGGATTCTGGATGCGCTGGCGGATTTCCACCCCAGCGAGGATGAACTTCGCTTCCTGTCCGACCGCCACATCGTCAGCCCGACCACCATCGACTGGCTGGAGCACTTCCGCTTCACCGGAACCATCCGCGGCTACCGGGAGGGCGAGATATTCTTCCCTGACTCCCCCATCCTGCAGGTCGAAGGCGGCTTCGGCGAGTGCACCCTGCTGGAGACCCTGATCCTGTCCATACTCAACTACGACTCCGCCGTGGCCTCGGCCGCCTCCCGCATGGTCACCGCGGCCAAGGGTCGGCCCTGCATGGACATGGGTGCGCGCCGGGCCAACGAATATGCGGCTGTGGCGGCGGCCAGAGCGGCCATAGTCGGCGGATTCCAAGGGACCTCAAACCTGCTGGCGGCCAAGCGATACGGCTTCAAGGCCATCGGAACCGCAGCCCACTCCTTCACCCTCCTGCATGACAATGAACGTGAGGCCTTCCAGGGGCAGATCCAGGCCTTGGGCAAGGGGACCACCCTGCTGACCGACACCTACTCCATCGAGGAGGCCGTCAGAACGGCCGTCGAGGTGGCCGGACCAGAGCTGGGCGGGGTCCGCATCGACTCCGGAGACCTGGGCTCGCTGGCCCAGCAGGTCCGCGCCCAGCTGGACTCCCTGGGAGCCACCAAGGCCACCATCACCGTCACCAACGATCTGGATGAATACGCCATCGCCTCCCTGCAGGACGCCCCGGTGGACTCCTACGGGGTGGGCACCATGCTGGTCACCGGTTCGGGAGCCCCCACCTGCGCCATGGTCTACAAACTGACCGAGCGCGAGAACTCTTCCGGAGTCATGCAGGCCGTAGCCAAAAAGTCGGTGGGAAAGGCCTCGGTGCCGGGACGCAAGCTGGCCTACCGCTCCTACCACAACGGGGTGGCCGACGCCGAGCACGTCATCTCGGGTGCTGAGGATGCGCTGGCAGCCTTTACGCCTGAACAGGACTGGCGGGATCTGCTGGTCACCTATGTGGACCATGGCCAGAGCATGCCAGAGTTCCAGGGCGGGCAGGCGGTCCTGGATGCCCGGGAGCACCGGGCCAAGGCCCTTGAGGAGTTGCCCATCAACGCCCTGAGTCTGATGAAGGGTGAGCCGGTCCTGCCCACCCTGGTGAGGAGCATCTGATGAACACGCAGTCCGAAACCTACCAGCCCGACCCGAGCCGGTACGATGCCACAACCTACCGGCCCTGCGGCGACAGCGGCCTGAAACTGCCGCCAATCTGCCTTGGCTGCTGGCACAATTTCGGCGACACCACACCACTGGACCGTATGCAGAAGCTGTGCACGACGGCCTTCGACCACGGCATCACCCACTTTGACCTGGCCGACAATTACGGGCCCGAACCAGGCGCCGCCGAGCGCAACATGGGGATCATCCTGCGGCGATGCTTCAGCCACCACCGCCAGGAGCTGGTCATCTCCACCAAGGCCGGTTATGAAATGTGGCCCGGCCCTTACGGAAACCTCGGCTCACGCAAGCATCTGCTGTCCGGACTGGACCAGAGCCTGAAACGGCTGGGGCTTGACTATGTGGACATCTTCTACCATCACCGCCCCGATCCGGACACGCCCCTAGAAGAGACCATGGGCGCCCTGGCCCAGGCGGTCACCAGCGGCAAGGCCCTCTACCTGGGACTGTCCAACTACGACGGGCCGACCATGGCACGGGCTGCGGCCATCCTGACCGAGATGCACGTCCCCTTCGTCATCAACCAGAACCGCTACTCCATCTTCGACAGAACCATAGAGGATAATGGTCTCAAAGAGACGGTGATGAAAGAGAAGAAGGGGCTGATCACCTTCAGCCCGCTGGCCCAGGGGCTGTTGACCGACCGCTACCTGCACGGGATTCCCGAGGACAGCCGGATTCGGGCCGACGGCCGCTTCCTCAAGGAGTCCGCCCTGACCCCACAGCGGCTGAAGCAGATTCAGGATCTGAACGAGCTGGCCCGCCAACGTGGCCAGAGTCTGGCAGAAATGGCCTTGGCCTGGCTGCTCAGGGACCCGGCTGTGACCTCGGTGCTCATCGGCGCCTCCAAGCCCGAGCAGATCCTGGACAATCTCAAGGCCGTCCAGTCGGCCGATTTCAGCCAGGAAGAGCTGGAGATGATCGACCGTATCGCCTTGGGCAAGCGGTCCTGAAGCAGCCTGGACCGTTCAGCAACGCTCAGTGGCTGCCGCCGGTCATCTGCTCGTAGATGCGCTTGCAGTCCGGGCAGACCGGGTACTGGGAGGGGTCATGCTTGGGCACCCAGACTTTGCCACAGAGGGCCACGACAGGCCGACCGGTCAGCTTGGACTCGGCGATGCGCTCACGGGAGACGTAGTGGGCGAACCGGTCGGCATCACCCTGGTCGTTCAGCCGGGTCTTCTCAGCGGTCTCGGTGTCCGGACGGTCCAGCACGGCCGTGCCAGTGCCCTGGTCGGGGTTCTGCTCCCGCTCCGGATCCTCCATGCGAATGCTCTTGCTTGCAGTCATGACATCCATGGTACGGCGGTGAGCTACACGTTCGCTCCCTATGACGCGCTACGCTGAGAATCATGACTATCGCTGTATGCCCTGGCTCATACGATCCGGTCACCTCCGGCCACATGGATGTGATCGAACGCTGCGCCTGCTTCTTCGAGACGGTCCACGTGGTTGTGGCCGTCAACGCCGCCAAGACCCCCATGTTCAGCGAACAGGAGCGGGTGGCCATGATTCGCCAGGCCCTGGACGAGGACGGATACCCGAACATCACCGTAGCCTCCACCGATGGCCTGATCACCGACTACTGCCGTAAGGTAGGCGCATCGGTCATCGTCAAGGGACTGAGGCAGAACGGGGACTATGAGGCCGAGCTGGGCATGGCCCTGGTCAATCGCAAGCTGTCCGGGGTGGAGACGCTCTTCCTGCCAGCCGATCCGGTGAGGGAGCACATCTCCAGCACCATCGTCAAGGACGTGGCCAGACATGGCGGGGACATCACCGGCATGGTCCCCGACAGCGTCGTGGACGCACTGATAGGCACATTGCACAGGGACACACCGCACACGGAAAAGAGTCAGAGATGAACGAGCAGACCCAGGAAAGGGACGATGGCGAGCCTATCGACGACTCGACCAGAGCCAGCGCTCCCAAGCCCGCAGTCGACATGAAGGACCTGCCCGACCTGCAGGAGGATCGAAGCGAGAGCGGGAACCCCCGATCGGAATTCACCACCGTCTATGACATCATCGACCGGATCCAGGCCATGCTGGATGAGGCCAAGGCCCCGCTTTTCAGCCCGGGACTGGTCAAGGTGGACAGAGACGAGCTGGCCGACGACCTCAACGAGCTCAAGAAAATGCTGCCGGTGCAACTGGAGCGGGCCTCGGCGCTCATGAGGGAGGCGGAGCGTCGGCTGAACACGGCGCAGACCCAGGCCAACGCCACCGTATCCGACGCCCAGAGCCGGGCTGCGGACATCGTCAAGGAGGCCGGCGAGCAGGCCCGCTTCCTGGCCGGCCAGGAGAATGTGGTGGCCATAGCCCGGCAGAAGGCCCAGACCATCATCGACACGGCCCAGGCCCAGGCAGACCGTCTGGTCCAGGGGGCCGATGGGTATGCCGCCCAGGTCATGGGTGAGCTTGACACCCAGCTGGGCAAGATGAGCCAGGATGTGCGTGCCGGCCTGGAGGTTCTCCACCAGCGTGAGCAGGAGGCAGCGCGTAGCATGAACGCGTCAGTCTCGGACCAGGGAAAGGAGACGCAGGGATGAGCAGACCGGAGGATTCCCCCTGGGCGGTGTCAGTGGCCCAAGTGTCGACGCGGGCAGGACAGAGCACCCGGGTGGACCGCGATTTTCCAGCCCCGGAAGGCATTGGCGACCAGGTGGTAGGCATCCCGGCAGGAACACCCGTGCATGTGAAGGGCGACATCGACTCGCTGGTGGACGGACTTTTATTGCAGGCCCACATCAGCGTGCCCCTGAAGACCGAATGCACCCGCTGCCTCAGGCCTGTGGATACCAGCATCCAGGACGATCCAGTGGTCTTCTTCCCCTACAAGGAGCCCGAGCCGGAGCCGACTCATGGCAAGGAGGAGATCCTGGCCGAACAGGAGGAGGCCAGCGGCCAGACCTATCCTCTGGCCAGCGGGGGCGCCTTCATGGATCTGGAGGCCCTGTTGCGCGACACACTGGTGGAAGCCCTCCCCCTGCAGCCCCTGTGCCGACCCGACTGCCGGGGCCTGTGCCCCCAGTGTGGCATGGACCTGAATGACCATCCCGATCACCACCACGAGATAATGGACGACCGCTGGGCTGCCCTTGAGGGACTCAAGCAGCGTCTGGAGCAGGAGGAGAACCCCGGCAGCGACGGCCGAACTGGCGAATGACCGGAGGTTGCGGTAGACTGCTCTACGCTTAAGCTCGAAGTATTCGATCGAAACAGAGGACAATATGGCACTGCCAAAGTACAAGACCTCGCGCGCCAACACCCATTCGCGGCGCGCCAACTGGAAGACCCAGGCCGCCGCTACGGTGACCTGCCCCAACTGCGGAGCTCCTGCGCTGCCGCACATGGCATGCCCCAGCTGCGGCATGTACCGTGGGCGCGTCTACCGCGACGCCATTCGTTCGCAGTTCAGCAAGTGAGCCGATAAGCGTTCGACACGCAATGAGAGAACCCCGGCCATCGACGGGTGGCAGGGGTTTTTCCATATCATCGGACGGCAAGGCCGAGAAAGCGAGGAGGGCCATGCAGACAGGGCACTCCAGGAAGGATCAGGAAGACCATATGCGGCAGGAGGAACAGGGGCAGGCGAATCCCGGCAACCAGGCGGCTGAGGAGCTCTTCCAGGCCTTGGGCGGCAGAATCAGCCCGGAGCTGCTGGTACACGCCCTGACCCATCGCTCCTTCGCCCATGAGCACCCGGGCATGCCCAACAACGAAAGGCTGGAGTTCCTGGGCGATGCGGTTCTGGAACTGGTGGCCACCGAGACCCTATACAAGGTTCATCCGGACATGACCGAGGGCCAGCTGGCCAAGATGCGGGCCAAGGCAGTCTCCGAGGAGGCCCTGTCGGCCATCGCCCGGCAAAAGCTGCACCTGGGGCAGTATATTCTTCTGGGGCGGGGAGAGAGCGAGAACGGCGGGGCCGACAAGGACTCCATACTCTGTGACACCGTCGAATCGCTGATCGGGTCGGTCTTCGTGGAGCACGGCATCGAGGGGGCCAGGGCCACGGTCCATACCCTTCTTGACGATACCCTGGCCGAGGTGGCCACCGAGGGGCCGGCACTGGATTGGAAGACCTCGATCACCGTCAAGGCCCACAAGCTGGGCTTGGGCGAGCCCCAGTACGCCATGGCGGTCTCCGGGCCGGAATACGCCCAGGTCTTTACCGCCGAGCTGCGCCTGGAGGACGGCGGGACCGTAATCGGCAAGGGCCGGGCCAGCAGCAAGCGGAAGGCCCAGCTGGCTGCTGCCGCCCAGGGGTGGAAGCGGCTGGACGACCAGGATCTGCTTGCAACCCTGCGCGCCGAGCAATCAGCCTGAAGCTCCTGTCGGAATTCCGGTATGCGGTACTTCGCCAACGCCCCGACCAGACCCCTGTTTAGACTATGGGCATAACCCGGAGACACGCCGTCACGAACGGCACAGGTGCCTCCTCCTGATCGGGATTCGTCCGCCCACCCCGCCGACGCTCCGACAGGTTCGTATTTCGACATGCACGGCCGCAGGTCGGCGCGCAGTCTGGAGGTCGAGAGGAAACATGAGTCTGCCGACACCTCTGCAAGCATTCAGCTCGGTACCCAAGAACTGGGACCATGACGACAAGGATGTCCCCGCCCAGGGAGAACCCATGACGGGAGCCCAGGCGCTGATTCGGTCCCTGGAGGATCTGGGGGTCACCCAGGTCTTCGGCGTTCCAGGAGGGGCCATTCTGCCCGCCTACGACGCCATTGACGAGCAGGTGCGCTTCAACTTCACACTGACCCGCCACGAGCAGGCCGCCGGCCACGCGGCCGAGGGCTACGCCGTCTCCACGGGCAAGGTCGGAGTCTGCCTGGTGACCTCCGGACCCGGGGCCACCAACATGGTCACCCCCATAGCCGATGCCATGATGGACTCGGTTCCCCTGGTGGTGGTGACCGGCCAGGTGGGTGTGGACTCCATCGGCACCGACGCCTTCCAGGAGGCCGACATCGTGGGCATCACCTACCCGGTGGCCAAACACTCCTATCTGGTGACCAAGGCCCAGGACATCCCACGGGTCATGACCGAGGCCTACCACATCGCCCGTTCGGGAAGGCCCGGCCCGGTGGTGGTGGACCTGAGCAAGACGGCCCAGAACGGCAAAATGCTTTACTCCTGGCCCCAGGAGATGATCCTGCCCGGCTACAACCCGGTGACGCGGGCCCACGGGCACGTTCTGGACGATGCCGCCCGGCTCCTGGTCCAGTCACACAGGCCCGTCCTCTATGTGGGCGGCGGCGCAGTCCGGTCCGACGCGCGTCGGCAGGTCCAGGAACTCGTGCGAGCCACAGGTGCCCCCATGGTCACCACCCTGCCTGCGCGGGGCATCGTACCCGACTCCGATCCAGCAGTTCTGGGAATGCCCGGCATGCACGGCACGGTGGCCGCCAACGGGGCCATCCAGCACTCCGACCTGCTGGTGGCCGTGGGCACACGCTTCGACGACAGGGTGACCGGCAGCCTGGAGGACTTCGCACCGGTGGCCCGGGTCATCCACATCGACATCGACCCGGCCGAGATCGGCAAGAACCGGCAGGCGGACGTACCCATAGTCGGGGACGTGGGCCAGGTGTTGGACGATCTGATCCCGGCGCTCAAGGCGGCCCAGCGCACCTGGGGCAAGCCCGACCTCAAGCCCTGGTGGCGGCTGATCGACGGCTGGCTGCATGACTACCCCACCACCTTTGAACCCAGCCCGGACGGCACCCTGGCCCCCCAGTGGGTGGTACAGACCCTGAGCAACAAGGCCGATCCGGATACCATCTGGGTATCCGGCGTGGGTCAGCACCAGATGTGGGCCAGCCAGTTCATCGACTTCGAGCGCACCCGTTCCTGGGTCTCCTCCTGCGGGCTGGGAACCATGGGCTACGGTCTGCCCGCCGCAATCGGCACGGCAATCGGCACCAGGGAAGAGGAAGATCCGCGGCCCGTCTGGCTGATCGACGGGGACGGATCCTTCCAGATGACCTCCGAGGAGCTGGCTACGGCCGGGCAGGCGGGACTGCCCATCCGCATCGCCATACTCAACAACTCGGTCTACGGCATGGTCCGTCAGTGGCAGACCCTCTTCTATGGCAGCCACTACTCCCAGACCAACCTGGAGGACGGCGGCGCCAGGCCCACAGACGGCAACGGCATCCCCGACTTCGTCAAGCTGGCCGAGGCCTATGGCTGCCTGGGACTGCGGGCCTATACCCAGGAGCAGGCCCTGGAGGCCATCGATAAGGCCAACGCGGTGACCGACCGGCCGGTCCTGATCGACTTCCGCGTCTGGAAGGATGCCATGGTATGGCCCATGGTCCCGGCAGGCGCTTCCAACGACACCATCATCTACAAGCCGGGCGTGCAGCCCCTGGCCGGCATCCGTCCGGAGCAGGAACAGCCCAAGCCGCGCGAGCAGACCGGAGCCGACCGGGCAGCCATGGCCAGCGACGCCGCCGGGCGCATGAACAAGTAGGAAAGGGGCACCACATGGCCAATTATCCAGCTTCCAAGCCCGGTTCCGAACGACACACCCTTTCCGTCCTGGTCGAGAACCGCCCCGGCGTCCTGGCCAGGGTGGCCGGCCTGTTCGCCCGGCGCGCCTTCAACATCAACTCCCTGTCCGTCTCGTCCACTGAGCGGGACGACATCTCCCGGATCACGGTCACTGCAGACGTGGAGGCCGTCCCCCTGGAGCAGATCATCAAGCAGCTCAACAAGCTCCTGCATGTGCTCAAGATCGTCGAGCTCAAGGGCGATGAGGCCGTGGAGCGCGAGCTGGTCATGATCAAGGTCAAAGCCAACGAACGCAACCGCTCCGACGTGCTGGAGATCGTCAAACTCTTCCGCGTGCGCGTGGTCGATGTCCACCCCGAGTCCCTGACCATCGAGGCAACCGGGGCCGAGGGCAAACTGGAGGCCCTGCTGCGGCTGCTGCGGCCCTTCGGCATCATCGAGCTGGTCCGGTCGGGCGCCGTAGCCGTCACCCGGGGACCCCGGGCCCTGAGTGAGAAGGTGCTGGGCTCCCAGATCACCGATCGCTGATTCCCGGGACTTCCATCCAAGGCTGGCGGTAGATTGGGGAATCATGCCCATCTATGATCTCGGTCTGGAACACGTCGCTCTATCCTTCGCCGCCAAAACCATCTTTACGGATGTGACGCAGGGCATCTTCGAGGGTGACCGGATCGGCATCGTGGGCCGAAACGGCGACGGCAAGTCCACCCTGTTGCACCTGCTGAAAGGCACCCAGGAACCCGAGCAGGGCCGGGTGACCATGCGCAATGGTCTCACTTTCGGCATGCTGGACCAGCGTGATCCCCTGAAGGACGAGGACACGGTCCGCAAGGCGGCCTTGGAGAACCGACAGGACTACGAGTGGGCTGCCGACCCCAGATCCCGCGAAATCGTCGAGTCCCTCCTGGGCGGCATGGAGCTGGAGGCCAAGGTGGGCACCCTGTCGGGCGGTCAGCGCCGCAGGGTGGACCTGGCACGGCTGCTGCTGCGGGACTGGGACATCCTGGCCCTGGATGAGCCGACCAATCATCTGGACCTGCTCACCATACACTGGCTGGCCGAGCATCTGAAGAACCGCTGGGCCAAGAATTCCGGAGCCCTCCTGCTGGTCACCCACGACCGCTGGTTCCTGGACGAGGTCTGCACCTCCATGTGGGAGGTGCACGATGGAACCATCGACCCCTTCGAGGGCGGCTACAGCGCCTATATGCTCCAACGGGTCGAGCGCGAACGCCAGGCGGATCTGGCCGAGACCAAGCGCCGCAACCTGGCCCGCAAGGAATTGGCCTGGCTGACCCGGGGCGCCCGGGCCCGCTCGACCAAGCAGAAGTTCCATGTCAAGGCCGCGCAGGAACTGATCGCCGATGTGCCACCCATGCGCAACAGCCTGGAACTCAAGCGGATGGCCACCTCCCGCCTGGGCAAGCAGGTGGTGGACCTGGTCGACGTGACCAAGATCTATCCGAGGACCGACTCCGATACCGATGGGAACAAGAACGACCGGGTCCCCTCCCCTCATGCCGAGCGCCCTCTGATGGGCTCTGTGACCGTGGCCGCAAATCCCGGCAAGGATCGACCGGGCACTGCAGCGGCCGACACCCTCACCATCAGCGGTCGCAAGGTTCTGGACGACGTGACCTGGCTGATCGGCCCCGGCGACCGGTTCGGCATCGTAGGCGCCAACGGGGCCGGCAAGTCCACCCTGCTGGGTCTGATTGACGGCAGTGTGTCCCCCACAGCAGGACACGTCAAGGTGGGCAAGACGGTCCGCTTTGCAGTGCTGACCCAACGTCTGGATGAATTGGAGAAACTGGGCCGCTATCGCATCAAGGAGGTCCTCAGCCGCTATAAGCCCACCTATTTGGTTGAGGGCAAGGAAGTGTCCCCGAGCCAGCTGATGGAGCGCCTGGGCTTTGAAAGCTCCCAGTTGATGACCAGGATCAGCGACCTGTCTGGCGGACAGAAGCGCCGCATGCAGCTCTTGCTCATCCTGCTGGACGAGCCCAACGTACTGATCATGGACGAGCCGGGCAACGATCTGGATACCGACATGCTGGCCGTCATGGAGGACATGCTGGACTCATGGCCGGGCACCCTGATCGTGGTCTCCCACGATCGCTACCTGCTGGAGCGGGTGACCGACCAGCAGTTTGCGCTGATCAACGGCAAGGTGGTTCATCTGCCCGGCGGTGTCCAGGACTACCTGGATATGGTCGAGTCTGCCGACCGGAATGCTACGGATGCCCCGGGCCAGGCATCAGCCAAGGAGGCCGGGAATTCCAATCAGGCCAAGGCCGAACGAGTTGCCAAACGGAATCTGAGCAAGCAGGCCTCTGCCATCGAACGCAAGCTGGCCAAGCTGGCCGATCAGCGCAAGGATCTTGAACGACAGATGGCCGAGCACGACCCCGGCGACTACCAGGGTCTTAACGAGCTCAACAGCAAGCTCAAGGATCTGACCGGGCAGTCGGACCAGCTGGAGGAGGAGTGGCTGACCATCGGGGAGGAGCTGGAGTAGCCTCAGGCGGCAGCCAGCTGGGCGGCCTGGGTCGAGCACCGGGCCGCAAAGGCGGAGAAGATTGCGTCGGCCAGGGGTTGCATCTGCGGCAACCCCTTAATGAATTCCTCGCGCATTTTAGCGATCTTGGACTTCTTCATCGTGCCGACCATGCCCGGCACCTGCATCCACTCCTCGAAGATGGGGGCCGTCACCTCCAGGTGGAATTGCAAGCCTAGAGCTGACCCAAGCCGAAAAGCCTGAACCTTGGTTGCCTGGGAGCGGGCCAGGAGCTTGGCCCCAGGCGGCAGGGTGACCTGGTCGGCATGCCAGTGCAGCACATCCGTGTTCTTGCTCCACATGGCCACGTCGTCGTCCTGCCCCACCCAGCGGATGGGCCCCATGCCGTATTCGGGCTCCTGGTCCCGCATCAGGGTGCCTCCCAGAGCCCGCGCCAGAATCTGATGACCCAGGCAGATCCCCAGAATGGGCTTGTTGGCGGCCATTGCCGCCTTGGCCAGCTTGGTCTCCGCCTTGAGTCCGGGGTGATGCTCATAATCGTCAGCCGACATGGGCCCGCCCATGATGACCAGTCCCGCCAACTCACGCGAGCGCGGCAGCCTGGGCTTCTTCTCGTCCACGATATTGGTGATCTCGGTGTCCAGCCCGCACTCCTGGAGGTTGTCGAGAATGCGACCCGGCTTCTCCCAATCAACATGCTGGAGCACCAGCACCCTAGGTTTCGCCATGATTCCATTCTTGCACATGTGCCGTCGGACCTGGTCCGCAGGCGCGGCATTTCCTCTTGGACGGTCAGCAAGCCTTGATAGGCTCAAGGATATGGATACGAGTTCGCAACCGCATGATTCCAAGGCTTCAGTCAGTCTGGCCGCAGCTGGTCTGCGTCTGTATGACACGGCTGATCACCAGGTGACCCCCTTCCGACCCATCGAACCGGGCAAGGTTGGCATCTACGTGTGCGGGGCCACGGTGCAGAGCTCGCCCCACATTGGCCATATCAGGACCACACTGGCCTTCGACGTGATCCGACGCTGGCTGCTCAGGCTGGGATACCGGGTGACCCTGATCCGGAACGTGACTGACATCGACGACAAGATCCTGACCAAGGCCGCGGCCAACGGCCAGCGCTGGTGGGAGCGGGCCTACATCTACGAGCGCGAATTCACCCATGCCTACGAGACCATGGGAGTTCTGCCGCCCACGTACGAACCCAGGGCCACCGGACACATCCCCGAGATGATCGACCTCATACAGCGCATCATCGACCATGGCCACGCCTATGTGGTGCCGGACGAGCAGGGCCGTCCATCAGGCAACGTCTACTTCGATGTGGCCTCCTGGCCTGAGTATGGTGCCCTGACCCACCAGCAGACCGGCACACAGCCGACCGACGAACAAGCCGCCGCCAACGACCGGCTGGGACCCAGCATCGACACCGATGAGCAGACTGCCGACACCGATGAGGAGCCCGGCAAGCACGACCCCCGCGACTTTGCACTTTGGAAGGCGCCCAAGCCCACCGATCCGCCCACGGCTCGCTGGCAAACACCCTTTGGCACAGGTCGGCCGGGCTGGCATCTGGAATGCTCGGCCATGAGCCACCGCTATCTGGGTGCGGAGTTCGACATCCACGGAGGTGGCCTGGACCTGCGATTCCCCCACCACGAGAACGAGATGGCCCAGTCGCACGCGGCCGGCTGGGGATTCGCCCATCGCTGGATGCACACGGCCTGGGTGACCCAGAAGGGCGAGAAGATGAGCAAGTCCCTGGGCAACGGGCTGTCCGTGGACCAGGTCCTGTCGCAGCATCCGGCCTGGGTGGTGCGCTACGCCCTGGTCTCTGTGCAGTACCGATCCATGCTGGAATGGTCCGACCAGTCCCTGCAGGAGGCCCAGGGCGCCTACGAGCGGATCAGCAACTTCGTGGACCGGGCCGGACGAATCCTGGGAGCACAGCCCGAGCGTGACCGAGTGGCTGGGCTGGGCGCGGACGATCTGCCAGAAGACTTTGTGCAGGCCATGAATGACGACATCAACGTCTCCGGCGGTCTGGCTGCCCTCTATGCGCTGATCCGTCAAGCCAACGCGGCAATGGATGCCGATTCTGAAACGCCGGACCGGAAGTGGCTGGCCAATACCCTGCTCCAGGTCAGAGCAATGCTGGATGTCTTCGGACTTGATCCACTCGACCCCCACTGGGCCAGGGCGGCAGCCGACCATGACGATCGGGCCATGGATACCCTGGATGCCTTGGTAGGCCAACAGCTGCAGGAACGCGAACAGGCGCGAAAGGATCATGACTTCGCCCGTGCCGATGCCATCCGGGACCAGCTGATGGCGGCCGGCGTGGCCGTTGCGGACACACCCGCTGGCAGTACCTGGGATCTGAGCCGCTGAACCCATGTCCGACATACGCGACGTCGCCAGAAGGGCCGGGGTCTCGGTCAGTACAGTATCTTATGCCTTCTCCGGCAAGCGCCCCGTCTCTCCGGAAACCTACCAGCGGATCATGCAGGCCGCCGACGAACTGGACTACGCCCCGGATGCCGGCGCCCGGATGCTGCGGGCCAAGCGCAACCAGATCGTCGCCCTGAGCGCCCCCCTGCGCCCCGGACAGAACCGGGCCTCCTACGCGGATTACTTCATCGAGATGGCCAGCTGCGAGCATGCTCGCGGCTACGACTCCCTGCTGCTGACCGCTGAGAATGGTGTTGAAGATATTCGGCGGGTCACCCGTAGCAATCTGGCTGACGGGGTGGTCCTGATGGATCTGGTGGACGATGACATCCGTGCCGCCCAGGCCGCCTCATACGGACGCCCCTGCGTGGCCCTGGGAGTGCCTCGGCAGCACGCGGCCTGCGCCTGTGTTGATTTGGACTTTGATCTGATGGGCCGCATGGCGGTGGAAGCCATGGCCCGAGCGGGGCGCAAACGCCTGCTCTTTCTGGAGGACCTGGAGGGCGAATACCGGCGCGGGTCCGGCTTCCGCCTTATCCTGCTACGCAGTCTCAAGACCTGGGCCCGTCGCCTGGGCATGGATCTGCAGCTTCAGCCGGGACCTGCCGGCAGCGACCTGGCCTACACCCAGCAGGTGCTGGACGTCATCCATCACGGCCACATCGATGGCCTGATTGGTCAGATCCGCCCCTCCCTGCTGGACACTGTGGTGGTCCGCATGCGCTCGGACGGCATGAGCATTCCCGATGACGTGGCCGTTCTGTCCTGCGCTGCAGGCAAGGTCAGCCCTACTCTTGAGCTTCAAGGCATCTCCGAGATGCCCCTCACGCCCCGTTCACTGTGTGCCAAGGCTGCGGATCTGCTGACCCAGGCTGTGGAGGAGGGGGCTTCCCTGGCCGGTCGGGTCCAACTGGAGCGACCCAGGCTGATCGACCGCTCCTCCATCAGCCGATAGACTCAACGGGGCCGACGATCCCGCTCCCCTGTCTCCAGCACATCTTGCGGGAAGGGCTGATGGGGCTCCTGCTGGTACCAGTAGGCCACGCTGGCCAGGTCGTCCTGACGCTCGAAGTAACCCTGTTCGTCCACACCTATCTGTTGCAAGGTCACCTTGATGTCGCTGCTGAAAATAATGGGGTCGGGGATGTGCCAACGGTAGAACCCCCTGGTCACCGGGGTATCAGCATCCCAGTACTGGGATTCGCGGTTGTCCAACTGCCGGGAATGGAAGGGAAATCCCATGTAGGCCCCGCTGTAGGTGACCTCGTGCATCCGGCCATCAGGATCCTGCCCGGCAAAGCTCCAGGCACCGCCGAAGTAATCCTCGCTGCCTGTGGAGCACCAGGTGGGATAGTCCTTGTCCCCGTCCAGGTAGACCTTGACCTCGCCCTCGCCCCACCAGCGGCTCTCCAAAGCGGTCAGAGCCAGATAGGTGCCCACGTAGGAGCCCCGGCCATGCACCCCATCCAGGATCACGTAGTCCTGACCCAGTTCGGTGACACGCTGACGGCGCCACTGGGCATGGAAGGTCATGACCTCCTCGGGCAGCTCGTCCTTCTCCACGTAGTCGATCTGGTAGAAGAAGGCCTCGATGGGTTCGTTGTGCCGGTTGCGCAGGACGATCCGGGCCCCGTCGTGGAAGGGCATGGGCCAGTAGCAGTTGAAACCCCGGCGCGGGTAGACGGCCACAGGCACGGACTCCACCCTGCAGGCCTGGGCGTGGCCGCAGCAGAAGAAGTCGCCCAGAGGCACGCAGACGGAGGGTGTCTGCTCGCCATCCCAGTAGCATTCCAGGATCAGATTGCGCAGGACGTTGGGTCCGGTGGGCGAGGTGGCATCGGTCACGGTCATCCAGATATGGCGGACCTCGCCCGCGCCGGACAGGTCGGCCAGGACCATGTCCTGCCCGGGAGGAATGTTCCTGAGGCAGGGGGTCCCCTTTCTGGATGGACCGAGATTGCTGGCCGTCATGGCTGCACTGCCCTTGCCTCCACGAGGGTTCTCGGCGTTGACGCAGCGGGTGCGGTCTGCGGATGGGCGGGTCAGCGCCTCAAGACCGTTGGTGATGTTCGGCATGGTCATACCCATGGTTGTGATTGCCTTTCATATCCGGGCCGCCCGCTCCCCTCCTCCGCCTTCTCGTAGCGGGCGACCATGTTCAGTGTACTTATGCGGCGGCGATTATTTGACAGCGCCCGCCACTATCCCCTGCGAGAGCTTCCTCTGGAAGAAGATGAAGAAGATGATGGTGGGGATGATGCTGAGCAGCGAAGCGGAGGCCAGGTCGGTGGCAGCCATGGTGTGCTGCCCCTGCATGGTCGCCAGGGCCAACGGAATGGTCTGCGTCTTCTCGCTCATCAGGAAGGCCATGGGGATCATGTACTCGTTCCAGGTCCAGATGAAGAAGAAGACGAAGAGGACGCTGATGGTCGACCAGGACACCGGCAGTACGATCTTGCGCAGAATCTGCCAGCGCGAGGCCCCGTCGACGGTGGCAGCCTCCAGGATGGCCTGTGGGAAGGTCCCGTAGACCGAGGAGAGCAGGTAGGTGCCGTAGGCGCTCTGGATGATGGTGAAGATGATGATGATGGACCACTGGGAGTTATAGAAGCCCATCCACTTGAACATGACATAGAGCGGGTAAAGCAGGGCCTCCTGGGGAACCATGTTGGCCAGCATGATGAACAGGAGGATCAGCGTGTTGCCCTTGACCCTGCCGATGCCCAGGGCGAAGGAGTTGAGGACCGACAGCAGGACCCCGACCACCGCAACCACCAGGGAAATCAGCAGGGAGTTGCCCAGCTTGAGAGGGAAATTGCTCTTGTTCCAGAAGGAGATGATGCCGTCCATGCTGAAGTGGGCGGGCACGGACAAGGGGCCCGTGGCGTTGTAGTCTGCCGTGGTCTTGAACGCGTTCAGGACCAGGATCAGCAGGGGGAAGAGCATGATTACGGCTCCGACGATCAGCAGGATCAGACCGACCCAGTTCCCCCAGGTGCGGATTCTATGGGCGTGCCGGGAGGACACCCGGGCGTCGGCTTGCAGTGTGGCTTGATTATTCATGATGTGCTTCCTAGCCTTCCTCAGGCGATGCTCTTTTGCACGCGCTTCTGCACGATGGTGAAGACGATGGAGAAGATGACGATGACCACGGTCAGGGATGTCGAGATGGCGGCGCCGTAGCCCACCTGCTGCACCTGGAAGAACTGGTTGTAGGAGTAGTAGGAGGGAACCATGGTGGATGTTCCGGGCCCGCCCTTGGTCAGCAGATAGACCGGGGCGAAGGTCTTCAGGGCGCCGATGGTGGAGGTGAGGATGACCACCAGCAGCTCGGGAATGATGGAGGGCAGGGTGATGACGCGGAACTTCTGCCACCAGTTGGCCCCGTCCAGGCTGGCCGCCTCGTAGAGCTCGGGGTCCACCCGCTGCAGTCCGGACATGAAGATGACGATGGGGTAGCCCAGCTGGATCCAGATCAGGATGACCATGAGGATGGGCAGGGCCGTGGTGGTCGAACCCAGCCAGTTGTGGGCCAGGCCACCCAGGCCGATCTTGGCCAGCAGGTCGTTGACCGCACCGTCTTCAGGCCGGAAGATCCAGCCCATGATGATGGTGGCCACGGCCACGGGCAGAACCTGGGGCAGGTAGTAGAGGGCCCGCAGGGTCGAGGAGGTGTGGGGGCCGAACTTCTTCTGGATCACGTCGGTCAGGGCCGATGAGATCAGCAGGCCCAGAACCGTGGGAATGATGACGATGGCCACGATGATCCAGAGGGTGTGCCCGAAGGAGACCCAGAAGGTCGAGTCGCCCATGAGCCGTCGCCAGTTGCGCAGACCCACCCATTTGGTCGGCCCCACCCCCCTCCAGCGGGTGAAGCTCAGGTAGATGTTCCAGAAGATGGGCACGATGACGATGGCCACGATGCCTATCAGACCGGGAATCAGATAAGGGACGAACCGCGAGGGCGCACTGCCCGGGATGCGGGACTGCGCCTTCTTCATGCTATGTGTGTCAGACATGCTTGTACTCTCCTTGGCGGATTGACGCAGCTCAGTCGTCATCCAGATCGAGCTGGGCGACGCCGTCGTCGTAGTTCTTATGCAGGGTGTCCAGAACCTGGTCGGGGCTCTTGGTGCCGTTGACCAGCTCTTGGAAGGCGGCCGGCATAGCGTCGGTCAGGTTGGGCGCAGGGTAGTCGGGATAGTAGCTCATCCGGCTGGCGTCCGAGGCTTTGGTGTACTCGTTGACCAGATCACGGCTCTTGGGGTTGGTGATGGCTGCCGTATCGGCCGCCACCGGCACGCCGCCTTTGTTGCCGATGTAGTTCTGGACCTCCTTGGACAGGACCACGTCGATGTAGCGGGCCGCGGCATCCTTGCGCCGGGACTTCTGCGGGATGACCAACAGGTTGCCCGCGCAGCCCTCGACCATCTTGGCCCCTGGGAAGATAGAGGCGGTCCAGTCGAAGTTCTTCACCTGTTCCATGAAGCGGGTCTGGTTCCAGGTGCCGGTCTGGTAGATGGGATAGGTCCCCTTGATGAATGCCGTGGTCGTGTCCTCGGCCTTCATACCGGTGGCGTTCTTGGAGATGTATCCCTTGTCGATCCAGTCGCGGATGGTGTTGGTGGCGAAGGTCAGCGGCTCGCTGCGCCAGTTGACCGGATGCTTGTAGAGCTGCCAGTCGTCGACGAAGCGGGCATCGGCCTTGGTCATGGCCAGCTGCCACCAGAGCCAAAGCACCCCGTATTCCTGGGCATCGGCCGCTATGGGCGTGACCCCGTGGCTCTTGAAGGCCTTGAGGGCTGCCACGAACTGGTCAAAGGTTTGCGGGATGGGAATCTTGTACTTGTCAAAGAGATCCTTGTTGTAGTAGACCCGCTGCATCTCCGCATAGGAGGAAACCCCGTACCAGGTATCCCCGTCCATGACGCCGCGCTTGTCGTACTTGCCCACTGCCGCCGCCTGGCCGCGCACCTTCTTGTCCCAGCCGTACTTCTGCACATAGGGCTTCAGGTCGGTCAGCAGCTTCAGGGTGGACAGGACCCCGGCCGAGCCGTTGCCTCGATTGGACTCCATGACGTCCGGGGCGTCGTCCGAGTTGAGGAACTGGCTGCCGTTCTGGGCGATCTGAGTGAAAGACTTGACCTCGAAATCCACCTTGATACCGGTCTGTCGGGTAAAGATATCGGCAGCCTTCAGCCAACCCTGGGCCTGCCCGCTGCTGGGCTCCTCGTAGTACCAGATCTTGATGCTGGACGGATGGGCTTCCTGGGGGGCATCGCCCCCAGATCCGCAGGCCGCCAGCGGCAGGATCGACATGGCCAGGGCCAAGGCCGCCCCGATCCCTCTTCTGATCTTCATGATGGCTCCTAACTTCCTTGCATCCTTGCATCCAGTTACCGCGATTCGACTTGTCGAAAGGTTTCGACTCCGGGCGGACTGCAGGGCACTAACCATCTCCGTCGATGCACCCGAGATGTCGAATCGTTTCGATTCAGTATAGAAGACTTTCATGGGTCATGTCAACAGGGCGCGCGAAGAAGACTGCCTCAAAAACCAAAATCCCCTCTACATTGCCCGATGGCTTCGTACAATGCAGAGGGGGTTGAAAGCGCAGCGATTAGGGGCGCCGCAGGCCCCAGGAGCTGGTCACCTCTGACTCGACGAGATCCGGCGGATGGTCTTGTTCCTGGCTATATAGGTGACAAAGGCCAGGCCGTAGGCGATCAGCGATAGCCAATCCGCCGTGGCCAAGGAAAAGACCATGCAGAAGATCATCCAATACTGCACCCCCCGAACGATCGTCGAGGGCCGCATGGCCCGCAGAGCCACAATAAAGGAGACCGCCCCAAGGATGAGCAGCAGAAAACCATAGGACTGGGCCACTGTGGCCGCGCCGTTGACTGTGGCCATGTCGTCGGCCAGACGTCCGGCACGGCCGAGGATGGCATAGCCCTCGTCCTTGAACCAGGGCGAGTAGATGAACATGGTGACCGAGGCCATGATCACGTTGATGGCTGCCGCCACCAGGAGGATGATCTTCTCGGTCCTTCTGCTCGCTACGTCCTTGCCCGCCAGATGATCCCTACGGTTTTCCTTTGCCATTGTTGCCGCCTTTCCTGATTCAGCCCTTGAGACCCGAGGTGATGTTCAGCGACTGCAGGAAGTAGCGCTGGGCGAACACGAAGAGCAGCAGGGTCGGGATGATGGCCAGGCAGGTGGCCGCGCAAAGCGTGCCCATCTGGTTGTACTGCATCATCTGGTTGCCCAGCAGCTGCAGGCCGGCCGTGACCGGGGTCTTCTTGATGTCGTTGAAGACCAGGGTGGGCCAGAGGAAGTCGTTCCAGGCGCCGGTGAAGGCGAACAGGAAGATCACGATCAGGATTGGGCGGATGGAGGGCAGCATGATGCTGCGGAAGATGCGGAAGTCGCCGGCGCCGTCAATCTCGGCGGCCTCGTCGATCTCCTTGGGGATCCCCTTCATGAAGTTGCGCACCAGGAAGATGTTGGCCACGTTCCCCAAGCCGGGGATGATGCAGGACCAGTATGAGTTGATCCAGCCGAAGGTGGCCACGATGCGGTAGGAGGGAATCATGTTGACCACGCCCGGGAACATCGAGATGAGCAGGAGGACGAAGAAGAGCGTGTCCCTGCCCTTGAAGTTGATGCGGGAGTAGCCATACCCCGCCAGGGCCACCACGCAGACCGCCAGGATGCCGTGCGACAGCGAGATGATCAGCGAGTTGCCCAGCCAGTTGAAGACCGGGTAGGAGGCCGAGGCCTGCAGCAGGGTCAGATAGTTGACGGTGACCCAGTGCGCGGGCAGGAAGTTGTAGGCGTTCTTCAGGAACTCCTGGGGTGACTTGAACGATGTCGTGATGGTGTAGACCACAGGAATGATCCAGACCACAGCCAGGACGATCAGCACCGCATAGATGGCCACCAGCGAAGGCTTGAGCACCTTGTGGTGGTTTTCGGGCACGTTCTCCCCGCCGGGAACCGTTGCGCTGGGGCCAGGAGCCTTGAGCCCCTTGCCCAGGGATGGCATATCAAGGGTTGCCGAACTCATGTCAGTCCTCCTTGTTCATGAAGAATATCTGGACCAGGGAGATCAGCATGAGGATGATCCCCAGCAGCAGGGCCATTGCGGAGGCCATGCCAGCAGCCGAAGGCCCCTGCGGGAAGGCCAGGTTCCTGATGTCCATCAGCAACACCTGCGAAGTGTAGGCAGGACCGCCGCCGGTCAGCATTTGTGGCTGACCCCAGACGTTGAAGGCACCGCCCGTGGTCATGATGGTCGTATAGAAGAGCGGCAGCTTGATGGCTGGCAGGGTGATGCTGAAGAACTGCCGGATGGGTCCGGCGCCGTCCACCGAAGCCGCCTCGTACAGATCCTGGCTTACCCCGGACAGGGCCGACCGGTAGATGATCAGGTTGCCGCCGATACCTCCCCAGAGGCTGAGGACGAAGATGGCGATCCAGGCCCAGGGCTGCTTGCCCAGCCAGTTGATGTCCCACCGGAAAGTGGTGTTGAGCAGGCCGAACTGGGAGTTGAAGACCAGCCGCCAGACCAGGGCTCCTGCGGCCACGGAGATCAGCCCGGGCACGTAGAAGATGGCCTGGAAGAGCCCCACTCCCTTCAGGTGCTTGGTCTGCAGGGCCCATGCCAGCAGCAGGGGGACGATGATGGTCAGGGGCACGCTGATCAGCACGAAGATGATCGTGTGCCACATGTCCCTCCAGAAGATGGAGTAGAAGTAGGTGGACTTGTCGAAGAT
Source organism: Bifidobacterium sp. W8103 (assembly GCF_016100775.1). Taxonomy (NCBI): domain Bacteria; kingdom Bacillati; phylum Actinomycetota; class Actinomycetes; order Bifidobacteriales; family Bifidobacteriaceae; genus Bifidobacterium; species Bifidobacterium sp. W8103. Next base: position 547,608 of record NZ_JACFRV010000001.1, read on the forward strand.
CAGCTTGAAGTTGTCCAGGCCGACCCAGGTGGGGGAACCAACCAGGTTCCACCTGGTGAAGGCCAGGTAGATGCCGAAGAAGATCGGGATGACTCCGAAAATGGCGAAGACCACCATGTGCGGGGCGATGTAGGGGAAGGCATGCCAGAAGGACTTCTGTCCCAGCGGACGACGCTTGCCCCGTCCATCCATGACTGCGGTTGTGCCGTGTGCGCTCATGATTGCTCCTGAATCTGGATCTGGCCCTGGGTCATAAGATCAAGCGTCTTCAGACCTTCCTCCAGGGAGATGTTCCGATAGACGATGTCCATGAAGGATCCCCATCCGGCTGTGGCATAGCCGCCATAGATGTAGTTGGATGTCTTGATCCATTGCCGTTCACGCTTGTCGTTGGTGAAGGAGGCCTGGATGAGCTTCTGGTATTCCGGGTTGTTCAGGTCACGGTAGGCCGGCGATATGGATCCCACGTCCGACCACATCATCCAATGCTTGTAGACGAAGTCCACAAAGTCGGCGGCCGCTTTGACCTTGGCCTCGGGCCGGTTCTTGTCCTTGAGCTGGAGCCAGTTCTGCTGGTACAGGAAGTTGGAGGGATGCTCGGTGCCATACTGGAGGGTGTTGATCTCGCCAACCTTGTCCTTGCCCAGGGTGGAGGACATGTTGCCCTGCGCCCAGGTGCCCAGCATGCCGAAGACCGCATGACCGGAGGCGAAGACCTGCTCACCGTCGCTGTCGATGGGCGAGAGCATGCCCTGGTCGTTGAGGTCGCGCAGCGCCTTGAGCGGCTTGCGCCAGCCTGGACCGGTCATGTCCTTGACGCCATCCTCGATGTTGGTGCCGGTGCTGTATAGCAGAGACATCATGGCCCAAGGCAGGTTGCCCAGGCAGAGCCCGTAGACGTCCTTGGGCAGCTTGCCCTTCATGGAGGCGATCTCATCGGTGGTGACCAGCCGGTCGTCCAGGATATAGTCCAGGCCGTACTTGTGGATCAGATCCTTGTTGTAATAGATGGCCATCTGGAACATATACAGGGGGATGCCGTAGGACTTGCCCTTGACCACGGTGTTCTGCCAGGCCTGCGGCAGGAAGCTCGACTCCTTGAGCTCCGGGTGGTACTTGGTCCACACCGTCGAGGGGTTGAGCAGCCCCTGGCTCTGCAGTACCGAAGTGGAGAACGAGTCGTTGATGACCAGATCGGGGATGTTCTTCCCGGTCTGCATGACACTGTAGATCTTGGTGGTCAGATCCCCGCCGTTCATGGGTTGGAAGACCACCTTGTACTCGGGGCTCTGTGCATTGAAGGCCTTGATGATTTTCTGCATGGCCGGGCCGTCATCGCCGGTCAAACCATTCCAGAAGTAGATTTCCTTGGCGGATTGATCGCCGCCGCCACAGCCTGCGGTCGAGACCACCATGCCACATATGGCCGCCAGGCTCAGCAACAGCCTGAGCCAACGCCGCGCAAACAGGGGCATGTGGGTTCCACCTCCCCCGTGTCTTTCTCCCTTGAAGACACTCACAATCCCTCTTGCTCCTCTCGATGGGACCGGCACACCCGTATGCCGGCAACCCTGCATCGTTTCTTCGGAACCCGTCGGCCCCCGGGCATCGAACATCGACACCCTGCGAGCCGGACCGACCGGTTCATAGTGATTTGCAACGTTGCAAATTCAGGGTAGCATGCATTCTGCAACCGAACAAAATCGTTGTTCCATATCAGAACCATCCAGGTAGGCCTTACGGAATCAACAGCCAATCTCCCGGCTGACAGGTAGACTTGGGGCACTATGGCAGCATTTTCATCTTTGACCGATCGGCTCTCCCAGGCCTTCACCCACCTGCGCTCCAAGGGGAAGCTGACCGAGGCCGACATCGACGGCACAATCCGCGAGATCCGCCGCGCCCTTCTGGATGCCGATGTCTCCCTGGACGTGGTGCGCTCCTTTACCGGACGCATCCGGCAACGCGCCCTGGGCGAGGAGGTCTCCAAGGCTCTGAACCCGGCCCAGCAGGTGGTCTCCATCGTCTACGACGAACTGACCGGCATCCTGGGCGCGGGAGTGGATCGACCGCTCAATTTCGCCAAGAACCCGCCCACGGTCATCATGCTTGCCGGCCTGCAGGGTGCAGGCAAGACCACGCTGGCAGGCAAGCTGGGCTACTGGCTCAAGGACGCCGGCCACACCCCCCTGCTGGTGGCGGCCGACCTGCAGAGGCCCAACGCGGTCACCCAGCTCCAGGTGGTAGGCGAGCGCGCCGAAGTGCCGGTATATGCACCCGAGCCGGGCGTGCAGACCAGCGGATCCGAGCTGGCGGCCCCCGGACAGGTCACGGGCGATCCAGTCAAGGTGGCGGCCGACTCGATCAGGGTGGCCAAGGACAAACTCTACGACGTGGTCATCATTGATACGGCCGGACGACTGGGTGTGGATCAGGAGCTGATGGAGCAGGCCCGCAATATCCGCGACGCCGTCCACCCCGACGAGATCCTCTTCGTCATCGATGCCATGATCGGCCAGGACGCGGTCGCCACAGCCAAGGCCTTCGACCAGGGTGTGGACTTCACCGGCGTGGTCCTGTCCAAACTGGACGGCGATGCCCGCGGCGGCGCTGCCCTGTCGGTGGCCTCGGTGACCGGCAAGCCCATCCTCTTCGATTCCAACGGCGAGGGCCTCAAGGACTTCGAGGTCTTCCACCCTGACCGGATGGCCTCCCGCATTCTGGACATGGGCGACATCCTGACCCTGATCGAGCAGGCCCAACGCCAATTCGACGAGGAGGAGGCCCGCAAGGCCGCCGGGAAGATGTCCGAGGGCAGCTTTGGCCTGGACGACTTTCTGGAGCAGCTCCAGCAGGTTCGCAAGTTGGGTTCCTTCAAGAGCATCCTGGGCATGATTCCAGGCATGGCCCAGCACCGCAAGGAGCTTGAGCAGTTCGACGAAAAGGAGGTGGATCGGACCCAGGCCATCATCCAGTCGATGACTCCCCAGGAACGACGCGACCCCAGCATCATCGACGGCTCACGACGGGCCCGGATCGCCTATGGCGCCGGCACCACGGTCTCGGCCGTCAACGGACTGCTGCAGCGGTTCGAGCAAGCGGCCAAGATGATGAAGCGGATGACCAATGGCAGCCGTTCGATCCCAGGCATGGGCGGCATGGGCGCCGGCGGCGGCAAGAAGGGCAAAAAGGGCAAGAAAGGCCGCAAGGGTTCCCGTTCAGGCAATCCCATGAAGCGGGAGGCCGAAGAGAAGGCTTTACGCGAGCGCCTGTCCGGCAAGGGCAAATCCTCCGGCGGTTCGGCCTTCGCCAAGCGCCCCGAGACTCCGCAGATGCCCGAGGGCCTGCCGGACCTGCCCCCCAACCTCGGCGGCGGACTGGGCGGTCTCTTCGGCGGCCGCTGACCCCTCACTCCTGCAGGAGACAATGCCACGTGAACACCCTTCTCTGGATTCTCCTGGGGCTCATCGCCTTGTGGATGGCCCTGCGTTTCCTGCCAGCCGGGGCTGACCGGCACCGCCCCCTGGTGGAGCTGATCGCCCTGATCGACTTGCTGACCGCTCCCCTGTTGGTCATACTCTTGTGGACGGTCTTCGCGCGCGTCTGGCCCCAATGCCTGCTGGCACTGATAGAACTCACTCTGGTCAGCTGCCAGCGCCTACGATACCGGCTGCCTCCAGAAGACCGGGCCAGCCATTCATCATCCGACCATGGACTGAGCGTCATGACTCTGAACTGCCGCTTCGGCCGGGCCGATCCTGAAGAGGTCGTGCGTTGCGTGCGCGCCTATGGGGTAGAAGTGCTGGCCCTGCAGGAGGTAAAGGACAAGCTGCTGGAATCGCTTCAGGCTGCGGGCCTGAATCAGCTCCTGCCCTGTCTGACGCAGGGGGTTGCGAGCCCTGACGACAACGGCGGCCACAACGTTATTTTCTCGGCCAAGCAACCCGTCAAAGCCTCGCCATCGGCCCTGGACCTTCCGGCGGCTGCAGTCCCCCTGGTCGAGCTCGAGACCGGCTCTGGACTGATCCGAGTGGCCAGCGTCCATCCCAAATCACCCCAACGAGGCGCCAGACAGTGGGGCATGGGCATCGCCGCCCTGGCCAGGCTGACCCATCCGCCCGTACCCACCATCGTTATGGGCGATTGCAACGCCACCCTGCAGCATCCGACCTTCCGGGCCATGCTGGCCAAATCCGGGCTGCATGACGCTTCTTTGCATCTGAAAGCCGGCAGCCATCCGACCTTCCCCTCCGCAAGCGCGCTGCCCCCGTTGATTGAAATCGACCATATTCTTACGGACGGTGGCCTGGTCCCGCAGTCCATGCATGCCCTCCGGATTCCTGGCAGCGACCACCGGGCTCTGGTGGCCCGGCTGACTCTGCCTCGTCGGCTCTGAACACCGTACAGGCTCACCACCCGCCATATCCCCCGGTAGAGGTATACTTTTGCTGTTATTCATGTCCGAAGGAGCCCTCTCATTCCGACGGCCGTGAGGAACACGCCAGGAGCGCCACCATGCCCCACATGGAGACGCCGCCGGGCACACCAAGTACCAAGGAGAGCCGTTTTGGCAACCAGAATTCGTCTGAAGAGAATGGGCAAGAAGTTCTACCCCTTCTACCGCGTGGTCGTGGTCGATTCCCGCAAGAAGCGCGATGGCAAGGTCATTGAGGAGATCGGCACCTACGATCCCAACACCCAGCCCTCTTCAATCAAGATCGACTCCGAGCGCGCCCAGTACTGGCTGGGTGTGGGCGCTCAGCCCAGCGACCCTGTCTTCAACCTTCTGAAGATCACCGGCGACTGGCAGAAGTTCAAGGATCTGCCCGGCAAGGAAGGCACCCTTAAGGTGCCGCAGGCCGAGGTCGACGCCCAGGCCCGCATCGAGCAGGCACAGAACGAAGCCCAGAAACTCAAGGCCGCCAAGTCCGAGGCTGACGCCAAGGCCAAGGCTGAGGCGGAGAAGGAAGCCCCCAAGGCCGATGAGTCGGCGGATGCCGCCCAGGCCGAGCAGGCTGCTGAGTAAGGCACATTCACCAAGGATTGGAAGGACCGGCTATCATGCTTGCACAGGCCGTTGAGCACCTGATCAGGAACATCGTGGACTTTCCCGATGACGTGTCGGTCAAGTCCCACGAGAACTCTCGCGGAGAGCTGTTGCGGGTGCGGGTCAACCCCGAGGACATCGGCCGCGTGATCGGCAGGGGCGGCAGGACCGCCAACGCCATCCGCACCGTGATCCAGGCGCTGGCCGACCACAAGGTGCGCGTCGACATCATGGACGTGCGCCGGTGAGCCCCAGCCGGTCCACCAATCACGACCCGCAGGGTCCGGACCCTCAGCAGCAAAGGTTGCTGAGGGTCTGCCGTATCGGCCGCGCCCAGGGACTCAAGGGCGAGGTCAACGTCTATGCCTACACCGATGAGCCCGAGCGGCGCTTCGCCCCCGACACCCAGTTGCAGACCAAGGACGGGAAGGTTTTCACGGTGGTCTCATCCCGCCGCTTCAAGCAGCGTTGGATCGTCCTCTTCAAAGGGGTGGAAGACAGGAACGCATCCGAAGCGCTGAATGGCATCGAACTGTATGTCCAGGCTGATCCAGCCGAGGGGCTGGCACAGGAGGACGCCTGGTATCCCGAGGATCTGATCGGGCTTGAGGTTCGCATGGCCCCGGGCAACTCTCTGGGTGAACCATCCGGACGAGTGGTCGGCCAAGTCAGCGACGTGCTGGACGGTGTAGCCCAGCAGCAGCTGCAGATTCGCATGGCCGCCGAAGAAGGCGAAGAGGAAGCGGAAGGGCTGATACCCTTCGTCGAAGCCCTGGTGCCCCAAGTTGATATTGAAAAGGGGTACGTGGCCATTGATCCACCTGGAGGACTCCTGCCTGGACTGGGCTGAACCTATCTTTTAGCACAACCGTATGTTGGGAGTCAGCGGCTCGGAAAGGACACTGACTCCCCACATACGGGAGATGCGCCTGCCTAGGCAGGAAATGTCATCGAGCTACATGTCTTCGACCACAAGATATGTCATATCCAGGGGACCATGCACGCCCACCACAATCACCATCTCGATGTCGCCCGTGTTGGAGGGGCCGGTGATGAAGTTGATGTTGGAGGTCTTGAGCTCGCCTGAGACCAGAGCCGGGTCGTAGTAGTCCATGGCCTGCCGGGTTCGGGGCAGGATCTTGGACTTGCGGATGATGCTCAGATAGTGCACCGGCAGGAAGTGGAAGGCACGACCCTGACCCGGGGTGGTAGCCACGGTGATGGTGCCGGACTCGGCCAGCAGGAAGTCCGCAAAGGCGATGGCCGTTCCGGACTCGTCAGCGGTCTTGATGTTCTCCTCGCGACTGGCCCCCGGCTTCCAGAAAGTGGCGGGCGGGTTCAGGCCGTCCCTCCACTCCTCCAGACCGAAGTCCGCAAACAGGTCGGAGGTGGGCAGCATCACATGGTCGCTGTCATCTTTGCGCGAGTCGATGAACTCATCCAAGGCGGTGGGTAGACCGGCCTTGGTGCAGGTACGGAAGTCCACATGGACGGCCTCGCTGCTCTTCCGGGCGATCTCCAGCAGCTCGTCCTGGGTATGACCCGACAGGGTGGTCTCCGGCAAATCGTTGACCGGCACCAGAGGATGATCCTTGAGCTGGTGGCGGGGCCGACCGCTCTTCTTGGCCAGATAGTCCAGGAATACCTCACGATCGGTCATGCCTGCTGCTCCTTCTTGTGATGAGCGAACCAACTGCGGAAGTTCTCCCCGTGCTTGGGCGGATCCGGCAGATCACGTACCTTGGTCCATCCGCCGAAGACGAAGGGCATCCATTCCACATGCCGATCACTGGCGAAGAGGTTCTTGGCCGTCTCCGGCTGCTTCTTGGATATGGGGGTCAGCATGGTGTGATCCACACCCAGGGCAGTGCGGAAGAGCGAGGAGTGGCCGGTTCCCAGACCCATGACCCTCATGACCGTGTCGTCGATCAGATTGGCCTGGGACTGGTCATCCATCATGATCCGCCGGTGCTCGATCATGAGCTGATGCAGGGGGATCTTGACCGGGCAGGTGGCCGTGCATGCCGCACACAGGCTGCAGGCGTAGGGCAGGTCCCCGAAGTCGTCGTAACCCCCGTCCAACACCGGCGAGAGCACCGAGCCCACAGGGCCCGGATAGATGGATCCATAGCCGTGACCGCCGATATGCCGGTAGATGGGGCAGACGTTCAGGCAGGAGGCGCAGCGGATGCACTGGAGGATGGGCTCGAAGACCGTTCCCAGCGCGTTTGAACGGCCGTTGTCCAGGATGACCACATAGACATCGTCCGGTCCATCCGACTCCTGGTCTGTGCGTGGCGCAGTGTAGGTCAGGTAGGAGGTCAGCTTCTGGCCGACAGCGGACCGGGCCAGCATGTTGTCCATGGTCTCGGCCTCCTTCATGGTCGGCACCAGACGCTCCATGCCCATGACCACCACCTGGGTCTTGGGGATGCACATGGCCAGGTCGGCGTTGCCCTCGTTGGTCACCAGGTTGATCATGCCCGTGTCGGCCACGGCGAAGTTGCAGCCGGTGATGCCCATGTCCGCCTCAAGGAAGTGCTTGCGCAGAACCTTGCGCGAGAACCGAGCCATGTGCTGGGGGTCGTTGTCACCCTTGTAGCCCAGCTTCTTTTCGAAAACCTGCCGAACCTGCTCGCGGTTCTTGTGCAGGGCGGGGAAGACCAGATGCGTGGGCTGGTCCCAGTCGTCCTCCTCCAGGATGAACTCGGCCAGGTCGGTCTCCAGCACCTCCAGGCCGGGCACAGTCATCAGCGTGGGGTCCAGGTTGATCTCACTGGTCACCATGGACTTGCTCTTGACGACGTGCTTGGCCTTCTTTTCGATGGCGATCTGCTTGATGTACTGGGCAGCCTCATCGTCGGTCTGGGCGAAGAAGACATGACCGCCGCGCTTCTCCACGTTGTCGGAGAACTCCTCCAGGTAGTCAGGCAGGTAGCGGATGACGTGCTGGCGAATCTGTTCGCCCAGGTCGCGCCACTGTTCCCAGTTGCCCAGTTCCTGACGGGCGGCCTCCCGCTTGACCCACTGGGCATCCTGGGCCTTGGCCACCGCCTGCTGGGCGAATTTGTCCTGCTCGGACTCCTTGACCCTGGTCAGGAAGGGAGCCTTGCTGGTCCGCAGATATTGCGCGGCCTTCTTGCCATTGACCATGCTGCTCATACCAGAGCCCCCTCTTCCTTGGCAGCCCTGACCGAGCCCACGGCCCCATCGCCGGCAGAGCGTCCTTCCACATACTTGACGCGGCTCATGTCCACGTTGTGATTGAGCACCTCAGCCAGGTGCATGATGGTGATCTTCTCGCCGCGCCGGTTGAAGCGGCCGCCGATGTTCATCAGGCAGCCCGGATCGCAGGAGATGAGGACGCTGGCCTTGGTGCTGAGCACGTCGTTTACCTTCTCATCGACCATCTGCTTGGAGATCTCAGGCTCCTTCATGGAGAACATGCCGCCGAACCCGCAGCAGTTCTCGATGTGGGGCAGGGGGACCATGGTCAGTCCCTTGACATGGTCCAGCAGGACGAAGGGGCTGGTCCGCTCCCCCAGCAACCGGGTCATGTGGCAGGAGCGGTGGTAGGTGGCCACGGCATCGAGCTCGGCACCCGCGTCCAGCACACCCAGCACCCTATAGAGGAACTGCGAGAACTCATAGGTCTTGTCAGCCATGGTCTGGGCCTTGGCCGCATAGACCGGGTCGTTCTTCAGATGGAAGGGCAGCTCCTTGAGCATGTTCACGCAGGAGCCCGCCGGACCCACGATGTAGTCGGCATCCACGCTCAGCAGGGCATCGACCTCGTTGCGCATGACCTGCATGCTCTCCTTGACATACCCGCTGTTGAAGGTGGGCTGGGCGCAGCAGATCTGCTGCTTGGGAAGGTAGGTGTCGCAGCCGAACCGCTCCAGCACCTCCACCATGGCCTTCCCCACGTTCGGAAACATGAGGTCCACCACACAGGTGGAGAATATCACTACTTTCATTACCGCACCTCTCTACAACCTTGCACGCCAGGTCCGAACCATCCCCGGATCGCGGAGAAACCCAACATCACTTCAACCCCTAATCCTTCCAACGCATCGCTGCCTTGCGACCGACCACGTCCATGCGGACACTGATGCGCAATCCTTGAAAGGACCCATCATTATCATGGCCTCGACCTGGAATTCGCACCGTCGGGAATCGCCCACACTCAGCTTCCGAACGTGTGAGATTTACCACATATATGTTACCACGGCGGTCTGGGAATCCTGGGCATGTCAAGGATGGGAGGTGACTGGCCGATTCGCTACAGTGGAGTAAGACCCTACGCGGCCATTCTCGTGAAAGGGGCAATCGGCGCATGTCCAACCACCTGCAACTCCTCCTGCTCTATGCACCCGCCATCATCTTCGGCCTGCTCTTCCTCTGGGACCTGCACAAGGAGCCACGGCAGTTCCGCAATGCCATCTGGCTCCTGCTCCTGCTGCTGACCCTGGGCGGAGCGCTTCTTCTGCAGTTCGGGATGCGCTGGCTGATTCTGCCCCTGGTCATCCTGCTCATCCTCTCCCCCCTGCTGGTGATCTGCTTCCTGTTGGCCAATACGGTCATCGTCATCCGGCACGAGGGGGTCTCCCTGACCACTTTGCTGCCCGGACTGCTGGCGCTGGCCGTGGTGGCCTACATGATTCTTTCGCCCCTCCTGGCTGGGTTTGGCGCCCCCTCATGGCTGCAGAAGCTGGCCGGGCTGATCGACCTGGAAGCCACCTGGTTCTTCTTCTCCTTCCTGGCCCTGCTGCTCTATTCCAACTTCTACAGGATGCTGCCCCGCAAACGTCGCTACGACTACATCATCATCCACGGAGCCGGCCTGCGCGGCGAAGAACCCACGCCTCTGCTCCGGGGACGGCTGGACAAGGCTGTGGACCTCTGGAAACGACAGGGACGAAACGGGCGCTTTGTAGTCTCAGGCGGTCAGGGTCCCGACGAGGCTATCAGCGAAGCCAGGGCCATGGCTCAGTATTTACGCAACTCCTGTGGGGTGCCGGCCGAGGCCATCATCATGGAGGACAGGTCGACCACGACCCTGGAGAACCTGCGCTATTCCAAGCAGATTCTGGATGACCGCTACGAGATGGGCACCGGGCCAGAGCATTACCGGGTGGCCCTGGTCACCAGTGACTACCACGTCTTCCGAGCCAGCGAATATGCCAGCAAGGTCGGGCTGAATGCCGACGGAATCGGCTCACACACCAAGGGCTACTATTGGCCGACCGCCTTCATCAGGGAGTTCGTGGCCATCACCCGCATGCACTGGTGGCCCTACCTGGTCCTTGCAATAGGCTGGGCCGTCTGGGCCGGCATCTCATTGCTGAATTAAGACCAAACGGCTTTCCAAAAGGAATCAGGCATCACACAACCTGAACGCCGCCTCCATCCCGACCGGCCAGGCTGCGTTCCAGGAACCAGGCCACCAAGAGGATGCCCAGGACGATGAGAAAGACGAAGACGAAAGCCCAGACTGCTCCGAACTGGAAGGCCTGAGCGTCGGCATGAATTCCACTGGCCTTGGGCATACCCGTGATGATGGCGGCCAGAACGCCGGTCGAGGCGGCACCTGAATACTGCTGAAGGGTGTTGAAGAGCGCGTTGCCGTCGGGCACCAGTTTGGCTGGGATATGCTGCAGTCCGACCGTGAGCAGGTTGTTGAAGACGCAAGCCTGACCGACCATGTAGCAGGCGTAGAGAAGAATCATCAGCGGAACGGTCAAGTGCCGGCTGAGGACCAGGAAGCCCAAGGCCGAGAGGAAGAAGGCAGTGCTTCCCACCGCGAGCAGTCCCCGCAGGCCATGGCCGTCCAAATAGCCTCCTGTGATGGGCTGGCAGAGGGCCGAGAGCAGGCTCCCCGGCAACAGAAGCAGGCCAGCCACGGTGGAGGTCTCTCCCAGTACGGACTGGGCCATGTTGGGCAGGATGAATGTCAGGCCAATCTGGACAAACTGGACCAGGAAGTAGAGGATCAGGGCCAGGGTGAAGGTACGGTTCCGAAAGACCGCGATGTCGATCAGCCTGGTGCTATGGTGGGCAAGAGCCCAGACCCCTGCAACAAGGGCCAGGGCCCCGATAAACAAGGACAGCCAGGTTATAGGACCATGCACATCCAAGGTGCTCAGACCCATGGTCAGACCGGTCAGGAAAATACCCAGAAGAAGGAACTGGAGCCAGGCGAAGGGACCGACGTGGGCGCTCTCCCTGTCAACCGAGATGAGGGCGATGAGCCCGAAGACCAGCTCGATGGGCAGCACGATCAGGAAGATGGCCCGCCAGGATGAGGTCTGGATAACGGCTCCGCCGAAGGTCGGGCCCAGGGAGGGTGCCAGAGCCACCGCCATGCCGGCGCTGCCCACGTAGCGGCCCTGGATGTGCAGAGGAACCTTTTTCATAATCAGGGAAAAGACCAAGGGAAGAGCGATACCGGTGCTGATGCCCTGCAGGAGGCGCCCCGCCATAAGAACGGGAAAGCATGGGGCGAGGATGCACATCAGGTCGCTGCCCAGGAATATTCCCACGCTGGTCAGGATCAATGTGCGGGTCGTGAATGAATGCTCCATCCAGGCGGCCGCCAGAACCGTCAAGGCCACCACCAGCAGATAGCCGGTGGTCAGCCATTGGACCGTGCCCAGCCCGGTTTTGAAGTACCGGGTCATCTCCGGGAAGGTGACGTTGAGCGACGTCTCCAAAAGGACCCCGCAGAAAGCGAGCCCGGCAGTGCCGGTAATCAGCAGTTTTGTTTTCTTGTCAACATGGTCGACCATGGACCGTCCGCTCCTCACAAATCAGACTGTTCGCATAGCCATCACCACGGATCCGTACGGCATGGCATCATCCGATGCCGCTCTCATTGCTGTTTACGCAACGGTTATAGCTCTCTGGCTGCGTTGATGACATCTTCCAAGGTGACACCGGGCTGACAGCCGCATGCTGTGGGATCCGGTTCACCTCCACAAACTTTTGAAGACCAAGCCAGTGTAACACCCTCAGGCGTACCTATCCGGACACACGCCTTACCCGAACAGGCTTGGGTAGAGTTGGTCACATGCAAATCGATATCGTTTCCGTCTTCCCCGAATATTTTGACGTAACCGGACTCAGTCTGCTGGGCAAGGCCCAGGAGAAGGGCCTGGTGACCATACGCGCCCACAATCTGCGCGACTGGACCCATGACGTGCACCATTCCGTGGACGATACGCCGGTGGGCGGCGGAGCGGGCATGGTGATGAAACCCGAAGTCTGGGGCCGATGCCTGGACGATTTGTTGAACATTCCAGACGGATCGGCTCTGCAACAACCCACCACCGACCAGACAGCCAACACTGCCGATGCCGAAGAACGAAAAGAAGCAAGGAAGAGTTCCGGCGACGAAAGCTACGGCACAGCATCCGAGGCAGGTTCATCTGCAGACAGCCACGAGGCCGGCGCGGCCGGACCAGTTCTGATCTTCCCCAACCCATCAGCCCCCCTGTTCACCCAGGCCGATGCAACAGAGCTGTCACGGGCGAAGAGGCTGGTATTCGGCTGCGGCCGCTACGAAGGGTATGACGCACGCATCCCCGTCTACTACCGGAATCAGGGGGTCGACGTCAGAGAGTATTCCATCGGCGACTACGTGCTCAATGGAGGCGAGGTGGCCGTCTCGGTCATGCTGGAGGCCATCACCCGGCTCCTGCCCGGCTTCATGGGCAATCCTGAATCCATCGTGCAGGAGTCCTACACCGGGGATGAGCCGCTGCTGGAATATCGCCAGTACACGCGTCCCACCACCTGGCGTGGCATGGCCGTGCCCGAGATACTGACCAGCGGTGACCACGGAAAGGTGGACCGTTTCCGGCGCGACGAGGCCATCAGGCGAACCAGTCGAATCCGTCCCGATCTGATTGCCCGATTGGACTGCCCCGCCCTTGATAAGCAAGACCGTCGTCTCTTGGAGGACCTGGGCTGGGACATGCAGGAAACCCATCCGAAACCTCTGGATCAACCATCTGGTCGATCAACCCTCAAACGCAGCGATAATCAGCGGGCCGTCAGATAGTAGACTGCTGTTTCCCCATAGGTACGAGCCTGATCAATAGCCCATCCGTCAGGAGCCGTGGGCGACGGGGTGCGTGTCGATCGCTCCAGAACGATCATGCCTCCATCGTCCACCATTCCTCGACCGGTCAGGCCGGTCATGATGCTTTGGCAGTCCGCAGTCGACAGGTCATAAGGCGGGTCCATGAAGACCAGGTCGAAGCAGGCCTCGGACAGACCTGCATCCTCATGACCGGAGGAAAGAGGACGAACAAAGCGCTCGGCACGGTTTCTGCTGACCCGAATATCCATGGCTGAATCCCAGGCCGGATGGTGACGCAGCCCGGCGGCTGAGCGTGACAGCAGTCCGGCGACACGACCGGAAGACTCCACAGCCACCAGGCTCTGGGCACCGCGGGAAAGGGCCTCGAATCCCAAAGCCCCGGTGCCGGCGAACAGATCCAGGACCCGAGCACCGGACAGCAGGCCTTCGGACTCCAGGTGGGAGAAGATGGCCTCCTTGGTCCGATCGGTGGTGGGCCGGGTACCCTTGAGGGCTGCGGGAATGGGGAATCCCTTGAAGCGGCCGGCGATGATGTGCATAGGGTCTGTTGTCCTTTCAGCTGGAGACCAGGAAACCTTCGTTGCCCCTCATGAAGTCCAGGACGGCGCCAGCCAGCTCGGGCTGACCGGCCAGGGTGGGGTCAGACTCCAGGAGTTGTCCCGCCTGGGTTCGAGCACGGGCAATCATGGGCGCATCGGTGACCACCCGCAGAAGCTTCAGGGAGGAATGGCCACCGGACTGGGCATCCCCCAGCACGTCGCCGGCTCCCCTGATGCGAATGTCCTCCTCGGCGATTTTTACCCCATCGGTGGTGTCGCGAATGACTTCAAGCCGCTCCGCAGCTGGGGAGTCCGCAGGGGCGCGCGAAATCAGGAAGGCCCAGGAGTCCGTGCCGCCGCGCCCCACCCTGCCGCGCAGCTGATGAAGCTGGGAGAGCCCGAACCGATCGGCATCGAAGATGACGATGCAGGAGGCTTGGGGCACATCCACCCCCACCTCCACTACAGTGGTGGCCACCAGCAGGGGGGTGCGACCCGAGGCGAAGTCCGCCATGACGGCATTCTTGGTGGCGTCGTCATCCCGACCAGTCAGCGTGGCCATGGCAATGCCCTGGAACTGCGGCAGGGCGGCCAGGCGCTGGCTCATTTCGACCACCGAGTGCAGAGGCGGACGCTGGCCATCACCTTGGTCCTCCTCAGCAAGAAGCTCAGGTTGGGAATCGGATCCGCCGGATTGGCCGGGCCGGTCAGAGGCAACCGAGGGGTCGTCCTCCTCGTCGATGCGGGCGCAGATCACGTAGGCCCGCTCCCCAGCCTCGATCCGTCGACGCAGGTGGAGAAACATGGCGCCCATGGTCGCTCCGTCAGACTCGGCGATGACGTGGGTGCGCACCGGTTTGCGGTTGCTGGGCAGCTCGTTCAGGGTGGAGATATCCAGATCGCCGAACCAGGTCATAGCGGCTGTGCGCGGAATGGGCGTAGCGGTCATGATCAGCAGATGGGGAACGCGTTCGGATTTGCGGCGCAGCTCCTCGCGCTGCTCAACCCCGAAACGATGCTGCTCGTCAATGACCGTCAGGGCCAGATTGGGGGCCTGGAAGGTCTTGGAGAAGGCCGCATGGGTGGCGATGACAATGCAGGGACGACCCGAAGCCGAGACAGCCAGGGCAGAGCGGCGCTGGGCAAGTCTCATACCGCCGGTCAACAGCACCAGAGGAAGAACCAGCTGATCCGTCATACGAATCATGGTGACGTTGTCCACAGGCTTATGGCGGCCTTCTACGGCAGTGGCGGTCACATCGGTGCCCATGGCCTTGAGCATGTCGCCGATGGAGGCGTAGTGTTGCTCGGCCAGCACCTGGGTAGGAGCCACCAAGACAGCCTGATGGCCAGCCTGGACCGCCTGGAGCATGGCCGCCAGGGCCACCACGGTCTTGCCGGAGCCGACCTCGCCCTGCAGAAGCCGCTGCATGGGCTGATCCTGGGCCATGTCGACGCCTATATCGTTGATGACCTGACGCTGGCCATCGGTCAGCTGGAATGGCAGGGTGTCGATGAAACGGGCAGGCAGGGTGTCCGGACGGTCAGCGCCCGAATCCGCGCATGGATACGTGGGCTGCTGTTGGGTCTGGCGGCGGGTCTGTAGAAGTGCCGTCTGCGAGACGAAGGCCTCCTCATAACGCAGGGTCTTCCGTGCTGCAGCGAAGTCCTCAGGACTGTCGGGCGCATGCATACCCAGCAGGGCACGGGCACGATGCATCAGCCCCTGGTCGACACGGACCTGCTCGGGCAGCACATCGGGTATGGACCGGCCCAGCGCTTTTGGATCGATGCGGACCTCGGCGCTGGGCTGACCCTCTTCGGCGGCACCGGCCACAGGAGTGGGGTCAGATGCATCTTCGGCCTGCACCAGCAGACGCAGAAAACCCAGAATGACATCGTGAATATGGTCCGAGGAGATGCGGGAACTGGCGTGATAGACCGGTCGCGGCCGACGGACACGTTCCAAGGCCTCGTCAAGGCTGGCAGCATCAGGCCGAGAAGCGTCCGCCGAAACCCCCTGATCGGCATCGGCCACAACCAGGGTCTCTGGATGGGTGAACTGGAGCTGGTCCATGTAGACACCGGGCTCACCGGCCACGACCAGATCCGCCCCCACCTGCAGCCGACGGACCATCCAGTCCATATAGGGCTTCTTATGAGAAAAGAAGACCAGTCTGACCGCCAGCGGAGTGCCGCCCCGACCACTGACGAAAACTGCATCGTCCACCATCACGTCCAGCCGAAAGCCCCGGTGCCCGCTCAATGGCACCAGACGCACCTGATCAACCCGGGCGGCGAAGGCGCAGGGCTGGCCAAGGCGAATGCCGGCAATAGTGGTGACCTGCATGGGATCAGTGATGCGGAAAGGATAGTAGGTCAGCGCATCCCCGACTGTGACCACACCCAGAGCCTTGAGAGCGCTCACCCTACGCCTATTGGCCACCAGCGAGGCCACGGTGCTGTGCAGACCAACACGAGCCACTGCCGACATACCCGATCACCTCCCGCAAGCGCCGACCATCATCCCCCGGGATGACAAGAACCCCCGGAGCTTTGCCCCCGGGGGTCCCAATACGACCGACGAACCGCACTCAGGCGGCGACGCGCTGCACCTTGCCGGCCTTGAGGCACTTGACACAGACGCGCAGACGCACGTTCTGGCCATCAACGGTGGTGTGCACCGACTGCAGGTTGGGGCGGAAGATGCGCTTGTTCCGGATATGCGAATGAGAAACACTGTAACCGGTCTGCGGGCCCTTGCCGCACACCGCGCAACGAGCTGCCATGATGACTTCCTTTACGTTGTTTTCCAAGTCGTCCCAGGTGTTCCGGCCCGCAGCACAAGGCCACGGATGAACACACAACTTTGTTAGACTACTACATTCCACCAGGGAAGGCAAATCAACAGTCTCAGGCACGAGGAGGCTTGCGGAAGATGCCGATCAGAGACTGGAGCACCCCGCAGAACACCCCGCCGATGATCCAGATGGCCCAGAATGGGATGCGCCAACCGAAGAGGTTGTCGTAATTGCCCGAGAAGAGCATGGTCAGGGCCACCAGCGTGCAAAGGCCCATGATGGTTCCGCTGATGGCATTGCTTACCCGGTGCTCGTAACGATAGGTATCCCAGCGACCGTCATCGACGGAATCAACCTGCCTGTTGTAGGCACGGAGGTTCATCATCCTATGGCTTGTTCCAGCGTGGACCAGTAGGAAGACCCCCAGAGCCAGAAGAAGGAAGAAGACAAACCCTCTGACCTGATCGGACCAGCCCCAGATCAGGTATCCGGCAGAGTTGATACCCACATCCAGGAGCACGACAGCCAGACCGCAGACCAACTCCCAGGTAGTCTGCCGATAAACTCGCGAGCGCTCCTCATCGGTATAGAAATCCGCCACATAGGGATGCCTGCGGCGAAAGTCCTTCCTGGTGGAAATCGCCGGTATGAGACAGGCCAGGCCCAGGACGATGCCGATCATCAGAGCAAGGAAGGCCAGACCATTCTGTGCGTCGGTCGGCTGGCTGACTGCGGCGAAGAGACCACCGAAAGCCAGTCCCAGCATGATAAGGGCGATGCCGAAAGCCATCCGCAGGCTGTAGGCATTGCTGAAGGAGGCGTAGCCGGTAACGTCTTCCATAGCAGACGGGACAGGCGGCATAGTCGCATGGATTGACGGAGTCGCCTGGGTGGTTTCCTGATGGTCCGGCCTGGATGCACGCTGCCCGGAACCCGGGTGCCGAACATCACCCAGGACCAGGTCATCAAGGGTGCAGCCGAAAAGGTCACAGATGGCCAGAAGCTTGTCCATCTCAGGATAGGCCTTGTCCGACTCCCACTTGGACACCGCCTGACGGGATACCCCCACCAGCATGGCCAGCTGCTCCTGAGTCATGTTGCGCTGCGAACGCAGATATTGCACATTGGTTCTGAAACTCATAATGTTCTTTCTCCAGATCGGCAGATTGCCGATTCAACCAGCAACGAGACCATGATGAAACGTGCAGGGCTCCGACCGCCACCAGCTTTGGGTTGCGCCCGGCAAAGACACCGATATTTTCCGTCAACCGACGGTTGCATCCTTGCTATTCCAAGGAAGCAACCAGCCACTTCACCCCAGCCAGCCTGATGACGGCCCACCATCGATCCCCCTTCCGACAAGAAATACACCCTCTATCCGTTCACGATACATACCCTTCGGGTAGGAATACGATCCTGCTCCCCCACCCTGAATCATCCCCGATTCGACCCTGAAAACACCCTGACAGGAGCTCTTGCCATGGTCTCATGGAGGTAAAGACCAGGCAGGCGACGACCGAAAGGAAGGCAAGGATGCGGCATCAGGCGGCAAAGGATCCATACGCGCAGACCCCACTCATTCTGGACAAGATCTACTACGACTACGGAAGGCGACAGAAGCAGGGCGCCCGAGTGCTAGACGAGATCAGCCTGGAATGCCAGGCGGGGACCTGGACGGCCATCATGGGTCCTTCAGGCGCCGGCAAATCGACCCTCCTCTATTGCGCCGCGGGCCTGCTCCAGGTCAGACAGGGCAGAGTGGCCATCGCCGGGGAGGACCTGACGCGAATGAAAGAGAAGGAGCTGACCCGACTCCGGCGCGACCATATCGGCTTCGTCTTCCAGGACTACAACCTGGTCAACGCCTTCACCTGTTTGCAGAACACCATGCTGTCCAGCCTCTTCGGCGGCAGGAAAATCTCCACCCAAGCGGCCCTGTCTGCCCTGTCCAACGTTGGATTGGAGGGATATGCCAACACCTATCCGGCAGACATGAGCGGTGGCCAGCAGCAGCGCGTGGCCATCGCCCGGTCCCTGGCCGCCAGCCCGGAGATCATCATGGCCGACGAGCCCACCGGCGCCTTGGACACCCATAGCTCGCGGGAGGTCATGGACCTCTTCGACCTGGCCGTCCGCAGCGGTCAGACCATCCTCATGGTGACCCACGACCCCAACGTCGCCGCCCGCGCCCACCGGGTCATCTTCCTCCAGGACGGGCGCATTCAGGCTGCTTGCCCGGGCGGAGACCCACAGACCATAGCCCAGCAGCTGGCCAGCATGGATGCTGCGCCAAACCAGGAGGCCTTCAGCCCACCTCTGGCAGTTCCATCCGATCAGCCTCGGTGATGGTACGAATTACCCGGCAGGGCACACCCACGGCCAGGGAGTCAGGTGCGATGTCATGGGTGACCACGGATCCGGCCCCGATGACCGCACCATCGCCGATGGTCACTCCCCCGGCCACAGTCACGTTTGATGCCAGCCAGCAGTTGGAGCCTATGGTGATCGGAGCGCCCAACTCGAAATCGTAAAGGGAGCCATCCTTATGGCGCCTCAGATTCCGCTCCTGCCACCGCAGGGGATGCAGAGGGGTGGCCAGTGTGACATTGGGGCCGATCATCACATCATCGCCGATCAGTACAGGGCAGGTATCCAGAACAGTGAAGTTGAAATTGGCGAAAATGCGCGAGCCCAGCTTGGTAAAGCATCCGTAGTCGAAGTAGATGGGCCCCATACAGTCGACATCCTGACCGTGTTCGGGCACCAGCTCGTCCAGAAGCCGGCTGCGCAGGTCCCGCTCCTGCTCAGAAGATGCGTTGAAAAGACGGCAAAGTTCGTGGGCCTTGACCCGCAGCTGGCTCAATTCAAGATCCGAGGCATCATAGAGCTCGCCAGATAGCATCCGCTCCCGCTGCGAGCGCCGATTCCCTTTAGCGGCTCCGGCAGTCGCACCTGTCAGTTTCGAGTCCTTGTCCATGGCCATCCCATCGTTCCCGCGTCACTTCAGTGTCATTGCTGCAAGCCCGCACTGCTTGCAGAGTCCTCATCCATGTAATCGTCTGGGTCAGACAGCCGACAGTCGCAGGGACCGTTCGTCGTCCGGTTGCGGACATCCGTTCATTCCGAGGGTCAAGCTTGGTAGATTGGAGACAGCGGAGGACCGTGGCGAGGAGGAATCATGCGGTATGAGGTGAGCGAGGCCATTCCCGAGGATGCCAAGGCCATCCGTAAGGCCGTATTCGTGGAAGAGCAGGGCTTTCACAACGAGTTCGACCGAACCGACGATGCCAGCCTCCATATCGTGGCCTATGACGGGGATGAACCCGCCGGGGTATGCCGAGTCTTCCCCGACCAGGGCGAGACTTGGACCCTTGGCCGCTTGGCCGTTCTGAGGCCCTACCGCGGTCAGCATCTGGGCGCCAATTTGGTAACCAAGGCTGAGGAAACCGCCCGGAGCCACGGGGCAGACCAGCTTACGCTTCACGCCCAGGAGCGGGTGGCGGGCTTTTATAAGTCTTTAGGTTATAGGGACATGGGCATTCACGACCAGGACGAGGGATGCCCGCACATGTGGATGGACAAGCCCCTGACGGACAGCACCGGAAACGAGCCGGAGGACCAGGCCTCATGAATCCGACCGTCGATTTTGCCAGCACGAGCATCGCAAGCGTCAATCCGGACAAGGATCCCATGGGAAGGTCCGAACAGGCCATCTCCAGCTTCAGCGATGCCGTCATCTACTGGTTCCGCCAGAATTTCGGAAAGATCGTCCTTCTGATCGTCGTGGCTGTCTGCGCTGCCTTGATCTCCAAGATCGTAGCGGCGGCCATGCGACGTGCCCTGGAGCGGACCAACCTGCCCAGTGCCTCCATCTTCGTCAACATTGTCCGCGCCCTGATCTGGATCTTCGCCGCTGCCACAGTCCTGCAACCCGTCTTCGGGATCAACCCATCCACAGTGGTCGCCGCCCTGGGCGTCAGCGGCCTGGCGCTCTCCTTCGGATTGAAGGATACAATCGCCAATATCGTCGGCGGCTTCGGACTGATGGTCAGCAAGGTGGTCCAGCCCGGCGACATCATCACCATCCAGGGCACCACCGGAACCGTCCGCGATGTGACCTGGCGCCATACCATCGTCATCGACAGGACCGGCAACCAGCTGCTGATCCCCAACTCCATCCTCAATACCACGGCGCTCGAGAAAATCACCGAGGCCGGTGAGGCCGCCACCACGGTTCCCTTCACTCTGCGAGGGGATGCCGATATGGCCAAGTCCTCCCATTCCATTGCACAGGTGGTGGCCCAGGCGACCAGGAATATGGCCATGCCATCCAACCCGCCCATTGTCCAGTTCCAGGGCTTCACCCCTTACGGCATCAAGGGCCAGGTGGTCATGTTCGCCAAGCAGGGCGTCATCGCCGCCGACATGCAGGATGCCGCCACCCGCGCACTGGCCGGCCAGGACTACCTGGTTCAGGAGGCCGAGCTCCAATCGGGGAAAGGTGTAGACCAAGCCAACTGATTGCTGTAGGTTTTCGTCTTGAATGACTAGCGGACGTACTGGCTGACGCTTTTCATCTTGAGCAAAGCGTCAGCCAGCCAACGATAGATATCATCCCATTGGTCTTGTTTGTAATCAGTATGCCTCGTCAGAGTCAGGTGGCGTGACTTCTTGTCTGCATCCTTTTCATCCCAGTCCAAATCACCCTCCTGGCCCGACAGGTCGCTCTCGACCTGAGACTTTTGCTCAAGGAAGTCCGCATATTGCGCAGGATCATGAAAGAGGAATTCAACGGTGGCGTACCCGTCCCTGATGCCGATGAGGCCTGCCAGATTGCAGCCGGACACGGGCGAGCCAAAACTCAGCAGGTACCTCGTATGGTCCGCTCTGGTAAAGGCCGAGCCGAAAGCAGCCATGAAGTCATTCCTGGCTTTGCAGAAGTCAACGAACCCATCCCAGAACATGGCTCTTACCTTCGAGCGGTCCAAAGACTCCATATTACCTTGCGAAACCTGGTAACGAGAACGAAAATCGTCAAGGCTGACGCCCCCATGTCCCCAGAACTTCCAGCCATTGATTGAGCCACTACTAGCCCCAGCCAATTTGAGAACATGCGAAGCCGCTGACGAGGGACTCTCAAATTCACGCCCGTCCGAGACCCTAATCATCATCTCTCCAGTAATGAGGGCACTGGCCTCATACTTGCGGGAAAGACTTTCCAGTCGATCGCCAGGCTTCAGCAGGCCACTGGCACCCAACATATGTAAAGAAACCGTCTTTGTCGGAATCTTCGCCTGCTTATCAGCCTGGTACTTGTCAATAGTCACACGATCAATCTTCGGCATAGACCAGACTTCCAAAGCCTTGTCAGCTAGTCGACGCGTCCTGGCCTCGATGGACTCAGCGTTCCAAGTCTCCGCATCACGCAACTCACGCGAAATAGACAGGTATTCATCCTGATATCCACCGACAATTCGATCCCTCTTCTGCTTAAACAGTCCATCCGAGAGTTCCGAGTTATAAGCGGTCAGAGTTAAATTACCCAGCTTGTTGACATGCTCCGCAAAAACCCGTTCGCAATCAGTACCCAACATTCGCCGCCACTGCTCATGAGCGAGTGCATTCTGGGGGAGAATATGCTCAATGGTGTAATTCCTGGAGGAGAAGTCAATCGGGTTCTTAGGATGGTACGCATTCTCCAGTGTTGTCAACATGTAAGAACAACGCGAAAAGGGATAGAAGTCGCGCGAAAGAAGGGTCTGACGAAATTCATTGTCATCAGGCATCCGATGGCTTGTTCCAGCACCGCCCAGCAGGGCTGCCTCAAAAGCCTGCCTATAGCCGGGTGACCCATCTTCCTTTACCTGTCTGAGACGTGCTATGACCGAAAGCGAAAACCGGTTCAGCCCGTTGTTGGACATCTGGCAGGCAATGCGGCGGAAGAGATAACTCTCCAACAGCTTCAACATGGATACAAAATCACTCCGACTGAAGAGGTCGTCCCCCTCCTGGTAATCATCCAAAAGGATCATGAGCAAGGGGTTGATGACAGACATATTCAAAGCACGAATACGATCAAACAATCGATCTATTTCAGGATCATCCCCCGAGCTCGAAGTAATGCGCGAATAATACCCGGCAAACTTGCTCATCTGATCAAGAAGCCCGACTATTTGACCATGGTTATCGTAGCCATTGCTGGTCACGTAGTCTTTAAAGAACCGGTATACGTCTCGTGTAGGCACTGGTCTGGGTGCATTGATGATGGCAAGCCAATCATAGAGAAAATCATCAAAAACGTCATCATAGACATCCACGCCAAGTGTTATTTCAATTCTTCTCCAATGATCTTCATACAACTGTCCCTGCATCTCCAGGGGCTGCCGCATAAGCACATAATTACGAACCAGATCTGCAGTCGAAAGGTCCTTACCGGTTGAGTTCATGGACTCAAAGATGGCCTGTGGATCATCCTGACCCTGCGTCAAGGAGATCGACACTACCTCCAAGCGCCTGAGCCCAGCCCACACGCTGTTCGGATCCCTCATCTCCTTCAATTGACCACTGAACCATTGGAAGTTATCGATGATTCTATGGGACTCACTTGTAATCGGGGCCCTAGGATCCTCCAAATGGTGAATGACAGACTCGTATTGGTCATGATCACCCTGCGAGAGGCATAAACGATAATGCCCTTCGCCTTCTCGACAGGAATCAATCAGATATTCATCTATGATTTCATTGCGTGAAAACTGCAATTCATCGGCCTGGTTTGGGTGGCTGTCTGCATAGGCAGCAAGTGCTGCTAAGAGAAGATTTACGGTCGTGATTCTCTGCTGACCGTCGATAATGAGAGCCGGTGTTACCCCATCGGCGCCCATGGTGCCCTCTTGAACCCATACCACTGAACCCATGAAATGGGCGCTTTCGTGTAAATGCCCGATGTGAAGCACATCGTCCCAAAGCTGCTCGCATTGTTCCTCATCCCAAGAATAAGGGCGCTGATACACAGGGACGATAAAACGCTTGCCCTTATCGGCAATCAGACTCAGCAGCTTAACGGGACCAGCATCCATAGGGAACCTTGCCTTACCAGCGAGTACAA
Organism: Bifidobacterium sp. W8103; assembly: GCF_016100775.1. Classification (NCBI taxonomy): domain Bacteria; kingdom Bacillati; phylum Actinomycetota; class Actinomycetes; order Bifidobacteriales; family Bifidobacteriaceae; genus Bifidobacterium; species Bifidobacterium sp. W8103. The sequence goes on from NZ_JACFRV010000001.1 coordinate 571,204, forward strand.
GAGCGGACGCTTCTATTATAGGAAGCACTCGCTGCCGCAGTCAGGCCGATACACCCTCAATCAGATCGGTGATCAGATCGGTGTAGGTGATCCCCGTGGCTTCCCAAGCCTTGGCATACATGGAGATGGGCGTAAAGCCAGGCATGGTGTTGATCTCGTTGACAATGACCCTGCCCTCGGGTGTCACAAAGCAGTCGACACGGCTCAGACCGGCACCATCCACGGTTCTGAAAGCCTTGGCAGCCAGGTCGCGAACCTTCTGAAGAGTCTCCTCCGGCAGATCCGCGGGAACCTCCACGTGGGAGGCGGAGGAGTCTACATACTTGCTGTCGAAGTCATAGAAGGCCTCGTCCTGATCAGCCTTGTCCAGCACCACCTCGCCAGGCCAGGCAGTACGGGGCTTTCTGTCCTTGTTTGAGGCGAGCACGGCGCACTCAATCTCCCGCCCCTCAATGCCCTCCTCTATCAGGACCCGCCAGTCATGCTTTGCAGCCTCGACGACCGCAGCAGCCAGGGCTTCGGCTTGAGGCTCTTCCACCTTGACCACACCAAAGCTGGATCCTGCGCGGGAGGGCTTGACGAAGAGCGGGTAATGCAGCTCCGCCTTCTCCACAGCGGCCAACAGGTCTACTCCGGATTGCTGTTCACGGGAGTCAATGGTGATGCCGGGAGCCACGGGTATGCCGGCTTGGCTGAGCAGAATCTTGGTATAGTGCTTGTCCATGCACGCGGCAGAGGCGAAGACCCCGCACCCGACGTAGGGCAGGCCCATCATTTCAAGCAGGCCCTGCAGGGTGCCGTCCTCACCGTAAGGGCCGTGGAGCACCGGGAAAACCGCGTCCACATGCCCCAAAGGCTCCAGGGAACCGAAGGCCTTGGAGGGTTCAACTCCAGAGACCAGGTTGTCATGGTCGCCGATCAGAAACCCATCCCTGCCACGGGCCATGTCGAGGATGATCGGACGGCTGCCTTCGGTTATCTGCACGGTTGGCAGACTGGCATCGCCCAGACCCCACTGCCTGGGATCCTGGCCGCCGATGGTCCATCGGCCATCCTTGGTGATGCCGATGGGGATGGGCTCATATCGGTCGGTATCGATGGCATTGAGCACACCGGCCGCCGACACGCAGGATATGGAATGTTCGTCGGCACGTCCGCCATAGAGCACCACAACACGTTTCCTGACCATCATCCCTCGGCTTTCCTCATCCTGGACATGATTTTCAACCTCATGCACCTGCCCGGGCAGATACATCATTCAAGACAGCAGAATATCCCCTTGCCAGGCGGCAAGGCCCGGACACAGTCGCTCATCCACAAGCTTGGCACGAACAGGCATAACAGGGCCGATACAGCAGTCAGACAAGCCAGGCGCACATCCTGATCCGGAAACCATTCATCGCCGATCAAAAGGTTGATGGCGCACGCTTCACAGCCTTCGTACACCCTCCATAACCCTCAGGATTTTCTGATGGACACCATTCTGATGGTCGTCAGACTCATTCTGCGGTGATCTGCCCACCGAACAGCTCGTCGATCATGCCCCGGCAGCTCAGACCCTGATCCAGTACATGGCTCATGGCCGTAGCCAGCGGGGTCGCCACCTGGTAGCGCTTGCCCAGAGCGACGACAGCATCGGTGGTGGGTACGCCTTCGGCGACACCCTTGCTGACTCGGGTGGCTTCCTCAATGCTCTTGCCCTGGCCCAGATTGAAGCCAAAAGTATAGTTCCTACTCAGGGACGACCCGCAGGTGGCCACCAGGTCGCCGACCCCGGCAAGACCGGCGAAGGTCTTGGACTTGGCACCGCAAGCCTCCCCCAAGGCAGTGAGCTCAGCCAGACCCCTGGCCTGGATCATGGCGGCCGTGTTCTCCCCGAACCCAGCCCCCCGTGACATCCCGACGGCCAGCGCAGTGACGTTCTTCAGCGACCCGCACATTTCCAGGCCAATCACATCGTCCGAGACGAAGGCCTTGAAATAGTCGGTCGTGCAGGCACGGGCTACTTTCATGGCGGTATCAGCATCCGCGCTGGCGACCACAGTGGCGCTCGGTTCGCGGGCAGCCACCTCCTTGCTCAGATTGGGGCCGGAAACGGCCGCAAATCTGACAGGGTCCAGATCAAGCGTCTGACAAACCACCTGATCCATCCGCCTGTCGGTGGCCCGTTCAATCCCCTTCATCAGGGAAACTGCGATGGCATCATGACCCAGCAGACCCTTGAATTGCGTCAAGGCCTCACAGGCGTGCTGAGCGGCTATGGCAACGACCACGATTTCCGCCCCCGAGACGGCCCCGGCCCGGTCACCCTCAGCGATGATGGCGTCAGGCAGCCTCTTCACGTTCGGCAGACGGCGAGTATTCGAATGTTGACTGTTGATTTCGTCCACGACATCAGGGTCGATGTCCCACATGACCACCTGATTGCCTGCGTCAGCCAGTACCTGGGCAAAAGCGGTTCCCCATGCGCCTGCTCCCAATACCGCGATCTTCGTCATCATTCTCCTTTGCATAATGCCGTGCGCACGGGAACGCCGACCAGCAGCCTCATTCTTGTCTCTACCATCCTATGACACCACCGCCAGGCAGCAGGAATTAGGGGCGGGTTCCGGCCTTATTGCTCGCTTCTGGGCCGACGGGTCATGGTCACGTAATCGAAATATCCAGCCTTCGGGGGCTCCTCGCCACGAATCTCGGCCATGACCTCTTCCATCCGATTGCGCAGGCGGACGCAGAAGGCATGTACGGATTGCTTGGGAGGTTCCGCACCCCACTGATCCATATCTTCCAGAAGGTCGGAATAGTCAAGGAGCCGGTCATAACACATGACCACGTTCTTGCGAGGCCAGGGCCACTTATGGTTGATCGAAGCAGCCCCCCAGGTGATGCTGGGATAGAGTGGGACCATACGACCCAGCTGCCGCGACGCCTCCAAGGCGATGAAACCGACCCCGGGCTTGAGCGACATGGGCCACTTCAGCGGGTCACGGGTCACGGTCCCCTCGGGCCAGATGGTCAGCGGCCTGCCCGAGGTGATGATGCTGATCGACTCCTCCTCAATCGACCTGGCCTTGCCGGACTTGCGCTCCACCGGCTGCATGCCCACCATGCGGAACCAGCTGCCGATCAGGGGCCAATGGGCCATCTCGGCCTTGGCCATATAGCGGGGCCGACGACCCAGGTGGAAGAGGGCCATCATGGGAATGAAAACGTCGAACTGGGTCACATGGGTGGCTGCGGTGATAAAGGGCCCGGTCTCCGGAACCTGCTCCAACCCCCAGGCATAGACCCGGCAGGAGTCACGCACAACCTGGGAGACCCCGCGCAATAGGCGGGTGGTCCCCACGGGGTGCTGGCCGTCTATCTCGTCCAGGGCCGGTGTGCGATGTCCAGTGGGATAGTAGCGGGTTGGATCCACCAACCTGTGCCGTTGGGCCAGCAGGGCCACCTGCTGGTCGGACAGGGCAGGCACCGCAGACCGGGGGGAGGGTTTGCCTTTGGAAGCCATCTATGTCCGCCGGATCAGTCGATCTGCGCGTCCAGAGCCAGCAGCTTGTCGCGGAAGTCCTCGTAACCGCGGTCGATCAGGGAGATGCCGTGGACGGTGGAGGGGCCGGAAGCTGTCAGTGCGGCAATCAGGTGGCTGAAGCCGCCACGCAGGTCGGGCACATCGATGTCCTGGCCGGTCAGCGGGGTGGGCCCGAAGATGACCGCCGAGTGGTTGAAGTTGCGCTGCTGGAAGCGGCAGGGCAGGGATCCCAGGCACTCCTTGTAGAGCTGGATGGTGGCGCCCATCTGAATAAGCGGCTTGGTGAAGCCGAAGCGATTCTCATAGACGGTCTCGTGAACGATGGAAAGACCCTTGGCCTGGGTGAGGGCCACCACCAGGGGCTGCTGCCAGTCTGTCATGAATCCGGGGTGCACGTCGGTCTCGATGGCCACGGGCCGCAGGTCGCCGCCCGGATGCCAGAAGCGGATGCCGTCGTCGCGCACGTCGAACTGGCCGCCGATCTTGCGGAAGACGTTCAGGTAGGTCATCATGTCGGGTTGGTGGGCGCCCTTGACCATGATGTCGCCATGGGTGGCCAGGGCGGCGGAGGCCCAGGAGGCGGCTTCGATCCGGTCGGGCAGGGAGGTATGGGTGAACCCCTTCAGGGAGGGCACACCCTCGATGCGGATGGTCCTGTCCACGTCCACGGAGATTTGCGCGCCCATCTTCTGCAGAACCGCCACCAGGTCCATGATTTCGGGCTCGGTAGCCGCGCCTGACAGCTCGGTACGCCCCTCGGCCAGGACTGCCGCCAACAGGGTCTGCTCCGTCGCGCCCACCGAGGGGTAGGGCAGGTGGATCTTGGCCCCATGCAGGCCGTCCGGCGCTGTGATGTGGATGCCGGACTCATGCTCCTTGTCGACATTGGCCCCCAGTTTGCGCAGGGTCTCCAGATGGAAATCGATGGGCCTGCTGCCGATGCGGCAGCCACCAAGAACGGGGATGAACGCCTCTCCCATCCGGTGCAGGAGCGGTCCGGAGAAGAGGATGGGTATGCGGGAAGAACCCGACAAGGTATCCACATCGGCCACATCAGCCAGCTCCACATGGCTGGCATCGATGGTGACCACGCCCTCCTGAGGACGAACGTCCACCTTGACACCGTGAAGCCTCAGCAGGTCCGAGACCACCTGGACATCGCGGATTACAGGCACATTCTTGAGTACCGAGACACCCGGAGCCAAAAGGGCGGCCACCATGGCCTTGCTGACGAAGTTCTTGGCCCCACGGACCTGTATGGTGCCATGCAGGGGCCTGCCGCCCACCACATGCAGCACATCATCCTGAGTATTCACCTTGGGCATTTATCGGCTTCTTTCTCGTATCCGCTCAGAGCCGGGCTTTGGCACATCATCGGCCCTTATTGCAAGTCTGCCACAGGGGGTGTGGGGACACCGTGAATTGTCGCCTCAGGCATAGAGCGTCCACCCTGTCAGATACTGGTCAGGCGCCGGCTGAAACGAAGGGGGTCAGCATGGTGAAGCCCATGATCAGCAGCAGCATGATGAAGAATGGGCAGGCCCAGGCGCCATAGACGTTCGTGTAGGTGCGGTTTTCATGCAGAAAAGCGGCAATCCGATGACGGCCCAGGTAAAGCACCAGAACGGCCGCCATCATGCCTGCCAGCATCATGAGCACGTTTATGTAGGAGGACATGTTGTCGCTCATGAACCCGAGAAGGACTTCCAACCCGTCGCTGACGACCAGGTTGTTGAACACGTGCAGGGCCATGGACCAGAAGATGGAGTATTCGCAGGCCAGATAGCCCAGGAGCAGACCCATGATGAAAGCGAAGAACCCCTGGCCAAGGTCGCCATGGAAGAAGCCGAACATAACGGCGGAGGTGACGATGGCGAAGACGTACCCATAGGGCTTCAACGCGTTCAGGATGGCCCCTCTGAAGACCAGCTCCTCGATGACGGGGGCCAGCAGGCTGACGTATATAAACATGGGAATGGTACCCGAGGCCTGCTGGATTTGCTGGGTCGTGGTCCAGGACTGCTGCACTCCCAACCGCGCCGCAGTCCAGTCCATGCCCGACTGATACCAGTCAGCCAGGGTCTGCCCGGTCAGCGTCAGCGCAAAGCATCCCAGCAGAACCTGCCAGGTCATGGGGTGCAGATCCGTATGGAAAATGCCCGAGGGACCGGAGTCGCAGATCTGCCGACGTCGTGTGAAAACCAGGAAGCAGAGGCCTGTGCAGGCGGCGATCAGATTGATGATGCCCCCATACTCCTTGTCGGCATGGCTCATCACATATATAAATCCCGAGTGGGCAGGCACCGGATCGAACACGGCATTCCACTCCATCTGAGCCAGAACACCGAACAGAAGGCCGACGCTGTTGATGATAAGCAGGTAGACCAGCAACAGGGCGGCCTGGCGGTTGAGCATGCCCCTGGCCGCACTCATCCATGCGCGATCCGCCGTGCCTCGTCTGGGCTTCTGAGTCTGCCCAGTCCCTGACGCATCGGCTTCCGTCGCTGTCTGCCCCATGTCACCATGCCCTTTCATGATCCTCTGCAGGTTTGGCCGTTCAGCACCGACCTCCAGCTGGTCCAAGTCTACGCCAACACCGGCGGCACCCATACGTCATGCTCTAGAGCAGGCCGGGCACGAACTTGAAGATTGCCAGCAGCAGGCAGAGCAGCAAATAGAGCAGGAACCAGGGCTGCCTCCAGGACACATAGGTTCCCTTAGGTGCTCGATAGCGCCGCCGGTAATCCAAGAGGCTGGCGCGGTGCAGGAAGAACATGAGCAACCCAGCCAGAACCAAGACCAGAGCCACTGCCAAAACCGACAGACGGGCGGTTCGCGGAGCGTTCATCAGATAGCGGTTGGGCAGGCCGGTGAAGAGCAGATCGCCGACCACACGGGCTCCGATGGCCCAGATCAGACCATACTCCAGGGAGCAGTATCCCAATGCCAACCCCAGCAGGAAAATCCAAAGCCCAGAGACAGGATCACACTGGAGCAGGGCGCAGAGCAGGGATGCGGTCAGGATGGCAAAAACTCGGCCAAACCGACGCAGTCCGTTGAGGATGATGCCACGGAACACCAGCTCCTCAGCCAGGGGAACCGCCAGGAGGGCGTACAGGGCCATCATCGGCGAGGAAGCGCCTGTGACCAGCAGGCTGCGCGAGGCCAGGGAGGGGATGTGCAGAAGCAGGCAGAAGTGGTTGAGGAATTTGTTCAGTTCATGGACCATCCCCTGGCCCAGCAGGAGCACCGCTACAAGGGCCAGCAGAGCCGCCAGCGTCATTCTTCTGTCTGTGCGCCAATGAACGGCGTCCTGTCCTCGCTGATCCTCACCTCGAATAACGCTCCACTCTGAAATGCAGGCATAAGTCAGCGCCAGCAGGACCGACAGGAGGGTAATCCCATCGGATAGGAAGGCGATGGATCTGGGGTCCTTGACCTGCTCCATGATGACAGGCAGGATCATCCCCGAACCGACCATGAGCACCAGAACGGATATGGCCAGGTAGACGAAAGCGAAGGCGGCCTGGCCGTTGACGGCGTGGAGAACCCCCGAACTGGCCGTGTAGGCGATGGACTTTTTGGCAGCGGGCTGGGCCGCAACTGCAACGGCTGGCGTGGCAGTATCAAGTTCACTTGGAACGACAATCGGCTGCGAACTGACGGGTGCCGGTCGGCTTGCTCCCGGGACGGATTCTGCCGAAACATTGGAAACGACCCTGGGGGCTGCCGACTCGACTGAAAGACGGGTGCGGTTACGAGCAGATCGCCGCTTGGACGACCGACGTGCTCCCCCACTCCTTTCATGGCCTCTGGCGGAAAGGCCGAGATGAAGACCCCCGAAACGCTTGCGAAGACCATGCGAAGAGCCGGACGGCTTGGTTGCATCCGTCGCGGTATCCTCGGTTCCGGCGGACTCGGCCTTGGCAGCCACAGCAGCTGCAGCAGCCTCGGCAGCCTTGGCGGCGAGAGCCACCGAAGCACCTGGAGAGGATACGGATGTCGGCGAAGACGCAAACTGAACGACCGACTGCCTGCCTGGAGCTGCATTCCCAGACACGGAAGATTCAGAGGGGGCAGGCTGAACGGCAATGCCTCCTTGGCCGGTCTGCGCGGGCTGACCGGCATAATCCCTGTGCGCGAGCGCCGTCCCCTGTCCGTCGACAGCCTTTGACGAAACGACCCGACCACCGGTGCCGTCACCGGCGACTGCGGCAGGCTGAGCGACTAACCGTGGAGTCGAACAGACCCGACGCCCCTGATGATCGGCTCCGCTGGCCACGGATCGTGCAGCAGCACCGTTCTCCGCTGGAGCCGGGGAACCAGTGACCAGGGAATCCCAGTCCGCAACCGAACGACGGACAACGACCGGTCGGTCGGCGAATACCACGGGTGTCGCAGGCGCACCAGCAGAAGCTGCGGGCGCAGAGACCTCCGAATTCGTTTTCGCGGACATCGGATCCCCAGATCCGGAAGCCGAGGGCGCCCCGGCCGTAGTCATCGACTTGGGTTCGGCTGTTTCGACTGCGGAAGGAACGGGAGCGGAAGCTTTTGATGACTCCTGCTCGACCTTGGAAGGTACCGAGACAGCGGAGTCGACAGCATTGGCAGACGGTGCGGAAGCTGCAGGTTTGCCTGCACGGGTGCTTGTGGACGGCTTTCGACGCTTGGGCATATTCCAGGAGAAGACCGGGCCTTTGTTCGTCTCGGGCTTGGTCCAGGACCAGACGACCTTGACTGCAGGCTTCTCAGGCTGTGCCGAAATCTCTGTGGCCGTCCCGGTGGCCTTGGAAGCCTCCGGCTCTCGGCGCACCACCACACGCCGCGGGGATGGCTCTTGGCCGGAATCCTTTCCACTTTGCCCGTCAACTGGCAGGTCTTCCGGGGGAAATGTGGGAACCTCCGGTTGACTGGCCATGGTGACCGAGTTCAAAAAATCATAGGACCCGGGAAGCACCGAGGGTCGTTCACCGACCGGCATGGCGCCCTTGCGCCCTTTGCCACCAGCTCCGTCATCACCCAGAAGAGCAGTCTTCCTATGGGCTATCCGCCCCGGGTAGGCCAAGCCATCATCCACGGCCTCCCCCGGCAGGCTCAAGGGTGGCAGGCTGATGGACCCTTCCTCATAGTCCCAGTGGCGTGCGTAGTCCTTGCTGGCACTGTGGCTTGCAGTCATGAGGGCAATAGAGGAGCGAGACACCTTCAAGCGCCCCTGATCGCTTTGGGCATCGGCAGACTCACTGCCGCTGTCGCGATCCTCATCATCCCTCATCCGTCGATGATCCTTCCCCTTCATGCACTACCGTACGACCGTCAAGGGCGTCCAGCGACACGAACCTTTCCCCATGTTCATATCAACACTACATACCCGAGTCTAGCCCGACCCCGCCCTTCCCTCGACGGAATCCCGACAATGGGCCAGCGCCATCGACCGTCTGCTCAGGCCAGCCCCGGCACGAATTCGCTCAGGGCCATCAGCAGGCATGCCAGGCAGAAGAGCAGGAACCAAGGCGCCCTCCAGGAAGCGTATATCCCCTTGGGAGCGCGATTGCTCCGGCAGTAATCACGGAGAGTCCTCAGCTTGAACAGCAGTCCGACGACTCCGGTCAGCAGCACCAGGATCATGAGCAGACCCAGGCCGATGCGAACCACCTCGGGTGCCAGTGGCATGTACTTGGCCAGCAGACCCGAAGAGAAGGCATTGTTGAGCATGTGCACCAACAGGGACCAGACCAACCCGTACTCCATGGCCAGGTAGCCCAGAACCAGGCCGGAAATGAAACCGAACAGGCCCTGGACCAGGGAACCATGCATGAAGCCGAAAAGCAGAGAAGAGGTAATAATGGCGAAGACCCGGCCAAAGCGGCGCAAGCCGTTCATGATGACCCCTCGGAAGACCAGCTCCTCGGCAAAGGGCCCCAGAAGAATGCCATAGAAGAGCATGATCGGCGTTTCCATGCCGCCGTCGTCAGATGCGGTCGGCGGATGCAGACCAGTACCGGACAGAATGGCGCTCAGACCAGAGTTGGCCGCACCGGCCACCAGCTGACTGAGGAAGAAGCAGGCCAGGGCGATGATCAACGCCAGCAGGCTGAATCGGCGCGCAGTGACCCAACGCACCTGGTCCTGGCCATGTCGCTCATGGCCTACGATGACCGGCCATTGACTGATCAAGGCAAACAACAGGGCCAGCACCACGGAGATAACCACTGTCCAGTCCGACAAAGGACCGTTGTATTGCTCCTTGGAGGCGTGTGGGAAGAGCGCAGGCAGAACCACCTTGCCTCCCAAAAGACCCGCCAGGGTCTCAATGGCCACATAGATGAAAGCAAAAGCACTTAGGGCATTCACTGCCTGTCGAACGCCCCAGTTGTGCACATCGCCGCTGCTGTGCCTCATGATAATCGCCCCTCTTTGCTTGCCAACCGGTCACAGTCGACCAATGACTGTCACATTCCATGGTAGGCGAAGAAGGGGCGAATGACTTTCATATCAGGGCACACGGCCCGTCGGTCAGATGATGCCGCGGTCAGCCAGGGGCCCAGGCCAGTCGATTTGACCCTCCCTGGCTGAAGTGACCGGCTCTTCGGGCATGTGCCGGGCCGGCAGGGTACGCGGCTTGAAGGGGAAGCGCTCGGCCCTTATGCGCTCATAGGCACGGATGTCATCCTCGTGCTGCAGGGTCAGATCGATGTCGTCGTACCCGTTCATGAGCCGCCATCGCACATAGTCGTCCACCTGGAAGGGCAGGGTCACATCCGCGCAGGTGACCGTGCGAGCGCCCAGGTCCACGGTCATCTCGGTGCCGGGGTCCTCCTCCAGGATCTTCCAGAGCAACTCCACTGATTCCTGGGGCATGATGGCGGCCAGTACCCCGTTCTTGGCTGTGTTCCCATAGAAGATGTCAGCGAAGCGGGGGGCGATGACCACGCGGAAGCCGTAGTCCCGCAGAGCCCAGACCGCATGTTCGCGCGAGGAGCCGATGCCGAAGTCCGGCCCGGCCACCAGGATGCGGGCACCCGAATATTCGGGCCGGTTGAGTACGAAATTCGGATCCCTTCGCCAGGCGTAGAAGAGCGCATCCTCGAAGCCTGTCTTCTTCACCCGCTTCAGGAATACGGCGGGGATGATTTGGTCAGTGTCGACGTTGGAGCGGCGCAAGGGCACCCCGACCCCGGTTACAACGGAAAGTGGCTCCATGATGACCTCCTGCCTGCTGGATGGCGATGATGATGACGAATGATTGATGGGCTTACAGATCGGCAGGGGAGCAGATGGTTCCCTTGATGGCCGTCGCAGCAGCCACCTCTGGCGAGGCCAGATGCGTCCTGCCGCCCTTGCCCTGACGACCCTGGAAGTTGCGGTTGGATGTGGAAATGGAACGCTCCCCCGGCACCAGCTGGTCGGGATTCATCCCCAGGCACATGGAGCAGCCGGCGTTGCGCCATTCGGCTCCGAAGTCCTCGAAGATGCGATCCAGCCCCTCCTTCTCGGCCTGAATACGAACGCGCGAAGAAGCCGGAACCACCAGGACGCGATGCAGGTTCTTGGCCTTGTGATGCCCCTTCATGATGGCCGCTGCCGCGCGCAGATCCTCGATGCGCCCATTGGTGCAGGAGCCGATGAACACGGTGTCCACGGCGATGTCGCGGATGGGCATCCCCGGCTTCAGACCCATATAGTCGATGGCCTCCTGGGCTGCCTGGCGCTTGGCCGGATCGGCGATCTTTTCGGGCACAGGCACATCAGCAGCTATGGGCAGGCCCTGTCCGGGATTGGTGCCCCAGGTCACGTAGGGGGTCAGCTGGTCGGCATCCAGGATGACCTCCTTGTCGAAGACCGCATCCGGATCGGTGGGGAGGGTCCGCCAGTAGTCCAGCGCCTGATCCCACATGGCCCCCTTGGGGGCATGCGGCCGGCCCTCCAGGTAGGCGAAGGTGGTCTCGTCCGGCGCAATCATCCCGGCCCTGGCCCCTGCCTCGATGGACATGTTGCAGATGGTCATGCGTGCGTCCATGGACATCCGCCGAATGGCCTCGCCCCGGTACTCCAGAACGTGCCCTTGGCCGCCGCCCGTGCCGATTTTGGCGATGACAGCCAGGATGACGTCCTTGGCGCCTACGCCCGGCTTGAGCTGCCCGCGGACGGTGATGGCCATGGTCTTGAAAGGCTTCAGGCTCAGAGTCTGGGTGGCCAGGACATGCTCCACCTCGGAGGTGCCGATGCCGAAAGCCAGGGCCCCGAAGGCCCCGTGGGTCGAGGTATGCGAATCGCCGCAGACGATGGTCATGCCGGGCTGGGTCAGCCCCAGGACGGGTGCAAAAGCATGCACGATGCCCTGGTCGGCATTCCCCAATGGAAGCAGACGGACGCCGAACTCACGGCAGTTGCGCTCCAGGGTGGAGATCTGCAGGGCCGAAACCTTGTCGGCGATGGGCCGATCGATGTCGATGGTGGGGGTGTTGTGATCCTCGGTGGCGATGACCTGGTCCACGTGACGAATCTTCCGGCCTGCCAGGCGCAGACCCTCGAAAGCCTGTGGACTGGTCACCTCGTGCATGAGCTGCAGATCGATGTAGATCAGATCGGGCTCGCCGCCTTGGCCCTTTCTGACCAAATGATCGGTCCAGACCTTTTCCGCCATTGTGCGTCCCATATCGCCTCCTGAAAGCCTACGACCGGCCAGGGCACCAATCTCATCGGCACCCCCGCCGGCCTCTTACCACCGAGTATGGAACTGCCCAACCGTTATGAACTTTTGCATTTCATATACTGAGATGGCATAATTCAACCATGGACACACCTTCTATGAACGACGACGACAGATATCCCTCCGTAAACGATCCAAACATGCATCAGGAGGAGATTCATTCGGGCGTCGGCGTTCTGGACAAGACGGTGCGAATTCTGGACACCCTGGAGACCGGACCCATGACCCTGGGCCAGCTGGTCAACGCCACCGGGTTGGCCCGACCCACAGCCCACCGGTTGGCCATCGCCTTGGAGCGCCACCGCTTCGTGCTGCGGGACGCGCATGGCCGCTTCGTCCTGGGTTCCCGCTTCGCCGAACTGGCCGCCGCCGCCGGCGAGGATCGACTGCTGACCGCCTCGGGGCCCATCCTGCATACACTGCTCAACCGTTCGGGCGAGTCGGCCCAGATTTTCCGCCGCCAGGGCGAGGTCCGGGTCTGCATCGCCGCGGTGGAACGCGCCTCGGGCCTGCGTGACTCCATCCCCGTAGGCGCCCTGCTGTCCATGGAGGCCGGGTCAGCGGCACAGATTCTGCTGGCCTGGGAGGAACCTGAGCGCCTCCATCAGGGTCTGCGACACGCCAAGTTCAATGCAGCGACCCTGGCTACGGTCCGCAAGCGCGGCTGGGCCGAGTCCATCAACGAGCGGGAAGAGGGTGTCTGTTCCATCTCGGCCCCCATCCGCAACGGATCCGGGCAGGTCATGGCCGCCATATCCATCTCCGGACCGGTCAACCGCATGTCCACCACGCCGGGAAGGCGCTACGCCCCCCTGGTCATGGCCGCCGGCAAATACCTGACCGAAGCCCTGCTACGAGCCTCTTCTCCCGCCCGTCGTAGGGCCTGAGCGGGAATTCCTAACCCCTTGGTCCTGATTGCCGCTTGGTGGAACCCCAGGAGGCGATCAGCCCTGCCAGGGCCGTCAGGCCGCCCGCCAGAAATCCGGGCCGACGCAAGAGGTTGACAGCGTCCCCGGTAGAGGTGGGCACATGGCTCATGGCGAAGGTGTAGACCTTATGGGATCCCGGCCGCCCCACCAATTGCCCGAACTCCAGGAGCTGGGTACGCGGATGATGCGGATGGCGGATGTCGAACTCGAAGAGCCGTGCCGCCCGCTTGCTGGGCACCGGACCGTAGGAGCCGAATCCGCACGTGGGCGTGGCCCCCAGCGTCAGATCCCCGCTGCGTCCGACGAAGCCATTGCGATGGTCATGCCCGGCGAAGAGGGCGAAGTAGCCCCGGTTCCGGGTCAGCAGATCATACTCGCCGCTGTCCTCGTCAGGACAGGAGACGCCCTCGCCCAGGTATGAGCCCGGGCAGGTGCGCGATTCGTCCAGGATGTAGCAACGGGAATCGAAGCTTCGATAGCCTTGGACCGCATAGGCTGTGGTGGCTGGCACCGGCTTGAGCAGATCATAGAACTGGGGAATGGGCATGTGCTGGAAGATTATGGACCGGTTGCCCAGAAGGTCGGGAGCAGCCGCCAGAAAGTCCAGGGCCTGGTCCGAAGGTGAACCGTAGCCGCCTGCTCGGGCATAGTCGCCAGAGTCCAGCAGGACCAGTCCCATGACCACCCCGTTTCCGTCGCAATCCGCCACAGGCAGGGCGAAGGTACCCGGGGCGCAGACGAAGGCCGTCTGGGAGGGCAAGGCCGACCCGATCAGCGCATGGACCCGATCAGGATGGGCGACCGTAGCCTCCGGGTTCAGACAGCCAGGCACCTCCCGATAGATGGCATCCATCTGATCGGTATCCAGACCGCACTGAAAGTCGTGGTTGCCATAGGTGGCGACGAAAGGAATCCCGCGTTCGACCAACGGGCCGGTGATCAGACCAACGGTTCTGCGGACCAGATCCTCGGTGTGCTTGATGTTCTGCTGACGTACACGCTCGGCATCCCTGCGGTCCGGTTCCCGACGGTCCGCGGCTGCTTGATCCTCCCGGGGCTTGGAGGATCGTTTCAGGGAGGCTCCCCCAAGTCCCAGTGCGCCGCCCATGCTCAGACCAGCCGAATAGATGCCGTCCAGAGGGGTGCTCCAACGTCTCTTACGGAAGGTGCGCTCGTATGCCGTGTCGTAACCGGCCACCTGGTTGCCCGAGAAGACCACCAGATCGGGCTTTGCCGCATCGCAAGCCGCGCCTATCAGCCTGATTGTGTCCGGAGAGACCTTGGGGCCCTCCTGGACGTCGGCCAGCTGCAGAAGTCTGAACTTGCCCGAGTAATGGAACTGAAGTCGCCCCAGCCGGGCCGAAACGGACAGCGGTCGATCGTGCTCTCCCTCGCCGCCTTGTGGGGAGACCTGATCCGCTTGGTAATGCTGACTCATACACCTAGCCTACTTCACCCGGCTTCGCTCCCAGGCCGATCTATGCAGCCCCCTTACGAATCGGGTTCAGGCCTCGGCGTCACAGCAGCAGGCTGGCACGTTGGATGTTAGCTTGACCACAGTGATTACGACGACAGCCAGGACCGGGCCGACAATCTTCAGGGCTGGCCCCGGTCTTGGTATATTGGATACGTTGCGGTTCTTAACGAGATAGAGGGAGCGTACCTCCATGGCAGAAGGACAAGAGCTCCTGTTGCGCAAGGATCTTGAGCGGGTCGTTGACCGCCTGCACCAGGAACGTACCCATGTGGCCCCCTATCAGGAGGATTACCGTCGACTGCTGGACAACCACGGCAAGATGATTCGCGCCGCCATGGTGGTCCTCTTTGCCCGGTCCGGATCAGGGACCGGAGGGCAGCTGAACGACACCGTCATCACCGGCGCCGCCGCCATCGAGATGCTTCATCTGGCTACCTTGGTCCACGACGACGTTCTGGACAACGCCCCCATCCGCCGCAACAAGCCCACGGTCCACATCATGCGGGGCAACAAGGCCGCCATCTATCTGGGAGACCTGATCCTCTCCCGCTACATGGAGATCATGGCCTCCATCGCCCCTGACACAGCCTTTATCCGTGAGCAGGCCGGTACGGTCTGCGAAATTGTCGGCGGTGAGCTCTACCAAGAGTCCGACCGTCACCACACCCAGATCACCATCGACGATTACAACCGAGCCATCTCGGGAAAAACCGCAGCCCTCTTCCGCCTGGCCTGCCTGACCGGGATCCGCCTTGATGGCCAGCCAACTGACCCGGCCTTGGAACGGACCGCCAGAGACTTCGGCGGCAATCTTGGCATGGCCTTCCAGATCATCGACGACATCAACGATTTCGATCTGAATCGTGACACAGGCAAGCCCAAGCTGGAGGACATTCGCGACGGAATCTACACTCTGCCGGTTCTACTGGGATTCCAGGAGGATGAGAACTTCAGAACTTTGGTCCAACAGGATGATCCCGACCTGGTGGTCGACTACCTCAGAGCCCACCCCCAGTTGATGGAGAGCAGTCGGCGAATCGCCAAGGACTATCTGCAACGAGCTGCGGGCGGTCTCGACGATTCCCCCATGTCTGAGGGCGTACGCAACTTGCTGCAGCGAATTGTGGCCAGGCTGTCCGCCCAGGTCTGACCGAATCGACGCGTCGGAACCAGCGCAACTTAACGAGAGCGAGTGATGCCAGCCTGGTATCAGCCACGAACCGAACATCCGTCACATCTGCCACTTCATGCTCGTCATTACTCTCTGTTCTTAAACCTCACCGCCGTTGGCTGCTGCTGGCGGCACCCCCCCCCCCCCATGACAGCAAATCCCCCGTTCCGAACCATGCGGTCCGGAGCGGGGGATCTACCGAAGGGGAAGGAAGGGTTTGAGATCAGCCGACCATCAGGCCAAGGCTACCCGAGCCGGTGCGCCATGAACCTTGGCAGGCTGCGGCCCGTTGCCGTCATCCGGCTTGTAGAAGGGTCCTTGGTGCAGGGTCCTCCTGGTGTAGAAGACCATGACTCCGCCCAGGACCAGGAAGAGCAGGAAGTAGACAATGCAAGTGAAGAGCAGGTTCGGCACTGTACTGGTGGGTGAAACTCCATCGGCGATGGTCTGGAAACCATAGACCAGCCACGGATAGCGCCCAAGCTCAGTCACCAGCCAGCCGCTGGTCGTCGCAGCGAAGGGGGCGAAGGTGAAGATGCCCATGATCCAGAGCTTCCAGCGCGTGGTGAACAGCGTATTCTTCTTCTTGCGTGTGAACCAGAGCACCAATGCCGATATCAGGGCAAAGGCAAACCCGATCCCGACCATCAGGCGGAAGACCCAGAACAGGGTGGTGACCGGCACGTAGTAGTTCATGTCCTTGCCGTACTTGGCATCGTACTTCTCGTGCAGCTCCTTGTTGACGGTGTTCATGCCCTTGACGGCACCAGTTTTCTTGCCGTAAGCCAGCTGCGACATGGCGCCGGGAATCTCGACGGAGCCCTCAAGCTTATGGTCCTTCTCATTGATCAGAGCCACGGCGTTCCAAGGGGCGGGATCGCCGGTATCGTCGTAGATGCCCTCGGTGGCGGCCAGCTTCATAGGCTGATCAGTCACGATGTACTTGCCCTGCAAATCACCGTAGGTGATCACGCAGATGGAGCCGATAAGCCCAAGCAGAGCAGCCAGGCGGATGGACTTGGTGAACAGGTTGACCTTGGCCTGCTTCTCGGAGTCGGCCTCGACAGCGGCCACGGCCTTGTCCTTGTTCCCCATATGCATCCTCAGCAGGCTGAAAGCACTGCAGCCCATGACCACGAAGGCACCTGTGCAGACGGCGGCGAAGAAGACGTGGGGGAACTCGATCCACAGCTGAGGATTGGACATAACGTCGCCAAAGCTGCGCAGTCGCACATGGCCGGTGGCCTGGTTGATCTCGAAGCCGACCGGATGCTGCATGAAGCTGTTGGCAGCCAGAATCCAGATTGCCGACATGGAGGAACCCAGGAAGGTCAGCCAGATGAAGACCGCATGCACGGCCGGCTTGAACCTATTCCAGGTGAACATCCACACACCGATGAAAGTTGATTCCAGGAAGAATGCCAGCAGGGCCTCGATGGCCAGGGGGGCGCCGAAGATGTCACCCATGAACCTGGAGTAGTTGGACCAGTTCATGCCGAACTGGAACTCCTGGATGATGCCCGTGACCACGCCGACCGCGAAGGAGAGCAGGAAGATCTTGGACCAGAACATGGTCATCTTCTTGTAGACATCCTTCTTGGTCACCACATAGGTGGTCTCCATGATGGCGACCGCCAGGGCCAGACCGATGGTCATAGGGACATAGAAGAAGTGGAATATCGTCGTCATGGCGAACTGGAATCTAGACAATCCCAATACAGTGAACATCGTTCCTCCCAATCTCTGCAGGGTTCGTCGGGCGCGGGTACACGGGTCGAATCCGGACGGATTCAGATATGACCAGGCTTGTGCCCACAAGAACCTTTCAGCTCTCCCCGACTTCGCGACCGGGTCGCTTCCACGGGCTCCGGTTTCCTTACCGTCCAGTCCATGAACCGACGGCGCACGGTGACCCGCCGGGAAGCCATCCGCCAGGATCGGCAACCCGACAACCGTGCAAAATTCATTGCTCGGGAAACAGCCTGATGGTCATTCAACAGGGTTCCGTCCATCTGAATCTGACTGCTTCTTTAAGTATATCCCTTGACAGGCACCCTTGTCCACGTCAGAGACATCCATGCGATAAAGTTCACGGAAACGTGCGTTTTCATGGTACAGGTCAACAGGCCGACCCTGCATGGCTATATGACCATCCTGCATGAAAATGACCTGATCGGCCTCCTCCAGCCCTTGCAGGTGGTGGGTCACCCAAAGAAGGGTGCGATCCTGGCTGACCTTGAAGATCATGGCCATGAGCCGCCGCTCGGTTATGGGATCCAGACCGATGGTGGGTTCGTCCAGAAGGATAATCGGAGTGCGCTTGAGCACGATCCTGGCCAGGGCCAGACGCTGACGCTGTCCGCCTGAGAGACGGCCGCCGGCCTCATCCACCGGCGTGTCGATTCCCTGTGGCATGTCATCCACGACCTGATTCAGCTGTACAGCCTTCAAGGCCTGGCGAACCTGATCGTCATCGGCCTGGGGAGCGCCCAGTCGCACGTTGGAGGCGATGGTGGTGTTGAAGAGGAAGGCCTGCTGGTTCAGATAGCCAAAGAGTTGAGGACGCTGATCCTGTAAGGCATCGACCGGTATTCCATTGATCAGGATGCGGCCACTGGTAGGACGCAGGTCGCCCAGGAGCAGCTGAAGGACCGTCGTCTTGCCCTCGCCGCTGGGACCGAGCAGGGCCACCCGCTGCCCGCCTTCGATTCGCAGGCTGAAGTCGTCCAGCAGCAGGGGGTCATCGGGGCCGTAGGAGAAGCTGACATGGTCGAAGACGATTGACTTGATCGGCCCCTCCAACCTGGTCTGTGCACTCGGCTCGATTCGCCGGGACTCGACGCGCTCGGTCAGACCGTTCAGATGGTCCAGCGAGTCCGTGTAGAGGGGGACCTCAGCCACAGCCTGGGAAACCACGATGAAGCAATCGACCAGGGGGAAAACCGCCAGGACCACGGCTGCCGCAAAGTCAGCAATGGAGGTGGAGCTGGTCATACGCAGATCGGCTCCAACGATCAGAGCCACCACCATGAGGGCGAAAATCATCTGGATGCCGCAGTTGCGCCAGCGTTCGAAGCGCTTCTGCTCTCTACGGCCGGAGGCAATGTCGTTGAAATCACGGGACGCCGTGTCGACGAAACGCCGCCGACGGCGGGTGATTACCCAATCCCCCAGGCCCATGTAGCTCTCGGTCACTGCGGTGTACTGGTCCTGCCGCCGTGCCTTCTCCATGTCGTAACGCCCGTCTGAATAAGCCAGCGAGACCAGCGGGACCAGAATCAGGATCAGGGCGAAAAGCAGGAAGAGCAGGAGCGAGGTCAGCCAGGAGAAGACACCCACGGCGATGGTGACCACCACCCACATCATGTAGGCCACGACCGTGGGGAAGATGGTGCGCAGGTAGAAGTTCTCCAAATGGTCCAGGTCGTCCGAGAGCATGCCCAGGACCGTGCCTGTACGCTCATGCTCGTTCAGGAAGGCCGCGTCCTGCGAGAGGGTGCGGTAGAGCTGAACACGTAACTTGGAAACCACTCGGAGCACCCAGTCATGGCTCTTGATGCGCTCCAGGTACTTGAATGTGGGCCGTCCAATACCGAAAGCCCTGGTCAGGACCACTGGCACATAAACGGCGAAGATGTTGAAGGGGTGGCGGGCCGACCTACTGATCAGGAAGCCCGAGGTGAACATCAGCCCGGCCGCGCATACGAAGGTGATGGTCCCCAGGAAGAAGATAAGGGCAAGCAGACCCTTGTCCTGACGCAGATAGGGCCAGAACCAATGGTCGCGGTGCCAGATATGCATATAGCCCGACAGTCCGCGGCCGCGGCGGGAGGCTTTGGACGATCCCATGCCGTCTCTTTCGGCGGTTTCAGTCCTACTGGTAGTCGGCAATCTGGTTCCCTCCCATCTCATCGATCAGCGCATCCAAGGGACCGCCCTGTCCAATCAGCTCATGCGGATCGCCCTGGGCCACAATTCGTCCATGTTCCAACATGATCACCCAGTCCATATTGGCCAGCCAGTGCAGCCGGTGGGTGGCCAGGACGACCAGATGTCCATCCATGATGGGCAGCAGGGTCTGTTTCAGGTCATATTCGGTCTCGATGTCCAGGTGAGCGGTGGGCTCGTCAAAGAACAGAATCTCGCGCGAAGGGTCCAGGATGCCCCTGGCCAGGGCGATTCGTTGGGCCTGACCGCCGCTGATGCCGCGGTTGCCCTCTCCGATTTGGGTGCCCAGACCGTCGGGCAATGTTTTCAGCCAGTCGGTCAGTCCAGCCCGATCGGCTGCACGGGCCACTTGGGCATCGTCTGCATCTTGGTTATAAAAACGGATGTTGTCGGATACGGTGCCATGGAAGATGAAGGGGTTCTGGGGAATGTAGCTGATGTGCCGCTGCCAGGCAGCCACATTGCAGTGCTCCAGCCGATGACCATCCAGGTCGATGGTGCCTGCCCTGGGCTGGTCAAAACCGGCCAGTAGATCCATCAGCGTGGACTTGCCGGCTCCCGAGCGACCGACAATGGCCACCTTGGAAAAACCGTGCAGGTTGAAGTCCAGACCACTCAGAGCCAGAGGCTGCTCCTCCGTAGTACCGTCGGACCCACTGATCTGTGAATCTACAGCAGCACCAACTACAGTCCCTTGCGACGTTTTGGAACCGGACTCAGCCGAAACCGATTTCTCATTGCCGTCATGAGCCTCGGATGCCTTGGACTTGCGGCTCTTCTTGCTGGTCTTTTGGCTCTCGGACTTGGCCATGGCATCCATCTGCGCCCCGGCTGAAGCATTGCTCTCCACCGGCTTGGGGCCAGGATAGGCGAAGTCGATTCCTTCCAGGCGCAGGTGACTGTCTTCCTTCCACCCGGACCAGTCCAGTTCCTCCAAGCGCTTGGGCTCTGGCTGGGCCAGCATGTCCGCGATGTCATCGAGGGCGTTCTTGCCGTTCAGCGTGGCGTGGAAATCATCGCCGAACTGGCGGATGGGCATGAAGTACTCAGGAGCAAGAATCAGGGCCAAGAGGGCTGGGAAGAGCTCCACCTTGGCATTGATCAGATTGTTGCCCAAAAAGACGGCCATGATGGCGATGGCCAAGGTGGCGAAGAAGTCCAAAGCAAAGGTGGAGGTCATGGCCACCCTGATAACGCTCATGGTCCTCTTGCGGAAGCGGTCCGAGACCGAATAGATCTCGTCCTCGTATTCCTTGTCAATGCCCAGCATCTTTAGGGTCGGAAGGCCCAGGACCGTATCCATGAACCTGGTGTTGAGCTTACGGAACTGAGCGTACTGCCGACTGGAGCGATCCCTGGCCGCCAGACCCAGAATGACCATGAAGAAGATGAGCAGGGGCAACATGAGCAGGAGGATGAGCCCGGAACCTGCATCCTGGGTCCAGACCACTACCAGGACAATCAGGGGAATGAAGATGAGGTCCATCATCTTTGGCAGGACCGTCAGCACGTAGGTGCGTACCTGATCAAGTCCATCCACCAACATGGTGACGGCAGAGCCCGTGCCACGTCGAGCCAGAGCCGAGGGCCCCAATGAGAAGACCTTGTCCTGAATACTGGGCCGCAGCTCAGCCACAATGGCATCGGCACGATCGGTGGCAATACGATCCTTGGCCACGTCGCAGAGCTGCCGGCAGGTGTAGGCGGCCAGAAAGATCAGCACCGGCACCACCAGCACCCCGAGGTGCTTAAGGCGCCAGATGCGCACCAGGGCCAGGGTCAACCCATAGGCCTGAACCACCACGCCTATTCCCTGGACCAGGGACAGTGCAGCCAGCAGGCCCAAGGTGGACCGGACTCCGTCGAAACGGAATAGATTTTTGTCAATCAATGCATTATCCTCCGGATGCGCTCCGGTCCTGTCAGCACTGCCCCCCTGCCTCCTTGAATTTTCAGACGGTCTCAGCCACGGTGACCGAAGGTGCCACAGGCGAGGTCAGGTGGGCACCATCGGTGTCCAGCCGCTTACGCTGGATGAAGTAACTCCAGATGAAGTAGGCCAGCATGATGGGCAGGAAGATGCAAAGCACCACGGTCATGATCTTCATGGTCAGCGGTGATGCCGATGCATCCTGGATCAGCAGGTTGTGTGCCGGATCATCAGCGATCATCACCCGCGGGAAGAGCCCGTTGAAGATAAAGGCGATGATAGCCATCAGGGTGATGCCCGAGCAGGTGAAGGCGTAGCCGCCGCGCTTCTTGAAGACGGCAACGTGGCCTCCGATGACCGACGCCAGGATGATTACGGTAATCAGCCAAGTGGACAGCGGACGTGCCTTGTAGAAGTCGGTGTTGAAGATGGCCAGGAGCACGAAGACGATCAGGGCCGGATAGGCGATCCAGTAGGCCTTCTCGCTGACGTTGAGCATCCGACGGGAATCCATGACACCCATTTTCAGGCTCAGGAAGTGCAGGCCATGAACGAAGCTGAAGAAGACGACAGCAATGCCGCCGACCACGGACAGCCAGTTGAACACGTCGAAGAACCCGGGCCAGGCATCGCCGTTCTTATCCATGGGGATGCCCTGGATCAGGCTGGTCAGCATCATGCCCAGGAAGAATGGCGCAAAGAGGGAACCGATGAAGTTGGCCCACTGCCAGACACCGCGCTCACGGCTGGTCAGCGCGTGGGAGGCGAACTCGAATGAGACGCCACGCAGAATCAGGGAAACCAGTACCAGGAAGAGCAGGAGGTAATACCCCGAGAAGAGGGAGGCGTACCAGAGCGGGAAAGCGGCGAACATAGCGCCGCCGGCAGTGATCAGCCAGACCTCGTTGCCATCCCAGTGGGGGCCGATGGCCCTCATGAAAGTGGCGCGCTCATCACCGTCGCGGGCCACGAACCTGGTAGCCATGCCAACGCCGAAGTCGAAGCCTTCAAGCAGAAGGAAGCCCGCGAAAAGCAGGCCGATGACAAAGAACCACAAACCTTGTAGAAAACTCATGCTAATGCCACTCTCCTCTCGCTCCTGCCGATCCGCGAACGGGCACGGGGGCCTCCACCATCCCGGCGGAGGCCGCAGTCAGCCATGGTTTCCGCCGGAATGAGGAGGAGCAGGAGGTAGTCAATGATGTCGATGAACGCAGGGCCGATGGCCACCGTCGCCCAGAACGATCCGATCCGAGGTTGAAAGGAGACGAACATGTGCCGCATCCTCATGGCCTGAATCATGTTCGTCCTCCTCTCCCTCGTCGTCTAGCCCCTTGCGTCCCTTGAGACGCTGGTTCAGTTGCTCTCCAACATGGTACGCACGTCGGCCAATTCCAGGACCGACCGCTCGTTTACGATCCACTTCAGGACCGAGACCGCCTTGCCCTTGAGCTTCAGCGTGCCCATACGGTCGATTTCGGCAACCCCGGCATGAGGACCGAGAGAGCACACGGTCCCTAGGCTTCGGAAGGTGAACCGCTGGGGCTCCTGCCCCCGCATTCTGGCGAGGACATTCGCGGCCGCGGTATCAGCCTGGGCCATCGAAATCTGCGCAGTGGTCGGGTAGAGCCGACCCGATTGGGGGTCGGGAACGGCACTGACATCACCCACCAGGAACTCCTCTGGATGCTGCTCGACCGACAGGTCATCCCTGACCACTACACGGTTACGCTTCTGATTATACCCGGAATCGGCAATAACGTGGCTACCACGCACACCCGTTGTCCAAATGATCGTATGGGCCTTGAACTCCTGATCATTGGAGACCACGGCATCCTGCCTGACCTCGGTAATGGGGGTGGAGGTGTGGAAGTTGACTCCGCGCTTGCGCAGGTAATCCACAGCCCAGTCGACCAGGTCCTTGCTGAACATGGGCAGGATCTTGGGCGAGGCCTCAATGCAATCCACCTTGACCTGATCCATGGGGAAGCCCAGGCGCTTCGAGAGCTGAGGCAGACGGTAGACCAGTTCGCCCAGGTACTCGATGCTGGTGAAGCCGGCGCCGCAGACAACGATGCTCAGATCCAAGGGATCATGGCTGGTCTGGTAGCGGGCCAGCGTCTCTTCCAGCTTCTTGCGTGCCGCCAAGGCGGTGTCCACGTCGACGAGCGGCCATCCATACTCATCGGCACCCTTGATGCCGAAGGTTTCGGACTCGAAGCCAAGGGCGTTGATCAGGTAATCATAGGACAGAGGATCGTGATGCTCCAGGCTGACCCGGCGGTTGTCCTGATCGATGCCGACCACCTTGTCGACAATCAGCTCCACCGAATCGGGCAGAGACTTGCGCAGGTCGAAGACCACGTCCGCCGGCTCCTTGGTTCCCGCCGCCACCTGGTGCAGCTGAGTGGACTCATAGTGGTACTCGTTCTTATTGACCAGGACTATATGGGCATCAGTCTTTGCATGAGCCAGCTTCTTGACCACGCGAAGACCCGCGTAACCAGCTCCCAACACCATGATTGTCGTCATAATCACACACCTTTACCGAAAAAATCGTACAATGATTCATATACCGGGTGATGTTGCCCGATCAGCCGATGATTGGGTTCATCACTCAAGCTTCTATGCTCAACGTATCAGATTCCATCATCGGAAACTCTGACATAACAGTCTGCCGGGCCTCCTCTTTTTGTTTGCTTGCTCACACCGTGAACAACTCTCGTGGACACCTCCGTCCGCCGCTTTGCAGGACAGAAGCATTCCTGTAATCCATGGTAATGCGTAAACAAGAAGAGCGGAACACCGTGTCGGCATTCCGCTCCTTGAGACCTTATGTCCCTACCGCTGGGGTACCTGGACTCGAACCAAGAATGGATGAACCAGAATCACCTGTGTTGCCAATTACACCATACCCCAATTGGCTGTGCGACAACCGCTTGGACAGTTGCCACATGTCGTACCCCCGACCGGATTTGGACCGGTGTTGGCGCCGTGAGAGGGCGTAGTCCTAGACCGCTAGACGACGGGGGCTTCACTTTTCGCCGCGTACGAACCCGGTTCAACAGGTCAGTAGCACAACAAAAAAGAAATATACCCGCTTAGAGGTTTTGGCGCAAGTTGGCCATCCTTCGGAGTGTTGTACCCTTGCCCAGAATCTCCAGGGACTCGAACAGGGGCGGCGAGACGCGCCTTCCCGAGACCGCCACCCTGACCGGACCGAAGGCCAGTCGGGGCTTATAGCCTCCCTCATCCACCAGCGCCTGAGTGAGCAGGTCGTGCAGGTGATCGGTCTTCCAGTCCTGGTCTGACACATCCTGCAGGGCGGCAATAGCCAGGTCCAGGACCTGCCCAGCCGAGTCCTTGAGCTGTTTGCGGGCGTCCGGCTCGGGTTCCAGGTACTCATCCTGGCTGAGCAGACTCCCCACCATGCCGGAGACCTCGCCCAACAGACGCACACGAGGCTGGACCAGGGGGGCGGCAGCGCTCAGAATCCGCTGCTCCCTATCGCTCAGGTCCTGCCAGCGCTCGGCACTCACCAGCCCGTCACGATTGAGGTAGGGCAGGGAGCGATTCAGGAAGTCCTGCGGCTCCAGCATGCGGATGTGCTCGGCGTTGATGGCCACGGCCTTGTCGATATCGAAGTGGGCGGGATTGGCCTTGACATCGCGGATGTCGAAGTGCTCAACCATCTCATCCATGGAGAAGACATCCCGGTCCGGGCCGATGGACCAGCCCAGCAGGGCCAGATAGTTGAGCAGGCCCTCGGGAATAAAGCCGTGCTCCCGGTGCAGGAAGAGGTTGGACTCCGGGTCACGTTTGGACAGCTTCTTCTTGCCCTGGCCCATGACGTAGGGCAGGTGCCCGAACAGGGGCATGGCCCGGGCTATGCCCAGCTTCATCAGGCACCGATAGAGGACGATCTGCCGGGGGGTGGAGCTGAGCAGATCCTCACCGCGCAGGACCACGTTGATGCGCATCAGGGCATCATCCACCGGGTTGGTCAGAGTGTAAAGGGGATCGCCGTTGGGGCGCACGATCACATAGTCGGGCACGGACCCGGCCTTGAACTCGATATGCCCGCGAATCAGGTCGTCAAAGGCGATGTCCTCGTCGGGCATGCGGATGCGCAGGGCTGGACGGCGGCCCTGATCACGGAAGGCCTGACGCTGTTCGTCACTCAGGTCGCGGTCGTAGCCGTCATAGCCGAAAGCGGCAGGACGGCCGGCGGCCAGGTTGCGCTCCTTGATCTCCTCAGCGGTGGAGTAGGACTCATAGGCGTAGCCGGCATCCAGAAGCTGCCGGGCCACATCGCGGTAGATATCGCCGCGCTCGGACTGCCGGTAGGGGCCGTCAGGGCCGCCGACCTCCACACCCTCATCCCAGTCCAGCCCCAGCCACTTGAGGGCCTCCAGAATCTGCTGGTAGCTCTCCTCGCTGTCGCGCTGGGCATCGGTGTCCTCGATGCGGAAGACGAAGGTACCATGCGAGTGCCGGGCCTGGGCCCAGTTGAAGAGTGCGGTTCGAACCATGCCCACATGCGGGGTGCCGGTCGGCGAAGGGCAGAAACGGACCCTCAGGTCCTTAGGCAGGTCGGGTTTGGCGTCGTGATCATGCTCATCAGTCATGACACCCATTGTGCCCCGGCAAGGCGACGTAGACCAATTCAGAGCTGGAGCCGGTATCAGCCCCGCTGCTGCTCCTGCTGACGGTCCTTGCTGTAGGTCTCCGGAATGAACCTGGTCTGGTCGTGCAACTTGGACCAGATGACCACCTGGCCCTGCTCCAGGGAACGCGGCACATCGATGATCCGCTGGTTGTCCGAGCCTCGGAACTGGAGCAGGCTGTTCTTCCGATTCTCCAAGTAGCGTCCGTCCACCAGCACGTCAAGGTAGGAGATCAGCTGGGCCTTGTCCGGGGTCTCCCCCGGCCGGTTCAGCTCCTCCCAGGTGTAGCCGGTCCAGCACCAGATATCCTTCTCGTGGCCGAACTCGCGCCGGATTCGCGCTGAAAGGCCGAGCAACATGGGGGTGTTGAGCAGAGGCTCCCCGCCCAGGTAGGTGATGCCCTGCACGTAGGACAGCGACAGGTCCTTGATGATGCGGTCCTCAAGCTGCTGGGTATAGGGGTGCCCGGCGCCGAAGTCCCATATGGAGGCGTTGTAGCACCCCTGGCAGCGGAAGGGGCAACCGCTGACGTAGAGGGAGCAGCGGATCCCCTCGCCGTCGGTCATGACCAGACGCTTGTAGTCCGCCACGATTCCCCGACTGAGCCGGCGACCGTCCCACTGGCCGGCCTTGGGATTGTTGGTCAGCGCAGAGGGAACCCCCGGACCACGCCCCTGCTCATGAGCAGCGAAGTCACGGTGGCCACCCGTCTTCCTCATGGATCCCTGTTTGTCCGTCATCTGGTCCTCCTCATGACAATGGCGGGCCGCAAACTACCCGGCCCGCCATTAACTGCGTCTTGTCAGAGCCTATTCGGCCTTGTCGTCGAACCACTCCTTGGTGGATCCGTCCTTGAGGACCACGTGGCCGGTCTCACCCTCCATGTGCTTGACACGGTGGGCGATCTCCTCGTGCCTGCCGTGGACCATAGGCCGCTGGACGGGGTTGCCCAGGTAACCGCAGGTGCGCTTGGTCACGTTGCACTTATCAGGATCGTCGTTGCCGCACTCGGGGCACTTGAAGCCCTCCTCGGTGGGCTCGAAGTCACCCTCGTAGCCGCAGACGAAGCAGTGATCGATGGGGGTGTTGGTACCCAGGTAACCGATGCCGATGTCGTAGGCGTAGTCCCATACAGCCTCCAGGGCCTTGGGGTTCTGCTGCATGGAGGGGAACTCGCAGTAGTTGATGAAACCGCCCGAGGCCAGGTAGGGGAAGTCCCGTTCATAGCTGAGCTTCTCCATGGGTGTGGGCCGCAGCCAGACCGGGTAATGGAAGCTGTTGGTGTAGAAGTCATGGTCGGTCACGCCGTCGACTACGCCGAACTTCTCCTTGTCCATCCGGGCGAAGCGGTCAGTCAAGGACTCGGCCGGGGTGGAGTAGACCGAGTAGTGGTATCCCTCAGCCTTCTCCCACTGCTTGCAGAGCTGATTCATCCGACGCACGATGCTCAGGGCGAATTCCTTGCCCTCCGGATCCCAGGAGTGGTCCTTCATCCAGTCCTTGCCGTAGAAGACGCTGGTGGCCTCATAGAGGCCGATGTAACCCAGCGAAACGGTGGCGCGGCTGTTGCGGAAGAGGGTGTCTACACTGTCGGTCGGCTTCAGCCTG
Organism: Bifidobacterium sp. W8103; assembly: GCF_016100775.1. Classification (NCBI taxonomy): domain Bacteria; kingdom Bacillati; phylum Actinomycetota; class Actinomycetes; order Bifidobacteriales; family Bifidobacteriaceae; genus Bifidobacterium; species Bifidobacterium sp. W8103. The sequence continues at coordinate 599,173 of NZ_JACFRV010000001.1, forward strand.
CCGAAGGCGCCGTACTGGTAGAGGGTGGGAGCGTTGATGGGCGTGGCCTGCTTGCAGCGCATGATGCGGAACTGCAGGGCGTGGTGGGCCACCTCCATGCGCTGGTCGAATATCTTCCAGAAGCGATCCTTGTCGCCGCGGGACTCAAGAGCGATGCGGGGGATGTTGACGGTGACGACACCCAGGTTCATGCGGCCGTCCTCCTCGTCCTCGCCCGTCTCGGGGTTGGTCCAGGCCTGCAGGAAGGAACGGCAGCCCATGGGGGCCTTGAAGGAGCCGGTGATCTTGATCAGGTTCTCGTAGAAGACCACGTCAGGGTACATACGCTTGGTCGAGCACTCCAGGGCCAGCTGCTTCATGTCGTAGTTGGGATCGCCCTCGTCCGCATTGAGACCATGTTTGATGGTGAAGACCAGCTTGGGGAAGATGGCGGTGTGGCGGTCCTTGCCCAGCCCGCGGATACGAATCAGGAAGATGGCGCGCTGGATCTCCCGGGCGAACCAGGAGGTGCCCAGCCCGAAGCCCACGGTGACAAAGGGGGTCTGGCCGTTGGAGACACGGTTGGAGTTGATCTGGTACTCCATGGTCTGCATGGCATCGTAGATGTTCTTGCGGGTCAGGATCTTGGCATAGACCTGGCGCAGCCGAACAATCTGCGGAGCGTCCAGGTCGAAGGGGGCGTCCTCGCCGATAGGGGCACGATCGTCCAGGTGGAGCCAGTCAGCCTCCCGAGCCTTGAGGCCGCGGACGACATCCTTGGCCACGTCGATGGGCTCTTCGTCCGGCAGGACGGCCTCGGCCATGGAATAGTTCTTCTTGTAGTCCAGACGCGCGTACCTGTCCAGCATCTCGTCGCAACGGTTGACCGTCTGGCCGCCGTACTGAGAGCCGGCGATGTCCTTGATGATCTGGGTTATCTGCGTGGCGGCCGTGCCGATGGACTTGGGCGAGTCCATCATGGCGTTGCCCAGCTCGAAACCGTGGGCCAGCATGTCGCCGAAATCAGGCAGTGAGCAGTTGGTCTCGGCCGTAAAGGGCGAGTAGTCCGCGTCGTGGAAGTGGATGTCACCCTTCATATGGGCATTGGAGACATCCTTGGGCAGCATGGCGAAGGCCGAAGCCTTGGATACCGCGCCGGCCAGCAGGTCGCGCTGAGTGGCGTAGACGTTGGCGTCCTTGTTGGCGTTCTCGCGCACCAGGGTCTCGTCCTTGCTGGTCAGACGGTGAACAGCCTCGTTGACATCCGTGGCCTTGGCCCGCTGAATGTCACGGTCGAGACGGTAGGAGGTATAGGAGCGAGCGATCTCGTAGAGGTGGGCATTGACCAGCGCGTGCTCGACCAGGGTCTGGATGTCCTCGATCTTGACCGGGTTGGTGTAGCGATCGGTAATCTCGGACTGAACGGTCAGGGCCATGCCCCGGATCTGCTGACGATCCTCAGGACTGACCTCGTGCTTGACGTCCTTGAAGGCAGCTTCGATGGCGTTCATGATGTTGACGGGATCAAAATCGACGATCCGGCCGTCGCGCTTCTCGACCAGAATGCCGTCGACAGCATCGCGATCCGAAATGCCACGCTCCTTCACGCTATCGGTCATGACCTCAGTATCCATCGTCACTCCTCATACGGTCGTCATACGGTTGCTCATGTGCAGTTGCTTTGGCGTTCCCGAATTCCATGCCGGGAACGGCGAATCACATGGATGTCATTCTTGATGACAAGACTCACTCTATCACGTTGTGACCACCATATGTAGTGCCTGAGGATGATTCGTTTCCTACATCTAGTTATTACCGTGTTTTGTGAGCTGAGTCACAAATAGTGGGGTATGGACAAGGGCCGCAAATGGCCGAAAGGCCGTTGGAGGTCATTTACAGGGACGATACAGCCGTCCGACACGCACATGACTTGTCGAGCCCCAACCCCTGCATCAAGCAGGAACAGACCTAAGCCAGCAAACCCCTTGGCACGAAGAGGGTTTGGGTGCGCAGACGGCGATCCACGCCCATGCCCTCCGGAGCCTGCCGCCCCGGCTCGATCATGGACAGGAGCATGTCAACGCCCTGGCGGCCCATGCGATCCACCTGTTGGGAGATGACCGACACCTGGGGACTGATCAGCTGAAAGACCTCCAGGTCGTCGAAGGAGACCAGGGGCACACGTGAGCGCAGGTCGCCCTCCCACTCCATGGCGACAGCCTTGATGGCATCGGCCGAGTAGCCGAAGATGACGGCATCCACCCCCTGACCGAGCAGGTGGCGCATGGTCGAGGCCGCGCGGGGACGGTCCTCGAACCCCTGGCGGACCACCAACCCCGTCAACCCCTGACGGGCATCCACGCCGTCCAGGAAAGCCTGTTCGCGCTCGCGGAAGGTGTAGGAACGGCTCTCTGGGCCCGGGACGAAGGCCACTCGTCTGCTCCCCCTGGCTGCCAGAGCGTCCAGGGCCGCCTCCATGCCAGGCACAGGGTCGGAATCCACCAGAGGGACACCGGGCAGGGTCCGGTCCGGACGATCCACGAAGACCACGGGGAATTCCCTTGCCAGCATGGTGCGCAGCATGGGCGAGGTCGGACCGTCAGGCACAACCAAAACGCCGTCCATATGACGAGAAAGAAGGATGCGGTAATAGTCCTCCTGCCTGCTGGCCTGGCAAGAGGACACGCCGATCAGGGGCGCATAGCCTGCCGAGTAGAGCTGGTCCTGAACCGCGTAGACCAGCTCGGAGAAGTAGGGGTTGCGGATGTCGGGGACCAGCAGGCCTACGGCATGCGAGCGCGAGGATCGCATGGAACGGGCCCGGCTGTCTGGGATGTAGCCCAGCTCCATGGCCGCCCTGCGGACCCTGTCCTTGGTGGGCGGGGAGATGCGCCCCTTGTCGTTGAGCGCCTGGGAGACCGTGGATACGGACATGCCCGCCTGCTTGGCCACATCACTGATGGTCACCGACATGGGAACCCTCCGTCGTACCCTACCGAAATCGGATGTCTTGCTCCGGACGAGACCGACAGCGGTCGGCCCGCACAGACCTCTCGTGAGTTTCCAGTATAAGGGCAAATGATGCAACCTTTCATCACGGCGAGGCAGGACCGCCTGGGTTGGACTAGAGTGGTCTTGTTCGCGCGGCTGGTGGCAGCAGCCGTGGCACACATCGCAGAATTCCATCGGTCAAGACCGTATCGGATCGTCGCGCGGGCTCCTCACCTTCCCGTAACGGCCCCAATGCGGATGGGCACCAGGGGTGCCGGAGAGGCAAGGTGACAGTGATGAGCATGTCGGAGAAAAGCGGCTTCAGGAGGATTCCCGGCCACAGACTGATCGTACGGGCGCTTGCCCTGACAGCGGCGCTCTGTATGGCAGCCACGAGCGCAGCCTGCGGGGCCAAGGGGGCAGGGAACAAGGCCGATGACGGCTCCAAGCTCTCCTTCATGCTGGATTGGACGCCCAACACCAATCATGTGGGCATCTACGTGGCCCGGCATCTGGGCTACTTCGACAAGGCCGGCCTGAAGCTGACCATCCTGCCCACGGCCCAGGCAGGAGCCGAGACCTCAGTCCAGAACGGGGTCGCCGACGTAGGTTTCTCCAAGCTGAGCAACCTGGCCACCTTCAACTCCCAGGGGGCCGACCTGCGGCAGGTCTTCAACATAGGCCAGCATTCCGTGGCACGTTGGTGCTCGCTGGCCTCGCGCACCGACATCCAGACCCCCAAGGACTTCGACGGCAAGACCTTCGTCAGCTTCGGCTCGGCCGAACAGACGGCCGTGGTCAAGCAGATGATCCGCCATGCAGGCGGCAAGGGCGACTTCAAGCGGGTGACCAGCGGCACCAACACCTTCGCCACTTTGACCAGCGGCAAGGGTGACTTCGCCGGCTTCTACGCCAACTGGGAGGGCGTAGAGAGCGAGCTCAAGGGCCCGGCACTGCACTGCTTCACCCAGGCCGACTGGGGAGTGCCCGGCAACCCCGACCAGCTGGGCTTCGTGGTCAAGAATTCCTGGCTGCAGCAGGCCGGTCACCGTCGCGCCCTGACGGCTTTCGTCAAGGCCTGCCTGAAGGGATACGACTACGCCCTGAATCATCCCGACCAGGCGGCGGACATCCTGGTCAAGGAGACCAAGGGATCGGCCATCGACCCGACCCTGGCCAAGCGCTCCATGGAGAGCATCGTCAAGGAGGGGTACTGGGTCGACAGTCCAGAGCAAAAGAGCATCAGCGGACTGATCAACGTCAAGGATGCCCAGGACTATCTGGACTTCCAGTTCAAGGCGGGCACATACCGGGACGCCAAGAAGGGAGACCCCAACAAGGCCCCTCAGGCCAAGGACCTGTGGACCGATCGCTACGTTCGGGAAGCAGCCGGTCGATGAGGGTGCGGAAGCAGAGCGGAACCCGGGCGCTGCCTCCGACCATCACCCTGCTGGCGCTCCTGATCATCTGGGAGCTGGCTGCCCGTCTGGGCGGAGTCAGTGAACAGGTTCTGCCGGCGCCCAGCCGAATCCTGGCTGCCACAGTGCAATCCCGGGAGGACCTGCTGCCTGCCACCGCCATCACCGCCCTTGAGGGCCTTCTGGGCTTCCTCCTGGCCTCGGTCCTGGGAATAGTGATCGGCCTGGCCCTCTACAGTTGGCGCACCCTGCACGACGCCCTCTACCCCCTGATCGCAGGTGCACAGATGATACCGCTGATCACGATCGCCCCTCTGTTCGTGATCTGGTTCGGATTCGAGCCCCTGGGCAAGGTGGTCATCGTAGCCGTCTTCGCCCTCTTCCCTATAGTGGTCCAGACCTACCGGGGGCTCAAATCCGTGCCCCGCTTCTACCAGGATGTAGCGCTGAACTGCGGGGCAACCCGAACCTGGACACTCTGGCACGTCAAGCTGCGAGTGGCCGCCGGGCAGATCTTCGGCGGTCTGCGCATCAGCACGGCCTATGTCTTCGCCACCGCGGCCACCTCGGAGTATCTGGGCGCCAGGAACGGTCTGGGCATATGGCTGCAATCGGCCTTCAACTCCTTTAGGACCCCGCTGATCTTCTCGGCCACCCTGGTCATCATCCTGCTGACCGCCCTTCTGCTGGGCCTGATCACCCTGACTGAAAGGCTACTTCTGGGCGATGCCGGCGATGATCATATGGTCAATCCGGACGACGAGTGAAGAGTCCTGCAGCAGCAATCAAATACCGAAACTGACAGACTGATCCGAGTAAGTGTGACGAGTCCCCCCATCCCCTGCACTATCAATGACTAGCAGATAGAAGAACCGGCCTGCCATAATAGGAATATACGGCAAAGTCAGATTCAGGATTATCAACAGAAGATGAGAGGGACGATATCCATGAGCCATCCAGATAATACGAACAACGGGAACCAGATCCCCGATGACCAGGGTTCGGCTGATCAGGGTTCGGCCAACGACTGGTCCCCGAAGGACCCCGGTGACGGAACCGGCTCAGAGACCACAGCCTACCAGAACCAGCCTCAACCAGGGCAATCCGGCTATGCACAGCCGGCTTCGGACCAGAGCGACATTTACCATCCGATCAGCGAAGCCCAAAGCCCTGCCGGCGATTACCACCGGGAACAGCCATACCAAGGGCAGCCATACGGTCAACAGCCACAGGGTCAACAGCCAGGCTACAACCAGCAACAGCCCTATAGTCAACAGCCCAATGAACAGCAGTACTACGGACAGCAGCAGGCGCCTTACGGTCAGGGTCCGAATCCCGGCCAGTCCAACGGCCAGCCCAACGGTACAACCCCGCCGTCTGGCTATGCGTCGGACAACTCTTATCAACCGCCTGAAGGTTGGTCGCAGGCAGGCTACCAATCGGGATATCAGGCAGGCTACCAGCCCGGACCGCAGGTTCCACAGTATCCGGCCTATCCCTATGCGGATGCCGGATTCAACGGCGAGCCGCCACTGAACGCACCCTGGTACGGCATTGACTTCGTAAATGCCTGCAAGCGTTTCTTCGTCAAATACACCGTCTTCTCCGGGAGGGCCTCCCGTGGGGAATTCTGGTGGGCTTTTCTGATGATCTTCCTCATCAACTGTGCGATCTCGATCATCACCTCAGGATCCACCTTTGTGGGACGGATCCTGTCCCTCCTGGTCACCATAGGACTTTTCATACCCAATCTGGCCGTGAGCATACGGCGACTTCATGACACCAATATGTCCGGCTTCTGGATACTCCTGCCCTTCGTAAGCGAACTGGTGGGCAGCATCCCTGTGATTTTCGCCATCGTGGCTATTGCAGACGGACATCCAGGATCCTCGCTCTCCCTGCTTGGCTTGGGCGCATTGATCATGCTCGCCGGAACCGTCGCCGGAATCATTCTGCTGGCCAGGCCCAGCGATCCACGAGGAGCACGCTTCGACCGCTGAGCCCAATCTGCCTTTCGCCTTGACCGATGCCAAGGCGAAAGGCAGAAGGTCTTAAAGCTCCACAGGAGGCTTGTCGGGGTGTTCGGGCACATGGGCGAACTTGGCCTGCAGGGCTTCGCGGCTCTTGCGTTCGTCATCCTCCTTGGCCCTGCGCTTGGCTTCCTCGGGATCCCAGAGCACCTCCTGACGATGGTGGTCCCACTCAGCGCCCACCAGGGGAGCCAACAGGTCGGCGAAAGCCTCAGGATCATCCAGTAATCCCAAGGCATGAACGACATCCGCGTCAGACAGGAAGGCCTGGGGAATGCCCAGCCGTTCGTTGAGCTCATTGACATAGACCAGAATTGGCGCGGCGGCCGCAACATGGTCAGAGTCGGCGCCTGCGCGTTGAAGCAGATCCCGGCAAATCTCCAGAATCGTAGCCAGGGCCTGGGCCACTCCCTCTTTGCTCAGTGGAGATTCGGGGGATTTGTTCTGCTCACCCAGGGACTGCTCGACCTCGGCCACACCGGCAACCACATCCTGTTGCCGGGCCTGGTCCCAGCTGCTGCCCAAGGTTTCGGCCAAATCCGCAGGCGTCCTGGACTGGTCGCCCTGCGCCTGTGCAGCCGCCTCGATGGCATCGTTGGCCGCCATGAGTGCGTCCACCAAATCCTGGGGACGGCCAGGGATGTCCTCAGCACCCTCATAGACGTATTCAGCGTCGGGGATGGTCACATCCTCGCCCGTCATCAGTTGCGCCAGCACCATGCTGATGCGCACCTGCAGGTCCTCCGCATATTTGGCATCGTTGGCCATATGCTCGGCATTCGTCAAGGGCCAAAGGTCTACCAGCCTGGCCCCTTGTTCAGCTGCCTCGGCCACGGCGGGCCGTCCGGCTATCGCCTTCGCGCTTGCCTGTACATCCACCATGATCATCACGCTCCTTCATCGGGTTCTCGGACAGTCATCCACGACAGTATCCTCAGTCATCCTAAGCCGTGCAAGCGGTCTTTACACGCCTGCCGCCGGGTCCGCGTAGGTGATTCCCAGCACTTTGCCGGTTTCACAATCCAAGGTAATGGAGGTCACCGAGGCCAGGGCGGTGGCCCGAAGGAGCATATTGTGCTCGGGGTGGCCGGTCTCTAAGAGATGACGATACGACCAGATGGGCGACTCATGCGAGACGGCCAGGACCTGTGCATCAGGATGGCTGCGAACCACCTGCCGGACGAAATCCCCCACTCGCCGGGCGATCTGCCGATAGGACTCCCCCCAGCTGGGACGGCGCAGGTCCAGAATCAGCCGCAGGTTGGAGGGTCGCCAGAGGGCCCCCTGCCCGTGACCGATGCGCTTACCGCGGAATTCGTTGCCGGCCTCGATCAGACGACGATCGTAAATAGGCTCCAATGGTTTCAAGCCATGATGGACACGAGCGGGGTTGATCTGCTCAAGCAGGATGGCCGTGGTCTCCCGGGTTCTGTCCAGCGGAGAGGAGTAAACGGCTTCCAGATCGCGCATGCCGGGAGCTTCGGCCATAAAGCGGGCCGTGGCCTCGACCATGGCCCGGCCTTTGTCGGACAGATGGAATCCAGGCAATCGCTCATAGAGAATATGATCGGGATTATCAACCTGGCCATGACGGACGAAATGAATGGTCGTCGCAGGCACGACCCACCTCCCAAACTCCCCGACGGGCCCCATAAGTGACCATGGCGGAGGGTAGAATTATCAGTATCCGAATGGCACCCATCGGGTGCCGATATGGTTACCACTGTAGCAGTTCCCCCAGCAGCCCCACATCCCTTCATGCCCCTGGAAGGTCCTGTGGAAAAACATGCCGTCGGGACCGTGAAAACACCCAAGGAAAGCGAGACGAACAGCCCATGCCACGGCAATTGAAGGCGGCTTTGATCGAAGCCGGTCACAGGGTCTTCGGAGGATACTCGGCGCTCCTGCGGCTGCCACACACGGCACGGTTCGCCGTGGGGTCGGTCATTGCCTCCATGCCCTTCCCCATGGTGGGCATGACCATCACCATCTCGGTGCAGCACTACTACGGCAGCTATTCCCTGGCCGGCGCCCTGACCGCCATCCAGGCCGTGGCCCTGGCCCTGGTCAGCCCCATGCTGGGCAAGATGGTCGACAAGTTCGGTCAGAGGCAGGTCTCCATCCCCACGGTTCTGGTCTGGATTGTGGCCGCCACGGTCCTGATTACGGCCATCACCGCCCACGCTCCCACCTGGGTGCTCTACCTGGTCACCCCCTTCATGGCGGCCATTCCCCCCTGGGGAGCCATGAGCCGGAGCCGGTGGACGCATCTGCTGCGCGGTGACCACCGAGCCACCAACCAGGCCCTGTCCCTGTCAGGGGTCTTCGACGAGGCCATGTGGGTGATCGGCAACCCACTGGCTTCCATCCTGGCGGTCATTTCTGGGGTGTTGGCCTTCTCTTTCACCGGAATCTGCGTGGTGGTGGGAGCCTTGATGTTCCTCTCCTGCCGAGAGACCGAGCCGCCCTCGCAGACGGACATGGCCCGCGCCCAGGGCATCACCCGCAAAGAGTACAGGGAGCGTCAGGCTCAGCAGGTGGCACGTCTGCGGGACCAGGAGGGCGGGAACGGCCGTAGCGGCGCCTTCTGGAGTGCCGGCATGATTGCCGTCTGCGCCACTTGGTTCGGCCTGGGAGCCTTCCAGAGCGCGGCGTCCATCTCCATCATCGCCTTCGCCACCGAGCAAGGGATGAAACAGATGACCGGGTTCGTCTTCGCCTGCTTCTCCTTCAGCTCCCTGGTCGGCGCCCTGCTCTACGGGGCCAAGAACTGGACCATTCCACTCTGGAAGCGCTTCTACTTCTGCCTTCTGGTGGTCAACCTGGGCATCGGAACCTTCATGTTCGCCAGGAATCTGTGGACCATCATGGTCATCTACCTGATCATCGGCGTCTGCCAGGCACCCACCTGGATCAACGGCAACCAGCTCATGCTCCACCTGGTGCCGCCCATCCGCTTCACCGAAGGCATGGCCTGGCTGAGCGCCATGAATTCAATCGGGTCTTCGGCCGGTTCGGCTGTGGCCGGTCAGTTCATCGACCGCTACGGATCCCAGGGCGGATTCGGGGTGGTCACTACTCTGGCTCTGGCTTCGCTGGCCATCGCCTTTGTAGGCTTCCGTCAGATCCGCAACAGCACCGAGGAGCCCATTCTGACCGAGCTGTCCGCCTAAGACCGTAACGTAAGGCTTTTGCGCACAAGCGGCTCCCGGTACCCCGACAGTGCAGGAGGAATGGTTGAATGGGCTACCGTGCGTAGATTAATCGGACAGCTGCTCAAGTTCGGCATCGTGGGCATCATCGCCTTCCTGATCGACATCGGCATCATGAACCTGCTGATCATGGGGCCGCACCTGAACAATGTCCTGGCAGGAGCCATCTCCTTCCTGATCTCCCTGGTTTTCAACTATCTGGCCAGCATGCGTTACGTCTTCAAGCATCGGGAGGACATGGCCCGGTGGATGGAGATGGCGGTCTTCCTGGTCTCCTCGGTCATCGGTCTGGGGATCAACGAGGTGATCCTATGGATGGGCACCGCCATGCTGCCCCAGGATGCCATCACCACCATGCACGCCCGCTACCTGCTCTACGCCAACATCGCCAAGATCACAGCCACCGTAGTGGTGGCCATCTGGAACTTCCTGATCCGCAAATGGTTGCTGGACGCGCCAGCCCCCGGCAAGCCGGTCAACCCGCGTTCGGTGGCCCACCGTCTGGGGGCCTGGTCCCTAAGTCATCGGCCCTTCGGCTGGCGCTGAACCAGCCCGTCCGGTCGAGGCTACTATGGGACGGGAATAGTCAGCCATCCGCCGGGCGGACCGAATCATCCTGATCGGTCATGCCGGGCGGACCCGAAAGGAAGCACCATGCCCGTTATCCACACTCACGTAAGCACACCCCTTACCGCCGAACAGCGCGAGCGGATCAAGACCGCCTACGGCAAGGCCATCACCGCTGTCCCCGGCAAGTCCGAGGGCTGGCTCATGTGCCCCTTCGAGTCGGACATGCCCATCTACTTCGGTGGTGATGACAGCAAACCGGCGGCCTATGTTGAGGTCAACGTCTTCGGCAGCGACGTACCCAAATCCGCCTGGGAAAGCCTGACCAAGACCATCATGGACACGCTGGAATCTGAACTGTCCATCCCTAAGGACCGCACCTATATTCGCTACACGGCCACTACTGACTGGGGTTGGAACGGCGGAAACTTCTAAGCGAGCAATCCCCAAGAACACAAAGGAGGCCTTCCCACGCATATATTCGCTGTGGGAAGGCCTCCTGCTTAAGCCCAGATCCTTATTTCAAAGAATCGTCATGGGATAGGTCGCATTTGCTACTCAGCGACGACCTTGACCGTGAAAGCGGCCGAGATCTCGGGGTGCAGAGCTACGGTTGCCGGGAACTCGCCAGTGGTCTTGATGGTCTCCACGGAGATGGCGCGGGGATCCACGTCGGCCAGGGGGCGAAGGGCCTGGGCGATGGCATCGTTGGAGATGCCGCCGAAAAGCTTGCCCGAATCGGACACCTTGGCTGCGATCTCGACGGTCTGCCCATCAATGGCGGTCTTGGCGGCCACGGCATCCTCACGGGTGGCCATGGACTTGGCGCGACGGGCCCGCTGCAGGGACTCGATCTGCGCGGCGGCGCCCTTGGACCAGGCGAAAGCCAGTCCCTGGGGAATCAGGAAGTTGCGCGCATAGCCGGGCTTGACTGCGACGACGTCGCCCTTGTGACCCAGATCGGTCACGGTATCGGTCAGAATAACCTTGGTTTCCTTTGCCATAATCCTGACCTCCCTCAGCGACCGTTGGTGGCGTAGGGCAGCAGGGCCATCTCACGGGCGTTCTTGATCGCCTTGGAGATCTCGCGCTGCTCCTGGACGGTGACGCCGGTGATGCGGCGGGAACGGATCTTGCCGCGGTCAGAGATGAACTTGCGCAGCAGAGCCACGTCCTTGTAATCGATGGTATGAATCTTGGCAGCCCTCAGAGGATTCGGCTTCTTCTTGAAGGGCTTGACCGGCGGTTGCGGCCTTTTACGTGACATTGGTACTCCTTAAATGAATGATGACGCTATGAAACTTCAGAATTCGGGTTCGTCCCCGGAACCACCGAACTCACCGGTGGACCCGAAGGATCCGAAGGAATCGCCGGACCCGGTCGATGACCAGGGATCCTGAGCAGGGGCCTGCTGGCTCTGCGCTGGCTGCTGACGACCCATGGGGGCTGCTGCCGCGCCGGCGCCGCCCTGGTAGGAAGCCCCGCCCTGGTATCCGCCGTTGTTGGAGCCGGCGAAACCACCACGGGATCCTCCGCCACCAGTGTTGGCATTCCTGGTGACCTGGGCGGTGTTCCGTGTCAGTGCGGGCCCAATCTCGTCCAGACGCAGCTCCACGACCGTACGGTTGTTACCCTCACGGTCCTGATAGGAGCGCTGCACCAGACGACCCTGAGCGATAACCCTCATGCCCTTGGTCAGGCTGGCCTGAATGTTGGAGGCCATGGGACTGTAAGTGGAATCCCAGGCCGAGCAACGCATGAAGAGCGAATCGCCGTCCTCCCACTGCCCCGAGTTCCTGTTGAACTGCCTGGGCGTGGACGCGATGGTCAGGTTGGCCACCGTACCTCCGTTGGAGGTCGTACGCACCTCCGGATCCGCAGTGAGATTACCCACCACGGTGATGTATGTATCTCCCGCCATGTCACGACCTTTCCTCGGAATGAGGACTTGGGAATGGGCCTGCTGGGGCGAATGTCAGCCGACGCTCCGACGTCCCTTTGCTGTTTGCTTACTTGTCATCCTTGCGAAGAATCTTGGTGCGGATGACGGACTCGTTCAGATTGAGCACACGATCGAGCTCAGCGCTGGCGGAGGGCTCGCAGGTGTACTCGACCACCACGTAATTGCCTTCCTTGTGCTTGTCGATCTCATAGGCCAGCTTGCGACGGCCCCAGACATCGATGTTGTCGACGGAGCCGCCTTCCTTGGTGACCACCTCGAGATACTGGTCGGTCAGCTTCTTCAGCGAGCGCTCATCCATGGCCGGATCGGCAATGAACATCAATTCATACTTATGCGCAGACATCACCCACCTCCTTTGGACTTACAGGTCACGGACCTTCCGTGACAGGAGGGTGTATTGCATCCCAGTCGCGGCAGAACAATCCTCTGGCCACTACGGGAACCCGACTAGTTTACATCCAAGGGTGGTACAGCCACAAATATCAGTGTCCCTGTTCCCGATAGCGAGCCTCGACTGCCTGCTTATCACCTGCCCACCACTTGCGGTGACGACGATACCAATCGATCGTCTCTGCCAGACCCTGCTCGAAGTCCCGGTGCAGAGGCCGCCAACCGAGGTCCCGGCGTATCTTTCCGGCATCGATGGCATATCTACGATCTCCTCCAGGCCGATCTGCCACCAAGTCGAATTCATCGGGTCCGCGCCCCATGAGGCGCAGGATCATCCTGAGCACCTCCATGTTGCTCAACTCGCCATCCGCGCCGATGAGGTAGGTTGATCCAGGCGCTCCATGAACCAGGATGCTCCAAATGGCCCGGCAGTCATCCTCCACATGGATCCAATCCCGGACCGCACGTCCTTGGCCATAGATTCGTGGACGGATTCCGGACAGGATGTTGGTGATCTGCCGAGGAATGAATTTTTCAATGTGCTGATAGGGACCGTAGTTGTTGGAGCAATTGGAGATGGTCACGCGGGTCCCATAGGTGCGCCACCAGGCTCGCGCTAAATGATCCGCTCCTGCCTTGGTGGCCGAATACGGACTCGAGGGCCGGTAGGGGCTGGCCTCGGTGAAACGGTGCGGATCATCGAAGCCGAGATCGCCGAAAACCTCGTCCGTGGACACCTGATGGAAGCGAAGGCCGTGGCGACGGGCGGCCTCCAGCAGAACATAGGTGCCATAGAGATTGGTTCTGATGAAGGGCGCTGGATCCTGGATGGAGTTGTCGTTGTGCGACTCAGCCGCAAAATGGACGATGGCATCGACATGAAACCGGCGAATGGCCTGTTCCACAGATTCCGCGTCGCAGATATCGGCATGGACCATATCGATCCGATCGGGAATAAGGCCACGGAGGTTATCGATCTTGGCTGCATAGGTGAGCAGATCGTAAACCACGATGTGCATGTCAGGATGGCGGGCCAGCACATAGCGCACAAAATTCGTGCCGATGAAACCGGCACCCCCCGTCACCATCAGGCATGAGAGCCCGGACGACTGAAGGTCCTCAACACTGCCCGAACGAAGCCCGGACGCCTCACTTTCGTTCTTCATCGCCAAGGGCCCGTTCCCCGTTAGTCGACAGCATCCGACGCATGGCTCGTACCGATTCGGGCGAGGCAATGTACTCATCAGCGACATGCTCATGGGAATGCATGTCGCGCGGCAGAGCCATGTAATCGCCATAGGCCTTACTCAGGTACTCACGATAATTCCTGGGCGCTGGAACGGAGATTCCGCGGAAGGGCAGCGTTGTCGAACCGGTCCAATCGCCAGTGAAGTAGGGACCGGATGGACGCACCTCATCGATGTTTTCGATACCCCTGATCAATCCTGTAGCGCCATCAGCTGTGGGCAGGATGGATACGCGAGTCGCCAGATCTGCCAGGTGTGCCTGCAGGTCGGATTCCAGGGCGGGTATCAGAGGATCTGCCCCGGAAATGTAAATATCCCGGCTCCAGGAGGAGCTCGCGTATTGTTTGCGGATTTCCTGGACAAAATGTAAACGTTCCTGCGTGCAGATTTGCCAAGCATCTTCCGGATCGCCAGATACCCAATCCAGGGGGAAAAGATCGACAAAACAGGGGTTGGCCTCATCTATAGACCGGAATCTGATCTGCTTGCAAGGCACATACCAGTCCCAGACGACCGTGACACGGAAACGTCCATCCTCACGCACGGCAGTTTCCAACCGACTCAACTGTTCACGAGTGATGTAGACGTCAATATCGTCATCCCAGGGGATGAAATCCTGCTGACGGAAGGCGCCCAGCACTGTGCCGCCGGTACCCCAATAGGATATCTCATGATCCCGGCAAAACTGATCAAAGAGTTCGAACAGCCTTGCCTCCGCATCCTGGAAGAGCGCATGGATGCCTTCGGCCTTGGGCAGCCCTCTGAAGAATCTGAGTTGAGCCTGCTCAGTGGTCTCATGATCTCCCCGGAACAGCTGCCAGTACATGACACTATTCGAATCATGGACATATTCCAAGGTCTCATTCAGCGCACGGCATTGCCTCTCCAGGCGGTCAAGACTCTCCTGAGCCTTATCCAGGGCCTTCCACTGATCGTCGATCACTTGAAGGAGTTGCGCATATCTGGCATCATCTTGCGCCCGGAAGTCCCGCAAAGACCGGGAGGAGATGGGCAAGCGCCCCTTGATGCCAGCGATCAGACGGCTATTCATTGTCCATGCCTTTCCCTGCGACATTGCCGGTCTGCCATGTTGACGGCCGCATGCCAAAATACCGACCGGTGCGTTCCAGTCCTTGCGCCAGTCCGACCTCTGCCTCAAATCCCAGAGCCCGCATTTTGGAAGTATCAAGAATATTGTCCTCCGGAGGAGAGAAGCGCGCAAGCTCATCCTGATCAGGCTGTTCATACCGCACCAGCCCGCCCGGGCGTCCAAAAAGCTGGGTCAATTTCTGGGCCACCCCGGCAATGGTGACTTCCTCCCCGCCATTGGCGATGTTGTATGTCGAATCCTGGCCGCGCAAAAGAAGCAGCATGATACCATAAACCGCATCTTTGATATAGCAGTAGCTGCGTCGCTGCAGACCAGGACTGTGCATTTCGATGTCCCTGCCCTCTTGCAGCATCCGGAGAAAAAGCGTGACGATCTTGGGATCGTTGAGACGGTCACCTGGCCCATACAGATAGGCCATGCGTGCCACAGTCACAGGAAGGCCCAGTTGCAGACGCGCCCCTGCGCAAAGGTTTTCAGCGGCCAACTTGCTGATTGGATAGCAGTTGCGGACCACTGCCGGATCGAAACTTCCAGTATCATCCTCCTTGAGAATCTCCTCCTGGCTATGACCTCCATAGGCTTCAACGCTGGACAGATAAACCACTCGGAAGGGCTTGGTGTCCAAATCCGCCAGATATTGCAGAATCTGCTCAGTCCCAACCACGTTGGTCATCATGGTCCCCATGGGATCGGATTGGTAGGCCACGGGGTCGGCATTGCTGGCGGCATGGATGCAATACTCTATCGGACCTTCGTTTTGCAGCGAGAGGGGGGCACGAAGATCCTGTTCCACGACCTGCAGCCATGAGTCCTCCCAGTCGTCGCCCAAAACATCTCGCAGACGTTTCCGACTCCTGACCACAGCAAGAACATCGATATGCAGGCCATGGCGACGACGCAAAGCAGCTATCAGATGCAGAATGAAGGAACCCACAAAGCCTGTTCCGCCGGTAATCAATATCCTGCAGCCATCCAGCTCCCGCCACAAGTCCGGATGGGCGTCGGCCAGACCATTCACATCCTGTTGCAGAATGTCTGCATCGACTCGTCCTCTCCCTGTCATCAGGACATTCCCTTGGCATCGAGATAGGCCTCGAAGAGCGCCACATCCTCGGGACTGGTGAGCTTGAAGTTGGAATTGTCACCAGCTACCGCATGAACCACATGACCAGTCTCGATCAGCAGCGTGCAGGTAGCTACCGAATCATGAATACCCATCTCATCTGCCTGGCGATGGATAAGCGAGAGTTCGCGCAGACGCAGGCTCTGCGGGGTCTGGGTGCGCATGACGTGAGAACGCTCAACCACCCTGCTGCTGGACTCGCCGTCATCGGTATGAAGCAAAGCCTCGGTTGCCGGCACTACAGTGACGGCATTGCCGTATTTCTCCACACCTGCGATGTTGGCGTTGATCACTTCTTCAGTCAGCAAGGGGCGAACACCGTCATGGATCAGAATGATGTCCTCAGGCGAATACTGTTTCTCAAGATAACGCAGACCGCAACGAATGGATTCGAAACCGCTGGCACCTCCAGGTAAAACAGCTCGGACCTTGGTCAGCCCACAATCTTTGACATACTGCTCAACGATTCCCGTCCACTCGGGCAGGGATACGACAATGATGTCCTCGACGGCCACTGCTCGTTGAAAAGCCTCCAGGGTATAGACCAGTACCGGCTTGTTCCGAACTACCAGAAACTGCTTGGGCACCGGTCCGCGCATACGGGCGCCAACCCCACCGGCCAATACCAGAGCGACGACCCTGACGGTGGGCTCATCCGGGGAATCCATACTCCTCTTTCCCCAACTCTCGTGACTCATATTCCGATTCTATCGAAAGTGCTGCGGGTACAGACAGGTCAGAGTGATTCCTCGCCCAAAAGACTGATCTGCAGCCCACGGTCGCTCAACAAGGCGTACTCCCTGTTTCGCTTGTCTCTGATGGCAAAGACACAGGAGTTCTCGTCATTGGTGAAGGCAATCATTTTTGTGGGGGCATTTTTGTCCGCTTGCGCGGCATCCCGCACGCGCAGGGATACGACGAGACGAAATTCGCCATTGTTGAAAATGTTCAAGGGCACCGAACAATGCACCACCTGATGCCCACAGGCTTTTAGACGGATGACATCGGAACCTGTGTCATAGGCTATGCCTCCGCGTCGAGTGTCGTGCATGGCGATGGCCATATAGAGATTGTCATACTCAGCGCAGTCGTATTCCACGTCAAAACGGAAGGTATCCGAGCTCTTGCAGACCGAGGATGATACCGGATAGGCGCGCAGGAGGGGTACCTGGGCGCTGAGACCGGTCGGATATTCGTCCCCTTGCTTCTTTCCATCGGATTGCTTGTCGGGGGCCTTGAGATTCTCCAAGGTGTACCGGTTGGCGACATCATCCTTGTCGCCATTAATCACCACATGGCCGTCCTTGATCAGAATCGCCCGGTCGCAGTACTTCTTCACGGCACCCATGTCATGGGTGACGAGGATGACCGTCTTGTTGGGATCCTTCTTGACCTCGGTGAAGTAATCATCGCACTTGCGTTGGAAGGCCTCATCGCCGACAGCCAGTACCTCGTCTAGGATCAGTATGTCGCCTTGGGCCTTGATGGCAACGGAAAAAGCCAGGCGCACCTGCATGCCGCTGGAGTAGTTCTTCAGCTTCTGATCCATGAACTCGCCCAGTTCAGCGAAGTCCACGATGTCATCGTACATGGCATCGACCTCGCTGCGGGTGAATCCCAGCAGGGCTCCGTTCAAGTAGACGTTCTCACGGCCTGTCAGCTCCGGGTTGAAACCCACGCCCAATTCGATAAAAGGCACCAGCTTGCCCGTATAGGAGATGCGACCGCGTTCAGGATAGTAGATGCCCGAAATCAGCTTGAGCAGGGTTGATTTGCCGCTGCCGTTGCGTCCAACGATGCCGAAAAAGTCACCCCGATGCACCTGGAAGGACACATCCTGCAGCACCTGCTGCTCCTTGTATCCCTTGATTCCTCGTGTCCAGTTGATAAAGGCCTGCTTGAGTCCTGTGGCTTGTTCGGTAGGCAGACGAAAGACCTTATCCACATGCTCCACAGACAGGACCACGGGCCGATCGTCTTTGTTCTGACGGATTGGTTCCCCAGCCTTGCTCATCACATCACCTCGGCGAATTTGTGATTGTACTTGCGGAATACGCATACACCCAGCACCACCATGATCACAGTGAGCAGGATAGGGATCATGGTCACGAAGGGATTGCTAATCTGATTCCATACCGTGGGGGTGGTTTCCGGAGCGATGAATGAATGCCGGATATCCTGGATGGACTGCGCTATAGGGTTGAGCAGAAGCAGCTTGGCAACGACGGGACCCCACCAACGATGGATTCCCGACACCGCCGTCAGAGGATAGATGACAGGGATGGAATAGAAAATCACCTGCTGCAACACATCCCAGATATGCGAGACGTCACGGAAGTAGACGTACATGGTAGCCATGATCAGAGTGAAGCCCAAGGCCAGAATATACAGCTGGAATACACTGATTGGCAGCAACAGGACCCTCCAAGTGAAATGCACTCGGCAGAAGATGGCAAAGATGAGAACCACTATCAGGTTGATTCCATAGCTGATCAGCGCCCCCATGGTAGCAGATACAACCACGATGTAATTGGGGAAATGCACCTTACGCAAGAGGTCGCCACGGTCCACAATAGAACGCAGGCCTATGGAAGTTGACTCGTTGAAGAACTGCCAGGAGCTTATACCCAGAAGCAGCACGACGGGATAGGTCGGCGTGCCATCGGTCATCCTGAGGAATTTGGCGAACACCAGATACATAACCACGAAGAGCATCAGCGGCTGCAGAACGGACCAGGCAACCCCAAGGAAGGATCCCTGATACCTGAGCTTGAAATCGGTCTTGACAAGCTCACGCAGGATAACCAATGAATAGTGGTATCGCTGGCGTAATCTATCTACGATGCTTCTCACAAGCGTACAGACTACCAGAGCCCGCCAATGACAAGAGCTCTCCTACTTCCTTTGTTCATTACTAACACAATGGTTTGAGTACTATCAAGGAAGAGTCGCAGCGATCCACGACCTAGTTTGATAAACGTTCTGGAGGCCTTATGCCGAACAAGCAACGAGACTGGAAATTTGAGTTCCTAAGAATCGTAGCGATGCTGCTTATTGTTACGACTCACTTTTTCGCCGATGACAACTGGGCAGTACATACCGATCCGGCCCAAACGGGAACGTGGGCGGGAGCGACTCATAATGCTCTCAGTTTCCTTGGACAGGTAGGCGTCACCCTGTTTGTACTCATATCAGCCTATTTTGTAGCCACCAAAACGACTAGCCCCATCAAACGTCTGTGGAAGTTGTGGATACAGATTTTTCTCTACTCAGCACCTATATTTTTACTGTTTCTTTTCTTGAAATGGAACCATGCCATTCCTGAACACTACCTGGCTGGAGTGACTGTCAAAAGTGGCCTGGTCTCTTTCCTCCCCATCACCGAAATAGCCTATTGGTTCATCAGCGCATATTTCATCATGACCGCTTTCAGCCCGTTCATCAACAAACTTATGGAACATTTAACCTCTGCACAATCATGGATCTTGACTGCCATGATCATATGGGTGACGTTCATATGGCGAATACTCAATGCGCAGAGCCAGTATTATACCGATTGCGGTTATCTGATTTCCATTTACCTTATTGGTGCAAACATCAGGCTTTACCCTGAAAGACTACCACGCATCCATTGGTATTCTGCACTTATTTGCACTGTGATCAGCTTCGGCCTGTGCGTAGTAGGCACACGCGCACTTGGCAGGCAGAACTCAATGACCGCCATCCTAGGCAATCCGCCAACCAACCTTTTGACCGCAGGACCTGGTGCTTCGCCAATACTTGCTGTAATATCCGGCTCCGTCATATTCATCTGGGTAACACAGATTCGTACACTCAACCGTGGCAATACTCTTTGGAGCAGGCTCATCATTGCTCTTGCACCATCCACGCTGGGCATATATTTAATTCATGAAAACTTCCTGATTAAACCACTGTTGTGGGATACAGTTTTCAAAAGCCCCGAGCCTATGGGGCTCCTTGCCAAGCTGATTTTTGCAGCAGCAACTATAGCCCTTGTCTTTCTCGTGCTCATGCTTGTCAGTTATATATATAATTTCCTGATCGTAAATCCCGCTATTAGAGTAGTCTCGCGGATTCATCTCTCTGGCAGGACAACCGGCAGGCATATAGGCATAGATGATCAGACCGCACGCAACAATCCTGCCGAATAGCTTCAGCTAGCATGCGCGACTATCGATTCTGTACAATCGCATAATTCCTTGCTGCAGAACCGGAGTGAAACCAGGTGTGCCATCATGAACGGCGTCGACACCACGCCAATCGCGCTTTTTATAGCTGGCATAGTCGGAGATTACTTTGGCCTTGTCATCGGGGTCTGGCTTATAGTCGGTACGGTCAAGAAGCATCAAATACTGCGCGTGTGATTCCTTGACAGCTCGGCATACATGCTGATCCTCATCCATGTTGGCCAAGCCGTTCATAATCAACTTGCTCTGGACCGTAGGCTTACCTAGCCAGTTGCCTTGCCATGCCTTGTAATAGACGTTCAGATCATCGATTCCCCACGCGTAGACGCTGCCATCATATGGTTGGTTGAGAATCAAGGATCCCGGTGGAACAATCTGACGGACCTTTTCAACAAAACGTCGCTCGTCAGCGGTGTAGCTTTTGGGCTCGTCTCTTGAATTTGTGTACCGCAGATCCCTGGTTACGGCGCCGAAAGGCGTATCGACGCTATGGCTGCCGCGCATGTGGTAATTCGGGAAGAAATTGATAATTTCCACGACGACAAGCACAGCAGCAAACAATACGATCCGCTGGCGTGAATCATGGCCATCGACCATAACACCATCAAACAATTTGACAATCACGTTCATCAGTGACCACAGGCCAATTGCCGCCAATGGTATGCCGGTGAACACCGCCGAAGCCCCTAAACGATAGGCGTCATGGTACCAAAATCCCGTAAGCACAGCCTTGGCTCGGCCATCAGTCGCAGCCGAGAGGAAATAGAGAAAACACATTAATATGTGTGAGCATCCCAGCCATAGGAATTCTCTATGAAGCAACACATACAAGAACCCCAGCATGACCAATATGCCAAGCATAAACTGTGGCTCGGCATCATGAAAGCCCAGAAAGGCAATATCAAATATGGCCTGGGGCTTGGTTTCAAACGATGGCCAACCCCAGCGTACGGTCCGTTGCATAAATGGCACCTTGTAAAGGCCGACCCACACACAGGCGATCAGCAGCAGCACCGCTGCACTCAAGACAGGTACCGTCAAAGCCCGATTGGCTCTTAACTTTGAGGCATCGCAATATCTCGGTATTTGAGTCATCAGATATGGAACGAGAAAAATTCCCATGGTAAATACTGCATTGGGCTGAGTAATTGCTACGCCGATTATATTCGCTACCAGCAATACTCCATCTTGAGCTCTGCGTTTCCAGCTGCTCCTCGCGTCAAGGATATTGAGGAAAAGAACCATAGACAATGGAAGTATCGCGAACGACAACAGATTGGAATACAATGGGCCGAACGCCAAAAATCTCCATGGGAATGCGGTAAACATCAACGTAGTGCACATACAAAGAATCATCGCTGGACGCAAACCGGACAGCACTTTTTTCAGCAAAAGGAACATGGAGCCAGGGAATACAAGAGCAATAATGCATGCATTGACCGCATTCGCCGCAATCAAAGGACTCACACCTGCAGTACCAGCCACCAATGCGACCAGCGAGTGCCAACCTGTTGGGTAGAAAGATGACCCAACCGTTGGAACAATATTTCCGGAAGTCAGAGGCGACATATCCCCGGTAGTCAGGAATTTCCTGACTATACCCATGTGCCATGCGTTATCGAATAGCTGCGAATATGAATCTGGACCATCCAAATTGCGAACCAACACGAAAGTGGTAATAAAGATGCCGACCGTCCAGAAGCCAAACAGCACCAGCCAGTCATGCCATTTCTGCACATTGCCGTCTGAACCAGCAGCATTGGCATCGCGCTTCATTGCATCCACGCTCAGTTTCTGCATTACCACTTTGACCAGCAAGGGGATGATTGATATGCAGAGTGAGACACCCACTACAGTTCCGACAGAACTCTTTATGCCTATCTTCTGTTCAATTATTTCCAAAATCCCATACAGCGCCAATGCTATTGGCGGGGAAAGCAACAGGGAGGTCCGTCTCGAATATCCAAATGCGGAAACGAGTAGAAAACCGGGAATATATAGTAAGCCCGCAGCCAGCAGCATAGATGCTAAGAAGGAAAGCCACATCATCTTTTCTACTGTTTCCTTTCGCGATATCCGTCACGTTTGATTCGAACGCTCGGTTGCAGAGCGCCGAAAAATCATAAATGGTAGATATTTTCCTTCTTGCACGCCAATATCATTGATTCCCAACTTGCGGATAATCAATTGACGGGTTGAACCTTATAGCTTCGATCATCTTGCCATACATTTGTCGACGCAACTTCTTATCCACTCCACCGGACCGCATGGCATACCAAACCTGGGCGCAAAAGAGCAGAAAATGGACCAGGCTCTTGTGATGCAGTCTGTAGGATCCCTGATTACGAATGCCATAGGCGAACTTCCAGGCGTTCTTCTCGTTGATCATCGAGAAATTGACTCCCTTGTTCTCACCCATATCGTGCACCACTACGCTATCGAGAACCTGGACTCCGGGGCAGTCTCTCGTAATACGCAAGGTGTACTCAGCATCGTCAAACCAGATGAAGTACTCCTTGTATGGCAGACCATAGGCTTCCATGACCCAACGTGGGATGAGCACAGATACGAAGGATGCCTGATTGATCAGCACCAGATCCCTGAGCCCCATGGCCCGCAACCGACCCCAGTCCCAGGTAGGTACAGGATTGTTCATTTCTGAAATGGTTCCGTCGATGTATTTGATCAGGGAGCAGGCAAAGGGAATATCCGGGCTCAAAGCCTGGGTGGCTTGTTCGTAGCCTCCGAGCAGTTTTTCCAAGGCATCCGGCTCAGGATATCCGTCATCATCGAAGATCCACACATAGTCGAAACCCATCCGGTAGCCCTCGCGCATGCCAGCAGAGAAACCACCGGCCCCGCCGACATTCTCGGGCAGGGTGACAATGCGAAGCTCCACCTTCCCTTCCAGGGGGAATGCGTCCTGATACTCATGCAGATAATCCGCAGTCCCATCGGTCGAAGCATTGTCGACAATAATCAGGGCCTTGGGCAGAAAGGTCTGGGACTCCAGGGAAGCCAGAACCTTCTTCAGCTTTTCCAGACGGTTGAAG
The DNA here is from genome assembly GCF_016100775.1 of Bifidobacterium sp. W8103. Taxonomy (NCBI): domain Bacteria; kingdom Bacillati; phylum Actinomycetota; class Actinomycetes; order Bifidobacteriales; family Bifidobacteriaceae; genus Bifidobacterium; species Bifidobacterium sp. W8103. Next base: position 622,465 of record NZ_JACFRV010000001.1, read on the forward strand.
GTGACGACGACAGCGGCCACATTCCTCCGGTTATCTACAGCATTCATCACTGCGCCCATTCTCCCAACATTCGGGTGAAGAAGGAGTCGGCCGATTCCTTCCTTGAAAACTCCTGAAGCCGTTCCAGCTCCGCCGTCCACAACCGCCTGCGATCCTCTTCATGACCATCCATCCTGAGCAAGGAACGGACCGATTGGCGGACCAGCCCCAACGATTGCCGAGGCAACAGCCCCTGAACAGGAACCAGCGTCGATTGGGAACCGACATTAGCGCTCAACACCGGCATGCCCCGACTGATAGCCTCGATGGTCGTAAGAGTAATACCCTCATTGATCGAGGTGATCAGCAGAGCATCCGCCCAATCATATGTTGCAGAAACAGGCTGAGAGACATCACGACGTTCCACTACATGATCCAGGCCATATTTCGCAAGGAGTTTGCGTACCTCCAAATCCATATCGCCGCTGCCATGCATAATGAACCGAAAACGACCCGGGAAACGATGCTCCATTTCCTTGGCGACATTGATAAATGCCTCCGGGCGCTTCTGCCTGGTCATCCTCCCTACAAAGGCGACGTGGAACACATCCTGCTGTACCCGGTCCTTGTACTGTGGATTCATCTGATTGGCAGTCAGACCAACCAAGGGCGCCATAACCACCTTTTTTGCCGCTATACCATGACGATTTACCAGCCAATCCTGCAGTTGGGGTGAAATGACATGGTGTAGATCAATGTAAGGGTCGCGACTCACGCTCTGGTTGGGATAGCCACCACGGTCGTGGTATTCAAGAATGTGCAGGGAGTCGATAATGAACGTATGCGGGTAATATCGCTTGATCCACCAGAGCCGGTCGTACATCCACTGATTGTGATGAATCATGACACCACGAATGTTGTACTGCTCAAATAGAGCCCTGAGCAGGGGCACGTCGCCGATGCCCTCCTGCGCAGGAAAGGTCAGATTGATGACGAGGGCATCATCCAAGTCCTTGCTGACAATCCATGGCTGATGACTGTCATTGTTGGTGATGACGATGGGCAATAGCCCCGCTTTTCGAGCCAGAGCGACTGTTTCCATGGCCCAACGCTCGGCTCCCCCGGGCTGCAGCCAATGCATGGCGATAATGACAGCCTTGGAAGCCGAAGAGTCCGGTTGCCCAGGTTCGATTGAACTGCCTGGATGATGCACAGCCCCACGAGCAAACAGGTCGCTGGTCGAATCGGGACGATAAGTCTCAATAGCCTGGTATCCCGCTTTCTCGCGCTTACGCCTGAGCAATTCACGAACCTGATCGAACAGAAGTGGAAAATGCAGCTCACAGTAGTTATAAATTTGGTTGCGCATGGGCAATCGGGCAGACAGACTCCGGGCCTTGACCGTCATATCAGTGGCATCGTCCGGAGTCAATAGCACATAGCGTTCATTCCAATCAACCAATTGATGATGCGGATCAAAATAGTGCGGGGTAAAGGCAGTCTTAGGCTTGGACGTTGACCTGGCTTTGAATTCGACTACGGGTTTAAGTCCGGCTCCCTTGGTTAGAGAACCATTCAGAGTCGAAGTGTCTGTCAAGCGGGGATACTGCCAGTCTCCACCCATATAGATCTTGTAGAGCAGTTCTCGACCAGGCTGCATCAACGAATGGTAGTTGACTGCTGAAATAACCAACCGGCGTTGCCGTTTGCTCAAGCCATCAAGTTGCTTCCAGACATCAGGTCCAGTTTCAAATAGCTGCTGCATGTGGTCTATGCTAACCTGAGCGCGGTACGCGCAATGGGTATACCTCTGCTATTGCCCACAAATTTCATAATCCCATATCGACCTCAATCTGAGAATCCCTATATGTATAGTGTTAAGCATGAAGCCTGCCTTGGAAGAAGCAACCATTGCCGTTCTCTTGCCCTGCTATAACGAGGAGCAGACGATAGGAAAAGTCGTTGACGATTTCCATAAAGCACTCCCAACGGCGACCATTTACGTTTATGACAATAACTCTACAGATAAAACAGCTTCCATAGCACAATCAAAGGGTGCAGTGGTCCGACCGGAACCGCGCCAAGGTAAGGGCAACGTCATACGAGCTATGTTCGAAGACATCGATGCCGACGTATATGTCATGGCCGATGGCGACGACACCTATCCTGCGGAAAGTGCTCCCGCTATGGTGGATAAAATCCTCGAGGGCTATGACATGGTGATAGGCGACAGACTGAGCTCCACCTACTTCCAAGAAAACAAAAGACCCTTTCACAACGTCGGCAACAGATTGGTTCGCTCGGCAATCAACTGCATCTTCGGTGCGCAAGTCAAGGATATTATGACGGGCTACCGGGCTTTTTCGTTTACCTATGTCAAATGCTACCCGATCCTGTCCCATGGATTTGAAGTGGAAACGGAAATGACCATACACAGCCTGGACAGGAATCTACGGCTGTACGAAATGCCCGTTCAGTACCGCGATCGCCCTAAGGGCTCTCACAGCAAACTTAACACTGTGGGCGATGGGATCCGCGTACTTTCCACCATTTTCAGAATGATCAGGGAGTACAAACCCCTTCCCTTCTTTGGAGGATGCGGACTGCTGATAGACCTGGTCGGTTTCGGTTTTCTCTTGTCGGTAATGATCGAGTTCTGGCACACAGGATCGGTCCCGCGTATTCCTACCCTTATCGGATCAGTCTTGTTGATTCTTGTCGGTCTGCTATCCATCATCGCCGGTATCGTTCTCGATGTTCTAGCGAAAAACGACCGAAGAGCCTACATTCATACCTCAAACTTATTCGCGTATCTTCACCGTCGTCAGCGAGAGCATGAGGCCAACCGCAGCGAACAGTAACGCTGTTCAGTACGACAAATCAGATAAGACTGACCTGAATCAATGCCGCCTGTTCTTTAGACAGCACAAGAAGGTCGTCCGAAGCGGCGTCGGAGCTGGAATGCATATCCGTCAGGCTTACGGCTAATTCATCATCAGCCTGCCTACTTTCCACCTGCACCAGACAGCCAGGCCATATGCGGTAACTGCTGAGCGCACGAAGTATTTGTGAATCCTCGTCGCTGACTCGTTGCACCCTTACCGTCGTCCCTGCAGATACTTCCGAGAGAGGCCTTGTGGTGGTAGGTATTGGCGGAAGGTCCCCCTCAGGTGAGGGTATGGCATCACCATGCGGATCAGCTGTGGGGTGCCCGAGATATTCGTCGATGCGATCCACCATCTTGTCGGAGACGGCGTGCTCGAGGCTGTCCGCCTCCTCATGCACCTCATCCCAGCCGTAACCAAGGACCTGCACCAGGAAGGTCTCCAGCAGTCTGTGGCGCCGAACCATGGTCACCGCGTAGCGACGACCGGTTTCAGTCAGCTCGACCTTGCCGTAAGGCCTGTGGGTGACCAGACCGGCATCGACCAGACGGCCCAGTGCACCCGAGACCGTCGACTGTTTCATACCCGTCCTGTCGGCCACCGCAGTGGGCTGGACAGGGCCCTTGTCCCATTCCTGAAGATCCCAGATGACCTTGAGATAATCCTGGGCGCTGGAGGACAGTTCGGCAATTCCCATGTTCCACAGTCTATAGCACAGATCCATGGCGCGACCCGCGAGCAACCCCTGCAGGCATATTTTGAGATTGTCACAGATCACCTCTGGTATTCTTCATCGAGCGCCACTAGACTTCGAAGGGTCGAAGTCTATAGCCAGCCACACGACCACCACGGTCCAGAATCAAGGAAGGCGACATGCCGAACACTAAGACCCGACCCGCTTCAGGGCCCGCCAGTCCAGCCGGATCCGAAGTCAGGAATCCGCCATCCAGTCGGCAGCACCAATCCCATCCCATCATCGAGACGGCCAACGGACGCTCCCTGGAGGAGATCAACGCCACGGTTTCCGTGCCCAACTCGACCAGCTCCTTCTGGAAGAACCTGGCAGCCTTCTCCGGCCCGGGCGCTCTGGTGGCAGTCGGTTACATGGATCCCGGCAACTGGATCACCTCCATCGGCGGCGGCGCCCAGTATGGCTACCTGCTCATGAGCGTCATCCTCATCTCCAGCCTGATCGCCATGATGCTGCAGTACATGTCGGCCAAGCTGGGAATCGTGACCGGTCTGGACCTCGCCCAGGCCACACGCCAGCACACCAGCCGCCGGCTCAGCTTCGCCCTCTGGATCTGCACGGAGCTGGCTGTGATGGCCACCGACATCGCCGAGGTGATCGGCGGAGCGATCGCCCTGAAGCTGCTCTTCGGCATTCCACTGATCCTGGGCGTGACGCTGACCGTGCTGGACGTGCTCATCCTCCTGCTGCTGACCAAGATCGGCTTCCGACGCATCGAGGCCATCGTGGCCACCCTGATTCTGGTCATCATGGCGGTATTCCTCTACGAGGTCTTCCTTGCCAGGCCCGACATGCCCGCGGTCTTCCGCGGCTTCATCCCTGACAAGGCCATCCTGGGCAACGGCCAGCTGACCATGGCTCTGGGCATCGTGGGCGCCACGGTCATGCCTCATAACCTCTACCTGCACTCATCCATCGTCCAGACCCGCGACTTCGACCGGAGCGACGACCGTCAGGTTGCCAACGCTGTCCGCTTCGCCACCTGGGATTCCAACATCCAGCTGTCCGCCGCCTTCGTGGTCAACTGCCTGCTGCTGATGCTGGGTGCGGCCATGTTCTTCGGACACGGCGAAGGGCTGGATACCTTCACCGCCCTCTACAACGCCCTCGGCGACAAGACCATCGCCGGTCCGGTCGCCTCCGGTCTGCTCTCCACCCTCTTCGCTGTGGCCCTGCTGGCCTCCGGTCAGAACTCGACCATCACCGGCACTCTGACTGGGCAGATCGTCATGGAGGGCTTCATCCGCATGAGGATTCCTCTCTGGCTGCGCAGGCTCGTCACCCGTGTGATCTCCATCATCCCCGTGCTGATCTGCACCATCGCCTTCGGCGGCAAGGAGTCCGCCCTGGATAGCCTGCTGGTCTACTCCCAGGTCTTCCTGTGCGTGGCCCTGCCCATATCCATGATCCCCCTGGTCTGGTACACCTCCTCCAAGAAGATCATGGGCAAGTATGCCAACCCTCGATGGATGGCCTTCCTGGCCTGGATTGTCGTGGCTGTCCTGACCGGGCTTAACCTCCAGCTGGTCATCCAGGATGTGGGCGAACTGATACAGATGCTCTGAGCACCAGTGCTCTGATGAGAGCCGTCGCCGTTTGCCGATTGAATGAGGCATCGTCGGCGGCTCTCTTGAAATTCCGCCCGCAACAGACACATCACTCTTCGTCGTCATGAGCATCTTGCTCAATTAGTGAGATATCTGACTCTCGCTCAGCGCGCATATCCACCAACTCCATCCCCTGTCAGATACGGTGGAGAATAGCAGGATTTTGTCAAGAGTCCTGCCATCAGCGATCGAGTGGTCAACCAGGAGCTGGGTCGCAGACCTGGCCAGCTTGGGACTGTCAATCGCGAAAAACATAGAGGTCAGAGGAATCGAGCAGACATGAACGACAAACTTACTACCAACGAAGGGCAGCCCTGGGCAGACAACAACCATAGTCAGACGGCGGGCACCCGGGGGCCCATCCTCATGCAGGACTACCAGCTCCTCGAAAAGCTGGCCCACTTCAACCGCGAGCGCATACCAGAGCGCGTAGTCCACGCCAAGGGAGCCGGAGCCAAGGGAACCTTCACCTTGACCAAGGACATGAGCGCCTACACCAAGGCCGACGTATTCAACGGAGCAGGCAAGACCACGCCCATCCTGCTGCGCTTCTCCCAGGTGGCCGGCGAATCCGGCTATCCCGACACCCTGCGCGACGTCCGCGGCTTCGCCCTGCGCTTCTACACGCAGGAAGGCAACTACGACGTGGTGGGCAATAACACCCCCGTATTCTTCGTCAACGACCCCCTGAAGTTCCCCGACTTCATCCACTCGCAGAAGCGCGACCCGGCCACCCACCTGCGCAGCCAGGAGATGCAGTGGGACTTCTGGTCGCACTCCCCTGAGTCTGTCCACCAGGTCACCTATCTGATGGGTGACAGGGGCAACCCTGCCAGCTACCGGAACATGAACGGCTACGGAAGCCACACCTTCAAGTGGGTCAACGCGAAAGGCGAGCAGTTCTGGGTCAAGTACCACTTCCTGAGCGAGCAGGGCGTGAAGAACATGACCGACGAGACTGCTGCCAAGGTCGCCTCCGAGGACACGGACTTCCTTCTGCACGATCTTTACGATGCCATCGACCGGGGCGACTACCCCAAGTGGAAGGTCTGCGTGCAGATCCTGCCTTACCAGGAGGGCCTGGACTACAAGGACGATATCTTCGACGTGACCAAGGTTGTCTCCAAGAAGGACTATCCGCGCATTGAGATAGGCGAGTTCGTGCTGGATACCAACCCGACCAACTACTTTGATGATGTGGAGGAAGCCGCCTTCTCCCCCGCCAACTTCGTTCCAGGCATCGAGCCCTCGCCCGACAAGCTGCTGCAGGGCCGCCTCTTTGGATACAAGGACGCCGAACGTTACCGTCTGGGCGCCAACTACGAACAGCTGCCCATCAACCGCCCGGTCAGCGAGGTCCACAACTACGAGCGGGACGGTTTCATGTCCCAGGGTCAGGATGGATCGGTCAACTACGAGCCCAACAGCAAGGGCGGCCCCGTGGAAGACAACGATGCCAAAATGCACAGCGATGCCGTCCAAGGGCAGACCGAGTACTCCCGCCCCTATAACAAGGACTACTATTCCGCGGCCGGCCGTCTCTACAGGCTGATGAGCCCGGAAGAGAAGGACCGCCTGATCCAGACCATCAAGAACACCCTGGGATCCGTCGATGACCAGGAGATCCAGGTTCTCGAGACCAAGCAGTTCTACCAGGCTGACCCCGACTACGGCCAGCGCGTGGCTGATGCTCTTGGCCTTTCCATGGATCAGATCAAGTAATACAGAAATAGGGCGGGAATTGTCGGCGACACGTCTGGACTGGCCTGCAATCCCCGCCCTGTGTTACTATTTCCTAGTTGCCTTGATTAGGGTCACGTAGGCTACGACCCCGTTCATTGCAGCCTTGGAGGATTCGCCTAGTGGTCTATGGCGCACGCTTGGAAAGCGTGTTGGGTTCACGCCCTCACGAGTTCGAATCTCGTATCCTCCGCCAAAAAGGGGTTTTGGGGTTCCAAAACCCCTTTTTGTTACTCACCTCCACGACCCCAAGAGGATTGGTAATAGTAAGTCGGCAAAGGCTGGTCGCATCCCTATCGACTGATACGACAAGGCACAGAATCCGATGCACACTCATCTCGGGTGATTCCCATCCCAACGCCGTCATTAATCAGGCCGACCCAACATGGCCTTTCGAAACTGTCACAGTCTCCTTTGAACGACTTTTCTGATTAATAAGCTTCACCAATTCCTTTTCGCAGTTACGCATGTACCCCAAGCTCTTCTTAAGACCGGAGAGCTCTTTCTTGGTTTCCTTCTTCTCAGCCTTGTCTAAATCCTTATCTTCAGAACGCCTAGAGAGAACCTCCTGCTGAATTTCCATTCGTTCAATCTGATCGAGCAAACCCTGTCGGATCCGTTCAATCGTCTCTGGCTTCATATCAGCTTGAGCGAAGTCGGATTGGCAAAATGTTAGGAGCTTCGAACATTCGTCGAGGGCAAACGCTCCTTTGGAATCAGTGAGAAGCGAAGCAACAGCAGTTACCCCACTACCACCAACCAAACCCAAGACTGCACCGCCACCAGCGATTATGGCTGTGCCGCCTGCCATACCGAAGCCTCCAGCAGCCAATGCACCACCGCCAACCGCTGCAAGGCTCGCACTGGTAAGAGCAGCACCAGACAGGCCGGCAACAGCCGATCCGGCAAACAACGGCGCTATGACTGGCGCTAATGTAAACGCTGCACCTCCCGTAGCAACCGCAATCGCGGCAGTCCCCGCAGCACCGACAATTTTTTTGGTTCGGCTACCATTCAATACGCCGACATTCCTATTCAGCGCCTTGGCGGTCTGCTGCACAGGGGATTTATCCGAATCGCCGCTTACGTCACGCCATAATTCTTCGAGAATCTTTGAATCAAATTTTGGTCGTTTAGTTCTCTTGATCGAGGAGTCCGGCCCTCCCTCAGGATTCTCTGACTCCGTTTCAAAACGGTATAGGTCATACGGAGTGAACCGTGCAAGTTCAATCAGAACCAAGGCTTTCCATGTGTTCCCGTCCCGCGCAACAAGTTCTTCAATTCTCTCTTTCACTTGCCCGCGATTAAGGAGATCACAGTCATCAGGCAGGTTTTCAGACCACCTGTCAAACCATTCTTCCTTTTCTCTTCGATCCACTGCCCTACTTCGATCTATGTCCTCATAAAGCGCGAGTCGCTCTATCGAGAACAATACAGACAGATGCTCCGGCTTCAACGAGAGCATTTCCATTGTCACCCGACCGGCCGAATCGTCGTTTTGCCGCCGCTGCCTGTGGCTTGCTCTTCGTTCCCATACCGTTTTGACATCCACACCTATTGCGAAAACCAGACGAGTCACACCTACATAGTTGATTTTCAGCAGGAAGAGCTTGCCATCGAATCCCCCTACTAGAATCCCGACCAAGGCGGCCCGAATAGCAGCATCCGCTAGATCCACTGCAGTAAAGGTAGCCGAAGCAATGGATACCATGCGGACTACTCTGGAATTATTGAATGGAAGGACCACACCCATATCCAGCTGTGACAGGTCGTCCAAAGAGTCGACTTCATTGTTTTTCATCTCCAGATAAAGATGATGAAGAAAATAGCAGCCCCGTGTCAGGCACTCATTCAGCAACACTGGGAGCGCCTGACGCCCCAGTACATGCACAATTCCGATTTCGGTTCGCAGGTTAAACCTACGAAGGACTTTACGACCTTCATCGTCAACTTGAGCGAATAAGGTCCCATTGAACATCTTGGAAAGAAGTTTCCGTAACCCCATGCCAGAATCCATGGCATTTTTAAACACGGGCAAGGCGGACAATTCCTTAATAATAGAAAGAAAAGGCCCAGGTATCCCCGTGCCCTCACCGGGATTCGAACTTGATCCCGGCGCGTCTGACGCCATGTGAAAGAACCATCGCACCGTGCCTAGGAACAGCTTTTCGCAGACGGTATCGCCGATCAAACCTTCCTTAAACCATCGTTCTTCCACCGGGACTGCAATGAAATCTCCGTTTTGATTGGTGCCGTATACCTTTCCCGTAAATTGAGTGAGTATCGAGAACACCAATCCTTCAAGGGAGAAGTGGTGAGAAAAGTCTCTGAGATGATGTTGCAAACCGCCGCCAAATTCGGCCGTGTACTTGTCGCCAACAAAAGGATATTGATCTTCTAGGAAATGAATGGCATCACGCAGGGACTCCCCTTTAAAACCAGAATGCTGCTTTGCCACCCAAACCACGAATTCATTGACTTTCTCCGAACCCCACTCGTTCGCCTTGTCCAGAGAGAACTTGCCAACAAAAATCGAATCACATAAACCCGCGACCACTCCACAAGCCGCAGCGATCTTGTAATCAAGCTGCGCGTCATCTTGCACCTGGCCACTTGCAGCATCTTCTTCAATGGATTCCACAAAGATTCCATCACCAAAATCTCCGGTCGTTTTATCAGCGCTGAATCCAGCCTCTATACCTTTGTCATTAGCAAGCTCCAGCGAATACTCAACAGAGACCAAATCACCACCGTGCCGTGGCGAAAGCTCCAACTCCCTTGTCATCCGTCCCTCTCCCTCCACAGTGCGCATAGGAACAAAGCAATATAGTCAGAATAAAACAGCAGTTGGAATGACTGCAAACAGTCAACAGGGTGCTTGAGCCCAGAGAGTGTGACGACAATGGGCTGGACGTACAGCGTCTGGCGTCATTCCTGCATCGCACTCCGGACTCTGTTGCCTTGAAAATCTGGAACATCGCAGCCCATGACGTCAATCGGAGGGCCCAAGGCAAGGCGGGCATGAAGCATGGCAGTAAGCTGGATTCCCAAGTCTGGCAGTGGTACGCGGAGAATCCCGATGCCTTCATGGCAGAATGCCTCGATTTGCTCCAACACGCACTCCTGCAAGCCAACAAACAACACTTCCGCCCAGCACCGTTGGCCTCTGACCGATATTCCCCGCTCGAAACCGCAACAAAGCTCCTGCTTGACAAGCCCAATCCCGAAGGCGGCGAGCGCGAAGCGACCACGATTCAGCGGATCAACCAGTCCTACTTCCGCAATTCGCTGCTCTTGAACTACCAGTGCACATGCTGCATCACCGGCATGCAGATACCTTCAATGCTGATTGCCAGCCATATCAAACCCTGGAAAGCCTCAACCCCGACCGAGAAAACTGCCGCATCGAACGGCCTGCTGCTCAATGCCTTCCACGACCGAGCCTTTGACCAAGGGCTCATCTCCATCGACGACGATTACCACATCATGGTCAACCACGACGAGGTAAGGCACTCACCGATCAACGATCGATGGCTCTCAGCCTTCGAAAACCGAAGAATCACGTTGTCACCGATCAGCAACCCTCGTATGAATTTATCGAGTACCGCCACAAACACATATTGTTCACCGACACCGAAGGCTTCCTGCTCCCCGTATTTGGAAGCGCTTTTCCCTTCCCTATCGAATTCATGGCCTCACCCTGGGCAATAGTCGTTTTACGTCCGCAGCATTTCCCGCTTGCTAGTCAACCGAACAGCATCTGAAAGAGACTATCCAGTAAATGCACAAAATTTTTCCTCTTACTCAGTCGCAGTTCTATTCGGTTTAAGGAAGAAAGAGCTGCATAGACCGATTAGGGCTACGAGCATAAGGAAGATGAAGGCCCATTGGTAGCCCTGGTCGAGTGCCTGGGCTGACGTGGCTCCGCTGAGACTGCCGCGCTGAGTGCCGATGGTCACAATCATCATGGCTACGGCCGTACCCAGTGAACCGCCGACCTGGCGGACAGTCGAGGCAGCCGCGTTGCCATGGGCCGTGAGTTCTGTAGGCAGTGCGTTGATGCCCTCGGTGAAAGTAGTCATCATGACCAGCGCCACTCCTGCCAAGCGCAGAGCATAACAGGAGGCGATCACGATAAGACTGGTAGTGGTGCCGAACCATATCATCGGCAAGGTTCCGGTCAGCAGCACCGCGTATCCCAAAAGGGCGATTCTCCTCGCCCCGATTCTTTGGTAGATCAGACCAGAAAGTGGGTTGAATACGCCCATGACAATGGCTCCCGGCAGCATGACCAGACCAGAGGTGAGCGCGCTTGACCCGCGCGTATTCTGCAAGTACAGGGGAAGCACCAGCTCCACCCCGACCATGGCAATGTTGCTCAGGGTGCTCAGCAGACTGGTCAGGTTGAAGGTGGCATTCATGAAAACACGCAAATTCACCAGCGGAGACTTCAGATGCAGCTGACGCCGACAGAACAGGATTACTACCAGCACACCAGCCAGTAGCAATCCCAGGTCAAGCACTGACGCACCGCCCGCGTCCCCAATGGCCGACAGGGCGTACAGAATGAGCCCGAAGCCCAGGCAGGAATAAACTACGGAAGGCACGTCCAGCCGAGTTCTCACCTGGTGGTTGACCGTATAGACCAGGAAGAACGAGGCCACCAGAATCGCGGCGCTCAAGACAGCAAGCAGCACAAACAAGGCCCTCCAGGACCAGTGCTCCAAAACAAACCCCGAGAGCGTGGGGCCAACCGTCGGACCCAAGGCCACCACCAGGCCCACCATGCCCAGGGCCACACCGCGCCTATCCGGCGGGAAAAGCAGCAGCACCACATTCTGAATGAAAGGCATCAGCGATCCGGCGGCTATGGCCTGGATGATTCTGCCCGCCAACAGCAGCGGGAAATGCCCTTCGGAGAAGACACAGACCAGGGAGCCGGTCAGGAAAATAGCCATCATGGCCATGAAGGTGTGCTTGGATCGGAAGTTGGAAAACACCCAAGCCGATACGGGTATCATCAGCCCCACCACCAGCAGATAGGAGGTGCTCAGCCACTGAGCAGTGGATTGGGACACATGGAATTCCGCCATAATGGTGGGCAGAGCATTGTTAAGGAAGGTCTCCGCCATCAAGGCCAGGAAAGCCCCTGCCAAAAGCGTGCCCATCATCGCGGTGCGACTTCCCTCAGCCCCGCCTTGGCTGCCTTCCCTCTTGCGGCCATCCTTATTCATACCGCATCCTCTCCGTCCTTCACCGGCTCGGGCCGAAGCCTGCGTGATCCAACTAAAAGCAGATCAGGATTCCATGTTTCTAATGATTCGTTCCAGGTAGCCCACCAGCTGTCTACTCTCCTGCTCATCGAACCCTTTCAAGGCAAGCTTGCCCGTGGTCTCTAATACATGCCGGATCTCGACCTGGTGGGCGTTAAGCTCGCTCCGCGCCTGCCCGGTGAGCTTAAGAACCATCTGACGTCGGTCATCACTCTGCGGCTTTGCCGTCAGCCATCCTGCCTTGACCAGCCGTTTGACAACTCCCCGAACCGTAGGATGGCTCAAACGGAACCTGTCGCCCACCGTCTTCTGCGTCACCTCCAGGCCCTCATGCTCATACAGGTAATAGACCATGACAAATTGGGGACCAGTCAGATTGGGAAAGATGCTCCGCACACACTCATTCATGTGCTTTTCCAGCAGGGTGTTGGCTATTTTGACCAGTCCCTCTGGCCGCTTCTCCGAGAGCTCCAAAAGATACCGCCTCCCTAAAATGTAGCATGCTACATTATTGACAAAGAAGGCCCAGCTGTCAAATCAAAGAAATACAGAAACCCATCCAACAACTTCTTTAATACGAGGAGAGGAGGGCTCGAGCAAAAGAAGAGCCATAGCTCAGACTCTCCGACCGGTGGACATGCTGGCTTACCTGGCATTGGGATGTCAGCATCGTCGTTCTGCATAACAGAAAGGTCCAATTAAGCGTTCCATGAAACATCCTGTGCCATTTCAACAAAACACGGCGAATATCGAACCTCCTGAGACCTGACTTCATCGGTCCGATACAGTCAGACAATACCGAAGCCAGAGCATAACCAACTATCAGGGAGATAGATAGTTTTTAATATGATTTAGTTTCTATTATGAAACTAAATAAGCCGTCCTCCCTCCACGATGCTCTCATGTATCTGCAGTGCGAATTCGTAGCAGAGCGCAACAGGGTCAACCCGGGGAACATCACCTGGCTGCAGTTCGACATCCTCACCGTTCTGCGCACAGGGGCGTCCACGCCCTCACAGATTGGCCAACGGCTCGGCATGAGCCGGTCCAAGATCTCCAAGAACCTGAGCAGGTTGCGCGATCTCGGATATATCAGACAGACACCCGATACTCGTGACCGGCGCGAGCTGGAAACCAGCCTGACCCCGGATGGTCGGGGCATGCTCGGCATCATCGATCAGCAGCACAAGACCCTTGAGGAGGATGCCCGACAGGTCTGGTCCGAAGACGAGCAGGAAGAGTTCACAGCTCTTGCCAACAGGCTTATCGCCAAGCTGCGCCAGGAGCGAGTCGACCGATGAAGACCGAGTACATTGTTATTGATCGGGCCTCCACACACAACCTCAAGCAAGTCTCGCTGGCCATACCAAAGCGGGCCATCACCGTGGTCACCGGCCTGTCGGGCTCGGGAAAGTCGTCTCTGGTCTTTTCCACCCTGGCAGCCGAGTCGCAGCGCATGATCAACATGGATCTTTCGCTGAATCAGGGCGCCATCAACTTTCCAACCTTCCAGCCGTGCGGTTGGAGACTGACCAGGTACACGGATTCAGGCTATTTCGACAACGATCTGCCCCTACGGGAGTGGGCCAGCGGCGACCTTGACTTTCTGCTCTACGGCAAGAAGCAAAAACCGGCACACCCTGGCCCCGCCTGGCATAAGACGGCCATATATGAAGGATTGGTGCCCCGGATCACCAAGACCTTCATGAATCAGAGCAACGACAAATACCAGCATGAGCTCGAGCAAGTTACACGAATCGCCCAGTGTCCCGACTGCCAAGGGGCCAGGGTCAACGCCAAAGTCCGCTCAGCAAAGATCGGCGGACTGAACATAGCCGATTGCTCAGCCATGAGCGTGTCTGACCTGCAGGACTGGCTGGAGCAGATCCATAACGATCAGGCTGATACCATTCTGCAGGACCTGGAGCGCAAGATAGCCAATCTGATAACGGTTGGGCTGGGCTACTTGAGCCTGGAGCGCGGCACCTCTACGCTTTCCGGAGGAGAGGGGCAGCGCCTGAAAATCGCCAACTGTCTGAACAGCCCTTTGAATGACGTTCTCTACATCTTCGACGAACCAAGCGTGGGCTTGCACCCCCGGGACCTGACCGGGATCACGAAAATCTTCAAGGGCTTGCGAGACAAGGGCAATACGGTGGTGATCGTGGACCATGACCCCGAGCTCATCGCCATCGCCGACCATATCGTCGACATGGGGCCAGGAGCAGGCAAGGAAGGCGGACGGATCGTCTTTGAAGGGAGCTATCAGTCTCTGCTGGAAAGCGGCACAGCCACTGGCAGAGCTCTGTCAGATCCAGGCACTGTAAACGAACCGGCGGTGCCTTCGCAAGGCTTCTATGCAATAGACAAGGTCACTGCCCACAACGTCAGAGAAGCCCATGCCAAGATACCCAGGCATATGTTGACTGTGGTGACCGGAGTGGCCGGCTCGGGTAAGAGTACCCTGATCAAAGAAGGCTTCATGGCTCAGCATGATGCCATACTCCTGGATCAGAAGCCGATCAGAACCAGCGAACGTTCCAACCTGTTGACCTACCTGGGCGTCTTCGACCCGCTGCGCAAAGCCTTCGCCAAGGCCACAGGCAGGTCCCCCTCACTCTTCTCATACAACGCTGTCGGAGCCTGTCCAGTCTGCAGGGGCAAGGGGTTCGTCACCCTGGATATTGCCTACATGGGAGACACCAGCACTGTCTGTGAAAGCTGCCGTGGAACCAGATATTCAGTACAAGCCCTTTCTGCCAGATATCATGGTCTCAGCATCGCCCAGGTGTTGAAACTGACTGCCGACGAGGCCATGCACCTATATCGTGAGGTGCTGGGGCCAGCCATGAAGGCCCTGAAGGATGTAGGTCTGTCTTACCTATCCGTTGGGCAGGCCCTCGATACGCTCTCAGGCGGTGAGTTGCAACGCCTCAAGCTGGCCAAGCTGCTCAAGGAGGGGATTCGCGAAACCCTGATTTTGGATGAGCCCACCAGTGGCCTGCACGAATCCGATATTCTGCAGCAGATTGCGCTCTTGCGCAAACTCATCGCAAGCGAAGGACTCACTATCATCGCCATTGAACATAACCTGCGCTTCATCGTTCAGGCCGACTGGGTAATCGATATGGGCCCAGGAGCCGGAAGCGCGGGCGGCAAGGTGTTGTTCGAAGGGGCTCCACTGGCACTGATGCACCGCAATGACACTCCCACAGCCCGAGCCTTGAATGCCTATTTCGGCTTTATCAAGGATGCCGCGGTGCAACCATAAGCGGCTGTATTCGGATCAGCGCTAGCTCAGCAATCTTGCAGACGGCGCCTCTGCCTGCCATCCTGATCGAAATTGTCATCATCCAGCCAGGTCTCCAACCGCTCTTTCACTGCCGGCCATTCACTATCCAATGTGGAAAACCAATCCGTGTCCCGAGTGCGGCCCTTGTAGACCATATCGTTTCTGAACCGGCCTTCAGCCTTGAATCCCAGCCTCAGCGCAGCCGCCCGGGAGGGCGCGTTGAGGCTGTCGCACTTCCACTCGTATCGGCGATAGCCCAAGTCCTCGAAGACATGCCGAGCCATCAGATACTGGGCTTCGGTAGCCTGCCTGCTTCTCTGCAACTCCCGGGTGTAGATAACGTGGCCCATCTCGACGCTTCCCATATCCGCCCGAATGCGCATCAAGGCATACATGCCCAACAGGTCCGACAAATCATGAAGCTGCACATGCTTGCGTATATCCGCGTCCTTCAGGCCTGCAGACCGACCGACACCAAACTCGGGTGCAGACGGCTTGCGGAGAATAGCAAAGAAGAGAGGATCCCGACTGTCAGTCATGGATGCGAACCCTGAGTCGAATGATGGCCTGTCAGGGAAAAGATCGTGAGTGCTATAGGTCATGATGGATTCGTCGCAATCCGGACCAAAAATCCGCTCATAGAAAGCATCGCCTTGGTTGTCGTTTAAGGGCACTACCAGAACGGTCCTGCCAGTCAAGTTGACAGGCTCCGGCATCATGGCCCCGGCAAACGAAATCACGTCCCCTATAGGTTGCCCAAACTCATTGACTCCCATACCCGCGTCTCCTCCCTCGGAACGATGCTCGCTCCGTCATCGTACGGAAGGAGGCAGCCCTGGCAACACCTGCTATAACCCCGTACAATCCTGGCAATTAGGATACCAGGCAAGCACCCCCCAAAAGTCCGTATGAAACCGCCTCACGCAATCACACGTGTACTCTCCCTTTCCACCTCCTTTGTCATCCTGTCCACAGGATGCTGATTTGCCACAATATTTGTCCACATGCAACAAAATGGAAGGACTGACGCTTCTGCGAGAATTAGACTGATACCTAAGAGGAATGCTCGAGGAACATCAACTGGTCTTTTCTCTGCCTAACGTCAGCATCGACCAAGGGAGTAATCACCATGTCCAAGGCTTTGATCGTCGTGGATGTTCAACCGACTTTCTGCGAAGGAGGTGAGCTGGGAGTCGAGGGAGGCAACGCTACAGCCAGTAAAATCGCCGACTATGTCCACGGCCATGCTGGCGACTACGCCTACATGGCCACCACTCAGGATTGGCATATCGAACCCGGATCCCATTGGTCCGATCACCCGGATTTTGTGGACACCTGGCCCAAGCACGGCGTAGCCGGCTCACCCGGGGCGGAGCTGCACCCCAGGATTCGAGGGCTGGGCATCGCCCATCACTTCAAAAAAGGTCAGTATTCTGCCGCCTACTCCGGATTCGAAGGCATCGAAGACAACACCGATCGGATCCAGAGCAGGGACGAGTTCGCTGCAGCCAGATTATCCAGTGTCACCTTGGCCGACGCCCTGGCACAAGCTGGCGTCGACCAGGTGGACGTTGTCGGCATCGCCGAATCCCACTGCGTCAAAGAGACAGCCCTGGATGCCGCGAAACTCGGTTACCAGGTCACGGTCTTCGAGGATCTGACTGTCCCGGTCAGCGAGGATCAGGGCGTTGAGGCCCGAAAGGCCATGGCCCAAGCTGGCATTCGTCTGCTTTCCTCCAACGACGACTAAGGGCAGCGGCAGCGGAATTCACCAAGGCTGAATGGTGGGGCCTACGGTGAATTCCGATACATTGGTGTCCTCGGGCTGATCAATGGCGAAGGCGACCACCTGTGCCACCCGTTCGGGATCGATCTGGTAGCTGTCGTAGGTCTTGTTCATATCAGCCAGGGTCTGCTTGTCTGTGATGGTCCCCAGCAGTTCAGTCTTAATGGCCGCAGGGTAAATAGTAGAGGTACGGATGTGTGTTCCCTCCTGGGCGGACTCCATCCTGAGCACCTCCATCAGATCCCGCAGGCCCCACTTGGTTGCTCCGTAAACCGCTCCTTCCGGGTAGGCCTTGAGCCCAGCCACCGAAGAAGTGGCAATGAACTGCCCGTGACGCTGCCCGATGAACTCCGGCAGGGCCGCAGCAATGCCGTACAGTGCGCCTTTGAGGTTGACGTCAATGGTCCGATCCCACTCGTCCACATGGAGGGCCGACAAGGGCGAGTTAGGCATGAGCCCGGCATTGAGGAATACCACGTCCACTCCGCCGAACTGCTTCTTGGCGAAAGCCACGAAGTCCTCATTGGCCTGCCGATCGGTCACATCCAAAGCCATGGAGGCCGCCTGGCCACCAGCCTGAACGATGTCGTCGACAATTGTGTCCAGCCGATCCTTACGGCGAGCGCCCAGCACCACCTTGGCCCCTCGCTGTGCCAACAGCCTCGCCGTGGCCTCCCCTATGCCGGAAGAAGCTCCGGTGATAAGCACTGTCTTGTTCTCAACAGTCATAACAGTCCCACCTTTCCTTGATCTTCAATCGGCCTGATGGTACAACTTCGAGTCGCTGGAAGTGCAAGTCTTGCTACAGCCAAGTCCAAACCAACAATCGTGACCAAATGCGTGGCATGGGGCTGAAACTATTGAGAAGGACAGATCAGTCAGGACTGCACTGGCCGGGCACATGTAGAATCGACGCAGTAATCCACGAAGAAAGGCGGCCGCACTGCCATGAGCGCAAGGAACAAGAGTCGCACTCCTTTTTCCCTCCTGATGGCGGTCTATGCCGGGGACACACCCTCCTTCGTTGCCCGTGCATTGAAATCCGACACTATAGAACAAACCCTCATGCCCAATCAGGTCGTCATTGTGGGCGACGGTCCATTGGGTAAGGAACTAGGCCAACTGGTTGATCGGTATCCGGCTGAGCTGAAGAGACAGTTGCTTCAGGCCGACAGGGCCGAGGAAATGCCCGAGTTTACAATCGTGCGTCTGCCGACAAACAGAGGACTCGCCCACGCACTGAATCTCGGGTTGAAGTCCTGCAAGTACGAACTGGTGGCCCGGGCGGACAGTGACGACATCTCCCTCCCATCGAGATTCAGCATTCTCATCCCCCTGTTGGCCTCCTCGGGTTTAGACGCCCTGGGCAGCGCCATCCAAGAGTTTTCGGATGACGAACGCACTCCCGGACGGATCCGCTATCTGCCAAGCGGAGGATCCGAACTTCGGGCATATGCCACCCTGCATTCCCCGCTGCATCACCCCAGTGTGGCCTTTCGCAAGACAAGCGTGTGCAAGGTTGGCGGTTATCCTGAAGAATCCGGGCGCTTCGAAGATTATCGTCTTTGGGAAACCATGCTGGTCGCCGGAGAGCATATCGGCAACATCAAGGAACCTCTTGTTCTCTACCGATCCGATACGGCTATGTATCACCGCAGAGGCGGCATACGCATGTTTCGGGACGAGCTGCGCCTGCAAGCCGACTTTCTGCACGACCGCTTCATCAACCCCATACAATATGCAAGAAACATCCTCATTCGCGCCTGCTACCGTCTGCTGCCCGACCAAGCGCGCAGCTGTCTGTATGCCATCATGACCACCCTGCTCAACCGGTTCCATGGGAAGTCGGTGAGTGACAGCCGAAAGAGGTGAATCATGCAATCAACCCTGATGACCTGGCAACAATCCTTGCCGCTCTTGCTGTTCATCATCGCAGCCCTGTATCTACCCGGCTGCCTGCTGGTGGCAGCACTGGGCAACCGTAAACCCATCTTCGTGGCGGCGCTTGGCCCTGTGGCCTCCATCGCACTGGCCGGCATTGATGGCGTGCTCTTCCAGCCGCTCGGCATATCCTGGAGCTGGCGCTCCTACGGACTTTCGGCCGTAATGCTCATTGCCGTCATTCTTCTGACACACCGGCTTTCCAATCATTTTCTTATTTCTAATGGAGTTGGCCAAGAATCCTTGGCACTGACTACCCATGGCGGAAAACCCAAACCTCGATTGAGGCACTTCCTTCCGGCACTTCCGGCAATCATCGGCACAGCATTGGCTGCTTGCAACATCGGCATCAGACTGATACACGCCGCACCTTCGCCTGATCAGGTCACGCAAAATTACGACTCGGTCTTCCACTACAACGTAGTGGCACGAATTGTGCTCACCGGCCAGGCTTCATCACTGCATGCTCTTCCGCCCATCAGGGAAATATACCCAATCGCATTTCAGCAGTTCGCCGCCATGGGCGCGATGGCCTACAGACCTGCCACCTCAGTCAGCGCCGTCACCTGCACCTGGCTGGTCTTTGCTGCTCTGATATGGCCGGTCTCCATGCTCTTCCTGATCAGAATCCTGCTGGGCAGACATGCCTGGAGCGATCTGCTCACACCGGTACTCGCCTCATGCTGCGCGGGTTTCCCCTTCCTCTTGCTGGATTGGGGCACCTTGTATTCCATGTTCGCCGGCCAGGTCATACTGCCCGTCTTCGTCGCGCTTACCTGGTCCTGGTGTACAGACGGGTGGCGGGAAGGCCGCCGATCCCTAGCCGGCCTTGCCTGGATTTTTCTCAGCGTCGTTGCCGTTTCCTTCTGCCATTTCAGGGTCATGATGACCGGCGCTCTTCTTGTACTGCCAGTGATTCTCATCTGGCTGATCAGGTCAGGAAGGCAACTGGCCCAAACCAACAAGCACCGTTTCCGTCTAGTCGCCGGGCTGTTGGCTGCCGGATTCCTGATCCTACTGGCTACAGGCCTCAAAATCTTTCACAACCTGTACCTGCGTGGTCCTGCCCGGAAAATATCGGATCATCTCAACGGCGGCCCGGCACAACCCACGGAAGACCTGCCATCCGCCATAGTGCGCTTTCTGCTGGGACAGCCCATTGATTCAGGCAGCCGTCGGCTGCCGGTCTACTGGCCCCTGGCCCTGGCCCTGATCCTGGCCCTGATTGTCCTCTGTCTGCACCACAGCCGAAAGGACATGCTCCTAGTGTCCTCCTTCCTGCTGCTGGGCCTGGTCTTCGTCGCCTGTGCAGGCACCCACGCCGATTGGGCCAAGATCCTTACAGCCCTGTGGTACAAGGATCAACGCCGACTGTTCTCTGCCTGGCCTGTAGTAGCCATACCCATCATGGGCATGGCCTTGGAGCATGGCATAGGAGCCTTGAAAAGGTATACGCCTCAGGCTGAGAAAATGATATCAATGCCAATTATGATGTTGACAGCCACGGTAGCTGTTCTGATCTGCGCCGTGAATCCGCAATTGGACTCCATGGAGAAGACCTTGGGCTCAACATATGCCTTCGCAGCCAACAACGCCGATGCTCCGATGCTGTCAACTGACGAATTCCTGCTGATGAAGAGAATGGGCCGCCATGTTTCGGCCAGCGAACAAGTCCTGTCCGATCCATGGAACGGCAGCGGATACATGTTGGCTGTCGGTGGCACCACACCCTTCTACGCTCATCTGAATATGAACTGGGATCATGACCATGCCTACCTGGCCACAAACTTTGAGCGCATAGGCTCCGATCCACAGGTATGCAAGATCCTGACCGATCATCACATCGACTGGTATGCAGACATGGGCGGACCATACGTTGCCAACGACCCCCAGCATCAGATCTTCAATGGCCTTCATCCCGTTCCGCAAGCCCTACAACTGGTCGACAGCCAGGGTCGGGCGAAGCTCTACCGGATTACCGCCTGCCATCCCTGATCGACACGGTCTATCAGTGCCTGAATCTCGGGCTCCTGGGCAAACAGGTCGTGGTTGCTGCCAGGGTGTGTAGACATGCCGGCTTTGAATCCTCGAGACAAACAATGCTGGATCTGCCGCCGATCATGTGCCCTAATAAAGGTAAGAAGCCACCGTCTGCCAGTAGCAAGGAGCAGTGCCAGAAATTCAACCGTTGTGAAATTGCCCCTGCTGAATCGGAACATCCATATCTTGTTGCGCACCTCGTAAAAGAAGCGAGAACCCGGGTCGGCATCACTGGAGCCAAAGACCTTGGTCTTATGCCATACCCGACTGGCGGGAACGTAATAGCCGATACCCGTTTTCAGCAGTCTGGTGGTGTATTCGAAGTCGTCATTCCAAAGGAAGAAGGCGGCCCGTGGCAGGGTTCCTGCAGCTTGGATGGCCTTGACGTTCACCAGGCAAGAGACAAAGGACAAGGAGCGGACCTGGTAGGCATGGGCGCTGGCCTGCAACTGTGGTCTGCCTCTTCTGATCGGCAGACGCCGACGGGGCTTGTTCATCCCATGCACCCTGCCGTCAACCCACACAGCCTCAGAGCCTAAAACGGCCGGCCAGGAGCCGTTATCGGCTCGAGCCTCGGAGGCAGCATCAAGCAAACCGGACAGGGCATTGGGCTGGGGCACCACATCGTCATCCATCAGCCACAGGTAGGCTTCAGACTGAGGAGGAATCTTCGCCAGGGCCGCTGCCATGCCAGCCACGAATCCTCCTGCACCGCCCATATTGTGATGCAAAGGGATCAAGTCAGGCTTCAAGGGGTGTGACAAGACCACATCCACCGATCCGTCCACACTTGCGTTATCTACGACAAGGACTCGATCCGGCTTGCGGGACTGGCCACTTATGCCATCCAGGCACTCCTGAAGGAGTTTGGAGCGGTTGTAGGAGACAACAACAGCGACGACAAAAAACCTCATAGTCTGCATTGTAACGATAGGTGAAGGTCAAATATTGAACTACAATTAGTTCTTAAATTTCCCATAGTGGACATTCAGAACAGACGAGCCTCAGATCAATGGGAGCATACAAACCAAGCACTAATTGGCTAGTCCCGATTCCGCGAGAGGAAGGCCCCAGTCATGTCGACGACACCGACACAGCCCTCATCACGAAAACAGGCTGTTTATCCCTACCTGATTGTGCTGTCGGGCATCGTCTTCACGGCCATCCCGGTATCGCTGGTCTGCAGTTGTGCAGGCATCTTCTTCACTCCTGTCAGCAGCTACTTCCATGTTCCCAAGGCCGCATTCACCGGATATTTCAGCATATTCAGCA
Source organism: Bifidobacterium sp. W8103 (assembly GCF_016100775.1). NCBI lineage: Bacteria > Bacillati > Actinomycetota > Actinomycetes > Bifidobacteriales > Bifidobacteriaceae > Bifidobacterium > Bifidobacterium sp. W8103. The sequence continues at coordinate 645,031 of NZ_JACFRV010000001.1, forward strand.
TCACCATGGTCATCTTCCTGCCCGTAGCCGGATGGCTGATGCACCGCTACGATCTGCGCATCGTCCTGACGGCGAGCACCATCCTGGCCGGACTGGGTTGCCTGGGCATGTCCCGATCATCCGCCATGTGGCAGTTCTATCTATGCGGAGTGGTTCTGGGGATCGGTATGCCGCCCATCCTCTATCTGTCAGTACCCACACTCATCAACGCCTGGTTCCGCAAACGGGTCGGATTCTTCATCGGTCTGTGCATGGCCTTCACCGGCATAGGCGGGGTGATCTTCAACCAGATAGGCACCATGATCATCAGGTCCGCCCCTGATGGATGGCGGCGGGGATACCTGGTCTTTGCCATCCTGATTCTGGTGGTCACCCTGCCCTTCACCATTTTCGTCATTCGCGGCACGCCCGAACAGATGGGTCTGCATCCCTACGGCGCCACCGACCAGGAGCCTGCTGCAGCTGAGGCTGTCTCCAACAGCACAGCCACCGGAAGCAAGGACAAAAGAAGTCCAGAATCTGCCACGTCGACCGTGGGCATGACTGCTTCCCAGGCCTTGCGCTCCCCCGCTTTCTGGGCGCTGGCGCTCTTCTGCGGCCTGATAACCATGAATCAGACCATCTACCAATTCCTGCCCTCCTATGCGGCATCCCTGCCATCCATGGCGGCCTACACGGGCCTGATCGCCTCCTCCTGCATGGCCGGCCAGGCTATCGGCAAGGTCATCCTGGGCATGGTCAACGACGGCAGCATCGTGGGCGGGCTATGCCTCGGCATCGGCGGCGGCATTCTCGGCGTCTGCCTCATGGTCGCCTTCCCCGGATTGCCCGCACTCCTCCTGCTGGGGGCCTTCGCCTTCGGCCTGGTCTACGCCTGCACTACAGTGCAGACGCCAATCCTGGTCACTGCGGTCTTCGGCTCGCGTGACTACACCAACATTTATGCCCGGATCCAGATGGTGGGGTCCCTGGCCTCGGCCTTCGCCGCTCTCTTCTGGGGCGCCATCGCTGACCAGCCCCATGGCTACCTCATCATGTTCGGCCTGAGCATCCTGATTATGGTTGCGGCCTTGTTCCTGGGCATTATCCCCCTGAAAGGTATGCGAAAGTCGGCCACTCAAACCGCCTGACCGAGTCCTGCAACTGGCGGCCTCCGCAACATTCCGCTTTCGTCATGCATCAAAAGAAGGCGGAAGACCGCCGCTACTACCATCTGAGCCCCGTCACCGCTATAAGGCCATCGCGAGCCGAGGAGAAACCAGGACCGGACGGCAAGGGCCGAGTGTCTGCCACTATCACCAACCTCGGTCTTGACAGACCCGTGAATCATGAACTCTGCCGCCATCTACTGAGAATCCGAGTGCAGCCACGGCAATAATCCACAAGAGAAGAATTATTCATTCATCGGCCCTTCAGCCACATGCATAGACGACCGCAACATCTGCAAATGCAGCTTCGAAGAACCTGTCGGCCACAATATGACAAGTACATATACAAATAACCAGGCCCGCTTTTGGAACCTGTCTCTACTTGTACAATAACATTATCTTTACTACACTTACATTTGACATTGACGTGACGTTCTGGCCAAAACAACGACGTAGTAGGTTCCGGGCGGCCTCTTCCTCGGTTCATGGTTCAGTCGTCCATCATCACATAGACGGCAAGGAGGCTTGTCTAGAATATGAAACGCATCATATCCATGGCCCTGGCGACTGTATTCGCCTTGGCCACCGCAGGGGCCGCGGATCCGGCCTTCGCAACCACGGGGAGTCAGCCCTACCAAGCCAATGCTCCGTCAACCCTGGCAACAGGATCAGGGACAAAAACCAGAGCTGCTGGCACCAATCCACGGATCACTCCCGTCAATCCTGCAGACCACAAATGGACTCTGGACTCCTCCACCACCAAAGGCGGCGAGGTGCTGGAAAAGTCCAATGGCTGGCTGCACTTCAAGGCCTCAGCCGCCAATGGCAATTCCACGACAGCCAGCGAGCAGTACCCGGCCATCGCCCTGGACGCCACCACCTACGACTTCACCAGCCCAGGAGCTCTGACCTTGACCATGAGCTCACCCCAGCCTGGCACTGAGAACAGGTTCGGGTTCTACCTCGGGTATGCCAATCCCAACTCCGGTCTCTTCATCGGCTATGACTCGGGCGGCTGGTTCTGGCAGCGCTACGGCGGGGACGGCCAGTGGTACACGGGAACCAGACTTCCGGCACCGGCCCAGGATACCCCGACCACGATAGGAATCACTTGGACTGGTCAGCGCGCAGGACTCACCGTGGACGGACGTGCTGCTTTCGAGGATGTCGACTACGGCCCAATGGCTGGCGCGCTAACCGGAAGGTTGGCCATGAAGGCTGGTGTTTACCAAAACCAGATCACTGACGTCACGCTCAAGCTCAAAGAAGACCCGGCTGATCTGCATTCGGTCGTCGGGCGAATCGTTGATGCAGACGGCGGAGCCATCGCCGGAGCCAAGGTCCATCTGACGGGAGCTTCGACATTGACAGACGCCGAAGGCGCCTTCACCCTGGGGCAGATCAAATCAGGCAAATATACCCTGCAAATCGGCAAGCAGGGCTACGAGGACATCACTAAGGACATACAGGTGGACCGTGCCGACCTGGACCTGGGATCCTTGCAACTGAACAAAGCCACCCCAGAGGCCAAGGTCACCCTGAGCACCCCAGAGATGAGCGTACAGGTCAGAAAGCACTTCCCCTCAGTGGTTCAGTACACCATGACCAAGCTGGACAACAGGGTCATGTACGGCCGACACGAGGATCTGCGTCGTCTGAACATCAATGGCATAGACATGGATCTGAATGATTCGGACGTGACTTTCACCCAGCAGGGAACAGACAAGGCCACCTACCAGCTTCGCGCCCAAAAGCCCGACCAGAATATCGATGCCACAGTGACAGCGGTCCTCTGGCTCAAGGCCAACACCCTGCACCTGGACATCACCAAGATCGAAAACGCTGCCGGAAAAGACCACCCCATCCAGACCATAGCCCTGCCCGGGCAGGATCTGGTATCCGTCAGCAGCGATCAGGACGGAGCTCAATTCACTGGTGCACGCATGTCCTCGAACACCCAGGTACCCGGCGACACCACCTTCCCCGTCACTGACGACACCACAGTCAATCCCAACAGGTCTGATTACGCCTATGGATTCGTCTCAGGAGGATCACTGAGCGCCGGACTATGGAGCAACAGCGAACATGACGGCACTACGGCGGGCAGCTCAATGTCCGGAGGCGCTCGGAACACCCGCGTGCTCACAGACGTCAGCAGCGTTCATGGATCGACATCCCTCGGACTGTCCAGCCCTGCCTGGTACTACCATCGTCAGGTTCGGGACTCCAAGAACCGCGCGTTCACTGTTGAGCAGACCGAAATGCCCAAGATGGCCGTGGCCATCACAGGCGACGAAAATCAGGACGGCAGTGTCGACTGGCAGGACGGGGCCATCGCTTATCGAGCCATCATGAACAACCCCTACGGGGCCCAGGAGGTGCCTGATCTGGTTTCCTGGCGTATTGCCATGAACTTCGGAAGTCAGGCCCAGAATCCCTTCCTCAGCACCTTGGACAATGTGAAGAAGGTGGCTCTCAACACCGATGGACTGGGTCAGTCCGTCCTGCTCAAGGGCTACGCCAACGAGGGTCATGATTCCGGCCACCCGGACTATGGAGACATCGGCACCCGGATGGGCGGGGCCAAGGACATGAACACCCTGATGAAGGAGGGAGCCAAGTATGGCGCCCGCTTCGGCGTGCATGTCAACGCCGACGAGATGTACCCGGAGGCCAAGGCCTTCAATGAGGATCTGGTCCGCCGCCGGACCGACGGCAGCCTCCAATACGGCTGGAACTGGCTTGATCAGGCGGTCGGCATCGATGGTATCCATGACCTGGCATCAGGCTCCCGCCAAAGCAGGTTCGGCGAGCTTAAGAAGAAGGTCGGCGACAATCTGGACTTCGTCTATGTGGATGTCTGGGGCAATCAGACCTCCGGCAGCGAGGATTCCTGGGAAACCCGCAAGCTCTCGAAGATGATTACCGACAACGGCTGGAGAGTAGCCACCGAATTCGGCGCAGCCAACGAATATGACGCATCCTTCCAGCACTGGGCGGCTGATCTGACCTACGGGGGCTACACCAGCAAGGGGCAGAACTCCCAGGTCATGCGTTTCCTTCGCAACCACCAGAAGGACAGCTGGGACGGCGACTACCCCTCTTACGGGGGCGCAGCCAACGCCCCACTTCTAGGCGGCTACAGCATGAAGGACTTCGAAGGCTGGCAGGGCCGCAACGATTACGATGCCTACATAGCCAACCTTTACACCCACGATCTGTCCACCAAGTTCATCCAGCACTTCAAGGTCACTCGCTGGGTCAACAATCCCTTGGACCAGCAGTCCCCCAAGGATTCTTCAGCCAACAACGGCCAGGAGCGGATAATCCTGAAGGACGACCTGGGCCACCAAGTGATCATTGACCGTGGATCCAACGACCAGTCGTCGTCCGCCTACCGCGAGCGCACCATCACCCTGGACGGCCGAACCATCCTGCAGGGAGCGGTCTCGCCCGGAGACGGCAGTGGCCAAGGAACCGAGTCCTACCTGCTGCCATGGCTCTGGGATGCCAAGACAGGCAAGCCCCTATCAGTGAGTGACCAGAAGCTCTATCACTGGAACACCCGGGGCGGCACGACCACCTGGACGCTGCCCGACTCCTGGCACGATCTGTCCGCAGTCAAGGTTTATCAACTGAGCGACCAGGGCAAGACCGACCCGTTGGATATACCCGTAGTCAACGGACAGATCACTCTGAACGCCAAAGCGGGGACCCCCTACGTGGTTCATCGCGGGGCCTCGGCCAATCCGGACGTCGCCTGGAGCACAGGTTCCCATTTGGTCGACACAGGCTTCAACGGCGGCAAGAAAAGCCTTGAGGACAACTGGCAGACCAAGGGTTCCGGAAGCGCCACCATCGTCAAAAGCGCTTCCAGCAATCCTATGCTCAAGCTGGATGGCCGAGTCGAATCAGCACAGACCATAAAGGATCTGGAGCCTGGTGCACGTTATGCCCTCTATGTGGGCGTGGATAACCGCAGCGACGGCCAGGCGCGCCTGGAGGTCCGCAACGGTGACCAGGTGCTGGCCACCAACTCCACTGGACGCAGCATAGCCAGGAACTTCGTACAGGCCGATCCCCACAACACCAACTGCGCCACGATAGACGGCAGCAGCCTCTTCCAGAACATGTACGTCTTCTTCACAGCGCCGGATCAGGGCAAGACGATTCTGACCCTTTCACATCAAGGTGATGGATCCGCCTACTTCGACAATTTGCGCCTGGTGAAGAACGGGTACAAGGGTCTGGAAACCGACGCAGATGGCGGCGTGAAGACCTTGACCAATGACTTCGAGCACAACGCCCAAGGCATATGGCCCTTTGTGGTCTCGGGCGCAGAGGGCGTGGAGGACAACCGCGTCCATCTTTCCGAACTCCACGCCCCCTACACTCAGGCGGGCTGGGACGTCAAGAAGATGGACGATGTGCTGCAAGGAGATTGGTCGATCAAGATCAACGGGCTTACCGAACGCAACACCTTGGTCTACCAAACCATTCCCCAGAATGCCCGGTTCCTGACCGGAGCCACCTATCGAATCTCCTTCGACTACCAGGCCGGCTCCACCGGCTCCTACGCTCTGGCCATAGGGCAAGGCGAGTTCGACCCGGCCCGCACCCAGCTGAAACCCTTGGAGAAGGCCCTGGGCACCACGGCACACTACCAATTCGAGCTGACTGGCGGACCTCGGGACGCCTCCTGGTTCGGCATCTACTCGACCGACAAGGCACCCGACCGCCAGGGAACATCCGGCGATGCGGCCAACTTCGGTGGGTATCAGGACTTCGTCCTGGACAACCTGCGCATCGAGCGGTTGCCAGACAAGTCCAAGACCCAGGAAGAGGCCCGAGCCAAACTCCAGCAGGTGCGTGATCGCTTCGACGACAGCCGCGCAAAGTACAGCGACCAGGCTTGGCTGACCTACCTGCATACGGTGGATCAGGCCCGTCTGCTGATCGAAAAGGACGGCTCGGGACCGCAGGACTGGTCACATGCCTACGGAATCCTGACGGCCCTTGAGGACTACATGGCCACGGCACCTGGGTCGCAAGCAAGCGATGGCTGCGACATAGCCAAGGATAAGTATGCAGTCAGCGCAGGCAGTGAACAGCCCGATGCAGGCGGCGTCGAGGGACCCAAGGAGTACGCCCAGGATGGCAAGCCCTCAACTTACTGGCACACCAAGTGGGGTGCAAACGCCCTCGAGGACGGCTCAGCCTGGTATCAATTCGACCTGCAAGAGCCCACCACTGTCAATGGACTGCGTTACCTCCCCCGGCCGGGCGGCGATTCGGTCAATGGCAAGATCAAAGGTTACAAGATCACTCTGACCCGTAGCGGGCAGTCGGAGCCGGTAGAGATAACCGGCACCTTCGACACGCAGACTACCTGGCAGAAGATCTCCTTCACCCCGGTATCCGATGTGATCAGAGTCAGATTGACCGCACTCGAGACCACGGGCCAAAGCAGCTCGGAAACCAACCATTATGTATCGGCAGCCGAGCTCCGTCTGACCACGGATTGCACCCTGCCGACCTTGGCAGAACCTGTAGACAAGGGCGAGCTGCAGGATCTGTTGAATCAGGCTACCGGACTCAAGGAGGCCGATTACACCCCAGACAGCTGGAAGACCTTGCAGGACAAGCTGGCTGCAGCCAAGCAGGTGTTGGCCGACGAGCAGGCCACGGCCTATCAGGTGGCCTTGGCTGCAGCCAATCTGCAGACGGCCATCGGCAAGCTTCAGCCGGCAACACCCGGAACCGGCATAGGCGGTATCGGCACCGGGTCAGATACCGGAAAGAATCCGATCACCGGCACAGGCAATGGTTCTGGCCTCGATGGCGGCAAGGGGAATATACAGCAGAAGCCGGCCCATCCCAACGCTGACGGGCAGGACGGATGGCTATCAGCGACAGGCGTCGCGGTGACCTCCCTGCTGGTCGTAGTCATGCTTGGGCTGACGACTGGTCTCCTCCTGACCAGGCGCAGTCAGGGGAAACGAAGTTAACTAATAAAAAATAGCCCTGACTGAAAGGGGCGGCGAGGTCTTGTACCCCGCCGCCCCTTTCAATATCTCTAGACTGCAATTAACGCTGATACCAATTTCTCAACAAGTCGGCACGGTCAAGCTTGACCAATATGGGGGCGGCAGAACCAAGAGCATTCCCGGAAAATCGATTTCACCGTCAAGGCAGGAAGGCCGACTTATGAATTGTAAATAGTGTTGACAATTAGGTCTGATGTGTTAATCTGAAACTGGTCGTCTGGTGACGACGACGGCCATTTACCGTAAAGGAGCGGGAAATGATATTCGAAGGAAAACGACTACTTGCCGCGGTGACGTCGCTGGCGGCCCTGAGCATAGCCCTGTCGGGCTGCGGCTCATCGGGAACGTCTAAGTCCTCGTCTGAAAGCGCGTCTTCCAAGTCGGGCGAAAAGGTGCAGATCACCTACCTGCACCGGCTGCCGGACAAGCCGAACATGACCCCCGTCAATGATATCGTCGCGCGGTGGAACAAGTCCCACCCCAACATTCAGGTCAAGGCAACCAAGTTCAACGGCAAGTCGGCCGAGATGATCAAGAAGCTGGAGACCGATGTCAAGGCTGGCAACGCACCGGATCTGGCCCAGGTGGGCTATGCCGAGCTGCCGGAAGTCTACACCAAGAGCATGCTGGAGGACGTCAGTGCCCAGGCCTCCAAATACAAGGACAATTTCTCCCCCGGCGCCTACAAGCTTATGGGTATTGACGGCAAGATGTTCGGCCTGCCGCAGGACACCGGCCCGCTGGTCTACTTCTACAACAAGGCCGAATTCGACAAGCTGGGCATTTCAGTGCCCACCTCCAAGGACGAACTGATCGAAACCGCCAAGAAGGCGGCTGCACAGGGCAAATACATCATGTCCTACCAGCCCGACGAGGCCGGCAACATGATGCCAGGCCTGGCCGGCGCCACCAAGCCCTGGTACACCGTGAAAAACGATGCCTGGGTGGTGGACACCCAGACCGACGGCTCCAAGCAGGTGGCCGACGTTTACCAGCAGCTGCTGGATGCCAAAGCTGCCCCCACCAATCCGCGCTGGGACCCCTCTTTCGATGCTTCACTCAAGAACGGCCAGCTCATCGGCACCGTGGGCTCCGCCTGGGAAGCACCTCTTATCGTTGACACCATGGGTGATACCGGCAAGGGTGATTGGCGCGTAGCCCAGCTGGGCGACTGGTTCGGCAACTCCGGCAAATCCAGCCCCGACGGCGGATCCGGTGTCGCTGTGCTCAAGGGCAGCAAGCATCCTGAACAGGCCATGGAGTTCCTCAACTGGTTCAACACCCAGGTCAAGGACCTGACCTCCCAGGGCCTGGTACTGGCCGCCACCACCGAGGACGCTAAGACCCCCGAAAGCTGGTCATCCTTCTTCGGCGATCAGGACCTCATGAAGGAGTTCGCCACTGCCAACAAGAACATGGGCGATTTCACCTACATGCCGGGCTTCTCCTCAGTAGCTGCGGCCATGACCGAAACCGCCGCCAAGGCTGCCACCGGGCAGGCCAAGGTTGCCGACATCTTCTCGCAGGCTCAGACCACATCTGTAGCCACCCTCAAGGACTACGGCCTGGCCGTCGCCAAGTAATCGACACGATCAGGGCCGAGCGGGACCATCCCTGCTATTTGGGGCCCGAAGACGTTGAACGCGTTTCGGGCCCCAAACATGCTCGGCCATAATCCCATTTTCTCTTCAAGACAAGGACAGGTGTACCCAGAATGAGTGCTACACGGCGGTCGTCAGCTGCCCGACCGGGCAGGACGGGACGCTCGGATGCGGTGAAACGGGCCGAACGCACGGGTTGGGCTTTCATGGCCCCCTTCGGCATCCTGTTCATCGTGGTCTTCATCATCCCCATCATCTATGCCATTTATTCCAGCTTCTTCCAGGATGTCGCATCAGGCGGCGGCGCCTATGGGGGCGGAACCATGGTCAATAAATTCGTAGGTCTGACCAACTTCAAGTACGTGGTGACCTCGGCCGCCTTCTGGTCGGGAATCGGGCGAGTGCTGATTTATACCCTGATTCAGGTGCCGATCATGATCATCGCCGCCCTGGCGCTGGCCATGGTACTGGATTCCTACATGGTCAAGCACGTGACCCCCTTCCGGCTGGGATACTTCCTGCCCTATGCCATCCCCGGGGTGGTCGCATCCATCATCTGGGTCTTCCTTTACAACCCGCAGATCTCACCCATCGTCAAGGGCCTGTCCTCCTTGGGCATCACTGTGGATTTCTTCGCCGGCAAGGTCGTGTTGGCATCCATGGCCAACATCACCACCTGGACCTTCACCGGATACAATATGCTTATTTTCCTGGCGGCCCTGCAAGCCATCCCTCATGATTTGTACGAGGCGGCCCGCATCGACGGGGCCACAGGCCTGCAGATCGCCCTGCACATCAAGCTGCCCAACGTGCGCGGCGCCGCCCTGCTGGCCATGCTGCTCTCCATCATCGGCACCATTCAGCTCTTCAATGAGCCGCAGGTCATGCAGACAGCCGATCCAGGCATCTCCAACTCCTTCACGCCCATGATGATGGCCATGAACACCTCCCGTGGGACTTTGACCCCCAAAGGCAATGGTCCTGCATCGGCCATCGCCATCGTCATGGCCCTGATTGCCGGCGTGCTGGCCTTCCTCTACGCCTGGATCGAAAGGAAGGTGAACGAATAATGCGCATCTTTCACACAAGAAGCGGGTCCACCCAGGAACTGCCACGTTCCATGCGCCCCTCCCACCTGGCCAAGATCATCACCGTGGCCGTCCTGATCATCACCTTGATCTACTTCCTCTTCCCCATCTACTGGGCTGTCATCGCCTCTACCAAGTCGCCTTCCCAGCTGATCGGCAGCAATGGCATCTGGTTCGCATCGAGCCTCAAAGACCTGCCCGGCGCCATAGCCACCAATTACAGCAAGCTGCTGGGCTGGACACATGCCAGATTCTGGCAGTGGGTTGCCAATTCGTTGATCTACTCAGGCGTATCCGCGGTGATCGGAACCATCGTCTCGGTCATGGCAGGCTATGGAACAGCTAAATTCAACTTCCGCGGGAAGGGCATAGCAATGGCCGTCGTCATGGCATCCCTGCTCATGCCTGCCGCGCTGATGACCATTCCCCAGTACTCCATCTTCCAGGCCCTTCATTTGGACAACACCATGCTGTCCATCATCATTCCCTGCTCGGTCTCGCCCTTCGGATTCTTCCTAGGAAGGGTATATGCGCAGAGTTCGGTGCCCACGGAACTGCTGGAAGCAGCCAGAATCGACGGAGCCGGCGAGGCGCGCATCTTCTTCACCATTGTCCTCAGGCTGCTGGCGCCGGCCATGGTGACCATTTTCCTCTTCCTGTTCGTGGCCACCTGGAACAACTTCCTGCTGCCACTGATGATGCTCTCCGGCGAAGGGCTCTACCCGGTGACCCTGGGTCTGTATGGCATGGTCTCCCTGCCCACATTCAACGACAGAGGCGCCCTGATGATGGGGGCCCTGCTGGGCGTGCTGCCGGTCATCATCCTCTTCCTATGCCTGCAGCGGTTCTGGCAGGCCGGTCTCGCCGCCGGAGCCGTCAAGGGCTGAAGCTCATCCACCGACCAACCCATACATCTGCGAAGGAGCATGCTGACATATGAGCACCACAGGCCGATTCACGTTGCCTGGCGAGGAGCATTTCGTCAAGCAAACCGAGGAGCTTTGCCGACGGTGGGGGGCGGATGCCATCCGCAACTCCGACGGCACCAGCCTGGACAGGGAGCTGCTGGGACTGGGGAAGAAAGTCTATAGCGCCTATTTCCCAGCCAGAGGCTACAACGAGTGGATCCGCGAGCATATGGACGAGACGCCACAGGTCTTCCTGCTGACCGATCGGGTCCTGGCCCAGAACGGGCGGGTCGACATAGATTTGATGGCCGGCTTCTTCGACCAGCAATTCACCCCCAACCGCGATGACGACCCCCACCGATACTGGGAGGTGATAGACCGGACCACCGGCGCGGTGCTGCCCGACGAATCCTGGAATCTGGATCCTGACCTGGACCGTGTCCACATCGAGGGGGCCATGCCGATGCATGAATATACGGTCACCTTCCTGGCCCGCATCATCTGGGATCCGGTGGAGATGTACAACCACCTGACCAACGACTGGGGCGACCGGGAGCACCAGATTCCCCTGGATATCTACCACCCCGCCACCCGCGACTTCGCCATGAAGGCCTTCGCCCGATGGCTGAAGGACAACCCCTCCACCGACGTGGTCCGCTTTACTACCTTCTTCTACCAGTTCACGCTGCTCTACGACCAGCATCAGCAGGAAAAGATCGTCGACTGGCTGGGCTACGCCTGTACGGTCAGCCCTAGGGCCATCGAGGATTTTTCAAAGGAATACGGATACCGCCCACGGGCCGAGGACTTCGTTCGGGACGGCTCCTACAATTCCTCCTTCCTGGTCCCCACCCGAACACAGCGCGACTGGATGGACTTCATCAGTCATTTCGTAAGGGCCAATGTGGCCACCATGGTCGACATGACCCACGCAGCCGGCAAGGAAGCCATGATGTTCCTAGGCGACCAGTGGATCGGCACCGAACCTTATCGGCCCGGGTTCTCCGATCTCAAACTGGATGCCGTGGTCGGATCCGTCGGCGACGGAACCACCCTGCGCATGATCGCCGACATTCCCGGTGTCCGATACACCGAGGGACGATTCCTGCCATATTTCTTCCCCGATACCTTCCACGAAGGCAACGACCCCAGCATCGAAGGCTTGGACAACTGGAGGAAGGCCCGACGGGCCATCCTGCGCAGCCCCATATCGCGTATGGGCTACGGCGGCTACCCCTCACTGGCGATAAAATTCCCCAAGTTCGTGGACACCGTGGCGGCCATCGCCGAGGAGTTCCGCGACCTGCACCGGCACACTGGAAGCCGTCCAGCCGCCACACAGCTGACCGTGGCGGTGCTCAACTCCTGGGGGGCCATGCGCTCGTGGATGGCCTATACCGTGGCCCACGCCCTGCCCAACCAGCAGACCGCCTCCTACTACGGCATCCTGGAGGCCCTCTCGGGCATGCGAGTCTCCGTCCGTTTCATCAGCTTTGACGACCTGCTGAATCAGGGCGTGGACCCGGACATCGACGTCATCATCTGCGGCGGGCCGGAAGGCACCGCTTTCAGCGGCGGAGCGGTTTGGAAGAACCCCGAACTGATCAGGATCCTGCGCACTTGGACGGACAACGGCGGCGGCCTGATCGGAGTCGGCCAGCCTACGGCTCTGGACTGGCAGGGACGCTTCTTCCAGCTGGCTGACATCTTCGGCGTGGATCAGGAGCGTTACCGGACGCTTTCCGTGGACAAGCACTTCTCCCCACCTGTCCAAGACCACTTCATCACGCATGACCTGCCGAGGGATGCCCGTGCTGACTTCGGCCATCCGATTCTCGACACCTACCCCATCGATGGACGTACGGACCTGCTCAAAGCCGAGGGCGGCCAGGTCCAGCTGGCCGTGCGAGACTATGGCAGCGGACGCGGAGTATACCTGTCCGGCCTGCCCTATTCGGCAGTCAACGCCCGCCTGCTGGAGCGAGCCCTGTTCTGGGCGGCCCGCAAGGAGGAGCAATACCGGAAGTGGAGCAGCGACAATCCCGAATGCGAGGTGGCCGTCTTTCCGCAGGCCGGAACCTTCTGCGTAATCAACAACAGCGAAATGGAGCAGAGGACCGAAATCCGTCTTCCTGATGGAACAAGCCGAGTTCTTGACCTGGAACCCTCCGCCATAGTCTGGCAGCCGCTGCCTTCGGAAAAGAGGGATCATGAGGATCGATGAGAGCACACCGCGTCAGGTGGCGGAACACTTCGCCGTGGAGGGCAACCTGGAGGACGTCACCCCCTACGGCAACGGGCATATCAATGTCACCTACCTGGCCAGGACCGACCGACATCGGTACATTCTGCAGCAGATGAACACGACGGTTTTCCCCGACACTGCGGCCCTGATGCACAACATCGAGCTGGTCACCGACTTCCTGCGCTCGCAGGGGCAGGAGACCCTGGACATCGTGCCCACCGATCAGGGCGCCTCCTGGTACCAAAGCGACCAAGGAGCCTGGCGGGTCTACAAATTCATCGAGCACACGCGATCCTATGAGATGGTGCCCAACCCCCAGGTCTTTCGCAATGCCGGAGACGCTTTCGGACGTTTCCAGAATTATCTTGCCGGCTTCGATGCCTCCCAACTGAACGTGACCATCCCCCATTTTCATGACACACCCAAACGCTTTCGTGATCTGATGACCGCTGTCGAGGCCGACCGTCTAGGCCGGGTCAGGGAATGCCTGGAGGAGATTGATTTCTTCCGACAACGCGCGGATCGTTACGGCACCGTGATGGGGGGCCTGGCAGATGGAACCATCCCCCTGAGAGTGACCCACAACGATACCAAGCTCAACAACATTCTCATGGACGAGACCACCGGCCAAGCCAGGGCAATCATCGATCTGGACACGATCATGCCCGGCTCCATGCTCTTCGACTTCGGGGATTCCATCCGCTTCGGGGCCTCCACTGCGCTGGAGGACGAACAGGACTTGGCAAAGGTGCACTTTGACACCAATCTCTTCCAGGCCTACGCCCAAGGGTTCATCGGAGCAGTCCGCTCAAGCATCACCGATCGGGAGGCCCGGCTGCTTCCCCTGAGCGCCCTGCTGATGACCGAGGAATGCGGCATGCGATTCCTGACCGACTACCTGCAAGGGGACACCTACTTCGCCGTCGCCTATCCTGAGCACAATCTGGTGCGTTGTCGTACGCAGGTGACCCTGGCCCGTCAGATGGAAAAATCCACAGATCAGACTTCCAGCATGGTCAGGCAAATCATGGAGGACACCAGATGATCCCACGGACCGATCCACAGGAATCCGAAAAACAACCTACCCTGGATGCAGACCTGGATGCCCTTCTGGACTTTGCCCGCCGACATCTGGAATTGGACGAACGCGACACGGACTGGACGCGCAATCGCCTGCTGGCACTGCTGGATTTGGACTCCTACGTTCCCAGCGACCGGGCTTCCGCCCGTCAATCGACAGGCCAAGGCTCCACAGCCGAAGAGATCACCGACTTGCTGGCGGCTTTTTGCCGGGATGCCCACGCCGCAGGTGTGTTCACCGCTGATCAGGACGCGGCAGTCACTGATCGCCTCATGGGCCAGATCACACGTTCCCCATCCCAGGTGGCCGACAGGTTCGCCGCCGTCGAGGCAGAAAAGGGATCCATGGCCGCCATGCGCTGGCTTTATGACTACGGGATCGCATCGACCTACATCAAAAAAACCGACCTGGATCGCAACCCCAGGTTCGAATCCCAGGGCCTGATCATCACCATCAACCAGGCCAAACCCGAGTTCCGCACCATGGCCAAGGCCGCAGCCGGCAATCGGGTCGGCAGCGGTTACCCGGCATGCACCATATGCAGAACCAACGAAGGCTTCGCCGGACGAGGCAGAAGCACCCTGCGCACTCTGGGCATGACCCTTGGCGGTCATCCCTGGTTCTGGCAGTTCTCCCCCTACGGCTACTTCGACCAGCACGGCATCTGCGTCAACGCCGAACACAGACCCATGCGTGTGGACCGGGAGACTTTTGGCAATCTTCTGGACTTCGTGGATCGTTTCCCAGGCTACTTCCTGGGATGCAATGCCGCCCTGCCGGGAATCGGCGGGTCGGTGCTGGCCCACGACCACTACCAGGGCGGAGGGGAAATCCTGCCCCTGCATAAGGCGCCAGCCAGAATGGCCATGTCCCTGCCGGGCACGTCTGGCATGCTGATCGAGATTCCGGACTGGCCAGGCACAGCCATCCGCCTGATAGATCATGATCGGGAAGCCATCATCGAGGTAAGCGACCTGATCCGGCGTGGCTGGATCGATTACTCAGACGAAGCTCTCAACATCCGCCCACAGGGTCCCCGGGGCCGTCAATCAGCGCTCTCACCCAGTGCGCTCATCACTGAGCGGGGATACGAGATGAACCTGATTCTGCGCAATAACGGGGTCAGCGAGCAGTATCCGGACGGCATCTTCCACGTTCATCCTGAGTTCTACGCCATCAAGCAGGAGCCCATCGGATTAATCGAAGCCCAGGGTCTCTTCGTTCTGCCAGGTCGCTTGGTGCCGCAGCTGACGAGACTTGCCCGGGCCCTGGAAGATGGCGAGGATCTTCCAGGGTCCTTGAAAGAATTCCGCAATCAGTGGGATGAGCTGACGGCCATGCTGGGGGGATCACGCGATCCTCAACAGATTCGTTCGGCCATACGCCGGGAATTGGGCGATGTCTGCAAACGGATCCTAGGCAACACCGCAGTATTCAAGGATCCCATGCAGACCAGGGCCTTCCTGCTCGGACTGGGATTCATCGATCGATAGCGTGGGCATGCCATCCCATAGGATGGAATACGGCAGCACATCTCTATAAAGGAGTGGATATGACTGATCGTCTACAAGGCAAGGTAGCCATCATCACCGGAGGAACCGGCGGTATGGGCGTGGGCATAGCCGAATGCTTCGTCCGTGAGGGAGCCAAGGTGGCCCTTACCGACATCAAGGAGAGCGATGCCTCCCGCAGCTTTATGCAGGAGCACCCCGGGCAGGTCGTCTTCCACACCCTGGACGTGACCGATGAGGATCAGTGGGTCTCCACCATCGACACCGTTGAGAAGGAGCTGGGCCAGCTGACCACCGTGGTCAACAATGCCGGTGTCGGCGACAAAGGCGTCACCATGGACGAGGAAAGCTACGATGACTGGAAGAAGATCATCGCCATCAACCTGAACGGGACCTTCCTGGGCACCAAGCATGGCATGCGGGTCATGAAGGGCCGTGGCGGATCAATCATCAACATCTCCTCCATCGAGGGCTTCGTGGGCCTGAGCCGGGCCGGAGCCTACAACGCCAGCAAGGGCGGCACCAGGCTGCTGACCAAGTCCGCCGCCCTGGATTCCGCCAACAACGGTTACGGCGTTCGCGTCAACTCGGTCCATCCTGGATTCATCAAGACCCCTCTGATCAGCCAGAGCCTTGAAGACAGGATGAGCAAGCTGACGCCCCTGGGCCATATCGGCGAGCCCCGGGACATCGGCGAGATCTGCATCTATCTGGCCAGCGACGAATCCAAGTTCGCGCTGGGTGCCGAATTCGTTGTGGACGGTGGATTCATCGCCCAGTAAGTAATTGCAGTAGGGAACTGCCCCAACCCCTTCTTCCGCCAGTCCGCTTCACAGTGGTGCAAGCAGCTAGTCTGAAGGAGGGGTTCACTTATGGCCACAACGAGGGGGCATCATGCGACTGTGGCATCAGGATCTGATCCGGCTGCTTCCCAGACAGCAGCTGCTGGGCCAGCATCGGGAGATCACCGCACTGCGGGGCCTGGGCTGGGGTCGGCGGCATGCCACCGTTGACTATGTCTTCCGCCACTGCCCATACAAGCTCTTTCAATTTCATCTGCTGGTCATGGCAACGATGCGCGAGCGCGGCTACCATCCTGATCCTGCCTGGTATGATCCGCTTTACCGCGGCAGGCACTGCCCGCCATACAAGGATTTGACTGCCGTGCCGTTGACGAACCCCATCTATCCCGAGCACGATGCCGCCTATCTGCAGGAGTGCTTGGAGAACCTGGCAGGGAAAGGCATCCATCTGACCTAAGGCGATACTCAGGACCGCTGTCGGCTGACTACTGTGGCCACACAATTCACTGACGTGTACGGCAATATTTGGGAACGGCTGTTTGAATCCGAGTATCTGCCCAAAGACCGTACTTCACCCGACAACCGGTTGAAGGAGATTTGCCAACCGAAGAGCATCATTGCCGAGTGAGTCTGGACACCGTGGGCACCAGGAGGGTGACCGCCGCCAGCAAGAACGCCAAGGGCAACAGCGCCGGCCTGACACCGGTATGGTCGGCCAGAAACCCGATGGCCGGAGGAATGATCCAGGAGACTCCGTAGTAGGCAGTGGAGATGACCGAAGCACGCTGGGCCGCCACGGCTGGATCCTTGGTTGCCAAAGTAGTGACAATGGGCACGCCCAGAGCAGCTCCGACACCCCAGATTCCAGCGCCCACAAGACTCAACACAAAAGAGGGCGAAAGAGCATAGACCAGGATGCCCAGAGCCGAGACCAGGAGGGTCAGGACCAGCGAGCGCATGTTCCCCAACCGCTCGATCAGATGCGTCCCCAGCAACCTTGAGACGATCATGGCTGCAGCGAAGATGGTGGGAGCAAGACCGGCTTGAGACTCAGGGACACCGAAGGCATCGACCAGGCCAATGCCGCTCCAATCATTGACGGCACCCTCGCTGGCCTCCAGGGCCACATTGATCAGGGCAAGCATGAGAACCAGGGCATCGCCCCAGGCCGCCAACTGCTTGCCGAAGGCGGACGATTGCCCTGCCCCCGCCTGCCGATCCGAACGTTCCTCGTCAGCGCCGCCCTTGTAATCCCCTAGAGGCTGAGCCGGGCAGAGCAGGACGCAGGCGACCACCAGTGCCAGGCTGACCAACGCATTGACCGCCAGGTGCGCACCTATGGCTACACCCAGATGGGACAGGAGCGAGCCCAGTCCCAAGGCAAGAAACATGCCCAGGCTATATGAGGCATGGAAGCGCGGCATTATGGACCGAGAGGAGAAGCGCTCCACCGCACCGGCCTCGACGGTGTTGACCGTTCCCCAAAGGCTGATTCCCGCCGAATTGAAGAGCAGCCCTAAAACCACTCCAGGCACCGAACGCAGAGTGACGGCCAGTGCCGCGATTACCATGCCCAGGCACCAGGTGGACGCTGCCAGCAGCATGGCCCGCCGCACGCCTAGCCGATCGGTCAGAACCCCTGAGACCAGCATCCCGACAAGAGCACCGCAGCCGCCCAGGATGGTCATCAGAGCCAGGCCCGAAGGTTGCAGACCGAGGCTGGCCTTGACTGTCGGCAGTCGAGAAATCCAGGCCGAAGTGCCGATGCCCATGACGATGAAGAACCCGTAGACAGCCGACCGCTCGCGCATTCCGTGACCCGGAAAATCGGCCACCGAGAGGTCACGATGATTCCGTTGGCTCATGCGGGCCTCCCTGCTGTATGCATAGTTGACCCTTTTCTCCGGAGGTGCACAGCAATGGCGCAATCATAGCCAATGACTTTGTATACTGTTCCATATCATTAACATCGAATGACTCGAGAACCATCGTAGACAGTCGACCGGATGACCTGAAGGGGATGCCCGGTGCCGACGCCCCAAGCGGTCGTCGGCGCTCAAAAGGAGAAACGTGGCAAAGGGTAATTTGAGCGGAAAAATCCTGGCCGGCCTGATGGCTATGGCCATGTTGATACCCACTATGGCCATAGCCGACAGTGGACAGACTGCTGATGCCCAGACCGCCGTATCCACATCTGCAACGACACATGCACGGCAAGCTACTGCGACAAACCAGGCATCGTCCACGTCGACCCGAACCTCGGCTCGGCACTTAGACGCTGCCACGTCCGGGACGGCTCGAACCACTCAGGAGTCGAAGTCGACCAGCCCGAACCAGGCCGCGCCCATACAACCCGGCAGAAGGCCGACCGCCAAATCGGCAATCAAGGACATGCTGGACACCGACGACGCCGTGGTCACCACACTGTCCCAGGCCTCCCGCTCCACCGGCACGGCTCCTTTCGACAACGACAACAACCCCGGCAATGACCACGATGCAGACAATGACATAGTGCGCACCTTCGATAAGTTGTCCTACACCTACTCTTTCGCCGTAAATACCCGCAACGAGACGACCAGTTACCGCCGGGGCCGAATAGGCTTCCAATTCAAACTGAGCCAGCCTGAGGATCGGGTCACCTTTGATGTGGATCCCATGGGCTGGGTGGACAATACGCCGGGATACCAGCCAAAGCAAATTACAGAGACCATCGACGGTCAACCGACACAGGTGCTAACCGTTTACCGGCTACTCACCGCCACAGAGAATTTGTCCACCGTTATTCCGGGATCCTCCAGCGTCACTCTGGTCCTCCGGGTCCGAAGCATGCCCAATGGCAGCAAATTCGCCCCCGAGATCCAGGCCTGGGGCGCTCCGGATGCCACCACCAAGACCGATCCTGCTTCGGCCACGTCCGATTCGGTCACTGTATCGGCCAAGCTCAATCTGAACCTGCGGATCACTGGCGGAACCAATGAAGGCTCCGGCAACCAGACCTTCGACTTCAACACCCCAGCCGCCGGCAATTACCCCAACCATGAGCTGGGCAAGCGCAAGGGGATCATCAGCAAGTTCAACTGGGCCGTTGACATGCGTTGGCCCGATCGGACCAAGGGTCTCAAGGGTCTGGAGGCTCCCATTGGCCCCATAACCTTTTCCCTGTCGCTGAGCAATTTATGGCAGACCGCTGGCGGAGATGCCTATCCGAAAATAGAGGATCTGCAACCCTACTTCTGGGACATCGGCACCATCGACGGCGACTTCAACAACAGCGGGCGCAACACCGGCGATCAGGGCTGGAGACCCACTCTCAGCAACTATGGCTATGCCCGATCCACGGGTGGCACGGCTGGGATGGACCGGGTCCAAGGCAATGGTCAATACACCGTGGCTGAACAGCGCAGCAGCCAGGGCCTCAGGCTGGACCTGACTTTGAAGGACTATGAAACCAATGATCCCTTCCCCTACCTGGGACACACTTATGCACGAGACACCAAGTGCACGCCTGCCCTGGCCTCGACTGACTGCACGCGACAGGAAGTGGCCGAAATCTCCACTGGTTACCTATATGTCTTCAACCCCTCCACCGTCGGCGGCAAGGACGTGGCCAACTACTATGGACAGACCGGTCTGAGCCTGCAGAGCAAGGTCGACGACGGCAACCTGGGTGCGAAATCGCTATCAAACCAGTCTTTGCCCCCTGCCTCTGGCCCCACGGACACGTCAAACCAAACCGACCAATCCGATGAC
This sequence comes from Bifidobacterium sp. W8103, assembly GCF_016100775.1. NCBI lineage: Bacteria > Bacillati > Actinomycetota > Actinomycetes > Bifidobacteriales > Bifidobacteriaceae > Bifidobacterium > Bifidobacterium sp. W8103. The sequence continues at coordinate 665,213 of NZ_JACFRV010000001.1, forward strand.
ATGTGGCACAACGTCATCTTCACGCAAGGCTCCAGCACATTGAAGGCAGACATCAGCAACATCATCCAGTACAGTTGCATGACGGCGTCTAACTATTTCGATAACGGCGTGGATTGCGGATGGTGGACTGCTCCTGACAATCTACGGGGGACCGACTCAGCAGTCGCAGGGACCAAAGTGCGGGTAACGGCCGGCTTTAACTTCAAAACCAGCAAGGCCGATCTGCCACTGCTGGGAATGTCCTTGGTCAAGATCGATCCAAAGGTAGTTGGGCTGCCGGACTCCGACGGCCTGGATCTTCCCTGGGGCAATGGCATCTGGCAGAACGGCAAATACAATGATACAACGAGCGATAAAAACCCATTGCTGGACCTGGTCATGTACGCCACCAAACCCGACGGGAAGGACTGGGAAAACGACACTGAGCAGGCCAATGCCAACATAGAGGATCTGAACTTCTATAGCACACAGGAGGAAGCAAAGAAGCATGGCACGGTTATAGGCATACTGCTGGGCGGGCGCACCGCCGCGCCCTCCAGGTTTGCCGAAGAGAATTCCCGATTCGGCTTCGGCGGATTTGTAATCAACGTCCTCCCCGACGCCAAGGTAGGTTCGGTAGCCCAGCTGACATCGGTTTCGCGCACCTTCACCCGCAGCCAATTAGCAGCTATGGCCGGGCTGAACCCTGAGAACTCAAGCGATCAGGAATGGGAGGACTGGGCCAGGAAACAGAACCCCTATGATCTGGCCAAAATCAAATCTCCCGACTTGGCCACGTCGGTCGGCGGCTATACCAAGGCCCGCTATGATCAAATGAACGGTTACCTGGGCGGGGACACCGGCGGCAATGAACACGGGGACAGCCTCTATGTAGCCGGCGAAACCAACACCATCTCCAACGCCGTAGCACAAACAAGCACCAATTCCAGACCCAAAGAATACTTTGACATAGACAGCGATCAACGGTTCGTTGACTGGCGGCTAACCATCAACACCGGCAGTTCAGCTTCCCAAGCCAACAAGGGCGCCCAAACCGAACTCTACATCACCGACAAACTACCAGCAAAGCTCCACTACATCCCCGGTAGCGCCCGATTGGGCGGCACATATACGGAAGCCACGCCTGAAATGGGCCACATAGAGGGCGGAACCGCATGTGAGCCATCAGTGAGCACGGACTCCGCAACCGGAATCACCACTCTGTCCTGGACACTAACCAACATCCCTGTGGACGGCAACAGCCGGGTCATCCACTTCTCCACCTCCCTAGGCGACCTGACTGACCCTGGCAAAGACATCGGTCCCAACGAGGACCTGACGACCTCTGCCACAGTCCAGTCAAAATACAATATGTCCCAGCCCAACACATACTTGAAGACTGCCGACTCCTTCACCATCCACGCCTGGCGGACCAACACCACCAGCCTTTCCACTTCGGCCGTACAGGATACCAATGAAGCCGGTGCACCAATCGGCTTCACCAACATGCTGAGCAGCACCCCAGGCAGTGGCAAGCAGCATCACTATGCCATCGACATCATGCCGTACAAGCAGACAAGCGGCAAACCCGACTTCCACGGGGAACCTACTTTTGCTGATATGAGCATAAAAGCCTCGGCGGGGGCTGGTCTGAGCGGAGTCACCATCCGCTACACCACAGATTCTCGATGGCGGGTGAATGACACGAGTTCCATACAATCCCAGGATTACCTCTCTTGGGACGCGGCTGACTTGAACCCAACAAGTGGCGAAGTGAAAATGCCTGAAAACGTGGTCGCCTGGGCCTTCATCATCGATGGGCAGCCCAACCAATTCCGCTATGACATCACCTTCCATATAAACCCTGGAAACAACTCCTCCGGTGACCGCTATCGGAATCGCTGGGGCAATGCATTGAACCAAATGCCTGCCCAGGCCATGGTTGTCCAGCGTTCCATCAGTGGCATCGTATGGTACGACGTCAATGGGGACGGCATCCGCTCCTCGGAAGATATTCTGCTTAAGGATGTCAAAGTGACTCTGCTCAACGATACTGACGACAAGCCCGCCAAGTCGGTCGTCACCCCACATGATGATCTGAGCACAAAATCTGATTCCCAGGGCAAGTACGAACTGACCAATATACCGGCAGGGAAATTCCACCTGCGCTTCGACCCCGCTCCGAACACGAACTGGACCCACCTGACTACAACAATCCAAAAGGCCGACACAGCCACCCAGAGCGAAAACTCCTCAGCCAGCGACTTTCTGGAGGACGGAACCATGAAAGGCGCCGTCATCAACGATATTGAGTTCCAGAAGGCCGAGGATATGGTGGACGCGGCCAGCCAATCCCTGGATTTCAACAACTGTGGCCTGACAGGAATGATGGACACCGATGAAGTGTCTGCCGGAGTCGAAGTACGGATCCAAGGCAGGAACTGGCTCGGTACAGACTCCTTCGCATTGAATGTCAAGCCCCTGGATGGCGCACCGTCCGCAGCGTTGCCCAGCCAAATCACCATCAACGCCGACAACCAAAATACCCAGGTGCCCGTCAACGTGTATGATTTGCCCGGCGATGGCAGCTACAGGTATCGTATCCACCAGGAAACCGGCTCCATTCCTGGCCTGACGTATGATCAGAACGCTGCAATCCTGACCATCACTTTGACAACCGATGCAGCTCGGTTACACCGTACCGCCAAGGCGCAGTGGACCGGCAGCAAGGGCAGCAAGATAGACACGGCGGTCTTCACCAACACCTACCAGGCCAAGCCGGCCACGGTCAAGCTCACCGCCTTCAAGCACCTGGAAGGCCGGGGCCTGAAAGCCGGGGAGTTCGACTTCCTACTGCAGGACAAGAAAGGCGGGAAGCCGGCCCAAGCATCCAACAAGGCCAACGGGACCGTCGAATTCCCCGACCAGACCCTGTCCGAGGCCGGCGACTACACATACTCCGTGAGCGAGGCCCAGGGCAGCCTGCCCGGCGTCACCTACGACCAGAACACGCACCAGATCGCCGTCCACGTCACCGACGACCAGCAAGGCCAGCTCCAAGCCACCGTCACCGACAACAACCCCACCTTCACCAACACCTACCAGGCCAAGCCTGATAAGCCGGATCAACCAGATAACCCCGCCGACCCTGGCAACTCCGGCAACTCCGGAGAGCATGACAAGCCGAATCCGCCGGTAGAACCGAGCAAGCCGAGCGAGTCCGATCATGCACCCAGCAAACCGGATCAAACCGGTTCCAATAGCCAAAAGACGGCACCGGGAAGCCAATCTTCTGATGGCCAGGCGAAGTCCTCTACGGATTCCCAAGCCCTGGCCGCCTCAGGCTCAGACCCAGTCATGCCTGCAGCGCTGACTTTCGGCACTGCCATCCTCGGCCTGGCGCTGATGTGCCTGCTTCGGCATCGCAGGGATCGAGAGGCCGACCTGGGCTGATAGTTTACCGCATGCGAACACAGTCGGACACGTTTCTCACTAATGACAGCCACCTATGGCGAACCTCACGGTTCCCTGCCCCTATCCGCAGACGAAATTTGGTATTCTTGCAAGTGGAAGGAATCTTGCATCCAGAGGTCACCGTCGACGATGGACGGTCACCTGAACGGTCATGGCCCTGCACGGTCATGATGTCGATTGTCACACGTGCAGGCCGTCATACAGAAAGGTCAGTCATGGCAGACGATACAGTCATTGTTGTTGATACTTCCATGTTCGGAAAAGATGCCGCCGCGAAGACGGCCAAGGCCAACGAGGTCGCACGCAAGTACGGCATCAGCGACGAAGCCCTCAAGAAGGTCGAGGATTACAAAAATCAGTTGAGCTACCACCAGGCATGGGACCTGCCTTTCCTGGGCTACGTGGACGAGGACGGCTATGGATACGCCTACGTACCCAACAAGGCTGTCGCGGCCGACGGCTGGGATGCCCATAAGGCTTTCCTGGACCTGCCCGATGATGCCCAGACGGCATTCGCCATCCGCATGCTCTTCACCCATCGCGACGTCGACCGCCACGGTGCAGAGATGTTCCTTCACCACGGTCGCGGGCTGACAGTCCGCTTCCAGGAGCCCACCTCAGCCAGCTACTGAGCTCGAGCTCCCTTGACCAACTCGCCCCCGGTCCTGTCGCAATAACCCCCTGACAGGGCCAGGGGCTTTTCCATGCCGACGATCAAGGCAGAAGCCCCATCCAGGCAGGCGCTAACACCCCGATGCAGGCTCCGACGATCGGCCCGACAAAGGGTATCCAGGCGTAGCTCCAGTCCGCATCCTTCTCGCCGGACATGGGCAGAAGGCAGTAAGCCAATCGAGCGGAAAAGTCACGTGCAGGATTCATGGCCGCACCAGAAACCCCGCCCAGGGCCATGACCAGAACCGTGATGACCAGGGCCACGCCCAGGGGCCCGACCTGGGTAGGTGTCCCTCCATTGAGGAAAACCCAGGTAACGAGGATGGCCGTACCGATGGCCTCCGATGCCAGATTCCAGAAATTCGAACGTATGGCCGGTTTGGTGCAGAAAACCATGAGTTTGGTATCTGTATCGGTCGGAAGTTCGAAATGCTTGCGAGTGCCCAGGTAGCCCAGGCAGGTGCCGAAGAAAGCCCCCAGGAACTGGGCGGAAACGAAGATGGCCACATTGGCCAAGGTGACCGGAATGCCGCCCTTGCCCATGGCCAGACCGTTCAAGGTCGCCTGTGGATCAATCCAGTGACCGACCACCCTGGCCAGGGTCACGGCCGGATTGAGATGGCCGCCCGTTCTCCACCCCGCATATACGCCTACATAGACAGCAAGACCCCAACCCAGCGAAGCGTTGATCCAGTCGGCTCGATAGGCCCCTGTCCTGGGGAGCGACCTGCTGGCTGCAACCATGAAGGCGATGGCCATCATAAGGGCCGTTCCCATGAACTCTGACCAGAACATCTGCACGCCGCTGATCATGCTCTCTCCTCCAGCTTCCCATCATCAAAGGAGCTGAAAATGGCCAGGCTCCCATAACCCGATAATCGACCGCCGCCGAACCGACAAAACACCGAAGGGGCAGCCGTCAATCTGCTCATGCACATAGTCTTTCGATTTGACTACCGCACCAAGAATAACCGGACCATGGCCCAAGGGTCTCGCCATCGATGATGCCACCGCATTCAAGAGCACCGACCATGAGATTCGAGTGGATTCACATCCTGACGCGATCACAATCAACCCAACAGGGCCAGGAGGTCTTTTCTGCTCAGTCTTGCCACGCTGGAAGCGCCGGTGGAAGCGGCGGAATCGACAAAGCGCGATGCCAGGTCGCTCTTGCTGTGCTGCAGGTTGAGGATGCGTTCCTCTATGGTGTCCTTGGCTACGACCTGATAGACGTTGACGTCCTGGGTCTGACCGATCCGGTGGGCGCGGTCGTTGGCCTGCTCCTGGGCTGCGGCGTTCCACCAGGGGTCCGCATGGACCACCACGCAGGCTCCGGTCAGGTTGAGCCCGGTATTGCCGGCCTTCAGAGAGATCAGGAAAACCGGCGTGGCATCCCTATTGAACTGTTCCACCAGCTCCAGCCGCCGCTTCTTGGATGTGGCGCCGGTGATCAGGTCGTAGGACACGTCCAGCCGACGTAGGCGTTGGGCTATCAGGTCCAGGTAGGAGGTGAACTGGGAGAAGATCAGCATCTTGCGTCCGGCATCCTGGCAGGAGACCACCAGATCCTCGATGGCATCCAGCTTGGCCGAATCGCCACGCCGGTCCCGGCCCTGATCCTGGTAGACCAGACGCGGATCGCAACAGACCTCCCGCAACCTGGTCAGCTGGGCCAGGACCTGGATTTTGCCGACCTCGTACTCCTGGTCCCTTTCCTTGTTGAGGGTAGCCCTCAGCTCCTGCTCAAGGGCCGCATAGAGCTTGCGCTGACGACCTTGTAGGGGCACGCTGATCACGTTTTCGATCTTCTCGGGCAGATCCGTCAGCACCTGTGACTTGAGCCGGCGCAGAATGAAGGGCCCCACCAGGGCCTGGAGCCGGGACTGGGCATCCTGATCGCCGCTGAGTATGGGCATTTCGAAGCGGTCCCTGAACCGGGAGTAGGGACCCAACATCCCCGGCATCAGGAAGTCGAAGATGCCCCAAAGCTCGGAAAGCCGGTTCTCGATGGGTGTACCGGTCAGGGCGAACCGGTGGAGGCTGTCCAGAGCGCGCACAGCCCGGGCGGCCTTGGTGGCATGGTTCTTGATGTACTGGGCCTCGTCCAAGACCAAGGCATACCAGGGCAGGCTCCGATACCGGTCCAGGTCCCTCCTGAGCAGATCATATGAAGTAATCAGCAGGTCGTAGGACCTGGCGTGATCCAGCAGATCCTGACGCTGGCTGCGCCCTCCGGCCAGGACCGCCACCCGCAGATCCGGCGTAAAACGGCGGCACTCAGCCTCCCAGTTGTAGACCAAGGAGGCCGGACAGACAATCAGCGAAGGCCCCCGATCCCTGGCCTGATCCCGACGGGAGAGCAGGTAGGCCAGCATCTGTATGGTCTTGCCCAGACCCATCTCGTCGGCCAGAATACCGCCGAATCCGCGGTCGCTCAGGGTGCATAGCCAACGCAGCCCTTCGACCTGGTAGGGCCTGAGCCTCCCGCGCAGCCCGTCGGGGACACTGAACCCCTGAGGGTCAGGCTTGCGATCCTTCAGGTAATCGCGGAAGCTGGAATCACGGTCCTGCTCGGGCACCAACGCATCCAGGTATCCGAGCTGAAATTCAGGCACACGGACCGGCCCCTTGGCCAGATCAGCCGGGTCGATACCCAGGTCTTCGGCCAGGGTGTCCACAGCTTCGGTATTCAGATCAGCCAACTCGACGAAGGCCCCGTTGCGCAGGCGATGGAAGCGCCGACGACGGCGATGATCGGCCAGAATGGCAGCGGCCTCCTCGGGCCGTACCTCATCGGCGATGGGCGAAATCTCGACCAGACCGGAGCGCACCCTCACACCCACGCGGATCTGAGGATGGGAGACGACGCTCAACCCGTCGAAGGCCGGGGTGGAGAAGACCCGTCCCAGGCCCTTGAGCACGGGCAGGCCCCGGGTCAGCAGGGTGTGGATGGCCTCCTCATTCTCCTCGGGGATGCGGGCCAATCCCTCCTCCATCAGGGGGAAATAGCGGCGGACCGTCTGCCGGGCCAAAGACTCGCTCTCCCGGTCCCTGCCGGGTTCATCCTCCGAGGCAGGGTCAGCGCCGACGGACAGAAGACGGTCCCCATAGCGGGCCTTGAGATCGCAGCTGACCCCCTGCCGATCCCTGTCCAAATAAAGCTCGATCCTGCAGGGTGGCCGTCGCCGGGCATCCAGCTCCTCGGGCAGACTGGCGGAGAGCCCTGATCCTTCCTGGGCGCCCTGATCCAAGTCGGGAAGGACGGTCCGGGCGAACAGGTCCAGGTCGTCTGCATCCAGATGCAGGTCCCGATCCTCGCCAGGACGGCAGAGGGTCTCCAACAGGTCCCGATGACGCATGAAACGCGCGCTGCAACGGTGGATGACCGGCCCCGGATCCAGCCCTAAGCCCGGCTGCGAGGGGCGCACGATAACGAAAGAAGAGGCCTGGCCTAGGATGAAGCGCTCCACGACCAGGGCATGGGTGATTCGATAGCCGTCCGCCTCCTTGCTGACCGCGATACCCGGGTCCGGGTCTCCGGCGACCACGGGGGCAGGCATAGTTTGCAGGAAGGAATCCTCGGGAGGCGTGTAGTCCAGGGTGAGCCCGGAATCCACGAACAGGTCGAGGATCTGCGCCACCTCGTCGTCGCTGAGCCGGATCCCCGCCAACCCTGCGCGTGTAAGACGGCGGCGCATGCCCCCCTCCTGTTCGGCCAGGCTACGGCGGATGGCGCCGGCCCTTTCCAGAATGGTCAGCAGAGCCTGGGCCCGGTCGTCAAAAGTGTCACGGGAGTGGATGAAGGCCAGCCGCCGACCGTAAGACATGAATTCGCCTTGATCCACGGCGCGCAGCAGGGCCCGGAGGTCCTTGACCAGGTAGGCGACCCCATGTGAGGACAGGGTGATGTGCAGACGGACCAGCCAACCACCGCGTTCACTGGTCAGGTCGGGAATCAGCCCGACCGATCCGATGGGCAGGTGACGGCCGCCGACCGGACCGTTCTCCTGCTTGAGCAGGTTCAGCTGGCGGTCACGGAAGGCCTGCCGCCGCCGACCCTCCTGCCGGTGCATGTAGGCCGCCAGGGGTCCCGAGGTCGATCGGGTGGACCGGGACCTACCCTGGTCGCCGGTCCAGTCATCCGATCCCGAAAAGGCCTGACTGGACTCGTTGTAGGCCATGATCAGGGCGACTACATGCTTGCAAGCAGGACCCTGACGCCCAAAGGCCCGGCAGGTGCAGGAGGAGTCGATGACCCGATGGGCCTGCTCGTCCAGCCGAGCCTGAACCATGCAGTCGCCATCCGGCTGATAGGTGGCGGGCACACGCCCCTTGAGAACGGTCAAAGCCCCCAGGTGCCGCAGGCGCAGGTCTGTAAAGCGGCGGTCATCCAGCAGCTGATGGGCACGGAAGTAGGCCTTGCCGCCCAACCGGCGCAGAGCGGCGTCAGAGATGGTGTCCGTGTCGCCAAAGGTCCGTCCCTCCTCCTCGTCGCCCGGATCATAGAAGCCATGTCCTCCTGAACCACCCGCTCTTGACCCGTAGACCGCTGCATGCCAATCCACACACACCCTCCTTATGGTCTCTGACGACCATTCCCGAGCATAACCTTTTCCGTCCAGATGTGGCACGCCTTCGGCGAAGCGAGTAGACATGCCGACTTACGAAAAAATGACCGCCTCCCTAAGATGGCGTGCTGTTTGTCTGAAGAAGGAGATCATTATCTTGCAAAACACGTCCACCTCTGCCTCCGTTCACCGGTCACGCCCGGCCGTCCCCCATCCCTGGCCGGCCATCGCCGCGCTGATGATCGGGGCCTTCGTGGGCATGCTGAGCGAGACCTCGCTCAATATCGCCCTGCCCAACCTGATGGAAAGCTTCCGGATCCCCGCTGCCACCGTGCAGTGGCTGGTCACGGGATACATGCTGGTCATCGGCATCGTCCTGCCCTTCTCCAGTCTGATCTCCAAGTGGTTCACCACCAGGCAGACCGTGATCTTCGGCCTGGTCGCCTTCCTGGCCGGCTCGGTTGTTTCGGCCATGGCCCCCACCTTCCCCGTCCTTCTGACAGGACGGGTGATCCAGGGCATCGGCACCGGCCTGATCCTGCCGCTCATGTTCACCGTGGCCATGCTGATCTTCCCGCCGGCGCGACTGGGCACGGTCATGGGCATGTGCGCCCTGGTCATCATGTTCGCCCCCGCCATCGGCCCGACCCTGACCGGGATCATCCTGGGCAAGCTGACCTGGCACTGGATCTTCTGGTTCTTCACCCCATTCCTGGTTGTGGCCCTGATCTTCGCCGTCGGCTTCCTGAAGAATGTAGGGACCATCACCCACCAGCGGCCCGACCTGGCATCTATTCTGGAGTCCATTGTCGGCTTCGGCGGACTGGTGGCAGGAGTCAGCCTGGCCAGCCGGTACGGATGGCTCTCCCCGGTCACCCTGACCATCCTGGTTGTAGCCCTCGTAGCCCTGGTCCTTTATATTCGTCGTCAGCTGGGCCTGGAACACCCGGTGCTCAATCTGCGCATCTTCTCCATCCCGGCCTTCCGCTACGGCGCCACCCTGGTCATGCTGGACTTCGCAGTCATCCTCTCCTCCATGTATCTACTGCCCCAGTTCCTGCAGCGGGGACTGCTCCTGCCCGTGGCGATGACCGGCATCCTCATGCTGCCCGGCGGCGCCATCAACGCCCTGGTCTCGGCCTTCGCGGGCCGGCTCTATGACGGCTTCGGGGCTCGTGTGCCCGTCCGCTGCGGATTCCTTATCGCACTGGTGGGTACGGTCATCCTCCTGTTCACCGGCCCGCACACGCCTGTGGCCCTGGTGGTGGCGGCCCACATCATTTTGATGATCGGCTGCCCCCTGGCCATGTCACCGGCCCAGACCTACGCGCTCAACTCCCTGAGCGGCCCGCAGTCCGGCGACGGAAGCACGATCATCAACACCATGCAGCAGATTGTGGGAGCCGTGGCCACGGCCATCACCACCTCCCTGCTGGCCATGGGCGAAGGGCAGGCAGCCGGAGTTGATAAAGCCCAGGCCTTCACCAGGGGCACCCACTACGGATTGGTCTTCACCCTGGTGCTGATTCTGGCCGCCTTGGCCGTCTCCCTGAAGGTGCGCAACTTCTCCCACGCCGAGCAGCCAGAGGCCGAGCAGGACATTCAGCAAGCTCCAAGTTCGCACCGCTAGCTTGGGAGCGTCCCTGGCTAGACTGGAGGACGACGACCGGACTTAAGGCCCGTCATAGAGGGCCGCCCGGTCATCCCTGGAACGCTATCAGGAAGGGTGTCATGTTCGTTCTCAAGAACGCCTGGTTCACCATCAGGCGGCATGCGGCGCGGAGCCTGGTCATGGTTCTGGCCTGCCTGGTCGTGACGGCGCTGGCTACGACGGCGGCCACCGTGCTCCAGGCTGACACCAAGGCACGTACCACCGACTACGAATCCCAACAGGTGGATGCCGTCATCAGCCCGCGCAAGGGGACCAAGGCCTCCCCCCTGGGCTGGAACGAGTATTCCAAGTACGCCCAGCGCCTGCAGATGGATGGCATGCAGTACAAGGCCTACTTCCATGAGACCGCGAACATCGACCCGGAGGGATTGCCCCAGTCAGGCAGCTACTCCCTGGTGGGCGTCTCCGACAAGGCGGCCGAGCCCACCCTGCCTCACGGCCCCTTCGTGCTGGACCAGGGCAAGGGACTGGACTACGCCTCGCAGAATGTCTCAGGCACCCAGACCGTGCTGATCTCCAAGCAGATGGCACGGGCCAACAAGCTCAAGGTGGGCGACACCCTGACCATCAAGGATCCCCGTCAGCAGGATCAGCAGGTCAAGCTGACCGTCTCGGGCATCTATCACTACCGCAAGGCCGCCGGCCAGGCAGCCGACCGGGCCATTTACACGGCCTATCCCACCTTTGCCATGCTGGGGCTGGATACGGCCAGCAAGCCGGGAGACCCTGGCCATGAACTACTGGTGGCCTTCGTCCTGGATTCGCCGAGCACCTACCAGAAGTTCATCAAGGAGCTGCGTAAGGACGGGCTCAAGGCCTCGCAGTACGACATCGACTCTCCCAGTCTGAAGGACTACCAGCGCCGGATGGAGCCGGTCCACCAGGCTGCCGGCCAGGCACGAACCACCATCATCCTGGTCTGCCTGCTGGGCGGGCTGATTCTGCTGGGTTGCCTGATCCTCATGCTGCGCGGCCGTACCAACGAAATCGGCATGGCTGTCACCATCGGAGTCCACAAGGCCCGGCTGGGCTGGCAGTTCGCCCTGGAGACCCTCTTGCTCACCCTGCCCGGTCTGGCCCTGGGCCTGGCGCTGGGTGCCGCAATCAGCCGACCGCTGGGCCGGTCGCTCTTCCGGCTGGGCAGCCTGGCCAGCATGCCTAATGCTGGTCTGATCTGGAAAATGATCCTGATTGGCCTGGCCGTCTGTCTGGTTCTCGCTCTGGCAGCAGCCGCCAGGGTAGCGGCCTTCAGAACCGCCCAGCTATACACCAACGACCTGGAGGACGAGGCATGAGCGAAAAGACATCGGACCAGCAGCCGGACGAAGAGTCCCAGGCAAAGGCCGATCAGACAACGGCCGACGCTGAGCAAAAGACCGACGAGAACACCAGCGCCGAACCGCTGCCCGAATCCGGGGAAGAAGCAACCACTGAGACGGATGAAAAGTCCGAGGTGGATGATTCTTCGGAAGAAAATGCCTCACCGGCTGCCTTCAACGTGGTCATCGAGCATGAAGATGCCGAAGATCTCGACGGCGATCAGGAGGACCCGCTGTTGGAGACCGATGACCAACGGGTGCTGGTTCCTGGCGGCTACCCCGTGCTTTCCCTGAAGCATGTGGATTACACGCGCAAGGTCCAGGGCCGCCCCGAACAGATCCTGGACGATGTCGATCTGGATTTCCAGCGCCGCCGCATCTACTCGGTCGAGACCACCTCGCCTTCCGGACGGGCCGCTCTGATGGCCCTGATGACAGGCCTGCGCGCCCCCACACAGGGCAGCGTGCTCTTCCGGGGCACGGATCTACGCCAGTTGCTGGCCTCCGACTACCGCGGCCACCAGATCGGGGCCATCTTTGGCACCGATGCCCTGAGGCGCGACCTGACCCCCGTACAGAATCTTGTCTACACCATGGATGCCAGCGGGCGCACCTTCCTGGGCCCCAAGGACAATCTGGCCCGTCAACTGCTGGACGAGGTGGGCTTCCCGGAGCGTCTGCAGGACACGCTGACCGCTGATCTGGGACACCTGGACTTCCGTCTGGCCTCCGTGGCCCGCGCACTGTGCTGCGAGTGCGACGTGCTCATCGCCGACGAACCCACCGAGGGGCTGGAGCCTGGCGACTGGGACACCCTGCTGGCCACACTGAAGCGGGTCTCCCGCCGTCATGACTGCACCGTGATCATCCTGACCTCGGGCGGTTCGGACACCGTAGACGAGGGTACCTACGACGACCGATTCATCGTGGATTGAGCCCCGACCTTCCGGGCCGGGGATGGACGGCACTGCACTGGTCTGTTCGGTCATCACCCATGAGGAGTGGATATCCCGGGTCATGGCCGAACAAAGCGATTCATGCAACAAGGGCACGCTTCGGCAACGGAGCATTATCCTGCATCACCACCATGGATTCGGACCCGTTCGGGGGGTCGGCGCCAAGGAAGCCATATGGATCACCCCGGGGCTCCTGATCGCCCAGAACGCCTGGCTGGCCTCCCAAGGCCGTCCCTCATGGGCCCTGTCAGCACCACCGACCATGTGGCTGGACGGGCTGGACCAGTCCCTGACCGGACGCAGGATTCTGACCGTGACGGCCGCAACCATCCTGGCCTGGCACCTACTGCCATCGGGCCTGGGGCAGCGCCCCTGGTCGCAGCTGGCCGCCGGCCGGGTATCAGGCCTGCCTGCAGCCCGACGAACCCTTGAAGACCTGCAGCGCAATCTACGGACAGCCCCTCCGCAATCGTTGATTCGCATCCAGACCCACCTGCCCAACATCCATGAGGAATGGCGGGTCATCATCGACAGGGATCGAATTGCGGCCTCCAGCGGATACTGCCTGCATGAGGGCGAGGACTCCAGGGTCATCACCACGGTCTTTGACGGTGCCGTCTTCGATCCCAGGCATCGAACAATCGCCGAAGACTGCGCCCTCCAGGCAGCCAAGGGTCGATCTTCTGCCCCAATCAGCGTGGATCTGGCCTTCCTCCGTGGATCGGATCGGCCTCTCGTCCTGGAGGGAAACCCGGTCTGGTGCGCAGCCCCTTACGCTTACGGACCACAGGGCATGGCCTCTTTCCTGAAAGCCGTTGCGGCCTGCCGGACCGATCCAGTCGACCCCTATCGACCAGACCCGTGGATGCTGCGCGAATTCGGCGGTCGCTTCCGCAGTTCCTGGGGTCCGGTCCGGCAGGATCAGACGATGGTCATGCCGTAGTGCTTAGCCAGGGGCTGCAGATCCGGCACCCCGTACCGGGCCACCAGTTGCCTCCAGCGGGCCAGATTGTCGGGACCATACTTGGCCGTGCGCTTGGCTGCGGTGGGCTCGGAGACGAAGATGGGCGGCTGGTGCTTGCTGTGGAACTTGTCCGCGTACATGACCACCTCCTGCTCAGGGTTGACCGGCAGGTAGTCGTCCGGCGGCAGGTTCAGATGCTCCTCCTCCACCTGGCGACGGGTCAGCCCCACCCCGGTGTGGTTGCGGGCGAACTGAGCCACCGACTCGTCCACCCCGGCATCCAGCAGCAGACGATAACCCTCCAGGCCGTGCTCGATGTACCGCTCGCCCTGGAAGGTCAGCGGCCGGCCCTGGGAGCCGTCATCCTTGAGGATCCGGTAGGTGCCGATGTCGTGCAGCAGGGCACCTGTGCGTACCAGGTCACGATTCAGGGGCCGCTCGGGCAGGATCCCGTCAGGGTCGTCACCACGCAGCAGGCGTTCGTTGACCTGGTCGGCCATACGCACCGCAAGGGCGGCGATGATCTGGCAGTGGGTGTGTATCAGTTCATAGGCGGCTCGGGAGGGCGCGTACTGACGATGCAGGGCCTCGGCCATGGGAACATTGGGAATCATACCGACCATTCTAGGGATCCCTGCCGCAAATGTGACCTTTGCGACGCTATGCACACTTCAGCGGACAACGAACCCCTCCCCTCTGCTGCCGACAGTAGACTGGGAGCCACAGTATTTCACGAGGAGCACTATGGACACTTCACCACTTGTGCGCTCCGCCGACCAAACCGCTCCCCCCGACAAGGACGGCGGTCGACAGGCGCCTTGGCACAACCCCCTGCTGGACCCGCGCGATCTGCGCATGCCGCGCATCGCGGGCCCCAGCTCATTGGTCATCTTCGGCGTCACCGGCGATCTGGCCAAGAAAAAGCTCTTGCCGGCCGTCTATGACCTGGCCAACCGGGGACTGCTGCCAGCCAGCTTCGGGCTGATTGGTTTCGGGCGGCGCGACTGGAGCGACCAACAGTTCGTCGCCTTTGCAGAGGAGAACGTCCGCGCCCACTGCCGCACCCCCTTCAACGAGTCCACCTGGCGACATCTGAGCCAGGGCATGCGCTTCGTCACGGGCAGCTTCGACGATGCCGAGGCCTTCCGCCGCCTGTCGGCCACCGTCTCGGAGCTGGACCGGGTCCGGGGCACCCGTGGCAACCATGCCTTCTACATGTCGGTGCCGCCCAAGGCCTTCCCCCAGGTTGCCCGTCAGCTGGCCGAGTCGGGACTTTCCCACTCCACTGAAGGGGCCTGGCGCCGCGTCATCATCGAGAAGCCCTTCGGTCACGACCTGGCCTCTGCCAAGGAACTTGACCGGGTGGTCTCCGAGGTCTTCGAACCGGATTCGGTCTTCCGCATCGACCACTACCTGGGCAAGGAGACCGTGCAGAACATCCTGGCCCTGCGCTTCGCCAACATGATGTTCGAGCCGGTCTGGAACTCCAACTACGTCTCCCACGTGCAGATCACCATGGCCGAGGACATGGGCATCGGCGGCAGGGCCGGCTACTACGACGGAATCGGAGCAGCCCGGGATGTCATCCAGAACCACCTGCTGCAGCTGATGGCCCTGACGGCCATGGAAGAGCCTGTCTCCTTCTCGGCATCAGATTTGACTGCTGAGAAGACCAAGATCCTCTCCGCCGTCCGTCTTCCCAAGGATCTGGCGGCCCACACCGCCCGGGGCCAGTACACGGCAGGCTGGCAAGGCTCCCAGCATGTGGTCGGTTACCTGGATGAAGACGGGATCGACCCCTCCTCCACCACCGAGACCTATGCGGCCATCAGGCTGGATGTGGACACCCGCCGCTGGGCCGGCGTCCCCTTCTACCTGCGCACGGGCAAGCGCCTGGGCAAGCGGGTCAGCGAGATCGCCATCGTCTTCAAGCGTGCCCCCCACCTGCCCTTCGAGGCCACGGCCACCCGGGAACTGGGCGCCAATGCAGTGGTCATCCGCGTGCAGCCCGACGAGGGTGTGACCCTGCGTTTCGGGGCCAAGACCCCTGGATCGGCCATGGAGGTGCGTGACGTCAACATGGACTTCTCCTACGGGCGTTCTTTCACCGAGGCCTCCCCCGAGGCCTATGAGCGGCTGATCCTGGACGTACTCCTGGGAGACCCGCCCCTCTTCCCCACCACCGAGGAAGTCAATCTCTCCTGGAAGATCCTGGACCCCATCGAGGAGTTCTGGGCCGGACAGGGCCAGCCCCAGCCCTACCGCGCCGGCACCTGGGGTCCGCGGGAGGCTGATCTGATGCTGGCCCGCGACGGATACCACTGGAGGATGCCATGATCGTCAGACTGAACAACACCACCACCTCCGCCATCGCCCGGGAGATCGACGAGCTCCACGTTGAACGCGGAGAGGCCGCCCAGGGAAGGGTGCTGACCCTGGTCATCGTCACCGAACAAGCCCATCTGGAGACGGCCCTGGAGACCGTAAACGCCGCAAGTCGTGAACACCCCTGCCGGGTCATCGTCATAGTGACCAATGCCGAAGACCATCAGGCCGGGCAGGAGACGGACCAGCGGACCGCTACGGCACAGTCCTCTGAAGACTGCGTCTCCTACAAGGACACCAACCATGACGGTGACCGCACACTGGATGCCGAAATCCGCTTCGGCTCGGATGCCGGTGCCGGTGAGGTGGTGGTCCTGCGACCAGTGGCGGCTCTGCTGGACCATTCCGATGCTCTGGTCATCCCCCTCCTGGTGCCGGATGCCCCCCTGGTGGTCTGGTGGCCCACCAATCCGCCCCTGTATCCCTCGCAGGATCCCATCGGGACCATGGCCGCCAGCAGAATCACCGATGCCATGGAGGCCGACGATCGCCAGGCCACCTTCGCCGGGCTGCTGGCCCATTCGCGCGATCAGGACGTGGACCTGTCCTGGACCAGGGTCACCATCTGGCGAGCGCTGCTGACCTCCATGGTGCAGCAGCCGCCCCACCTGCCCATCCGTTCAGTCAAGGTGACCGGCCAGGCCCACTACCTGCCATTGGAGCTGCTGGCCTCATGGCTGGCCTTGAAATTGAAGGTGCCGGTCACTGTCGAACGTGACCCGAAGGCCCAGGCCGTCACCGGTGTCTACTTCGAACGCCCGGACGGGATCATGAGCATGGAGCGCCACCATGACGACCAGGCCCGGATCAACCAACCCGACCAAGCCCCACAGACCATCTCCATGCCCCTGCGCACTGCTGTGGACTGCATGAGCGAGGAACTGGGTCGGTTGGATCCTGACGAGGTCTATCAGGAGGTCATCCACACCGGCTGGGGAATGGTCGACCATCAGTAAGCGCCCCGCAGCGACTCAATTCATATGCAAACGCCCGGGTGTAGGCTGAGGCCAGCATCACCTGCATGCAAGGAGGATCAGATGACCGATCGTCGTACCGTGACCTATGCCACAACCAAGTTGCTCAACCAGGCTACAGCAGCCCGCATCCTGCTGGAGCTGGGAGACCTCCTGGCCCGTCAGGATCGGGCCGACCTGGCGCTGACGGGCGGGCGGGACGCGGCGGATGTCTATGCCCTGATGGGCGCTGATCCCCTGAGCCAGAGCGTGGACTGGAGTCGGGTCCACCTCTGGTGGAGCGATGAGCGGTTCGTGGGCCTAGAAGACCCGGACCGCAACGACGAGCAGGCACGACGGGCCTGGTTCGGCGGGCTGATCGACCAAGGGCTGTTGCCGCAGGCCAACGTGCATTCCATGCCCGTGGACACCCGCAGCCCAGCCCAGGTTGAGGCCGCTGACCAGGAGGAGAACGAACGGGCTCTGACCCAGGCGGCAGCCGCCTATCAGCAGGAGATCATCGACCAGCTGGGCCCTGAGGGTCGGATGGATCTGGCTGTCTTTGGCGTGGGGCCCGACGGCCACTATGCCTCCCTCTTCCCCGACCGACCCGAGGTCAGATTGCAGGACGACGATCCGCTGGTGACGGGTGTCAGCAACTCCCCAAAGCTGCCCCCGCTCAGGGTCACCATGACCACGCCGTTCATCCGCCGGACCCCCAAGGTCTGGCTCTTCACCTCAACCGCTGAGAAAGCCTCAGCCGTGGCTGCTGCCCTGGGAACTACAGACGATCCCCATGTCCCCTCCTCCTATGCCAGGGGCACCCTGGAGACCCTCTGGCTCCTGGACGCTGATGCCGCCTCGAAACTGCACTGAGCCTTCCGCAACACGAGCCTCTACGGATCTCAGGACTCCGAAGATTCCTTACCCACAGCAGGGTCGGAATCTTCGGAGTCCTTTCTTGTCATTTGCTCGACAGCCCGATCGGATTCGTCGACGATCCACTCCATGGCGTGCCGTGCCCCCTCCGCATCGCCCCGGCGTATCAGCGCCGCCACGTCGCCGTGCAGCCGCAGAGCCTTCTCATCGGCCTTCCTGGGCATAAGCTCATGCCGGGTCCGCCCAGACAGCACTGAGGCAATCACATCGCCTAGCGCCGCGAACATGGCGTTGCCCGATGCCTCAAGCAGGGTTCGATGGAAGGTTTCGTCAGCCCGAAGATAGTCCGGCCCGTCGGCGCGGTCAGCGTTGGCCACCATGTCTATAGCGGCCCGCGTCAGCTTCGCCCATTGATCATGATCAGCGTGGCTGGCCGCCAGCTGGGCAGCCATGGGCTCCACGCATGCCCTGAGCTCGGACAGCTCATGCAGGGTCCGCCCCCGGTCAGGTCCGCGCAGCCTCCACTCGATCACCCGCGGGTCATAGATATTCCAGAGCTGGCAGGGGTTGACCGTGGCACCGACCTTGCGTTTGACAGTGACCAGACCCATGGCCTCAAGAACCCTGGTGACCTCCCGGGTCACTGTGCGCGAAGGCCTCTGGCTATCCAGGTCCGGGGCAGGCAGCCTGTCACCCGGTGCGATGGTGCCGTCGACGATGGCCGCCCCCCACTGGTCCAGCAGCCGGTCATGCAGGGTGCCTTCTGTAGCCGTTTCGTCATCAGGCTTGCTCGCGCTTTCCACGAATTCCACTCTAGCAACCGGACTCGCGCCCAGAGCGATCAGACGATTCTGCAGACAAGCAGAGGCTCAATCCTGCCCTCAGCATGCCATCTTCCAATCCGTCCCAGGTTCGTGTAAGATATTGTCTGTTAAGGCATACTTAATATCACGCTGTCGATATTAAGTAATGCAAAAATAAGAGCCGGAAAGCTGATCAGGCCGGACGGTTCACATCCTCAGAGAAGAGGCAGCCATGCTTTTAGCGTCGCAGCCGACAGCCGACGGGTATCTGACCCTGGCGGCGAGTCAGGCCGTTTCCCTGAACACCACCCAACTGGGCATCAGTCTGGTGCTCAGCCTGGCGGTGCTCATTTTCCTGGTCACTGTCGTCAAGCTTCATCCCTTTGTCTCCCTGCTGGGTGCCGCCCTGGTGGTGGGCATCGGTTCCGGCTACGGTCCCGTGGCCACCCTGACCAGCTTTACCGGTGAGTTCGGCTCCACCATGGGCTCCGTAGGCATTCTGATCGGCCTGGGAGCCATGATCGGCAAGGTTCTCATGGACACCGGAGCCACCGACCAGGTGGTCAACACCCTGGTGGCCAAGTCCAAGCCCGCCACCATCCCCTGGATCATGGCCCTGATCGGCGCCCTGATCGGCCTGCCCATGTTCTTCGAGGTCGGCCTGGTCATTCTGGTCCCGGTCATCATTCTGGTGGCCCGCCGCACCAAGCTCCCCCTGATGCGGGTGGCCATCCCCACCCTGGCAGGACTGTCCATCATGCACGCCTGTGTGCCTCCCCACCCCGGTCCCCTGGCCGCCCTGAGCCAGTTCAAGCAGACCGGCAATGTGGGACTGACCATGATGTTCGGCATCCCCTTCGCCCTGATCACCCTGGTCGTCGTGGGCCCGGCCTTCTCCCGGCTGGCTTCCCGCTGGGTGCCCATCCAGGCACCGGCCGATTTCGTGGCCAAGAGCGAGCAGGCGGGCAAGGAGGAGACCCGGCTGCCCTCCTTCGGCCTCTCGGTCTGCTGCATCCTGCTGCCGGCAGTCCTCATGCTGCTGACCTCCATCTTCGAAATCGCTGTTCCGGGGTTCAAGGATCGCACGGACGGCCTGGCACAGACCATCAACTTCATCGGCAACCCGGTCATGGCCCTGGCCATAGCGCTGATCGTCTCCATGCTGGTCCTCAAGGCCGCCTCGGGCATCTCCTGGAAGACCGTCAATGACTCCCTGGGAGCCTCGCTGCCCGCTGTGGCAGGCATCCTGCTGATTGTGGGCGCGGGCGGTGGCTTCAAGGGCGTTCTGGTCTCCACCGGCATCGGCAAGATCATCGGCACCTTTGTGGAGCACTCCAACATCTCCATCTTCCTGCTGGGCTGGGTCATCGCCGTCTTCGTGCGCATCGCCACAGGCTCGGCCACCGTCTCCATCCTGACCACGGCCGGCATCCTCAGCAACGCCATGACCATGATGCATGCAGGCTCCACGGCCACCACCCTCCTGGTCATCGCCATCGGCGCCGGGTCCATATTCCTCTCCCACCTCAACGACGCTGGCTTCTGGCTGATCAAGGAGTACTTCGGTCTGAGTGTCGGCGAGACCCTGAAGACCTGGTCGGTTCTGGAATGCCTGCTGTCGGTAGTGGTCCTGGTCCTGGTCATGATCGCCAGCATCTTTGTGCCCATCACCGCCTGAGCATCATTGCCGGATTACTTTTCAGAAAGGTTGCACATGGTCGACACATCGTTGAAGAATTCCGACGCGCTGAGCGCAGAAGACCACCCGGAACCCCAGGTGCCCTCAGCAGTGGACAACACGGTTCCCCCGGACTACTTCCAAGGCCGCACCCCTGTTCTGGTCATCATGGGGGTCGCCGGCTGCGGCAAGACCACCATGAACGAGCACCTGGGCAACAAGCTGGGTTGGGACATGGCCGAGGCCGACGACTTCCACCCCCAGGCCAACATCGACAAGATGGCCCGCGGCATCCCCCTGAACGACCAGGACCGTTGGCCCTGGCTGGACAGCATCCACGATTGGATCGAGGACCACATGCGCCGTGGAGTGCCCGGAACCGTCACCTGCTCGGCCCTGAAGCGGATCTATCGTGACCGGCTGCGGATGCCGGGCGTGGTCTTCATTCACCTGAGCGGGGACTACGACTCCATCATGGAACGGCTCTCCAAGCGGAAGGGCCACTTCATGAAGCCGCAGATGCTGCGCTCCCAGTTCGATGACCTGGAGCCCCTGGGACCGGACGAGGTTCACCTGACCATCGACGTGGGTCTGCGCATGTCTCCTGAGATCGAGGCCGAAGAGGTCATCGACACCCTGGGCCTGCAGTGCGACGTCAAGGCGCACACCGCCCAGGTCCAGGCCGAGCGCGCCCGGCAGGTAGCCCGCCAGTAGCACCGACAAATCGGCCCGACCGCGGCCGACCACCAACCATCGCGGTCAACTTCACACTGTTGCAGTCAATGGAGAGGAACTGACACTATGAAGATTGGCATGATCGGCCTGGGACGCATGGGCAAGAACATGGCGGACCGCCTGCGCACCGGCGGCCACCAGGTGGTCGGCTACGACATCGCACCGGACTCGGGCAGGGATGTGGACAGCCTTGGGGCCCTGGTCCAGGCCCTGGAGGCCCCCAGGGTGATCTGGGTCATGGTCCCGGCCGGCAAGCCCATAGAGTCCACTCTTGATCAGTTGGGCGAGCTGATGGAGCGCGGCGACCTGGTTGTGGATGGAGGCAACACCCGCTTCACCCAGGACCAGGAGCACGCCCAAGCCCTGGCCGCCAAGGGCATAGGCCTGGTGGACGTGGGCACCTCCAACGGCATCTGGGGCAAGGAGAAGGGCTATGCCCTGATGGTCGGCGGATCGGACCAGGACGTGGCCCGGATCCAGCCCGTTCTGGACACCCTGAAGCCCGAGGGCGACTATGGTCTGGTCCACGCAGGAGGCACCGGTGCAGGCCACTATGCCAAGATGGTCCACAACGGCATCGAGTACGGAATGATGCAGGCCTTGGCCGAGGGGTATGCGGTCCTGGAGGCCTCCGACCTGATCAAGGAGCCGGGCGAAGTGGTGGAGTCCTGGCGCAAGGGCTCGGTCATCCAGTCCTGGCTGCTGGACCTGCTGGCCCAGGCTCTGAAGGAGGACCCGCACCTGAGCGGAATCGCCGGCAAAGCCGATGAGACCGGCGAGACCAAGTGGATGATTGCGGATGCCCTGGAACTGGGAGTACCCACACCGGCCATCACCTCGGCCCTCTACGCCCGCCAGTCCTCCAAGATCGAGGATCCCATGACCATGAAGGTGGTCTCCGCCCTGCGCAGCGCCTTCGGCGGCCACCCCATCGTCAGGGAGTGACCGTATTCCGGGCCGGATACCAGTAGGATCCCACCTGCGGACGGACCTGGACCAGGGCGCCGTCATCAGTGAAGTCCAGGGGGGCAAAGACGATTTCGCGATGGCAACCGTCACCCTGGCCGTTCCTGGCGAATCTGTGGTAGGCCACAATCCAGTCGTCCCGGCCCGGCACACGGGTGATGCAGTGGTGCCCAGTAGCCAGAATCCCCTTGGCACGATCGGCCTTTATCAGAATCTGAGGCGCGGTCCAGGGCCCATCCAGCGATGGCGCACTGGACCAGCGGATCCGGTAGCCCGGATCCCTGGTGTCGTTCTCCGACCAGGAGGCATAGTAGGTGTCCCCACGTCGGCAGATGGTGACGGCCTCGCGGAAGTTGTCAGGCACGGCGGAGCGCACTGAGCCATCTTCCAGACGCAGGCCGTCCGGGCTCAGCCGCGCCATGTAGGCACGGCCATTGCCCCAGAGCAGATAGGGCACATCGCCGTCATCCACAAAGACCGATGGATCGATGGGCAGGCAGTCGTAGTCCCCCCGGGCGATGAATGGCTCCTGGGCCGCCCGGAAGGGACCGGTTGGCGCAGGAGCGACGGCCTGGCCTATCTGCCCGTCGGCCACAAAATACAGGATGCAGCGTCCCCGGCGCACCAACAGGCAGGGAGCCCAGGCACCCTGTCCCCCATGCCACCAGGGAACCTGGTCCAGGTCCAGGATTTTTCTGCGGGTCCAGTGGCACAGGTCCCCTGATTCATAGACGTAGAAGGCATGCGAGGACCATTCAGGCAGACCATCCTCGGTGCAATAGAGGTACCAGCGGTCCCCGATCATGACCAGATCCGGGTCCGCGCAGTAGCGATGCAGGGGGTTGCTCGCCAATCCCGTCCCCTCCGACCCTTGATGTGTGCTTGCGAATTCCTCCATGGATTTTGACTCCGATCCTTCATGAATGCGGCGGCCGGAACCTCCGACCGCCGCCATTGACTACGACCTTCCGATGGGCCGCCTTACCCCTTGACCGCACCGGCAACCAGTCCGGAGACGATCCACTTCTGGCAGAAGATGAAGAAGACGAAGACCGGAATCAGGGCCAGGACCGTAATGGTCATGAAGCTAGGCCAATCTGTGGTGAACTGGCCGACTGCGTTATAGACCTGCAGAACGATGGTGCGCAGGTTGGAGCTGCTGATGAAGACGTTGGCCGTCATGAAGTCGTTCCAGGTCGACATGGTCTGGAAGACCACCACCGTGGTCAGGATGGGCCTGATCAGGGGCAGCACGATGCTCCAGAAGATCCTTAGGGGGCCGGCCCCGTCGATCCTGGCGGCCTCGATGACCTCGAAGGGCAGGGACTGCATGTAGCCCACGATCAGGAAGTAGCAGAAGACCGCCCCGCCCAGGTACATGATGATCAAACCCAGGAGCGTGTTGACCAGCCCCACGCTGGACTCCATCCGGTAGAGGGGAATCAGGGTGGACTGGGTGGGAATGACGAAGGCGATCATGAGGATCACCCCGATGACCGAGGTGAAGATCGACTTGCGCAGAATCATCCCGTAGGCAGCCAGAGCTCCGATCAGCACCTGGAAGAGAACGCCGAAGAAGGTGACGATCAGGGTGTTGACCAGGCTGCGGACGATGGGCACCGTGGCGAAGGCCCGCGTGTAGTTGCGCAGCGTCCACTGCTTGGGCAGACCCAGTGGATTCGTGGCCATATCGGGCACGGTCTTGAAGGTGTTGATCAGGATGTACCAGAGGGGCACGGCGCAGATCAGGGCAATGATCAGGACCACCACGCTCCTGATCACCGAACGCCGCCGTTCCCGCTGGCTCAGAGTCAGGGTCGAGCTCTTGCTGCTGCTCATTGGAACCTCCTGGAAATCAGGCTGGCGGCGCCCATCTGAGCAAAGACCACCAGGGCCGTGGCCACGGTGAACAGGACCGCCAGGGCCGAGCCCAGCCCGTACTGGGACTGGCCGATGCCCTGCTGAATGATGGACTGGGTCACCGTATAGGTGGAGTACCCGGGGCCGCCCTTGGTCATGGTGTAGGGCAGGTCGTAGACCTTGAGGCCTCCTGACATAAGCAGGAAGCTGGAGGTGACGATGCCTGGGATCAGCTGGGGCAGGGTGATGTGGACGAACTGCTGGCGGCTGCTTGCCCCGTCCACCGTGGCCTGCTCATAGAGGTCTCCGGGAATGGACTGCAGGAAGGCCAGGTAGAGTGTGGCATGCCAGCCGATCTGCGCCCAGACTGCGATGAAGATGACGCAGCACCGGGCCAGGGTCGAATTGGACAGCCAGGGCACCGGTCCCAGGCCGAAGACGCCCAGGATGGTGTTGAAGACACCTGACTTCATGGGCGAGAAGATGTACTTCCAGACCATGCCCATGATGGCCAGCGAAGGCACACTGAAGAAGAAGAACAGGGAACGGGCGAAGTTGCGGCCCCAGAACTTCCGGTTCAGGGTGACGGCCAGGGGGATGGCGAAGATGGTCACCAGGACCGTCTGGGCCACGGCATACAGGATGGTGAACACCAGACCCTGCATGGTCGAGGAATCGGTGAACACGCTGTGATAGTTCTTCCAGCCCACATAGTGCATGTTCAGGCTGTAGCCGTTGAAGTCGGTCACCGAGTAGATGATGGTCTGCACCAGCGGCACCGCGAAGAGGATGACGAAGACGGCCAGGATGGGCAGGAGGAACCAGAAAGAGGTCAGATCCTGCCGCAGGCCGACCATGCGCCGCCGATGGGCATTGGCCTGCTCTGCCGCAGATTGGGAAGCCATGTTCCAGCCCTTCCTACTTGACCGAGGACATCTTGTCGTCGATGGCCTTGGCCCACTGATCCAGATTGATGGACCCCTGCACCAGCTGCTGGGTCTCGGACTGGCGGACCGTGGTCAGCACATCAGGCTTGGCATAGAAGTTCATCAACAGAAAGTAATGGCCCGGCTGCACGTTGGCCCGATAGACCTGCTCGTACTCGGGCTTGACCTTGGCCTTGAACCCCTGGACGGTGATGGCATCCCCGTTGTCGGCCGAACGCTGCAGGGCCCAGTGGCTGTCCATGAAGGTCAGGAACTTCCGGGCGGCCTTGAGCTTGTCGCCCTTGAGATGGGAGTAGATGGCGTAGGCGGGCGATGGCGATCCCTGGGCATAGTTGACCATGCCCTTCTCCATGAGCGGCATGGGGGCCATGCCATACTTGAGCCCGGCCTGGCCGATGGATGGCAGGTCCCAGGGGCCGGTGCAGATCATGGCCACCTGGCCATTGATGAACTGGGTCTTCATGTCGTCGCCGCTGATGCCGACCGTGTCCCGGGTGACCAGGCCCTGGTCATAGAGCTTCATCCAGGCCGCAGCCGCCTCGCGTTGGTCACTGCCGGGCTTTTGAGGGCGGCGGTCGATCAGACCGGTCACATCGACCTTGTCCCTGTCGAACTGCGAGCCCATGAAGGCATCGGGAATCCTGCTGGGGCCATCGGCGATGGTCTCCAGGAAGGGCGTGACCCCGGCGGCCTTGAGCTTCTTGCACAGCTGCAGGAACCCGTCCCAGGTCTCCGGAACCTCCTTGGCGCCAGCCTTGGCCAGCAGGTCCTTGTTGTAGACGATGCCGGAGGCCCAAGAGGACACGGACATACCGTAGACCTTGCCCTCATGACTGACGAAGTCCTTGTTGGCCTGGGAGATGTTGCGCATGAAGGGCTCGTTGGTCAGGTCCCGCACGTAGCCGTTCTTGATCAGGTCAGCCTTGTTCTCGGAGGTGATGATGAACACATCCGGGGCCTGGTTGCCGACCAGTCGGGTCTGCAGGGTCTGGATGTACTCGGGGGTCGGCGGCGAGTAGCTGAAGTCCACCTTGATCCCCGGGTTCTGTTGCTCGAATTGGTCGATGTATGGCCTCATGACCTGTTCGTTGTTCCATGACAGGAAGGTCAGCGTGGTCTTGGACCCGTCAGCGCCACCAGCCCCGCAGGCACCCATGGCCGACACCAACACGCCGACCCCCAACGCCGCAGCTATGCCCTTCCATGCTCGCTTCAGCTTCATGACTCCTCCTTGCAATCAATCCTCTGAACATCCGTCCGGGCTGTTCAACGTCGAGACCCGGGAATTGACACGATTCAACTGCTGTCACAATATGGTATAGCACGTTGGTTGAATCGTGTCAATTATATGCCGACAAGGCCCCTGAGTGCCTAAGATGATGGCTGAACCCCGTGAAAGGTGCGAGATGGTGACGATGAGCGATGTGGCCAAGGAGGCGCAGGTCTCTCGGGCCACTGCCTCCTATGCCCTTCGAGGCGATAGACGCATAGCGGATGACACCAGGCGCAGGGTCCTGCTTGCCGCCCACAAGCTCCGCTACTCGGCCAACCTGTCGGCCAGAAGCCTGCGCTCAGGCAAGAGCGGCATCATCGGCGTGGCCATCTTCGAGCTGGACAAGCCTTACCCTTCGCAGATGAGCGCGGCCATCTCCCGGCAGATCAATGCCCACGGCATGCAGGCCATCATCCAGCAGACCTCCAACTCCAAACAGGACGAGGTCTCCATCCTCCGGCATGTGACCAGCCAACTCTGCGACGGCACCATCTTCAGCCCAGGCAGCATCACCAATGAGGAGATGCAGGAGCTGGCCGATGGCAAGCCTCTGGTCCTGCTGGACGACCCCTCAGCCGAGCCGGTCTTCGATTCGGTCATGACGGCCGGATTCGAGGGAGCCGCCATGGCCGTGCGGCACCTGTTGGACTGCGGATGCCGACGGATAGGCGTGGTGGGTGCCGACATGGCGGACAGCACCGATCCGGTCCAACGGCACTCGGTCCGTGGCCGCAGGGTGGCCGGCTGCCTGAAGACCCTGAAAGCCGCCGGAATCAAGGCCCAATCTAAGGATTTTCTGTCCCTGGACCGCTGGGACGGGGAAATGGCCCGCGACCTGGGCCATCATCTGACGGACACGTCCGACCTGCCCTTTGACGGCATCTTCTGCATGACCGACTCCCTGGCCCTGGGCCTGATCCGAGGACTGCACGAATGCGGCGTGGAGGTTCCCCGGGACTTGGCCGTTGTGGGATTCGACGGCATCCAGGAGGGAGAGTCCTATATCCCTTCGCTGACCACCATCAGCACCGACAAGGAGGACCTGGCCCGCAAGGCTGTGGATGCCCTCCTGGCCCGTCTGCAGGGCGAGGATGATGATCGTCCTCCCACTCGGACGACTGCCGCATGCCGGCTGGTGGTCCGGGAATCCACAGCCAGGATCCGCTGACAGGATGGCAAAAGGGTCCGCACTGCCGTTTCAGCGGCTGTACGGACCCTTGCGATTCCGGCGAGAAGCTCAGTCCTGCTTGATCTCGGACTTGTCCTCGGCCCAGAGGGTGTGGAAGGCGCCTGGCTGATCCACGCGCCCATAGGTGTGGGCGCCGAAGAGGTCGCGCTGCCCCTGGATCAGGGCGGCGGGGAGCCTATCGGAACGCAGCCCGTCGTAGTAGGACAGCGAGCTGGCGAAGACGGGGATGGGGATGCCGGCCTGGGTGGCGCGGGCCACGACACGCCGCCAGGAATCCTGGGCCTGCTCAACCGCCTGTTTGAAGAAGGGGTCGAAGAGCAGTGAGCCCGGCTCACGGCCAGAGGCGTAAGCGTCGGAAATCCGGTTCAGGAACTTGGCCCGGATGATGCAGCCGCCACGCCAGATGCGGGCGATGGCCCCCATGTCCAGCTTCCAGCCATAGACCTGGGCGCCCTCCTGCATCTCGTTGAATCCCTGGGCATAGGCCACGATCTTGGATGCGTAGAGAGCCTGGCGGATGTCCTCGATGAAGGACTTGCGGGCCTCGGAATCGGCGGCCAGGTCGGCCATGACGGCCTTGGGCTGCGGACCCTTCAGGCCCTCCTGGGCAGCCTGGCTGCGCAGCTCGGGCGAGGAGGACAGCCCCCGTGCGAAGACGGCCTCGCCGATGCCGGTCACGGGCACGGCCAAATCCAGCGCGGTCTGCACGGTCCAGGTGCCGGTGCCCTTCATGCCGGCCTGGTCGGTGACGATGTCGATGAAGGGCTTGCCGGTGGCGGCATCGGTGTGGTGGAGCACCTCGGCGGTGATCTGCACCAGGTAGGAGTTCAAATCCCCCTGGTTCCACTCCTCGAAGACCTGGGCGATGGCCTCGGGCTCCATGCCCAGGCCCCTACGCATCAGGTCATAGGACTCGGCGATAACCTGCATATCGGCGTATTCGATGCCATTGTGGACCATCTTGACGAAGTGGCCCGCCCCATCGGTGCCGATGTGGGTGACGCAGGGTTCGCCATCGACCTTGGCGGCGATGGATTCCAGGATGGGTCCCAGGGTCTTCCAGGACTCATCGGTCCCGCCGGGCATCATGGAGGGCCCCAGGAGGGCGCCCTGCTCGCCTCCGGAGACTCCGCAGCCCACGAAGTGCAGCCCACGGGCCCTGATGGCCTTCTCACGGCGGATGGTGTCCTTGAAGTAGGCATTGCCGGCATCGACGATGATGTCTCCCGGCTCCATCAGGTCGGCCAGGTCGTTGATCATCTGGTCGGTGGGGTCCCCGGCCTTGACCATGATGATGGCCGTACGGGGCTTGGTCAGCGAGGCCACGAACTCCTGCAGGGTCTTGGCCGGGACGAAACGGCCTTCCTGGCCATGATCGTGGATCAGGGTCTCGGTACGCGAATAGTGGCGGTTGTAGACCGCTACGGTATTGCCGTGCCGTGCCAGGTTCCTGGACAGGCTGGCACCCATGGCGGCCAGACCCACGACTCCGATATTGGCTTGAGCTTGTGTCATCACATCACCTTTCGACGGTAGCCCGGAAAGGCCGGGCACCAGGTTCCATGCCGTCAATTCTATGGCCCGGACCCGATTTGGGCCAGGCTGGATAGGGTGAGATTCCACTCACTCAGCCCTTGTGATGCTTGCCGCCTTTGATCTTGCGGGATGGCAGGACCACGCGCGTCAGCTTGGGAACCGCCCGCGTGGAGACGAACAGTGGCTGCACCTCCACGATGGGGTTGTAGGGAGCCAGGCCGAACCACTTGATCGGCGAGCCAGCCACCTTGCGGATGGCGTACTTGACCTTCAGTGAGAATGCGCCGCGGGAGTCGATCTTGGACTCGGGCATCAGGGCCTTGTGGACCAGCACATAGGTGACTGTGCCGATCTGTGGGTCCTCGTCCACCTTGGGGTAGATGGAGGGCTGCTTGGGCAGTTCGCCGCTGTCGATCAGCTCGTGCATGATCTGGTGCAGGTAGGTGGCCACATTCTGGTCCACCTTGAAGCCCAGCCTCATGCGCACGCGGAAGAGGTAATTGGTGCCGAAGTTCTCCACCGAGTACTTGCGGGTGTAGGGGGCGTCCGTGGTCTGGACCGAGACCGCCCACCAGGCCCGGGCCCGCTTGGGTCGGTTGGCGAAGATGGAGAAGAAGATGTCGGTGTCCAGCCGCCGCATCTCCGCGTCCGAGGTCAGATAGACCAGGTTGTCCGCATAGTAGGGGACGCGGAAGTCGTTGTGGAGCATCTCCAGGGCGGGCAGGCACTCCTTGGCCGTCATATGCCGCCGCTGCGAGCGCTCCACCTTGGTGCCCACGTCCCAGGTGTACATGATGTAGAGGATGGCCGCGGTCAGCAGCATGGTGAACCAGCCACCGTGCATGAACTTGGCCATGGAGGCCATGAAGAAGAGAATCTGGATGGCCAGGAAGACCAGGGCGAAGAGCAGGGAGAGCGCCCTCTTGCCGTCGTGCCAGATGTAGTCGGCCAGCAGGACGGTTGTGGTGATCATGGTCACCGTCAGGGCCAGTCCGTAGGCGGCCGAGATATGTTCGGAATCCTTGAAGATGGCCAGCACAGTCAGCGTGGCCACGCACAGGACCCAGTTGATGGTGGGGATGTAGAGCTGGCCGCGGGTACGCGCCGGGTAGCGCACCTGCAGGTGGGGCATCCAGTTGAGTCCGGTGGCCTCCGAGACCATGGTGAAGGCGCCCGTGATGAGGGCCTGCGAGGCGATGACACCGGCCGTCACCGACAGGAGGACCGCCACGTAACGCACGGTGGTGGGCATCATCTGGAAGAAGGGGTTGAGCCCGTCCACACCCTGCAGGGCCTTATTGTCGCTGTTGCGCAGGATCCAGGCCCCCTGGCCGAAGTAATTGAAGACCAGGGCGACGTTGATGAAGGGCCAGGTGGCGTAGATGTTGCCGCGGCCTACGTGGCCCATATCGGAATAGAGAGCCTCGGCTCCCGTGGTCGACAGGAAGACCGTGCCCATGATGGTCAGGCCCACCGGGTTCTGCGGACTGAAGAGGAAGCGGATTCCATAGACCGGATTCAGGGCCTCGAAGATGGACCAGTCGTTGCCGATGCAGTAGATGCCGATCAGGGCCAGGAAGGCGAACCAGACCATGACCACGCTGCCGAAGACCTTGCCGATCCGCTCGGTTCCACGCGACTGGACCGCAAACAGGATCAGGATGATCACGAAGGTGATGACCATGGTCAGATTTCCGTTTTCACGGAAGATCGGAGTCAGCACGGGGATGGTCTTGAGGCCCTCCACTGCCGAGGATATGGAGACCGCGGGGGTCAGCACCGAGTCAGCCAGGAAGGCTGCGCCGCCGACCATGGCAGGGATGGCCAGCCATTTGCCATAGTGCCGGACCAGGGTGTACAGGGCAAAGATGCCGCCCTCGCCCTTGTTGTCGATGCGCATGGCCACCAGAACGTATTTGACCGTGGTGATCAGCGTGATGGACCAGAAGACCAGGGAGAGCATGCCAAGCACTGCGGCCCTGTCCACACGGGCCATGCCGCCCTGCCCGGCCACGAAGGCCTGCATGGTGTACAGGGGCGAGGTGCCGATGTCGCCGTAGACCACGCCCAGGGCCACGATGCACATGCCCAGGCTGATCCTGTCCGGCGAGGACTGCACCCGCCGCCACCAGCGGCCCAGAGGGCCCTTCGGCGGGGTACGGCGACGCTGGGCCGCCCTCTGGGCTTCGCGCCGGACCCGCTTGAGCTCGTTCTCCTCCTCGCGCGTGCGGGACTTGGCTGAGATCTTGGGAGCCTTGGTAAAGCTCTCCGGGGGAAGTATCGATTCTTTCGTCAGCCGACCCTTACGAGAGGCCGCCGTCGGCTTCGCCGCTTTTTCACCGGATAACCGGGGTGGTTCGTCAGCGCCCCTGCCATCATCCTGAGCCGCCAACTCATGCCGCTCATCCGCCATAGAGCCCTCCATCGGCCAATGCCTTCACTCATCTACTTCCGGGTGCCGTATGTTGCTGTTTGCGCACACGTGCGACGACAACCGTAGCACTCTCCCCCCACACTTGGCAGGGGCGATTCAGACCGCGACACACCATTAGCTTAATCCCGGTCCGGCACCGTCCGTCCAGCATCCCTCACAGGCCGTAAACCCGGCGCGTGGTGGCTGCCGTCGCTTTGGCCACCTGTTCCAGGGGGCAGTCCAAGGCATCGGCCATGGCACGCAGGGTGTAGGGAATCATGTAGGGGGAGTTGGTGCGTCCCCGGTAGGGCATGGGACTCAGGTAAGGTGCATCGGTCTCCACCATGATGTGGTCCATGCCGACCACGGACAGGGCCTGCCGGATTCCCTCGTTGCCCTTATAGGAGACCGTCCCCGAGAAACTCAGATACCAGCCATGCTCGGCAGCCACCTGGGCCATCCGTGCATCCCCCGAATAGGAGTGGAAGATTGTGCGCCCGGGAGCGCCGTCCTCCAGCAGGGTCTCAATGACCTGGCGGTGGGCGTCGCGGTCGTGGATCTGCATGGGCAGGTCCAGCTCCTTGGCCAGGGCGATGTGATCGCGGAAGGCCTGCCGTTGGATCTCTTCGGCCCCCTGACCGGTTCGGAAGAGGTCCATGCCCGTCTCCCCGATGGCCACCACCTGATCGGGATATGCGCGAGCCAGGCGGGCGACCTCCTCAAGCGCCTGCTCGAAGGTGACCTCATGCCAGGGCTGATATTTCAGTGGCAGACCGTCCGGTCCCGGCACCCCCCGATGGCCTTGAAGAACGGCCTCATTGGGGTGGATGGCCAGGGCCGCGTGGACCACTCCGGGATGGGCCAGGGCCAGGTCCACAGCCGTCTGCAGGTGGGGCAGCTCGCAGCCCACGTCGATGGCCCCTATCACGCCCACAGCCCGGGCCCTTTCCAACTGCTGGTCGACCGTGCGGACGGGGACCGGATCCTGCCCGCGCTCCCTGGCCTGCCGATCCATCTCCTGGGCGAAGGGGACCACGGAGGCCATGTGGGTGTGATCGTCAATGACTCCAATGCCTTCGGGCAGCGGCTCGGGGTCGGGAGCCCAGCTGCGGTCGCGATGATGCCTGCTCATGGTCCACAGTCTAGGAACCCGTGCGGCCCAAACCACGACCCGCCCGGACGGCCGCTCCGCCAAAGGGAGGGTCGGCAGCTAGAATCGCCCATGACGGCCCCGGAACGGCCGGAACGGAAGAGCGAAGAAGCGCCCGTCGTCCGTCCCGCCAGTCCCCCGCCGCCTCGGTACCGTTGCCGTAAGCAGGAAAGGTGAAACATGTCTACGGATTGGCAACCCTCGTTGGAGGCGACAAGCGCCTACCTCTTCGTCCACTTCACCGGCCACGAACAGGCTGAGACGGACGAGCAGCTCTACTTCGCCCTCAGCCGCGATGGCCTGCATTGGCATGACCTGCGGGCCCTGGGAGACCCGGTGCTGACCTGGAGCGAGGGCGAGGGCGGCGTGCGCGACCCCTATGTCGTCCGGGGACCAGACGGCCTCTTCCACATCATCGCCACCGATCTGTCCGTCTACCACAGGGGCGGCTGGCAGGAGGGCCGGGCCACAGTGAACGGATCCACCGGCCTGGTCATCTGGGATTCGCCTGACCTGGCCCACTGGGGCAGGCCCCGCCTGGTGGATGTGGCCTCGGCCATTCCCAGGGCCGGCATGGCCTGGGCACCGGAGGCCTGCTGGGATGCCGACAGGGAGCAATGGATAGTCTTCTGGGCCACGGCGGCGGCCGACAGCGCCGAAGGTCCGGCTGCAGCCGATCTGGCCAACGAGCTGGGCGACGGCATCAACATGTACTACGCCACCAGCACCGATCTGATCACCTTCTCCCGCCCGGTCAAGTGGATCGACCGCAGCGACGGGATCATCGACACGACCATGCTCAAGGCGCCCGACGGCTGGTGGTACCGGGCCTCCAAGGATGACCAGATCACCCTGGAACGCACGCACAACCCCTATGCGGTCACCCATGAACTGGTGCGCACGGACGACGATCAGGCCTGGTCATATCTGTCCAACCTGACCGACATCTTCGGCCAGGGACGCTACTCCTCACGCTATCTGGAGGGCCCCGAGCTCTTCCTCTACAACGATGCCGATGCCGCTGGACCTGACGGACAGGCCATGCCCTTCGGCCTGATCTGCGACCAGTTCGCGGAGGGCCGGGGCTACCTGCCCTTCCGCTCGGCGGATTTGTCATCCAGGCGGCGACAGGACTGGGCCTTGGTCACGGACATGGACTTCGGTCGGTTGACCAAGCGCCACGGCTCCATCATGCCCATCACTCAGAGCGAGTATCGGGTTTTGAAGCGGACCCTGACCCGCTGAACGGCTTCTCGGCAGGTTCGGGCACGCGTGAGTCCGTGCCTGTCAGTCGTGCCCACATGGGCGTGACGGCAATCCCCTCTCCATCCCATGCAGGTATATGAATAAATACTCGCCGACTCAGCCGAAGTCCATGTAGTCGACGAAGGCCCGGATGTAGGATACGGTGTCGGCTACGTTGCTCAGCCCCAGGATGGCATGATCGGGTAGCCCGGGCACCTGCCTCCAGCGTGATGATCGGGAGAGATCCAGACCCATGGCATGGGACGGATTCGATACCTGCCGGCCCTTGGAATCCACCAGAACGCCCTGGCCAGCCAATCGCCGCAGGTCGCCGTCCTTCAATCCTTGCGAGAGCTTAGCCACCAGCCCGCGCTCACACAGGGTCGGAAAGAGGTCCGTGGGGGCGATCACCATGTTGATCTGACCCGCAGTGACCTGGGTCAGGGCCTTGGCCGAATCGTCGTAGCCCTGGCCATTCAGGGTCAGGGTCGCCTCCATGTCGACCAGCCGACCATCCTTGATTCCCCGGTCGCGCATGAATCCCTGTTTGAGCCGGTCGAACCCCTCCTCCTGGGTGCTCATGTTGAAGCCCTGGACTGAAATAAGCGGGTCCGGCGGCCTGGTCAGTCTGGTGACGACCAGGCTGACCAGAAGGGCCAGTACCAGACCAGCGGTCAGAATACCCGGAAGGAAGTGCTGGGCGAAGTAGGGCCAACGCTTGGCCGGCGGCAATTGCCTGAAGATGGTCCACTTGGACTGACCGGCGTGGGGATCCGCCGATGCCAGAACCCCCAGGGCATCCTCCTGGTCGGAGCTCAGCCCATACTGATCATTCTGACGCTCATCCATGCCTGACCTCCCCGTCCACGACGCTCACCAGCCCAGTTTAGATTCGGAACAAACAAGGGGCCGACGGAGGGTGGTCATCCCCCGTCGGCCCCTTAGGCATCAAGCACAGCGACCCATCCCTCAACGGGCCCTGTACCTGGTGCCGATGATGTCTGCCTCGTCGCTCACTTGATGCCCGTCATGGCGATGCCCTGCACGAAGCTCTTCTGAATGAAGAAGAAGACGATCAGCAGAGGCAGCGCCGAGATCAGGGCGCCTGCCATGACCACGCCGTAAGGCGTGACCGATGAGCCATGACCGGTCAGCATGGCCAGACCGGCGGTGATGGTCCTGGTCTCCGGGCGGCTGGTCATGATCAATGGCCAGAGCAGGTCGTTCCAGTTGCCCATGAAGTTGAACATGGTCACCACCAGCACCGCGGACTTGGCGTTGGGCAGGATAATCTGCCAGAAGATGCGGAACTCACCGGCACCGTCGATGCGGGCCGCGTTGTCCAGATCCTTGGGCAGGGAGATGAAGAACTGCCGCAGCAGGAAGATGCCGCCCACATCAGCCAGCCTGGGGATGATGATGCCCCAGTAGGAGTTGACCAGACCCATGCTTGCCAGCAGCTTGTAGACCGGGATCAGCAGGGCCATGCCAGGAATCATCATGGTGGCGATCAGGATTCCCAGCAGGAAGCCGCGCCCCTTGAAGTCGATCCTGGAGAGCCCGTAGGCGGCCAGGGAGTCGAAGAAGACCGAGAAGACCGTCACTGCCCCGGCGAAGATCACTGTGTTCATCAGCTGCTTGCCAATGGGCATCCGCTGGAAGAGCGAGGTGTAGTTGTCCAGGGTGAACGAGGAGGGAATCACCTTGGGCGGCCAGGTCTGGGTCAGCTTGTTGGGCGTGAAGGAGGTGATCAGCACAATCAACAAGGGGAAGATGATGATCACCGTCATCAGGATCAGCAGGAAGTAGGTCAGGACCCTGGCCACCATGTGCCTGGCATGGGCCCTCCTGAGCAGCTTATCGTGCTCGATTGCGGTAGGAGTCGACTGGCTCATCCGATTTCCTCCTTCTCATGCTTGTTGTTCCAGACCAGCTGGATGACGCCGATGATCAGCGTCATGATCAGCAGGACATAGGACAGGGCCGATGCATAGCCCATCTTGCCGTTGCCGAAGGCCTCGGTGTAGATACGGTAGACGATGGTCTCCGTGGCGCGGTCGGGGCCTCCGGAGGTCAGGATGAAGACCTGGTCGAAGACCTGGAAGGATCCGATCAGTCCGAAGATGACCACGTAGTTGAAGGTGGGCAGCAGACCGGGCAGGGTGATGTGCAGGAAGCGCTGCCAGGCGTTGGCCCCATCCAGGGAGGCCGCCTCGTACAGGTCCGGGTTGATCCCCTGCAGACCGGCCAGGAAGATGACCATGAAATAGCCGAAGTTCTTCCAGACGGTGATGAAGATGATGGTGGCCAAGGCCGTGGACTTGGTTCCCAGCAGATCCATATGCTGGATGCCGAAGAGCACCTTGCCCCAGTAAGGTATAAGACCCAGGGAGGGCGAGAGGATGAAGCTCCAGGCTATGGAGGCCACAGTCAGCGAGATGATGTAGGGCATGAACAGGCAGGTGCGGAAGAAGCCGACCCCCTTGATGTCCTTGCGGTTGAGCAACAGGGCGAAAGCCAGGGCCACGATGACCACCAGCGGTGCGTAGGCGACCGCGTAGATGACCGTGTTGCGGAAGTCGGTCCAGAAGTCCGCGTTCGTGAAAAGCTCGGCATAGTTGTGCAGACCGACGAAGATGCCCTTGCGGTTGATGCGGTCTGTAGTCAGCGAGGTGAAGAAGGTCTTGATGGTCGGGTAAAAGACGAAGACCGACAGGACGATCAGGGCCGGGGCTATAAAGCTCAACCCGATCCGGATATTGCGCCTTGAAAGGGTTTTCTTGTTGTCCTTGATGACCGCGTCGGCGCCCTGCGCGGGTGGGATCCCAGTGGTAGTGGACATAAGTACTCCAAAGTGCCGCCCGGACGCCGGGCCCGGGCGACGGTCAGCCATGAGGGGACCGGCCGGCGGCACTACTGGCCGCCAGACCGGCTCCTCAGGGGTGGATGGTCAATCAGTCCTCAGCCTTGTACTCGTCCAGATACTTCTGGATCTTGTTGGAGGCTTTGGACAGCGAGGCGGAAATGTCATCGTCGGTACGGGCGGTGTTCTGGGTCACCGAATCCAGGGTGGCCGAGATATCCCCGAAGCCGCCCTTGAGGCCGGCGATGCCGATGTAGGAGTTGTCCGTGTTCTCGGAGACCTTGGCGATCAGAGGGCGCTTGGAGAGCTCTTCGGTGGTCACGGTCTTGTTGTTCGGCGGATAGGCGGAGCCCAGGGACCACATGACCTGATTGTCATGGTTGTTGTAGTACTTGAAGAAGGCGTAGATGCCCTTCTTCTTGGCCTCGTCCTTGACCTGCGAGGTGACCCACCAATACAGGCCGGTTGAACCGGTGTTGGAGCCCTTCCTGCCGTCAGGGTAGACATAGGTGCCGTCTCCGTTGGGCACGGGGAACAGATCGTGATTGATGCCCTTGTCGGTGGCTGCCTGGTCCTCCCAGGGGCCGACGATGACCATGGCGGACTGGCCGGACTCGAAGGACTCGCGTGCAGCGGTGTCATCCATGCCGGTCTTGGAGTAACCGCCCTTGTAGAACTCGCGCATCTTCTGCAGGAAGGCCTTGTTCTGCTCGGAGTTGATGGTGACCTTGCCCTTGGTGTCGTAAAGACCGGTGCCGTTGCCCTTCATGAAGGCCGCCCATCCGGAGTCGGACAGGGCCATGCCGTACTGGGAACCGTCACCCTTGGTCAGCTTCTTGGCCACATCCAGGAGCTGGTCCCATGTCTTGGGATAGTCCTGATCGGTCAGACCGGCAGCCTTCCACATATCGGTGTTGTACCAGACGGTGGTGGGCGCGTAACCCATGGGGACCGCGCACTGCTGCTTCTTGCCATCAATGGTGAACTCGGTCTGCTTGGTCACGTTGGGCAAGTAGTTCTTGGTCTCGTTGGAGGGATCGTCATAGAAGTCCTGCACGCACTGGAAGGTGCCGTCGATGGACCAACCCTGGCCGTTGTCGGCGCCGGTGGTGACGAAGTCGGGGCCGTCGCCCGAGGTGACCTTGGTGACCATGGTCTCGCCGATGGTGCTCCAGGGCTGCAGCTGGGCGTCGATGTGGTACTTCTTCTGCGACTTGTTGAAGTTCTCGACGATCTTCTTCAGAGTCTTGCCATCGGCCTCGGAGAATCCGTGCCACATGACGATGTTGGTGACGCCGTCCTTGCCCTTGGCATCCTTGCCACCACTGCCGGAACCGCAGGCCGAGAGCCCCACGGTGCTGAGCGTGGCGAGCGCGATTGCGGCTACCGCAGCCTTTCTGATTGCCTTCATTGTCTCTGTCCTTTCGACATCAAGCAACGGTTACAAAGGAACCGATGACGACCGGAACAACCATGTCCTGCCCATCTGGTCCAATGGCTTGCATCGCCTGGTCACGCTCCCAGATACGTGAACGTAGCCCACGCCTTTGTAAACCGACATCTTTCTAACGTTGCAAATTATATAATACTCACTTCTCCAACGATGTACAAGCGTGTCGGGCATGGCCCGGCAATGCCCTCAATGACTGCCATCGGGAGGCAGGATCTGGCGGCTCGTCGGGGTCCACCGATCGTCAGGCAGAGGCCGTCCGAAGTCCGGGCCATGGTCGGTCCAGGTGACCAGTCCCACCCTGGCATGGCGGTTGGGATCGAAGAGTGGGTCCCCTTCGATATGCGTGTAGTTGCGGGCATGGTAGATCATCAGGTCCTGGCTGCCGTCCTCGCTGACCGTGAAGCAATTGTGGCCGGGCCCATACTGGTGGTTCTCCTCAGCCGTTTTGAAGACGGGA
This sequence comes from Bifidobacterium sp. W8103, assembly GCF_016100775.1. Lineage (NCBI taxonomy): Bacteria > Bacillati > Actinomycetota > Actinomycetes > Bifidobacteriales > Bifidobacteriaceae > Bifidobacterium > Bifidobacterium sp. W8103. The sequence continues at coordinate 703,602 of NZ_JACFRV010000001.1, forward strand.
TGATCGCTCTTGGTCCAGGAGGCCGGATCCAGCAGGTCGGCATCCTCACGGGCGGTCAGCATGCCCACTGCGTAGGGGACCCCGGTGCCCGAGGCTGAGTAGGTCAGGTAGATCATGCCCTGGTGAAGCAGAACGGCCGGCCCCTCGTTGACCTTGAAATCGATGCATTCCCAGTCATATTCGGGTTTGGAGAGCAGGACAGGATCGGTGGCCAGCGTCCAGGGATCGGCCATGCGGGCGATGTAGAGATTGGAATTGCCTTCGATGGCCGGATCCTTCTGGGCCCAGATCAGGTACTGACTGCCCCCGATCACCGTTGTGGTGGCATCCAGGGAGAAGGAATCGATCGGGGTATGGATCTGCCCCTTCTCGGTCCACTCGCCATCCATGGGGTCTTCGCCGGTATTCTCCAGTACGTACATGCGGTGGGTGGGCAGATCGGCAGAGCCGAAGTCCTCCTCTGCAGCCGCAAAGTAGATGTACCAGGCCCCATTGATCCGGTGGAGTTCGGGCGCCCAGATGTACCTGCTCATGGGACCGGACTCGTGCTTGCGCCAGATGGTGCGCTCAGGGGCGGCCTGCAGGTCGTCCAGCCTGGCGGCGGCGCGCAGGATGATCCTGTCGTAGGCCGGGTAGGAGGCGGTGAAATAGTAGAGGTCCCTGTGCTTGATGACCCAGGGATCGGCCCGCTGGAGTACCAGGGGATTGTGGTATGCGCTCATCATGTGTTCCTATCACGAAGACAGAGGTACTGGTCTGTATGACCAATATACAACGTTGAATATTAACGGGCCGCCACCCTCCGCCGGGCGAACGAAGTTGAAGGCGGAGGGTGGCTTGTGCAGCGGGCCCGTTCGGGTTCAGCCCCGGGCTCGGCGAATGGCGGTGAACACCAGTGCGCCCAGCCCCAGGACAAGGGCCGCAGATGCGGCAGCGACGGGAGCCGACAGGGCCGATCCGGTCAAGGGCAGGCGACCGGCCTTGCCTTCCTTGCCGGACCGACCTGCGGGTGCAGGAGTGGGGTCCGCGGCGGGAACAGTCGCATGATTGGCATCGCCATCGGCCTCCTCTTGAACCTTGGCATCGGTCAGGGGACGCGAACCCCAGATTGCCGCGGCACCTGCTGCCCTGGAGACATCGGCACCGGCATCGGTGAAGACATCGCCGCCCAGCCCTGAGAAGAAGACGACCGGATGGCCCTGCTCGTCAAGCTGTCGGCCCAGCCTGGCCCGATAGACGCCGTGCAACAGGGTGCCCGGATCCGCCGAGTCCACCTTGATGGTCAGATTGCCGGCGGTCGCCTTCCAGGAGCCCTGCACCTGGCCGCCCAGCCGACCGCCGGCCAGCAGGCTCACTGACACCGACCGGTAGATGGCCGGGCTGGACAGACCGGACCCCGCATAGTAACGGACCGGATCATGGACCACCACCTGGTAGTCGCCGACCACCTGGCTGGCGGAGACCCTGCCCACCGAATCCCGGTATTCGAAGGGCGTCATGACCAGCCATCCGTCAGGGGTCTGCACCATCTGCTTGACCCGGACCTGATGTTCTTCCAGGTTGCCCTCGGCACGCACGAAGCGTGTGTGGTAAACGTTAAAGACACGATCGTCGTCAAACAACAACGCGTTGCCCCCCTGGGAGGTCAGCACCTGGTCCTGTCCGGGCTGGGCGAAGGAGGAGTCGATCCGCAGGCCCCGGTTGGCATCCAGATCATTCATTGCACGCCCATAGACGGCCGGCTTGCCGTTCTGGTCCAGGTAGGGGCCGGTGATGGAACGGGAACGGAATTCACGCATCTGGTAACCCCCGGTCTGCCCGAGTCCGCCATAAGAAAGCATCAGATACCACCAGTCGCCCTGATGGACCAAGGCGGTGCCTTCGCCTGAGTTGCCGAAGCCTCCGGCGAGTTTGTGCCCGTAGTAGGCGTCGGACTGGTTGGCCTGGGTGGGGTAGGTGGTGGAGTAGTCGCGCAGCCCGGTCCTGGGGTCCAGGCGGATCATCCAGATACCGCCGAACCAGGAGCCGAAGCTCATCCACAGGCCCCCCTGCCCGTCATCCTTGACACAGGCATCAATCGCATTGATACCCGTATCCGTGAGGCTGGCATAGCGCGACAGATCGGCATGGGGCCCCAGCACCTTGGGCACGTCGGTGGCCGCCACGTTGGACTTCTGGAAGCCGGAGTAGACCACCGGTCCCACCAGGCTCCAGTCCCCCTCGATGTCGTCGGCGGTCAGCAGGACGATGACCGACTTCTGGAAGGGGAATCCTCCCCCGTTCAGGCTCAGGTACATGCACCACTTCTTCATGGTGGCGTTGTAGTAGACCTCGGGCGCCCACATGTTGCCTGTCACGTCCGGATTGGAGGACTGCTTGGGCCAGTCCTTCCAGATGGGATCCAGAATGCGCTGGTAATCCCGGCTCAGATTGTTGGTGAACGGCTCCCAATGCTTGAGGTCGGTGCTGCGGGCCCAGGCCCGGTGGGAGCCGAAGACGTAGTAGCGCCCTCCGGCCTTGACCACGGAGGGGTCATGTACGGAGACGCGCGAGTAGGCGTTCTGACCGTCCTTGGAGGTGCCCCTGACAACAAGCCGGTAGTCCTGCTGGATGGCTTTGGCCTTCAGGGAGGACCTCGAGGCCCTGTTCGCCTGCAGCCGGGCCGTCAGCGTAACGGGGACATCACGCTTGCCGGGGACCACATGCGCCCTGCCCGTGGCCGCATTGACGCTGACCGTTCCGGGAGCCGAAGAGTTCCACCTTACCGATGCGACACTAGTTGAGACCGGCAGGTTGAAATCACCGTCCACAGCTGCAGGGACCGCCAGTGATGTGGCCTGCTGGTCGATCAGATCCCCCAGGTCCTCCGAGGGCAGGGTGGCGACGATCTGGTCGGCATCCAGGGCCTGCGGATAGACGGCGAATGACTGCACTGCGCCATGGAAGAGCGCGTCGTCTATGCCGGGGTATCGGGACTGGCCGATTACGTTGTGGCGGTGGTCGCCGAAGGCGGCGGGATTGACCGTGGCCTTGCCCTCAGCCACCTGCAGGCCGTTGATGTAGAGCCGGACCATGTTGTTCCTGCCATCGATGGTGGCAGTCAAGGTGGAGAAGCGGTCATCGGGCAGGTTCTTGGATGCCGGCAGATAGGTCTCGCCCTGGCCGTTGGCCTTGGAAGTGATGGAGGTGTACAGGGAGGTGTGGGTGGAGACGGTCCAGGAGCCGACGGCCTGCTGGCCTGTCCCCCCCAGCGACCAGAGGTAGGTCCAGGGGCCTGAGGCGTTGAAACGGTCGTTGCGCACGCGGATGGACACCGTGGCGTTGGCGCGTCCGCTCAGTATGTCATCAGGAAGTTTGACATAGGTGGTTCCATCGAACAGGAGCGCATCGTCGGTCTTGACTGCCCCTGTCGGCCGACCATCGGCGTCCAGGATGCGGGCCGGGCCGAAGGATGAGCCTGAGACGGTATTTTCTGCCTCCTTGGCTCCTGGAGCGAGGGCCGAAAAATCGTAGCCGAGCAGGGGCTGGGGCTGACTGGCCGACATCCTGGTTGTGGCGCTGCCGTCGGCTTGGGACTGATCCGCCCAGGCTGGGGATGCGACTGTGCCGCCCGCCAGTATCATGCCCATGAGGGCCGCCGCTGCAACCCCTCCTCGACCTCGTCGTCCTGCGTCTGATGACGATTGATGACGCATGTTCACACCTTTCCATATAGGCATCGGAGCGACTGCGCTCCGACCGGCAGGCCTCCATGGTCAGCCGATGCCGCCTCAAATCATTCGAGAACGTCTTCAGTATATTACAACGTTAGAAATCAAGAAACCAGGAACACTCGAGAAAGAACATCAGCAATCAGACGGCGATTTCGTTTCCGGGCAGGGCACGGGTTGAATTGCGGACCACCAGCGAGGAGGATACCTTGCGGAAAACGTGCTCGCCTTCCTTGGTAGTCAGCGGCTGCACCCCGTTGATCCTGTCCTTGAGAACACGGACCGAGAGCCTGGCCACGGCCTTGAGCCCGGGCGAGATGCTGGTCAACGAGGGCGACAGATACTGGGAATCGTCCGAATTGTCGAAGCCGATGACCGAGATGTCGTCCGGCACCGACATACCGTGCATTTGTATGGAATGCAGGACCCCTGCCGCCAGCATGTCGTTCAGGGCCACCACACCGTCGGGGACGATGCCCTGGTCCAGTAGGGAGTTCATGGCATTGACCCCGTCGATGCGGTGCCACATGCGCGATGGGGCCACCAGCCGGGGATCGTAGTCCAGGCCGGCCTCCTCCAGACCCTGTCTGTACCCCTCCAGGCGAAGGGCGGCCGAACCCAGCTTCTCGCCGGGGTGGGTGCCGATGACCGCCACCCGACGGCAGCCTGTGCTGATCAGATAGGCGGTGGCGTGCTTGGCTCCCTCCACGTTCTCCGTGGCCACATGATCAAACTGATCACTGAAGATGCGCTCACCCACGACCACCAGGGGGTAATCCACCCGCAGCTGGTCCAGGTCGTCCATGCCCAGCTCCAGGGGGCTGTAGATGAGGCCGTCGATCATGGATCGCTGGGAACCGTGCAGGGCCTCGATTTCACCCTCGCGCGAGTAGAGGGTGGGCTCCACCAGCACCCTCATGCCCAGTTTCTTGGCCTCCTCGATGACCAGGGAGGAGAGCTGAGCAAAGTAGGGCATGGCCAGATCCGGTATGGCCAGGGAGATCATTCCCGTGTAGCCCAACCGCAGGTTTCTGGCCGGCACGTTGACCCGGTAGCCCAACTCCTCTATGGCCTTGTTGACCTTGCCTCTGGTGGCCTCGGAGACGAATTCGTAGTCATTGACCACGTTGGAGACGGTCTTGACCGACACTCCTGCAGCCTGGGCCACATCCTTCATGGTCGGGGTGGAACCACGTCCTGTGCCGGGGGAAGCGGCTAAACTCATAAGACCCTGACCTCCAAGGTTACCGTGGCGCGGGTGGGGTCGAGCTCCTCATCCGTCTGCATATCCAATACGGGCATCCCCTCAGCAGACCAATGTACCCGCCTTACCTGACTGTCGCGGCCAAGGTAGCGGTCCTGGTCATGCTCGGCATTATGGAAGACGTAGATCATGGTGCCGTCCTCGTCCTGGGACCACATACCGTGGCCGGTGCCCAGCTGCCAATGGCCATTGTACTTCCCGGACTTCTGCAATGGGTAGTCCAGCTTCTTCCACACGCCGGGATCGCATAGATCGGCCCCGACTCCGGCCGGTGCGGTCACCAGTCCGGTGGTGTAGTCGATGCCCACCAGGGAGCCGGAATAGATCAGGAAGATCCGGCCATCGTGGACCACGGCGTTGGGCCCTTCGGCAATCATGTTGTCCCAGGCGAACTCGGGGACGATGATCTGCCGTGGCGTGCTGGTCAGACGGTCGGGGCGGGCCGGGTCGAAGGCGGCGATCCAGACCGATCCCAACTGCTGCCAGGCGTAATACCAGCGGCCGGTATCGTGCAGGACCGTCATGTCCAGGCTGATGCGCTGGATGGGATTGAGAGGGGTGCCGTCAGCCCGCAGGATGGGTCGGGGGCTGTCCCAGTTCTCAGGCCGGCGAGGGTCCAGATCCCGGCCCTGGTCGTCGCGGCGCAGCTGCATGATGTGGCAGCAGCCCGTCCACATGTCCGGCTTTCCGGCCCGATCATTGGCGGTCCCGTCCGGGTTGGTCCGCGGACCATCGAAGCAAGGCATGAAGAGGATGGAGAGCCTGCCGCCTATCAGGTGGATCTCCGGGGCCCAGAAGCAGCCGGTCATGACCCGGCCCTCGCTGTTGCGATCGCCCCTGCGCAGCAGGTCCACCTCTTTTTCATGGCCGCCGGCCTGATCGCTCAGGCCCTCGATGGTGTCGGCCACCCGCAGGGGCATGTGCGTGTGCCCGTTCAAGGGGTCGACGCAGTTGCCATCCGCATCCTCGGTGGCGATGAACATGAACAGGCGCCGGCCCCTCCAGGACCAGCGGAAAATGGAGGGATCGGCACGCTGCCGGGCGAAGGGGACCGGGTAAGCCGTCTGCCGGATCCGTCCGCCGATCAGCCTGGTATCTCCAGGATTCAGGCGACCCTGGGCCAGGTCGCTGGTCAGACGGTCCAACTGGCTCTGGTCCCAATCCACCCCGCGCAGGGCGGTGGACCCGTCGCTGTAGAGGAGCCGTGCCTGGGCCTGACGGACCGACTCCAGACCGTCGCCCCGGGACACCTGAACCGGGTCCACCTTCACGCCGGTGTTATAGATGCGGCCAAACCGTTCCAGCAGGCCACGCTCGCAGTCGGCGCTGACCAGCACGACATTGCCGGCCAGGATGCCCTTCATACCGCAGTCCTCCTCCAGGGCCCGCCGCCGATCCAGGGGCAGGGGGTCGCCCTGGGCCAGGGAATCATCATCCTCCAGGACCTTCATGCCGGTCACCATGCCCATCCGTGCCGGATCGTCCACCGTTGCCGTGCACAGCCGCCCGCGGTCGTCGTCCCAGTAGAGCCGGCAGCCCTGGCCATCGTCCAGAAGCCGCGCCCTGGGCCGGTGGACCCCATGAGCTCCCAGGATGTGGACCTGCGGCAGCCGTCGGTAGGTCAGCAGGTCCGGTGAAAGAGCCGTCAGGATGGAGTCGGCCTGGGATCCATCAGACCGGCCGCCCCTGGCCGTCCTGGTGGCCAGGATGACGAAGGTGCCGTCCCTCAGGGGCAGCAGGAAGGGGTCGATCAGACTCTTCAGAATCAGATCCTGCCCTGGGACCACCGCCAGTTCCTGGGCCGCCTGCGATGCCTGGTGAGCGTCCAGTCCAGGGTTGTGCCCGCCCTCTTGCGGCGCCGCCTCGCCAGGTAGGGCGGCCCCTGCCGTGCAGGCGCCACGGGCGCTATCCGGCACAGCCTTGGTGGGCACAGCCGCAGCGAAGAAGATGCCGTAGTCGCCGTTCAGGGGCTCCCAACGGCCGGTCGCCCGCGATCGCAGCGCCAGGTGCATGCTCAGGGCGACATCCTCATTGTTGGCCTCCTGCCGATCAGTGGGATGCCGGGTGTAGCACATGAGTGCAACCCCATCCCCAGATTCTCGTCCACCGTCCAGAGCATCCTCACCCATGACGATTCCTTCCATCCGGCTTGCCGGCTTCAACGCCGGCGACTATCGTTTCTAACGATAGAAATTATACATGGAGGCCAGTCCCCCAACGCCCGATGCCCGCATGGATGAGGCCGGGTTGTTCGCTCATCCGAACCGACTCGGCAAGGTCGGCCATGCGCCACGGGTCGTCATCGATGTCGATCGGGCTGCCTTCACGGAAAGCGAGGAACCATGAGAAGACCCAAACGCACCGGACGGGCCATGAAGGCCCTGACTGCCCTGACGGCGGGTCTGGCGATGCTGTTGTCGGGGGCCTTGGCCGCCTGCTCGAACCAGCAGCCATCAGCCAGCGGCACAAAAACCTCCACCACCCAGGAACCCAAGCGCGTCTCGGTCCACGACCCCTCCGTGGTTCGCTCCGGCAAGAGCTACTACGTCTTCGGCTCGCACCGGGCCTATGCCCGCAGCACGGATCTGGTCAACTGGACCCCCTTCACCAATAACCTGAGCCGCGATTACAAGAAGATTTTTGCGCAGATCTGGAAGGCATGGCCCAAGCAGTCCTCCAATCCGGACGTGACAGGCAATATGTGGGCGCCTGACGTCTACTACAACGCCACCATGAAGAAGTGGTGCATGTACCTGAGCCTGAACGGGGCCGAGCATCGTTCGGTCATCGTCCTGCTGACCGCCGACCGGGTGGACGGCGACTGGACTTATGTGGGACCGGTGGTCTACTCCGGCTTCACCCGGGCCAACTACGTGAGCACCGACGTTCCCAAGGTGCTGGGCTCGGACCCGGAGCTGGACCGCTATCAGTCCTACACGGATACGGGTATCAATGCGATTGACGCCTGTGTCAAGGATGACGGGCAGGGGGGCCTGTGGATGAGCTTCGGCTCCTGGTTCGGCGGTATCTGGATGATCCGCCTGGACCCCAAGACCGGGCTGCGCGACTACTCCACCACCTACCCCACCCAGGCCAACCAGTCCGACGCCTACTACGGGCACAAACTCGCCGGAGGCTTCGGCAACTCAGGCGAAGGATCGGCGCTGCTGCACACCAACGGCCACTGGTACCTCTTCCTCTCCTACGGCAAGCTGGTGCAGACCGGGGGCTACCAGATGCGGATGTTCCGCTCGGACTCCATCACCGGCCCTTACCTGGACCAGCGGGGCAACCCGGCCATCGCCACCAGCGGCGAGGCCGACAACTGGACCAGCGAGACAGGCATCCGCCTGATGGGCTCCTACCAGTGGAGCGGGGACAAGAAAGGCGACATCGAGGTCTCGCAGGGTGGGAACACGGCCCTGCACGACAAGGACGGCCGGGACTACGTGGTCTATCACACCAGGTTCTCCGACCGCAAGGAGGAGCATCAGATCCGTGTCCGGCAGCTGATGCCCACGGCAGACGGGTGGCTGGTGGCTGCCCCCTATGAGTATCTGGGCACCAAGGCCGGCGGCCCTTACAACGCCAAGGACGAGGCCGGCACCTATGAGCTGGTGGAGCATGATCCGACCATCTTCTTCAAGGGACCGCGCAAGGTGACCGACACTCACAGCACCCGATACCGGGGCGTGGTCAAGGCCGTGGACATCCGTCTGGAGCCCGGCGGCCAGGTGACCGGAGCGCGCCAGGGCCACTGGCAGGTCGACGACCGGGGACGGTTGTCCATGGACCTCCAGGAAGAGGACGGGACCGTGACCTACCAGGGCGTCTTCGCCCGGTTGCCCAGGGACAAGGACCACCGCAAGGTCATGACCTTCAGCGCCCTGGGCAACAACGTCTGCATCTGGGGCTCCAAGCGCTGATCGCCTCAGCGGGGATCCAGAGCCACCCAGACCACGCCGTGTGCAGGCACCAGGGCCACCAGATCCCGGTCGGCACCCTGTCCTTCCAGGCTGACCTGGGCGGACTCAGTGGCCCGGCCCCGCCACAGGTCGACCGGGGTCCAGGCCCTATCCGCCCTATCCAGACCCACCAGGGAGGATAGGGCCGTCCTGACCCGCCGGGGGCGATCCCCGGTCCAGAAGACAGCCGCATAGACCCCGCCGGCATGGGCCGAGGGGGTTCCGTCGGCCCAGTCGCTGGCCAGGGCCCTCCAGACGATCTCCTCGCCTAAGGTCTTCGTGCCTTGTTCATCCCCGCCCTCGACCGGCTCCCGGATGATCTCACCGTTGTCGGCCGAACCGGCGGTGACCTCCTCCAGGGCCGGGTTGTCCAGCAGCGACAGGGTGTCCTCATCGCTGCTGGGAAGGTCGCCACCCACCATCAACGGCGAGCGCCCCATGGCCCAAAGGGTCAGCATGGTGCGCTGCTCGTCGGCTGTCAGGAGGCTGGACCGGTCCCCGCCCCGCTCGGCCCGCAGCCCGATATGCCCCAGTGGCAGCATGTCCGCATCAGCCCAGTGGCCTGTGCTCTGCAGAGGAGCCCAGCGGGCCAGACGGGCGAACTGGGCGTAAAGGTCCTGCCAGCGATCCCAGAGGTCGTCCGAAATACGCCAGAGCTGGGCGTGATCCCGCAGGAAACCAAGGTGGGTGGTGGGCACCCGGGTGCCCGGGGACAGGGAGAGGGTCATGGAATGCCCATGGGCCTGCTCGGCCTTGTGGATGGCCCGGGCGTAGGCGTCGATCTCCCGGTCCATGAAGGGGGCCTGCATATCGTCCACCTTCAGGTAGTCCACCCCCCAACGGGCGAACTGGTCAACCTGGGCGTCGTACCAGGCCTGGGCTCCCGGATGGGACTGGTCCAGACCGTAATTGTCGGGATTCCACGCACAGACATGGGTGGTGTCGGCAACCTGGGCGGCTGTATAGGAGGTGCCGAGGACGGGCAGGTCCCGCTCGACCGCCAGCCTGGGGATGCCCCGCATGACGTGGATGCCGAAGCGCAATCCCAGATCGTGGATCCGCGCGGCCAGCGGGGCGAACCCCTGGCCGTCGGCCGCCGACGGGAACCGGACCGGGTCGGGCAGCTGCCGACCATAGTCATCCAGGACCAGAGGCGCCTTGGCGTTGTAGCCATGGGCCCTGGCGGTCGGGTCATACCAGGCGATGTCTATGACGACCGTGTCCCAGCCCACCGGGAGCAGCCTGTCGCGCATGACCTGCGCATTGTCAAGCACCTCCTGCTCGGTGACGGTGGTCCCGTAGCTGTCCCAGCTGTTCCACCCCATTGGTGGTCTCCAGGCCTTGTCCATGTCGTGCTCCTTTCTCAGTGCTTTGTTTCAGTCCTGCTGCGCCAGAGGACGCAGACGTACGTATTCCTGCCGGGTCAGGGACAGGACCCCTCCGTGCTTGGTATGGGGGCGCAGGTGGAAGTCCTGCTCCCGGGCGTAGTCGAACCCGGCGTCCGGATCATCGCTGACCATGGGCCTATAGCCCACCGAAGGAATCACATCCACCAGCAGGTACCAACGGTTACGGGCATGGTCGGCGTAGAGGGCCGGCCCCTCCACGCCCGAGGGGTTGCCGTCGGCGCACCAGTTGGCGCCGATCCGCTCCTGGATGGTGGACCACCGGGCCTGTGGCAGCCACCATCGGGGATCGTCGGTGCTGTCCAGCCAGATGCCCCGGCCAAAGCCGTTGTCCTTGGTGGCCCGGTAGGTGCGCAGGCCGCCCCCAGGCAGAGGACGCTGGACCATGGTGGTGTCGATGGCATTGCGACCGGTATCGATAAGGACTCCGCCATAGCGGAAGTGCTCCTGGGTGAAGTCGGTGGTCGACCCCCAGAGCACCCGGTCGTAGGCGGACGGATCGGCATGGTCAGGATCATCCTGGTCAAAGAGCCTGGATGACCAGTAGAGGACGAAGGCCCCCTGTCCCGGCCCCTCATAGTCGGGCACCCATAGGCACTCCGGCGCCCAGGCCATGCCCAACGGGCCCCTGCTGCCGTCCTGGTGCAAGGACACATCCAGTGGCCAGGGGCCCGACCAATGAACCAGGTCGTCGGTGGACCAGATCATCAGCTTGGTGCTGCCATGGCGGGACCAGTGATCCCAGCCGCTGCCCTGCGACTGATCGCCGCCGAACACCCGTAGATCGGTGGCCATGACATAGACCCGGCCGTTGCGCGGGTCACGTACCATGTAGGGATCCCGCAGACCGGTGGTGCCCAGGTGCGAGGTCAGCAGCGGCCTGCCCCCGTACAGCGGATCCCAGCTCAGAGGGTCATCGCCTCGCGACAGGTCGAAGTAGAGGCGCTCGGCATACCCCTGGGGGTCTTCGATGAAGTGCACCATCAGATACCCGTAAGGGTCGGTTCCCTCGACGTCCTTGTGAACCTTGTCGCTCAACATCTGCTCCTTTGCCCTAGTTGCCGATCCTGTCGGCCTTGACTTGTCACTCGCTATTTTACAACGATGTAATACTGCTGGTCGGGACCATCGGTGACGCATGGGTCAGTCTGCTATCGCGCAGAGGCGGCCGGATCCTGCCGAACCTGGCTGCCCTGTTCCGCATCATCGCCGGGCTGTGTCGATTGGGCCTGGTCGCCGTTGGCCGTGCGGATCATGGCGTACTGGGACTCGTGCAGCCGGTAGTAGGCGCCTCGCTTGGCCAGGAGCTCCTGGTGGGTGCCGTGCTCCACGATCTGCCCATGATCTATATAGAAGATCTGGTCCGCATTCTCGATAGTGGACAACCGGTGGGCGATGACGAAGGAGGTCCGCCCCTTGAGCAGGTGGGCCAGTCCGGCCTGGAGGGCCTCCTCGGTGCGGGTGTCGATGCTGCTGGTCGCCTCGTCCAGGATCAGGATGCGGGGGTCGGCCAGCAGAACCCTGGCAAAGGCGATCAGCTGCCGTTGACCTGCGGAGAGGGTGGATCCGCGCTCCTCGACCTTGGTGTCGTAGCCGTCGGGCAGCTCCATGATGAACTCATGGGCGTGGACGGCCTTGGCGGCCTCCTCGATCTGCTGGTCGGTGGCGTCCAGGCGGCCGTAGCGGATGTTCTCGCGCACGTTGCCGGTGAAGATGAAGGTGTCCTGAAGCATGACCCCCATCTGCCGGCGCAGGGAGGCCAGGGTCACGTCGCGCACGTCATGCCCGTCCACGCAGACGCTGCCCTCGGTCACGTCGTAGAAGCGCGAGAGAAGGTTGACGATGGTGGTCTTGCCGGCACCCGTGGGACCGACCAAGGCGACCGTGCTGCCTGCCGGCACATGGAAGTCCACCAGGTTGAGGATGTTGCGGCCTCCGGGCTCGTACTTGAATACCACGTCGTTGAAGTCCACCCTGCCCTCGACCGGCGGCAGCTCCATGGCCCCCGGGCGGTCCTCGATCTCCGGGTGGACGTCCAGGGTCTCGAAGATGCGCTCCAGGTAGGCCGAGCAGGTGATCAGCTGGTTGTAGAAGTTGCCGATGTTGATGATGGGGTTCCAGAAGTTGTTGGCATAGCCGACGAAGGCGATCAGCATACCCGTGGTCACCTGCACGCCGCCCAGGCCGGTGATCCCCAGATAGTAGATCAGTGCGATGGTGATGGTGGAGATGTTCTGCACTCCCGGCCACATCAGGTACTGGATGTGCACGGCCCGCATCCAGGAGCTGCGAACCTGCCCCTGCTGCTCCTGGAAGGTGTGGAACTGCTCGCGCTCCCTGACGAAGGTCTGCGTGGTCTTGACCCCTGCGATGGACTCATGGATGTAGGCGTTCAGATTGCTCTGCTTGTTGGACAGGCGCTGGTAGGCCCGCCGCTGGAAGCGCTGGAGCACCAGCACATAGAGCACCAGCAGGGGCATGAGGACCAGGGACCAGAGGGTCAGCCTCCAGTCGATGACGAACATGACCACCAGGGTCAGCAGGAAGGTGAAGATGTCCGCGATCACGTTGATCAGACCCGAGCTCAGGGTATCCGAGAGGGTGTTGACATAGTTGACCACCCTGATCAGGATCTTGCCGTGGGGTCTGGAATCGAAGTAGGAGAAGGGCAGGGTCTGGATGTGGGTGAAGAGGTCCCGGCGCATGTCCTTGAGCATGAGCTGGCCCACCTGGGTGATGGCCACGGTCCGGTACCGCAGGAGGAGCTCGTAGACCACGATGGCCAGCAGGAAGACCGCGCCCAGGGTGAAGAGCCGGACCGGGTCCTTGGAGGGGATGACCGTATCGATCATGGTCTTGGTCATGTAGGGAATGGCCACGGCGATGGCGCTCATGGACAGGACCGCCGCAAGGATGATCACCCCCTGGCGCAGATAGGGCTTCAGATAGGCCCCTATACGCTTGATGTCACCGAAGTCGATCTGCTCCTCCAGGTCCTCGTCCTCGCGGAAGGTGTTCCTGCGCGCGGTGCCCGCCGAACGTTGCTTTTGCTGCTTCATCGTCTCACCTTGCCATGCCTGCCGTTGTGTCAGAATCCCGCCGACTGCCCGGATTGCAGCCCAAGCTGCTTGCGGTAGATCCGGTAGTAGCGGCCGTGGGCGTGAACCAGATCATCATGGGACCCGCGTTCTACGATCCTGCCGTGATCCAGGACCAGAATCAGGTCGGAATCCTTGATGGAGGAGATCCTGTGAGCGATGGTGACCATGGTCCTGGTGCCCTCCATCTCCTGCAGATGCCGCTGGATGGTGGCCTCGGTCTCCATGTCGACGGCCGATGTGGTGTCGTCCATGATTAGGATGGCCGGGTCGTCAGCCAGGGCCCGGGCCAGGCTGAGCCGCTGCTTCTGGCCGCCCGACAGGCCCACGCCACGTTCGCCCACCACGGTGTCGTAGCCCTCGGGCATCCGGTTGATGAAGGAGTCGGCTCCGGCCATGGAGGCCATGGTCCTGACGTACTGCTCGTCGTCGCGCTGGGCTCCGAAGGCGATGTTGTCGCCGATGGTGTCCGAGAAGAGGAAGGTGTCCTGGGCCACGATGTTGACCTGCCGCCGCAGCAGGTCCAGGGGCCACTGCCTGGCGTCGATCCCGTCGATGAGCACATGGCCCACGGTTGGGTCGTAGAAGCGGGCCACCAGGCTGACCAGGGTGGACTTGCCCGAGCCGGTCTCCCCCAATATGCCCAGCCGGGTGCCGGCCGCCACGTGGAAGTCGATGTCCTTGAGGATGGGGGTCTCCGGATCGTCGGGGAAGGCGAAACTGACGTGGTCGAAGCGGATGTCTCCGCGGATCCTGACCGGGTCCTCGGTCTGCTCGCCGTTGACCTTGGCACGGACCGTGGCCGCCTGGACCACGCCGGCCTGGGCGTTCTTGCGCTCGACGATCCTGGGTTCGGCCGTCAGCAGCCGACGGATCTTGACGCAGGAGGCGTTGAAGCGCTCCACGTCGTTGATCAGCCAGCCGGACTGGCGCACCGGGCCGTCGATCATCCACAGGAAGCTGTTGAAGGAGACCAGGGCTCCCAGTGTCATCTGCTGGCGGATGACCAGCCAACCGCCCAGGATCAGGGTGATCAGCTGGAGCATGTAGGAGCAGCCGTCCAGCCAGGGCATGTAGGTGCGGCTGTTGCGGGCGGAGTCCATGTTGCGCTGCATGTAGTCATCGTTGTGCCGATCGAACTTCTCGGTCTCATAAGGCTCGCGGACGAAGGCCTTGACCACCCGGTTGCCCTCGATGTTCTCCTCGACCATGGAGTTGAGGGATGCCAGTGAGTTGCGGATGGCGTAGAAGAGCGGGTGGGCGTGCTTGGAAAGCTGCCAGGTGAAGTAGAAGAGGAATGGGGTCACCGCCAGCAGGGCCAGGGCCAGCCGCCATTCGATGGTGAACATGACGGCCAAGGACCCGGCGAAGAGGCAGACGGCATCCAGGATGTTGTAGGAGACCCAGGAGACGAAGTGGCGAATGGCATCGGTGTCCGAGGTCATCCGGCTCATGATGTCGCCGTTACGGGTGTGGTTGAAGTAGGTGAAGTCCATGTCGTGGAGCTTCTCGTACTCGTCGCTGACCAGCCGATAGATGGTGTTCTGGCCGAATCGCTCCATGAACATCTGGTAGCCATAGCGGCAGACGCTGCGCCCAAGGGTGACGGCTATCATGGCGAAACAGAGCCTGGGCAACCGATCCTCATGCCCCTGGCCAATGACCTGGTCCACGATCATGCCCGCCAAAATGGGCATAAGCATGACCAGGACCTTGTCCGCCGCAAAGAGCAGGAGAGCGGCGGCGATTCTACCGGCGTCCGGCCTGCAGTAGGGGAGGATCCATCGAAGGTTGCTGCTGTGCTGATTCTTTGCAGAATCGACGTACATTGGAGGACACCCTCACGTTCCCTGTTGAACTTCTCTGATCTGGTCTCTTCTCATTGCCATGACCGTCCGGGAGAGTGACTGACCTATGGTGACGCCCGGCTATGTTCCTCGCCTCTGCAACGCCGCGCGTGTCCGCCCTGGATTCGTCAAGCGTTGCCTATTCTATTGGAGCCTCAACCAGATGCAACCCCGGATCCCGGCGTGTCTAGGCCCGGAATCCAGAGGTCATATGTGGCGTGGATGCCCCTGGACCAGAAGGTCCAGCTCGGGTCCTGACAAGCGCTTCAGATCGACACCGTCTGTTGTTACGGCAACCCGGAACCTGGTACCCCGCACCTCCAGCTCGTAGGTCAGCGAGCGCCAGGCTGAAGGCAGATGGGGGTCGATGCTCAGCCCGGTTCCGCCGGTGTCACGCAGGCCCCCGAAGCCGCAGACCAGGCTGGACCAGACGCCTCCGCAGGCGGCCAGGTGGATGCCGTCGGTCGTATTGGCATGCAGGTCGTCCACGTCCGTAAACAAGGACCGACGGAAGTACTGCATGGCCAGCTGGTCATGCCCCACCTCGGCGGCGAGGATGGACTGGGAGGCTGCAGACAGGGTCGAATCCCCGGTGGTCAGCGGATCGTAATAGTCGAAGTCAGCCAGCTTCTGCTCCGGAGTGAACCAGGAGCTGAGCAGGTAGAGGGCCATGACCACGTCGGTCTGCTTGAGCACCTTGTGCCGGTAAATGACCAGCGGGTGGTAGTGCAGCAGCAGGGGCCTGGCCGTGAACTGGTCGAAGTGCCAGCGGGGGCGTTGCATGAACTGGGCATCCTGGGCATGGACCCCCTCCTGATCGTCGAAGGGGACGAACATGGCCTCGGCCGCACGAGACCACTTGGCGGCCTCCTCATCGTCGAAGTGCAGCCTTTGACGGATGGCGCCGATCAGATCCGGGTGCTTCTCACACAGGTGTTGGTAGGCCTTGTAAGCGGCCAGGAGGTTGAACCGGGCCATCTGGTTGGTGTAGAGGTTGTCGTCAACCAGGACCGTGTACTCGTCAGGGCCGGTCACGCAGTGGATGTGGAAGCGGCCGTCCTCCTTGTAGCGCCCCAGGCCCATCCAGAGACGGGCCGTCTCCACCAGGATGTCCACACCCTCAGCCTGCAGGAAGTCTTCATCGCCGGTGACCTGCACATACTGGGCCACCGCGTAGGCGATGTCGGCATCGATGTGGTATTGGGCCGTACCCGTGGGGAAGTAGGCGGAGGCCTCCTCGCCGTCAATGGTCCTCCAGGGGAAGAGGGCGCCGTTCAGGTTGAGTGCGCAGGCCCTGCGCCTGGCGGCAGGCAGCATCAGGTAGCGGTAGTGAAGGACGGCTCTTGCCCGGGCAGGTGCCGAATAGATCAGGAAGGGGAGAATGTAGATTTCAGTGTCCCAGAAGTAGTGGCCGCTGTAGCCGGATCCGCTCAGGCCCTTGGCACCCACGCCGTTCTCAATCTGGGCCGTGGACTGGGCCAGCTGGAAGAGTTCCCAACGCACCATCTGCTGGGTGCGACCGCCATCCTCGGCCTGGATGCGGATATCCTGCCGCTCCCAGAACCGGTCCAACCATTCGCGCTGATGTCGCTCCAGCTCATCCAGGGAAAGGGTGCTGACCTCCTCCAGCCGATCGCGGCAGTCCTCGACCAGATTCCTGGTACCCTCGCCCCGGGTCTGCACGACCAGACCGTTGCCGCTGGTGCCGGCCGGAAGAATGGGGTGGCTGCGGTAGACGGCGTAACGAACCAGTCTGGTGGAACCGCCCTTGGGCACATCCATGCGCCAGCCGGAGCCTTCAACAGGGCGTCCGTCCCTGAACTGCCTGACGCCCAAGGCCAGGCTGAGCCGTGAATTATTGCAGCGGAAGACCCTGCAATCCGCACTCAGCTCGCCATAGACCGCATTGTCCAATACCTCGTGGATTCCGCAGCCGTCCACAAAGGTCGACTTGCGGGGGTCGCTGGAGTTGACATGGCGGGGGTTGTCGGCGTTGACCGGCCCCTCGACCACCACAGCCATGTCCCGGTCAGGCGACTCGACAGTCAGCGTGCAGACGCTCAGGCTGCGGTCATACAGGCAGACCATGCGGGTGAGCACGGTCTTCAGGTGGATGCCGTGGCCCAGATCGTACAGATTGGTGGTGGTCGCGATTCCTGTTCGGAAGTCCAGACGCTGCGTGGTCTTCTCCGGCCGACCCAGGGGCAGCCCCTCCACCTTGAGGGTGAAGTCCGAGGCATCAGGCACCCCCTGGATCAGCTGGCCCACCTTGGCATATCCGTAGGCACTTTCGGGATGGGCTATCCGGAAGGTGTCATGGAAGCCGCTTAAGAAAGTACCGTTGCCCAGGCAACGTTCCCCGCCGCCTTCACCTCTGACACCGACAGAACCGTTGGTGACCGAAAAGACCGTGGCGCTGACCGCGTCGGGCCGACCGACCTCGCTGAGCCCCCAGTCCTCCACAGGGAAGCGATCCTCATCCAGACCGGGGTCCTCCCCCTGCCCGCGCTCGCTGGCATCGTCGTCGATCAGCTCAATCAGCTGGTCCACCACCAGGTCCGCACCCGCCTTGAGCAGCTGCTCGCGACCGGCGCCCCTGTCCACGCCCACAACCAGGCCGAACCTGCCCGCGTGACCGGCGGCTACACCAGAGATGGCATCCTCGACCACAACAGCATCCTCATTGCGCAGTCCGAGCACCTTGGCCGCATAGGCGTAGGTATCCGGGGCAGGTTTGCCCTGCAGACCCATCTCGTCCTTGAGATTGCCGTCCACCACAGTGTCGAAGTATCCGGCGATCCCGGCAGCCTGGAGGACCTGGGCCGTGTTGCGCGAACTGGACACCACAGCCAGACGCTTCTTGTCGGTGCGCAGGTGCCTGAGCAGATCCACCGTGTCCGGGTAGGGATCGATGCCCTTCTGCTTCAGCATGCGCTCAAAGGTCATGTTCTTGCGATTGCCGTATCCGCAGACGGTGTCCAGCTGTGGATCGTCATCAGGGTTGCCCCAGTCCAGCTCAATGCCCCTGCTGCGCAGCAGGGCGTCGACACCGTCATAACGGGGCCGGCCATCCACATAGGCGTAATAGTCCTGCTCCGTGTAGGCCGGGACGTTCGCGGGCAGGACCTGATCGAACAACGCCTTCCAGGCGGCCTTGTGCAGGATGGTCGTGGGCACCAGCACCCCGTCCAGATCGAAGAGCACACAGGCGAATTGGGCAACCTTCATGGTTACACATCCTATGAGTCTTCCATGACGAAAGAACCCGGCGGTTCGAAGAACCGCCGGGCGAGAAGAGAGAGAAGAAGGGGTTCAGTTATCGGGGCCGCATGACCCCCATCGGCCAGTACTTCAACCGACAGAACAAATATAACCAGCGCTACCTTGGAGGAAGTGCCCGAAAACCTCAAAGTTCTCTGTGAATCATGAACTGGGGCCCGAGCTCACATTCGGGCGCGTCGGCCGCTACTTGCCCTGGTCGCCCAGCTTGGCCTGCTCAGCCTCGAACCTGGCGCGCTCCCTGGCCTTGCGACGGTCAAGCTGCTCCTGGAAGCGGTCCAGCTCCTCCTGCACGGCTTCCTTGGGGATGCGCGGGAAGATGGGTGTGGGCCGATCAATCGGCGTACCGTCCCTGAGGGGCTCGCGCGCCCAAGGATGGACCGTCTCCCCCAGCCGGTAGTCGCCGGTGATGATGGGATAGTGGAAATCGGACCGATCCAGGTCGTCAACCTCCTCGACACGGGGCAGGGGCGAGAAGATGCCCTTGCCACCCATGGTCTCCCAGACCCGCTGAGAGGCATGAGGCAGGAAGGGGGCCAGCATGGTATTGGCATCCAGCACGGCCTGGGCTGCGGTATGCAGGACGGCAGCCAGTCGGTTCTGGTCATCCTTGATTTTCCAGGGCTCCTGGGCAGAGATGTACTTGTTGATGTCTCCCACCAGAGCCATGGCCTCGACCAGGGCGGCCTTCTGGCGATGATTCTCGATCAGGGAGCCCACAGTATCGAAGGCCTGCAGGCTGCGGTCCAGCAGGGCATTGTCCTCCTCGGTCAGCCAGTCCTCCTCGATGCGGGGGATGCTGCCGAAGTCCTTGTTGAGCAGGTTGGCCACGCGGTTGACCAGGTTGCCCCAGGAGGCGGCCAGCTCCTCGTTGTTGTGCCGGACGAACTCAGCCCAAGTGAAGTCCGAGTCCGAAGTCTCCGGCCCGGCGATGGAAATGTAGTAGCGGACTGCATCGACCGGATAACGTGCCAGGATGTCCTTGACGTAGATGACGATGCCCCTGGAGGAGCTGAACTTCTTGCCCTCCATGGTCATGAACTCACTGGCCACCACCTGCTCGGGCAGGTTGAGTTCGCCGTAGGATCCCGGCTGCCCGCCCTTGGACCCCTGGCCGTTGTAGGCCAGAATCTCCGAGGGCCAGATCTGCGAGTGGAAGGTGATGTTGTCCTTGCCCATGAAGTAGTAGCCCAGGGCCTTGGGGTCATTCCACCACTTGCGCCAGGCCTCGGGGTCCCCCTGACGGCGGGCCCATTCGATGGATGCCGACAGGTAGCCGATGACGGCATCGAACCAGACATAGAGCTTCTTGTTGGGGTCGTCGACCCAGCCGTCCACAGGCACGGGAATCCCCCAGTCGATGTCGCGCGTGATGGCCCGCGGCTTGACCTCCTTGAACAGCCCCAAGGAGAAGTTGAGCACGTTGCTGCGCCAGCCCTTCCGGGTCTTCAGCCAGGCCAGGTTGGCCTCGGCCAGAGCGGGCAGATCCAGGAAGAAGTGCCTGGACTCCTCGAAGCGGGGGGTCTCCCCATTGATCTTGGACACAGGGTTGATCAGCTCATCCGGATCCAGCTCGTTGCCGCAGTTGTCGCACTGGTCGCCGCGAGCGCCATCAGCGCCACAGATAGGGCAGGTCCCCTCAATATAGCGGTCCGGCAGGGTCCGGCCGGTGGAAGGAGAGATGGCCACCTTCTGCTGTCCCTCATAGATGTAGCCATTGGCCCGGCACTGGCGGAAAAGCTCCTGCACCACCTTCTCATGATTGCCGGTCGTGGTCCTGGTGAAGAGGTCATAGCTGAGCCCCAGATCGCACAGATCCTTGACGATGACCCGATTATAACGGTCGGCGATCTCCTGAGGTCCCACACCTTCGGCGTCGGCCTCCACCAGGATGGGAGTGCCGTGCTCGTCAGTCCCCGAAACCATAAGGACATCATTGCCCTTCATGCGTTCGTAGCGTGCATAGACGTCCGAGGGGACGCCGAACCCAGCGACGTGGCCGATGTGACGGGGCCCATTCGCGTAGGGCCAGGCGACGGAAACAAGGATATGACTCATACCAGCAAGATTATCGGCTCAGCCCTACAATCCCCCTGCTCGTCCACAGGACTGCCACCAAGCAAGCGAATTATCCACAAATGCACAAATTCGGCCCTCTCCCAGGCAAATCCGGGCAGGACCATTTACAGTCGAACCATGAATCGAGAACACGCGCTCGGGGGAGCGCCGTGGACGCCTACCACTGCCGTTGGCGCCAGCCACCCCCCTAGAGCTACCACCAAGCCGCCAAGTCGACCGCTACAAGCCGGTGGAGCGCCGACGCATACCCGCAGCCGTCCTTCCACGGCCGAATTTGGGGTCCCGATCCCCGAACCCGAACCGCTGCCCAGTCTGATTCGAACCGAGGATCTGCCCGGTCCACTCAGCCTCAGTCTGCTGGTCAAGGAGGGAATCGTGACTTGTCTGGACCAATCCTGCTGCTACCTGAACGAACAGGCTGAGGGACTCTACGGTCGCGCATCCATCGTCACGCCCATGGTTCCTTACGGCGCAGCGGCATGCGGCGGTCTGGCGGTCTGGATATGGATCAACGGCCAATTCCCCGATGCGCTGGACATCATCTCCAACTCCCATTTCCGCACGCCGGTTCACGGCAGGCCCCTACGGCCCCACCAGCGACAGCTGGATGCCCGCTACCTGATGAAGCTCGGGAAGCTCTGGGTGACTTCGCCGCTCTGGACGGCCTGTGATCTGGCCTGCGATTCCTCGGGCCAATGCAACGGAGAGGAGATTACGGCGGTCTTGCATGAACTCATGGAACGGTACCAGGTCAGTTGCGGATCCTGCGAGGAGCTCCTGTCCTCCAACCCGCGCTGGCCTGGCCACGCTCAAGGATTGGAGACCATAAGACGACTCAAGGCGATCCTATGAATCTGCCGATGAGAAGTAGCCGACGCAGGCATGGCCATCATCGGAATCGGGATCAGGGCCGTCGTGGATTCTCCGCCGCTGAACGCATGGCCCGGCTCATGACTGCCGTCAGCAGCCGGTCGCACCCCTGGGCGGAAGACGATTCGAACCGAGACGATTGCGATGGCTTGGAACCAATGGCCGAGGTGCGCGCCCCACCGCCAGAGCCTCCCCTGGTACCAACGGCCCTGATGGCCACAGACCCCGAGACCGACCCGAGCATCCTCTGGGCCATCGCACGGGAAGAGCCACAGCTGCGTCGATGGTTGGTAGCCAATCCCGCCGCTTCGCCAGCCCTGCTGGAGGCCGTTTCCCAGCTGGGTGGGCCCGGTGTGCGCAGGGCGCTGGAGGTGCTGCTGGACGAAGGGAACGGGAATCAGTCCTCCTCATCCTCTTCAACAGCCAAGGTATAGATCCTTTTCCGATTGGGCAGGCTGCCATCGGCCAGGGGATGCTCGGCAGCCACCCGGGCGATGGCCTCCTTGAGGCGCAGGCCCTCGGATCGGGCCAGATCCCGTGCCAGAGCGGCCAGCTGCCGGTCATCCATGGCCTCAGGATCGTTGCGCCTGGCCTCCAGGGCGGAGGCACCTGCCACGACCAGGACCATCTCTCCCCGGGGAGGGTCCTCCTGAAGGGAGCGCACAACGTCCCCGATGGTGCCCCGCCGGATCTGCTCATGCTCCTTGGTCAGCTCCCGACAGAGGGCCATGAGCCTGTCGGGGCCGAAGACCTCCTGAAGGTCTTGCATAGCCTGATCAATGCGGTGGGGGGTCTCGTAGAAGACCATGGTCCGCTCCTCGCTGCGCAGGGTGCGCAGATGTCGCAGCCGTTCCTGGTGCCGGCGGGGAAGAAATCCCTCGTAGCAGAAGCGGTCGGTCGGCAGGCCGGAGAGGGCCAGGGCATCCAGCACCGCGCTTGGACCGGGAGCGCAGGTGACCGGTATGCCTCGCTCGATGGCCCGCCTGACGATGGCCATACCCGGATCGTTGATGGTGGGCATGCCCGCATCCGAGACCACCAATGCGCAAGCTCCGTCACGAACCTGATCCAGGATGGGATCGGCCATCCGCCGTTCATTGTGATCGTGATAAGCCATAACCCTGCCGCCTACGCGCACTCCCAGGCGGTTGGCCAAGTCGTAGAGCCTCCGCGTGTCCTCCGCCGCCACCAGGTCCGCCGACTGCAGGAGCTTCACCAATCGCGTCGAGGCATCGGCGACATTGCCGATAGGCGTGGCCGCCAGCACCAACGTTCCACGTGAAACACTGGATGAAATCGGCTCCTCATGACTTTCTCCGCCCTGTGTATGTCCATCGCTCCGGCCATTCATGCTGCTCATGCCTTTAGTATGGCCTAATCTAGGGGTGATGACATCTTTGGCAGGGCTTTCTTCGCAGCATCGCTCCTCCAGACACGGCAGGCACGCAGCCCACCGGTCCGGTCGCCCTGTCATGCTGTCCATCTTCAGCAAGCCAAAGGGTCAGCATACCAAGCGAGGAATCAACCGGATTCCCCGGCTCTCCCATCGGCAGAGTGGCTGGCTGGCCTGCATACTCATGGCTCTTCTGGGAGGGCTCCTGCGGTTTGCGCGGCTGGGCAGCCCCCGGGCCATCGTCTTCGACGAGACATATTACGTCAAAGACGCCTGGACCATGCTGATGACCGGCGAGCCACGCAACTGGCCGAAAACAGCCGGTCCGCTGGACCTTCCCATCGACCAGATCTTCGCCCAGGGGCACACCAGCGGCTGGCTGCCCCAGGCCGAGTACGTAGTCCACCCTCCGGTGGGCAAGTGGTGCATCGCCCTGGGTCTCAAGCTCTTCGGAGGAGCCGGCAACCCCTTCGCCTGGCGAGCGGCCACTGCCCTGGCCGGCACCATCGCCATCCTGCTGCTTTGCCGTGTAGCTCTGCGCCTTTTCCACAACCTGCCTATCGCCCTGACGGCAGGCTTCCTCATGGCCATAGACGGTCTGGGCATCGTCATGAGCCGTACCGGCCTGCTGGACAACTTCGTCATGGTCTTCGTCCTGGGAGCCTGGCTGTGTCTGATGGGCCATCGGGACTGGGCTCGGGCAAGGCTGCGACAATCCTGGGCCAAGGACCAGGCTGACTTCCGTCTGCATTACCGGGTGAAGGTCATTCAGTCACAGGGAGATCAAGGGCAGAACAACCGTATCGAACTGCCCGTGGCCACCACCGGCCCCTTCATCGCCTGGTCCTGGTGGCGGACCGGAGCCGCCCTGTTACTGGGCCTGGCCACCGGCACCAAGTGGTCTGGTGCATATTTCTTTGCCGTCTTCGCGCTGATCTCGGTGCTCTGGGACGGCTGGGAGCGCCATCAGGCAGGGTATGGATCCTGGTTGCAGAGCGCCGTGTTCAGGGACGGGCTCCCGGCGGCCTTGCTTATGATTCCCGTCTGGGCGGGCACCTATCTGGCCTCCTGGACGGGATGGTTCCTGCACGGCGATTCATTCATGCACAATTGGGCGGCCCAGCACCCTGGCCAGGGGCTGACCTGGCTGCCGGAGGGGCTGCGGTCCCTGGCTGAATACCACCGGCAGATGTGGCACTTCCACACCACCCTGCATACCCGTCACCCATACATGGCCAACCCCCTGACCTGGCCCCTTCAGGTCAGACCCACCAGCTTTTACTGGCAGAAGCTCACGGGCTTCCCCGGTCTGTGCGGACTGGCCAAGGACTCACCCTGCGTGGCCGCCGTTACCTCCCTGGGCAATCCCCTGACCTGGTGGCTGGGCAGCATCTGCGTGATTCTGGCCATCGTCATCGCCGTCGTGGTCAAGCACGGAGATTGGCGGATCTGGGGGGTACTGGCAGGCATGCTGGCCGGCTGGCTGCCCTGGATTCAATACATGAATCGGACCACCTTCACCTTCTACTCCATCGTCATCCTGCCCTGGATGATCCTGGCAATCTGTTACGTGGCCAACTGGCTCCGGCAGAACTCGGACAGCGTCCTCTACCGGCAGACCATGATCATGGGCCTGACCCTGCTGGGCCTGACCTCGGTCTTCTTCTATCCGCTGTGGACCGCCATGCCCATCCCCTACGATTTCTGGCGCATGCACATGTGGCTGTCCAGTTGGATCTAAGACAGGGAGACGGTCGGACAGCGATGCCCGACCGTCTCACGGACGCGTTTATAAGCCGTCGTGCTCAGACTGCCCGACTGCGGATGATCTGCGCGTACCGCAGACCGGAATCCTTCCAGATCCGCTTCTGGGTGTCATAGTCGACCCTGATCAGCCCAAAGTTCGATGGACGCCGGTCCTGATCCTGATGAAAAGGTCATGGCTGAGCCCCAAATCACACAAAACGCCGGCATTCGACCGGTTATAACGGTCACCTTCCGAACTTTGGCGGTTTGAGGACCCTCCTATGATCTGGCCCAAGGCTGCGGCGACCCGGCAGGCTCATTCCAAGTGAGGGCACCGGTGTCCAACAAAACACCCTGGGAGGGGCCGAAACCGGTCATGCTCACCCCGGCAGGAAACGGAGGCAGCCGACCACAATGGTGCAAGAGGGCAACCCACCGGGAGAAGGCAAGAGCCCGGCAGGTAGCCCTCCCGTTCCGTGAATCCGACAGCACTCTGGGGGGGGGGGGGAAGAGAGGGATGCCATGCCCTCAGGCTGACTCGGACGGGGAAGTGTCCACCCGGAGGGGAACCGGAGAACTCTGTCGAAAGACCGTGCCGAGCATCCCCCTCCACCCTCCGAACCCGGACCATTGACGACCTTGGACCCGCCCACAGAAACGGCCGAGCTCTGATGGAGCCAGTCGCCAACCCGGCCGCCTCATCGGCCTTCCCAGACAACGTCTCGTGGGGTGGGCGAGCCCGAGGCCCGACGGACCCTGGATGCCCTCCGTGAATCACTGGAGGGCCCCAGGGCACATCTGCATCCCTCAGTTCTTGGAGTAGTACTGGTCGTAGGCCTTCTGCACCAGCTTGATGTTCTGATCCAAATTGGCCTTTTTCAGGGTCTGCACATAGTTGTCCCAATCCTGGTCCACACCACCCTTGGTCACCCACTGGGCGAACTTGGTCATAGCGGTGTTCATCAGGGTTGTGTTGTTGTTCTGCATGGTGGTCTGGTCCTCGGAGGAATACTTGAGGGCACCCGGAATGACATCCAACTTGGGATCCACATGGGCCAGAGCCGGCTCAAGAGGCTGCTCCTGGCCCTTGACCTCCTCGAGATCCGCCGGCAGCTCGATCTTGAGATTCGGACGTATCCAGTAGGGAGAGTCATCAGCCAGGGTCTCCGTCCACTTCCAGGTGGAGGGGTCCTTGGTGGAGTCAGCAGGCGGCAGGACCTTATAGGAGTCCGGCCCTGTCTTCTGCACATCCGTGCCCAGATCACCCCAGAGCATCTGCAGGGACATGTCCTGCCCGTAGAAGGCATTAGCCACCTTGATGGCGGTCTCCTTGTTCTTGCTCTTGGCCGAGACCACCAGTGCGAACTCGCTGTAGTCCAACCGGTCCCCCTGGGTGTCGTAGACCAGCTCATCCGGGTTCTGATCGGCCTTGGCCTTCAGCTGGGGCATGGCCACATACTGACTGGCCAACTTGTCACCAAAGCGGTCGGAGGCCGTCCACCCCCAGGTGAAACCGATCTTGGCCTTGTCGCCCTGTCCTCGCGCGGTGGACTGGGACTTGGAGTAGTCGTGGGTGAAAGCGTCCTTGGCGATCAACCCCTCCCCCCAGAGCCTGTTGAGGTACTGGATCAGCTCCTTGTAACGGTCATCGGTCAGGAAGGACTTGACCTTGCCCTTGTCGGCATAGAAGCCCTGGCCGCCACCTACCGACGTCACGATGCCCAGGCTCCCCAGCAGGAGGGTGGGCTGATAGTCACCGAAGCCGCCAGTACCGGGAGACTGGAAGTCAAAGGGGATTTCGTCGGCCTGTCCGTTCCCATTGGGGTCCTTGGTCTTGAAGGCCTTGAGCACCTCCTCAAGCTCATCCCAGGTGGTCGGCACCTTCAGGCCCAGCGTGTCCAGCCACTGCTTGTTGATGTACATGTGGCTGACGGCCTTGGGCCAGATACCCTTCTTGACGGCGGGCAGGATGTAGATCTTCCCGTCAGGCATGGAGACCACCTGCTTGGCCGTGGGGTCGGTCTTGAACATCTTCTTGACATTCGGCATCTTGTCCAGGTCCTGGCTCAGATCCTCGAAGAGGGTGCTATAAGTGGCTATGTCCGCCAGGTTGATCCCCTTGAGAATGAGGTCGGGCACATCGCCGGCCGCCAGCATGGCCTGCTTCTTCTGGTCCCAGTCCGAGCTCGCCTCCTGCCAATGGATTTCGCAGCCACACTCCTTCTCCAGCTGCTTGGGCCACTTCATCTTGGATATCTTCTTGGTCAGAGGGTGCTTGGCTACGGCTATCGTGATGATCGGCTGGCCCTGGGCATTGGTGGTGGGCTCCTTGGAACCGCCGCAACCGGCCAGCATCATCGACATGGCCATCGTCATGGCCCCTATGGCCACCAGACGGTTCCTGAACCTGTGTTTCCCGAACGAACTCATGATTCGCTCCTCCTGTTCGACAGTGAACTTCTCTGCTTACCCCGGGCCCATGCGCCGATCGCACCGGTCCAGGCGGTGTACTTAATGACGGATCCGTCACTCTCCTTTCGTTGCCATCTCGCCCTGCGCGCCCCGGCGCATCCGGACGGAAAAACCGTCGAGCCTGCCGTAGAACCAGACCGCCGACGACGACAGGAGGCAGGGCAGGGCAGGCCCGAAGACTACGGCCAGGCCGGGCCAGGACCAGCAGGCAAAGGCCATAAGGGCCAGACCGAAAGCCAGGACCACACTCATCCAGGGACGCGCCAGAACCATCTGGACCGACCTGACCAGAATCCAACCGACCCCCTGGTCGTAGAGGGCGAATAGGACCCAGGACAGGGCAGTGGCCAGAATCATGAAGACCATGAGGCAGAAGAGGATGCCGGAGACGAAAACCCCGACCCTACCGGTCCGATGAAAGTTGACGATCCAATAATCCCCCAGCAGGAGGGCCCAGATGGCCGCCTGTGCCCAGCCGAAAATGTTGGCCCCCCTGAGCTCCTTCTTCCACAGACGATGGAAGGTCCGCCAGGTCTGAGCGATCCCCCACTCCCTGTCCTCATCTGTCAGCCATCTTCTGAAAACCCCGCAGGTCGCTGCCAGGGAGGGGAAGAAGCCTACCAGGACAAGCCCCATGATGGTGTGTGCCAGCAGGGCCAGGTTGGCGATGAAGGCCACCAGGACCAAGCGGGCCGCCTGCTCGTATCCGAGGGCGAATCTTTGCATGCTTCCTCCTTTCCCGGGTACAGCCATGGCTGTCCGGCCCATACGTCTTGTCTTTGTTCCCCGTCAGTAGGACGGTCCGGTGCAATCAGCCCTTGATTGCCCCGATCATGACACCTTTGTTGAAGTACTTCTGTATGAAGGGGTAGATGACCAGGAGAGGGAGGGTGGAGACGATGATCACCCCGTATTTGATCTGGTCAGCGAACTCCTGCCCGTATCCGGCACCGGCCGTCGAGCCCGACCCCCCCTGGAAAGCCTGGTTGGACAGGAGGATGTCACGCAGGACGATCTGCAGGGGTTGCTTGTCGTAGGTGCGTATGTAGACCAAGCCGGTGAAGAAGTCATTCCAGTGCTGCACCAGGTAATACAGGCCGATGACGGCGATGATGGCGGAACTCAGGGGGATGACGATCCGCGTAAAGTAGCGGAAGTACCCCACCCCGTCGATCTGAGCGGCATCGTGGAGGTCCTCGGGGATGGAGCTCTCGAAGAAGGACCGGGCGATGATCAGGTTGTAGACATTCAGGGCCTGGGGAATGACGAAGACCGCCCAGGAGTCCAGGAGACCAAGCTGTTTGTAGAGGAGGTAGGTCGGGATCAGACCGCCGTTGACGAACATGGTAATCGTGAAGAAGAGCATGATCAGGCGGCGCCATTTGAACTCGGGCCGGGAGAGGGCGAAGGCCGCCGGCATGGTGACCACCAGGTTCAAGACGGTGCCTGCCACAGTGTAGATCAACGTATTCCGGTAGCCGTTCCAGATCCTGTCATCCCCGAGAATCTGCTGGAAGCCGTAGGCCGAAATGCCCTTGGGAATCCAGGTGACCTGGCCTGTGTTGACCAGGGTCTGATCAGAGACCGAAGCGATGATGATGAACCAGATTGGGTAGAGGATGGAGGCCACTATCAGCAGCAGGATGAGGACGATGATCAGGTCAGCCAGCCAGTCTCCCAGCGTCTTCCCCCCGATAAGCCGTCTGACCCTGCGGGCCCCGGCGCGTGCCATGTCTTGCGTGTTTTCCATTTTGTTGTCTTCCTCCCCCTCAGAAGATGCCGGTGTGAGACACCCTCCTGGAGATCTGATTGGCGATGACCAGGAAGACGAAGTTGATGAGCATGTTGAACAGGCCGATGGCTGTGGAATACGAGAATTGATTCTGCAGGATGCCGATCTTGTAGGTGTAGGTCGATATGACCTCGGAGGCTGGCAGGTTCAGGGTGTTCTGCATGAGGAAGACCTTTTCGAAACCTACGTTGAGCACACCGCCCATGTTCAGGATCAGGAGGACGCCGGCCGTGGGCATGATGGCGGGTATATCGATGTAACGAATAAGCTGAAAACGGCCTGCCCCGTCCATCTTGGCTGCCTCGTAGAGGGCCACGTCGACCGAACTGAGGGCGGCCAGGTAGATAATCGAGTTCCAGCCCATATGCTGCCAGACCTCGCTGATCCAGTAGATGGGCGTAAAGGTGCTGGGATTGCCCATGAAGTTGGCGTTGTCGACGTGGAGGAAGGAGAGGAAACGGGTGAGCAGACCTGTGGAGGGGGTCAGGAAGAGGTTGATCATGGCCACAATCACCACCGTAGATATGAAGTGCGGCATGTAGGTGATGGTCTGTACGAAGCTCTTGACCTTGGTGGAATGGATCTGGTTGATCAGGAGAGCCAGGATGATGGGGGCGATGAAGCCCATGACCAGAGTCCACAGACTGATCCTGATCGTGTTGACCATGAGGGGCTTGAACATAGGTGAGGCGAAGAACTGCTTGAAATACTGGAAGCCCACCCAGTCGCCTCCGGTGAGGCCCTTGGTAAAATCATACTTCCTGAACGCCAGTTGAATGCCGTACATAGGGCCGTAGTTGAATACGGCCACGAACAGCATGGCTGGAAGCACCATGACCCATAAGGGCCAACAGCGCTTTAGGGAAGATTTATACCCCCCCCCCCCGCGACGAAAGGACCTTATGTGCCTTGGCGGGTTTGGAGGAGGCGAGGCGCGCGGTTTTACCGGAAGTCTTGACCTGACGGTCGACTTCTGCATCGGTTCCGTTCATGCTCAGCCCTTCTATGACTAGTTTCGCTCCCATCCGGCTCAATCCTTGAACCTGGGGGAATCCACAGCCGGCAACTATGCCGTCATGACAACACAAGTTTATCTATCGTTGTAAAAAATGTCAATGCAGTCCAACCCGCCCGTCGACGCTGGTGCACGATCATCCTGGGGCTCATCGTCCCGGTCTCCCTCTCTTGTCTTCCTCTGTGGACAGCCCTTCCGATTCATTGCGGGCTCCGATGAATTCACATGTGGCAACCAAGCTGGATATGAGGGGTTCGGAAATCAGGAAACTTCAATCATGCCGGCGGGGAGAGTCACCCCCTCCCCTGCCTGCATGATCAACCTGATTAAATGTTCAGGATCGGTTGTGCGGCCCACAGATCGCATGCGGAGCCGTTGCCGACCGCAGACCAATCGGTATCAGAGCCCTCTCAGATGGCATTGGCCTGAACAATCCGGGAGTAGCGCCTTCCTGAATCTTTCCAGATCCGCTCCTGGGTGTCATAATCGACCCTGATCAGCCCAAAGCGCTTGGTGTAGCCCAGGGCCCATTCAAAGTTGTCCAACAGGGACCAGGCGAAGTAGCCGGTCACCCGGGACCCGGCCTGGATGGCCCTGGCCACGGCTTTGACATGCTCTTCCAGATAGGCCACCCGCTTGGGGTCGTGAACGATCTTCCCGCCGGGTGCGTCCGGATCCTGACTGACCTGGTCATCCCAGGCGGAGCCGTTCTCGGTCACCATGAGTTCCATGTCAGGGAAACGTCGGCCCAGCTCGACCAGCACATCGGTCAAGCCCTGGGGCTCCTGGTTCCAGCCCATTCCCGTCAGCTCTCCCTGCGGGGCCTGCCCTTCCACGCCCTCCTGGGCCGGCATGGCGTTGGCATGGCGATCGACCAGCTTGCCCTCAGGGCCGACCGAGGCATCGGCGGATTCGTCATCAGCCCTCCTGGCCTTTACATAGGTGGTGGCGTAGTAGTTCAATCCCAGGACGTCAAGGGGCTGATGGATGGTCTCCAGGTCACCGTCCCGCACGAAACGCCAGTCGGTATCCTCCCCCGCCGCCTGACTGACACCTTCCGGATAAGCACCCTCCAGCATGGGGGCCAGGAAGACCTCGTTGGCGAAGAGGTCGGCCCTCTTCTTGGCGGCACGGTCCTCCTGGCTGTCCGAGGCCGCCCGGGTAACCTGAAGGTTGAGGGTGACCGAAAGCCGGGCATACTGCCCGACCTGGGCCCTGATGGCCTGGCAGGCCAGTCCATGGGCCAGGTTCAGATGGTGGACGGCGGCCAGGGCCTGGTCGTAGTCCTTGATCCCGGGGGCGTGGGCACCGTTCCCATAACCCAAATAGGCCGCGCACCAGGGCTCATTCAAGGTGGTCCAGGTATCCACCCGGTCGCCGAAGGAAGCGGCCAAGGCGGAGGCGTAGTCGCCGAAGCGGAGGGCTGTGTCCCTGCTGGGCCAGCCACCTGCATCCTGTAGGTACTGGGGAAGGTCCCAGTGGTATAGGGTGACGATGGGCCTGATCTCATTGTCGCGCAGCATATCAAGGACCCTCAGGTAGTGGTCCAGCCCGGCCTGGTTCACCGGACCACCGGCCATGGGGAAAATGCGGGACCAGGATATGGACATGCGGTAGGCGCCAACACCCATCTGCTTCATCAGGGCTATGTCCTCCGGATAGCGGTGATACTGATCGCAGGCCACATCACCGTTGGACCCGTCGACGACCACGCCCGGTTGGGCACAATATGTGTCCCAGATGGAATCCGTCCTGCCGTCCTCATGTGCCGCCCCTTCCACCTGGAAGGCAGCCGTGGCAGTCCCCCAGGTGAAATCGGAGGGGAAGATGAACTTACTCTCTTGGCCCATGCCAATCCTCTCTTTCGTTGCTTCCATGTCCATGGCGCTTTACGCGCTTGCGGTCATTTGCTGTCTTCCGGCCGGTGGACGCCCCCGGTAGCCGTTGTCCCATCACAGGGGTCGTCTGACCGAGGCTGCCGGTCCTGAACCGCCTGCTCCCCACCCGTGATAAGGCCGTAGGAAGCCAGGCAGACTTCGGAATCCGGATCGATGTCACTAGGGTCCATGAACCCATGCCACTTCTCCTGGGGGAAAAGCTCGTCGGAGAAGGCGAGCCACTCGGCCACCAGGTCGGCTGACCCGTCAGCCAGCCAGCGGTATTGCAGGCCATCCATGGCGGACATGCACAGCATCCACATGTGGTGGAAGCGGTCCAGGTCGTACCCTCTGGGCAGGCACCAGTTCAGCGACTTGATGGTCTGCCAGAACTTCTGGTTGCGGCCTATGAAATAGCGGTGGGCCGGGTGCGAGGGGCTCAGGGCCTCCCCGTTCAGGATGGAGAAGAGCTTGACCATCTCCGGCCTGCGGGCATTGAAAATGACGTTGTTGGCGCAGAATCGAGGGAAGAAGAGGAGGTTGTGTCCATCCGCATCCGTCCCGGTACAGGTCTTGTAGATGAATTCGTCGGCCTCAGGGGAGTCATAGGCCTGCTCCATGACCATGCTGAACAGGTCGTTCTTGGAGTCGATGTAATGGTAGAGGGCGGCCTCGGTGATGCCCACCTGATCGGCCACGTCCTGCAGGGACATCCCCCAAAAGCCCTTGGCGGCAATCACCTTGACGGCTGCCTTGACAATCTGGTCCCTGCGTTCATTGGCGGTCATCCGCTTACGCCGGGTGAAGCCCTTGCCGGTAAAGACCTGACGGGCACGCGGGTTCTCAGAGAAAGTGGACCCGCCCATCGGACCGGATCCGGTGACCTTCCTGCCGGCCCGGTACTGGTTCCAATCATCTACGCCAGTCATGAACCCCCTTTACTCAGGCACCTGGCGGGCGATGGGACCCTGTCCCTGGAGTTGCCACCCGCCCTTGCGGGTCCCCATCATGACTGCAGGCGGCTCCGACGTGCCCAATCTTCGGAGTTCGGGCCTGTTGGTCGCCGCATGAATTCAACCATTATAGGAAATCCGCACACGCTTATCTATAGGTTTATCAATGAATGCTATCATCTTAGTCAAACGATAATACAAACGCGGGTCGCAAGCCTTGGCTGTCCTTCCCGGAGCGGGGTACGATTCCGGCAGCTATTCCGGCAGGACACTGCTGCTTTCAAGGGGTTGTGACGCCCCTGGACAGTCCTGAAGGGTCGCCTACGGCCTGCCCACCTGGCCCCAACCCGACGAGGCTGGGCCAAGGTCGCATTGAGGATAGGGAGAACATGCAATACGGTCATTTTGACGACGCAGCCAGAGAGTATGTCATCGACACACCCGCCACCCCGTTGCCCTGGATCAACTATCTGGGCAACCAGGACTTCTTCTCCCTCATCTCCAACACAGGCGGCGGTTATTCCTTCTATAAGGACGCCAAGCTCCAGAGGATAACCCGCTACCGCTACAACGGGGTACCAGCCGACAACGGCAGCCGCAACTACTACCTGAGCCTTATGGATCGGGACAACCCAGAGTCCGCCCCCCTGGCCACCTGGTCGCCCACCTTCCTGCCCTCAAGGACTCCCCTGGACCGGTACAGCTGCCGCCAGGGGACCGGATACACCATCTTCGAATCCTCCTACAAGGGGATCGATACGGTCATGACCGCCTTCGTTCCCGTGGATGCCGATGCCGAAATCAACCGTCTAAAAATCAGGAACACCACCGACTCCCCCATCCTCCTGGATGTGACCGGCTGCGTGGAGTGGTGCCTGTGGAACGCCGTGGACGACTCCAGCAACTTCCAGCGCAATCTGTCTACAGGCGAAGTGGAGGTAGAGCAGGGCCCGGAAGCCACCATTGTCTATCACAAGACCGAGTACAAGGAACGCCGGGACCATTACGCCTTCTTCGGGGTCAACCGGCCCACCTGCGGGTTCGACACCAGCAGGGACGAGTTCCTGGGTAAGTTCAACGGCTGGGACACCCCAGAAGCCATCACCGAGGGCAGGGCCCGCAACTCCGTGGCACACGGTTGGTTCCCTATAGCCGCCAACAGGGTCAGGCTGTCCCTGGATCCCGGCCAGGAGGAGAGCCTGGTATTCATCCTGGGCTATGTCCAGCTGCCCAAGGAAGACAAGTGGGAGGACCCCGATGACCCTTCCAAGGTGGGAATCATCAACAAGAGGCCAGCGCACGCCCTCTTCGACCGCTTCAGGAGGGACGACCAGGTCGACCAGGCCTTCGCCGACCTCAAGGCCTACTGGACCGCCATCCTGGGCCGGTTCACCCTGGACAGTGGCGACCCTCGCCTGGATCGAATGGTCAACATCTGGCACCAGTACCAGTGCATGGTCACCTTCAACCTCTCGCGCTCGGCCTCCTATTTCGA
The DNA here is from genome assembly GCF_016100775.1 of Bifidobacterium sp. W8103. Lineage (NCBI taxonomy): Bacteria > Bacillati > Actinomycetota > Actinomycetes > Bifidobacteriales > Bifidobacteriaceae > Bifidobacterium > Bifidobacterium sp. W8103. The sequence goes on from NZ_JACFRV010000001.1 coordinate 737,863, forward strand.
GTCAGGCACGGGGAGGGGAATGGGCTTCCGCGACTCCAACCAGGACCTCCTGGGCTTTGTCCACCTGATCCCCGACCGCGCCCGTCAGCGCATCATCGACATCGCCTCAACCCAGCTGGAGGATGGGTCGGCCTGGCACCAGTACCAGCCCCTGACCAAGAGGGGGAACGCCGACATCGGCGGCGGCTTCAACGACGACCCCCTCTGGCTGGTGGCCGGCACCTACGCCTACCTGGCCGAGACCGGGGATTCCTCCATCCTGGAGGAGCCCGTCCCCTTCAACAATGTGGAGGGGACCGAGAAACCCCTCCTGGAGCACCTGCGCCGGTCGATCGGGTTCACGATGAACCACCTGGGCCCGCATGACCTCCCCCTGATCGGACGGGCCGACTGGAACGACTGCCTTGACCTCAACTGCTTCTCCGATACACCGGGAGAGAGTTTCCAGACCGTAGAAAACAATGACACAGGTGTGGCCGAGTCGGTCCTAATCGGAGGCATGTTCGTCCTATACGCCGGCCACTATGCCGACATCCTGGACCATTACGGGACGGATTGCGGGATGGACAGGGATGCTGTGGACCAGGAAACCGCCTCGGTCCGCCAGGCCATCGAAAAGATGATCCATGCCGTGGAGGAGGCCGGCTGGGACGGCCAGTGGTTCCTCAGGGCCTACGACGCTTACTCCCGTCCTGTCGGTTCCCACGCCGACACCGAGGGACAGATCTACATCGAACCCCAGGGGATGTGTGTGATGGCCGGTATCGGTCTCGATGACGGCAAGGCCCGACGGGCCCTGACCTCGGTCAAGGAGAGGCTGACCTCCTCCTGGGGTACGGCCATCCTGGCCCCCGCCTATTCCACCTACCGGATCGAACTGGGCGAGATCTCCTCCTATCCCAGGGGATACAAGGAGAACGGCGGCATCTTCTGCCACGTCAACCCCTGGATCTCCATAGCCAACGCCATGGTCGGCGATGACGAAGAGGCCTTCGCGGTCTACAGGCGTACCTGCCCGGCCTACCTGGAGGAGAAGTCCGACATCCGCAAGGTGGAGCCCTACGTCTACTGCCAGATGATGGCCGGTCCTGAGTCCCCCACCCCCGGCGAAGGAAAGAACTCCTGGCTGACAGGCACGGCCGCCTGGTCTTTCGTGGATGTCTCCCAGTACCTGCTGGGGGTCAGGCCCACCTTGGACGGACTGGTCATCGAACCCCACCTGCCCGCCGAATTCAATGACCTGACCGTCGGCAGGACCTGGAGGGGGGTCACCTATCGGATCTCCATGAAACGGACCGGAAGGCGTTCGGTCAGCCTGGACGGCCACGAACTGAGTGGCGGGATGGTACCACCCCAGACCAGCGAAAATCCGGTGGACGTGACCGTGACCTTCTGAGGTGACACTGGGTCATCCGGTGATTTACAATGAGCCACGGCCTGCGGGCCCCAACTATCGAAGAGGATGAGAGCAGATGCAGTATTTTGAACAGGAGATTGAGGGGATTGACGGAAGCCGGGCCAAGTTCGTCGGCTACAGCCTGGACAACAGCCAGGAGGTAGTGCCGGACCGGGTCCGCCCATCGGTCCTGATCATTCCCGGAGGCGGCTATGAGATGACCTCCGACAGGGAGGCCGAGCCCATCGCCACACAGTTCCTGGCGGCTGGCTGCAATGCCTTCATCCTGCGCTATTCCTGCTGGCCCTCCGTGTACCCGACGGCCCTGGTCGAGGCGGCCGAAGCCATGAAGCGCATCCGTGAGCACGCCGACCAGTGGCACGTGGACCCCAAAGCCATCAGCATCATGGGCTTCTCAGCCGGTGGCCACCTGGCGGCCAACCTGGCCACGACCGCCGGAGACCAGGACCTCCGGGCCCATGGCTATGACCCCGACGCCGTCCGCCCCGACGGCCTCATGCTGGGTTATCCGGTCATCACCTCCGGCCCCCTCGCACACCGGGGGAGCATCGACCACCTCCTGGGCGACAAGAAGGAGGACCCTGCAGCCCTGGAAGCGGTTTCCATCGAGAAGCACATAGACAGCAAGACCCCGCCCGTATTCGTCTGGCACACCATGGAGGATGGCCTGGTCCCTCCGGAGAACACCCTCATGCTGGTAGAAGCATGCAAGCAGGCTGGGGTCAGCGTGGAAGCCCACCTCTTCCCCCACGGAGGCCACGGTCTGGGCCTGGGGACTGAAGAGACCGCCTGGCAGGGCACCAATGGAATCGAACCCTGCGTGCAGATCTGGCCCCGTCTCGCGGCCGCCTGGATCAAGCGGACCTTCAGGGACCAGGAAGGTCCGACCGCCTGACTCCCGCCCACACCCCTAGCTCCATCCTGGCCCGGATCTCCTTGATGCCGGCCATGACAGGACCCGGATACTCAGGTTCACCGTTGGCCGGTCAGGCCAGTGCGACCAGAGCCACCCCGTAGGGCGGCATATCCAGTGGGCCAGACACCCGGCCGCCGGCCAGGAGGTCCTCACCGCCCTTCAGGAGGGGGAGGTCGGCGGTAATTGGTGAACGGGCCGAGTTGATCACGATGGCATACCGGGTCCCATCATCCGATTGGCGGAGGGAAAGGCTGACGTCCTTGGGAGTGTCGACCGCAGGGAGCCCCAGGCTGTCAATGATGGGATCCATGAAGGCATCCATGCCGGCCTCGTCCAAGGGAGTGCCAACGAAGTAGGCCCTTCCCCCGCCGAAACCGTTCACCGTCAGGGCCGGGCTGCCGGCGTAGAAGTCGCCGCCCCCGTAGGAGGCAAGGGGCTTGGCTCCCTCGCAATGAATCAGGCAGGCCACGATCTGACCGGCAGGATGGCCGTCGACAGCTGCCAGACCTTCCACCGGCATGGTTTCATCAGGCGCCAGGGCATCGATCTCCTCGACCCAGACACCGGTCAGCTTCCTTAGAGCACCCGGATACCCGCCTGGAACCACCAGGTCGCGTTCGTCGTGGATACCGGCCATATAGCCGGTGACGAAAGTGCCCCCATCGGATACATAGGACTCCAGGTGGTCTGCCACACCAGGCAATAGGGAGATCAGGGCCGGGGCCAGGATCAGGTCGTACTTCTTCAGGGTCTCGACCGGGGCCGTGCTCGGGATGAAGTCCACGGCCAGGTTGCGGCGGTAGAGGGGCCGGTAGAAGCGATGGACCTCCTTGGGGTAGGAGAATCCTGCCGTGGGGCCCACACAACCTTCCAGGGACCAGTAGCTCTGCCAGTCGAACATGATGGCCGCCCTGGCCACCACTCGGCTACCCATGAGGCGGGCCCCCACCCGGTCCAGTTCGGCCCCCAGGGCGGCGGTCTCTTTGAAGACTCGGGATTCCTCACTCCCGCTGTGGTCTATGACAGCCCCGTGGAAGCGCTCGCAGCCACCCAGGGACTGTTTCATCTGGAAGAACTGCACCGTGTCGGCCCCATGGGCCACGGCCTGCCAACTGAGCTTGCGGACCTCGCCGGGCCGCTTGACCTTGCAGAAGGGGAACCAGTTCTGCTGATTGGGTGTCTGCTCCATCAGCATGAAGGGACGGCCTCCGCCGACCCCCCGCATGAGGTCGTGGGACATTGCCGTGAAGCTGGATGGGGTGTCCATGCCCGGATAGTTGTCCCAGCTGACCAGGTCCATCTGCTGGGCCCACTCGAAGTAGTCCAGGTCCTTGAAAGTCCCCATCAGGTTGGTGGTGATTGGCGTGGACCCGTCGTGGCGGCGGATGGCGTCACGCTCATTGGTAAAGCAGGCCAGCTGTGCCTGCTCCTGGAAGCGGCGGTAATCCATCTGCAGGCCGGAGATCACGCACTTGTTCTCACCGATCCCATCCCCGTAGGTTACAGGTGGAACCACGTCATCCCAGTCGTAGATGGTGTGGCTCCAGAAATTGGCGTACCAGGCCTGGTTGAGGGCCTGGACCGTGCCGTACTTTTCCTTCAGCCAGACCCGGAAGGCCCGGGCACAGCCCTCGCAGTAACACAGGCCACCGCCACCGCCGTACTCGTTGCCCACATGCCAGGCCACCAGACCCGGGGTGTCGGCGTAGCGCTCGGCCAGATGGCCTGCCAGAGCCCCGGAGGCCTGTCGGAAGTATTCACTGGTGGGGCAGAAGTTGTGCCGCCCACCGGAAACGCGATGCCTGCCCTCCTGGTCGGTCCGGATCACCTCTGGGTGGGTTCTGACCATCCAGGCGGGCAGGGCCGCCGTCCCCGTAGCCATGACGATGTTGAACCGGTGCTTGACCAGGAGGGCCACAATCTTATCCAGCATGGAGAAGTCATATCTTTCTTCCGAAGGCTGCAGAAGGGCCCAGGAGAAGACGTTGATGGTGGCCTCGTTGATGTGGGCGTCCTCGAGCTTCTCGATGTCCTGTTCCCAGGTGTCCTCCGGCCACTGTTCCGGATTCCAATCGCCCCCGAACAGGAAGCTGCTGAATGTCGGTTTCATGATCGATCTCCTTCAAGTCGTCCGACGGGCACTAGATGGCACCATAGCGGGCGACTTCTCTTGTTGTTTTTTGCGAACGAACAGATTGCTCAGACCCGGTAGGTCACCGGATCGAAGGTAACTCGTCCGGAACCGTGGGCGTAGACCCCCAGAAGGATTCCGGTGAAGCCACCGGCATTGGTGAAGCTGAGGACCTTGCCCGGGGCATGACCCAGGTCGTGATCCCCGTCCCGACCCACAGCACGGAAGGCGTAACCCATCTCGTCCCCCCTGATCTCAAGGCCTATGGGTGCCCCGGCAGGCAGGTCCGCGGACCCCACCAGGCTGACCAGGCCGGCGTTGTGTACCTGGACCCGGACGTGCACCAGACCATTCCGCGCAGGTTCCACCGCCAGATCCATGTAATGGCCGGCATTGGCATAGACGGCCAATCCGGCCTGACCATAAGTCAACTGGGCCGGATCGGGGAGGGTGGCCTTGAGGGTGCAACGAAAGTCGGTCTGCCGGGTCCCGATCATAGGCGCCCCGTCGTCCAGGCCGAAGTCATGACCGGCGGCCTCCACGCGTATGCGGGCCGCCGTCGGGTCACCCGAACCGGTCACGCTGAAACGACCTGCCCTGTCCAGGGAGGGGGTGATCCAGTCAATCCGATCCTCAAGGGCCTCCCCCTCGCCCAGAAGAGGGACATCGTAGGACTGGTCGGCCAGGGTGGGCCATCCATCCTTCCAATCGAACCAGACCTCATAGGACTCCCTGCCCAGCCAACCCTGGGCGGGATACTCATGGTTGTTCCGGGTTCCATGGAAGACCATCAGGGTACGGTCCTCATCGAATCCGGCACAGTCGCAGTGGCCGATGGCCTGAAGGGTCAGATGGGTGCTCCGGTTGGTGATCAGGGGGTTGCCCGGGCACATCTCGTAAGGGCCTGTAGGCGAGGCGGAACGGGCCATGTTCTCCATGTGGCCAGCCTCGGTGCCTCCCTCGGCCCACATCAGATAGTAGAGCCCATCCCTCTTGTACATGTGGGGCCCCTCAGGATTTGCACCGGTGGTCCCCCCGCAGATCCTCTCCCTCTGAGACAGGACTGTCCCAGTGCCCACATCCAGACGGGACAGATAGATACCGGGGACCTCCCTATTGCCTTCCTGGTCAACCTGGTCGCTTTCATTGCCGCAGATGTAGACGGTTCCATCATCATCGAAGAGGAGGGTGGGGTCGATACCGGGCCACCCCTTGACCCACAGAGGATCGGACCATCCTTGATGGGGGTCCGGCGTGGTCATGATCATGGTCCCCTTGTTGACGTTGGTGACGATCAGGTAGAACAGGCCGTCATGCCAGCGCAGGGTGGGAGCATAGATGCCCCCGCTGTTGCCCATACCCTCGCAGGGGAACTGGGAAGGTCGGTCCATGGCGTTCCCTATCAAGGCCCAATGCTTCCCGTCGCCACTCTCGTATACGGGAAGGCCCGGGAAATACTCGAAAGAGCTGTTGACCAGGAAGTAGCGGCCCGAAGGGGCACGGCAGATGGTCGGGTCCGGGTGGAATCCTGAGGCGATCCGGCGGGCGGGTTTGCAGTTGAACAGGGTCATCGCGGCACCTCCCTACTGGCGGTCCGCCCTGGCCTGGGCGAATAAGGAGGCCATGTCGGGGTCGAAGAAGCGGCCGGTGGTCCGGTCCAGGAAACACATCTCCTTGGTGGAGGTATCCCAGAGGACCGGGCAGGATCCGTTCTCGCGGCAGCAGTTCAGAACGGTCGATATCCACTTGAGGTTACTGGCATGGTCCTTCCCATCCACGGCCTCGGTCAACAGACCGTATTCTCCGATGATTACGGGGATACCGGCATCGACAAAGCGGCGGCGCTGGGCGGCGAAATCCGCCTCCACTGCCTTGATGTCCGCCTCACTGCCCCACTCCTGCCTGGGTTTGCACCATGTGGTGTCGTGTGTGGCCAGGGCGAAATCGGCCGGTGAGTAATAGTGGATGGATACGATCAGCCGGTCCGCCGTGCTGTCTTTGGGCAGGTGGTAACGGGAGTCACAGGTCATGGCCGTGTCGGTGTTGTAACCGGGAATCAGCAGGAAGCGGTCGGCGTTGTGCGATCCACTCGCCCTGACCGTGTCGACGAAGATCTGGTTGAGCCTCTCCAGGAGGACATAGGCCTGGTCCCGGTCCATGTCATCGAAACCGATCTCGTTGCCACCCTCCAGGATGAGGTCCTGCCCGTAATCCTTGAACGTGTCGGCGATCTCACGCCAGAGACCGGCGAATCGCCTGCAGACCCCATCCGGGTCCTTGTCCGCCTTGCGGATCCAGGGGAGGTCGCCCTCACCACCATCATGATGGACGTTGACGATCACCTTGAGCCCTGCATCCAGACTCCAGTCGACGGCCCGGCGGACCGCGTTCATCCAGATGGAGTCCACGTGGCCCTCCCCGTCAATCCACTCCACCCAGGTGACCGGGATGCGGATGGTGTCGAACCCGGCCTGCCTGACCAGGCGGGCGCACCCAGGGGTGAAAGGCTGGTTGAACCAGAGCTTCTCCTGATCCTCCGGGGTCCAGGTCCGACCCTCTTTCACAGCCCTCGCATGCTCTCCTTGGAGGGGAAAAGCATCGAAGGTATTGCCCAGGTTCCAGCCCAGGCCCAACTGTCTGACGAATTCAAGGGCGGTCGTCATGAACCATCCACTTCCTTCTGCCGATAAGGCTGTATCGATAGGGGATGCACCACCTGACGGCAGGGTCTCCAATCGGTGGGAAGCCTACGGGCACATGCATCCATTGGCGTTTTCATTTATGCAATCCAGGTCCTCCCCGACCTGCCGGTCCGGGGAGGACCGCACGTGGCAGCAGATTCCGGCTCACACGTGGAGGGGGTCTGTGCCTGGTCTGACCAGGACCGGCAGGGTGTGGTAGTCGTAGGTCTCCTGGTACCAGCGTCCGGGCTCATAGGTCTTTCCTGTCAGCATGTTGGCCCAGGGTCGGCCCGTGCCCTCATCAGGCACGTAGAAGCGGGCGGTCCCGTCCTCGTTGAAGATTGGGGCCACCAGGATGTCGTCACCCAACATGTACTGAGTGTCGATGTCCTCGCAGGTCGGGTCGCTGGGGAATTCCAGGACCATGGCCCTCATCATGGGCAGGCCCGTCTCATGGGTCTCATGCGACATCTTGATCAGATAGGGCACAAGACGCTGCTTGAGCTTGGCGAACTCACGGGTGACCTCGACGGCCTCATCCCCGTATAGCCAAGGAACCTTATACGCGGTGGACCCGTGGTAGCGGGAGTGCGAGGAAAGGAGGCCGAACTGGGTCCAGCGCTTGTAGATGTCGGGGGTGGGCTGATCCTCGAAGCCGGCGATGTCATGGCTCCAGTAACCGAATCCGCTCATACCGAAGGAGAGGCCGGCCCTCAGACTTTCAGCCATGGAGGGGTAGTTGGAGGTGCAGTCCCCGCCCCAGTGGACCGGATAGCACTGTCCGCCCACCGTCGCCGAGCGGGCGAAGAGGATGGCCTGGTCGGCCCCCTTCACCTCGACCAGGAGGTCATAGACGGCCTTGTTGTACAGGAGGGTGTAATAGTTGTGCATCTTGACCGGATCGGAACCGTCGTAATAGACGACGCCCTCGGTGGGGATGCGCTCGCCGAAGTCGGTCTTGAAGCAGTCCACGCCCTGGTCCAGCAGGTGCCTGAGCTTACTCTGGTACCAGGCCGTCGCCTCGGGGTTGGTGAAGTCGACGATGGCCATGCCTGCCTGCCACTTGTCCCACTGCCAGACCTGGCCGTCGGTGCGCTTGATGAAGTACCCCTTCTCGGCCCCTTCCTTGAAGAGTTTGGATTTTTGGGCAATGTAGGGGTTGATCCAGGCACAGACCTTGAGGCCCTTCTGGTGGAGGCGGGCCAGCATCCCTTCGGGGTCCGGGAAGGCGGAGTGTTTCCACTCGAAGTTGCACCATTCCAGGTCGTCCATCCAGCGACAGTCGAAGTGGAAGACCGACAGGGGGATGTCCCGCTCCGCCATGCCGTCGACGAACTCGTTGACGGTCTTCTCGTCATAGTCGGTGGTAAAGGAGGTCGACAGCCACAAACCGAAGCTCCAGTCGGGGACCAGTGGGGGTTTGCCTGTCAGATCGGTATAGGTGTTGAGCACCCCTTTGAGGTCCTGGCCGCCAATCACCGAATATGTCAGCTCCTGGCCGGGGACGGAGAACTGGACCTTGGAGACCTCGTCGGAACCGATCTCGAACTCCACCTTGTCAGTGGAATCCACGAAGACCCCATACCCCCGATTGCTCATATAGAAGGGGACGTTCTTGTAGGCCTGGGCCGTGCCTGTGCCACCATCCTGATTCCAGATGGTGACCGTCTGCCCATTCTTGACGAAGTTGGTGAAGCGCTCGCCCAGGCCGTAGATCTTCTCTCCTACGCCCAGGTTGAGGGACTCGACCACGTGTGGCTTGCCATCGTCATCGGTCACAAGGGCCTTGCCCCTCCACGCCGACTTGGTCAGCGGACGGCCCTCATACTCATACTCGAAGTCGATGGCGTCACCCTTGGCGATCTTCAGGGCCAGCCTGCCACTGGTGAAGGTCCATCCCCTCTCATCCTCCTCGATCCTCACCGGGGGATCAGTCCGGTTCAGCGTGAATTGGGGGTCATGGCTGTGGTCCTGCCTGTAGTTGATGATCCGGGTGGTGATGATGTCGGGACGGGGGGAGGTGACTTCGATGGTGAGCAGTCCTCCGTCCAGGGTCATGCCGGGATTCCTGATCACCTGGAAGGGGGCGTAGAGGGTCAGTCTCTTCTCTTCGACGTCCGCGCTGTAGATATTGGCCGCATATTTGACGTCGAAACCGTCGCGCACAAGCCATTCTCCGTTGAGGAACTTCATATCTTCCTATCTTTCCTTGTTGTTGTCGGTCACTAAGTCCTCGGGCCGCTGACAGAAATCCCGCAGGGGCCGAATCTCACTCCACGTCGATCCGGATGCCCAGTGGCAGGCCGCTGGCCGTGGTTCCAACGGGGTCCTTGAGGCCCTGAACCGCCAGTCCCCGGTCCGTCAGCTCGTAGCTGACCGGTCCTGCACCCAACTGGCTGACCTGGCGGACAATCCCCTGAAAGACAGACCCTTCCTTGCCAAGTGGGGCAAAGGCCTTGATAAGGGCCCGTCCATCTGCGGCCGGCTTGAGCTGGTAGGCGTAGATGGCGCCTGATGCCGAGGTGAACCGGAAATCCTCGGGGGTGAAGACGGCCTCGGTCTGGTCCGCGAAGGACCCCGCTGCCGGGTGGGTGGGACCCTCCTGGGCGACCCACCAGGGGCGGGATCCATAGATCCCCTCCCCATTCACATCCATCCACCGACCGATGGATTCCAACATCCCCTCCTCCTCGGGGTCGATGGACCCGTCGGCGCAAGGGCCCACGTTGAGCATGAGATTGCCGTTCTTGCTGACCGCGTCAAGGAGGGCGGCCAGGATTTCAGCCACCGACTTGTGGTCCAGGGTGGTCGTGTGGCACCAGGAGTTGCGGGCGATGGCAGTGTCCGTCTGCCAGACGAAGGGTGTGGGGTTGGCGAAGCCGCCGCGCTCCACGTCCACGATGCCCGAGCCCCAGGCCATGCCGTCCATCTTGTAACAGATGGCGGTCGGAATCCCCCACTCGACTGACCGGTCGTAGTAGTAAGCAGCCAGGCGCTGTAAATAAGGCTTGAAGGCCTCGTGCTGGACCCACCAGTCGAAGTAGAGGAGTTCGGGCCGGTAGGCGTCGATCACCTCGCAGACCCGCAGGAGCCAGTCATCCAGGTACTCCTTGGTGGGATAGGGCTTGCTGAAGAGGTCCTGGTTGTCGGGCTCGGGCATGGCGGGCCAGTAGAAGTCACCCCTCTTCATGGGCTGATGCACGTCGCTGTCGAACTCCTGCCCGTGGCCCATGAACCACCAGTGCTCAGCCCGGTGGTCGGACAGAGCGAAGTGAAGCCCCTCATCCAGAGTGGCCCGCCGCAGCTCACCGATCAGGTCGCGATGGGGCCCCTTGTCGAAGGCGTTCCATTCCGACAGGTCGCTGCGGTACATCTGGAATCCATCGTGGTGCTCGGCCACGGGCATGTAGTAGCGGGCACCGGCCCGGCGGAAGAGGTCCAGCCACTGGTCGGGGTTGAAACGCTCCGCCTTGAACATGGGGATGAAGTCCTTGTAACCGAACTCCTTCTGGGGTCCGTAGGTCTTCACGTGGTGGTCGAACTCCGGGTATCCCTTGATGTACATGTTGCGCGAGTACCACTCGTTACGGTAAGCAGGCACGCTGTACAGGCCCCAGTGGGTGAAAATGCCAAACTTGGCATCGGCGAACCAGGTGGGGGGCTCCATGGCGCACAGGGAGGCCCAATCGGCCTTGAAGGCACCCCGGCTGATCTCGGCATCCACCCGCGAAAGGTCGTCGGCCCCGACCACGTCTTCACGCAGGGGACGGGGTTCCTGTTCACTTTTCGTCATCGAATGTGGTCCTTCCCCAGTCGAAGCCGACGGCTTGGAGCCAGGTCCTGGCCACCAGCATATGCCCCTCGATCCCGGGGTGACAACGGTCCATGCTGAGTATGTAGCTGCTCTGTTTCTCGAGGAAGTGATCCATGGCAGCCTGGACGTCCACGTAGATGGCCTTATGTCGGTCCGCCACCTTCCTGGCCACTTCGGCATAACGGTCGACCATGGCCCTCATCGGGTCCTCCCTGTTGGGCTCCATCATGAAGGGGCTCATGACAATCAGACCTTTGACACGGGGCTCGGTCCTGCCCATCAGATCCTCGTAGGTGTGTTCGAATTCATCCAGGGAGACCAGGTCCGCCTGGCGGAAGGGACCGTCAAAGTGACGCCAGACGTCGTTGATCCCTATCATGACGGAGACATAGTCGGGCTTCATGTCGAGCACGTCCCTGTCCCACCGGGCTGCCATCAACTTGATGTCGTCCCCGCTGACTCCCTCATTCATGATCATGAGTTCCCGGTCGGGGTAGACGGCGGTAAGAAGGGCGTGGACCAAGTTGACATAGCCATCGCCGAAGGAGCCCCAGCCGGCAGGAATGGCCTTGTAATCACGGTTGACATCGGTGACCGAGTCCCCACAAAAGACGATCCTTGAGTTCTTTTCAAATGGGAGCATGTAGCTCTCGCACCTCGTTTTCCTTTTCTGTCTTTTCTGTCATTAGCGGCACGGCCCCCTGATTGGAGGAAAGGCCGCATTCGTAGCCGGTGGCCGGAAACGCATCAACCGTGCCACCGGCATGGCAAGGGGAGCGCAACGGAGGAGGGTGGTTGACCACCCTCCCGGCTAACGCTCCCCACCGGTGCATGCCTGACGGCAGGCAGGGTCACCAGAGCTCCCCCGCCTTACCGTCCGGTGCGGAATCAGTTGCCTTCCGCCTTCTCGCGGTTGGCGAACTGCTTCTTGATGTTGACGCGGGCCGTGTTCTGGTCCTTGGCGTTCTTCATGTCCACATCCAGAACCTGCTTGAAGCCCAGTCCGTCGACCTTGGAACGCATCTCGTCCATCAGGCTGTTGAACTCGTTGTCGTCCTTGGCGAAGACCGCCTTCCAAGAGGTGTTGACGATCTCGGTCTTCACCTGACCGCGCAGGGTGGAGATCTGGGAGGACTCATCGGGCTGGATGAAGCTGGAACCGGGGGCGATCATGAGCTTGTTCGCCTTCTCCAGGTACTGCATGGAGGTCTTGGCCCCGTCCATATGCTCGGACCAATCCTTGTCCAGGGCGGAGTTGCTGAACTGGTCGATGGTGGATTGCCACATGCTGGAGTCATAGGGCTCCTTGGTGTCGGGATCGATGTCGGTGGCCAGCTCGGTGGCAAAGTTCAGGGCGGATACACCGTCGGAGTAAGAGCCGCCACCGAACTGGGCGGAGACCTTGGAGGACTTGTTGCTCTGGAGCTTCTTGCCGAAGTCGGTCAGCTCGGGCTTGCCGTCCTTGATGTCGAAGTTCATGCCCTTGACGTTGCCGGCCATGGCATAGACGCCCTCCCTGGAGTAGAGCCAGTCGATGAAGTTGACCAGGCGCTGCTTGTTCTTGGCCTTGGACCCGACGGCAATGATGGAGGCGCCGCCATTGGGGGTGGCTCCGTAGGAGAAGATCTTCATGTCACCCATGGGGGCCAGCATATAGCCCTTGCCCTGGGCCTTGTTTTCCGTGGTGTTGTAAGCGGCAGGCCCCAGATAGCTCCAGAAGGAGAAGAGAATCTTGCCCTGCTGGTACTTGGCCGACATGGTGTCGTAGTTCTGGGTGGAGGACTCGGGGTCGACCAGGCCCATCTGGTTGGCCTTGTTGAAGAACTGGAGGGCCTTCTCGTACATCCCGCCCTTCTGGGTGACCGACTGGTAGTCGGAGCCGTCGGCCTTGGCCAGGACGAAGCCCATCTCGTCATAACCGAAGTAGGTCGTGGGCTGCTTGGCATTGTTCATCATGTTGCCGTCCCAGTCCTTGAACAGGGAGAAGGCGTAGACGTTCTTGTCGCCGGTCTCGGCCCGAGCCTTGTCCTGCATCTGCTTGAGCACCTGCAGGAAGTCATCCAGGTTGTTGAACTTCGGGTAGCCAATCTCACGGTAGTAGTCCCAGCGGATGTAGGGGCCGAAGACGGGCTCGTTGCCCTCGGAAGGGTCGGTCGGGCTCTTGGTGGAGACACTCTGCGGCACCCCCCAGACCCCGCTGCTCTGGCCCGACAACTTGTTGAGGGCGTCGGTGGCGGTCTTGTACTTCTTGATGTTCTTGGCATTCTTCAGGTACGGCGTCATATCCTCGATCAGGTGTGCCTTGATCAACTTGGTCAGTCTGCCGTTGCCGGCCCCGGTGATGACCAAATCACCCAGGTTCCCGGCCGCCGAACGGGTATCGAAGAGGGTGCTGCCACCACCGGCCACATTGGGCGAGATCATGTTCAACTGAATGTTGAACTTGTCCTTGACCATCTTGGCGAACCAGCCCTTCTGGATGCCTTGATAGTTGGCCAGGTCGTCATAGACATCCACCTTCATCAGGGAGCCGTCGTCCTTCTCGTTGGCGGAGTTGCCTCCGCCGCCGCCACAGCCGGCCAGGGCCAGCGAGGCTGACAGCACCGCTGCCGTCACCACTGCGAGTTTGCTCTTCTTCATGGTTTCCTTGTTACCTTTCTCTGTCATAGTCTGGTTTTCAGACTCCCCGGTCGGCCCGTGCGGTCGCCCGACACGGGCCGACCGGAGTGTGCAAATCTTGATGTGAGGTCCGGGTCCCCCGGGGACTCCGACGAGGGCCGGACGCTCATCCTCCGGTTTACTTCCTGTTTTCGAACTGCTTCTTGATGTCCACCCGGGCCGTGTTCTGATCCTTGGCGTCCTTCATGTCCACATCGAGAACCTGCTTGTAGCCCATCCCGTCAACCTTGGAGCGCATCTCATCAAGGAGGGCATTGAACTCGTTGTCGTCCTTGGCGAAGGAGGCCTTCCAGGAGGCGTTGACGATCTCGGTCTTCACCTGGCCGCGGAGGGTCTTTATCTGGGAGGACTCGTCCGGGGTCACGTAGCTGGAACCGGGGGCCACCATGATCTTGTCGTTCTTCTTCAGATATTCCATGGTGGTCTTGGCCCCGCCCATGTGGGCGGACCAATCGGTGCTCAGCGGGTCCGTGTTCTTGGCCAGCTGCGAGGGCCACATGCTGGCGTTGTAGGGGTAGCCTGTGGAGGGATCCTTGTCCTGGACGATCACAGTCGGGTAGTTCAAGGCCGAGACCCCGTCCTTGTAGGTGCCGCCGCCCCAATCGGCCGGTACATTGGCACCGTTGCCGAAGAGGACCTTCTCGCCGAAATCGGTCAGCTCGGGCTTGCCGTCCTTGACCGTCCAGTTCAGGTTCTTGGGGCCAGCGGACCCGCCGGTCTGGGCACCGGAGGCGTAGACTCCCTCAGGCGAGTAGAGCCAGTCGATGAAGTTGACCAGGCGTTGCTTGTTCTTGGCCTTGGAACCCAAGGCGATGAAGGTGCTCCCCCCGTCAGGTGTGGCGCCGTAGGAGAAGATCTTCATGTCCTCCAGAGGCGCAATCATGAAGCCTTTGCCCTGGGCCTTGTTGTCCGTGGTGTTGTAGGCTGCCTGCCCCAGCCAGGGCCAGAAGGAAAAGAGAATCTTGCCCTGCTGGTACTTGGCGTACATGGTGTCGTAGTTCTGGGTGGTCGACTCGGGATCGACCAGGCCGGCCTGTGATGCCTTGTTGAAGAACTGGAGGGCCTTCTCGTACATCCCGCCCTTCTGGGTAACCGACTGGTAGTCGGAGCCGTCGGCCTTGGCCAGGACGAAGCCCATCTCGTCGTAACCGTAGTAACAGGTGGGCTGTTTGGCGTTGTTCATCATGTTGCCGTCCCAGTCCTTGAAGAGGGACATGGCGTAGATGTTCTTGTCGCCGGTCTCGGCCCGGGCCTTGTCCTGCATCTGCTTGAGAACGGTGATCAGGTCATCCAGGTTGGCGATCCTGGGGTATCCGACCTCCTTGTAGATGTCCCACCGCACGTAAGGGCCGAAGGTGGGCTCCAGCCCCTCGGAGGGTTCCGTAGGCGGCAGGGACGTGACCGAACCGGGCAGGCCCCAGACCCCGCTGGTCTGCCCAGCCACCTTGTTGAAGGCTTCAGTGGCGGACTTGTACTTCTTGATGTTCTTGGCATTCTTCAGGTAGGGCGTCATGTCGTCAATCAGATGGGCCTTGACCAACTTGGCCGCCTGTCCGGAGCCGGAACCGGTGATGACGATGTCGCCCAGATTCCCGGCTGCCGAACGGGTATCGAAGAGGGTGTTGCCCCCGCCCGCCACATTGGGGGCCACGATGTTCAACTTAAGGTTGAACTTATCCTTGACCATCTTGGCGAACCAGCCCTTCTGGATGCCTTGGTAGTTGGCCAGGCCATCGAAGACATCCACCTGCATGAGCGACCCGTCGTCCTTCTCGTTGGCGGAGTTGCCGCCGCCACAGCCCGCCAAGGCCATGGACACAGTTATGACAGCGGCAGCCACCGCCGTCAGCTTCTTGGCTTGCATGTTTCCCCTTTCCAGACACCGTCCGGCTCCTGGGCCCGTCCTGTCACCTTCGGCAGGTCGGCGGACCGCAGGTCATCGGGAGGGTTCTGACTTCCGCTTACATCCTTGTGGCTCATAAGACTGTCTCAACGGCCTGCGGGGCCTTCCTCGGTCGATACGCCCGGCTTCAGACCCCTGCCAACCGCCGACGACTCCGTGAGCGGTGATGGTCAACCCGGTGGTTGATCTCCTTCGGACCGGCGGGGCCACTGCCGGCCTTGCATCTCTCATCGATTTGTCCTCCTTGATGAATCGACATGGACGCTTCCTGGCCGCCGCGCAGGACAGGCCCACACAGCGGCGAGGTTGCATCTCCTCCCGATCAGCCCTTGACGGCGCCGAGCATCATGCCCTTGACGAAGTAACGCTGGAAGAGCGGGTAAATAAATAGGATGGGCAGGACCACGATGACCGAGACGGTCATCCTGATCGACGACGGGGTCTGCTGGGTGGCCAGGGCCGCCATGTTCAAGGCGCCGCCCGCGCTGGCCTTGACTGCACTGGCCAGGGAGCTTGCCTGGTTGATGTACTGATAGAGCAGGTACTGCAGGGAGTAGAGCTTGGAATCAGTCATGTAGATCAAGGTGTCCTGGAAGGAGTTCCACTGGCCGACGGCCGAGAAGATGGCCACCGTGGCCAGAATCGGCGTGCACATGGGCAGGACGATTTTGAAGAAGACCGTCAGGGTGCCGGCACCGTCCACCTCGGCCGCCTCCTGGAGGGACTTGGGAATGGACTCGATGTAGGTCTTCACCAGGATGATGTTGAAGGGCTGCACGATGGCCGGCAGGATGTACACCCAGAAGTTGTTGGTCAGCCCCAGGTTCTTCATCGTGATGAACATGGGAATCAAGCCAGCATTGAAGTACATGGTCACGATGATGAAGCGGTACCAGAACTTGCGGTGCCACATGCCCTGCTGGGTGAAGAGAAAGCCCAGGAAGGCACTGGCCAGTACGGTCAGGGTCGCGCCGATCACGGTACGTCCCAGGGAGACCATGGCGGCTGTGCCCAGACCCTCCAGCTTGAAGACCTCCACATAGTTGCTCCAGTGGACCCCCTTGGGCAGGACGGTGATCTTGCCGGCGGCACTCAAGGTGTTGTCGGAGATGCTGTTGATGATCAGATAATAGAACGGGTAGACGCAGATGAAGGCGAAGAGGATGAAGAAGGCGATGTTGAAGACATTGAACACCTTCTCGCCCTTGGTCCGCTGCAGGAGGGGGGAGACACCCTTCGATTCGATTGCCATGCTGTCACTCATGATTGTTTTCCCCTCACGCTCAGATAATTGACTCGCCACGGGTCCGCTTCGAGGCCCAATTGACCAGGAACAGGAGGACCACACTGACCAGGGATTTCAGCATCGATATGGCCGTAGCCAGAGAGAGGCTGTTCTGGCCCATGCCCACGTTGTAGACGTACAGGTCAAGCACCTGGATGTGCTTGAGATTGAAGGCGTTCTGGAAGACGAAGTACTGATCCATCCCGTTGTTCAGGAAGTTGGAGACGCTCAGCATCAGCATGACCAGGTAGGTGGGCATGAGCTGCGGGACCGTGACATGGATGATCTGCTGGAAGCGGTTTGCCCCATCCACCTGTGCGGCCTCATAGAGTTCGGGATCGATGCCGGATATGCCGGCCAGATAGAGGATGGACCCCCAGCCCAGCCCCTTCCACAGGCTCCACAGGAGCATCTTGAAATAGGTCCCGCTGTCGGAATCCAGGAAGTGGATGGGCTGTGAGATCAGGTGGATGTTCTGCAGGAGCTCATTGACCATGCCGGTGGAGGAGAACATGGCGAATGCCACGGCGTAGACCAGGACCCAGCTGATGAAGTTGGGCAGGGTGGTCAGGGTCTGAATGACGTTCTTGAAGTGCTTGTTGCGAATCTCATTGAGGCCGATGGCGAAGAACAGCGGGAAGAACGAGGTAAGAATGCCCAAGCCACTCATAACGAAGGTGTTGATCAGGACCTGGCCGACCGTGTGCAGCTGGGCCGGGTTCTGGACAATCATCTTGAACCACTGGAAGCCGACGAACTCGCTCTCCGACAGGGGGATGGGGGGCTGGTAGTCATAGAAGGCATATACCCAGCCGAGCAGGGGATAGTAACTGAAAAGGACAACCAGTATCAGAAAGGGGACGGTCAAAAGGAAGAGGTTGATACTGTGCTTCTTCTTGCCGCTTATGCCCCCTTGGCGTTTAGGCTTACCCCGCCGGGTGGCCTTTAAAGGAATGTCGCCAGTTGACATCCTGCCCTCCTGTCTTTCCCTATAAGCCCGCTCCCTTGCGTTGCCAGCCATGCGCCGTATGCTTCCACTACTTTTCGGCGCCGTGTAGACCGTAGTAGGCTTATTTATATGTTTGTAAATAGATTAGTACACCGATTTAACTTAGCTGTCAAGCCACGGTATGCTGCAAGGCATGTCACCACGTAAGACAGGACCGAACCGTCGCCCGTCAATCCAACAGATTGTCCAGGTTGGGCAGGTCCGGGCACCCTCCTGACAGGCCGGTCCGGCAAATGGCCCTGCAGCCGCGGTGCAGCAGACAGACACAACGTCACGGAATGCCGGCCCCACTCTCCTGCCTGCGTGCCACCGCCCCTGCCGGGAAGATCGGCGGGTAGAGTCGAAGAGAGGAAAGGCGGATCATGCACTTCAACCTCGAAAGCCCCTTCTGGCAGTTCGTGAACACCCTGCTCAGATTCACAGCCCTGAACCTGCTCTTCGTCGTCACCTGCATACCCCTGGTCACGATAGGACCCGCCCGCAGCGCCCTGTATGGAACGGTCTTCGCCTATGACGACCACGAGGACATACCCCTCTGCCGACAGTACCTGCAACGCTTCATCCGGGAGTTCAAGCAGTCCATCATCGCCTTCATCATCCACGTGGCGCTGGGTGCCATCGTCATTTACTCACTGGCCTTCTGGCTGAATATGAAGGGGGCGATGACCTATCTCGCCCTCATTATCCTTATCATCGGAACCGTCCTGCTGGTCCTCTCATATGAGTTCTTCTACCCCCTGCAATCCCGCTACACCAATACAGTCTGGGGTTTCTTCAAACTCTCCGTCGGTGTTCCCATGGGGATCCCCCTCTACGCCGTCTGCCTCCTGGCCATCGACGTGGCCTTCGCCTTCCTCGTCTACTATGTGCCCTTCCTGCGGGTCCTGGTCATCATCTTCGGTTTCTCCTGGCTGGCATACGCCAAGTCACTGATCTATCTGCGGGCCTTCGACCGTTTCGAACGCGGAACCAAGGGCGACACCAAGACTACCTACAAGAACGGTTCACTGTGAGGCCGTGAAGAAGTAGGCTTCTGGCTGACACCCCTTCGAGACGGAATACGCACAGGGCACGGTCGGGACGGTGCCATCACACCGCCACCCGACCCTCCAAACGGCGGGGCACACTTCATATGGATTGTCCGCGCATAGGCCGAGATGCGCAACGGTTGTGTCTTCCTCGCAAGGGTCTGGCGAAGACCAACCTGCTGTGGTCCAGGCTTGCTACAGTTTGGAACGGTTCGTGCTCCAACATAACAGGACGGTCTTTGGCATATGGGATTCATACACTGGCTCATCAACCTACTCAAGGATCCGCGCAGCGCCATCGCAGGGTGGATTGCCATGGGACTGGTGCCCACATATGCATTCATCTTCCTGATCATCTTCATCGAGACGGGCGTGGTCTTCATGCCCTTTCTGCCCGGCGACTCCCTCCTGTTCGCAGCCGGCGTCTTCGCACACGACCCCACCAGCGGGATGACATTGGACATCCTCCTGCCGGTCGTCTGCCTGGCTCCGATCCTTGGTGACCAGAGCAACTACTTCATAGGGCACTTTTTCGGACGGGCCATCATCAGGTCAGGCAGGGTGAAGGCCTTGACCCCGGAGCGGCTGGCCAAAACCGAGGGAATGATAGACAAGTGGGGGCCCTTGGCGGTATTCCTGGGCCGTTTCTTCCCCTTCATCAGGACCTTCATGCCCTTCATCTCGGGAATCTCGGGGATGAAGTGGAGCCGGTTCACCCCCTTCAGTGTTCTGGGGGGCCTGGTCTGGTCCACCCTCTTCACCCTCCTGGGTTACTTCTTCGGCGGCATTCCGGCCGTCCAGGAGCATTTCGAGCTGGTCATCATCCTTATTCTGCTCATATCCGTCATGCCGACCGTCATCGGACTGATCAAGGCCAGGGCAGGCAAGGGCAAAAAGGCCCAATCCGCGCAGACTGCCGCTGACCGGGACGATCTCGGGGAAAGCAAGCAGGGCGGGAACCCCAGCGACTGAATACGACAACCCATCCGGCAGCCGCGGAAACCGAGCCATGGGTTTGTAACACGGAGCCATGGCACAGACCGTCCAGATTGCGTTTGTGCCCACCCTGCGATACAGTACAGTCTGTTGTTCGGCTACGGTCGGGCAACGAATGGGGCTGTAGCTCAGTTGGTAGAGCGCTTCGTTCGCATCGAAGAGGTCGGGGTTTCGACTACCCTCAGCTCCACTTTTCACCATTAATTCCGGGCATGCATGCCTGGCCCGTCAGTCGGCTCGGCCTCCGCTATTTATTCTAATGATTGAACTATAATATCTGTATGAGATTCTGCCACAGTTGGCGGGCTCACTAAGGCGACATAATACGGATTGTGCCGCGCAGCTGCATACTCAGCGCACCACACAGGCAACATCCGGCAGGTCCTGTCCTGCAGGCAGAGCCTGCCCAGTCATGGAACAGGGGATTGAATTGACGATGAAGCGATTCAGATCATTTATCACGAAGACATGCAAGACGGGAACGACAGGGTGGGGTCCGGCCCTGACCGCGGCCACAACGGCCCTGACCGCCATGGGGCTGGTCCTGGCACCTGCGGCGAGCGCGGACACACAAACCCGCACCGAATCAGACCCAGAGAACATCACGGCCTCGACTACCATCCTGCCGAAGACCGGGCTGACGCCTTCTCTCCAGTTCGCCAAGGAGATGGGCAGGGGATGGAACCTGGGCAATTCCTTCGATGCGGTGGACACCAACTGGTCCTCCCCCGATCAGGGCGAACAGGCCTGGGGGAATCCCAAGGTGACCCCCGACCTGCTCAAGGCCGTCAAGGACAAGGGCTACACCAGCATCCGGATTCCCATGACCGTCTACCGGCGATACCAGGACCTGGGCTCGGCCAACAAGGACGGCTACCGTTACCTGATCAATAAGGATTGGCTCAATCGGTATCGCCAGGTGGTCGACCAGGCGACCGGACTGGGAATGCACGTCCTGGTCAACATCCACCATGACTCCTGGATCTGGCTGAAGCAGTGGAATGGGCAGGTCGGGGCCAAGGAGGAGGTCATGTTCTCGGATTTCTGGAAACAGCTGGCCAGAACCTTCGCCGACGAGTCGGACAAGGTGGCCTTCGAGACCATCAACGAACCCCAGTTCAACACCTGGGACTACCCGTCCGCCCAGGAGAAGTTGGACAGATTGAACACGGAGGCGCGCTCCATCATCCGCTCCGTGCCCGGCAACGAGCACCGCATGATCGTCATGCCCACCCCTTCCACCACCCCTTCCGACGAGTACACCAGGCATCTGGCCTCCCTGATCAAGGGCTTCAACGATCCATACCTCGCTGCCACGGTTCACTACTACAGTGAGTGGCTCTACAGCGCCAACCTGGGGATCACCGGCTTCGACGAGAGGATCGGCACCGACAACCAGGGCCGCCCGACCACGGCCAGGACCTCGGCCGCCGCCACCTTCAGGACCATCCAGGACAACCTGACCAGCCAAGGCATCGGCACGGTGATTGGCGAGTACGGCCTCCTGGGCTATGACACGGGCAGCGACGTGCTCCAGGAAGGGGAGGAACTCAAGTACTACGACTACATGAACCAGATGGCCCGCCAGGGCGGAATTGGGCTCATGCTCTGGGACAACGGCTCCATGATTTCACGTCAGGCCCCATATGGGTGGAAGAGCGCTCGGATCGGCTCCGAACTCCAGGCGGCCATGGGCGCCATCTCTTCCTATGCCACGGGTCCCGACACTGTTTATCTTGCCTCCAAGGCTCAATCGGGACTGACCATTCCCCTGACCCTGAACGGGAACTCCTTCAACTCGATCAAGGGCCTCAAGGCCGGTTCCGACTACACCTACGACGCTTTCTCCCAGACGGTGACCCTGACCGCCTCCTACCTGAACCGGATCCTGTCTGCCCCTAAGGCACCGTCCTACGGTCAGCTGGCCGATCTGACCCTCACATTCACCGCCGGCGCCGACTGGCATGAGTATCTGGTTCGAGCAGGGCAGGCCACCTCCTCGCCCGCCGTGGGCCAGCGCAGCGGAATCACACTCCCCATGGACTATGAGGGAAACGCCGTCCGCAGGGTCTCCGCCAAGGAATACGGGCGGGCCGTCGGCCCCAACTCCTCCTGGTGGTCCTATCTCCAAGCCGGTTCAGCCTTCTCCAGTGACAGGAGGGCCGGCACCTTCACCCTGAATGGGAACTTCTTCTCCGACCCCAGCGTGACTGATGGAACCGTAGAAGTGACCATCGAGTTCTTCAACGGCTCCTCGATCATCATCCCGATGACCATTTCATCCGGCTCCGTACAGGCAGGGGCATCGCGCCCGGCAGACCAGTAGGCACAAGAGCGGTATGTGGTAGCGTCCGGCCCCGGACCGATACGAAGTCGGTTCGGGGCCGAACGTTGGCGCTCATGCCTGTATTAGCCTCGGGGATGGGCGAGGATGCCGGAACGGGCCACCTGACCCAGCCAAGCCAGGGAGAGCTTGGGATGACGCTCGAAGGTCTCGTGGTCCACGGATACCAGGCCGAAGGTGGGTTTGTAGGACCCCCACTCGTAGTTGTCCAGGAGTGACCAGTGTAGGTAACCCTCCACGCGCACACCCTCATCCATGACCTGATGAAGGCCGGCCAGGGCGTCAAAGGTATAGTCGATCCTCCGAGTGTCATCGGCTGTGGCGATTCCATTCTCGGTGACCACGATGGGGATGTGCCCGGCGGTCCGCCAAGTGTGGCGCACGGCCTCCCCCAGGGCGGCAGGGTAATACTCCCAGCCGGTCAGGGTCTTCTCCGCATCCTCCGGGACCGGTCGGGGGCCGTCGTGGCCGATGAAAGTACGCAGGTAAGCCTGCACCCCTATGAAGTCGTCGCCTCGTGCGGCCTGGGTGAAAAAGTCCTCACGAGGGTAGCGGTACTCCTCCATGTCCTGCTCACAGCCCGGCAGGGCCTGGAAATCCTGACAGGCAATGGTCCAACCGGACTTGATTCCCGGTCGGCGGGAAAGGACTGCCCGAGCCCTCCTGTGGGCCTTGACCAGGGATTCGGAGATGCCCGGATCGGGGGTGGGTAGGGAGGCGGCAGCCATGTCGCTGCCCTCCTGCCCCCCTTGGGTCAGAGCCACCATATTGGGCTCGTTGATCGTGCAGACCCAGGTGACACCTTCCAGAATAGGAATGAGGTGCTCCACGTACCGGCCGAAGAGGTCTGCGGAGGCAGGATTACGCCAGCCCCCCCGCCTGGCCAGCCAGCGGGGCAGGGTCATGTGGTTCAGGGTGACCATGGGGGTCACCCCGGCCTGGAGGCAGGCTTCGATCATGGCCCGGTAGTGTAGGAGCTGGGCCTGGGAGAAGAACCCCTCCTCAGGCTCCACCCTGGCCCACTCCACTGAGAAGCGGTAGGTGTTCAATCCGCTGTCGGCCAGGAGGGATATGTCTTCCGCGTAACGGTTGTAGCTGTCGTCAGCATCCCCCGAAGGCTCGCTGAGGTCGCTGTCCGGCCGGTGCTCACGCTCCCACCAGTCGGCATTGATATTGTTGCCCTCTATCTGGTGGGCAGCCGTGGCCGCCCCCCAGAGGAAGTCCTGTGGAAACGTGTATGTAGGCCTTGGCATGTTATGTACCTTCCTTGTTGGATTTGGCGGGCTGACCCTGCCTGCACCTTCCAGATAGCTGGATTCCCTTACGCGATTCGATTGCCGGTAGGTGCACGACGCCGCGAAGATAGCGACACCGACTTCCCCGCAAATCGCAGACTGTCGCTCTGCGTACACAGACACCCTGCCCACTTGGCCGAGAAAGGCAGGCGGACGACCTGCTGCCGAACAGCTGACCGCCCAGCCACCTCCCTTGTAGACATGGGTGTCGGCACTTACTTTACGGTCTGTCCGTCGACTGTGAGGTAGATGTCGATATGGTCAGCTCCGGCCAACTGGCCCTGCGTCACAACCAATCCGCCCTTGCGGTAAGGCAGATCCAGGATCCGGCCCTCAAGCCTGTGTCCATCGGCCTCAACCCTCAAGCGGTCCGAACCTGTACCCTCTGAGCCGGTGTCCCCTGGTCCAGCGATCGGCCCACCAGCCACATGGTAGCGGATGGTACGCGGCTGGCCGAATAGGGTCATGGTCACCTCCAGTCCGTCATCTTCCTGGGACAGGACCGGGTCGAAGACAACCAGCCCATCGTGCAGCTGGAGGCCGAAGAGGTGCTGGACCACTTGTCGGCAGTAGATGCCGGGGCCGGAGGAATAAATCCTCCATCCTCCCCTCACACCTACGGGGTCCTTGGCCCCCTCCTTGAGCCTCGACCATTGGGAGGCGGCCGTGTATCGGTCGGGGAAGTCGGCATCCGACGAAGCGAAATAGCAGTTGCGTTGCCTGGGCTCGCTTGTAGGCAGGCGGCGGAATTGGCCCACCGGGCTGATTCTTAGGAGTTCCCGACCCAGGCGTGTCCTGCCCAGTAGGCCCAGGGCCTCCGTGTAACGCACATGGGCGTGCGTATACATCAGGCCGATCTCCCGGCCCACGTTGGCGGCCTGTTCGGCCCTCTTGAAAACCCTGGTCACTCCGTCATGGAAGGAGGCCGGGCAATCCATGAGCCTGACTCCGTCCGGATAATGAAGATTGCCTTCGATGATTCTCTCATGGTCCGCCTCCTGGTCAGGTGTGAGCAGGCCAGCGATGATGGAGCGAGTCATAGGAATCAACCTGTACCGTATCTTGGTCCTGGTATCCGAGGGGTGTATGACCGGGCGGGGTTGCCCATCGACGAAATTGACGTATCCGGCCAGGACCCCTTGGAATATAAAGTTATCGGCGAAGTCGTCCTTGATTCTGCCGGCCTCCCCGGCAAAGCGGGAGGCCAGGTCGGTCCGGCCGGCGGCCTCAAGGAGCGGTTGCAGTCCGCAGCAGGCCTGGTAGAGGAGGGCGATGGTCCATGTGGAGGCCATCTGTCTTTTCATGGACTCCTGGGCCGGTTGCAGGGTATCGTCCCAATCCCCCTCGCCATAACAGAAGAGGTCGGTGTCCGGGACCCTATGCGACTGGATATAGTCCAGCGTCCGGGCAAGATGGTCGGCCACCGTGGGCAGGCCGGAAGAGGGGCTACCTTGACTGACCGGGCTTGCATCTCCAACTGGTCCCACTGATGCGCAGGGGTGGGTGGCATCATCCCGCCAGAAAGCCACGGGCTCATCCAGGATGTCCAACCTACCGCCTGCTTCGACGTACTCAGCCAGCGCCAGCAGGGGCCAGACGGGGATGTCCCCGTGGGAATCGTGCTGGTAGAAGTCCGCATACTGGTCGAACATGAACCACTGCGGCAGGGAGCCGTCGGGGTTCTGGTGGGCGAAGACCTTGAGGAGGATGGTCCGGGCCAGATCGGTATGACCGAAGGTCAGGGCCAGTTCAAGAGGCCCCTGGCAGACATCCCGTGTACCCCAGGCGGCGCCCCCATACTGTTCTAGCCCGTGGGGTGACAGAAAATGAACCAGGGCGTTCTGCACCAGCCAGGGCAGGAGGTCGTTGAATTCGGCGAATCTTCCCTCCCCTGCCACATGCAGTCCCTGCATGAAAGAGGTCATGGCCAGGTAATGGGCATGGAGGAGCTCCCGTTCGGAGGGGGCGGGGGCCGTATCGGGTGTGCTCTCCTCGCTTGCGCCACCATTCATGGATCCGGCGATGGTGACGGACAGGGCCTGGCCCCCGTCCGACAGGAAGGTGACCATGGCCGGATCGGTGGCGTGGACCCCTGCGCCCGGCTCGAAGAGGGGACCGTCATCCCCGGCCCTTGCATCGGGCGATGAGATGACATAGCTCAGTCCCGGACAACGTTCAGCCGCCAGGCTGCCCGGTGCAGGGGTAAGGGAAATGGACCCCACCATCCCCCGGGCGACATCGGCAGGAGAGAACCTCCGGATCCAGGTGGATGGATCGTCCAGGCTGACGGTCAACAGAGCCCGGATCGGACCGTCGGCCTCCAAATGGATGTCGATGGCGGCCCTGTCCAGGTGGGCGATGGTGGACACCGTCAGGGTCCTGCCTTCCAGACGGTAGACCCAGCGGGATCCGCCCAAATCCATGATGTAGGCCGAAGGAACACCCAGGAGGCGCCAGGTCCCATCCACCTGGACCAGGATGCGGACCCCCCGGGAGCGAAGGAGGCCCAGACCGGTCTTCTGGACGGAAACCAGCAGGTTCATGTTGGTGTTGCCCAGGACCACCTGGGAAGCGAAGACACCCCCGGCGTAGGTGGTGGCGGCCATGGTGGGCCGTGACGGGTCGGTATCCGGGTTGCCGGACAGGAGAATCTGCCCGTGGGAGCGGTCCACCTCCAGTTCCTTGCGTGCACTTACCACATGGCAGACATCATCTCCGAAGTAAGAGAGCAGATGACCTGTCTGGTCCGCCTCCGGCTGGCGGACGGGCCCTCCGCCCAGTTGGCTGAACTCATCCTCAGGCAGAGAGTCGCCATTCAGCAGTGCGGAAGAGACCAGGAATGAGGTTGCCGACTCAGCCTGCGGGGCAACGGGAGAGGCAGGTAAGGTGTCGTGGGAGCCGGTGGACGGACCGTCATCGGCCTCGGTCTTGTCTGCACGACTCCGACTTTGCTCAAAGGCCTCTGCACAGACGGCGCAGGCCTTGCCCAGGTCACCCCTGTAATCGGACAGTGCCGTGTTCCACACCTGCCAGGTGAGGCCTCCCCGGGTCAACGGCGCCCTGGGAGAGAGGAGGCAGGCCATGGCGAACTCATACTGGTCTACGCCCCCCCGGTCCCAGTCGGCATCGCCGAGGGCCGCGGGCTGACCGTCCAGACGCGCACCAAGCCCGTAGAAGTCGTAACCGTCAGTCATGAATGCCCTGCACCCCTGTGAGATTCCCGTGACGTACAGGGGGAGCCGAGGGGCGCAACCCATCGTCTGCCGGGCTGACAGGACGTTGCCAGAATCGGGGACGTCCTGCACATGGTAGGCGATGTACTGGGAGATGTAGGACTCGGCGCCGGCAGCCATGGACGGCTCCACCAAGGCCAGGTCCTGGGCGGAAACCAGGTCCCACAGATCGTCAGGCAAGACGGCGTCATCACATTCCTGCCTCTCAATACCGGAAGTCGAGTCACCCTGGTCGATCGTGACCGACACCTCCCAGGCCCAGGACGCCCCCCTGCCAGTCCCGCCGCCTTCGCCACCTGATGGAAGAGCCAGGGAAAGCGCAGGCGATATGGCGCTTGGAACAAGTCGAACCCGCCAACGGACGCCCATGTCCCTCCCCTCCCAGACTGGGCTGCCGGCTGCTGGATCGAAGGAGGCCCGGGAACTTGATCCGGTCAGTTGGATGGAATCGATCCGCCCCTCCCGATGGCGGCGGAGCCAGAGACCGGCAAGGGGACGGTCATGGATGCCTGGCCTGAACTGGGTGACCTGGATGCCCCCCGCATTGATCAGTGTCAGGTCCCCGTTGAAGTTGAACGAAGCCGAGAAGTCCCCTCTCTCGACGGTCATGCCTTGGGGCCGCCGCATCCGGTCCCCGTCTCCCTCGCCGTCACCTGCGCCCCGATCGGGAGACTTGCCGCGTGGAGTCTCTGTGTTCATCTTCCCCGCTTTCATTGCTGATGGGCTTGTTCCTGCTGAAATTCACCGTTCGCTCTGTGCAGAAGTCCAGAAGTCGTCCAGGAGGGCCGCCGTCTCCTCAGGCCTGTCGATGTTGGGACAGTGGCCGGCACCCGCAACCACCTCGTAGCGCGCGCCCAGCAGGCGGGCCATCCTGGCCTGCCAGTCCTGGGGCCAGGAGAAGTCGTCGTGCTCGCCATGGAAAACCATCATGGGCAGGCCGGTGGCAGCCAGCTGTTCGGTTCTGTCATGCAGATCGGCCAGCTGGTCTATGGTCCCGATGAGCTGGTCCCGGCTGGTCCGCTCTGCCCGAAGACGCTGGAATCTGTCTTGCGGATTCAGCTCCTCGTCCGGCAGGCTGGCCCTGTCCGGGTTATCCAGCCTCCACAGATCCCCACCAGGGTGGTCCAGGAGTCGCTGGCGCAGGTCCGCCTTCCGGCCCGGCCAACCGTGGGGGCCGGACGACATGAGGGTAAAGCTGGCAAAGAGGTCAGGGTCGGCCAGGAGGGCCGCCTGGGCCACCACCCCGCCGAAGCTGTGTCCCAGGAGGTGGACCCGTTTGGCCCCGGTGTGCTCGATCAGGATACGGGCTACATCCAAGGCATCACCGGCCGTGGCCCCCCTGTCATAGGCCTTCCTCCCTTCAGGGGCCACCGAGTCTGCCTGCCCCCTCTGCGAGTAGGACCAGACATCCCAACCATCCTCTCCCAGGATGGAACTGATCTGGTAGAAGTCCTCCTTGGAACCTGTGAAGCCGGGAATCATCATGGCCACTCCCCGCACCCCCCTTACCCCCTTGGGGGCATGGAGGGCAGTCAGGTCGCCCACGGGGGCATGTATGACCATGGGCTCGATGTTCTCCGGCAGGGGTAGGTCGCCAAAGGGCACACCCCTGTCCACGACATGGTGGGATATCATTGTTTCTCCTGTGGCTTTCTGCCCTCAGGCCTGCGTGCGCAGGCTGGGGATGGCATCGAGCAGTTTGATCGTGTAGTCGTTTTCAGGATGCTGAAGAACCTGGGCCGTCCGTCCCCGCTCCACCACCGTGCCCTTGTTGAGGACCATGATCGAATCGGTGATCAGTCGGGCCGACAGGAGGTCGTGGGTGATGTAGAGCATGCTCACGTTCAACCGGACCCTCAGGTCGTCAAGGAGGGCCAGGATTCCGGCCCTCAGGGTCATGTCCAGCATGGAGACCGGTTCATCGGCCACCAGGACGTGGGGGTTGCTGGCCAGCGCCCGGGCTATGACCACCCTTTGGCGTTGCCCTCCCGACAGCTGGTGGGGGAGTTTGGCGGCATACTGTTCCACAGGGGTCAAGCCCACCGTGTCCAGCAGTTCCAACATCCGCCTGCGCGCATCGTCCCCCCTCAGGTCCGTGTAATTGAGGATGGGCCTGGTCAGCGTGTACTCCACCGTGTGGAGGGGGTTGAGGGCCGAATAGGGATCCTGGAAGATCATCTGAATGTCGGAACGCAGGGACCTCAGATCCTTGCGCCGCTTCATCTGATCAACCCGCCTGCCGCCCAGGGTGATGTTGCCTGAGGTCGGCCTTTCCACCCCGGTGAGCATTTTGGCTATGGTGGACTTGCCGGATCCGGATGCCCCGACCAGGGCCAAGGACTGACCCGGGGAGAGGGTGAAGGAGACATTGTCGACGGCGGTCACCGAATCCTCACCCCGCTTGCGGGAGGGGTAGATTTTGGAGACGCCGGTCACCGTGACCGTCATATCTTCCTCATCGTCGGTCTGCGAAGTGGTTCCACCAACCGAGCCTGAGGCCTCGGCCTCATCGCGAGGCTTCAAGCCGGGCACTGAAACGTGTTCGGCTCTGGGATCACCATAATGGCTGAGGAGCATCTTGGTGTAGTCGTCCTGGGGATCGGTCAGGATCCGCTCGCTGGGGGCATCCTCCACAATCCGTCCGTTGTGCATGACCAGGACCCTTTGGGTGGACTCAAGGACCACACCGAGGTCGTGGCTGATCAGGATGGCGGTGAAGCCCTCCTGTTTCTGCAGCTCCCGGATGGTCCCCATCACCTCGTGCTGGACCAGGACGTCCAGGGCGGTGGTCGGCTCGTCGAAGACCATGAGCTTGGGCTCCAAGGCCAGGGCCAGGGATATGGAGACCCTCTGCCTCATGCCGCCCGACAGTTCACCCGGGTAGGCGTCAAGCACGGAGTCCTGCAGACCTACCTTCTCTACGAGCTGCCTGGAATGCGCCTCGTAATCCTTCTTCTCCACGTTCCCGTGGGCCTTGTAGATGTCCACGAAGTGCTTGCGTACGGTCCGCACCGGGTTCAAGGCGTTCATGCCCGACTGGAGGACCATGGCGAATCCGCCGCACCGCTGTCTGCGGAGCTCCTCCTGGCTGAGAGTGGTGATGTCCTTGCCCCCGAAGAGCACACGCCCCTTGCTAATCCGGGCCGGCGGCTTTGAGAGTCGTGTGACGGCGAAGCCCAGGGTGGACTTGCCCGACCCCGACTCACCGACCAGGCCCACGAATTCACCCTGGTCCAGCGAAAAACTCACGTCCTCGACCGCCTTGACCGGTTCCTGGTCGGGGCTGTCATATTCGACGGACAGGTTCTCGACACGTAGCAGTTCCATCATGCCTTCCCTTCACGCAGACGGGGGTTGCTCAGGCGGTCCACACCGAAGTTGATGAAGGTCATGGAGACCGCCAGGAGGGCGACCATGAGACCTGGCGCCAGCAGGAGCGCCCACTGGCCGGTCAGGATCACATTGTTGTTCTGGGCCCAGTAGAGCATGGTGCCCCAGCTGACCGTGGTCGAGTCGCCCAGGCCCAGGAATTCCAGGCCTGCTTCCGACAGAGCGCCGGAGGTGGCCGCACCGAAGAAGTTGTTGATGATCAGGGAGAGCATGTTGGGGAAGATCTCATGGAAGATGATCCGCCAAGAGCTGTCCCCGCTGAAGGCCGCTGCAGTGACGAAGTCCCTGGAACGCAGGGACTGGGTCTGCGAGCGCAGGACCCGGGACCCCCAGGCCCAACCGGTCAGGACGATGACCAGTATGATCACGCTCATGCCTCCGTTCTGGAGGTAGGCGGCGATGATGATCATCAGTGGGAGGGAGGGGATGACCAGGAATAGGTTGACGATGAAACCGACGAATTCCCCGGCGAAGGAGCGGATGTAGCCCCAGCTCAGGCCCACCAACACGGCGATGCAGGTGGATAGGAGACCGGAGACCATGGCCACCATGACAGAGACCCTCCCGCCCCACAGGAGCTGGGAGAGGACGTCCTGCCCGTTGCTGGTGGTACCCAGCCAGTGCTGGGCGCTGGGTCCGATGCTGGCCTCGAAATCGCCGGCCTTTGGGTCATAGGGGCTGAGCCAAGGGGCGAACAGGGCCGAAAGGACGATCAGGGCCAACAGGACCAGGCCGAACCTGGCCTTGGGCACCTCCCAGACCGTCCCGAACCCCTTGCCTATCACCTCCAGGGCCCGGAGGACGGGATTCCGGTCCCTGGCGGTACGGGCCTGCGGCCCTTGGGGGTCATTCCCATCCCCTTGTGCGGAAGTCTGCATCCCTGTGCTGACGATGCTGTTCGTCATCGCCCTCACCTCCTCGTCCTCGGGTCAAGGACCCCGTAAAGAATGTCCACGATGAAGTTGGCCACAAGCACGCTGATGGTGATCATCAGGAAGATGGCCTGCATCAGGGGGTAGTCCTGGTTGGTCACGGCCTGATAGAGCAGGAGGCCGACCCCCGGATAGTTGAAGACCTGCTCGACCAGGAGGGAACCGCCGACCACGCCGCCCAGGACCAGACCAAAGGAGGTCAGGTTGGGAAGGAGGGCGTTCCTGGCCGCGTACTTGAGCATGACCGTCCGCTGGCGCAGGCCGTTGGCTTCGGCAAAGGTGACGTAATCATCACCCAATGTGTTGATCATGGTGTTGCGCATGCCCATCACATAGCTGCCCAGGGAGGTCAGCAGGATGGTCAGTGCCGGCAGTATGGAGTGCTCCACGGCGTCAGATATGAAGTCCATCGAGAAGTTGGGTATCGCGGTGGACGAGTAGGCGCCGGAGGTCGGGAAGATGCCGGCCCTGTAACCGAGGAAGAAGAGGAGCATGAGGGCCAGCCAGAAGGAGGGGAAGGCCGAGAGGAAGGAGCTGGAAATCGTACCGGTCACATCCACGGCGGTCCCCCGCTTCCAGGCCATGAGGGCCCCGAGTGCAGTCCCGATGATGAAGGAGACGATCGTGACCAGCCCCACCAGTGTCAGGGTCCAAGGAAGGGCAGCCCCCACCAGGTCCGATACATTCTGCGGGAAGTTGCTGTATGAGACGCCGAAGTTCAGGTGGACCACATCCCCCAGATACTGCCAGTACTGGCTGAGCAGGTTGCCCTTGGGCATGCCCAGCTGGGCTTCTATGGAAGCCCTGACCTCAGGGGTGACCGGCCCGTTCTGGGACAACTTGGCTATGGCCGCGTCGGCAGGTGATCCAGGCATCATCCTGGGCAGTAGGAAGTTGACGGTTATGGCCGCCCAGAGGGTAACGAAGAATAGACCAATTTTCCCGAAAAAATATCGCACGTGACGACCTTTCATCCGTCAGGGGCGGGGGGCGGCCCAGTAGGCAGACAAGGAGGGACCGGCCGTCCCGACGGCCCGGCAGGACCGCCACCGAACCAGCCCGCTCCTCTTCTGCCCTGATGGGCCCGGCCTCTCAGGCCTTCTTGATATGGGTTACCACCATGAGAACCGACTGGGTCCAGGTGCTGGGTGAGGTGTAGGGGTCGTCCTCACTGGGCCAACCCGTGTAGTTCCGTGTACTGAACAGGCCCCAGAGACCGCCGTAGAAGAGACCGATCACCGGCACATCGTCGTAGACGATCTGCTGGAGCTGGTCGACTATGGCCTTCTGGGACTTCTCATCGGCCGCCTGCTTGAGCTGGGCCAGGAGTTCATCGGCCTTGGGGTTCTTGTAACGCTCGAAGTTGGCGTTGGCTGACTGACCCACGGGAACCGCGAACTCACTGTTGAGCAGGCCGTTGTAGTCCTGGAAGACGCTGCCGGTGCCTCCGAAGGAGGAGATCAGGAGATCATAGTCGCCGTTGTTCTGCGCCTGCGTGTATGCGGCCGGCTGGGGCTGGGTGAGCTTGACGGCTATACCCAGCTTGGTCAACTGGCCCTGCATGGTCTGCACCCCGCGCAGCCAGTCGGTGTAGCCGCTGGGCACGGTGATGTTGACCTCGAGCTGCTTGCCGTTGGAGTCCACCAACTGGTCGCCCTGCTTCTTGTAGCCGGCCTTGGCGAAGTACTCGAGGGACTGGGCCTCGTCCTGGGAGACCTTTCCCTTGTTGGGAATGGAATCGTTGACCCACTTGTCATGGTTGGGCAGGATGAGGCCGGTCTGGGTGGCACCATCCACATAGCCTTCCTCAGCGTCCTTGGCGATCTTGTCGCGATCAAGGGCATAGCTGAGGCCCTTGCGGAAGTTCACGTCGCTGAAGGGGGCTTTGGTCAGGTTCGGGTAAAGGGAGACCGTGCCCCCCGGGGGGAACCAGTAGTGGTTGTGCTGCTTGTCGGCGCCCACCCAGGTCTTGTCCACGTTGTTGATGAAGGAGTAGGCCCAGTCATACTTCTTGTTGACCAGGTCCAACTGCTTGTTGGAGGCGGGAAGGACGATGGTGTCGGCCGCAACCTTTCCGGCCTGCCAGTAGTCCTTGTTCTTCGCCAGGGTGTACTGATTGGGCTTGAAGGTGCCCAACTTATACGGGCCAGTCCCGACGGGGTTCTCATTGGTCCACTTGAGGGGATCCTTCACATCCTTCCAGATGTGCTCCGGGACGATGTTCTGCTGGCTGACAATCGACACCGCAGGCACATCGTTGTCCTTGAACTGGAAGGTCACTTTGGACCCTGAGGCCTCAAGGGAGGAGATATGCTGCCAGACCCCCAGGGAGTCCATGGCCGCATCCTTCTTGACCAGATTGAAGGTGAAGACCACATCCTGCGCCGAGAAGGGCTTGCCGTCGCTCCACTTGACCCCGTCACGAATCTGGAACTCCACCGTCTTGGGGTCCACGATCTTGTGCCCGCTGGCCAGGAAGGGGGTTGAGGTCCCGTCGAGGCTGTTGACTACTTCGAGGGGTTCGTAGATGAAGTTGATGCCTATCCTCTTGCTGGTCGAGAATGGGTTGAAATTACGGGTGAAAGTTGGACTGCCACTGTCACCGCCGAAGAGGATCTGATTGCCTGCGGCAGCCTCCTGCGTTGCTTCGGACTTACTTCCGCATGCCCCCAGTCCCAGGAGGGTGGCCCCTGCAACCAATGTTGCGAGGATCCTCACCGCCACTGTTTTCCGTCTCATATGTCTCCTTTGTCTGCATTGACATTCACGGGCCAAATCCGTCCTCTGCTATCGGGGTGTAGTCGGCACGCGCATGCACGGGTGGGTTCCCGGACCTGCACGGCATCCTCTGACCGGACCGGATCAACCATCGTGCTCTCTACTGTATGCGCTTACATTTAAATGTGCAAATCATTCCAATCGGAAGTTTTTAAGCGTGGGGATTCCTTCATTTACTTATATAGTTACCTATATTCCCAGATAAGGAGCATTAATGTTAGCGCTATCAAATCTTGCAATCAACTGCACGTTTCGATGATATGCTGTATGGGATGTATGAAAGAAAGGAAAGAGGATGGCAAGGAAACCGACCGTGTACGATGTCGCCCGCGAGGCCGGCGTATCCATAGCCACCGTCTCCAGGGTCCTGCGCACACCGGAGATGGTGAGGCCCGAGACCAGACAGACTGTGCTCAAAGCCATAAACCTCCTGGGCTACCTCCCCAGCGGCAGCGCACGGAGCCTGGCCGCCCGGCGGACCAACACCATAGGCCTTTTTCTGCCGAACATCGATCAATTGGACCAGATCAGCGACTTCGAACTGGTCAGCGAGGATGCCGCCGACATCGTCGTCGATCCACCCCACGATCAGAAAGACAATACGGATTCCCTCTACTTCGACGAGGTGTTAAGGGGGTGCGAACT
Source organism: Bifidobacterium sp. W8103 (assembly GCF_016100775.1). NCBI lineage: Bacteria > Bacillati > Actinomycetota > Actinomycetes > Bifidobacteriales > Bifidobacteriaceae > Bifidobacterium > Bifidobacterium sp. W8103. The sequence continues at coordinate 772,339 of NZ_JACFRV010000001.1, forward strand.
GGAGTCCTGGCGGCAGGGCCTCAGCCTCATGGTCAGCATCGGCCTCAGGGGGAAGGGTGACGACATCCCCCAGCTGATCAGCACCATGTCGGAAAAGGTGGATGGTCTGATTGTCCTGGCAAGGTCCGTGCCTGACAGCGTCCTGGCCTTCCTGCGCAAACGCCTGCCCGTTGTCATGATCGCCAATGCTCCATTCAACCAGGAAAGCGAATTCGATCTGGTCCGCGTGAGCAACCGCAAGGGCATGTACACCCTGGTCAGGCACCTGTTCGAGAAACACCGGGTACAGCGGATGGCTTACATGGCGGGCATGGATGATTCCCCAGACAATGGCAAACGCTACGAAGGGTTCTGTGAGGGTCTGAGGTCAGAGGGGTTGGAACCCTCGGCCGCGCCGATCTACAGAGGGCAATTCTCGCAGTCCGTCGCCTATCAGATCGCTGCCAGCCTGGTCAGGCAGGGCACCCTCCCCCAGGCCCTGGTGTGCGCCAACGACCAGATGGGGCTTGGGGTACTGAGGGCCCTGTCTGATGCGGGCGTAAGCGTTCCCGACCAGGTCATCGTCACCGGGTTCGACGGAATCAAGGAGGCCTCCGTCTCCCAGCCCCGCCTGACCACGGTCCGACAGCCCATGGTCGAACTGGGCCGGGCCGCCGTCTCCACACTGGTCAGGCGTCTGAACTCACCGGAGGAACCGCCCATTTCCACCGAACTCCCCGTGAAGGTCCAACTCCGGGAGAGCTGCGAGGGAACCATGGCCTGACCCATGCAGACGGTCTTTGGCATATGGGATTCATACACTGGCTCATCAACCTACTCAAGGATCCGCGCAGCGCCATCGCAGGGTGGATTGCCATGGGACTGGTGCCCACATATGCATTCATCTTCCTGATCATCTTCATCGAGACGGGCGTGGTCTTCATGCCCTTTCTGCCCGGCGACTCCCTCCTGTTCGCAGCCGGCGTCTTCGCACACGACCCCACCAGCGGGATGGCATTGGACATCCTCCTGCCGGTCGTCATCGGGCTGATCAAGGCCAGGGCAGGCAAGGGCAAAAAGGCCCAATCCGCGCAGACTGCCGCTGACCGGGACAATCTCGGGGAAAGCAAGCAGGACGGGAACCCCAGCGACTGAATACGACAACCCATCCGGCAGCCGCGGAAACCGAGCCATGGGTTTGTAACACGGAGCCATGGCACAGACCGTCCAGATTGCGTTTGTGCCCACCCTGCGATACAGTACAGTCTGTTGTTCGGCTACGGTCGGGCAACGAATGGGGCTGTAGCTCAGTTGGTAGAGCGCTTCGTTCGCATCGAAGAGGTCGGGGTTTCGACTACCCTCAGCTCAACCCTTGAGGTAAATCCGCAGCAGTCAATCTGCAATCTGCATTCCGAATGCATTAGCATATGTCCCGTGTAACTTCTGTGACGGAAGCAGATGCTTGCCTAGTTCACATCAACCGAATCCCGGATAGAAAGACATACTTCTTCTCCTCTGCTAGGCATACAGACAAGTCATATAAACCGATTCGTTCTTCAATTTAGGGAAACAAGCCCGCTCTCTATCTGCGTGGATCCGATAGGCTTATCAATGCCTAGTTTCCGGCTTTATTACGCGCAACCCCCCCTCCCCCAAGATTAACAATAACCAGATGACTCACGACTAGACTCAGGCGATCTGCCTTTGGCAGTTATCCGAAGTAACCTTTACCCTATCAACCGTTGTTTGAACTAGGGGTAAATCCCTACTGAAATAGGGGGGGGGTATACTATCATTCCTGCGTCTGATAGAGCGGATGTTGAAGACTAAATCTAGTTTGGCCCCATAAAAGCACTGACAAAATTACAAAACTTGCCAAATAAGAAGTCACCACCACAGGGATATTAATTCCTACTATCCCTGCGTCGTATCCTTTTGAAGCAGCCAATATTTGAGTAAAACCTATAGTTAATCCCATCGGTATCAGCGAAAGGACAACGATGATGACTTCAAGTACAAGTGTTTCGCAAAAAGTAATTTTATAAGAGTCAGATGGTATCAGACCTGCTAATTGGTCTGCACTAGTATCGTGTCTTTGCTCTTGATTTGTCAAAACTACAATGGCGAGAATACCAACTAATACCACCACTGCTGTGGGTAGGAAAACGATCAAAAACTGACCTATCGAGTCAGGCTTATGAGGGCATTCATAAATGGTGCAAACATTTTTCTGTGTAGAATTGCTCATCAACAACAAGAAGAGCAGCGTAAATCCAATAGCCAAGGGCATAGCAGCTGCCGAAGAGGTCGACAGTCTTCGCTCCGCCTGCCTGGTGGCAACCATCCACCACCTGGAAGCAGGGTGTTCAAATGAAGACGCCAAATGCAACAGCCGGATGATCCATGTATTCCAAATTGGCCCACCAGCGACAAGCAAAATAATAAACGGCAAGGTCAGCAGCGCAGGTACAAAAGTAAAGGCAGACCATATATCAGCCATCATGTCACCACTGCGGCTGGTCAAGCTAGCAAACAAGGGGACGGCATCATGAACCATTTTATAGGCCGACCAAGCAGCGCCGAGCAAAAGGGCAAAACTCAGCACTGTTATAATCTTCCGAAGAGGCCCTGTTGTTTTCCCCTCAGCTTGAGCTTGTGCCAAAAATTCAATTGGCAGAGTGCCGGCGAATTTTCGCGTAGTTATCCAGGCACTCATAAATGTTTGTATAAGAATAAGGACCGCGGATAGCAATAGTTCCATAGCACCGAAGTGATATTGTATACGCCCGCCGCCGAGGTATAGGGATGTCTTGGACATAACAAAAGGCGAACACACTGCCCAAACGAGTAAGCTTGCAATATAACCGGCGATCGCAACGATGACGATTTGCCAACGGAAAACTGAACCCATCTGCTTAGGCGTCGCCCCGGTCAAAAAGATAGCAGCTTGTCGAGGGCGCAAACGCGCTATCACAGCCTTATTCACAATAACAGTGATGGCTATTGCCGGTATCATATAGATAATTAAGGAAACTTCCCCAAGTCCCGAGAATTTTTCGAGTGTCGACAGCGAAACCGCATTGGTGTTTTTCGCACGTGCTTGACTGGGGAAAAATATGAACGACAAGGAAGACAAGATCAAAAGACCTGATACAAAAGACAGGCACAAAGAGGCGAGCCAGGTGTGAGAGGTTGCTTTTGCCTCTTGCAAAGCCAAATGAGCAATAAAACGTTTCATCGCTTATTCCTCCCTACCAAGGCAAAGAGCTCTTCCTCTGTCGGTTTCACAATCTGATGAGTCAAACGGCCATCATGGATCACCAATGAAAAATCGGAAGCACTTGCATCCTCCAGACTGTGTGTCACCATTACTACAGCAGAACCCCGATCGGCCAGAAATCGCAGTTGCTGAATGACAAATGAAGCATTAGCCGAATCAAGAGCTCCAGTCGGTTCATCAGCAAAGACAATTTTTGGCTGGAGGTAGAGCACACGCGCTACAGCAATCCTCTGCTGTTGCCCTCCAGACAAATTGAGAACATAGTCATGAATATAATTAGCCAGTCCCATCGCTTGCAGAATAGATTCAGCTCGCTTCACGTCTATTTCCAAACCGGCAAACTGAGCAGAAATGAGAACGTTCTCGAGTACAGTCAGTGACGATACAAGATTTAAGGCCTGAAAAATAAAACCAACATTGCCTTGGCGAAGTTTGGCATTCTGAGAAGGCGTTCCATTTACAATGTCATGTCCGAATAATTCTATCTGTCCCTTATCAACCGGCATCAACCCTGAAAGACAGTAGAGCAACGTTGATTTTCCTGAACCTGAGGGTCCGACTATCGAAGTCATAGTCCCATCATTGAATTCGAGTGAAACATCATCGACTGCGACCGTAGGCTGGCCATGCTCACTGTCGAATTCTTTCCAGAGATGCTCGGCTTTTAACACAATCATCTTTGACTCCTTATAAATGCAACTGCGAACTCCCCCCGCATACGAGTTATTGCACTTAATTAACTCTTATACTATGATTCTCCAAAATGATGGTCTTATCAAATAACGCGGCGGTTCTGTCGCGATGGGTGACCATCAGGATCGTGCTTTTAGGACAAATCGTCTCGATAGCCCGTAGAACAGCTCTTTATATATGGGTCCCAGACACGACTTAGCAGAATACAGATTACTGTAGTTAGTGAACCCTTAGCAGTTCCAAGACCATCCAGAGATCCAGGTGCAGTGAACGCTTACAACACTAACCCACCGAGGCGTTACTTCCTCATTATCAAGAGACTGCATTCCCAATACATCATTGTTCATGATTCGACCTTTCAGTCTTTACATCAACTACTTCGTTGTATGAACTCTGACAGGTTTTAGAATAAGGGCAAATCTTCAAAAGTCAACCCAGCCATCCAAAAGCAAATTGAATAAGGCATTAACTACAAATACCCGATATTCTAACTCTTAATAAGTAATACTATAATTATCCACATTTTAGCTCAACTTATATATTTTAAGCATACTAATATAACTCATGCCCATTTAAGTCCAAGTGTTTAGTCAACTTTATCTATCACAGTTCTAACTCGGGCTTTGCCTCATTCTTCACTCCTTGAACTGTCAAAACACCTGGCATCCACGTGTTAGGCATTTGATAGATTCTCAGGTTCTCGACTTTCGGATCCGACTTGGAATATGTTGAACAAAGAATTTGAAATGACTGTTCATTACAATCTTCCAAGAGCAACCACATTAATGACTTTGAAAGTCAGAAAAGCAGCATAGGAGCTGCATAACTCCGAATGTTAACGTTTAAAATCGCTAGGTTATAATCTAGATAAGATTGGACATCTAATTAAATAAGATGCCATCTTAGGCCAGCTACAATCGATACCATGGCAAAGATATCCGCAGTGGCACAGGTAAAGAGAATGAATGTTCCAAGGTGTAAGCCGTCATGGATATGAAGACTTAAATCAATCATTTACAACTTTGACGGTCTGTATTGGGCTATACCCTATCTGAGGACCCAGCCAGCTATAGCAATGCCGAAACAGTAGTACCCGTTGCTATGCATACTTGAGAACTCTGACTTGAATCCTAATAACAACCCACTCATAATCAGTATTAGACTGTGCGGCACGATGTTTTTATCCCGAACCAGCACCATACATATTCGGAAAAATGACATAGTTTAATCGGCTATTGCCGGGTCGTTTACTATCTTGTTGCTGTCCTTAACGAACTCACATCAGGGTCAGTGTTCGGACGAAACGTTTGCTCCAGCAAAATCTGCCTCGCTCATTCACTGAGCTACCAGTGATTAGAGAGCTCCAGAAAGCCAAGAAGCGACCCTGGTAGGTGGGCAAATAACAATAGCGGGGTAATTGCCGTTGCCTGAATCCATCTAGAAACCCGAAATACAGTACGTGAATAAACGTTGGAACGACCCATCGGATCAACGACTGGAAGCGTAGCGGAAGGGGTTGTTGTCACGACGATGGCGGCGACGACCGCGACGGAGGTCACGACGGTCTGTATCAAGACGCGATCCGGCGCGATTCCTGCCATGGCCATGGTCGCATTCGTCGGTATGGTCACTGCTACCGGCGTGACGACGGCTTCTGGTTCGGCCATCCAGGGGACCAACCTCACGATCGAACACCGACCGATCCTCGGAGGGTCGCTGGGACCAGGAAGCCTGACGACCACGTCCCCGGCCTTTATGCCTTTCCTGGCCGCCACGGCCGAAGCGCCGGTCTGTTTGTGAGCGACCTCGATACCCGCTGCGTCCACCACGCCTGCTACGGGCAGGCCGCTCACCGGAAGCCTGCGGCTGCTCCGTCTGCAGGGACCAGCCGCGAATCGGCTTGGCCACGGGCCCTACGAGCTCGGTAACTTCGGGCGAATCGGCAGTCACCTGAACCGGCTTGGCATCAATATGAGCCATGCGCAGCATCCGCCTGGTGTCGCGCCACTGATCTGGAAGAACCAGAGTGACCACGTCGCCGGAACGGCCGGCCCGGGCCGTGCGCCCTGATCGATGCAAGAAGGACTTGGGATCGGCTGGCGGATCCACCTGGACCACCAAGTCCACATCACTGATGTCCACGCCTCGGGCGGCCACGTCGGTAGCCACTAGGACTTTCACTTCGCCCCTGGAGAAAGCCCCCAGGTTGCGGTCGCGCTGGTTTTGGGAAAGGTTGCCGTGCAGCTGTGCAGCCGGAATGCCATTGTCGATCAGGTTCTTGGCCAGCTTCTTGGCCTGGAACTTGGTCCGGGTGAAGAGGATACGCCGGCCAGTGCCCGAGGCCAGCTTACGTACGAGATCGTGCTTGGCTGCCTGAGTGGTGCGGAAGATGTGGTGGGTCATCAGATCCACATGCTGGGTGGCGGAATCCACCTCGTGAATCTTGGGATCCTTGAGGAAACGCTTGACCACGGCATCCACTCCATGATCAAGGGTGGCTGAGAAGAGCATGCGCTGACCGCCCGGACGAACCTGGGCCAAAATTCGCTCCACGGCGGGAAGGAAGCCCATGTCGGCCATCTCGTCGGCCTCGTCCAGCACGGCGATCTCCACGTCCTCCAGGCTGAGCTTGTGCTGGCGGAGCAGATCCTCCAGGCGACCCGGGCAGGCCACCACGATCTTGGCACCGCGCCGAAGCGCATCGACCTGACGGCCCTGGCCTACCCCGCCATAGACAGTGCAGGTCCGCATGCCGTAGGCCTGGGCCAGCGGATTGAGAACCTCATCGATCTGATTGGCCAGCTCGCGGGTGGGAGCCAGGACAAGACCGCGCGGGCGTGGCAGACTGCCTGATCCGGCGGCTCCACCGCGACCATGGGTGGCCCGTCCTTCCTGATCGGCGGCAAGTCTAGCCACCAGAGGGATGCTGAAAGCCAGGGTCTTGCCGGAACCGGTCCGGCCCCGGCCCAGGATGTCACGGCCAGCCAGGGCATCGGGCAAGGTATCCCGCTGGATGGGGAAGGCGCTGGTCTTGCCGTCCTTGCGCAGGACGCGGACCAAGGGTTCTGGCACCCCCAGCTGGTCGAAGGTCACAGGCTCCGCGGCGGGTTGGCCGGAATTGGATGAATTGGAATCGGGCATGGATGAAGCAGTCACAATGACCTTTCACAACAGGGAAGAAAACGGTACTGTCGGTCGACAGTTCGCAGGCCGCGTGCAAAGCAGAGAATGACGAATTTCGCGCAAGCGGTTTCCCCGTACTCAAAGCATTCAGGCGACAGTCAGCCGCAGCTCTTGGGCGAGCGGCCAACCTGTACACCATAGCACAGGCCCCTCACCTGTCTCAGGAGCGTACGCTCCAGACGATCAGCGATTTGGAATCAGTCGGATCAGCCTCGTCATGCGTCGTATCCTGCCGCCAGAGCCGGGCCCTGCTGGACCGCCTGACTTCGACAACCCGACCGTCGGCAGCGGCTGCGAACATACTGGACCCCTGTGACTGGTGGGAGCGCCGCAGCTGGCGCCTCAGCTGGCGATTCTCCTCTGCCAGGGCCAGGATCCTGGTCACACCGGCCAGGTTGATGGACTCGTCCTGACTCAGATGCTGGGCCTGGCCCAGCCGGTCCAGATCCCGCAGGGAGTATCGGCGCGCACCCCCCTCGGTCCGTTCCGGCACAATCAGACCCAGCCGGTCGTATTGGCGCAGGGTCTGCGGATGGATGTTGGCCAACTGCCCGACCTGGCCGACGGTGAAGACCGGCAACTCGATGTCCAAGCCGGCATCGTCGGCAGCATCCAGGCTGATGTGCCCAGCCACCAGGCCGCGAGCGCAGGCCAGATAAATCCGCCTGGTCTCGGGATCCACCCTGACCATGATCATCACTCCTCCCCGCTGTTCGTTCCGACTTAATCCGGCACCCGGATTGTCATATCTTCATGCGCTCCCCGGCGATCTGCTCTTCGAAGTCACCGCTGGACTTGGCAAAGTCACGCATGGCCTTCTTCTGGGCCATGCCCAACCGACCGGGCATGCGGATCTCAAGCCGCCCCACCAGGTCGCCCTTGCCGCGCCGGTCCTGAACCCCCTTGCCGGCGATGCGGATCTCGTCGCCGCTGGAGGAGCCGGCCGGGATCTTGAAGGTGACGATCTGGTCATCGATGTCCCGGGCCTGGACCTTGGCCCCCAGGGCCGCCTCAGCTACCGTCACCGGCAGGATCATGACCAAATCCCTGTCCTTCATGGTGAACCGTTGGCTGGGCTGGACGCTGATCTGCAGGTAGAGGTCGCCATTGGCGCCCCCGTCCCTGCCGGGCCGACCCTTGCCAGCCAGCCTGATCCGCTGGCCGTTGCGCACCCCGGCGGGGATATGCGTCTTGAAGCGCTTACCGCCCACGCTCAGGGAGACCGTGGCCCCCTTGACCGCCTGACGGAAGGACAGGCCGATTTTCGAATTGCGATCCTCGCCCTTGACAGGCCTGGGCCTGCTCTCCTGGTAGGCGGTCCGACCGCCACCGCCGGCACCTCCACCGAAGGAGGAGAAGATATCAGCGAAGTCCGGCTGCCCCGAACCGTCGCCGAAACGGATGCGGGTGCCTCCAGGCGCCCCGGCCCCGCCGAACATGGAGCCGAAGATGTCCGAGAACGCATCGGTATTGAAGCCGCCCTGGCCGGAACCCCCGGCGAACCGGGCTCCCCCCATGCCGAACTGGCGGATGGCATCGTACTTCTGACGCTGCTCCTTGTTGCTGAGCACGTCGTAGGCCTCGGAGATGTCCTTGAACTTCTCCTCGGCCTCCTTGGTCTTATTGAGATCGGGATGGTATTTGCGGGCAAGCTTGCGGTAGGCCTTGGTGATCTCCGCTTCGCTGGCGTCCTTGGAGACACCAAGGACCTTGTAATAGTCCTTGCTCAGCCATTCATTCTCAGCCATCCATGTCTCCTTTCCTCATAAGCTACGAATATATCGAATTGGAATCCGCCCTTTCGCGTGCGGCGGCGGGCGGGACTATGACCCACCCAGCCGCCGCATGCGAAGGCGTCGATTCAGCCTGCGGAAGGTCCGCAATCACCGTCCCTGCTACTGACCGGGCGAAGTCACCACTACTCTTGCAGCCCGGATCACCCGGTCGCCGATCCGATAGCCTGCCTCAACGACCGTGTCAACGGTCTCTTTCTTGGCGTCGGGGTCCGGCTTGTGCAGGATGGCCTCATGCTTGGTGGGGTCGAAGTCCTCGCCTTTTTCACCGAACTTCTCGACGCCGAATTTCTCGAAGGTCTTGTCGATCTTCTTGGCCACGGCCTGGAAGGAATCATCCATCTGCCCGTGCTCCTTGATCCTGTCAATGTCATCAAGGGCCGGAAGAAGGGCGGTCAGTACATCCACGATGCCGTGCTGGCGAAAGATGTCCTGCTCCTTCTTGGCGCGGTTGCGGAAGTTGACGAACTCGGCTCGCTCACGCTGGAGGGCCTCCAGATAATCGGCGGCCTCCTTCTTGGCCTGGCCCAGAGGAGTCAGCCCATCTGATCCCTTGTCGGCACCGTCCTCCTTGGCCGAGTCAGCATCAGTCTTGTCATCAGCTTGAGTATCCGCTGGCGACCCGTCCTTGGGGGAGGAATCCGACGAAGTTTGGCCGGCCGCCTGGCCCTCGTCTGCTGCGCTCTTGTCGGCGTGATGTCCGCGAGCCGCTTCCTGCTCTGGTGTCGAGGCGGCGTCAGAGGCCTTGGCCTCGTTCCCGTCCGGTTCGCCGGCGGCGGCCGGGTCGCCCTTCAGCGGCCCGGCATCATCCTTGTCGAAGGCCGACATGTCACTCGCCGTCCTTCTTCTTGTCGTCGTCGTCCACGACCTCGGCATCCACCACGTCGTCATCGGCGGACGAGGAGGAGCCCGCACCCGAGGCAGCACCGGCGGCACCTGCAGCGCCCTGGGCGCCCGCAGCATCCCCGGAGCCCTGCTGGGCGTAGAGGGCCTGGCCAATCTTCTGGGCGGAGGTCATCAGCTCGCTCTGGGCGTTCTTAATCTTGTCCATGTCCTCGCCCTTCAGAGCCTCTTTCAGAGCGTTGACCTTGTCGGTGACCTCCTTGGCCACCTCGTCGGAAATCTTGTCCTTGTTGTCGTTGACCAGCTTCTCGGTCTGGTAGGCGGCGGACTCGGCGGCATTGCGGGTGTCGGCGTCCTCACGGCGCTGCTTGTCCTCGGCTTCGTGGGCCTCGGCCTCCTTGACCATGCGGTCGATCTCGTCCTTGGGCAGGGCGGAACCGCCGGTGATGGTCATAGACTGCTCCTTGCCGGTGCCCTTGTCCTTGGCGGAGACGTGCACGATGCCGTTGGCGTCGATGTCGAAGGTGACCTCGATCTGAGGAACGCCACGCGGAGCCGGAGCGATGCCTGTCAACTCAAAGGTCCCCAGGGGCTTGTTGTCACGGGCGAACTCACGCTCGCCCTGATAGACCTGGATCAGCACGGAGGGCTGGTTGTCCTCGGCGGTCGAGAAGACCTCGGACCGCTTGGTGGGGATGGCGGTGTTGCGGTCGATCAGCTTGGTCATGATGCCGCCCTTGGTCTCGATGCCCAGGGAGAGCGGGGTCACGTCGATCAGCAGCACGTCCTTGCGGTCGCCCTTGATGACGCCGGACTGCACGGCAGCGCCGACGGCCACAACCTCATCGGGGTTGACAGTCTGGTTGGCTTCCTTGCCGCCAGTCAGTTCCTTGACCAGGTCCTTGACGGCGGGCATACGGGTGGAGCCGCCGACCAGCACCACATGATCGATGTCCTGAACCGAAATGCCGGCATCGTGCAGCACGTTGTTGAAGGGCGTGCGGCAGCGGCCCAGCAGGTCGGAGGTCATCTCTTCGAAGTGCGCCCGGGTCAGGGTCTCGTCCAGGTGGACCGGGGTCCCGTCGGGGGTCATGGCCAGGTACTGCATGGAAATGCTGGTGGACGAGGAGGAGCTCAGCTCCTTCTTGGCCTGCTCAGCAGCTTCCTTGAGCCGCTGCAGGGCGATCTTGTCCTTGGACAGATCCACGTTGTACTTGTTCTTGACCTCGCTGACCAGCCAGTCGATGATCTTCTGATCCCAGTCATCGCCGCCCAGCTTGTTGTCGCCGTTGGTGGCCTGAACCTGGATGGTGGAGAAGCCATCGTCATCCTTGCCGATCTCCAGCAGGGAGACATCGAAGGTGCCGCCGCCCAGATCGAAGACCAGGATGCGCTCGTCCTCCTTGCCCTTCTCCAGACCGTAGGCCAGAGCTGCAGCGGTGGGCTCGTTGATGATACGCAGGACGTTCAGACCGGCGATCTTGCCGGCATCCTTGGTGGCCTGGCGCTGAGCGTCGTTGAAGTATGCAGGGCAGGTGATGACCGCGTCAGTGACGGGTTCGCCCAGGTAGGACTCGGCGTCCCTCTTGAGCTTCATGAGGATCTGGGCCGAAATCTCCTGCGGGGTCCACTTCTTGCCGTCGATCTCGACGGACCAGTCGGTGCCCATGTGGCGCTTGACCGAGCTGATGGTCCGGTCCACGTTGGTGACCGCCTGGCGCTTGGCCACTTCGCCGACCAGAATCTCGCCGGACTTGCTGAATGCCACCACCGACGGCGTGGTCCGCGCGCCCTCAGCGTTGACGATTACCGTGGGCTCGCCGCCCTCAAGGGTTGCAATGCAGGAATTGGTGGTTCCCAGATCGATGCCAACTGCACGTGCCATACTCGTTACCTCCTGATGAAATGGGGCGTAGGGTCTGACCCCGCACCTCGACGTTCACGTTCTCCGCTCGCGCTTCGTTCGTGGTCCCGATGGCCGACTTCCGTCGACCCGGACAAGCAGCCATCATGACCACTCCGAAACTTGAGCCTACATCACTCAACTTCTTCTGGCAAATATTATTCCCATTATCAAGAACGCTACTGAAAAACGAGCAAATACCGGGATGGCAGGAGTCCGGCTCACCCTTTCTGCATAATCCCGGCAAGTGCGCGGACACGGGCCATATCGAACACCTTGTCAGCACTCACTGCTTGCCCATGTTCATCAGCCAATGGAACGCGCCAATTAGGGTATTCATCGACTGTGCCAGGCTGATTCTGCGAACGAGCCTCGCCCACTCCATCAACCAACGCGGCGACCTTGAGCAGACAGGGGGACTCGGCAATGGCACGGTGCATAGCCTGCACGATTTCCTGCATATGGCCGTCCTCATCACTGGCAGCTGCCTTATCCAACCAGCCATGGTCCTGCAGAAAGCGCAGCATGGCCGCATGCTCCTGCTTGGCGGCATGTTCAAAACTGGCGGGCGACGTGTTCAGCAGGTGCAGCTTCTCTCTGAGTCGCACATGTTCATAACGAAGATATCCAGCCGTGGGAGGCAGATCATGCGTAGTCACGGCCGCCAATGCACACTGACGGTACTGTGCCGGATCTGTAAACCGTCCATCTTGCTGCTCAAACCACTCAATGACGGTGCCCAGAATGCCACGTTCAGCCAGAGCCTGCGAAGCGTAACGGGGGACGACACCCAGATCCTCCCCGATGACCATCCCCCCGGAACGAGTCGCTTCAATGGCCCAGACCGCCAGCATGGCATCCTGATCATAGGACACGTAGGCTCCCTGGCTCGCAGGCAACCCGTCAGGAATCCACCAAAGTCGGAACAAGCCCAAGGCATGATCGATGCGGACGGCCCCGCAATGAGCGAACATGGCATGGACCAATTGCCTATAGGCCAGAAACCCGGTTCGCTGCAAGCTCATCGGGTCAAGCGGCGGCTGCATCCAATTCTGCCCCTGCTGATTGAAATCATCTGGCGGGGCGCCCACCGTGGCACCGGATGCATAAGATTCCGGATGGGTCCAGACATCGGCTCCAAGAGGATTGACACCAACAGCCATGTCTTCCATCAGACCAATAGCCATGCCAGCATCCCGGGCAGCCCTCTGCGCCCGTTCCAGCTGCTGATCAGCAACCCATTGCATCCAGACATAGAAATCGAAGTCGTCATGATGCTCCTGCAGCAGGTTACTGACGGCGACAGAATCCGGGCCGAGTCTATGAAACCATGAGTCGGGTCCGGACTCAGGTCTGCCCCAGCATTGGTATGCCAGGCACCACAAGGCGAAGTCCCTGAGCTCAGCACCACCGGAATCAATGAACTGTTCCAGCTGTCCAGCACGTTCCTGACTCAGCTCACCCTTGTCATAGATGATCCGCAAGGCTGCCTCTTTGCACTTCCAGCTATGATCCCTGTCAATTACGTCAGGATCGGCATCATCCATAGATACCTGCTTCAGGAGCGTGTGGATACGTTGCTTATCCCCTGCCGACATTTTCTGGTATTCGTCGATCAGCTCAGGTCGAATATAGAGGGGATTGATAAACACACGAGAGGCCGGGAAATACGGCGAAGGCGTCATTGGAGGCACTGGCTCGGCGGCATGGATGGGATTTATCAGCATGAAATCAGCCTTGGTCTTATCAGCAGCATCCACAAGAAGCCTACGTAGATCCCCGAAATCGCCGACACCCCAGGATTGCGGCGAGCGCACCGAATACAGCTGAACCATCCAGCCCCATCGTGGATGCTTGGCAACCGCAGCCGGCAGATCAATATGTCCCGGCGCAGCAATCACCGTCGACACTGCGCTCCGCATGCCGTCCGATACGGTGAGCTCGTGGTACCCAATCGGAATCCTGCCGTCCAAAACCAGAAAGAGGGATCGACCGTCATCCGGGCCGCCTCCCGACGTGATGACCAGCGACGATGATTGATCTGTTCCGTCCTCGAGCTTCAACGAAGCTCGCACGGAACCTGCAGCTGCACGAAGCGGTACCCTGACATCATTGCCCACGGTCTGCACGATGGTCGGCGGACACAGCTGTTCATTCCGGTCACGAAGTATGCGCTTCAGCGATAGACCGATCTGCGCATCGTCCTTGGCTGGAACACCCATTGCCCCCAGCACTCTGACGAGCACATCGTCATCTATATGCTGCAATTCGCCTTGCTGATCCTCATATTCAGCAGCAACACCGCACAAAGCGGCAAGACGTGCCAATGCGCTTGTAGTGTCAGGCAATGACTGCACTGCTTTCGTACTCATAATTCGACCTCATTCCACCCTGCGCAACGTGTACCTTCCTGGCGTCCCAATGGCATTACCCCCGGACCGTCGCCCCGTGACATAGTTGATCTCCTTTGCTTACTTTGGCAGCAGGTCGAATACCGGGAGCAATCGCACGAGGTTCAACGGCCACCAAGATTGTTCTTGCAATCGTTGTCATTCCTTAATTGGCTTTGCATCGCCTTTTCATTTACATCCGAGTCAATTTGATGGAATCGTATACATGTTTATGTATACAGGTATTTCACGGCCATCAGGATTGCGAATTGCCGGTCCGATACCTGTCAAGGGTGGGTTTCTGGATCGGCGTATGGAGCATGACAAGTGTTCCATACCCTAGAACCACGAGAAGAAAAAGCCCCTGGGGAAGACGAAGCCAGCAGACGGCCAAAAGCAGTAAATACGCCAAGTCCATGACGACCAAAGCCGCTGTGCGCGGCCAATTGACAACGCCGATTACCAGTGCATTCAGCATGGTCCTCAGGACAGTATTTTCAAAACCGGCTTGCAGCGACCAGACCCATTCGAAGACGATGGCCCATAGCAGCCCCAGGGCGAATCCAGGTATCAGCAAGAGGGGTACGCGCACCAGGAGCCATCCGCATATCAGCAGGCAACCGATCGGACCCAATATCAGCCATATGCACGTGGACTGCATAAATTCCACTCGAAAGGCATGGAAAAAATCGGCAGTTACATGGCCTCGCCCCTGAAGGGACCTTCGAGCAGCATAATGTCCTGCCGACAAAGCCGCACCAATGGTAACCAAGGGCAGACCCGTAACCAGCATGAGCATGTTGATCCAGATGGCATCCGCCAGATCCGACAATCCGCGCATAAACCCTGAATCGGGAGAAAGAAAACCCATCAAACCTCCATGCAATGATGATCGGCACAGGAGCCCGCCCGAGGGAGGAACGGCCGGGCAGGCCCCCATGTCTGAAACATCGGCCTACCCCTTCACTGCTCCGGCAAGCACACCTTTGATGATGTACTTCTGGCAAATCAGGTAGAAGATAACGATCGGGATGATTGCCAGCACCAGGCATCCCATCATGGCGCCCATATCCACACTGCCATAACCGCCTTTAAGGTACTGGATGGCTATGCTCATCGTTTTGAACCTGCGCATGTCCAAGGTCAAATATGGCAAGAGGAAGTCATTCCATATCCACATAGCCTCGAGAATGGCGACTGAAACGATCGAGGGCCGCATGATTGGCACCACGATTCCAAAGAAAGTACGTGGAATACTTGCTCCATCAATCATGGCTGACTCCTCCAGCTCCCGGGGAATGCCCTTGATGACGCCAGTGAAAATGAAAACGGCCAGACCAGCACCGAATCCAAGATAGACAAGGCACAATCCCCAAGGTGTATTAAGCCCCAGCATGTCCGCCAGCTTGGACAGCGTAAACATGACCATCTGGAAGGGCACGACCATGTTGAACAGGAACAGGACATACAAGGTTCTGGCCGCCCAATTATCGACGCGGACGATCCACCATGCACACATGGAGGTGCAGATCAGAATCAACAGCACCGATCCAACCGTAATGAGCACCGTCCATCCAAAGCTGGCAATCAAGTCGGTCCGTTCGATGCCACGCCGGTAATTCTCCAAACCAACGAATGCCCTGCCTACAGGTATCGAGAAGGCATTGCGCGATATATATGCCTTGTTTTTGAAGGAATTGACCAGCACCAGCACCAGAGGAAACACCCACAGTATGGATACCAGAGTGAAAAAGATGCTCCATAACCCGGATCTTTTCGTTTTCTCACTCATGCCGTTACCTCCTTGCTGGTGGTAAGCCGGTTCTGTATCAGCGCAATCAGCGCCACGATAACGAAGAACACCACCGCCTTCGCCTGCCCGACGCCCTCAAACCCGGTCCTGCCATAAAACGTCCGGTAAATGTTCAACGCCAGGAGCTCAGAGGTGTTCGAAGGCGCGCCATTGGTCAATGCCAGGTTCTGATCGAACATCTTGAACCCGTTGGTCACTGTCAGGAAGGTGCACACAGTTATCGACGGCATCATCAGGGGTAGCGTAATCAACATCAGCCGTTGCCGACTATTGGCACCATCGACCGAGGCGGCTTCCAGCACATCACCGGGAAGAGCCTGCAGACCGGCAATATAGATGATCATCATGTATCCGATTTGCTGCCAGCAGTACAGGAGCACCATTCCCCAGAATCCGTACATTCCCGAGTAGGTGATGGATCGACCCCATCGGGAGAGCACGCCGTTGAGCAGCAGCAGCCAAATGTATCCAAGAACGATGCCGCCGATCAGGTTCGGCATGAAGAAGACAGAGCGGAACACATTCGCCCCTCGAATCGCCTTTGTCAGCATGTAGGCCACCGCGAATCCAGCTACGTTGACAACAACAGTCGTCACTATGGTGAAAGCGACGGTATAGACCAAAGCGTGCCAGAATTCCCCGTCAGCCAGCGCTGCACGGTAATTGGTCAACCCGATGAATCGTGCATCAGTCACCGTAGTAAAACGACACAGGCTCAACCACACACCCATAAGAAAGGGGACAATAAATCCGACTATGAAGGCCACTACTGTGGGCACGGTAAAAAGGACCCACCAACGCCGTATCGATCTGACTACCATGGGTCGTCCATTCCTTCCCCGACTCCATCCAAGCCCGCCATGACCATTCCTCAGAAATTCGGACAAGTCTATGACGGGCAGCTGCTCATTTCAGCAAGCGAATGGAAGAGCCGACGCTCTATATATCAGGCCTGACGATTGGCCTGATACTCCTTGGCCCAATTGTCTACGAACGCCGACTTGACCTTATCCCAGTTGCCGGTGCCCTGAGCGTACTCCAGAAGGGCGTTGCCCAGGTCATTCTTCCACTGCTCGGAGGGCATCATGGTGAAGTTCCAGCTAACCTGGGTCTTGCCGGACTTGGAGTCTTCGACTGCCTCCTGAACCAGAGGATTGTCGGATTTTACATCATCAAAGCTCTTGAAGGGGGTGGTAAAGCCCATGTCGCTGCTCATGGCTTTCTTGCCCTTTTCGGAGGTTATCATCCAAGCCAGGAATTTCTCCGTCGCCTGCTGATCATCCTTGGAGGCCTTCTTGTTGATGCACCAGTAATTCTCCGAACCTGTCGCCAGACCCTGATCCTTCTCGCCGGGAGCGCCGATGTAGATGGGCATCATGCCGATCTGATCCTTGGACATACCTGCTTTCTCCAAATCAGTCCATGCCCAGGTTCCGTTCTGATATAGAGCGGCCTCTCCAAGAGCAAATTCCGAATTGGCGTCATCACCGGTCTTGGAGCTCAGCTGCTTGGGATCAGTGGTGGAATCCTTCAGATAAAGATCGAAGATTTGCTTGAACTGAGGCAGATAAGTTCCCTTGACGGATTCTGGCTGAGTGGTGATCTTATCTTCCTTGAGTTCGTAATAGAGAGGAATATTGGCCAAATGCGTCTTGAAGCGCCAATCGGAGCTAGAGTCGAACCCTGCCGAGGTAAAGGCACCCTTGACGCCAAGCTCATCCTTGTGCTGCTGAATGCCATCAGCAACCGCCTTGAGCTTGTCAAATGAATTTATCTCCTTCACGGACTTGACCTTGGCATCAGACAACTTCATGTACTTGCCCATGATGTCTTTGTTGTAAATCAGCCCATAGGTCTCCATGGCATAAGGAACTCCCAGGACCTGCTGACCGTCATCCGACTTGAGCGCCAAGTCTTGATTGGTCAGCTGGCGATACACTTCGCTTTTGGACATGTCTGCCGTATAAGACTTCCAACTGGCTAGGCCCACGGGCCCATTCACCTGGAATAAGGTCGGAGCCTGTGATTTGGCCATCTCCGACTTCAACGTCTGCTCGTATGTATTGGAAGCCGCCGTTTGCACATCAACCTTGACGCCGGTTTCCTTGGTATATTCTTCTGCGATCGCTTTCCACTGATCTGCTGCTTCTGGTTTGAAATTCAGGAAGAAGACCTTTCCAGCGGCTGTCTTACCACCATCAGCCGATTGAGTCGATCCGCAGGCGCCCAAGGCTCCGACAGACAAAGTCAGAGCCGCCAATAGACCAATTCCCTTGGTTATCGTGTGATTCATCATCGAACCTTTCTTTCTTGTTCAGTCGAATTCCTCGCTGTCACTTGTGTCCTGCCAGCGACTCGTGCCGAACCGAAACTCGACCTATCTTCCATTGTCCACAAAAAACGGAAAAATGCAAACGATAGCAATCAGGGATGGCAGAATGCGGTTCACCAAGTCATTCCATCAAAATCTTCGTCCAATGATTCGGCTCAACATGAATCTTTTGAGCCAACAAGACGCAGCATTCTCTATAATTCAACCGTTGTCATCTACGCGCCACCTTTTCATACGGTGGCATCAACAGCGTTCGTGCGATCGATTCCAAAAGTGGTATAAAGATTGCAAACTCGCTATTTCCCAGATATCACATCTATGACAGATTAGATCTGCGTCCTGGGTTCTATAATAAAGATGAAGTAGATGAAGAAGGAAATTGCTATCGTTATCTATAAGGTAAGAGGGCAAGCTCCGTCACATCGAACTGGATCATGGAGGAGGATTCGAATGAGGTGCTGCACCATAACGGCATCCCCAGCGGACGCCTCCTCTTCGGCAATCGGAGGCGCCCAGTGAAATCCACCATCCAGGACGTTGCCAGGAAAGCTGGCGTATCAGTCTCCACCGTATCCCGATCTTTCACTCGTCCACAGCTGGTTTCCGCGAAAACCCGCGCAAAAGTCCTTAAAATCGCCAGCCAGTTGGACTTTAGCATATCAAGATCGGCAGCAGCGCTGAAGTCAGGACAATCCATGCGCATTGCCATGCTCATAAGCGACAGTGTGACCAAATGGTTCAACAGCCTTGTCTTCGCGGGCCTCAATGACGTTCTTCAACAATCGGGCTACGATATCTCCATTTACACAATGAATACATTTGAAGCACGCAGCCGATTTTTCTCCGATTTGCCGGTTCGTCGGAACGCGGATGCAGTAGTGGTTTGTTCATTCAACATAGAACCGGATGAAATCGCCAGGCTGGGAAACATGGATGTGCCTATCGTAGGCATCAACATCCCGGCCATCAAGGAATTTGACGCAGCCGTTTATATCGACGATCACGACTCCATGCGTCTGGCTGTCAACCATCTGATAGGCCTAGGTCATCGACGAATAGCATTCATTAGGGCAGGGCACGGTTCGCCCTTCCGCTATAGGGCTGACGAGCGGCTTGAAGGCTTTATGGATGCCTGTCGCAGGGCGGACATTCAGGATGAAGCCACGGCCATACAATGTCCTCTCGGGCAGGATGTCTACAACTCAGCCTTGTCCCAACTCCTGGCGCTGGAACCAGCGCCGACAGCTGTATGCTTCCAAACTGATGAATTGGCTATACCAATTCTCTACCGTCTTCATCGCTATGGCCGAGAAGTTCCTGACGATCTATCCGTTATCGGTTTTGACGACAGCACCTACAGCGACGCAATCGGACTGACCACCATACAACAGGATCCTTACGCCATGGGCCGGGCGGCAGCAGACAAGATACTCAGCCTGATCACCGGAAAGGACGCTGGGGAACTTTACCAAATGTTCCCCACGCACCTGATCCTCAGGGATACAACCAAACCTCCCCGGTGACCTTCCTGCAATCGTCAGGCCCCGCTTATCTGCGTGTCCCTGGCATCCAAATCCGGGTCAGATAATCCTCCACTGCCCGATCGGAACTGAAAGAGCCACATCGGGCGATATTGAGTATGGCTTTGCGAGCCCACTGATCGGGCTGTCTGTATGCTTGGTCAATCCTGCGCTGAGCATCCATGTAGGCTCCGAAGTCAGCCATGACCATGAATTGATCGTGCTTCAGCCAATCCTGGACAAGCTTGCGATAAGTATCACGATCACCATGCGAAAAGGCTCCTGATGCCACCATATCAATAGCAGCTCTCAGACGAGCATCCTTGTCATAATATGCCATAGGAGCATATCCCTCAGCATCCAAAGCATGCACCTGATCCACGTTCAGCCCGAAAGCAAAGAAGTTCTCTGCACCCACCTTCTCGCGTATCTCCACATTTGCCCCGTCCAAAGTTCCGACAGTCAGAGCCCCATTGAGCGCGAATTTCATGTTGCTTGTCCCACTGGCCTCCTTGCCGGCCTGCGAAATCTGCTCATCAAGGTCAGTGGCGGGAATCAGGTGTTCTGCCATGCTGATGTTGTAGTTTGCCGGGAAATACACCTTAAGCAGTCCATCGGTCCTTGGATCCGCATTGATGACTCTGGCCACATTGTTGATCAGCTGGATGGTCAGCTTGGCCATGGCGTAACCAGGAGCTGCTTTTGCACCGAAAATAACCGTTCTTGGTTGCACCCGATCATTGTCGGATCTTCCGGCGATCATATCGGCGTAATCAGCAATAACGGCCAGTATTTTCAACGACTGCCGCTTGTACTCATGCAGGCGCTTGACCATGACATCGAACATGGTTGAGGGGTCGGGGCTGAAGCCATACCGTCGTTGAGCGTAGAGAGCAAAATCCCTTTTATTGTCATCCTTGACGCGTATGAAGCGCGCCACGAAGTCGTCATCATCGGCCAGCGGTTCCAAACCAGACAGCTTGGAAAGGTCGGCAACCCAAGAATCAGTTCCCAAACCTTCCGTAATCAGATCCGAGAGCCGCGGATTGGCCAATCGCATGAAGCGTCTAGGAGTCACTCCATTGGTTACGTTGGTGAATTTGCCGGGATAAACTGTGTGAAAGTCCCTGAGCGTGACCTCTTGCAGAAGTCGGGAATGCAGTTGTGCAACACCGTTGACCTTGGTGGATCCAACCGTAGCCAGATAGGCCATGCGGATTGTAGGATCCTCACCTTGCGTGATGATACGCATGGCATCAATCCGCTCCTGATCAACCTGTTCGTCCCTCAAATATTTGACAAAATCAGCATCGATGCGCTCGATGATCTCCATATGCCTGGGCAACAATTCCGCAAGAAGCGAGCGCGGCCACTCCTCCAAAGCCTCTGGCAAGAGGGTATGACAAGTATAGTTGAAAGTCCTCTGTGTGATTTCCCACGCCTGCGTCCATTCATAGCCGAAGTCATCCAAAAGGATGCGCATCAGTTCGGCGATGCCAATGACTGGATGCGTATCGTTCAACTGGAAGCAAATATGATCAGGCAGAGTGCTCAGATCAGGATGATCCTGACCATGGTAGAAGGTCGCTATGGCATCGCCCAAGGATGCAGCGACAAAGAAATACTGCTGCTCCAATCTGAGACGCTTGCCGTCCGCAGTGGAATCCTCGGGATAAAGGATCGCGCTGATGGTATTCGCTCGCACCTGAGCCTGTACCGCGCCATCGTAGTCCGACTGGTTGAAGCGTTGCAGATCAAAGCCGTCATATGCTTCAGACTGCCAGAGACGAAGCGTATTTATACGCCCGGATGCATAACCAGGGATCGGATAGTCATAGGGAACCGCCTGAACCGACCAGGCCGGGCGCCAAACCCTGTGGCCATCCTGCCCCGTAACCTGTCCTCCAAAAGCAACCCGTTGCGCTCTCTCCACCTGTCGATATCCCCAGGCATCGCCGGCAGACAACCAGTTATCGGGCTTTTCCAACTGTCTGCCATCCGCATCGAAGACCTGCTCGAATATGCCATAGCGGTACCGAATACCATACCCGATGGCCGGCAGATCAAGCGAGGCCAAAGAATCCATAAAGCAGGCTGCCAGTCTGCCCAATCCGCCGTTGCCCAAACCGGGCTCATGCTCTGCTTCGATGACGTCATCGGGGTCAAAACCCAATTCCCGCATGGCTTCATTAAATTGATCAGTCATCCCTGCGTCCAGAAGAGCATTGGGCAATTGCCGCCCCAGCAGATACTCTGCGCTCAAGTAGCCCACAGTCCTGGTCGTGCCTTCGGCCATGCGTCGATTGCTGCACTTCCAAGATGTTGCCATACGATCGCGTACCAGCTGAGAAGCTGCTTGATAAATCTGAACCGGCGATGCTGCAGCCTCATCGACTCCCCAGCGTTGAACCAGTCGTTTGCGAACCCCCTCAGCAAACTCGGCTGCTGATATTGATGCTCTTGGCTCAGTCAATTCCGTCATTGGGCAGTTCCTCCATTCTCGCCATTGATGCCAAACCTCGCCTCGGCCCGGTCTGCTTTGACAGTGGCCTTCCCCGTCCTTGCCCGGAAAGGCCATTACCAACACCGAATCGCCATCAATGACATAGCGCCAAGCGACTACTTGTATTGCACACGTTATCATAATAAGAAACTTGTCTGCCTGCAAATCATTACTCAGCCTTTACGATCACTGGAGAAACAGCAACTATCCTTCAATCTGCGGCAAGTCTTAGAGACGAAGAGATGACATATATTAATGACACCGTTTGCAATTCAAAATCAGCTCTACTGTCACAAAATCCTCCGATGATGCAGACAGGCAGACTGAGGCTCCTGCTCAGCACATACCGTCCGCGGTATTGCAACCAGGCTAGCCAAACAGCCTGTCGGAGGAATGAAAATGGTCCCCGGGCCTAAGAAAGCAGCCCAGGGACCATGGAGGAATTGCAGTTTCAGCCCTTTACAGCACCAGCCAATACTCCACTGATGATGTACTTCTGACAGATTACATAAAAAATGACTATGGGAATGATAGCCATGACAAGACATCCCATCATCGCTCCCATATCGACAGTCCCGTAACCGCCTTTGAGATATTGCACTGCAATGCTGATGGTCCGATATTTTCGCAGATCCAAAGTCAAGTAGGGCAGCAGGAAGTCATTCCAGATTCCCATGGCTTCCAGAATCGCCACTGACACTATGGAGGGTTTCATGATGGGCACAACAATCTCAAAAAAGGTCCTGGGGACACTCGCCCCGTCAATCATGGCCGACTCCTCCAGCTCTTGGGGGATTCCCTTGACCACTCCGGTGAATATGAACACCGGAAGTCCGGAGCCGAACCCAAGATATATGATCCACAGGCCCCAAGGCGTGTTGAGCCCTATAATGTCGGCCATCTTGGACAGGGTGAACATCACCATCTGGAAGGGAACGATCATGTTGAAGAGGAAGACCAGATAAAGCGATTTTGCCGTACGATTGTTCACCCGGACGATCCACCAGGCACACATCGAGGTGCATAGCAGAATCAGTGCGACAGATCCTACCGTTACCACTACCGTCCATCCAAAACTGGCAAAGAAGTTGGTCTGTTCAATGCCCTTTCGGTAATTGTCGAGGCCCGCGAACATGTCGCCCAGCGGAATAGAGAAGGCATCATGAGTGATATAGACTTTGTCCTTGAAGGAATTGATACCAACCAGCACGATCGGAAATACCCACAGTAGGCACACCAGTGTGAAGAACAGTGTCCACCAGCCTGAATGTTTGGCTTTGGCACTCATGCGGTTACCTCCTTGCGAGCGGTAAGCCTGTTCTGCAGGATAGCGACAAGGGCCACGATGACGAAGAAGATAACCGCCTTGGCCTGGCCTGCTCCCTCGAACCCAGCCCGTCCGTAAAATGTCCTATAAATGTTCAACGCAACCAGTTCTGAAGAATTGGACGGTGCTCCATTGGTCAGAGCCAAATTCTGATCGAACATTTTAAAGCCATTGGTGATCGACAAAAACGTACAAACGGTTATTGATGGCATCATCAGCGGAATGGTGATATGGAACAAGGTCTGGGCGCCGCTTGCTCCATCAACCGATGCAGCTTCGATGACATCACCGGGCAGGGTCTGCAACCCGGCGATGTAGATAATCATCATGTAACCGATCTGCTGCCAGCACATCAGCAATACCATTCCCCAGAATCCGTACGTACCTGAAAAGGTGATGGACTTACCCCAATGCTGGAGGACACCGTTGAGCAACAGCATCCAGATATAGCCGAGCACGATGCCACCTATCAGATTGGGCATGAAGAAGATCGACCGGAAAAGATTCGCTCCCCTTATCGCCTTCGTTAGCAGACTGGCGATCGCGAAGGCACACACATTGACGATTACCGTAGTGACCACCGTAAACAAGGCCGTGTACCACAAAGCATGCCAGAATTCAGGATCCGATATGGCTGCAGCGTAGTTTTTCGTTCCTATGAAATTGGCATCTGCAATAGTCGTGAAACGACATAGACTCAGCCAAATCCCCAATATGAAGGGGATGACGAATCCAATCACGAATGCCACAAACGTAGGCAAGACGAACAAGGCCCACCAACGGGAAATCGTCTTGCCGGCCATCGATATCATTATCAACCTCCGAGACAGAATCCAATGATTCATCCATACCGGTGCGCATCCCGCCGAACAGACATCCCGTGTTCGCGCGGCATGCGTACCGTGTATATCCTTTACTCATGCACAACCGCGCCGGTTCCACTCCGATTACAGCGCAGTAAAACTTCTCTCATGACTTGTGAACCGTGTTGTACTCGGATGTCCACCCATCGACGAAGGACGATTCAACCTTGGACCATGGCCCAGTCCCCTGTGCGTATTCCAACATCGCATCGGCCATGGTCAAAGCCCATTGAGCCGTGGGAAGCGGGCGGATGACCAAGTCATAACAGTTCCGCTTGGCATAAACATCATTGGCACGCAGTATGGGATTCTTCGTTTTGAAACCCGCCTTGGCATAGGATTTGAAAGGAGTCTCGAAGCCCATGGTGTCAGTGACGATTTTTCTGGCTCCATCGTTATCGAGCATCCAGTCCAGAAACTTCTTGGTAGCGTCTTTGTCTTTTTGCGAGGCTTTGCTGTTAATGGCGAAATAGTTGGAGCTGATCGTTAACCCGGAGTTTTCCTCACCCGGGATTCCCATATACAGCGGAAAAACTCCCATATCCTTATCCGAGACTTTCTTGCCGCGCAGCTGTGGATACGCCCACGACCCCATCTCGATGAAAGCCGCATCACCAAGCGCAAATTCCGAAATAGCATCGTCCAGGGTCGCGCCTGAAAGCTGTGTTGGCGCAACCGTCTCGTTCTTGATCATCAAATCGAATATCTTCTTGAGATTAGGCACATACTTGCCCGATACCTTTGAAGGAATCACCGTCGTGTTCTGATCTCGATATTCGTAAAACACCGGTATATGCGGCAGCATGTCGCCGTACCTAGGCCGTGAACTGGCCTCGAATCCAGCAGAGGTGAATGCTCCTTTGATGCCTAGATCGCTTTTATGAGCCTGAATCTCTTCGACCATTTTTTTGAGAGCATCAAATCCTCGGACTTCCTGTTCGGAGTGAATGCTCGCCCAGTCTGCGGCGAAATATTTTTTCAGAATCGCACGATTGTAGATAATGCCATACCGGTCAAGCACAAAAGGAATGGCCTTGACTGTATCGCCATCTTTGAGCACATAATCACGGTTCTGCAGATCCTTGTACATGCGCGTCCCGGAAAGATCATCGCAATAATCCACCCAGTTGGGAAAGTCATTGTTGTCCAGGCCAATAAGCGTCGGTGCATTTGTCTTGGCGAGTTCGCTTTTCAGGGTTTGTTCATAATTGCCTGGGGAAGCGGTCGTAATATCGAATGGTATGCCTGTATCCTTAGTGAACAGCTTTCCTAGCTGGACAAACTGTTCATTGTTTTCGCCTTTCTGATTCATGTAGTAGACCCGACCTTGCGAGCTGCTACTGGATCCTGTTCCTCCACAACCCGAGAGAACGCCCATTGTGAGTACCGCGGCTGCGATTACGGCCGTCGTTTTCCTGACTGTATTCATGCCTTCCTCCATTGGAAGCCTTGACTCATCATCACATCCTGTGTGCATGCTTAGCATAAGCGCTTAAGCAATTGTTATCAGCCTCAACGATGTTCCCCGTCATCGCATACACCTTTACCGTTCCACAACCATCATCTCCTTACCGTATTTGATATCCAAGCATTCGAGAGTTTGAGAGAACCGTCGGTTACGAACATACCGACGGACCCACCGCTGGACCGGTACATTCTGGTGCTCAAGGCCACCCCGTCAATATATAAGGTGGCAATCGTATCGTCCACAACGACTTGCAAGTGATGGGTGCTGCCTGCATCCAGGCGCACAGGTCTGGTCAGGCCTATATTCATGGTGTTAAACCAGGGAAAGTTCGGACTTCCCTCAAACGTGCATCGGTTCTCGTCAACCTTGCACAGGAACTGATAGCCTGCTTCGGTATCCGGATTCTCCTCCAAGACGATCCCGAAGGAGCGAGTGGAAGGGGCGAATCTGACATCGGCTTCAAAGGCGAAGGGGCTACCTAGATGGTCGGCGATCCTATGTTGCACCCTTCCATCGTTACCTTGCATGGCAAAGTCATCGATGGGCTTCCGATCGACAAAACCGTCCCAGAGTGTAGTGACTGGCTTAACGCCTAAAGTATGGTCCGGCCGCTGGAAGATCTCATGAGGCACGAATGCGCCACCCCACTCATAGTTGCCAATGTCCTGATCACCTTCCTTGGTCCCAACCCAACCGAACAGGATACGGTGGCCGTTCAAGGCGAAGGTTCGTGCGGCATAATATGCGCTTCCTTCCAGACCGTCGTCCGGCGGCTGCAGCCAAGGCCCATTCAAGCTCCTTGACATCCTATAGGTCATCCCGTGTCTGTCGCTGTACTCGGTGACTATGTGATACCACCAGTCTCCCATTTTGAACAGGTCCGGCATCTCGTGCATCGTATACAAGTCCGGGGCCCAAAAATCGCCCTCGAATTTCCAATTCATGAAATCCGGTGATGAAAAGCAGACTGTCCTGCCGGTTCGTCTTGTTTTCGGACCGGGCTGTCGAGCGCCCAGCAAGACCAGATACCGGTCTTGCTCATCGTCCCTGACCACCCAAGGATCTCTCCAGTCAGAAGGGTCATACCCATCTTGAGGCAGGAAGGGCAATGGCTCGCCCACCTTTTGCCAGTGATACAGGTCGCTGCTGACAGCATGCATCGGAACCTGAGAAAGCCCTCCTTCGTTCTCGATATTTCTGTTGTAGCCGGTGTAAATGATGTGGTAGCGATCATCGATTTTGCAAACAGAGCCGGCATAAATGAACTGATCCTGATCACGCTCACCACCGTGTGGAATTACCACGCCATGGTCTTCGTAATGGATGAAGTCCTTTGTCGTAACCAGGGACCACCCGAATGGCTTTCCAAGCGGCTCTGGATCCCTATCGTCGCGTTGGTGGAAGATGTAAAAGGTGTCGCCCTCGCCGAAAGGCATACAATCCCCCACCCAATACCCCGGGGCTTGATAGTATAGCGTGTTCACTAAGTCAGTCCAATCTATTCTTGTCGTTTCGATCAGCCGTGATCGATGAATTTGCGATCATTCTCCCTTGTTTAATCGCTTAAGCACTATCCAGAATAGCTGCTTCCCTGTTTTTGTCAAATCACGGTCCAGCCTGTCGCAGGCGGATGTGTTGCTGAGTACAACACCTACTTATTAAGTAAAACCGTCAGCGCGCCGGCATGGCAATAGAGTGCCTGACCACCGAAGGGCAAGAAACACGCACTGGCTGATATTCCCGCAAATCCTCGGGTCCTGGTCTTACGGCAAGGGCACTTTCCACATCCTTTGAATGCTTCCTGTCCGACGGCGACCCGAGCAGCATGCGCACTCCAAGTACACCGAGATCATATTGGGGAAGAGCCACGGTTGTCAGACCAGGATGAAGATGTGCCGCAATCACTTCCTGGTTGTCGAACCCAACGACCGAAAGATGATCGGGAACACGCACTCCACGCTCCCTCAAAGCGTCGTACAGGCCCATGGCCGTTCTATCGTTATGGCAGAATACCGCAGTAGCCCCTGTCTTCATCAGCGCGTCCACCGCTCCATACCCACCCTCTTGATCGGCCTTGGCAAGAATCACCAAGGAGGGGTCGAAGGAAATCTGCGCCTGTTCCAATGCCTGACGATATCCCCGCAAACGCCCAACCGAAGCAGGTGAAGATTCCGACTGATTGATGAACGCTATCCGTTTATGACCCGCAGCAATGAGCAGATTGGTTGCGGTCAAACCACCCTGTACCTCATCTGGCACGACTGCCGGGTATGTACTGTCACGGTCATAGCAATTTACCAGAACCGAATTGACCTGCCTTAATTCTTTAGGAGGGACTACTTCGTGATGCACCCAACTGGAATAGACGATGCCTTCAACCTGCCTCTCCAGCATGAATGAAAGCGCGCTGTGCTCTATACGCGAATCGCCGTTGGTATCGACCACCAACAGTATTTTGCCATTGCGCCAAGCCTCATCCTGAGCACCACGGATGACCTGACCTGCAAACGGAGAAGTAGCAACCCCGTCACTGATGAATCCGATTGAGTCGGACCGCCCACGCGCCAAGCCGCTTGCCAGGGCGTTTCTTCTGTACCCCATGCTCTTCGCTATACGCCTTACGCGCTTCTTGGTCTCCTCAGGAATTCTGACATCCTTATTGTCATTGACAGCCCACGAAGCGGTCGCGATCGACACCCCTGCCGCGTGTGCGACATCTTGCAATGTAACCATCCCAGTCCATCCTAATGATCCTGTGCGGTCATAGGGCTTAATCGTCACAACAACCGAAACATCAGTGGATGCATCAGCATCTCATATCATTGAATTGTTGAAGTTGCAATGATACCGGTCGATAGCGGCGTCCGACCTGTCTTTCGTCCCCGTCCATCGATGACATGCCCTCGCACTAACAAGCTTATCGGGTTCTGTGCACACCGCATCTATCTGGACAACAGACTAGAAGCATCAAATATTCGAGAGAGTCCCATTCGGATGATGACTCACACGTTCCACTGCCTGAGCACGCGTTCTCCCTGGTAGATGCCAAGAACACCGTAACGCGCCGTATTCATCCTGAACAACTGGGCCTTGCTTGGGTCCAGGGCCAACCACTGCGTGGTCAGGATGCGCAGGATATGGGCGTGCGCCACCAGGAGCACATGCCGCCCCGCGTATACCTGGGGTTCAAGCCATTTGACTATCTCTCGCGCACGAGCGGCCACCTGATCCAGACTTTCACCGCGGGTCACGTGCACTGGAACACGATTGCCTGAAGGCAGAACGACCACTCGGTCACCAGTCAGTTCGTTGATGCCCAAGGCCTGCGGGCCGTCGACCCACAGTTTCCAGTCACGGCCGAGACTAGCCACCACATCTTGAGGACGATGCCCTTCGGCCGGACCATAATCCCACTCCAGAATCTCGTCCATCGGTGTCGGATCAGGAAAGCCGGCCAGTTCGGCTGTCTGCCTGGCACGTTGCAGGGGGCTTGAAAAGACACAACCAGCATCAAAGCCCTTGGGGAAGGCTTTGGCCAGCCTCCGACCAGCCTCTCTAGCTTGCTCACACCCTTGGTCAGTCAAGGGAATATCAGTGCGTCCCGTATACTGTCCTGTTTTGCTCCAAATAGTCTGACCATGCCGTAACAGCACGGCGTAGCCCTCACTCTCAGCCGAGGCATCATTGCCCGCCGCGTTTTTCACAGTATCCATGCATGGTATTTTAACCCCATGCGTGTGGGATAATGGACCTATGACGGACTCAGGACGGGAACCTGGCGGGATGGCCGACCAAGTGGTCGGCATGCTTCATCAGGTGGACGGCAAGGTGAATGACATGCGCAACTCTATTGAATCGGATCCGGACTCGCTGACAGACAAGCTGGTCAAGTTCGCGCTTCCCGGCATCGCCGCACTACTGGCGGGCAAGCTCTTCCAATCCTTCTGGAGCGGGTTGGTCCGCAAGCGCAACGGAGGCGTGGACAACCCCGAAGAGGAACAGGAGAGCGCTACCGCCGGCCTACTCTTCGGCGTTCTGTCGGCAGCCGTCACCGCGCTGGTCTCCGGCCTGTTCGAGCGGGGTTCCCAGGCTCTGATCGACCGTCGTCACCAGCGCTGAAAGCAAGGGACGCTGACTGATAACCAGACCGGTCCAGATAACGCTGATTGCGTGATTTTGACGACAAGGTCTTGCATTGGAAGGCATTGACGGTCAGAATGTCAAAATGACCTTAGCGAATTCACAGAAAACCTCGGCCACGAGTCCGGCCGATAATCCCACCATACGGACCTTGCTTGAGCGGCGCTCCATCCGCGGATTCACTGAAGAACCCGTTGACGACCAGACCGTCGCCTTGCTGGAGCAGGCGGCCCAACATGCTGCGACCAGCCGCTACTTCCACGAATGGTCGGCCATCAGGGTCACGGATCATGATGAGGCACTTGCCATTGCCGATATGGCCCATCAGCGCTATGTCGCCGAAGCCCCGTTGCTCTACATCTTCCTGGCAGACCAGCGCCGCAATGCCGACCTGGTCCGGCGATTCGCCGATGATCTGGACCCGGATACCACCCTGCTCAACACCGGTTATGTCTTCCTGCAATCGCAGAACGATGCTGTCCTGGCCCTGCACGCCATGGAGACCGCCGCCAACGCGCTGGGCCTGGGCGGAGTCATTCTGGGCAGCGTCATCAATGACACAAACAAATTGATCGATTTGCTGAAACTACCCAAACTGGTCTATCCGGTGCTGGGTCTTGCCATCGGACACCCGGCCCAGGATCCGGATCCCAAGCCAAGGATGCCTCGTCAGGCGCAAATCTTTACCAACACCTATCAGCGGGCCGATGATGATGCAGACATGAAGGATGCCCTGGCAGACTTCGACCAGACGGTCACCCGCTATTATCGCGACATCCGGCACATGGACGATCCCCACCGCTCATTCAGCGCCATGATGGCCGACAAGGTTCGTAACCCTGCCTCCGGCCATGAACCCATGCTGGATTCAATCCGCCGACAGGGCTTCGACCCGGCCTGCTAGGCAACGAAATCCCTGCCAGCCGCACAGGCGTATGGCCCACCCAACAAGCTCACCGGCCTGGTTGGTGGAGGGATAAAGTCCGATCGGCCCCGAGCAGCGAAATCAGCGGAATCCAATCTTGCTGCTCGGGGCCGGCGGAATCAATCAGAATCAACCAGAATCAGCTTGGTAATCACCAGGAATGCATGGGCTGCAGGGCAATGACTGCCTCACCTGCGACGAGGCTTGTACCCACGTTTGCGGCTGTGCGGTTTCGAAGCTCGCGAGACCGCCCTCATGCGCTGGTAGGAGCCCGGCTCGTGGCTGGTCAGATGCCAGCTACCGCAGTAGTCACAGCGGTAGACCCATAGAAGAACGTCGCGTTCGACCATGCTGCGGTCGGCGGCCTGCTGGGCCTTGACCCGATCGTGATACATGATCTTGGACGTAGCAGCGCAACGTCGTGGGGTGAAATAATGCATGACAGCGTACGACTACCTCGAAACCGATCCGACTATCCTTCTGTGCATCTTTTGTACTCACGGCGCCCGATACCCAGCCAGGCAAGCCCTGCCAGATGACGCAAGAAAATCAATGCAAGATCAGACTGGCAGGGCACAATCCTTCATAACATGAAACGGTAAACCCAGGCAGAACCCGGGCGGACGTGAGCGACCATGCAAGGGGATCAGGGCAGATCGTGACCGGCGCTCAGGTAGAGGTCGTACCATTCCTGGGCTGTCAGATCCACATCCGCACCAGCGGCCATCTGGGTGATGCGCTCAGGGTTCATGGATCCCAGGAGCACCTGTATGCCGGCGGGATGCCGCAGGATCCAGGCCACAGCAATAGCGCTCTTGGCCACTCCATGCTGCTTGGCCAGTTTGTCCAGCTCGGCGTTGAGTTCGGGATAGTGGGGATTGTCCAGGAAGACACCGTCGAAGTATCCGGTCTGGAAGGGGCTCCAGGCCTGAATGGTCATGGACTTGAGCCGCGAATAGGCCAGAAGACCGCCATCATGGTCCAGGCTGGGGTCGTCGCCCATATTGACGTGAATCTCCTGGTCGACCATGCCGGTATGTCCCAGACCGAACTGCAGCTGGTTGACCTCCAGCCGCTGACTTACAGCGCTCTGCAGCAGCTCCACCTGCATGGGGTTGACATTGCTGACACCGAAGTGTCGAACCTTCCCGCTGGACTGCAGTTCATTAAAAGCCTCAGCCAGATCATCCAAGTCGACCAGAGTGTCGGGCCGGTGCAGGAGCACGAAGTCGACGTGGTCGGTCTGCAGGTTGACCAGCTCCTCATCCAGGGCCTTCAGCAGATGATCCTTGGAGAAGTCATAGCGGGTGATCTGGTCGCTGTCCGGGTTGCGGAAGATGCCGAACTTGGTCTGGATGCCCACGCTGTCCCGGTCTACGCTCAGATCCTTCAGAGCCTGCCCCAGAGCCCGGCTGCTGGCCCCGGCATGGTAGCAGTCTGCAGTGTCGAAGAAGTCAACGCCCGCATTCATGGCCGTCTCCACAATGGTCCGCGCTTCCTCGCGGCTCTTCTGATCGATCCGCATGACCCCCAGGGCCACACGGGAGGCCCGGAATCCTGACCGTCCTAAATTCATGTATCGCACAATGTCCTCCTCGTAATAGACGTCTAGGCTCGAGTCTACCCGTCCCAGCCAGCTCAAGCCCTGTGTGGTTATTCCAGCAGGTTGCTGCGCAGGGCCTCCACCTGGTCGGGTCCGAACCCTAGAGCCTGCTGGGCGTAGGCGAAGACATCCCCGTATGCCTCGAGCATGGTCTGTTGGGCATGAGCCAGGTATTCTTTCTTGACGCAGAGCGCAATCTGCAGTGCGTCCAGTGAATCCTGGTCGAAGCCCTTGGCGCGGAACTGGTCCAGCAATTGATTGTTGGACGCGACCCTCTCCTGGTTGGTCTTCAGATAGTCCGCGAATATCCGGTCGTCGTCCACCTCCAGCAGCCAGAGCACCAGGGCCGCGGCGAACCCGGTCCTGTCCTTGCCGGCAAAGCAGTGGAAGAGCGTGGCCCCCTGGGTGTTGCCCACGACAATGCGCAGGAACTTCCCATACCCCTGCTGGGCCGCAGAATTCATGACTAGGTCATGGTAGACATTCAGCATGTGGCCGTTGACCTGATCCGCTAAACCCAGCGAGGCGAAATCGTCCAAGCTAGCGCCGTTGGTACCACTTTGCTCCAGCAGATCAATGTTGGTAAAGGTCACACCATCGATTCTGTCGTCAGGGCTCTCCTGTATCTCGAAGGGCCTTCGGAAGTCCACGACCTGCGTCACCCGGTAGCGGTCGACCAGTTCCCTCTTCGTATCTGCATCCAGACCCACCAGCTGTCCTGATCGGATGAACTTATAGGGACGGACCCGGCGGCCGTGAATGGTCCGAATGCCTCCCAAATCGCGAAAATTGGTGATGTTCATTAACGACCTCCTTCGGTTGCGCCCAGTCCCCACGCCAACCCCACCTTCATAAAGGTCACTGGGATGCAGTCCGCCAGCGCGCGATCAACAGCAAGAACCAACAAGCAATGCAACCAAGGTACCATCACCGTTGCTGTACAGACACGCCATAGTCTCGCGGCAAAAGCTTCTTGTGGGGGCTTGGTCGGTTGGTGTTGTCACTGCTCTGCGGTCAGGGCCTGTTTGATTGGTGTGCCTCCCCCAATGATGTTGTAGATCCTGCCTGTGGTCTGGGGAAGGTCGACGCAGTCGGCCAGGCATTGTGCGACATCCGCGATCGGTATGGGTCCGGGGCCGTCCGGCTCGACCTGGATGGTTCCTGTGCCGTCCTGTTCGGTCAGGCTGCCTGGCTCGATGATGGTGTAATCCAGTCCTGAGCCGATCAGGTACTGGTCGGCCATGTTCTTGGTCACGTAGTAGTCGGCGAGGGCGTCGATGGCGGGCTTGACCTGGGGCTGCTCCCAGCGCAGCCAGTCGGCTGCGTACATGGCCCCCAGCATGACGTACCTGGTGATGCCGACCGCCTTGGCGGCCTCTATGGTCTTCATGGCTCCCAAAGCGTCGATCTGGTTGATGTCCTTGCCGCGTGAGCCTGCAGTGAAGACAACGGCATCCGCATGCGTCTTGCCGAATGCGTCGGTTACCTGGGAGAGCGGGTCATGCAGATCCAAGGTCACGGGCTCCACCTGCTGCCTGGCGTGAATCTTCGAGGTCCCTCGTGCGCAAGCGACCACTTCGTGGCCGGCCTTGACCAGGTCCTCGCAGGTCAATGCACCTACTCTGCCCGTGGCCCCTACAAGAATGATTCTTTTGCCCATGCTCATCCGCTTTCTTCGTATCCGTATTTATGCGCCTGATTCGGCTGCTTTTCATTCTAGATGTCCTGAACCAGAAACGACAGGCGGCAAAGTAGGCGACGGTTTTGACATCAGTGCTCTCTAGGTTCAAATCGCAGACAGCGCAAGTGAAAGGCGACCTTTGGTATTCAGCCCAACTGCGTTTGATTGTTTCCCTCACGGCTTTGTGCAGGAAGACAGGAACAGCCAAGCATTGGTCTGAGCCGAATATGAACAAGGGAGGCATCTCCAAGGATATTGTCCTGGAGATGCCTCCCTTAATCATGTGTAATGGCGGCGGTGTGCTACTCTCCCACACTCTTCCGGGTGCAGTACCATTGCCGTGCTGGGTCTTAGCTTCCGGGTTCGGAATGGGACCGGGCGTCTCCCCCAGGCCATGACCGCCGCGAATCTTCAATTCTTCCAACCCCGTGTGAGGGGGATGGGGTCTTCTGGTGGTTCGGGGACCGGATGGTGGACGCGTGTTCCGTTGTCGATCGCCTGTGCGTGTTCGTGTTCATTGCCGCAGGCATGTGTTTCGCAGTCGGGTTGATGCCGCCACCCCTCCAGGGGGGTGGGTGTTGTGTTGTCCTCGACCATTAGTGCCGGTCGGCTCCGCCCCTTGCGGGGTGTCCACGTCCGGTCTATCGACCATGTGTTCTGCATGGGGTCTTCAGAAGCCCGGAGGCTTCATGGAATCCTTATCTTGGAGGGGGCTTCCCGCTTAGATGCTTTCAGCGGTTATCCCATCCGAACGTAGCCAACCGGCCGTGCCGCTGGCGCGACAACCGGCATACCAGAGGTTCGTCCACCCAGGTCCTCTCGTACTATGGGCAGGGCTCCTCAAGATTCCAACGAGCGCAGAGGATAGAGACCAAACTGTCTCACGACGTTCTGAACCCAGCTCGCGTGCCGCTTTAATCGGCGAACGGCCGAACCCTTGGGACCTGCTCCAGCCCCAGGATGCGACGAGCCGACATCGAGGTGCCAAACCATCCCGTCGATATGGACTCTTGGGGATGATCAGCCTGTTATCCCCGGGGTACCTTTTATCCGTTGAGCGATGCCGCGTCCGTACGCCGGCACCGGATCACTATCTCCGACTTTCGTCCCTGCTCGACCCGTCGGTCTCGCAGTCAAGCTCCCTTGTGCGATTGCACTCGACACCCGATTGCCAACCGGGCTGAGGGAACCCTTGGGCGCCTCCGTTACTCTTTGGGAGGCAACCGCCCCAGTTAAACTACCCGCCAGGCACTGTCCCTGGCCGGGATGACCGGCCGAGGTTAGAGGCCAGATGAGGACAGAGCGGTATTTCACATTACGGCTCCACGGATGCTGGCGCACCCGCTTCGAAGCCTCCCGCCTATGCTACACAGTCCGCACCTAACGCCAATACCAAGGTATAGTAAAGGTCCCGGGGTCTTTTCGTCCTTCTGCGCTTAACGAGCATCTTTACTCGTACTGCAATTTCGCCGAGCTCCTGGTCGAGACAGTGGGGAAGTCGTTACGCCATTCGTGCAGGTCGGAACTTACCCGACAAGGAATTTCGCTACCTTAGGATGGTTATAGTTACCACCGCCGTTTACCGGGGCTTGAATTCACCGCTGCCCCCTCCGAAGAGGGATGACGGATCCTCTTAACCTTCCGGCACCGGGCAGGCGTCAGTGCATATACAGCGACTTACGTCTTCGCATGCACCTGTGTTTTTGGTAAACAGTCGCTACCCCCTGGTCTGTGCCGCCCCAGCCGGCTCCGCGCGCAAAGGCGCCTCACCGGCCGGGGCCTCCCTTATACCGAAGGCACGGGAGTGATTTGCCGAGTTCCTTGACCAGGATTCGCTCGATCGCTTTGGTATACTCTACCTGACCACCAGTGTCGGTTTGGGGTACGGGCGGCGCCACTCCTCACGCCGAAGCTTTTCTCGACGGAACGGCACACCGGATTCGGGGCACAAGACCCCCCATCATCACACCTCGCGCTCATGCCGGGCGGATTTGCCTGCCCGACGCGCCGCATGCTTGACCACGGATAACCACCACCGCGGCCCGGCTCCCGTTCCGTGTCACTCCCGCGCTACCCGCCACGCATCCACACGCCGGTCCCATGCCATCGGACGGTCCGAAGACCACCACCCGACACAGGTAAGGGCATGCTTCCACGTCTTGGATTGGACGGCTTGACGCCGGTAGGAGAATATCGACTCCTTCATCCATTCGACTACGCCTGTCGGCCTCGCCTTAGGACCCGACTCACCCGGGGACGACGAACGTGGCCCCGGAACCCTTGGTCATCCAGCGGACGGGATTCTCACCCGCCTCTCGCTACTCATGTCTGCATTCTCACTTCCACGCGGTCCACGGCCGGCTCACGCCGCCGCTTCGCCCCACGCGGAACGCTCTCCTACCCAGCACAGCGAACTGCGCTGCCGCGTCTTCGGTGGCGTGCTTGAGCCCCGCTACATTATCGGCGCGGAACCACTAGACCAGTGAGCTGTTACGCACTCTTTCAAGGATGGCTGCTTCTGAGCCAACCTCCTGGCTGTCTATGCGACTCCACATCCTTTCCCACTTAGCACGCGCTTGGGGACCTTAGACGACGATCTGGGCTGTCTCCCTCTCGACGACGGAGCTTATCCCCCGCCGACTCACTGCCGCGATACACCTCACATGTATTCGGAGTTTGGCTGCTGTCGGTACCCGATACGGGCCCTCAAGCATCCAGTAGCTCTACCCCATGGAGGCACTCACGCGACGCTGCACCGAAATGCATTTCGGAGAGAACCAGCTATCACGGAATTTGATTGGCCTTTCACCCCTAGCCCCAGGTCATCGGCCCGGTTTTCAACCCAGGTCCGTTCGGTCCTCCACGCGGTCTTACCCGCGCTTCAACCTGCCCAGGGCTAGATCATCCCGCTTCGGGTCCAGGACACGCGACTGGAAACGCCCTTATCGGACTCGCTTTCGCTACGGCTGCCCCACACGGGTTAGCCTCGCCACGCACCACTGACTCGCAGACTCATTTTTCGATAGGCACGCCGTCACCCCGAAGGGCTCCGACGGATTGTAGGCACACGGTTTCAGAAACTCTTTCACTCCCCTCCCGGGGTGCTTTTCACCTTTCCCTCACGGTACTCGTACGCTATCGGTCAGACAGGAATATTCAGGCTTACCCCACGGTCGGGGCGGATTCACACGGGATTCCACGAGTCCCGCGCTACTTGGGAACAAGAACCGGCAGGCGGCGCGCCTTCGGCTACGGGGCCATCACCCTCTACGGCCGGGAATTCAATCCCGTTCGCCTCACACGCCGCTTTATCACTGCCGCCGGGCCCGTCGGAGCCCGGACGCCAAGTCCCACAACACCCATGCCGCAACCCCCGACGGGTATCACACGGCACCGGTTTGGCCATCATCCGCTTTCGCTCGCCACTACTCACGGAATATCCTTTCCTGCAGGTACTGAGATGTTTCACTTCCCTGCGTACCCCCCGCACGAATGCGGTGCCGGCCCATCACGGCCGGCGGGTTACCCCATTCGGACACCCTCGGATCAAAGCCCTGTCGGCGGCTCCCCGAGGCCTATCGCGGCCCCACGCGTCCTTCATCGGTCCTGTCTGCCAAGGCATCCACCATGCGCCCTTGCCGACAACACGACCACAGGCCATGCCACGACAACAACAACTGCGAACTGCCAGACGACAAATCATCACACTAAACGATCACAAAACGATCGACCCGAACCCACTCAAAAAAATAGGCTCGGACGAAACAATACAGCAGACAGCCAGCCCGAAAAGCCGGCCATCCGCTCGCGTCCACTATCCAGTTCTCAAACCACCAGCACACCGACAGGACCCGACGCGGGACAAACCCCACGCAGGAACCCGACGGGCGACGGGAACACCACCCACAAAGGTGGCGGTCCGGGAACCCAACAGCGCATCCATGCCACAGCCTCAAGACCGTTCCACGCCAGCACGCCCACACCATCCGGCCATCCGGCCGGACCCGCAGGCACGACCCCCACGCAGACCGCGCAGGGGATTTCCATAATCTCCGTAGAAAGGAGGTGATCCAGCCGCACCTTCCGGTACGGCTACCTTGTTACGACTTAGTCCCAATCGCGGACCTCACCTTAGACGGCTCCCCCCCAAAAGGGTTGGGCCACCGGCTTCGGGTGCTGCCCACTTTCATGACTTGACGGGCGGTGTGTACAAGGCCCGGGAACGCATTCACCGCGGCGTTGCTGATCCGCGATTACTAGCGACTCCGCCTTCACGGAGCCGGGTTGCAGGCTCCGATCCGAACTGAGACCGGTTTTCAGGGATCCGCTCCATGTCACCATGTCGCATCCCGTTGTACCGGCCATTGTAGCATGCGTGAAGCCCTGGACGTAAGGGGCATGATGATCTGACGTCATCCCCACCTTCCTCCGGGTTAACCCCGGCGGTCCCCCGTGAGTTCCCGGCACGACCCGCTGGCAACACGAGGCGAGGGTTGCGCTCGTTGCGGGACTTGACCCAACATCTCACGACACGAGCTGACGACGACCATGCACCACCTGTGAACCGGCCCCGAAGGGAAGCCACGTCTCCGCGGCCGTCCGGCACATGTCAAGCCCAGGTAAGGTTCTTCGCGTTGCATCGAATTAATCCGCATGCTCCGCCGCTTGTGCGGGCCCCCGTCAATTTCTTTGAGTTTTAGCCTTGCGGCCGTACTCCCCAGGCGGGATGCTTAACGCGTTAGCTCCGACACGGAACCCGTGGAACGGGCCCCACATCCAGCATCCACCGTTTACGGCGTGGACTACCAGGGTATCTAATCCTGTTCGCTCCCCACGCTTTCGCTCCTCAGCGTCAGTGACGGCCCAGAGACCTGCCTTCGCCATCGGTGTTCTTCCCGATATCTACACATTCCACCGTTACACCGGGAATTCCAGTCTCCCCTACCGCACTCCAGTCCGCCCGTACCCGGCGCCGATCCACCGTTAAGCGATGGACTTTCACACCAGACGCGACGAACCGCCTACGAGCTCTTTACGCCCAATAAATCCGGATAACGCTTGCACCCTACGTATTACCGCGGCTGCTGGCACGTAGTTAGCCGGTGCTTATTCGAAAGGTACACTCACTCTCGCTTGCTCCCAATCAAAAGCGGTTTACAACCCGAAGGCCGTCATCCCGCACGCGGCGTCGCTGCATCAGGCTTTCGCCCATTGTGCAATATTCCCCACTGCTGCCTCCCGTAGGAGTCTGGGCCGTATCTCAGTCCCAATGTGGCCGGTCGCCCTCTCAGGCCGGCTACCCGTCGAAGCCTTGGCAGGCCATCACCCCGCCAACAAGCTGATAGGACGCGACCCCATCCCATGCCGGTAAACCCTTTCCCACACCATCATGCGACAGTGCGGAGCATCCGGCATTACCACCCGTTTCCAGGAGCTATTCCGAAGCATGGGGCAGGTTGGTCACGCATTACTCACCCGTTCGCCACTCTCACCAGGCAGCAAGCTGCCCGGATCCCGTTCGACTTGCATGTGTTAAGCACGCCGCCAGCGTTCATCCTGAGCCAGAATCAAACCCTCCACAAAAAAACATCATGAAGAAGCCGAAACGACTCACATCAATAATTGACGGGCCGGCTTCCATAAGGAGGAAACCAACCCACGAAAAACCCCGACACCCCTCACAACGCTCCCACGTACCCGACAACAGTCGGGCGGGCATCGGACTGGCAATCAAAAAGCTATAAGTAGCACAAACACGCTCTTGAGTTCTCAAACCACCACCACACCAACAAGCCATTCAACTTCCTCCCGGAAGAAGAACCGCCGTGTTGAGCAGCAAGAGATAAACTTACCACGAGCCTGCCAAAACGCAACTCGGCCCTTCCATAAACGCCCTCAAAACCAGCAATAACAAGCCCTCAAACGGCGTGTCGTTTCATGCTCCTTTCTAACTTTGAGTCTCGCGAAGATGGGCCTTCAGCCCACGGTCCCTGCTTCATGTACACATTTTATTCACAAGGCAATAATCAGGCCACAGCTGGGTCGGCGTGTCAGCATAGCCCCTTCGTGGTCGTTCTGAATTCTGGCCATAGGCAGCCATGTCCAGTGCGCGTTTCTCTTTCTGCCCTCAAATGCCACTCATCCACAACTCACAGACGTCAATGTTGATATAGGTGCATATTCGCGCACCATGTCGATCTTCGACTCATAGAGTCTATTAACAGATGGTAAGACGGGTATATGAGCACAACAATTGCAGTACTGACCGGGGCGGGAATCTCGACTTCCGCCGGCATACCGGATTTTCGCGGGCCTGACGGGGTTTGGACCAAACACCCTGATCAGATGAACGTCTATGACTTGGACCTGTTCATGAGTGACCGGAAGCAGCGGGAGTATTCATGGCGGTGGCAGAAGGAGTCACCAGTCTGGAAGGCCCAGCCCGGAGTAGCGCACAAGGCACTGGCCAGGCTGGAGCAGGCAGGCATGCTGAACCTGCTGGCTACGCAGAACTTCGATGCCCTCCACGAGAAAGCCGGCAACTCCGAGGACGTCATCGTCAACCTTCACGGAACCATCGGCAGCTCCCATTGCATGAAGTGCGGCCAGGCATATCGGACTGCCGACATCATGGCCAAGCTTGATCAGGAGCCCGATCCACACTGCCACAAGCCCATGCCCTACCAGGGCAACATGCCATGCAATGGCATCATCAAGACTGATGTGGTCTACTTCGGTCAGGCCCTGCCCGAGGGAGCCATGGAAAAGAGCATGAGACTAGCCAGCCAGGCTGATCAATTCTGGGTGATCGGTTCGACCTTGGAGGTGTATCCGGCGGCCTCACTGGTGCCGGTGGCAGCCCAAGCAGGTGTGCCAATCACCATCATGAACATGGGTTCGACCCAGTATGATTCTCTGGCAACCCGACTCATCCACGAACCCATCGAAGAGGCACTGCCCAAACTCGTCGACAAAACCATCGCCGGACAGGGTTGATTCACTGACTGCCCTGCGCAATTGCTGGAACAGATCTGCGATCTGCAGATTTCTGATGGATCCTGCAAGAACCTGCGGGGCCCGCTATGGCAATCCTTGCGCCGTCTTCCGTCTCACTACAGACAGACTCCGCCTGTACCGGTCCCCTGTCAGCGTCGTTTTGGAACACCGGCACCCCTAACACGCGGATACTCTGCATCAGGTAGCGAACCCCTGCCCCAGAAGAAGGACAGCGAATCGACTCCGGAAGCCGAAGTCTTCCCGCCCGAGCAAAGCTCTGATGCCCTGGACATGCCCTTATCAGCACCGACGAGGACTGGGACCGGATACCAATAGGGCCCATGAAAGTGGAACAGGAATAACCGCGCTCCCCCCGCCCCTCTGCATCCAACTCGCCCCCGTCCCATCTCCCCACCTATTTGCAGCACCGATAGAGTCGATTCTTTGCTCCAAAACACCCATAGCCACGCCACAATGATCAGCAGGCACCCCACTGGCTTCCAGCCATACATCCCAGCGGAGCCTCTTCATGCCCGATAGCATACTTTTAGTAGAGCCATAAGCCTAAAACGCCTTGCCCAAACAGAGCTCCGACGCTTCCGACATAGAATCTGGCTCTCAGATAGTCACCAAGTAGATTAAACGTGTATTAGCCGAGCTCAAACTCGCCTGAAAGACATGATCACGAGTCCAAATTCATCGGGAAAAGAAACGGCCGCTTAATGGTGACCGCATCCGGCGAACTAGCTGGGCCATCATGACGCACCAGGCAGGGCAAAACTTCCTCTGACCGTAGACAATCAAGCCGGGGAGTGCCGAATATCCTGGAATGTCCTCATGCGTGGTCACCGTGGTCTGGCTGGTTCGGTTTCAGGCGTGAAGGAGGCTCGCTCTATACGCTATCGAGATGATTGTGGCGAGGCGTGCGGATGGCTTTCTGCATGCATTCCACGCCATCCCCGTCACCGACAGGTGGAGGCATTTGCTACATCGCAGATGATGGCGGTTTGCTGAATGACCCGCCATACCCGACTGTTTGGCCTGGGGATGATGGTCCCCCGATAAAAAGAAAGGGAAACGCAGGTGAGCTATACAAGCGAGGGGCTTGATGCGATGGCTGACCGGGGCGAGCTGAAGCCCGAGCCGGGGACTACGGTGTACAGGGATCCCGGTGCTCCGGCCCTGACGGATAAGGATTTGATGGGCATCTTCGCCGGCCGGCCCGCGAAGAGGAGCACCGATCCGCCAACGTGGAACTATGCGTGAAAGTCACGCGA
Source organism: Bifidobacterium sp. W8103 (assembly GCF_016100775.1). Lineage (NCBI taxonomy): Bacteria > Bacillati > Actinomycetota > Actinomycetes > Bifidobacteriales > Bifidobacteriaceae > Bifidobacterium > Bifidobacterium sp. W8103. The sequence goes on from NZ_JACFRV010000001.1 coordinate 814,851, forward strand.
CCATGAAGGCCGCCCTGACCCGCATCGCTCGGGAGGAGAACCTGCATACCTCCTCGGCGCTGGTTCGCCCCGTCCTGGCGGACTCCATCCAGAAGCGGGCAGGAACAGGTAAAGAGGTTCAATCTTCCCGTTGCTGAGATTGATCTGCTTCCGGATGACATTGTCTTAAAGCACAAGGAACCTATAAAACGACCCGATTATCAATAAGTAATAACAGGCAGTGTGTTATGAGTTGGTGGACATTGGTTGTGCTGCAGTGATGGTCAGGTTCGCACCGAGTTCTCGTATAGCACTAAGCACAGTACGGAAAGAGGGGTTTGGGGGACTTTGAATGCACAAAACCCTCTTAGCCTACTCGCAGTATGGCTAACGAGGGGTCTCCTATATACCTGTGCTAGAAAACTTGAATTTATGATTTTGATTTTGACGGTGGATGACTTCGCTTCGCGGTCATTGGGGAGACGCTCATTGAGAAGCTGCGCGAACAGTTTAAGAGCGTGGCCGGAGAACTGCAATCGCTGCTGGACGAAACGAGGAGACATGGACAAGAACCCGAACCAGAGCAACGAGGAGGACCTGAGTGCACGACTGTGCGAGACGAGGCAGGTGCTCGAGGAGCTCAGGAACTACCAGGGCGCGCAGATACAGCTCGTCACCAGCCGCCAGGTGAACCTCAGGGAGTAGTTGGAGACGATAACCTCCACGATGGAACAGGTCAACCAGATGCTGTTGACCAGCTTGCAGCGATTAGAGGACTCAGGCAACAGGCAGAGCGAAGCCTCAAGGAAGGTCATCCTCTTTGGCTACAAGGCGTTCGAGGAGAACGTGGAGCAAACGGCGAGCAGGAACGAAACACAGCTCAGAAAGATGCACGACGAGCAGCGGCAGCGGTACGTGAACGAGGGACTCTTGAGGCTGCAGAGCAAGCAGAACAGCGGGCTCGACTCGCTCGCCCACGACGTCACACGACACCTCGACGAGGCACTGGTCTCACTCGATAGACAGGCCAGCGAGCAGATCAGACGGATGAGCAACCGGCTCGGCTGACATCAGACCCGCAACTGGCTGACCGCCACCATCCCCACCAGTGTCATCACCAGCGACATTCTCTACATGATTCCGCACTGCATCCACTAAACATCCCATGCTCATGGTGTGAGTGTAACCAAGCAAACTGGTCTTTTATGTGTTGTCCGAATTCCGGCAGGGGTATTGTTCCAGGAGTGGTGGCGTCATCGTACCAGTTCGGATTTCCACATCGGTGTCAGTGACATGAGAGCAGTCTCAATGTGTGAGAGGCCGGAATGAGTTAGCTGTGTTTATGGAGTAGAATAGTCAGCGGTAGAACGTTTTCGCCTCATATTTGCTTTCAAAGGAGAAGACTATGAGGAAGTTTGGGAAAGTTGTTGCTTCATGAATGGCAGCTCCTGCCTTGTCGGCCGGCATGTGTCTGCTCTTTGTTTTGGGTGGGTGAGGTGATTTGCGAATTCACTGGATTCAACGGTTGACGATTTGGGCTTCCTTGATTCTCACCATGGTGGTGACATTCGAGATGCTTATCACTATCGACCAGGAGCTTCCTGCGGGTACTGGTACCTCTTTCACCGTCGAGAGGGTTGATACCGCGACGAAGGCGGATGCCGTGCGTGCGATTGCTCAAGCTTCAAGAAATTTAGGGATCAATGTTTTCAAGATCCAACCTTCATTTCGTGATTCAATGAAGTCTCGTGTTCTCGTGGCCTTTGTGGGTGACCAAAAGTCTTTTCAACGAAATGGAGGGTACGATTATCCTTCCTTTTCAACGCGTGACCAGTCAACGAAAGTAGTTTCTTATAAAGAGATTACAACCCAGGACTTGCGCGGAAGCTATGCGACCAATGCGGATAGGTCGCATATGGAACAGCTCGCCAAGGCTTTGTCACGTTCCCGGATAGTGGTTGACGAATCACAAAGCCTCTGGTCACGAGGCCTCTGGATAGGTGCGACGATATATGCGTTAGGGAGGGGTGGCCTTTGGGCGGGAGTCGCCATCATCGCCATCACGTTGGTGGTTTCCACCGCGTATTCCCTGTCCAGGAACAGGAAGATACATGCGATCAAGGCGATGCACGGTTATACCAGCGGAAGGATACTCGTCGGCGAGCTGGTTTCACTGCTCGCCACGCTCGTCGTGGGATTGATGACGATTGCCTTGGTGGGATTGCCTTTCCTCTGGCTTATCAATAACTTCCACCAGATTTGGCGACTCCTTCGAGGGCTGTTTATCGCCGTGGCTGTATTGACAGCATATCTTGTCTTCCTAACGTTGGTTTTAGGCGGTGCCAGTACATTCCGCAATCGAATACCCGCCGTTCTCAACGGAGAGGGTAACGAACTCCGTGATGGCATCATCGCGGGTTTTGCCCAGTTCATGGTGGTGGCTGTTCTCTTTGGCACCATCAGTGGGTCTCTGAATAGAATCAGCGCAATACAGAGCACCAGCCGGTCCTTGGCACAATGGTCTCGCATCTCGGATCAATATGTCCTCAGATTGTCAGTCAACACCAACACCCCACACGAGGATGAGCTCCGGGCAGCGCCTCCCCTGATGAAAGTAATCGAGGATCTTGACAGCAGAGGGAAGGCGATGTTGGTCGGGTATAATAAATTTGGCTCCGATTATTACGATGATCCTTACGAACCGGACGGATCCGATTCGATGATAGTGAGCCCGAACTATCTAGACAAACAACCAATTGTCGGGCTTGATGGGAAACCGGTTAGAGTGGTTGGAAAAGATATCGGCGCTTTCACACTCCTAGTGCCTTCATCATATAAAGGGGACCCCAGGGCTTTGTTGAAGAAATACGCCGAACATTTCAAGGGAATGTGCCAAGAGGATGTTACCCAGAAACAGAAACCAAATTCCTGCAACCCCCACGGCGTCTTGGTCCGCACACGTTCGGGCCAAGACATATCCCTCTTCTCGGGAACGCAGTTCATGCCTGCGGAAGATCAGCAGAGGCTGTCTTTGAAAGATCCAGTGGTAGCCGTCACATCCCCATCGTCGAGGTTGATCAGCCCCATGGGATACCTATCATACACATCAATGGATTGCGTATTGTTCTCTGATCCGGAACTCCTGCAAAGTAGGCTGGACCATTATGGAATCTCCGGATACTTCCAGGGTATTGACAACGCCAAGGACTCGGTGGCATATACGTTGTCATTATCCCGCAACGAGCAACGTGGGGACATCATAGCCATATCGTTCGGTCTGGCAGCTTTCATGATGGCCATCCTTGTGTGCTCGGCCGCGTATTGTGCAAGACGACGCAGACTCTCCTTCGTTCAATTCATCCATGGATACGGGTTTTTCAGAAGACATGGAAGCTTTCTTATCATGCAGAATATCGGGATGCTGCTGACCCTCATGGCAGTCGGCATTATCGGCTCGATGAACAAGGTTGCGGATCTGGTGGCTGGAACATTGCTCTTCGCTGTATCCAGCCTCATCATGGCCATTACCGTATCGGTATACGAATCAAGGTTCCGTGCCGACGACATCAAACGCCCGTGAATCCACGGTGCGGAGGGAGATGCATATGACAGACGCAGGCAGGCAGCCGACATTGAAAGTCGAAGGACTTACCAAGAAATTTGCGGAACACACGTTATGGTCGAGACTGTCCTTCGACGCTGGTCCTGGTTCCATAATCGCAGTGAGCGGGCCGTCCGGTGCAGGCAAGACGACCCTGCTCAACTGCATCGGCTTGTTGGAGGACTTCAATGAAGGATCGGTCACTTACAGCGAACGGACATTCCGCTCCGGTTATTTGCATAAGAGCCGGAAGGGGCAGCGAGTGTGTCTTCGCGAAAACATAGGATTTCTATTCCAGAACTATGGTCTTGTCGAACAGTGGAACGTGTCGCATAACCTGCAGATTCCCCTCAAAATGAAGAAGCGCGAGCATCGCAAGGAACGGGACGAACGAATCGGCAGAGTACTTGACATCGTCGGAATGAATGGCTCGCAGAAGAAAAAGATTTACACCCTATCGGGCGGGGAACAACAGAGAATCGCCCTCGCGAGGCTCCTGCTCAAACAGCCGAATGTCATTCTTGCAGACGAACCGACCTCTGCGCTGGATCAGGACAACGCCAACGTCGTAATACGCATACTGTGCGAACTTGCCCAACAAGGCGCTGCCGTCATCATCTCAACACACAATGAGGAAATAAAGCAAATCTGTACGTCGATCATCGAAATAGGCTGATATACCCACACCCTCCACCCGCAGACCGTGGCGACTCCGGGGAAGGGACTCCGCCTGTGATAAGACGCAAGCCAGCACAAGAATCGCCATAGAATGGCCCTTTAAGAACCAGCAAGTCTCATCAGCCAAGCCCAGCAAAGGCATCGGCGATTCCGACTGTTCTCTCGGCGATAATCATTGTCCATCATTGTCCCCGAACATCGGATGCCAGGCACAGGCACCGGATCCAATCGGGACATAGTGCTCAGTAGTTCTGATGGACCTGGAAGCCTCGACTGCGCAAGGTATCCAGAATCTGGGTGATGTGATCGGGGCCGTTGGTCTCCACAGTCACCTCCAAGAGCACGCCGTTGTCATAGTGGCCGGAGGATTTGAACTGATCGTGGTTGAGCTCGATCACATTGGCACGCAGGTCGGCCAGGACCGTAGCCACCTTGACCAGCTGGCCAGGTACGTCGGGCAACTCCACGCCGAACTGCATGATGCGCCCGCGGGAGATCATCCCCCGCTGGATGACGGCACCCATGGTGACCGTATCAATGTTGCCGCCCGAGATGATGGGGACAATCACATGCGGCCCGGGAGCCGACCGGAAGACATCGGACTGCAGATCCAACTGGCCCAGGGCGGCCAGGGAGACGGCGCCAGCTGCTTCGACCACCAGTTTGTGCTTCTCCAGCATGAATAGGATCATCTCGGAGATGTCGCTTTCGGTCACCTGGACCAGATCATCCATATAGCGGCTGAGCAGGGCGTAGTTCAGATCGCCGGGACGCCTGACGGCCACGCCCTCGGCGGCCGTACGCATCTGATCCGCCGCGACCACATGACCAGCTGTCAGAGATTCACGCCAGGCCGGAGATCCGACCGGGGTGGCTCCGATGACTCTGACGTCTGGCTTGAAGGTCTTTACGGCGAGCGCCACTCCGGCGCCCAGCCCGCCCCCACCCAGGGGAACCACGATATCGGTGACATCGGGCACGTCCTGAAGAATCTCCATGGCGATGGTCCCCTGGCCGCAGACGACCTCGTAGTCGTCAAAGGGCGGAACGAAGGTCATGCCGCGGTCACGTGCCAGGCCCAGGGCGTATTCGGAACTTTCATCGAAGACCTCGCCCTGCAGGACAACCTCGGCACCATAGGCCCGAGTGGCATCGACCTTGAGCGGCGGCGTGATCCGAGGCATGACGATGGTGGCCTTCGCGCCCCGGCTGCGTGCGGCAAAAGCCACCCCCTGGGCATGATTGCCAGCGGAAGCGGTGACGATGCCGCGGTCCAGCTCGTCCTGATTCAGCGAGGCCACCTTGTTGTAAGCTCCGCGAATCTTGAAGGATCCGGTCAGCTGCAGATTCTCCGGCTTGAGCAGAACGCGATGGCCTATCCGAGCACCCAGGTCATCGGATTTCTCGATAAGAGTATGGCGGGCTACACCTTCCAGACGTTGGGCGGCTTTGCGCAGATCAGCGGCATGATCGGCCTGAAGACAGGCTGTGATTGTTGAAGTATCCATGCTCCAAGTATGGTCGGCCGGACCCGACCAATGGGGTCAGCCGTCAACATGGTGGACACCCAAACTTATCGAAAAACAAAAACATGTGGGTAATCAGACGTTTGGGCACCCGAAGACCGGACAATTATGAGAGCAAACCTGAAACAAGCAGACCGATAGCCAGGCGAAGCACCAGCCCGCCCGTGAACTTGACGGACTTCACGAACAGTCACCGGTGATGGCTGGGGTCACCGGTGATGGCTGGGGTCACCGGTGATGGCAGTGGTCGCCTGTCTTACTGGTCGTCAGCGAGCTGGGCATGCGCCTCGTCGACCACGGTATGGTCGTCGCGGAAGTCGTGGGAGGCCACAGGCTCATTGACGTCACGGGCCACACCGGCACCCAGGTCGGCCAGCAGCAGAGTGACCGCGGTCGGATCGTTGACCCGCAGCCGGGCCTTGGTCTGACCGGGCCCAACCTTGATGGTCCAGCCCTTATTGGGCATAACGGCGAACATGGTCTCGTCCGTCTCATCGTCGCCCAGGGCCATCATGAAGTCGTAGTCGCCGCTGTTGACGAAGGGCAGGATGGCCTGGCCCTTACTGGTGGCCACAGGGGTGACTTCGACGACCTTGGAATTTTCCATGATCATCAGCCCCAGGCCGACCACTACGCCGCGCAGACGACGGAGCAGATCCTGACGCTCCTGGTCGGCCACCTGGGCATCGCTCATCCGGTAGTGCCAGGCCACCGCATCGGACTTGCTCTCCACAAAGGAGTTGGGGACCCTGGTGGCCGACTCATCCATGATGGGCCGGATCACCTTCTGCCAGGTATCGGAGTCGGGCAGGCCCTTCGCCCGCTGCCACTCCTCCGAGTCGCTGCCGGGCAGGTTGCGGTTCCAGGCGCCATGCTCGGCAATCAGCCCCACCGGCAGGTCACCGAACCAGTCCTGCATGATCTGATGGCTGCGGCCGGAGACCAGCAGGAAGTCCACATCGGGGTTGCTTCCCACCTGGGTCAGCAGGCGGCGAAGGGCCTGGGTGGGCTTGGCCCGCTCAGGACGGCGAACCAGCGGGGTCAACGTCCCGTCATAGTCGCACAGGACCAGACGACGATGGGCGCCGTCCCACTGATGAACGATGGCGTTGTGGTGATCCATACGCAGCCTCCTGTCTGTCATACCCGGAGCGGACACCTGCCGCAGGGAGTCGAGGAATGAGGTGCACCAGTTGGCTGCAGTGCGCACCTTGAGCCGGGCCTGCATGCGGATATTGCGCCGCTTGGACTCCTCAGGGGTGATCTCCAGGGCATTGTGCAGGGCCTCGCAGACCATGTCGATGTCGTAGGGATTGACGATGAAGGCATCGGTCAGCTCGTCTGCCGCCCCGCACATGTCCGACAGGACCAGGGTGCCGTCGCGTCCGTCATGGCAGGCCAGGTATTCCTTGGCCACCAGGTTCATCCCGTCACGCAGGGGGGTGACCAGGGCTACATCGCCAGCCGTGTAGATGCCGCAGACCGGCTTGATGGACAGGGAGCGGGTGATGTAGTGGATGGGGGTCCAGGACAGCAGGGAGTAGCGGCCGTTGATTTCGCCCACCAGCTGGTCCACCTGGGCCTTGAGCCGCTGATAGGACTCGACGACCTCCCGCGAGGGGGTGGCCAGCAGGTAGTAGGTGACATGGCCCACCCATTCAGGGTACTTGTCCAGCATGCGGCCGAAGGCCTGAAGCCGCTCGGGCAGACCCTTGGTGTAGTCCAGACGATCCACCGAGACGATGACCTTGTTGGACCGGCTACCCACCGAGGAGGCCGCCTGCTTGGCCAGCGTGGACTCGGGGATGTCCTCCTTCATGTAGTGGCTCCACCAGTTGGCATCCGATGCGGCGGCTTCGTTGGCCGCCACCCCTTCAGCCGTCACCGATGTGCGATAGCGATGACGGGGGGACTTGCCGCAGACCTCGTCGATCCCTCGCCGCATGGCCCGAGCCAGGCTGGAGTGGGCGGTACGCCGGTAGAGGTTGTAATCGATGCCGATGGGGAAGGCGTCGATGGCTGCTCTGTGGCCGTCAGGCATCTCGACCACGCCGTCCTGGTTGACCGGCAGTTCGGGCAGCAGCCTGTGCAGCGAGGCCAGGAAGCTGGCGGAGAAGTCCACGGTATGGAAGCCGATCAGGTTGGCGCCCAGGACGCCCTCCAGGATCTCGCGGCTCCAGGGCAGGGAGCGGAAGATCTCGGCACTGGGGAAGGGCACGTGCAGGAACCAGCCGATGGAGGCATCAGGATAGCGTTCGCGCAGCATCTTGGGCAGGAGCATCAGGTGGTAATCCTGGACCCAGATGGTGTCGCCCTTGCGGATGAGCGGCTCCACCACCTGCGCGAAACGCATGTTGACCTTGCGGTACATCTCCCAGTCCTCCTGGCGGAAGACGGCCTCATGCGAGAAGTCATGGAAGAGCGGCCAGAGGGTGTTGTTGGAGAAGCCGGCGTAGTATCCGTTCAGCTCCTCCTTGCTCAGGAAGATAGGTATGCACCGGCTCTCCCGGTAGGCCTGCCGGATGCCGGCCAGTTCCTTTTCCGAGTACTTCTGAGGATCGATGCCGCTCCAGCCGATCCAGAGGCTGTCCTTATGGGAACGGTGGTAGGGGCCGATGGCTGTGGCCAGTCCGCCCACGTTCTGGCGCAAGGTGTAGGAGCCGTCATCCCGTGCCTGCAGTGACATGGGCAAACGGTTGGAGACGATGATCAGACGAGACATGCAACCCGCTTTCTTTTCCCGGCCGCGCCGGAATCGTCGGGATTGACCACGGCGCGGACCCATAGCCCCGGGACCCGGGGACCCAACCGGTCCGTACAGGCCCATCAGGGCATCGCTGACTTCCACTCTAGCCGGGAAAACTTGCCGACGGCGGGGTTTTCCTCAGAGTCGGTAGACGAAACCCTCCCAGGGGGACAGGCGGCCGGTCAGCAGGGAGCTGGCAGTCTGCTCGGGCCGGTAGGTGGATATGAGGATCCGGTCGGGGTCCACCGCTCCAAGGGCCATGGAGGTGAACCCGGTCTGGTCCAGGCCCAGAAGCGCTGCGGTTTCAGGCGGCAGTGAGGCCGGGCGGCTGCTCAGGTTGACCACAACCAGCAGGCGCTGGCAGGGCAGGGCGTCCAGAACGCTGTCAGCTTCGGGTCCCGACTTGGGCTCGGGCGCCTGGTCCAGGGAACGGGTGAATGAGTAGATCTGGTCCGCATCCGGATCCAGAAGGGTGAAGTCACCGGCCGCCACGACCGGATTGGTGTGCCGCAGGCGGATCAGCTCCCGGTAGAAGGCCAGGACCGAATCCGGATCACGCTGCTCAGTCTTGGCGTTGACCTTGTCCCTATTGGGGTTGACGGCCAGCCAGGGCTCCTTGGGGGCGTATGGAGCCGTGAAGCCGGCGAACCTGGTGGAATCCCACTGCATGGGGGTGCGGGCATTGTCGCGGCTCATATAGGCCAGGGCGGCCATCATGGACTCCGGATCCTGCTCGTGCGCCTGGTCGACACGCTGGTGGTAGAGGTTGATGGACTCCAGATCCTGGTATTGATCCAGGCTGGTGAAGCCGGCGTTGGTCATGCCCAGCTCCTCGCCCTGATAGATGTAGGGGGTCCCCCGGTGCATGTGCAAAAGGAGCCCCAGGGCCTTGGCCGAACGCGAGCGCAGCTCCTCGCTGGAGGTGTCGCCCCAACGGGAGACGATCCTGGGCTGGTCGTGGTTGTCGAAGTAGAGGCTGGCCCATCCGGCCTTGGCCACAGCCTGCTGCTGCTCGTCCATGGCCGCCTTGAGCCGGGAGACCTGGAAGGGGCGGATGTCCCACTTGCTGTCCCCCGTGTCAACCTCGGTCTGGGTGAAGAGGAAGAGCATGTCCAGCTCGTGGCTGGCGGGATCGGTGATCTGCCCGCTGCGGGCAGGTGCCAGGCTGGGAGCCTCCCCCACGGTCAGGTAGCCCTGTCGGCCTTGGAAGACCTGGCTGCGCATCTGTCTGAGGAATTCGTCCAGCCTGGGGCCGTCCACGCAGAAGGGCACCGAGGACGAGTATCCCTCGGGCCCTACAGGACCGTCAGCGATGGCCGATCCATCCTCGCCAGGCAGACGCCCCTCTGAGTCGACGGTCTTGGAGATCATGACGATCACATCCATGCGGAACCCGTCGATACCCCGGTCCATCCACCAGTTCATCATGTCGAAGACGGCCTGCCGGACCTGGGGGTTCTCCCAGTTGAGGTCGGGCTGCTTCTTGGAAAACAGGTGCAGGTAGTATTCGCCGCGCTGCGGATCGTACTGCCAGGCGGAGCCTCCGAAGTAGGACCCCCATTGGTTGGGCTCTGCGCCCGGGGTGCCGGGTTCGTGGCCGGCCTTGGCGGGACGCCACCAGTACCAGTCGGCGTGCTGGTCCTCCCTGTTGCGGGAGGCCTGGAACCAGGCGTGTTCGTCCGAGGTGTGGTTGACCACCAGGTCCATGACCACCTTGATCCCCCGACGGTGGGCCTGGTCCAGAAGCTCGTCCATATCGTCCATGGTGCCGAAGATGGGGTCGATGTCCTGGTAATCGGCGATGTCATAACCGTTGTCGTCCTGGGGGGACTTGTAGACCGGGCTCAGCCAGATCACGTCCACGCCCAGGTCGGCCAGGTAGTCCAGCCGTTGGGTGATGCCCGGCAGGTCGCCGTAGCCGTCGCCGTTGGTGTCCTGGAAGGACCGTGGATAGATCTGGTAGACCACCGCGTTGGCCCACCAGGGATTGGGGGTGGCTCCGTTGGTCCGTACCCGATCGGGCAGCTGCATGCGTTCTTTCTGGGTCATGGTCCTCCTCACGAAGATTGGATTCCTGGGACTTCCTTGTTCTGTGACCTCCACTATAGGCTGCCCTGACCGCCTGTCCTGGCGGGGCTATTTGACAGCTCCTCTCATAACGCCGCTGATGACCCACTTCTGCGCGAACAAGTAGACGATCAGGATGGGCGCCAGAGCCATCAGGTAGCTGGAGAAGGCCATCGGATAGTTGGTGGCGAACTGGGAGCTGAAGACATACTGCGCCAGAGGGATGGTCTGGCTGGTCTGATCCGTCAAGACGATCAACGGCATGAGGAAATCGTTCCAGGCCCAGAGAGCCGTGGTGATGGCGATGGTCGCATTGATCGGACCCATCAGAGGGAAGATGATGGTCCAGAATATCCTCCAGGTACCTGCGCCGTCCAGGCGGGCGGCCTCCTCAAGAGCGGTGGGGATGGATCGGATGAACCCCGTGGCGATGAAGAGATTGGTGCCCAGGCCCAACACCACGTAGAGCAGGATCAGACCGGGCACGTTGTCCAGGTGCCAGCTGCCGAACTGCTTGGCGATGGGAAGCATGACCACTGGGAAGGGGACGAACATGGCCGCGATGAAGAAGTAGTAGAGGAAGCGGAAGAAGCGCTTGTCCATATTCCTGGCTACGGCATAGGCCACGAAGGTGTTGGTCAGCAGGGTGAGTGCCACTGCGCAGACCGTGACGATGGCCGAATTCAGCGCGGCCTTGGGATAGTTGACCTTGTTCCAGGCATCGGCGAAATTGTGCCACTGCCAGGAAGAGGGCAGACTGAAGGTTCCGGCTTCCGCAGGAGTCTTCAGAGCCGTGACCACGGTGAAGTAGAGCGGCACAAGAATCGTCAGGGAGAGGACAGCCACGGTGGCCGTCAGCCACCAGTTGACCCTCTTGAGGCGCGACCCCGGGAATCCCCCATGTCGCCTTCCCCCTCTTCCTGCTGATTGTGCCGGTGTCTGCGGCTGCATAAGCGCTGTCTGTGCCATCTCAGATCTTCTCCCCTCTTCTGGAAATGCCCAGCTGGATGAACGCGATCACGGCCAGGACGATGAAGAACATGACCGCGTTCGCCGTCTGGTAGGCGTACTCCCCTCCAGTAAGGCCGCCCTTGTAGATGAGGTAGGTGACTGTTTCGGTCTTGGAATCCGGTCCCCCTGCGGTCAGGGCCACCACCTGATCGAAGGTGTTGAAGGCATTCTTCAGAGTCAGCACCAGATTGATGGTGAAGAATGGGCCGATCAGGGGGAAGGTGATCCTCCAGAATTTCTGCCACTCGTTGGCGCCATCGATGGATGCGGCCTCATAGACCTCCGAGTCGATGGTCTGCAGACCCGCCAGATATATCAGTGTTGAATAAGCCACCGCCTGCCAGACCGAGAGGAAGACGATGGGGATCCATGCATAGTGCTCGCTGGTCAGCAGGGACTGGGAGAGCCAACCGATGCCCAGGGCCTTGCCAAAAGCCGGCAGGGGCGTCATGAAGATGTATTTGAAGACATAGCCGATGACCAGAACCGAGAGCGTGTAGGGGATGAAATAGATGACCCGGAACCCGTTCTTGAAGGCGATCTTCCCATTCAGCGCCACCGAGATGAACAGGGCGATGAAGTTGACCAACAGGGTGATCAGGATGGCGATCAACAGAGTGAACAGGTAGGCGTGGCCCACGCGGCCATCACGGAAGAGGGCGCCGTAATTCTTGAAGCCGATCCACGAATAGCGCCCGTATCCCTGCGAATTCGTGAAGGAGTAGGCCACACCCTGGAGGAAGGGCACATAGAGGAAGAGCGCAAAAATCAGAGCGGCGGGGACCGCCATCCAGTAGAAGGCGCGGTCCACCTTGCGATTGGAGAACCTTGAAGGCCGCTTTCTGGCCTTGGCTGTTACGTCAGCAGTGTGAACGCCGACGGTCTTGGATTGTGCCATGTCTGAGTCCTGACCTTTCATCATTGGAAGTTCCTTGCTTGGACCTTGTCCCATTCGTTCTGCATGGAACCGATGAAGCCATCCACATCCCCCTTGGTGACCATGGTCTGCAGATAGCCGCCGATATTGATGGAAGAGGGGATGTAATGGTCGCAGAAGTCGGCCAAGCGGTTCTGTTGGAAGAAGGGAAGAACCCCGTTCAGGGCCGGATCGCCTGCCTCCACCTTTCTGGTCGGTGTGAAGGCCGTCTGGGCCTTTGCATACGTGCGCAGCTGCCGGGGCTGCATCAGATAACGGATCAGCCGCATGGCCTCCTTGGGATGCCTGGTGTTGGCGCCCATGGTCAGCATGACGTCGTCGCCAGCCGTCAGTATCTGCTGGGAGGGGGAATCATTGGCCGGCATCTGGGCGAATCCCAGGTCCACATCCGGATCGATCATCCTGATCTGCGGTATGGCGTATGTTCCCAGGGGCAGGATCGCCACCTTGCCCTTGGCCATATTCTGAGTGCCCTGCTGGTAGGTGACGCCCTTGTCACCGGTGGAATGGCTGAAGAGCTCGACCTCGCGCCGAGCCGGCTGTGTCCACAGGGTCTTGAAATCGGTTTTCCCGGCCAGAAGATCCCTGTACCTGCTCTCAGGGACCAGGGTCCCTGCCAGAGACGCCAAGGGAGCCTGGGCGGTCCAGGAATCGGAGAGAGTACCCTGCACAGGTTCGATGCCCTGATCCTTGAATCTGTCCATGACTGCCGTGAACTCCGACCAGGTACGCGGCGGATTGTCAGGGTCGACCCCCGCCTTTCGCCAAAGCGTCTTGTTGTATATGTACCCGCTGGCGTTGCCTGCAAAGGGCAGACCATACAGGCGCTTGGCCGAAGGATCCTTGGTCTGGACCAGATTCCTGGCTATCGACACCATGCCCGGATTGAGCTCCTTGACCAGGGGATCGTCAGTGAAATCATGGAAGACCCCGGATGCCGCGAACATGCCGAAGCTGATGTCACCGTTGAAGGTGATGACGTCGGGCACCCGGTTTTTAACCAGACGAGTGCGCAGATCCGTCTGGGCGTCGGCCGAATTGTTGATGTTCACCCGGATGTCAGGGTTCTGCTTCTCAAACTGTGCCACCATGGCCTTGAATTGGTCCGCAGCCTCGAACTTGAACTGGAAGAAGTCCAGGGTGACCACGCCTGAACCTGCTGAGCCGCAGCCCGCCATGGCCACGATGGTCAACAGAGCCAGGAGTGAGGCGACTCCGTTACGAATCCAGGTCGTCATTCGACCAAGCCCGAATCCTTCCCTACTGCCGATATCCTTCATATTTGGCTCCTTTACCATCCGCACGGGCAGCAATGACCTAGATGCTTCTGCGGACCAGCATAAGGGGCCGGGATATTTCATTCCCAGTCCCGGCGAGTTCCTTTCGTTAAGAAAGTAATTAGGATAGGCTGTTCAGTGTATGGGGTTTGTCCGTAAGGAGGCGCCGTGGCCGACAGAGACAACCAGAGATCCAACCACCACGAGAACACCGACCGCTCAGGAGAGGCACGGCCGTTCCCATCCTGGTTCACAGCCTCCGAATACACCCACCGCATCGCCGTTGAAATCCTCCAGCACGGCCCGATCTCCAGAGTGGCTCTGGCGCGGCGATTCAACCTGACCCAGGGTGCCGTATCGCGCATCACCAACGATCTGACACACCGCGGGGTCATCAGGGAAGCCGGCACTCTACCGCAGGCAGACGAACCAGGAAGGCAGGATGGCCGCAAGCATGGTCCCGGTAGCGTAGGAAGGCCACAGCAGGCCCTGGTCATCCGCCGGGAAGCCAAGACCTTCATCGGCATAAACCTTCACGGTGGCACCGCGCTGGCCACGGCGACGGACCTGGCCTGCCGACCCGTCGGCCGGTCCCACAGTCATCACATTCGGCAACGGAGCCCGGGCCAGGTCGTAAGGATGCTGTCAGACCTTACTCAGGATTGCGTGCGCGAAATCAGCCAGGCCGGGCTGCCCAGCCCCTCCGGCCTTGCCATCTCCCTGGGCGGGCGGGCGGAGCAGGACAGGGTCGTCACTTACGCCCCCTTCCTGCATTGGAGCGAGCCCGTTGATCTTGCCGCCCAGATGGAGGACACATGTAATCTGCCCTGTCTGGTCTTCAATGACCTCGATGCCCTGGCCCTGTACGAAGGATGGTTTGGCGAGGGCATCGGGCTGGACCGGTTCGCTCTGATCACCATGGGATCCGGCATTGGCTATGCCTTAAGCGAGCACGGCGTGCCCGTCTCCTCGCCGGATGAGGGTTTTGGGCTGATCGGCCATCAGCTGGTGGATCCGGACGGACCGGTCTGCTATCTGGGCCATCGCGGCTGCGCCCAGTGCCTGACTACAGGATCCCTGGCTGAACAGTACTCGCATGCCATCGGCCAGGCCGCCGGCCTTGACAAGTTGGTCAAAGACCTGGAGGAGGACATGCCGCAGGCGGAGACCCTGCTCAATCTGACCGGTTATCGGCTAGGGGTGCTGATCGCCCTGGTGGCCAACGTGGCCCTGCCCGAGAAGGTTCTGGTGGGCGGGGAGACCTCCTATCTGATGAAGAGGTGTACCGAATCCGTACGCAAGGGCACGGCCTCATTCCGCCACAGCCAGATGGTCGATGTCCCCGTGAAGATCATCGACGGCGACTGGCTCCGCTGGGCCCAAGCCCCCGCGGCCAGAGCAATCGCCCGGTACCTGCAGGGTCCCGAAGAGACCGATAAGCCCGAATGAGCGAGGAAGCGGCTGGACGGATTCAGATACGGCTCGCTTCAAAAATCACTGCCTCCGCCGGATGGATGACCGGTGGCCGGATTCCCTGAGCGCCCAAGGCCGCACCCGGGAGGACCACGCCTTGGGGACGCCACCAGCCCAGAGGGCTTTGTCCGTTGCCGATCCGATCCAGGTCACAGCAGACATCCAAGGGCCTGATCCGGTAGTCAGCCTTGGGGTCCAGGCCGGGAAGCGCCAAGGGCTGCGGGGGGTAATTGACCGAGGAGGTCAACTGGGTGAAGCGGTAGAGTGCCTGCGAGCCGTCAGCAGAGACCACCCCATCCAAGCGGACAGCCGGGTCTGGAGCATCGCCGTGTACTACATGACCGGTGTGCAGCATATGCCTCCACTGCTTGTAAAAATCGATCCAGCGCCTCAGCTCATCCAGCTGATCCCGGGGCACGGCAAGCAGGTTCCATTCCACGCCCATATGACCGAAGAAAGCCATGGCAGCACGCAGACCGAGCGAGGTTGCGCGGCCGGTGGAATGGGCCGGGGAATCACCCACATGCTCACCCATCATCTCCGGCGGCACCAGCAGGGATGTGTACCGCTGGATGTCGGCCCGCTCGACCGGATCAACGCAGTCCGAAACCCAGACCCTATCGGCATATTGCAATACGCCCAGATCGATGCGGGCGCCCCCTGAAGCGCAGGACTCTATCTCCAAGCCGGGATGCCTGGTTTTCAGGTCACGCATGATTCCATAGACCGCCTCGGTCTGCGCATGCACGGCAGGACGTCCTGACCGGGGAGAGCGGGCCTCGGTCACGTAGCGATTGTGATCCCATTTGATGTAGTCGATGCCCATAAGCGCAATGAGCGAGTCCATAGCCTCGAACACATAGGCAAAGGCATCGGGATTGGTCAGATCCATGACCTGCTGGTTGCGTCCTGCGACGGGCAGCCGGGAAGGCCTCGGGGACATGACCCAGTCAGGATGTTCGCGAAAGACGTTTGAGTCCGGACTGATCATCTCGGGCTCGAACCAGAGGCCGAATTCCATTCCCAGCTGATGCACCCTGGCAGCCAGGGCTTCCAGGCTCTTAGACCCCTCGGGCCATACCTGCCGATCGATGGACCAGTCCCCCAGCCCGGACTCATCCGAACGCCTGCCCTGGAACCAGCCGTCATCAACGACAAAACGCTCCACACCTATACGGGCGGCCTGTTCAGCCAGGGCAGCCAGCTTGTCATAGGACTGGTCGAAGTAGACCGCCTCCCAGGTGTTCAGAGTGACGGGTCTGGGACGCGAGGCCAACCCAGGATGCATGGACCGCAGGAAAGCATGATACCGATTGGCCGCCTGGTCCAGCCCCTTGCCACGGGAACCATAGAGCCAGGGCGTGGAATACGCCGGCTGGTCGGAATGACCGCCAGCAGGAGGAAGCGTGATCTCCCCGGCCATCAGAATCTCGCCGCCGCCCAGCGATGCGGGAGCCGAAGGAATCCTCTCGGCGCTGAGCAGACCATTGCCGCTCCAGCCCAAGTGGACTGTGTATACCTCATCATGTTCGAATCCGAACCCGGGTCGACCAGCGCACATGACCAGGGAGGAGTCAAAATCCGGCCGGCCCACCAGGCTTGGACGCTCCAGACGGCCTACGGTCAAGGGCTGACGTTGTGGACTGCGCTCGCGCAGGTGGTGACCGGTGGTGGTCAAAATCTCGGTTGCCTCGGCCGGCAAAGGAAAAGCCAGCTCCAGGCCGTTGACATCCAGATCTCTGACCCTATCCAGGTTGAACAGGTCTGCACGCTGCCTGACAAGACCGGACGGGAGCACCTGGCAATGCCAGGTCAGCCCCACGCCCTGGTCCCGATCACAGGCCCGAACCTTCAGCGTCGGAACAGCGGAGTCGTCAGGCCGGATCGGTTCTGCACCCAGATCGACTGATTCCACCTGGAAGCAGCAAAAGACCTCAACACCGCCGCGGCTGATACGCAGTCGGCGCTGTCCGGTCCAAGCCTCGGACTGGGTCGGAAGGATGCTGGGCCAGGCCGTCAGATCCAGGCCTCCCGAGACCCGCTGCGGGGCCAGAGCGTCGTAGGTTCCCAGAAGGGCCTGCGGATCGGCCACTGGATCGCCCCAGTGAACTATCCGCGGCAGACCCTTCCCCGGGAAGAGGACGGCAAGGGACAACCCGGATTGCTCCATGTAAACCAACCTGAGGGGAACCCCCGGATTCGATTTGCTCCGATAAGACCCCATCCTTGGGCCGTCGCGATGATCCTCCATGACACCTCCGCCATAAGCCCGGCGATGCCGGTCGCCGACACTGATAAATTAGGCTCCATGCTAGGGGCCCGCGGCTAACTTGTCTGGAAGTGCGTGTTTTTCTTACTTGGGAAAGTAATTCATGGAAATCTGCTCAGTAGCCCCTTGGCATCACCCCTGATCGGACTGCTCCTCATGGTGGACGCGGAAGGCCAGCTCGGCCAGGTGGACACCGTGGGTCAGGAACTCCTGGGTCCGGCAGACGTAGTCATGCTCGCGGCCCAGGCGCGCCAGGTAGCCGTTGATGTAGTCCACCTCGGTCGGACGGCCCTTGGACATGTCCTGGTACATGGAGGGGTAGTGGAGCGGGTTGCCCACGCGGCTGACGTAGTCCACCTCGTCCAGGGTCTCCTGGCGGGTCTGAATCAACTGCTTGCCGGCCCGCTCGCAGGCGTCATAGGCCTCGTCGATCAGCTGGCGGGACATGTCCTTGGCCCCCGGGTAGGAGATGAACTGGCCCATGGTGATCTGGTACATGGTGCAGATGGTGTTGACCACCGAGTTGAAGATGATCTTGGCCAGGCAGGTGCCCTCGAAGTTCTCGGTCAGGATGGGGTTGAGGTTGGCGGCCTTGAAGTCCTCGGCCATCCGGCGCTCCAGGTCGGTGGTCTGCTCGGTCATGGCACACAGGTGCATGGAACCGCCCCCGGACTTGCCGATGAAGTCCACGTCGCCCGGCCCATTGAGGACCGTGCCGATCATGGCCGTGCCGCCGTAGATGCGCTCCTTGGGGAAGTACTTGAGCAGCTTGTCGAAGTGCCCCCAGCCATTCATGGCCGAGAAGACCACCTGATGGTCGCGGAAGAGCGGTGCGCAACGCTCCAGGACCCCCTCAAGCTGCATCTGCTTGAGCATGACGATCCAGACGTCGGGGTCGCCCTTGTAGTCCTCGGGGGTGTAAATGTTGACGGGCACCAAATGCCGATTCTCATGATCGCGGGAAACATAGACGCCTCCCTGGTCATGAACCTTGTCAATATTGGGCATCCAGGTATCCACGAAATCCACCTGCAGGCCGGCCTGCTCCTGCAGCAGCACGCCCAGACGATAGCCCATGGCTCCGGCACCTATGACCGTATAACGCATCGAAACACACCCTCTTTGTTCTCTTGATTAGGCAACGCACCTCCGGGGACCGGCCCGGGGGATACCAAGCAGTATGCCGAGACGGCAGAAGGGAACCGAGGCAACGGTCGCATGGTGGACATAAGGACTGGAATACGCCCGGATTCCTGCACCTTGGAGGACTTGGCCGCATACGCGGACATCCTGTCATCCCGGAGAAAACGTCGACCTAGGCTGGAACCCATGCAGAAAGAGCAGAGCGGAGCCGGAAGGATGGACCGGCGGACCCTGGCCATCCTGGTCCTGGTGGGCGTGATCAGCGGATTCCTGTCGGGGATGTTCGGCATCGGCGGCGGATCGATCATCGTGCCGGCCCTGGTGTGGACCGGACTGCAGCAACGGCAGGCCTCGGCCACCTCACTGGCCTCCATGATCCCCATGTCGCTGGCCGGCGTGGCCTCCTACGCCCTGGGAGGACATGTGGACTGGCTGGCGGCCCTGCTGCTGGCCGTGGGCACGGTCATTGGGGCGCAGATCGGCACCTGGCTGCTGGACCGGCTTCCTGAGGTGATACTCAGGTGGCTCTACGTGGGCTTCCTGATGGCAGTCATTGCCCAGCAGTTGCTGTCCACGCCCTCCAGGGAGAGCAGCATCCGGCTGAGTCCGGCGGTGACCCTGATCATTCTGCTGGTCGGCGTCCTGATTGGAACCCTGTCAGGGTTGCTGGGCGTTGGGGGCGGAGCCATCGCAGTACCGGCCCTGGCCCTGCTGGGCGCCAGCGACCTGATCGCCAGGGGAACCTCCCTGCTGGCCATCCTGCCCAGTTCATTGTCGGGAACGTTCACCAACCTGCGCCACCATCTGGTCCACGCCGGTCAGGGGCTGCTTCTGGGAATCGTGGCCGCTCTGACCACGCCGGTGGGCACCTGGGCGGCCTCAGGGGTCAGCGCGCGAGTGGGCGCAAACCTGTTCGCCGCCTACCTCTGCCTGATCGTCCTGCGCTGCATCTGGGCGGCCCTCCAGGTCACCCCGGCCTTCCAGCGGTACAGGGCCAATCACAACCGCCGCTGAAAACGGGACTCAGTCCCGGCAGTGCCGGGCGAAGAAGCCGGCAAGGATCCCGGCGCATGCCTGTTCGCACACACCGCCCAGCACCTCGACCTTCGTTCCGGTGTGCGGGTCACGGGGCAGATCCCAGACCGACCCGCAGGCTCCCATCTTGGGGTCCCAGGCGCCGAAGACCACCCTGCTGAAGTGGCAGGCCATCAGGGCTCCTGCACACATGGGGCAGGGCTCCAGGGTGACGACCATGGTGCACCCGGCCAAGTCCCAGCCCGCGTCGGATTTCCCGATGGCCTCCATCTCGGCGTGGGCCAGGGGACGGCCCAGGGCCTGCCGCTGGTTGAAGCCCCGGCCGATGACCCGGTCCGAGGCATCCAAGACCAAGGCGCCCACGGGCACATCCCCCCGGTCTCCGGCTATGCCGGCCAGCCGCAGGGCCTCCTCCATGGGCGCCTTCCACCGTTCTTGCACGGGTTCAGTCTGACAGTCCAGCCCGACAGGTCGGTTCAGTTGATCATGCCCGCGATGCGGCGGCGCACATGGTGCAGATGGCCCTTGGGCCGCCCGGACGTGCCGATGCCACGCTTGGCCAGGAAGGCACGAACCATCTTGTCGCCCTCGCTGAAGATCAGGACCGTCAGTCCAATCACCAGGCAGATGAGCCACTGGCTTGCACTCAGCGGAGCCATGCCCAGAACGCCCGCAACCGGAGCCAGATACATGGCCCCCGCATGGATGCCCAGGGCCACGAACGAGGCCACCAGGAGGAAGGTGTTGTCCAAGGGGTTGAGCTGGAAGATCAGCCTGTTCTCGGACCGGGCCGACATGGCGACGAAGAAGTTGAAGAGGACCAGCAGGGTCAGGGCGATGGTCCGGGCGTGGGCCAGATCCATTCCCGCGTTGATGTTGAGGCGGAAGAGGACCAGGATGCAGGTGGCCATCCAGAGCCCGCAGACGGCAAGTCGCGCCCAGAGCACCCGCGAGAGCAGGCCCTCTCCGGACGAGCGTGGGGGCGACTCCAGCTCATCCCCGTTGCCAGGCTCGAATCCCAGGGCGATGTCCTGGACACCGTTGGTCACGAAGTTGATCCAGAGCATCTGCAGGGGCAGGAAGAGCAGGGGCTCCTCGGAGATCACATTGACCCCGACGGCGATCATGGCGGCTGCAGCCGTGGACAGGAGGAAGTAGGCGGATCCGCGGATGGCCTTGAAGATGACCCTCCCCTGGCGCACGGCCTGGGTGATGGTGACGAAGTTGTCGTCGGTCAGGACCACATCGCTTGCCTCCCGGGCCACGTCGGTGCCGGAACGACCCATGGCGATGCCCACCGAGGCGGCCTTCAGGGCCGGGGCGTCGTTGACGCCGTCGCCGGTCACAGCCACCACATGGCCCTCATCCTGCAAGGCCTCCACAATGCGCAGCTTGTCCTGGGGGGAAACGCGGGCGGCGATGGAGGTCTCGCGCAGACGGGCCCGGAGGACCTCGTCGCTCATCTCCAGCATCTCGCTACCGGTCAGCGCCTGGTCGGTGTGCTCAAGGCCCAGTCGGCGGCCTATGGCGGCTGCGGTCACCGGGTGGTCGCCGGTGATCATGACCACACGGATGCCGGCCCCGGCGCAGTCGGCGATGGCCTCGCGCACGCCGGGTCGAGGCGGGTCGAGCATGCCCTCAAGCCCCAGGAATGTCAGATCGTCTGGTCGACGGCGGGAAGCGGGATCCTGGTCAGGGGAAAGGACCCTGCTGGCCACGCCTATGACGCGCAGCCCCTGGGAGCCCATGGCTTCGTAGGACTTGTGGACGGCCTGGGTGTCCAGGGGAACAACCTGGCCATCCGGGTCCAGCATGGTTCGGCTCATGGCCATGACCGCGTCCGGGGCGCCCTTGACGTATTGGGTCAGGGTGCCGTCAGGGCTGCGGCGAATGGTCATGGAGTGGAGCAGCTCCGGCTCGTAGGGGGTCTCCATGACGATAGGAGCCTCCAGGTCTTCGGCGGTCACGGCCCCGGTCTGGTCGGCCAGGCGGGCCATGGCCATATCGACCGCGTCGCCGCTGTATTCGATGCCGCCTTGTTCATTCGGCTGCCGGTGGGCCTCATTGGTCAGAGCCCCGGCCCGAGCAAGTGCGGCCAGACCACGCATACGGTCGTCGTCGGATACAGCCGCTTTGCCCAGGTCCAGGCCCTCGACGGGGACGGGCTGGCCGCCGCCCAGGGTGAACTGTTCCACGGTCATACGGTTCTGGGTCAGCGTGCCGGTCTTGTCCGAGCCGATGACGGTGATGGAACCCAGGGTTTCAACGGCCGGCAGAGAGCGGACGATGGCATGGTATTCGGCCATCCTCGAAACTCCCAAGGCCATGGCCACCGTCAGCACGATGGGCAGGGCCTCTGGCATGGAGGCCACCACCAGGGAGACTGCAGACAGGAAGGCCCCCGTAGCGTCGCCATTGAGGATGGCTCCGCCGATGAAGACGAAGATGGCCACCAGAATGACGGCGACGGCGATGGCCACCTCGGTGCGGTGGATTATCCGCTGTAGGGGGGTGCGACCCTTGGCCACATGGACCAGATCGTTGATTTCGCCCAGCTCGGTGTCCGAGCCGGTGGCCACCACCAGACCTCGGCCACGGCCACTGGTGACCATGGTGCCCGAGAAGGCCATGCAGTGCCTGTCGCCCAGGGCTGCATCGCGGTCCACGGGGTCCGTATTCTTCTTGGCATCCTCGCTCTCGCCCGTCAGCATGGCCTCGTCGATGCGCAGGTGGAGGGCTTCGATCAGCCTCAGGTCGGCGGGGATGCGATCGCCGCTCTCCAGGAGGACCAGGTCGCCCGGCACCAGCTGGTCGGCGTCAATCTGCTCCATCCGGCCCTGACGCACCACCCGCGTGGTGGGGGTGGACAGGGTGGTCAGGGCCTCTACGGCCTTGTCGGCCTTGGACTCCTGCACATAGCCGATGATGGCATTGAGGAAAAGGACCAGGAAAATGGCCGCAGCGTCCACATAGTGCTGCAGAAAAATGGTGATGATGCCGCAGACCATCAGGACGGCGATCAGGGGGCCGGCGAACTGCTCCAGGAAGAGCTTCCAACGGGGTTTGGTCTGGGCCTCGGCCAGGCTGTTGGGCCCGAAGAGCTCCAGTCGGCGTGCGCTCTCCTGCGTATCCAAACCCTGGTCCCCGGTGCGCAGGGTCTCCAGCACAGCCGAGGTCTCCAGGCTATGCCAATCGGTGTCGTCGAAACGCATGTCGGACCCTGCTGCCGCTGCGTTCTGATTCTTAATGTTTGTAGATGTCATGGATGATGTCATCGGTCAACCTGGCCTTTCCAAACCGGATCGGTCATTTGTCCCCGCATGCGACCCTCTGCAGTCGTTCTTGCAATCTTCCTTCCGGACCGGGGGATGTCCAAAAGCATCGGGGAAACAATAGCGTGCACGCAAGTCCCCGGGGTCAAGAGATGGGGCTCCATGATCAACCGCCGCAAGCGGTGCACCTCTGGGAGGTTCGGAGCCTTCCCGGTCTTCACGAGTATACCGATTAAGCCGGCCTTTCATGCGCTTACGAGGGGTCCCCGGGCCGGATTTTCACAAATGTTCGCCTATCGCGAGCGCAGTCTGTCCACCATTTTGGCTTGAGGTGTCAATTTGGCGCACATTGTCCATTGATGCTGTTCCTGGATATCACCATTCCGTATAATGGACTGTGCGACGTCGATCCTCATGCGACCCTGCACTCGGAGATTCCTTCATTGGTCGAACGAACCCTGCTAGTCGGGCCTGCGGCAGCCCGCCCGGGATTGCGTGGCGGAAAGGAAGCCCGTGGAAACATTCATCCTCATTCTGTGCATACTTGCTGCCGTCCTCGTCTCTTCCTTCATCTCCAGGTTCATTCCCCGGATTTCCACCCCGCTGGTTCAAATCGTCCTGGGCGCAGTAATGGCCCTGCTGCCCATTTTCCCGCGGATGCGGCTGGACCCTGAGCTGTTCATGGTCCTGTTCATCGCGCCCCTGCTCTACTACGAGGCCCACACCATCAACAAGGTGGAGCTGCTCAAGGGACTGCGATCCTCTCTTTCCCTGGCCATCGGACTGGCCGCCCTGACCATGATCATGGTGGGGGTCATCCTGCATGCCGCCTGGCCCATGTTCCCACTGGCCGCGGCCATGGCCCTGGGCGCCGCCCTGGGGCCCACCGATGCCGTGGCCGTCTCCTCACTAGGGGAGAGCGCCGACCTCACGCCAGACGAACATTCAATCCTTGCCGGCGAATCGCTCTTCAACGATGCCACCGGTGTCATCGGCTTCCAGTTCGCCATCCTGGCTACCGTGACCGGCTCCTTCTCCCTGCCCAAGGCCCTGGGCGAGTTCCTCCTCGAATTCGTGGGTGGCATCGGCTTCGGTCTGATCATGGGCTTTGTGGTCAACTGGCTCTTTGAGTCGGCCCGCCGCCTGGGCTGGGAAACCACCACTACCCGGATCCTGCTGGAGCTCTTCCTGCCTTTCCTGATTTACATGGTCGGGCAGGACATCCTGCATGTGTCCGGAGTCCTGGCCGTGGTCTCCACCGGACTGCTGATCCGCTTCGACCACACCGGAGTGGGCCCCAATACCTCCAAGGCCAACATCGTCTCGTCCAGCGTGTGGAAGGTGCTCTCCTTCAGCCTCAACGGCGCAGTCTTCGTCCTTCTGGGCATGCTGTTGCCGGCGGCCATGGGCACCAGCTGGCGAGACCGGCGGGTCAGCAACTGGATGCTGGTGGCCACCATCGCCTTGGTCTGCCTGACCGTGATCGTGCTGCGCTTCCTCTGGACAGCCAGCGTCCTGATCTTCACCAAGGATCGTGGAACCGGCAGCAGACCACGGGTCACGTCCAAGCTCCTCAGGTCGGCTGCCGTCATGACCTTCGGCGGCCCCAAGGGAACCATCACCCTCTCCCTGGCCCTGACCATCCCCTATATGACCGACGACGGTTCCGCCTTCCCCATGCGCAGCGAGCTGATCTTCGTGGCCGCCGGGGTCATCATCGTCACCCTGGTGCTGGCCAACTTCGCCCTGCCCCTGCTGGCTCCCTCACAGAACAGCGAGGTGCCGGCCCAACAGGTCGAAAAATCCATCAAGGTGCTCAGGGGCACAGTCCGGGAACTCTCCAGCAGGATCACTGACGAGAACCGGCTGGCCATCCAGCAGGTGATCAAGCAGTACAACCACCGCATCGCCAAGCTCAAGTCGCAGATCGGCCAGTACTCCCCCAAGGACTTCCAGGACCTGCAGGTGCAGACCATGGAGTGGGAGCAGGACTACATGGAGGAGCGGCTCAGCCGGATCGAAGAGGCCCAGGATCAGCTGGAGGAGCGGCTCAGGAACGAGGACGCGGGCATAGAACAGGCACCTGCATCAACGCAGTCTGCCACCGGGGACGAGACCGAGGCCGGGACCAGCACCGAGGCCGAGACCAGCACCGAGGCCGAGACCGTAGCCGACAGGGATGCCGACGCCCAGCTGATCGACCGGCGCAGCGAGCGCGGAGACGACCAGGACGAATTGCTGAATCTGCGCAGCCAGGAACAGGCCGCCCGCAGGATCCTATCCACCATATCCGGATCCCTCTTCCACCTGGACAGGGGCGGTGAGCTCCGCTGGAGGGCCTACACGGCTCGCAGACGACTCAGGGGCCTGCTGCACAGCCAGTTCCACCGACTGAAGCACCTGACCCAGCCGATAGACAAGGACCGGGTCTACGTGGCAGGACGCCATCTGCAGGCGGAGATGAACCACTTCTTGATCGAAAAGCTCTACTCCGAGCTGGGCAAGGGCCGCTTCAAGACCGAAGACCTGCTGAACACCATCATCAACCACCAGATGATTGAATCCTCGGCGGAGGGAAAGACCGAATACGCGGGGATACCTGCCGTCAGGGATCAGGTGGAGGAGGCCAAGCGCGAGGGCTACGCCATCGAGCTGAGCCAGATCCAGGACATGGTCGAATCCGGGGAGATTTCACGCACGACGGCCAGGAAGATGCGCCGCAACGTCTACGTCATGCAAGTCGACGCCGACTCGGCCCTCTGATCCGATCTACATAAGGCCCGAGGTCACGTCGATCTCGCCCAGCCACTGACGAAGGTCGTTCATCTCGCGCATGTCGACGGCATGTTCCAGGTGGTCATACTCGGTGGTGTGCAGCCATACGTGCTCATCCAGCCAGGCGGCCAGGGCGCGGAATTCGTACTTGGGCACCGTGGTGTCATCCGAGCCGAACCCCAGAAAGACCGGCTTGTTCAAGCCAGCCAGGCGTTCATCCGCCGGAGCGGTGCCGGGCACCAGGCCCGGGGCCAGGAACCCGGACAGGCATATGGAGGCCCGGTAGCGCTCTGGGTTGACCCGAAGCAGATGAACAGCCAGCATGGCTCCCTGGGAGAAGCCCATGGCCACCACAGGTCGGTCCTCGGGGATGTTGGCTGAAACCCAAGCATCCACAGCGCGAGCCGCTGCGTAACCATCCCGATCCAGGTCCTCCTGCTCGGGACGCATATCATGAAACCAGGTGTAGCCAGGGCCGAACATGCCGCGCTCGCTACCAGGCACCACCATGGGCGCCCGCAGGGATGCGTAGTCGTTGTAAGGGGCCACATAACGCATCAGGTCGGCCATGTCCTCCTCGTTGGAGCCCCAGCCGTGCATGAGTACAAAAATGGGCCGCGAGGGGTTGCCCGTGCCCTGCTTGCGGGACCAACGGACCTTCTCGACCTTGAGCTCCTGCCCAAAACGTCCGGGCACCACCGTAGAGGGCCGACCCACCAATCCGCCGTCATCCTTCTGTGCTTGATCCATAACTGCCACGATAGTCGACCGGCCCGGTCATTCAATGCTGGCCCATGAGCGGCTCGGCCTGGCCACCCCACTGGCTCTGCAGTCCGGTCACCTGGGCCTTGCTACCCACCACCATCCAACGCTTGCCGGTCAGCAGCCATAGATCCTGAGGCTGCAACCCGCCTCCGTAGCGGGAGAGCAGGTCGGGCACGCTGGCGCGGATAGGCCCCTTGGCCAGGGAAGCAGCCGAATCGTTGTCGAAGACCACGTAGGCCATGGTCGTATCCGTGCAATACCGGGCTTGGGAGATGCCTACATACCCGCCCGGGCTGATGTCATGCCAACCCGAAGCGCACTGGCCAGCAGACTTGTCGATACCGCCGGTCATGGCCTGGGGCGAGCTGGTGGGCGCTTCGTCACGCGCAGGAGCCTTGATGATGCCCTTGGGGGAAGAGTTGGCAATGAGCAGGCCTGCCAGGGTCAAGAGCATCCCGCAGATCAGAAGGATAATGCCCGCCGAACCCACCGATGGCCGGTTCGGGACTGGTCCGGAGTGACGGGCTATGATGACCAAAATTATGGTCAACAGGGCAAAGGCCACGGAGACACCCACCCAAGCCGAGATGCCCACCTGACCTATGACCCCCAGCCTGGAGGGGGCTATGGCATGGGCCATTAAGGCCGCGCCCGCCAAGGCCGAGACCAGTCCCGTGACCGCGGCAAACCGACTCCAGATGTTGGCATGCGCTATCTGAATGGGACGCTCATCAATATCCGGGCGAGGAGGATAGGAGGCTGGCAGACCCTCGTCATACCCGCTGTCCGCCAGCCGCTGATCCAGCTGGTTGAATCCATCGGCCATCGACCTCGCCACCTTTCACGGTTGGTTTCAGTCTATGGGGGCGGACACATACAGACCAGCGACGGCGGCCAATGCTTCACCATCCCAACATCCTGCCGGGATGATGGATGGGCATAGTCAGGCATAGTTGCTCATCGCCGCAGCATTCGGCACGTGCACAGGTCCGATGACGGCGAAAGGTCCCAAATCTCAGTTGGAGCTCAGCCCTTGATGTCTCGAGGATCCTTCTTGCCTATAGTCCGCTTGTCGCGGATTTTGTTGCCGCCCTTGTTATGGATGTTGACCTCGCCGCCGCCGGACCGGTCTGCAAATACCCTGGCCTGCTTGGTGGCCTCCGCCTTGGTGGCGAAGGTGCGGGAGACGCGTGAGGCCCCGGCCCGCTTGACTGTCCAAAGATCGCGATCCCCGTCATATTGCACGTGATAATCAGCCATGATGGCCGTCCTTTCCATACTTCCCTGTACCCCCTCATCTTCCACTGCCCGGCCTGAGGCACCGTGCTTCGACACACCAGAACTTCCAAGAATATTGTTCATCAATGATGGCGCTAAGAGAGGCTTTCCGCACTGTTGCCGGGCTTGCAACTTTTAGGTCAGGTATCGAAGATTCGATTATGGGCAAGAGAATAAAAATGACCAGAGCAAATTACTATGAGGTGATTTAAGTGGAATGAAACTACGGATGTTGAGTTACCTACTTGGATACAGGATCTGGGTTGGATGCATATTCAGGCAATGTGGACACATCTCCATTAACCTTGAGATTCTAGAGGTTTGAGCAGAGTCCTGTTTGCAACCATAGGCGCGATTGGTTCGCCGATGCGGAAAGCAGCGTGCCCAGAAGCCACCAAGTGTTGGTAATAGCTTCGAGGAAGCGCTCCATCAGCTGGTCAGCAGGCGTCACGTCGGCATAGTCGCGGATTGAGTTGACAGGCACCACATCCTTAATCTCATGCCAACAAGCCAAGCTGCGATATAACTTCCTCACATTGGATGTGGCGAGCAAAAGCCCACGCATACGCCTCAATCAGACGTGGAAACACAAACAAGGCCACGCCATGATTCGTACCGTCTTTTGCTATAGTCGCCCACCTTGCAGATCGCACGGTTAAACCTTTCACAGATGAGAAACTCTTCAGTGAAAACTGGTGGTCAAGCGGAACAGGATTAACAGGGAATGTGAGGAAGCGTCTGCAAGCGGCTCTTCATACCTACAGATGCTGTAGCCTTGCGGCTATGGCATGCAGGGGACGGAAATCAGATAAAACAGGCGAGGATACGGAGAAGACCGACCTTCGCCGCACGATCCACGTACCCGCTCATGCCGACCTTGTCCTATGGTTTCTAGGCCTGGCTCTGTTGCTGCCAATGAGCTGGGGCTGGTATAGCAAAATTCCTATTCAGTTCTTTATGGCATTCCCGTATGCCGTTGATTTTGCTTCGGACACTTGGGTGAACAGGATAATTGCGACCACCATTGTGGGGCTTGTCTGCTGGCTGATAAGCGGCATTGTCCATATAGTTGCCTTGTATAAAGGGAAGTCGCGAAAAGCCCGGAAATGGTGGAACGTCGTCGCAAAAATCCTGCTTGTTTTAGTGACGTTGATCGTCTTGCTGCATAGTCTGACTGGGGTACTGTTCCTCTCGATAGACGTCAGCGATATTCCCCTGTGAGTAAACGCCGATACCGACGCTTCCTCACCGACTATAGGTCAATCAGCTTCATCAAACGTCTAACGATCTGGATTCGCAAGGAACGCAGCATACGCTCGAGCGAGAGCCTCTGCTTCATCCCTGGCAGGAGGCCGATCAGCTCCAGATGCGCTCAAAAGCTTATCTTTGTCAAAGTTGAAAACTTCCCAAACCCACATGTCAATGCTGATGACGATTTTCCAGAAAAGAGAGCGGGCGACGGGAATCGGACCCGCCTCTGAAGCTTGGGAAGCTTCCATTCTACCAATGAACTACGCCCGCAAATCCGGCTACCGGGGTCGAACCTCGGCCAACCGCATGCGAGTCACCATGGTAGCAGGTCTCGGCGATGTGCGCGAATCACCAACTCCGGGCACGGTTGCGAAACAGGACTTCAATCCACTTTCAGACGGTGCCGTCAGGCTCGATCAGGTCAGCCACCACTGTGGAGCATGCCCCAAGCAAGGCGGCATCCTCACCCAGGGCCGAACGGTCCACCACAAGGGGGCGGCGGAAATCGGTGGCCAGGGCATCGTTCATGGTCTTCTCCATGGCGCTCAGGAAGATGCGGTTGACCACCCTGGAGTCCCCCAGGACAGCCACGCGAGGAATGTCCATGAGGCCGGCCGACATGGTCAGAACACGGCCCAGCAGTTCGCCGGCCCGCTGCAGAATGCTGGCCAGATTGTCGGGGTCCCGGTCCATCGCAGCAGTCAGCTTGGGAACGCTGATCAGCGATTCCAGGCAGCCGCGCTTGCCGCATCGACACTGAGGACCGGTGGGGTCCACCACCACATGACCGATCTCGCCGGCCGCGCGATTGCAACCGGTCACCAACTCGCCGGAAACCAGCAACCCTGCCCCAACTCCGTTGCCCAGATGGACCAGCAGCAGGTCGGACTGTCCTGAGCCGAACTGCTGCTCGGCCAGGACCTCGTTGTTGGCATCGTTGTTGACCGTCACCTCCAGGCCTGTCTTCTCATGCAGGTAGCCACGCAGGTCGGTCTGAACCCAGCCCAGGTTGGTGGCATCATCCACCACGCCTTCGGCACTGACGATGCCGGGACTGGATACGCCGATGCCCATGATGGGGTGGGTTGCCCGCTGCATCAATGAATCGGTCAACTCCCCCACCAAGTCCAGGGGGACCTTGCCGTCAGCGGTCAGAGGGATCTCCTCACGCGCCACCACCTGTCCGGTCAGGTTGAGCACTGCCCCCCTGAAAACGTAGGGGGTGGAAAGGTCCAGGGCCAGGATGCTGCGCCCGTCGGGATTGATGCGCAACAGCCGTCCCCGCTTGCCAGGCCCAGTGGATTTGCTATAACCCACTTCCATGAGCAGATGCTCGCCCAGCAGCTCGGCCACGATGTCCGATATGGCGACCCTGGTCAGCCCTGAGGCGCGGGCCAGATCAGCCCTGGTCATACTGGCATCGGGGTAGAGCAGCCTGAGCAGAATGGCTCGGTTATGGTGCCGCACAGACTTGGGCAGCGCCTTGGACAGGTTGCCGGTATTGCTGGTCATGATTCACCTGACGATAGATAATGCGGGGACGGGGACCCGCCATGGGGATTGGGCCTTGAACCCCGTGATCACGCCCATCCATGCTTGCACCTTATATTGTAAACTTCCTTGCCCGGGCAGATCCATACCTCGCGATTGCGGCACTGAAGCTGCTGGTTTTCAGGACAGCGCACTAGCATCGTGAGCAAGACCACGGGGACAGCCAATAAAAAGTTCAGTTTCCTAACAATTAAGTGTTAGGCTGTTAACAGATACCAGAAACAGCTGCATCCCCTCGCTGAGCAAAGGAGCGATCGCCATGACCACGACACCGAACCATTCGGGAGTCTCATCGTCCGCCATAAATCCCCGATACCTGCTGGGCAACGAAGCCAACCGCATCTTCATGGCCTCGCAGACCTACGGCTTCCTGGACTTCGGACGAGGGTTCCCCACCGAGCAAGGCGGCGCCGGCTGGCTCAATGACGACGGCAGCATCGACCCAGACCGGGGAATCCAGACCTGGATCACCTGCAGGATGACCCACGTCTACGCCATCGGCAGCCTCCTGGGCTACCCGGGAGCATCAGAGCTGGTCCATCGTGGTGTTCAGGCCCTTCAAGGCAACCTGCACGACGACGAACACGGCGGCTGGTACCCCTCGGTCTCCTGGCAGGGCCAGCCCGAGAGCGGCAAGTCCTGCTACACCCATGCCTTCGTGGTCCTGGCCGCCTCCTCGGCCATGCTGGCCGGCGACCCCGATGGGCAGGCCTTGCTGGACCAGGCGCTGGAGATCTTCAACCGCTACTTCTGGGATGACGACAAGGGCCTTGCCGTCGACACCTGGAACAGCGAGTTCACCCGGCTGGACCCCTACCGGGGGCTTAACGCCAACATGCACAGCACCGAGGCCTTCCTGGCAGTGGCCGATGCCACCGGCAATGAGGACTACCGCGAACGCGCCGGACGCATCATCGACCAGGTCATCAGCTGGGCTGAGAACAACCAGTGGCGCATCCCCGAGCATTTCAACAGCGACTGGCAGGCCGACCTGGACTACAACCAGAACAACAAGGCCGACCAGTTCAAGCCTTACGGGGCAACGCCGGGCCACGGGATTGAATGGGCCAGGCTGATCACTCAGTACGCACTAAGCAGGTTCGATCAGGATGCCGACCGTCGCCACTACATCGAGGCAGCCGAGCACCTGTTCGCCAGGGCTGTGGAGGATGGCTGGGCCGCTGACGGAGCCGAGGGCCTGGTCTACACCACGGACTGGCAGGGCCGCCCGGTGGTCCACGACCGCATGCACTGGACCCTGGCCGAGGCCCTGAACACCTCGTCCACTCTTTACGCAGCCACCGGCAAGTCCACCTACGCCGATTGGTACGCCACCTTCTGCAGCTACGTAGACCACTACCTGATTGACCACCAGGGCGGGTCCTGGTGGCATCAGCTGGATGCCGACAACCACGTGATTGGCACGGTCTGGCCCGGCAAGTCCGACCTCTACCATGCCTTCCAGTCCACCCTGATTCCCTACAACGACCCAACGATCTCCATCGCCACGGCCATCAAGAAGGCCTGCGGACAGGGACCTACAGACCAGAATCAGGCCCGCTGAAATCCATGGCAGCATCGACCCCGCATCCCGAGGCGGATACAGATAGCGTCCAGGCTGGCCCGATCAGCCTGGGAATTGACATCGGCGGCACCAAGATCGAGGGCGTGGCCATGGACGGCGACAAGCGTCTGCTGGCCTGCCATCGAATCCCCACGCGCGAGGGTAACCAAGCGGTTCATGACGACACGGTGACACTTATCCACCACCTTCTGGATCCGGTGGGCCCAAATCGGGGTCCTGTCACCGTAGGCCTGGGCATCCCGGGGCGCGTGGATTCCAACCGTGGAATAGTGGACGACGCAGTCAACCTGGGCATCCGCCACATGGCTCTGGGCCCAGCCGTTACCAAGACGACCGGCCTGCCCGTCCGCGTCGAAAACGATGTCAACATCGCTGCCCTGGGAGCCGCCTCGCAGACCGGCGACTCCCTGATGGCCTCTGGAACCACACCCCACTCCGAGGCTGCCCGGGTCCAGGCCCGCCGCTCCGCATCAGTGCCCGGGCGTGACGGTCCCAGGGCCCTGCCCGACCATGACGACCATGTTGTGGTCTTCATCAACCTAGGTACCGGCCTGGCAGCGGGCATCATCCGCGGGGGCCGGATCGAGCACGGAGCCAGCGGGGCAATCGGCGAAATCGGCCACATCCCGGTGGACGCCCACCAGTTTCCCTGCAAGTGCGGCCAGCACGGCTGTCTGGAAACCGTGGCCTCAGGCTCGGCAGTGGAAGCCCTTTGGCCGGGAATCGCCCACCCACTGCCTGACCTGATTGCCCAGGCAAGCCAGGGGAACCAGCGCGCTCAGGAAGTCCAGGACATCATCGGCCATGGCATCGCCCTGGCTGTACAAATCGTGGCGCTGACCATCGATCCCGGAGTCATCATCCTGGGCGGCGGCATGAGCAAAACCGGTCAGCCCCTGCTGGATCTGGTCACCGAGCATCTGAATAGGAGCGCGGCCTGCAGCCATTTCATCGCCTCGCTGAAGCTGCCCGACCGGTTGCGCCTGGCTCCAGCCGACCTGCCCGTCGCAGCCATCGGCGCCGCCCTGGCAGGACGCATGGCCGTCGACAGTCGCCCATCTGACATTATTGGAAAGGAAATCTCATCATGACCGAAATCATCATCGTCAAGTCCCAGGAGGAAGCCGGCCAAATCTATGCCCGCTGCACGGCCGACCTGATCCGGCGCAAGCCCGACTGCGTGCTGGGTCTGGCCACGGGGTCCAGCCCTCTGGCGGCATACCAGGCCCTTGCCGACCTGGTCCACAAGGAGGGAATCGACGTCTCCCAGGTGCGCGGCTTCGCCCTGGACGAGTATGCGGGCCTGGATCCGGCCCACCCCCAGTCCTACCGGTCAACCATCGACCGGACCGTGGTCAAGCCTCTGGGCCTGGACCCCGCCAAGGTGAGGGTGCCCAATGGGAACCTGAACACCATCAAGGACGCTGGCCGCGTATACGACCAGGCAATCGAGGATGCCGGCGGGGTCGACCTGCAGATCCTGGGCATCGGCACCGACGGACACATCGGCTTCAACGAGCCTGGATCCTCCCTGGCCTCGGGCACCCGCATCAAGACCCTGACCGAGCAGACACGCATCGACAACGCCCGCTTCTTCGACAATGACATGGACCAGGTGCCCACCCACTGCATCACCCAGGGAATCGGAACCATCCTCAAGGCACGCCAGCTGGTCCTTCTGGCCTTCGGCGCCGGGAAGGCGGAAGCCGTGGCCGAGAGCGTAGAGGGCGGCATATCGTCCTTCTGCCCAGCCTCGGCCCTCCAGATGCATCCCCACGCCACCGTGATCGTGGACGAGGCCGCCGCCTCCCGCCTGCGCAACCGCGACTACTACAAGTGGGCATATGCCAACAAGCCTGACTGGCAGTCCATCTAGAAGGCAAACCAAACATGTCCAAGGAAGCATACGAGTCGGCGGGGCTCGCGGTCGAGTCATCCCTGAATGGACTGGCCCATCCCCTTGTCCTGACCGGAGCAAGATTGATAGACGCCCGAGGAATCAGGGAAGACAGCTGGATTTTGGCCCTGGAGGGCAGGATTGAACAGGTCGGGCAAGGCAGGGAGCGCCTGGAATCCGCCCTGAGGGCCGCTGGTCTGCCCAGCCTACCGCCCTCCCTCCAGCCTGGATCAGATAGCCATGACGTGAATGCAGACGGTGTGGAGTTCATCGACGCAACCGGCTTCATCCTCACCCCTGGGTTCATCGACATCCACTCCCACGGCGGCTGGGTCCACTCCTTCGATGACGGCGACGAGGCCATTCGCACAGCCAGAGCCTGCCATATGGTCCATGGAACCACCAGGCAGGTGCTCAGCCTGATCACCAATCCGGTCGCCACGATGTGCACCAATCTGCGCTCGGTCAAGCGGGTCATGGACTCCAGACCCGATGTGCTGGGGGCCCACTTGGAAGGGCCCTTCATCGCCCTCTCCCGTAAGGGGGCGCACGACCCCAAGTGCCTGCGCGACCCTGAACCCGCGGTTCTCGACAGTCTCCTGGAGGCTGCCGACGGTTGCATACGCCAGGTGACCCTGGCCCCTGAGCGCGACCATGGCTACGAGGCCATTTCCCGCCTGGCCGGGTCCGGTGTGGTGCCTGCGGTTGGCCATTGCGATGCCGACTATGACCAGACCCGCCGCGCATTCGATGCCGGCGCCCGTATACTCACTCATGTTTTCAACGCCATGAACGGCATCCACCACCGTCAGCCGGGTCCCATTCCAGCCGCCGTGGAGGACCGCCGGGTTACGGCCGAGCTGATCAACGACGGTTTCCATGTGCAGGACCCCTGCGTCGACCTGGCCTTCAGGCTCTTCCCCCATCGGATAGCCCTGGTCACCGACGCCATGGAGGCCACCGGCTGCGAGGACGGCGCCTACAAGCTGGGTTCCCTGGATGTAACAGTGAAGGGCGGCCACGCCCGTCTGACCTCCAACGGGGCCATCGCCGGCTCAACCCTGACCCTGGATGTGGCAGTCGGCAGAGCTATCCAGGCCATCGGCCTGCCAGCCCCCCAGGCCGTGGAAGCCGCCACGCTGACACCTGCCCGGGCCCTGGGACTGGACCGCCCCAACCCGATCACCGGTGCCCCGCTGGGTCTGCTGGCACCCGGCTATGCGGCCGACCTCCTCCTACTGAACCCGGCTGACTGGTCCGTCAAAACCGTGGTCTGTAACGGGCACAGAATTCAGCTTTGAATCGACCTCAGCGGCTCCTCCTACTCCGACCCGGACAGAAGGAGCCGCTCTATATCATCTTGATCCATATGGGGATAGGAACCGCAAATCCTCCCATCCTGCATATACAGAATTCTGTCGGCCCTGGAAGCCACCCTGGCATCATGAGTAACCAGAAGGCTGGCCTTGAGTCCCGCACTCATGGCTGCTTGGATGGCATCAAGGGTGTCCTCACGGGCTCTGGGATCCAGATTGCCGGTGGGCTCATCCGCGAAGAGAACCTGCGCATCCATGATCATGGCCCGAGCGATGGCCACCCGCTGCTGTTGACCTCCTGACAGCTCGCCCACCTTTCGCCTCATTACACCGGTCGGCAGGTCCACACAGGCCAGAGCCCGACGTACAGCACCATCATCGGTGGCTGAACCATTCAAGGACCGCGGCAGGATGATATTCTCGGCGACCGTCAAAGAATCGACCAGCATGTAATCCTGAAAAATGAAGGCGAATTCGGTCCTGCGAAGCCTTGCCCGGCGAAAATCCGGCTGCCGAGCAATATCCCGATGCTCATACCAGATCTGACCTCGCAAGGGGGTCAGGATGCCGGCAAGCAGCTTGAGCACAGTGGACTTCCCGCATCCCGAGGGTCCAATCAGGGCCGTAATACAGCCATCTTGCAGTTCTATATTGACTGGCCCGATTTGAGGTGCCGGCCCATTCCTGTCATACGACTTTCCCAGCAGACGATGCCTGCGTCGTCCATTTTCCGAGTAGTCGTAGCAAACGGACCTGGCCCGCAAGACCGTACCGCCACCATCCGGGCCCACACCCTGGGCAGTTACCTGAGATTTTCTTGCATCCCATCCATCATGTCCTGTTTCCATACATCCCTCCTTCTCACGCCCAGCCTTCTTACACGCAATTTTCAAAACATCCGCTCACAACCGCCGAATGTAAGACTCCGTCTCATTTCATGGCGCTCTCACTTATTTCCAGTCCACCACAGGCTGCTTTGCTCATCCCTGACAGGCCAGACGAACATAGGAAACCATGTGGGCGACCAGGGCCACCAGCCCCATCGCCAGGAGCACCGCCAGGAGCAGGCCCAGCTGCCCAGCGGGACAGTAAAAGGAGATGCCTCCATAGAGTTCGACTGACTGCGGGTGAGAGCATAGGTTGACGACCAGGAGCGAACCGGCACAGGCCAGCAGGAAGGCCGGCAAGACTTCGCTCAGGTAGCTTAACGTCCCACTGCATCCGTACCGCCAGACTCCCAAATCAAGGAGGACAGCCACGGCCCTGGTCCTACGCCTCTCCTCAACCATGGTGAAGATCAACGACAGGACGCCCACGGCACATATGACCAAGACCGGGTAGACGATGACGGCCATTTCCCTCATCCCCTCCCCTCCGGTCTGTGCATAGATCTTGCCAGTCGGCAGATTCGCCACCCATGCTTCAGCCGTCTGGTCAGCGACCCCTGTCGGCACCTCCCGGCCACCCACCTGTGACGAAACCAGAGCCAGGGGAGTGCGCCCGCCCCAACGTTCATATCCGGTCTTCCATGCATTTCGGGAGGTAGAAGTAGATAGATGCGAGGGGATGAAGTACTGACCCATTCCACCCGGCAGGTCAGCTATAGCCGCAATCCGACTCCGTCGAGCTGGTCCGTTCCCATCATCAATACAGACCGGCGCGCCGAGGGACAGACCCGCACCCACCTCCGGACTGGAAGCCACCACCCCATCGAGCCCGTCCAATCCTGTACTATCCCGCGCAGGATGCAGGGCTGCGGACGGAAAAATCCGACTCAGATCGCCATCTATTTGAAGGCGTGAGGCACCACGATAGTAGGAGGCGGCCCGGCGTATTTGCCGGTCGCATTCCGCACCGTCCTTTGCCATAGGCACTACGGTGGCAGGAGCCAGAATAAGAGGATCAGCATCGCGCGACCGAACATAGGCGGCCCAATGATCCAGGGCCCCTCGGTCACTGCCGACCGGGCTGATCACAGACCCTCCTGCCAGAGCCGTGGTCAGAGAGGCGCGCGCATTGGCATCGCTGTATCCCAAGAAGCCGAAAAGTCCGCAGGCGACTGCAGTGGCGACGACCACCATCGTGAAGAGCGAGGCCGCCCTAGTGGTCTCCTGATTGCGCAAAGCCAAGGTAACCACAGGACCTTTTGGGTAACCCGCCATGATGACCCCCGCTGCTCGGTTCAATAGGGGTCTGCCCACTCTTATCAAGGCCCATGCCAAGAGAGGAATCAAAAAGATGCCCATACCACCGGCGGCCGCTCCAGTCCCCTTTAGGTAGATCATCAAGCAAGTCGCAAGGACCACCAGGAGCATGACCGCAGTAGACAGGGCGCGGTGCCGTCTCCCGGAAGAGCGGGGCATGGACTGCAAATCGGGCCGAGCTCGGATGACCCTCACTGCAGCCAATATGGCGCCCAAACATTGGCACAGGACGGAAAGCAGGACCGTCATAAGAATGGAGGAGAGGTTTGGCAGGATGCCATGCTCCGGCAAAAGCATGTCCAGCCGTGCCATGGCAGGCCTTGCCAGAGGCTTCATCAGCTCGCCCAGAGCCACGCCAATGAGGCCTGAGAAGGCAGCCATGAGACCTTGGACGGCCAGTATCGAGCCCAGGAGCCGACAGGGGGAGGCGCCCAGCAGACGGATGCGCATGAGTCTGTCCCATTGAGCAGTGAAGGCATGGTCGCTGATGGTCTTGGAAATGGAAGCTGAAGACGTCAGAAAGATGGCTACCATGACTACCGGAGTGGTCGAATCGGCACCCTCTCCTCCCCGGACCATAGCCTCAAGAACCAGGAGAATCAAGGCCATGGGACAGGCTCCAGCCAGGATGTTCAGGATTTGCAGGCCGCGGTTTCCCCTCCACAAGGAATTCACCAGGCGGATGTACCCGATCCTAATACTCCGCCCCTCAGCCCCTTCCGTTCCGGGTCCTTTCCTTTCACCGCCTATTGCTGCCCATTGCATATGGCCAAGCTATATCGACGGATAGTGGAGATGCTACCGACAGATGTCACCATCAGGAGGACAAATGTCACTGCGTCCGCTGCACTGCAGAAGTTACCTGCAAGAATCCGCGGTCAATGGAAGGGAGAGTATTACCCGGGTACCTCGGGAAGACTCCGCTGTCTCTGCCGGTCCTACCTGCAAGGAGCCGCCCAAGTCCTTTACCCTCTGCTCAAGGGAGGACAGGCCGAAGCCCGGCACAAACCGACCAGACCCTTTGCGAGGACCCACCCCGTCGTCCGTCACACACAGGCGAAGGGTTCTCGGTGCCAGATCAATAACAATCGAGGCGGAGGAGGCATGGGCGTGACGGACCACGTTGGTCAAAGTCTCCTGCAAGGCCCGGTAGATAAGGACCTTATTCTGCGATGACAGGCCCTCCAGGCTCCCATTCACCGTAGCGGTCACATGCAGACCTGTGGATTCAAAGGAGTCTGCCAGACCGACAATCGACTCCTTGGTCAGCTCCCCGCCAAAGGCAGCCGGGTTCAAAGCCCTGGCCTGCTGACGTACCTGAGCCAGTGCCTTCTTATCGATGTCTTCGGCCTTGATCACATGGGTGAGGGCCCGGTCGATGGATGAACCCTTGTGCAGGATCCTTTGCGCCGCCTCAAGCTCCATGTGCATGGCCGATAGGTACTGACCAATCGAATCATGCATCTGCGAGGCCATCTCTGCCCGCTCCTTAGCTAGGGCCAGGCTCTCTATTGTGAGCGACTGCCTGGCGAGCTGCCGGTTCTTTTCAATGAGCATACGACTGGCCCGTGCGTAAAAGAGGAAAGCCACCGCGAAGAAGACGATCAGAGCCAGGTTCAGGACCGTATCGCCCCAGGAGGCCCGTCGCCATTCTCCCCTCCATGCCATATGCAGAATGTAGACCCCTATTTCCCCTCCCACTGCGACCCAGGTCCAGATCTCCGGAAAGGCGAAGAGAACATCCAAGGTCACGATGGTGGTGAGAAACATCTGCGGCGGATTGTCGAAGAGAGTGGCTGCCAGACAAACCGCGATGAGAAGGCCCCCACAAATGAGGGCAGGAATACGTCGCCGAATCAGCCTATAACCCAGCCAGGCCGACACCATGACCGTCTGGAAGAGGAAGAAGTTGAGAGGATTGCCATATTTTGACCACAGGAAGGAGCAGCAGAACGAAGCGACCTCCACCAGGCCCACGTATGGGAGGGACCCTGGTTTCCGCTCCTGAGACGACTCAGTTTCTGACGGGCTCATGACCGCCTTGAGGTCATGGCCAACTCGGTGCGATTGCGCACGCCGGTTTTGTCGAAAATGCTACTGACGCGGTTTCTGACCGTGCCCAGGGACAGGCAGAGATGATCGGCAATCTCCCTGTTGGTTGAGCCAGCCACAATCATGTCGATGATCTGACGGTCAGTCCGATCGAAGTCGTCGGCTACGTC
The DNA here is from genome assembly GCF_016100775.1 of Bifidobacterium sp. W8103. NCBI lineage: Bacteria > Bacillati > Actinomycetota > Actinomycetes > Bifidobacteriales > Bifidobacteriaceae > Bifidobacterium > Bifidobacterium sp. W8103. The sequence goes on from NZ_JACFRV010000001.1 coordinate 854,709, forward strand.
GACTCCTCCCGCTGCTTTGACAGGCTGCGACGGTTCGCCTTCCCTGCTGATGAGGTCCATCAGCCTACCCGACTCTGCAGTCCCGAGGACGCGTTCACCCCTATAGACCCTATGCACGGTGCCGATGATCTCCTCTGCATCGGCGTCTTTGAGCAGGTGCCCATATGCTCCAGCCTTGATGCTTCCCACAAGGTTCTCATCCTCGTCGAATGCCGTCAGTGCGATGCATCGGGCTTTCAGTCCTCTCTTAAGCAAGATGTCGATGAGGCGAATCCCGTCAATGTCAGGCATCCGGCAGTCAACTAGGGCCACATCGACATCTCTCAGATGAGGATGCGCCAGAAGCTGCCGGGCACTGGCTGCATCCGCGACAATCTTGATATCGTCTTCATCAGCCAGTATCGAGACCAGTCCTGCTCTGACCAGTTCCTGATCGTCGACGATGGCCAGATTGATGGTCTCCGTCATCCCAGGCATCATCTCCTATCGACAGGGGGCGTAAAGCTACTCGGCCTCTCAGTACCCCACCTGGGCTCCATGCCCGGAATTCACCTGGGTCTGCCCCATCTCCTGGCTCATCTGCATCAGGCGGGCTATGCGCTCATCGGTGGGCGGATGGGTGGAGAAGAGCCTGCTGAACCCTTTGACCGAGAAAGGGTTCTCGATCATCATGGCAGCGGCGCTCTGAGTGCCGGCGGTCTGCGGCATGGGCACGGCCTGAGACCCGTAGGATATTTTGTTCAGCGCCGATGCCAGAGCCGCCGGGTCCCCGGTCAGTCGACTGCCGTCCTCGTCGGCGTCATACTCACGGGTGCGCGAAATAGCCATCTGAATCAGGGAGGCGCCCAGGGGGGCCAGAATCGAGCTGATCAGCACGCCCAGAAGGCCAAAGACGCCGGAATCGTTATCCCTGTCCCGGCTGTCGCCGCCGAAATACATGAGGGAGTATCCCAGGTAGGTGATGACCGTGGCCATGGCCGAAGCTACAGCAGAGGTCAGGATGTCATGGTTATAGACGTGCATGAGCTCGTGGCCCAGCACCCCGCGAATTTCCCGCTCGTTGAGGATGCGCAGAATCCCCTGGGTGCAGCAGACGGCGGCATGGCGCTCGTTGCGGCCTGTGGCAAAAGCGTTGGGCGAATCTGTGGGGGCGATGTAGATGCGGGGCATGGGCTTGCCGGCCCTCCCCGACAGTTCCCGGACGATCCGGTAGAGGTCGGGAGCTTCCTGCTCGCTGACCGGCCGGGCATGCATGGAGGCGATCGCCACCTTGTCGGAGAACCAGTAGGACCCGAAAGTGGTGGCCAGGCCTATGAGGATATAGATGCCCAGCGTGCCCTGGCGACCGCCGGTCAGCCACCAGATGAGCATGATAACGGCCCACATGAGGGCGAACAAAAGCGTCGTTTTCAGGCCGTTGAAATGTCCGTGAACCTTCAGCTTGCCATTCATGGGTTCCATGGTAGACAATACCGCTGAATTTTTGCTGAACGGGCGCTGAAAAGATGAGACTGGCGATGTCCCCTCTCCATTTCAGAACAATACGATTGGATCTCCGCTCTTCTTGTCACGAGGCCTGGGAACATACCGGGCTTTCTTCAACCTCCCGTTTTCATCGAAGAATCGACGCAGGCTCATGGTCTTTACCCCAAAATGGTCTGCGATGTTAGGGATCTTGGGCTCTTTCTTCATGTGCTGCCCCTGTTGCAGCGGAACCCGCTCCTCGTCCGTCACGATGACTGCTCCCTCGACCTTGGCCACGGCGATCAGCCAGGGATCCGCCTTGCTCTCTGACTCCCAGTATTGGCGCGACTCTTCCGTATACTGCCCGCAGGTGACCAGATAATCCTGGATTTGCGCATAGACCTGCGCATATCTGTCGTCCTTATGACTTATTTGGCGGCCTTTGAACACTGCACGCACCCAAAGATCCAGCATATCGGGATCAGCGGCTTGCTCGTTGACCAGCTCGTCGTAGACAACATCCACCATGGCAATCGCCTTGTCCTCAGCCAGCTTTTCCATCCATCGCCAGAAGGGATGGAACTCCTTGTAGTCGAAAGGATGGTTGAGCCGGTAGGAGGCGATGAAGATGTTGGAATCAGGCAGGTAGAGGGTAGCGGTCATATCAGCTTCTTTTCACGAATCAATCCCTGATAAGACTGCGGGGAGCGCACCCCCACCAGGTCGAAGCCCTCAGTCGGAGCCAGTCTGCCCCCGTCCATGGCGGCATTGACCAGGCGGACGAAGCCGGTGTCAACCCTGGAGGCATTGGTCCTGTTGCCATTACCATGGGTTTCCCGCTCCTGATGATGAGCGGCTTTGCCCTGAAGCTGCCGCTCCATTCGTGCCCGCAGCTCCTCGAGCGTATCCTCGCCAGTCAAGCCGAACTGATGGGCTTGTATCCCCATGGCCAAGGCACTCAGATGGAAGTCGTCAGCTATAGACTCCGCAGCGTCCGCCGGCACCTTGCCCGCGTCCAACTTCTCCTGCCAGAGCCGCCGGAAGCGCTCATCGTCAATCACGGCCTTTACCACTGCGCGGTTTATCGCGCGCTCCGTGGCCTTGCGATCCCCTTGGCCGCCAATGCCGTCGAAGAGCTCATGAGTGCCCAGCAGTACGTGCCCCACCTCGTGAATCAAGGTGAAGATCATGCCGTCAAAGGAATCGTTTCTGTTGATGAACACCAGCGGAGCCATATCGTCGATCAGCACGAATCCACGGAATTCCTGAAGATCCAGTTTTCGAGAACTCACGGAACCCACCTGGGAATTGAGCATGATCATGATGCCCGCATTGGATGACCGTTCCTTGAGCTGACGGAAACGGTCGCTGGAATCGCCGCCCTCCCAAGCAGAGCGCCCATCCAACCCAAGGGTGGAGCGGAGCGCATCAGCCAGGGCATCGCCCTGCTCGGCATCGCGCACCGAACCGACCAGTGGGTTGGCATCCAGGCCGGACTCAAGCAATTCAGCCCTGGCCCACTCCTGCCTGAATCGCATCTGGTCGATGGTGTCCTGCAGGTTTTTGCTGGGCTGCACAGACGTATTGCCTACGGTACGGTACCGGACCAGAGGCTCAAGGCGACGCTGGGGCACGACCGACCTGACCAAGGCACCGAAAGGAACATGCAGGGCCCTGCTGAGCTGCTCAACCTTGTTGAAGGATACGGACACGGGTTCCTTGGATTCCAGCCAATCCGGCAACTGGCCAAGCCCCCGGCGCCGAGACAGGGCCACCGGATCGGCATCACTCTCCTCAACGGCCCACTGCAGGGTGGCCGGATAGAGAGTCAGATTAGCCATGCCACGCTCCTTCGATTCCGTGAAGGGCTCTAACGACAATGATAGCTGGGCCGGATCTATCCGCCTACTGTGAGCACCCGGTAATGCTAGTGCAGATCAAGAAAACAGGGCCTGGATGAGGATTTTTCATGAAACCTCATCCAGGCCCTGCCACTGCCGACCTAAGGCCGATCACCTACTCGCCGTGTGCAAGCTTACGGAGCTGGTCGGGGTCGATGACCTTGATATGCTCGCGGCCGGCCTTGGCGCCCTCGGCACGCTCGTAGGCATCCACCCGCTTCCAGCCGGCGAAGTCGATGGGCTGGATGCCCTTCTCCGCCAGGAAGCGATCGATCGAATCGTCGTCGCGGTCCTTGGCGAAGCGGCCACGAGTCGGGCTGGCGGCCAGGTCATCCAGCATGTTGCCGATGGTCTCCAGGGCATCGGATTTGGTGGATCCGATCAGACCCACAGGCCCTCGCTTGGCCCAACCCGTGGCGTAGAGACGATCGATGGGTCGGCCGTCCTGCCCCTCGGGAGCAGTGGTCACGCGACCGTGGATGTTGGAGAGGGTGTAGCCGGCGAAATCGTAGGGAATGCCGGGAACCTCGGCAGGCTTGTAGCCGATGGCGTGGTAGACGGCCTGAACCGGGTACTCCTCGTACCGGCTGGTCTCCTCCATGGCGCCCTCGGGCGTGACCTTGGTCTTCTCCACCCGAATGCCGGTCACCCTGCCGTCCTGGCCGATGATTGCGGCAGGCATCCGGTAGAAGTGCATATAGAAACGACGGTCGGCGGGGTTGCCTTCGAAGTCGACGCCGCCGTCCTCAGCCATATCCTCGGCCATCTCCCTGATGGTGAAGAGCTCCTCCAGCATCTGCCGGGTCAGCTTGTCGGCACCGGCCCGGTCGATGGTCTCCTGATCCAGGTCGAAGTCCTCCTCGTCGATGACGATTTGCACCCCGGGCAGCTTCTCCAGCTCGCGCAGCTCCTGGACCGAGAACTTGGCCTGGGCTGGTCCGCGACGGATGAACATGTGCAGTTCACGGGCCTGGTTGCCCTGAATCCCCTGGTAGACATTGTCAGGGATGTCGGTGCCCAGCAGGTCGTCGGCCCGCCGCATCAGGATTCTGGAGACATCCATGGCCACGTTCCCGCCTCCGATGACGGCCACCTGCCTGGCATCCAGGGGCCAGTCCTGGTCAGCGTCGGGATAGCCGTCATACCATTCGACGAAGTGGGCGGCCCCGTGAACGCCATCAAGCTCATGCCCGGCGATCTCCAGAGGACGATCGTCCACAGCGCCGGTGGCGAAGAGCACCACATCGTAGCGCTCAAGCAGGTCATCCAGGTTGACATCCTTGCCGAACTCCACATCCGCGTAGAGATGGATCTCGGGGTTGTCCAGCGTCTTCTCCAAGGCGCCTGCGATGTACTTGATGCTGGGATGATCCGGGGCCACGCCGTAACGGACCAGACCGAAGGGGACGGGCAGCTTCTCGAACAAATCGATCCGGGCCCGGTCGCCCAGACCCAGGTCTGTCCCCTTTTCCCGAAGCTGCCGCAGCAGGATGTCAGAGGCGTAGACCCCTGCAGGCCCCGCGCCTATGACGGCCACGCGCAGAGGTGAGCCAGCTTCCTCGCCGCGGGCCGGTGCGGGCATGGTGGAATCATTGACATTAATATCGCTCATGCTTGTCAGCCTAACGCAAAGCGACGGTCGGAAACAGAGCTAGTCGGGCTCCATCCCCGGGACTTTCACCAAGCGTCGTGAATGGCCTCAGTCCCGGTCCATCAGTGCAGTCAGGGCCCAGAGAATGGAAACCACATCGATGGCCTCCTGCGTAAAGGCGCCGACAACCACCGGAATCAGGTCGAAGGCGGCGCAGAGCATGCCCACTGTGGCCAGGGTCAGCCCCAGCATGACCGCCTGGAGCATGACCCTCTTGGTCCTGCGGGCGATGGCGATCGACCTGGGCAGACAGGCGATGTCGTCATTCATGATCACGGCCTGGGCGGACTCGGAGGCGGCCGTGGTGGTTCCGTCGGTGATGGCCATGCCCACGTCGGCGGCAGCCAGGACCGGAGCATCGTTGACCCCGTCCCCCACCATCAGGGTGATGGATTTGGTCACTGACTCACCAAGGAATTTGGACAGCCAGATGTCCCAGAATGGCTGCCGATTGGGCTCCTCCCTGGAAGCCTTGGCGATCAGATTGGTCTTGTCCTCGGGGAAGAGGCCGGCATGCACGTCGGTGATGCCCACCTGGTCGGCGATGATCCGGGCCGAGTCCTCCTTGTCGCCGGTGACCATGGATAGACGGGTGATGCCCAACTCCCGCAGCTGGGTAATGGTCTGGGCGGCATCCGACCTGGGCACGTCCTTCATGACGACCCTGGCGGCCAAGACCCCATCAATCGAGACGTAGGAGGCCATCTCGTCAGGCGCCAGGGGGCCGAACAGATCGCTCGAATGCCCGTCAGCCACGAACTGGGCCCTGCCCACCTTGACCTGGTGGCCGTCGACCTGGCCCTGGACCCCGTTGCCGGAGTCCTCCCGAACCTCCCGCGCGTGCAGATGGGTCTGGCCCTTGCTCCGTGCCCGCAACCGCTCCTGGGCAGCGGCCCCTGCCTCGGCTATTCCGTTGGCCAGGATGTGGACCGAATAGGACTCCACAGCGCCCGCCATGGCCAGAATCCGGTCTGTATCGACCTTCTGCTCCCTACCCTCAGGCAGGTCGATCTTGGCTACTTGGGGACGTTTTACGGTCAACGTGCCGGTTTTATCGAAGAAGATGTGCGAGACCCGGCCCAGATTCTCGATCACGTCCTGGGTCTTGATCAGCAGCCCCGCCTTGGCCAGCCTCCCGGTCCCGGCCATGTAGGCCACGGGGGCGGCGATCAGCAAAGGGCAGGGGGTTGCCAGGACCAGAACCTGGGCGAACCGGGTCGGCACACCGGAGATGATCCAGGCCACACAGGCGATGATGAAGGCCACCACGGTGAAGGGGACCGCCATCAGGTCGGCTGTTCTGACGACTGCAGCCCGGGAGTTCTGGGCGGAGCGCACCAGGTTGAGGATTCGCTGGTACTGGGAGTCCCGGGCCAGCTGGCGGGCCCGCATCAGGAAGGTACCCGAACCATTGACCGCTCCGGACATGACCTGGGCGTCCTGGTAGAGCCTGCGGGGCATTGGCTCCCCGTTGATGGTGGACATATCCAAGGTGGCGGTAGGGCTGATCAGCTCGCCATCAACAGGCACGGTCTCGCCGGGCTTGACCACCAGGAGGTCGTTCAGACGGACCTTATCGACATCCACCGTGCTCCAGTCGCTCTCCTTGGGAAGGGCATGCTCCCCCACCGGCAGGTCCGCCTGGACCACGTGGGCCACCTGGGGGGCGGCCTGGACCAATACGGTCAGGTTGTTCTGCGCCTTGTTCCCTGCGTACTGCTCGATGGCATCGCCCGAGTAGAGCATGAGGACCACGGCCCAACTGGCCCAGTACTGCTGGACGGCGAGGGTGGAAAGGATGGCGACCACGGCCAGGATGTCCACGCCCACGTGGCCCTGGCGCACGTCATCGATCATCCCCTTGAGGGTATCGACCAGCGAGACGGCCACCAGGACGGCGACCAGCCATTGGGCGGCCTGGCGATAGGGGTGCCAGAGCAGGCCCATGACCAGTCCGCAGACCAGAACCACCCAAAGCATGGGGACCTTCTTGGCGAAACCCAGGATTTTTGACATGACCACTTCCCCGATCCAGACTTGTCTATCTGACAGCCGTAGCCGGATCACGGCTCTCTTCTGCTCTTGACATATCAAGCCTATACCGCGCCGGGGCCAGCGATGGACGGCGAGTATGACAAGGGGGCCGCACCCGTCAAAGTGACGGATGCGGCCCCTGGGTTCAGTCCCGGATCACTGCCCGAAGAAGAAGCGGAAGGGATCCATGGGGTCATCGTCGTCGCCCGAACCGCCCTGGTCGGAGTCGCCGTCCTGGCCACTGCCGTCCGAGTTCCTCCTGTTGGTCCTGGGCTTGCCCTGCACGGTCTGCTCCTCGCTATCCAAGGTGGCGTTCACCTCGGCGGTCTTGCCGTCGCGCACCACAGTGATCTTGACCGAGTCGCCGAAGGCGGCAGCTCGGACGAAGCCCAGCAGGGAGTAGTTGTTGTTGACTGCATGGCCATTGAAGGCCACGATGGTGTCTCCGACCTTGATGCCGGCCTTGTCAGCCGGGGAGCCCGAGACCACATTGGTGACCTTGGCACCACCGCGGGTGACGCCGTCGGCCTGGGCCGTGCTGCTCTGGATGGTGACACCCAGGGAGACGTGCTTGGCCTTACCGTCCTTGATGATCTCATCGGCAATCCGCTTGACCAGATTGGACGGGATGGCGAATCCGATGCCGATTGACCCTGCCTCAGACTTGGAGGAAGCCATGGAGGCGATGGAGGAGTTGATTCCGATGACCTCGCCGGCCGCGTTGAAGGTGGGGCCGCCCGAGTTGCCGGGGTTGATGGCCGCATCCAGCTGGACCGCATTGGTCACGATGGGGTTGTTGTTACTCTCGTCCATGACCGAGACCGGGCGATTCAGAGCCGAGACGATGCCGGTGGTGGCCGTGTTCTCGTAGCCCAGGGGGTTGCCGATGGCCATGACGTTCTCGCCTACGGCCAGCTTTTCGGAGTCGGCGAACTTCACAGGCTTCAAGTCGGAGGGCGCCTGGTCCAGGCTGAGGATGGCCAGATCGGCAGTGGTGTCGGTACCGACCACCTTGGCCGTGTACATCTGCCCGTTGGAGAGGGTGACGTGGATCTCCTGGGCGCCATCGACCACGTGGTTGTTGGTGACCACATGGCCCTGGGTGTCGAAGACCGCGCCTGATCCGGCACCCACCCCGCTCTTGGTCTGCACCTGGATGGAGACCACGGACTCGGAGACCTGCTTGCTGATGCCCTGCCAGTCAGGAGCCTGCCCGCCCTCGACCTTGGCCGTGCCCTGGCCCGAGGAGTTGGAGGAGACCCCGCTCAGCGAGGAGGACGAGGGCAGGGTGATCCATCCGTTGGACAGGGCCGCCCAACCCAGACCCAGCATAAGAGCTGCGGCCACCAGGGCGGCCACCACGGCGGTGAAGACGTACTTGCCCGTGCCGCTCATGTTGCTGCCGGCGTTGTTGACAGGACCAGGCCGACCGTTGGGGCCGGCGGATCCGAAGGGTGCATAGGGACCCTGGCCGGAGGGCCGGCCACCCTGGGGGTTCTGACCGGCATTCGGGCGAGGCTGGTCGGGCTGGCCATTCTGACCGAACCGGCCTGGCTGTCCGTATTGTCCGAAGAAGTCCTGCTGAGGACCGGAGCCGTATCCCTGATTGGGCTGCCGGTTGGGCTGCTGCTGACCCTGATTGTTGGCAGGCGGACGCGAGCCAGCGGGAGCATAAGCACCATACTCGGGCGCAGGCCGATAGTAGGGCTGCTGCTGCGTCGGCGCATCCTGCCCTGTGGTCGAGCCACTGGAAGCAGGGGCTGGAGTCCCGGTGCCGCTATCGCCATTCGACCCGTTTTCCGTAGTCGCAGTCCGTGCATCGCCACCAGGCATGGCAATAGGGGTCGTGGGCCTCTGATCCCAGGCCTGAGTCTGCTGGTCCCCTTCTTTTGGCGTGGGGACTTGAGCAGAGTCGGTCTGGTCCGCGGAAGATCCCGTCTCCTGCTCATGTTCGGCGGCCCCGCGCTCGATGTGGCTTGGCTGCCAGGACTGACCGTCATCGCCGCCCTTCCAAGGGTCGGCCTTGTGCTCTTCAGCCATTTCTGCTCCTTCGGATCGATGCCGCTGCCTGCTATTCGGTCACGCTTGTCAATCTACCCCGTCGCCCGCGCTTTTTGCTGTTTCCGGCTGACAGACGAAGCGGGTCCTCGCATGCATTGCTACCAAGTCTAGAGCCGAAATACTGAATGTTGTCTGGACATTGCATGAAAGTCACATCGACTGTACACAGGGCGGCAGCGGGACGGTTGGATGTCTTGGATACAGTGGAGCCATGAGCCTGATCACCAACCCGCTGGGAGCCACGCCGGGCCGGCCCGGCGATCGCACCGCTTTCTCATTCGAGACCCTGAACCGCCTGCCTGACAGCCAGAACGGCCTGGGACTCGGTGGCCGCCGCTATGGCCGCACCGGCATCATCCACACTCCGCACGGAGACATACACACCCCCGCATTCATTCCCGTGGCCACCCAGGCGGCCATGAAGGCCGTCCTGCCCGAGCAGATGCAGCAGCTGGGTGCCCAGGTCCTTCTGGCCAACGCCTTCCACCTGTTCGAACGTCCTGGTCCCGACATTCTGGACCAAGCCGGAGGACTGGCCCGGTTCATGAACTGGGACGGCCCCACCTACACCGACTCAGGCGGCTTCCAGGTCCTCTCGCTGGGGGCGGGATTCAAGAAGACCCTGGCCATGGACGTGACCGGCATGAAGTCGGACCAGGTGATCGCCGAAGGCAAGGAGCGCCTGGCCTTCGTGGACGAGGACGGGGTCACCTTCAAGTCCCCGCTCAACGGCGACCGGCACCGCTTCTCGGCTGAAATCTCCATGGGCATCCAGCACCGCATCGGCGCCGACATCATGTTCTCCTTTGACGAGCTGACCACCCTGATGAACACCCGCACCTACCAGGAGCAGTCAGTGGAGCGCACCTTCCGTTGGGCCAAACGCTGCGTGGAGGAGCACCACAGGCTGACCCGGGCGCGGACCGGCAAGCCCTACCAGGCCCTGTTCGGCGTGGTGCAGGGGGCCAACTACGAGGATCTGCGCAGACGCGCCGCCCGCCAGATCGCCTCCCTGGACTTCGACGGCGTGGGCATCGGAGGCGCCATAGAGAAACGGCTGCTGGGGCAGACCTGCGCCTGGATCTGCGACGAAATGCCCGAATCCCGACCCAGGCATGTGCTGGGCATCGCCGCTGTGGACGACATCTTCGCAGGCGTGGAGAACGGAGGAGACACCTTCGACTGCGTATCCCCGGCCCGCTGCGGCCGCAACGGAGCAGTCTTCACCCGTGACGGCCGCTGGAACATCAAGCGCGCCCAGTTCAAGGCTGATTTCAGACCCATAGAAGAGGACTGTGACTGCTACACCTGCACCCACTACTCCCGGGCATACATCGACCATCTGCTTCGCGCCCATGAGCTCAACGGCTACACCCTGGCCACCATCCACAACGAACGCTTCTTCGTGAGGCTGCTGGACGAAATCCGCCAGTCCATCGATGGCGGCTACTTCGACGAGTACAAGAAGGAGACCCTGGCCAGGTTCTACGCCCACGGATCCAAGGGCTGAGCCAACACGCCCTTATTGCGCCGTGCAGACAACCGTGCTAACCTTTCCAGTTGTCTGCGAACGTGGCGGAATGGTAGACGCGCTGTCTTCAGGTGGCAGTGAGCTGATGCTCGTGAGGGTTCAACTCCCTCCGTTCGCACAAAGCAATGTCTTCGGCTGATTGATGTCAGTCGAAGACATTTTTTTATTGCTCCGATGGCGGTCGAGGCTGTTCAGGTTATTTGGCCTTACGGCCACTGCAGATCGGGCCAGTCTGATTCATCCTCTTGTCGCCTGCCACCCGACCGTGCAGTTTTGATGACTTGGAACGATCATTCGATGTCCTGGTCGTCGAAGACCTTGCGGCCCTTGTAGAGGTCGAGGTCCAGCTCGTTCTCGGTCCTGGCCACGATGACTGCCGTATTGGCGGCACCAGCCACGTTCACGAGCGTGCGGCCCATATCCACAATCTGGGAAATAGGCTGCATGATAGCGATGAAGGGTACGGGCAGGCCAGCCGCCGTGAAGAGGGAGGTGGCGGTGATCGTGGCTGTGCCGGGCACGCCCACCGTCCCCACGGAAACCACCAGGGCAAAGACGATCAGGAGGGCGAAACGCAGGGGGGAGTAAGGAATCCCCTGGGCATTGATGGCGAAGACCGCCAGAAGGACGGGCCAGAGCCCGGCGCATCCGGGCATGCCCAGATTGGCTCCCAGGCTGGCCACGAACGAAGCTGTCTCTTCGGGAACGCCGGCAGAACGCAATTGACGGACCGTGACAGGAATGGTGCCGATGCTGCTCTCGGAGGTGAAGGCCACCACGCCCGCCGGCCAAAGGGAGCGGAAGAAGGGCAGAGGATTGACCCGGCCGACCAGGGCCAGAATCAGGGGTTGAACCAGGAAGAGCTGAATGGCCAGACCCAGGTAGGCCACCAAGAGAACCGCCAACAGGGGCAGAAGGCTCTTCAGGTTGCTACGACCGATGGCGGCGGCGATCAGGGAAAGGACCGCATAGGGGGTGAAACCGACCACGATCTGGGTGGCCTTGGACAGGACCACATTGCCGGCTTCCACGAAAGCCTTGAAGGGGGCCACGCTCTGCTCGCCGCGCGGGGTAGAGGCGGCCTTGTTCAGAGAGACTGCCAGGAGGATGGCGAAGATCACGACGGGAATGACCTGGTTCTGGGCCCAGTTTTCCGCCAGATTCGAAGGGAAGAGGCCGATCAGGGTATCGAGCACTCCCGGCACCTCGTGAGGCTTGGCCCCCTTGGGCAGGGCCTGGTTGAACCCCTTGCCGACCTGGAAGAGCAGCCCCAGAACCAGGGCGATCACGGCGGCTGTGAAGGTGTTGACCATGAGCAGAACGATGGTCTTCACACTGATGTTCTTCAACCGACCAGACCCCCCGATGCGGCTGATGCTGGCGATGATGCTGAAGAGCAGGAGGGGTACCACCAGGGCCGAAATGACCTCGGACCAGACGTTGCCGAATGCCCCCACATAGGTCGTGTGACCGGAGAAGCCCACACCCACCAGGATTCCCAACACCGTCGCTATGATGACCCGCCAACTGAAGTTGACCTTGGTCTTCCTGCTCAGCAGGGCCAGTCCCGCAAAGAGAATGACGACCACTATCAGGGCCGCCCAATCCCAACTTGTTTCCGACATTGCCTCTCCCTCATCGATCCGTTCTCCCCAGGACCGAACGGCCCGGGGTTGGGGTTCAATCTAACAGGAAAGAAGCGGAAGTCCAGCGATTCCCGGAAGAACGCCTATACCCGCTGCTTATGGACTGCTATTCCAGGGCGGATTGAGCCTGTCTGACGAGGGCCGCTAGGAGCGGACCAGGCGGGCGATGGCCTCGGAAGCCTCCTGCATCTTCTCGTCGGCCTCCTCGCCTCCCTTTTCGGCGGCCTCGCGGACGCAATGGTCCATATGGTCGTCCAGCAGGGTCAGAGCCACTGACTTCAGGGCACTGGTCGAGGCGGCGATCTGGGTGAGGATGTCGATGCAGTAGGTGTCTGACTCGACCATCTGCTCGATGGCCCTGACCTGACCCTCGACACGCCGGAGTCTGGTGATGGTCCGCTTTTTGTCCTTGGCATATCCGGGCACGATTCACTCCATTTCTGGTCGACCCATGGCCTTCATGGCGGAGCCAGGGCTGACTCGAATTCATGAAACCCATCTCGAAATTCACCATCAGTATACCCCTGGGGGGTATAGTGGGCCACATGAGCAGCATCCTGGTCCTTATCGCGGCCCTGGCCATCACGGCGGGCATCATCTGGTACTTCTTCGCGCCCAGAAAGGCCACCCAAGCCAAGGATGAGGGCGGCGTCCAGACCGTCCACATCACGGTCAAGGGCGGATACAGCCCCCAGCTGATCCAGGTCCAGGCCGGGCGGCCGGTCAAGCTGGTCTTCGACCGCCAGGAGAGCGGAGAGTGCTCCTCGCATGTGGTCTTCAACGACTTCAACATCGACAAGACCCTGCCCGCCTTCCAGACCTCAACCGTCCAGCTGACCCCGCCCAAGGCCGGCGACTACCCCTTCGCCTGCGGAATGAACATGCTTCACGGGATGCTCCGGGCCACCGACGGACCCACGACCGGCAGTACCGAAGCACAATCCGAACAGGCACAAGGCAGCCAGCCACAAAGCGAGCGCCCACAAGCCGAACCCACCGAACCCGCCAAGCCTGCCCAGACCAACGGCGGCAACGACCAGGACGAGGCGGATCAAGAGCGCTCGGCAGAAATCCACGACCTGACCAGGCGATTCATCGTGGCCCTGGTCTTCACGCTCCCGGTTTTCATCCCGGCCATGTTCGGCATGTTCCTGCCCATGCCCCACATCCTGATGAACCCCTGGGTCCAGCTGGTCCTGATCCTGCCGGTTATGTTCTACTCGGGCTGGCCCATCCACCGCACAGGATGGCTGGCCCTGGCACACCGGGCTCCGGAGATGAACTCCCTGGTCGCCCTGGGCACTGCCACGGCCTTCCTCTACTCGCTGGTGGTCACCGTGGCCCCGCAGCTCCTGCCTGAGGGAAGCCGTGAACCCTACTACGAGGCCGTGGGCACCATCATCACCCTGATGATTCTCGGCCAGATCCTGGAGGCACGGGCCCGGCGCGGCACCGGCGATGCCATCCGCGCCCTTGTCGGGCTCAGGCCCAAGACCGCCACCGTGGTGAGGACCGGCCAGGACGGCAGGGAGACCACCCAGGAGATCGCCGTCGACGATGTGACCGTCGGAGACGTGATTCAGGTCCATCCAGGCGAGAAGTTGCCGGTGGACGGCCAGGTCATATCCGGGTCATCCTCAGTGGACGAATCCATGGTGACCGGCGAGCCCATGCCCGTCCTCAAGCAGGAGGGCGATTCTCTGGTCGGAGCCACCGTCAACGGCACGGGCTCCCTGCGCTACAAGGCCACCCAGGTAGGGCAGGACACAGTCCTGGCACAGATCATCCGGCTGGTCAAGACGGCTCAAACCTCTAAAGCGCCCATTCAGAAACTGGCCGACCGAATATCGTCAATCTTCATCCCCGGAGTCATCCTGGTAGCGCTCTGGACCTTCGTAGCCTGGTGGGTGTTCGGCCCCATGCCCCGCGGAGTATACGGAATCGTGGCGGCGGTCTCCGTCCTGGTCATCGCCTGCCCCTGCGCTTTGGGCCTGGCCACCCCCCTGTCCGTGACGATCGGCACCGGACGTGGCGCCCGTGCCGGCGTACTCTACCGGTCGGCGGAGGCCCTACAGGGAGTACATGACGTCGACACCATCGTCCTTGACAAGACCGGCACCATCACTCAGGGCCGGCCTGAACTGGCCGACGCTCTGAGCGTGCGGCGGCTGGATAAGGACCTGCTAATAAGAGCGGCCGCGAGCGCCGAGAGCAATTCCGAGCACCCCCTGGCCCAGGCCATCGTCCAGGCCGCCAAGGACCGCAATCTGGAGCTGGTCCCAGCCGAGGACTTCGACTCGGTCACCGGCGCCGGCATCGATGCGACCTTCCCCTCCGGCTCCTTCGACGGAAGCAAGGGCACCTCGCATGTTCTTGTCGGCAACCGCAGGCTGCTTGAGGGCAAGGGAATCGAGCTAGGGAACGAAATGGCGGACCAAGCCGGCCCGCAATCCCTCTTCGACACCGCTCGCAGCTGGGAGGATCAGGGCCGCACGACCATCTTCGTAGCCATCGACGGCAGGCTTGCCGGGGTCCTTGCCGTGACCGACCAGGTCAAGTCCGGCTCCAAGCAGGCCATCCACGACATGAACGAGCGCGGCATCCAGACCATCATGCTGACCGGCGACAACCAAGGCACCGCCGAGCAGGTCGGCAGTCAGGTCGGTGTCACCCGGGTGGTGGCACAGATCCATCCCGAGGACAAGGCGAGCATCGTCAAGGCCCTCCAGGCCCAGGGGCACAAGGTGGCCATGATCGGCGACGGCATCAACGACGCCCCGGCCCTGGCCCAGGCCGACCTGGGCATGGCCATCGGCACCGGAACGGACGTGGCCATCGAGTCCGCCGACGTGACCCTGGTCTCGGGTGATCTGAACGCGGCCGTCAAGGCCATTGACCTCTCAGCAGCGACCATGCGCAACATTCACCAGAACCTCTGGTTCGCCTTCGGATACAACGGCCTGGGCATCCCCATCGCCGCCGGCGTGCTCTACCCCTTCATCGGCCTCCTGCTCAACCCCATGATCGCTGGCGCAGCCATGGCCTTCTCCTCCCTGTCTGTGGTGCTCAATGCCAACCGGCTGCGGCACACGCCCCTGAAGGCCAGGCCGATCAAGGTGGCCAGGCCAATCGACATGGATGCCCTGACCAGGGACCTCAGTATTTCCACCCACCAAGAACACAACCAAGAGAAAGGAAACGAGATGGGACTCTTCCATCATCATGACGACATGCAGCAGGATCAGGCAACAACAGGCAAGGTCACCGACCCGGTCTGTGGCATGACCATCGACCCCAACACAGCCGCAGCCAAGCGCGACTACCAGGGCAAGACCTACTACTTCTGCTCGCAGAACTGCGTCAATACCTTCGATGCCGATCCTCGGAAGGTGCTCAACAAGTAGGATTGTGCGTTCTTCGTCCGATCAGCTATCGTCAGCAAGCTGCCAGGGCTGGTCGAAAAAGTCGAAGATGCGCTCCAAGTAAGGCCCCAGGACCTTGTCGGGCATCTGGTAGAGCTCGTGCATGCTGCCCGGGATGCGGACCAGCGTGGCCTGGCAGCCACCCTGCTGGACCTGGTCGACAAAACGGTTCTGGGGCATCGGCAGCACAAACCGGTCGGGCTGAGCCTGGAAAAGCAGCAGAGGGGTCTCCACCCGGCTGCACCGGTCGGGACGCAGTATGGCCCTGCTCATCTCCAGGCTTTCCCTGACCCAGCCAAAGGTGGCGGCGCTGGTCTGGTAGTGCAGTTCCTTGGCCCGTAACTTATGGGTCCAGGCCACCCGCGCCTGGCTGCCATTGGGGTACTTGCCCATGTCCAGCTCGGGGCGGAATGGGCCGAACCCCGGAGCCATGCTGCGCGAGCGGCCCATCATGCAGGCGGCGTTTGTTGCCGTCCAGGCCACCGAGGGCATGAACCCGGTCCGCGGCGCAATCATGGGTGATGACAGGACCGCCTTATCGATCAGGGAGGGGAAGGTTTCCAGCATCCGCGCAGCCACGCCGCCGCCCATGGAGTGGGCATAGAGCATCATGGGATTGTCCTGGGCATACTGCTGGCCCACCTGGGAGCAGAAGGCGGCCAGATCCGCCACATACCGCTGCCAATGATCCACCCAGATCAGGCTGGGATCGTTCACACCACGGCCGGAGAAACCGTGCCCCCAATGCTCGGGAATGCAGACGGAGTACCCCTGCATCAGGAAGTACCAGGCCATCTCCTGATACTTGTCAGCGAATTCCGAAAAACCGAAGGAGATGATTACGGCCCCGCGCACACGAGCCGAGCCGGACTCCACCGCACCTTGGCGAAACAGCGTCCTGTCATAACAGACGTAATGCAAGAGCCGGGAGGGGTCCACGCCGCCGAGATGGGCCTTGTCCAACAAGGTTCCCCCGTCCTCGCCGCCATCATGGGAGATCATCCATCCATCACTGCGACAGGAGGCCAGCTCAGGAAGGACGCGCTCCTTCATGATCCAGTCGTAGCGGCGCTCCTCAACCAGTTGGACGCTCATGCTCTCACCCTATACCACCTGCTATCAGACTCGGCCCTACATGAGCCGGGTGCTCTCCAGGTTTCTGACAATCCAGTCATTGAAGCGGATGACAGGCTTGCGCAGCACCAGCCCCAGCAGCAGCGAAGGCACCAGGAAGAGGGCCAGGGTAGCCATCTCCCGCCAGAACTCCATGCCATAGGCTCCGGCAACGGCCGACTGCATGGCTCCGATGGCGTGGACGAAGGGCAGGAAGGGATAGACCCCCTGGAAGAAGCCGGGCAGGGTTTCCATGGGGAAGGTGCCGCCCGAGCCGGCCACCTGCATGACCAGGAGGATGACGGCGATGGCCTTGCCGATGTCACCGAAGGAGACGACGAGGGTATAGATCAGATTCATGAAGACGAAGGAGGCGAAGACCGCCACCAGCACGAACATCAGCGGATGGACGCATTGGACCTTCAGGTAGAAGAGGTCTCCCAGGGCTATCAGGCAACCCTGGAGGATGGCCATCAGGGCGAAGACCGCGAATCTGCCGAAGTACTCCTGGTAGAGCTGAAGGCCGAAGCGGCGGGCGTTGCCTGGTGACTCCGGACGGAAGGCTCCCCAGGAGCGGCGGCCCTCGGGATCCTCATCCAGGTCGTCGGCCCTCTTCCAGGCATCCTGCAGGGAGTCCAGGTGCAGGACGAAGGCCTTCTTCTTGTCGGACAGGGCCACCTTCATCATGGCCGCCAGAATGGTGGCACCCACCCAGATGGAGAGAATGGTGTAGAAGGGGGTCATGGCCGACCCGTAATTCATGACAGGGAAGACCGCATGTCGATGGATGCCGACCGGCGAGGACAGAAGTGCGGCCAGGGTTTCGGAATCCCCGCCCAGCAGGGATTTGACCTCCTGCGTATCCTTGCCCTGAGAAGCCTGGGTCAGGTGTCCCCCCAGGTCGGTCAGCCGCTTGGAGGCCTGGTCCAGACGCTGAGAGATCTCCCCTAGTTGGTCCTTGGCCTGGCCGATGTCATTGGTCATAGGGCCCGTCAGCCCGGAGGCGCCCTTGACGGTTCCATCCAGACCCGTCAGCAGCCGGTCGGTCGAGGTGACCACGGTGTCCATGGAGGAGGCCAGGTCGTCCAGGCGGGGCTTCAGATCCTTGCGGTACTGGGTGCGGACCTGGTCCACCGAGGCGCGGGCCTGGGCAATCCTGTTCTTCAGATCCTGGCGCTGACCGCCCAGCTTGTCCTTGCCCTCCTTGGCTGTCTGGGAGGCCTGGCTAATCCGGTCGGCCAGGTCGCGCTGAGAGGCTTGGGCCGCGCGCATTCCAGCCTGGGCCTGATCGATGGCGGTCAGAAGAGCCTGGCGCTGGTCAGCTGTCAGATTGGCATCGGATTCCACAGTGCTGCGCAGATTTTCCAGGCTGGCGATTATCCCGTCGTAGTCGGCTGCCGAGTCTCTGATCCGTTGGCTCAGATCGTTCAACTGGCTACTGACTGCATCGCTCTGCTGGCCCACCTTGTCGAAAGCGTCGTCGATCTTGGAGCCGATGGTGTCATAGGCGCCCGAAGCCTGGTCAAGGGCGGCGTCGACCGCCTGGGCCGACCCGGAGAGGGACTTGCCCAGATCCTTGGACCCCCTGGTTCCCTGATTCAGGGCCTTCCTGGCATCGGCCATGGCGGAGTCGGACCGGCCCAGAATCCTGCCGGTGGAGTCGATCATCCTTCCGGAGGAGTCCAGAAGGCCCGCATAGGCATTCACCTGGCTGGAGGCAGTGGTCAATCGCTGTGACATCTGATCGATGTGGCTGGTCGTCCTGGTCAGATAATCCTGGACCTGGGGGCTCTGGGAGTAGGTGAAAACCTGGCTGGCCAGGTCGATCCCCACCTGCCCCACGGTCTTGACGAAGGTCTTGTCGATGGTCGTGGCCACGGTGTCGGCCCCCTGCTCGGTGACATGGGGGGCGATGGCGTTCTTCTTCTCGTTCAGGTAGTACTCGAGGTTGGCGTGCTTCACATCCTGCGAGAAGAGGGTCATCATGTCCGCGCTGAAATCCTTGGGGATGACGATGGCGGCATAGTACTCGCCCGAGCGCACCCCCTCCAGGGCCTGGTCACGGTTGACGAACCTCCAGTCCAGCTGGTCGTTGGCCCGCAGCGTGCTGGTGACCGTCTCCCCCACGTTGATCCTGACCGGAATCAGGTCGGACTTGTACCCCTTGTCGGTGTTGGCCACGGCCACCTTGATGGCCTTGGTGTTCTTGTAGGGGTCCCAGCTGGCGGCGATGTTGAACCAGGCATAGAGGGCCGGGACGATGATCAGGCCCATCAGGACGATGATGGCGATGACGTTGCTGGTGGCATCGGCCAGGTCCTTGCGCAGGATCCTCCAAATGTTCCTCATCAGCGGTCACCGTCCTCGTGAGCGTCTTCCTCATCGTGGTTCATGACTGATTCGCGCACGGCCGTGGTCAGCCTGGTCATGGCCGAGGGACCCTGCCGACGCGGGCGGATCAGGGTGTGAAAGTCCATGCCGGGACGCTCGGCCAGACCCAGCTGCTGAACATAGCTGTCACAGATGTACTCGACGATGATCAGGTAGGCGTCTATCAGGACAATGGAGGCGATGCAGGCGATCAGCATGACGATCTTGGCCTCGGTGCTGAACAGCAGGATAAGGAAGAGCACCGGCAGCAGGACCAGGACCAGACCAGCCCGGATCAGCGTTGGATAGAGGGCCAGGAAGCGATGCGCCCGCCGCCTTATGACGGCACGGTAGTCGCCCTCGCCCAGGATGGAGCGGGCCAGGCTGCCCAGGCTCAGACGACGGTCGGCAGAATGGTTCTGCTCGGTCAGCATCAGGTCGGTGGCGCCCAGCCGACGATCGAAGAGGGCATTCAGGTTGAGCAGGTACCGCCGCACCACCAGTCCGATCAGCAGGGCCACCGGAAGGTACCAGAAGACGTGGAGCATATCCTGCCAGTAGTGGTTGCCATACATACCGCCGATGGTCTCGCGCATGGCATTGATCCCGTAGGTGAAGGGCAGCCAGGGGTTCAGATTGCGGAAGAAGTCAGGCATCATCTCGATGGGATACATGCCCGATGAGCCAGGTATCTGCAGGATGACCAGAACCACAGCCAGGGCCTTGCCGATATGCCTGAAGGAGGCAGCCAGGGCATAGATGATGTTGATGTAGACGAAGGAGGCGAAGACCCCGGCCAGGACGAACAGGGCCGGCTGTTGGCATTGGATGCCCAGCATCAGGTCGCCCACTGTAGCGATCAGCGCCTGGAAGAAGCCGACGAAGACCAGCAGAAGCCAGCGGCCCAGGTAGGCCTGGGTGGCGGTGCACTTGCGGATGCCCTCCTTGTCGACCTCCAGCTTGTAGATGGCTATCAGGATGAACCCGCCCACCCAGAGGGCCAGATTGGTATAGAAGGGCGCCACGGATGATCCGTAGTTGCTTACCGGGTAGACCGTGTGCGAGGCCAGCTCAACCGGCGAGGCCATGGCCTTCCCGAAGGAGTCCGGGCTCAACCCCAGGGTCTGGGACATCCGGTTCCAGGCGGCCGAGGACCCTAAAGCGGCCACATCGGTGCGAACCCCCTCCAGGTCGGACCTGACCGAAGCCAGGGAGGTCCTGGTGGTGGACAGGGTCGACTGGGCCTGACCGATGGTGGAGTCCAGCTGGTCCAGCAGGGCGTCGGTCTGGGCGGCCGTAGTGGACAGGCTGCTCAGGGCGCCCTGAAGCGAGCCGTTGGAGGCATTGAGGTTGTCCAGGCCGGTAAGGAGGTTGGGCATGGTGGTCCCCGTCAGGCTCTGGCTGGCCGCAGTCAGGGCCTTGATGCCGGAGTCGCCGGTGTCGGTCATGGCCGAGCTCAGATCCGATGCGGCCCGCTTACCCGAGTCCAGAGCCGTGGAGGAGTTCTTCTTGAAGGCATCCAGGGATGCCTTCTGCTGCTGGTTGGTCTTTTTCAGATCATCGATCTGCCGTTGGATGCTCTCGTAGGCCGGATCCCCAGGATGCAGTCCGGACTGGTCCAGACCCGACTGGAGCCGGTCCACGGCCTTCCCGTTGGCATCGACCAGCTGGCTCAGGCCGGAATTGACCCGGTCCACCTTGTCTTGGGTGGCGTTCAGGTCGGAGGTAATCCCGCCTGCCACTGTATTCACATCAGTGACCGCGCTGGACAGCCGCACCGACCCGTCCGCCAGGGCCTGGTTCAGGGCGGAGGAGAAGCGAAGACTGTCATCGCGGGTCCTGGTCATGTGGTCCTGGGCCTTGCTCAGGGTGGCCTGGGTGGCCGATATCTGACTCTGCAGGTTCTTGATGTCGTTTCTGGAGCCGGCCACGGTCTGCCGGGCCTGGCCCATGGTGGAACCAATCCGGTCAAGCTGGCCGTCCATCCGGTCAAGCTGGCCGATGATGTCCCCCAGGTCGCCCACCACCTGGCTGCGGCTCTGCTCGGCCGCGCCCTGGGCATCGCCGGCGGTCTGCAGGACCTTCCCGGCCAGGGCATCGCTGACAGCCGAGACGAAGACCGTGTTGATCTCCTGATCGATGGTGGAGGCGCCGGTGTCGGTCACCTTGGGGGCGATGGCGTTCTTCTTCTCATTGACGTAATAGTTCAGGGCAGGTCTGTTTCCGGTCCCCTCGACTATGCCGACCAGGTCGGCACTGAACCGTTCGGGGATGATAATGGCCGCATAGCACTGGCCCGAGTGGACCTCGTCGATGGCTCTCTGGTCATCGTCCATAAACTTCCAACCCAGGCTTTTGTTGCCGCGCAGTTCCTGAATGACTGATCTACCGGCGTTGATCCTGCCGGTTTCCGCGGATTGCGCCCCTCGGTCCATGCTGACAACCGCCACAGGGAGGTTCTTGACATTGCTGTAGGGGTCCCAGAGGGCCATGATGTTGAACCAGGCATAGAGGGAGGGCAGCACGGCCACGCCGATGGTCACGACCAGGGCCACGGGGTTGCGCAGTATCCGCCAGAGATCTCGCCTGAAGATGGCCAACACGGTCTTCACCGCCAGGCACCTCCTTCTTGTCTGTCAGGGGGATCACGGCACTGGCCTGCTCCACTCGGATTGGCTGCATCCTCCCGGGACTTACGTCCGGCCTGAGTATAGCCACCCTTCCTTACTGGCCCAGACCGGTCAGCTGATTGTGAATGCCCACGCAAGGCCGGAGGCGGCAGGGTAGACATGCGACCAGTGGTGGTTTCATCGTATATGAATAAGGACGGAATCTTTCGGCATCACGCAAGGCCGGAGCATCAGGGCGACAAGGGCTCCCGACAACGGTTTATGCCTTGGCCACGAACAGACGTGAGACCGCCATCGACAGGGCCACAGCCAGGCCCATGGGCATGAAGGCCATGACCGGCAGGTGGCAGACCTCCATCAGCATGGCCATGGCCATGAGCGGAGCCTGTTGGGAGGCGGCCAGCAGGGAGGCGGCGCCAATGACGGCACACTGCCAGACCGGCAGTCCGGGCACAAGACAAGCAAACAACAGACCCAGAACAGCGCCCATGGCGGATCCCAGGGCTATGGAAGGCGTCAGGGTGCCGCCGAAAGCCCCGGCACGGATGGTGGCTGTGGTCAGCAGGGCCTTGGCCAGCGCAAAGAGGGCCAGGAGGGCAAGCGACTGCGCCAACTGGAGCCCGGAGAACCCGGCAGACAGCCGCTGATCCATGCCCATCTGTGCCAGAGCCCGGCCGTTGCCCATGACCTGGGGGACGGCCAGGGCCACCAGACCGGTCAACAGAGCAACCCCTGTCAGCTGCCAGATAGCCGCGGGACCATTGGTCCTATGAGCTTCGGCCCAGGAGGTCATCCGCCGGAATCCGGCCCCCAACAGTCCCATGACCGGTCCGATCAGGAGGACCACTGCCATGAGCCAGGGCTGGAAGGGCTCGGAGCCGACCTTGTAGTAAGGGGCGAACCCCTTGATGGATCCGCCGACCAGGGTGGCCAGGGCCGACATGGCCAGATTGACCGTCACCACTTCGGCATCCACCCGCCGCAGCAGCACCTCGATGCCGAAGAAGGCGCCGGTCAGAGGCGCAATGTAAATACCGGCGAATCCCGCACCCGCAGCCGAGGCAACCAGCAGCGGACCGTCCTGATCACGCAGCCCCAGCCGTCGGCCCATCCTGGTCCAGAAACCGCCCAGAAGGGCCCCAGCCTCGCGAGGGGCCACCTCCCTGCCTATGGAGCCGCCGGCAGCCACAAAGAAAATCTGGGTGAGCACATGAACCACGGTCCGCCCCGGAGGCATGGGTGCACCCTTGACGGCCTGACCGACCGAGGGAACCAGCCTGGTCCTCGTCCGAAGCCAGGCCCAGACCAGACCGGCCACCAGTCCGGCCAGGGTCACCGAGGCCAGCCTCCTGATCGGGGGCACCGCCTCAGCCGTGGGAGCCTCCGGAGTCTCAGCGAAACCCAACAGGCCGACCTGGGTCAGCTCGAAGAACCTTGCCAGCAGGCCCGAGGAAAGTCCGACCAACAGGCCCAGGCAGAGCACCGAGACCGCCAGGCCCCAGCTGCGGGGAAGCCGGAATCCGCGATTGGGTCCTGGAGTCTGGTCAGGCTTTCGTTGGGTATGCACAACCCCAATCTAGCGGAAGCAACCGCCAGCAGAGCGTCAGCCCAAGCAGCCTTTCTGTCAGTCCGTCTTGTTCTTGAGGGCCTCCCGCAGGAAGTCCCGCTGCAGAATAAGCAGGTTCTCGGCCACAGTCTCGTCATTGGTCATGTGGGTGATGCCAGTCAGCGGCAGGACCGTATGGGGACGGCCGGCCGCCATCAGAGCGCCGGAGAGCCTCAGGGTGTTGGCCACCGAAACGTTATCGTCCGCAAACCCATGGATCAGCATCAGCGGGCGACGCAGCGAGGGGGCGTCATCAATAATCCCGTTGCGGCGGTAGACGGCCGGGTCCAGACCCAGATAGCGTTCGGTGTAGTGAGTGTCGTAAAGAGTCCAGTCCGTGGGCGGGGCGCCAGCGCAGGCCGCATGGATTCGGTCGGGAGCCCGCAAAACCGACAGGGCCGACAGGAAGCCGCCATATGACCAGCCAATCATGGCCACATGCCCCAGGTCGGCCTCGGGAGCGAAGTCCGGCAGGGCCTCCAGAGCCTCAAGCTGGTCATCCAGAGTCACCTGGGCCATGTCCTCGAAGATGGCCCGATCCCAGGCAGGACCACGACCAGGCGTGCCCCGGCCGTCGGCGGTCAGGACCAGGAAGCCCTGATCAGCCCACCACTGGGACTCCCAGTAGTAGGACTGGTTGAAGACCACCTGCTGGGCACCTGGCCCGCCATAGGGTTTGAGCAGGACGGGCAGGTTGTCGGCGCTGGCGTAGGGGCTGGATTCGGACGGCCTGACAATGGCTGCGAACAGCTCGTGCTGGCCCATGCGCACGAAGTCCACGTTGGGGGTGAACCCGGGATCGCTGCTGGTGTCGGCCAGGACGGCGCTCATGGCTCCCTGGCTATTGATATGACCGGCGTCCACGGCCCGGCGATCAGGGCGATCCTGATGCTCCGGCCGCACAGGTTCGCCTGTCTGCCTAGCACTGCTGTCGGGGCGGGCTTCGCCCACCAGCCCCAGCCCTTCGGCACCCAGGCGGTCCAGATCCCCGTCAGCCCCCAGGTAGCAGTGGCGCACCTGTCTCTGCGCCGAAGCCATGGTCCGGCCGCTGACCACGATGCCATGGCCGGCTCGCGAGGCGGACCACACTCCAGGCAGACGGTTGAGCACATGGATGGAGCCGTCATAGCTCAGACGCATCAGGTCGAAGCTGCGGGGGTCGGTGGAGACTACCGCCAGCACATCGCGGTCCCCCACGGACAGCACCTGCCGAATCTGGCAGCCAGCCGGGGAGAATACCCTCCCGTCCAAACGTAGCCGCGTGGTGTCGGCTTCAGTATCGATGAAGGCGTCCACCAACCCACCCTGGGGCCGGTAGGCCGGCAACCCGGGCACCAGGTCGATCCACTGGTCGTTGCCATGCTCCTGCAGCACCCTGGTGGCCACCTTGGGCGCCACCTCGGGATCAAGCAGGGTCATATTCTGTCCCGGCTCCAAGCCCTGACGGGTATCCGGCACCTGCACATCCAGGATCCTGTCCTCGGTCTGGCGGCGGTTCTGAACCAGCAGCAGGGGCCGATGCCCGTCCTGCCAGCGGACCACAGCCAGGTACTCGAAGGCCTGATG
The DNA here is from genome assembly GCF_016100775.1 of Bifidobacterium sp. W8103. Taxonomy (NCBI): domain Bacteria; kingdom Bacillati; phylum Actinomycetota; class Actinomycetes; order Bifidobacteriales; family Bifidobacteriaceae; genus Bifidobacterium; species Bifidobacterium sp. W8103. The sequence goes on from NZ_JACFRV010000001.1 coordinate 879,704, forward strand.
GTCCCAGTCCACCTCACCCACCCAGGGGTCGGCATTATCCTGGCCCAAGAGGACCAGGCTCAGTCCGACGCGGGCGTTGGCGGTCAGAGCCTGGGGATACCGCCGGGCGCGCGGCCCGACCTGGGGATTGGCCGGATCGCTGATGTACCAGATCGGCTCATCGGAGGAATCAGTGTGCTCGACCAGCAGTGCCTTGGAATCCGGCGACCACCAGAACCCCTGGTAGCGGTCCATCTCCTCGCCGGCCACGAACTCGGCCAGCCCCAGCCGCATCCGATCATCGGTGCCTGGGCGCAGGGCCAGGACAGCCCTTTCTCGATCCTGCCCGGCATCCTGCCCAATGGTGACCACCATCAGGCGGTCGCCAGTGGTATAGGCCACCATGCTGCCGTCCGGGCTGATGGCAGGATTGAGCACAGCCGAATCGCTGTCTTCCAAGCTCAGGGCCCGTGTAGAGGCGGTGAGACCATCAGGGGCTATCAGCGAGAGCCAGAGCCGACCGCCCAAGGCAAAGACCACGCGATCCCCGGCATCATCCACGCTGTAATCGACAATGCCCTCACCGCCCTCTCGCGAGCGCTCCCTGCGGGCCAGCTCGGCGGCCGGCACCTGTTCCTGGTCCGCATCCTCCAGCAGGGCCCTTGGGTCAGCCAGGAACACCTCATGGTGGCGGCCTTCCTGGTCAAAGACGGACAGCCAGAGCCCGATCACCAGGTCTTCAGGTCCGTCGGAGCGCAGGAATACGGCCCGCGAACCGTCCCCCACCGCCAGGGCCGACCGTGGCGCACCCAACGTAAACCGCAGGGTCCGGGCCTTGGCCCGCGGATATGCCTCCATCGCCCGATCCACCTCTTCGGCCATGCTCGCTCCTCGAATATCTCTGACATGATCCCCATGACCATGCGTCTGCCACGATGATAAGCGCCCAGATGCCAAAGGGGAATTCCAAGAGCTCAACTGCGAGGCGCCACCCTGCCTTCAGCAGACGTTAATCGTTCTACATGAGAAACTTTTATCGTCAGATAAGACATATTTTCGAACTACGACCGGCCGATGACCATTCCCTGCGTTAGAATTGTAGCGTGTTATCGCCAAAGACTGGTCGATGATGCCTGTTTCCCAGGGGTAGGGGTGTCAAGGCAGGACACCCCCATGAACGTATCTGGGGAGCAACCGACAATAGAGAAAATAGAGGTAACCAATGAATATCATGGTTCGTTTCAAACGCGCATGCGCAGTACTCGCTGCCGGCGCCACCCTGGCTGGCGGCTTAGCACTGCTGCCCACCGTGGCCCAGGCTGTGGAGAGCAAGAATGTCCAGACCAAAGCCGCTCCTTACACAATCACATTCATCAGCGATTTGACCTCGACTACAGGAGAGACACGACAGACCGACTCAACCGGCAAGCTGGATCCCGAGTCACTTCCCAAGGCTGTGCTGCCTGACTACATGAAAGATTCGCAGACAAAAGATAAGCCTTGGCAAGCTGACGGATGGACCTATTCTGCTATGGGCTTCGACAAAGTGGACTTCAGCCAACCTTTCACCGCCGACACCACCGTCTATGCGAAATGGGATCAGCCGAACATAATCTATTTCAACAGTCAGGATCCGCGTGACGATTCGAGTGAGCTCGTTCAACAGTCCCTGATTACAAAAGAGGGCCACAAGCTGGCTGAGCTGCCCAAGAACCCTCCCAGCTACCCCGGGTACACTTTCGATGGATGGTTCTCTGCTGAAAACGGCAAAGCTTTTGACCCCACGGCCACCTTCTCTGAAGACACTAATTTCACAGCCCGGTACACCAAGGTGACCACTCCCAACCAACCTGACGAGCCTGGTCAGACCACTCCCAACGAGCCTAACAAGCCTGGTCAGACCGCTCCGGTTGACAACAACACCAAGCAGCCCGCCAAGGACAACAACAAGGCTCCAGCCAAGGATCCGGCTAAGAAGGACGCCAAGAACAACAACAATCTGGCCAAGACCGGCGCCGACGCCACGGCTCCTCTGGCCATCGCCGCTGGCCTCTGCCTGGCTGCCGGCATCACCCTGGGTCTGCGTCGCAAGCTGGCTCTGTGAGTCCGCAGGCTTCGGCCTGACCTATGATGATTGAAGTTCAAAGGCCCCTGGTCCATTGTGGCCATGGGGCCTTATCCATACCCGGCAGCCGCGGTCGTTCGAACCTGTTCATTGAAGAAATTGCAAGCATCCGACCGCCCATTACCCCCTTCCGGCAGGGTCACGTACTATGAAAGGGTTATATGGAAAGGGATGACTATGAGCGTTCTCGATCGTTTCGAGAAGAGCGTGGAAGGCGCCGTTAACGGTGTCTTCTCGAAGTTCGGCTCCAAGGACCTACAGCCCGTCGACCTGTCGAGCGCCCTCGAGCGTGAGATAGACTCACAGGCCATGCCCGTCGGTCGCGACCGTACCGTGGCGCCCAACGAGTATCGATTCAGACTATCCACCCCAGACTTCGACCGCATCGAGCAGTGGGGCTCGGAGGCTCTGGCCAACGAGCTGGCAGACAACCTGACCAAGTACGCCGAAAGCCAGCACTATGCCTTCGTCGGCCCGGTCGTGGTCATCTTCGAGGAGGACCTCAACCTGAACAAGGGCGACTTCCACCTGTCTGCCGAATCGGTCCAGGGCAACGCGGCACCCGTCACCACACCCGAAGAGTCCAAGGACTGCCCGGTGTTGGAGATCAACGGTCGCCAGTACCTGCTGACCGCCCCCATCACCACCATCGGCCGTGGATCCTCCTGCGACATCGTCATCGACGACGCAGGCATCTCCCGCCGACACCTGCAGATCGAGATCACCGACAAGGGCGTGGTAGCCCGCGATCTGGGGTCCACCAACGGCACCTATGTAGAGGGACATCAGGTTCCCGCAGCCACCCTGCTGGACGGCAATACCATCACCATCGGTCGTACCCGCATCCTCTACTGGGCATCGTCGCAGGAACAGGATTCGTAAGTCGCCCAGACCTTGAAGTAAGGTCGAATCATTATGCTGACTGAACTGACATTCGCCATCCTCAAATACGGATTCCTGGCTCTGTTATGGGTATTCGTATGGCTGGCCATCCGTTCACTCCGCAAAGACATCGAAACCTTCAGCCCCAAGACTTCTCATACCCGCCGACGCAGTGAACGCGCAGCCCAGCGCAAGCTGCCCGCAGCCGCCAGATCCGTGCCTATCGCCCCGGTCAGCAAAACAGAGCCTGCAAGCGATGAGCCCTCCCTGCTGGTGGTCATCGACGGACCTCTGGCTGGCTCCTCCACGCCGCTGTCCGGACGACCCATCACCCTGGGCCGCTCCTCCTCGAACACCCTGGTGCTGGACGACGAGTTCGTCTCCGGCCATCATGCGCGGGTCTACCAGGATCCCGCATCGGGCCGATGGGCCATCGAGGATCTGGGGTCCACCAACGGCACCGTCGTCTCGGGACAGAAAATCACGGCGCCGACAATCCTACCGGCGGAGGTTCCCGTGCGCATCGGAGCCACCACCTTCGAGTTGAGGTAGCCGCCCATGACCAGGAACGATGCGAGCCAAAAGCTGTTCCTCTATTCCACGGCGGTTTCAGACGTGGGGTACGTGCGCAGCAACAACCAGGATTCCGCCTTCGCCGGTGAGCGCCTTGTGGCCATGTGCGACGGCATGGGCGGCCACGCAGGCGGGGATACGGCCTCGACCATAGCCATCCGATCCCTGGCCCACATCGAACGCGACGACCGGGAGCAGGACGTGCAGTCCCTGGCCCGGATGATGGAGACCTCGGTCATCGCGGCCCATGACGCCATCGTGGGCAAGGCCAAGCGCGAACACCGCCTGTCGGGCATGGGCACCACGGTCACGGCCCTGGCTCTGGCCGACGACTCCTGGGTACTGGCCCATATCGGCGACTCCCGGGCCTACCTCCTGCGGGAGGGCAAGCTGATCCGGATGACCCAGGACCACTCCTACGTGCAGCATCTGATCGACACCGGCCGCATCTCCCCGGCCGAGGCCCGCAACCACCCTCAGCGCAACGTGGTCATGCGGGTCCTGGGGGACTTCGACATCGACCCCCGCCCAGACATCTCCATCTCCAAGGCCCTGCCCGCAGACCGTTGGATGATCTGCTCGGACGGCCTCTGCGGCGTTCTTGAGGACTCGACCATCGCCGAGGTGCTGTCCTCGGTCTCGGACCAGGCGGAGTGCGCCCAGCAACTGGTCACCTTCGCCCTGAAGGCCGGCAGCACCGACAACGTGACCGTGGTCATCGCCGATGCCACGCTGGCCCTGGATGCCGATGCCTTCGATCTGCCCCATCAGACCCCTCTGGTCGGCGGCGCAGCCAGCTCCAACCTGGAGGCCCTGGCCGACATCCTGGATGAGCCCGTAGCGGCCGCACCGCGCCTGCGCGACGAGTCCCGGGAGTCCCCCGCCAAGCGGGCCGCCGACCTGACCCAGGACCGGGATGCCGACAAACAGGAGGACGAGGATGACGAAGGCCGCACCGCCCAACCCTCGGCTGCCCGCGAGGAGAGCGGCGAACGGCATGTGCCCGATACCAGCGAAATCCCCATAGTCCACAAGAAGGACGGCTCGGACTCAGCCGACCCTTACGACCCGGACGTGGCCGACGCCATCCACAAGGAGCACCTGGAGCAACGCAAGCGCCAGCGCTCACGGCACCGGCGGATTCGGCTGATCCTGGCTGGCATCATCGCCCTGGTGATCCTGGTCCTGGCCGGAGGTACGGCGGCGGCCTACCGCTGGAGCCAGGAACAGTACTACCTGGGCACGGACCAGGGCCGGGTGGCCATCTACCAGGGCGTGCCCACCAAGGCCTTCGCCCTCTCGCTGTCCCACCCGGTGCAGACCACGGACATCGCCGTCAAGGGGCTTCCCCAGTCCTGGCGTGACCAGCTGGAAGAGGGCATCACCGTCTCCAGCATGGACGATGCCAAGGAGCACGCCCGTCTGATCCGCAAGGAGGCCGGCGACCTCAAACGCGAGCAGGCCAAGGAGACCAAGGACGAGTCCGACCAGGCGTCGACTTCTCCTTCAGCCTCGCCCTCACCGTCGGAAACCGACCAGAGCGGGCGGCAGTAGTCATGTTCATCACCCGTCTGCGCCGCATAGGCCTTCTGCTCTTCTCCCTGCTGGTGGGGTTCATCGGCTTCTTCCAGATGTTCGCCCGTGCGGCGGGCCGCTTCCCCGGGGATTACGCCGCCCTACTGGCAGTCACCGCCGCCCTCTTCATCGCCCTCTGGGTCCTGCTGGAGATTTTCCAGCCTTACGGCAGCCAGGCCATCCTGCCCAGCATCGTCATCCTGAGCTCACTGGGTATCACCCTGATCACCCGCATAGATCTGCGCAACGCCCGGATCGGCCAGCCCACACGAGTGGGCTTCACCCAGCTGATCTGGCTGTGTCTGGCCCTGGTCCTGTGCGGACTGCTGGTGGTGCTGCTCCGGGACTACAGGCTGCTGCGACGCTTCTCCTATGTGAGCATGGTGGTGGGCCTGGTCCTGCTCCTGTCGCCCATGCTGCCCGGCATCGGCCGCGAAATCGGCGGCGCCCGCATCTGGATAGGCGTGGGGTCGCACACCCTGCAGCCCGGCGAATTCGCCAAGCTCTTCCTGGCCTTTTTCTTCGCCGCCTATCTGTTCGACCACCGGGACCAGCTGGCCGTGGGCGGCAAGAAGTTCCTGGGCATGCGGATGCCCCGAATCAAGGACTTTGGCCCCATCATCATCGTCTGGCTTATTTCGCTGGCCGTCCTGGTCATCCAGCATGATCTGGGTACCTCGCTGATGTACTTCGCCATGTTCGTCTCCATGCTCTATGTGGCCACCGGCCGCACCAGCTGGATCGCCATTGGCTCGGTCTTCTTCGTCATCGGAGCCGTGGCAGCGTCCATGATCTTCGCCCATGTGGGTGCCCGAGTGGACGCCTGGCTGCACCCCTTCAGCGACGCTGAGTTCGGCAAAGCCTTCGGCGGGTCCGGCCAGCTGGTGCGCGGCATCTTCGGCCTGGCCGCCGGCGGGCTGACAGGCACCGGCCTGGGCCAGGGACGCCCCTGGATCACCCCCCTGGCCAACTCCGACTTCATCTACACGTCGGTGGGTGAGGAGCTGGGGCTGAGCGGTCTGCTGGTGGTTCTGGCCCTCTACCTGGTCATCGTGGCCTCGGGCATGATCACGGCCATGAAGATCAAGGACGGTTTCGGCAAGCTCCTGGCCTCCGGTCTGGTCTTCACCATGGCCTTCCAGGTCTTCACCGTGGTGGGCGGCATCACCCTGGTCATCCCCCTGACCGGCCTGACCATGCCCTACATGGCGGCGGGCGGCTCCAGCCTGGTGGCCAACTGCATCCTGGCCGTCCTGCTCATCATCATCTCCAACGCAGCGAACAAGCCAGCGCCGGAGGTCAGCTCGGACACCTTCAAGTACGAGGCCCTGGCCGTGCTGCGTCAGCAGGAGACCAGCAAGCGCAGTGGACAGGACGACTCGAACTCTGAATCGGACTCTGAATCGAACCCCGACGACCAAGAGTCCCGCGGTCGTCATGCCGGGCCGACCGAGCCGACCGACCAGGATGAGGAAACCGACCTGCCAGCCACCGGCCGCATCCCCGTCCGCCAGGTGCGAGGAGGTGGACAGTGAACAAGGCCCTGCGTCAACTCTTTAACGCCGTCATCATCCTCTTCGTCATCCTGGGGCTTTCCAGCTCCATCATCATGGTGATCCGGGCGGGCAACCTTAACTCGGACCCCCGCAATCTGCGCGCCCTCTATCACGAGTATGCGGCGCCCAGGGGGGCCATACTGACATCGGACGGCGCCGTCATGGCCCAGTCCGACCCCATCAACGACTCCTTCCAGTACCAGCGGCACTACCACAAGGGAGCCGTCTACTCGCCCATCACCGGCTACTACTCCATCACCAGCCCGGCAGACCGGGGAATCGAGGCCTCGCGCGACCGCCTGCTGAGCGGCCAGTCCGACAGCCTGTGGATGGACCGGCTCAAGTCCCTCTTCACCGGCACCCAGAACAAGGGCGCCTCCATCGAGACCTCCATCAATCCCAAGATGCAGGAGGCCGCCTACGCCATGCTGGGCAACTTGTCCGGTTCCGTAGTGGCCATCGAGCCCTCCACAGGCCGCATCCTGACCATGGTCAGCACACCGAGCTACAACCCCGAAGACCTGACCGCCCACGACAGCGGGGATGCCTCCCAGGCCTACCAGAAGCTGGCCTCCCGTTCCGACAACCCCATGCTCAACCGGGCCACCTCGCAGCTGTATCCGCCAGGGTCCACCTTCAAGGTGGTTGTGGCCGCCGCCGCCCTGGAGTCCGGCCAGTATCACCCCGACAGCCAACTGCCGGCCGGGGCCTCATACACCCTGCCTGGCACCAACTACAATCTGACCAACTCCACTTCCGCGGCCAACGGATCCAACGGCAAGATAAGCCTGGAAAACGCCCTGGCCTACTCATCCAACACAGCCTTCTCCCAGCTGGGGGTCGCCCTGGGTGACAAGACGCTGGCAGCACAGGCCCGTAAGTTCGGCTACGGCTCCACCATCACCCTGGACGGGACCAACTCCACAGGACGGCCCATGAAGGCCGTGGCCTCCAAGTTCCCCGAGGACCAGTCCCAGGATCGGCTCGCCTTGGCCTCCATCGGCCAGGGGGACACCCTGTCCACACCGCTGCAGGCTGCCATGACGGCCGCTGCCGTGGCCAACGGAGGCAAGCTCATGCAGCCGACCCTGGTGGATCGGGTGCGCTCCAGCGACCTGAGCGTCATCAGCGAGACAACGCCCTCGGTCTACTCACAGGCCTTCTCACCGGACACCGCCAAGGCCCTGACCACCATGATGGAGGCAGTGACCACCAAGAGCTACCCGAATCTGGCCATCCCCGGCATGCAGGTGGCCGCCAAGTCCGGCACGGCTCAGATCGGTGCAGGCAATACGGCAAATGACGGGTGGATGATAGGATTCGCTCCGGCCGACAAGCCCAAGGTAGCCGTAGCCGTTGTGGTGCATGGAATCTCCACCTACGGCATAGATGCCGCCGGGCCGATCATGAAACGCGTCATGCAGGAGGCTGCCAAGTGAAACTGATACAAGGACAGCTCATCCATCGACGGTACCGTCTGGACCGCCGCCTGGCCCAGGGGGGCATGGGCGAAGTCTGGAAGGGCTACGACATAGAATTGGGCCGCGTGGTGGCCATCAAGGCCCTGCGCGAGGATCTGACCAACGAGGAGTCCAAGCTGCTGCGGCTGCGGGCTGAGGCGCACAATTCCGCCAACTTGGCCCACCCCAACATCGCCGCCCTCTTCGAGTACTACGAGCACGACGGCATCGGATTCCTGATCATGGAGTACGTGCCCAGCCAATCCCTGGCAGACATCTACCGGGACCGGGGCGCCCTGGACCCCATCGAGCTGCTGCCCATCCTGATACAGACGGCCCGAGGGCTCTACGTGGCCCACTCCCACGGGGTCATCCACCGGGACGTCAAGCCGGCCAACATCATGGTCTCCGACACCGGCGAGGTCAAGATCACCGATTTCGGCGTCTCCTACTCCACCAACCAGGGACAGATCACCCAGGACGGCATGGTGGTGGGCACGGCCCAGTACATCTCGCCCGAGCAGGCCCAGGGCCTCCAGGCCACACCCCAGTCCGACATCTACTCCCTGGGCGTGGTGGCCTACGAGGGGCTCTGCGGGCACCGACCCTTTACCGGCGCCACCCCGGTGGACATCGCCGCGGCACACGTCAACGACCCTGTGCCGCCACTGCCCGACTCGGTGGACAACCAACTCATGAACTTCGTCATGTCCATGCTGGCCAAGGACCCGCGAGACCGCCCGGCGAATGCCCTGGTGGTCTCGCACACGCTGGCCAGGATCGAACAGCGGCTGCTGGATCAGCAGCTGGGCGAGACGGAGGTCATCGATCCGCGCGCACCCATGCCTCGACGCATTGTGAGCAGGCCACACGCGGCAAAAGACATCTTCAGGCCCTTCTGGGGGCACTATGGAGAAGGAAGCGCACAGCGCGGCCTTGAAGCGACGAACGGAGGGGATACCCTATGAGCATCACACTGCCGCCGTCCCTAGCGGACGGACGCTACCGTCTGGGACAGCTGATCGGACGCGGTGGCATGGCCGAGGTCCACAAGGCTGTGGACACGCGTTTGGGAAGGACGGTCGCGGTCAAGATCATGCGTTCCGATCTGGCCAACGACGAGGTCTTCCTATCGCGGTTCCGCCGGGAGGCCCACTCGGTCGCGCTGCTCAACAACCCCAACATCGTCTCCATCTACGACTCTGGCGAGGAGATACTGACCGACGACCAGGGCAACCATGAGCGGGTGCCCTACCTGGTCATGGAGTACGTCAAGGGCCAGACCCTGCGGTCCATCCTCAAGGAGAACGGGGCCCTGAGCCAGCGCGACAGCGAGCAGGTCATGCTGGGCATGCTGAGCGCCCTGGACTACTCCCACCACATGGGCGTCATCCACCGGGACATCAAGCCCGGCAACATCATGATCTCGGAGCAGGGCATCGTCAAGGTCATGGACTTCGGCATCGCTCGGGCCATGGACGATTCGGCCGCCACAATGACCCAGTCCCAGGGCGTGGTGGGCACGGCCCAGTACCTGAGCCCCGAGCAGGCCCGCGGCGAGAGCGTGGACATGCGCTCCGACCTCTACTCGGCCGGCTGCGTCCTCTACGAGATGCTGACCGGGCGGCCGCCCTTCAACGGGGATTCGGCCGTGGCCATCGCCTACCAGCACGTCACCGAGGTGGCCACCCCGCCCAGCACCATCGTGCCCGGTCTGCCGAAGATGTGGGATTCCATCTGCGCCAAGGCCATGGCCAAGGACCGCCAGAACCGGTACGCCACAGCCGCCGCCTTCAAGAGCGACATCCTTGCCTTCATGAACGGCGGGACCCCGGTGGCTGCCGCCTTCAACCCGCTGACCGACCTGGCCAACGTCAAGGCCCGCAAGGATGCCGAGCAGGGCACCGAAACGGCCACCATGCCGCTGACCGAAGAGGAGACGGCCGCCACCCAGGCCTTCAACCCTGTTCAGGACCCGCTCAATCCGGCCGCTGCCACCGATGTCGCAACGGCTGAGCGCACGGCCACCAAGGCGGCCCAGAAGAAGTCCAAACGACGCAAGAAGATCATCATCGGCGCCATCGTGGCGGCTTTGGTCCTGGTGCTCGCCGGCCTGGGCGCTTGGAATGTGCTAAGCCGAAACCGCCATCCGATGGCCGAGGTGCCTACCATCAACGCGCAGATGTCGCGTATCCTTGCCCGTGAGAAGGTCACCGCCGCAGGCTTCCACTACCAGGAGAAGGAAGACAACGACTCGGCCGAACCCAAGGGGACCTTCACCAAGCAGAGCCCCAAGGGCGGAAGCATGGCTCCCAAGGGCTCCACAGTGACCGTCTGGTTCTCCTCCGGACCCAAGGACACGGCCATCCCCGATGTCAAGGGCATGACCCAGCAGGAGGCCCGCAGTGCCCTGGAGAAGGCCGGATTCAAGGTCTCCCCCGCCGCCTCCGTGGAAGACAGCCAGGACGTACCCAAGGACCACGTGACCCGCACGGATCCTGCCGCAGGCCAGAGCGTGGCCAAGGGGACCAGCATCCTGGTCTACATCTCCTCGGGCATGACCAAGGTGCCCGATCTGTCCGGCAAGACCAAGGACGACGCGACCAAGACTCTGCAGAGCCTGCACTTCAACATCACCATCCGCGAGCAGGCCTCCAACACCGTGGCCAAGGACATGGTCATCAGCACCGATCCGGCTGCCGGGTCCTCCATCCAGCAGGGAGCCATGATCACGGTCACCGTGAGCAACGGCATGCAGCTGGGCAACTACGTCGGCATGACCCTGGGCGAGGCCAAACGCAACCTGGGCCAGGGTGTCAACATCACGGTCAACGGCCCCAACAACGACAACGCCGTGGTCACCGGCCAGGATCCCACATCAGGTTCCTCCTTCGACAAGTCCAAGGACACCATCACCCTGACCACGGCCATCAGCGTCCCGCCCTTCTCCCAGGGCGAGACCTTGGGCAGCTATCGGCAGAAGCTGACCAACAGCGGTGTCAGCGCCGACAGGATCACTTCCGTCGGCAAGGATACGGACAAGGTGACCGCTGTAAGTCCCGGAGCCGGGAGCAGGGTGGACGACAACACCCCCATCACGGTGACCACCGTCAGCTCCACCAACTGACCCTATGGCCCGGCGGTCAAAGTCTTGCCGCCGGGCCATATCGTTGGTCATACAGCCGGACAGAGCAAATACGGGGTGAGCATAGCGGCACCTACCGGACTGTGTCATCAGGACCATGACCACAGAGCATGGCTACCGGGGTGCCTTAGATAACCTTGGGCAATCACTTCTGGCAGTCGGCAATGCATGACATCAATAGGCGGCGGGGCCGCAGAATCACGTTGGATCCTGCGGCCCCGCCGCTCTTCCATGCCACCCAGGTCAGAAGGTGGAGTAGTTAGACATCTGTCTGAGCATGGGCACGTTGCTGGCCAGCCACGGGAAGCCCCATTCCATCAAGGCACAGGCCAGAGCCAGCAGGAGCAGAATCAGCAGAAGCCAGCGAATCGGAGCTATGCCGGACTGGTGCCGCAGCAGCCAGCCATAGAGGCTGATCATGGGCTGAGGCTTCTCGCCCTTGCGAATCTGCCGCAGCAGGGGGTAACGCCAGGCTGTCAGCGCCGCCAGGTAGATGATCAGATAGGCTGCTGCCAAGACCAGGAAGACCGGCTGCAGAGAACCCAGCCTGGCCATGACCGAGCCCTTGTCGTCTGCGAAGGCCACGTTGCTGCCGCGGTCGCCCAGCAGTTCCTTGGGCACTCCGTCGGACACCTTGGCCCAGTAGTCGAATTCGCCCCAGCTGATCCAGCGGTGGGTGGCTGTGGTGTACTTGGGCTCGCAGGTGGTCAGGGTGATCATGCGCCGATCAGGAGCCTGGTTGGGCGAATAGGGGTTGGGAGCGATAACGCTGACCTCGTTGGCTGCGACGATCTTGTAGCGGGTGTAGTGGTAGACATACCAGTAATCCTTGGTGCGCAGAACGATGGCATCGCCCACTCGCAGCTCGTCCACATGTCCCAGCGGCTCACCATAGCCGGCTCGGTGTCCGGCAATGGCCACATTGCCCATCTCGCCCGGCATCTGCGTATTGGGGTAGTGCCCCAGCCCTGCGTAGGCCAGCTCTCGGGGCGACGTGCCCTGAACCACGTTGCGCTCCCAATGCTGTCCAAAACGGGGAATGTAGGCCTGGGCCATCAGTTCACCCTCGGAGGCCTGCTTGGGCTGCACCGGCGGATCCCCCTTCTGAGGCTTGGCCACCTTGCGGGTGTCGCCCGATCCCGGGTTGCTCCAGGAGGTCGAGGCCCGGGCCTCCAACTGCTGATGCTCGGACTGCACGCCGGTCCACCAGAGCTGCCAGACCACGTAGAGTGCGCAGACGACTGCCAGAGTGATCAGCAGCTCCCCTACGATTTCTGCAATGCCCACCAGCCAGGTTCGCCGCTTATCCGCCGGTTTGTCGACCGACGTTTTGTCGTTCTCCGAGTCCTCTGTCGTCATTTACCGTGCCTTCTCATCTAGCGATGCGTACTGGAGTGGCTGCAGGACAGCCGTCGTCTCAGGGAATCTCAGATTATCCGAAGATTCGACATTCCAACCCAGACCTACCGTATTCACATACTCCTTGTAAATCCGGATGGATGGCGAAGCATTCAGGGACTTGGTCATCCGGTCGACTGGCCCTATGGCTGAAATCTTATATGGCGGCGAGTACTTTCGGCCATGCAACAGCAACACATTGCCCACGCATCGCACGGCCGTGGTGGGCAGAACCCGCTGATCCTGGATCCGCATGGACTCGGCTCCCCCGGCCCAAAGCGCGTTGACCACGCTCTCCACATCCTGCTGATGGATCACGTAATCGTTGATGTTGGCCGTCGACCCGTCGGAGCCCACCTTCTGCTGCCAGAGCGGGGAATCATTGAGGGTCACCGTCAGTCCCGGCCCCTGGACGGCCTTGAGCACCGTGCCCGAGCCGGGGTCCTCGCGAGCCTGGTCCGAGCCGCCCTTGTCGTCATCGGTCAGGGTCTTCAGCGCGTTGATCTGCGAGCTCATGTCATTGATGTCCTTGCGCAGCTCGGCAGCCTTGTTCTCGCGCTCCTCCACAAGCCCGGCCGTGTCCGAAGTGACCGTGACCGTCCTGTTGACCTGGATGTTGGTGGTCAGCATGAACCCGACCAGGGCCAGCACCACAGCCACAGACACCGTGCCGACCAGGGACCTGCGCGCACCGTGCCGTCCCGTTCGTCTGGCCATAGGCATACCTTCATCCTCGTCTGCGATAGTATTACGTTCGAGTCTAACCGCTACTATGGCTTAGTAGATCTACTGAAGGAGAATAACCTCATGGCAGAGCATCAACTCCATGATGACGAAGACCAGGCGGTGGACAAGGCCAAGACCGCCGACACTGGCGAGGATGCCGAGGACGAGGAGTACGGCCTGTCCATGGACAAGGTGGAGGCCGTGCTCAACCAGAGCGTTGACAAAAAGCACATGACTCCGCAGATGCGCCGCATCGTGGAGCGTCAGGAGGAGAACACCCGCCGCGTGGAGGACACCATCAAGAGCACCAAGGCCAATCCGCGCTGGTTCGTGCCCCTCTTCGTCACGCTGATGGTGGTGGGCCTGATCTGGATCGTGGTCTACTACATCTCCTCCGCCAGAGGCAGCGTCTTCCCCATCCCCGGCATCGGCAACTGGAACCTTGCCGTGGGCTTTGGCATTCTGCTGGTCGGCTTCCTCATGACCATGTGGTGGCACTGATCCAGCCGCATTGTTCTTCAGGAACCCCGCAACCGTCCAGGCACGGCTGTGGGGTTCTTCGTATACCCATCCACACCTGAGCGTCAGGCTTGTGTGGATTCAAATCCACCGTTTCGAGACCGGAGCCAAAGTTATCCACAATCGCCTGAATTCCTCGTGGACAGTCTGAGGCACTCGTCCACAACCCTACTGCTAATTGGGTTCTGTCTTCACTTATCCACTTTTTACAGGCATATATGCACCAGTTCTGAATACTTATTCCCAGGTTATCCACACGATTGTCAACAAATGTGGATAGATGACATCCATGTCATTTACCAGAGGAGGCGGGTACTGATTTTCAGCGCATGGGATTGAACATGTTGCAGCCCAGAGCCAGCAGGACCAGAGCCGCCAGGAAGATCAGCGTGGGCAGCAGCCAGGAGAGCAGACCATGCACCCGCGAGCCGGGCCGGCCCATGTGCAGCAGGGCCAGCATGAAGAGGCCGCCGACGATGAACCCGCCAACGTGGTCCTGCCAGGCGATGCCGGGCACGAACAGGGGCATGCAGAAGTTGATGCCCATCCAGACCACCAAGGAAAGGATGTCAATCCCCAGACGGCGGTAGACCACCAGGATGGCGGCGAAGAGTCCGAAGAGCGCGCCCGAGGCCCCGATGGCCGACGTACCCCATCCATTGGGCGCCAGGACAGCATAGACCATCAGACCCAGGTCTCCGCCCAGCCCGCTGATCATGTAAAGGGCCAGGAAACGCCCGTGTCCTATCAGATTTTCAAGCACCGGCCCCACAACCCAGAGGGTGATCATGTTGAAGAGGATGTGCGAGACATTGGTGGCGTGCAGAAAAATGTTGGTCACAAACATCCAGGGCTCATGAATGGCCGCAATCGGCACGAAGGCCCAATAGCCCAGCAAAAGCCGCTGATAGCGAAGGGGCGCCAGCAGGTACAGGGCCATCTGGATGACCCAGGCCGCTATGCAGATCAGGGTGATGGCTATGGTCACCACCGGAGCATGGTCACCCCAGTACCGCCGGATCCATCCCAGCGGCCCCCGACCGTTTCCTCCGCCTTTGAAACTGGTGCCCATGCCATTGACCATGAATCATACCTTACCTGACCGTCCGGCCGGGGTGTGCGGTTTCCGTGCCGCAATGGCACCGATGCGCCCCATAGTTCGCCGCTTTCTACTAGGATGATGACTAGGTCGGTCGAAGTGGGCAGGACCGACGAAAGTCGTCGAAAGGAGCCAAACATGGAGAATTCATCTTCAAACGGCTGGAAGTTCTTTGCACTGCTCTTCGGCACGCTGCTGGCCGGCGTTGTCGCTCTGTTCGTATACAAGCAGCAGAACCCGGATTACGATCCCTGGGAGGAGCCCTGGGAGAACAGCTCATCGCCAGTCGACCTGGGCCTGGCCAAGGATGAGGAGGACAAGGGATCCGAGGATCCCGAGACCCCTCTGCAAGCGGGCGCACAGGCCTGACCGTTCCGGTCGGGAAGGAATCCGACCCAGCGTCAAGGACGTGAGGGCAACGGATTCCTTTTTTCATGCCTTAATTCGGCCCGGCTGCAACCTGCTGGACACGCCTGTTGGGGCGGCGCGTCACAATGGAGCCATGAGTGCCATACGGGAAGCAGACATTGAAGAAGGCCGCCGGGATTTTCTGGCCTGGCGCGATGCGGCCAAGGAGGCCGTGAATAATCTGGGCCCAGGGGGCGACCGCCTGTCAGTAGCCCCGCAGACAGATAGACGCAGCAAGGCCATGGCTGTCCGCTATTCCCTGCACATGCTGGAGATCAAGGCCCCCGGCCCCGGCATAGAGGTCAGGGTGGCCCCTTGGGGAGCAGTCAAGATTCTGGATGGGCCGGCATCAGACCCGCATAACCTGACCCCGCCCGACGTAATCGAGCTGGACCCGGATGTCTGGCTGCGTCTGGCCGCCGGCATCACCAGCTGGAGTGAGGAAACCGCCGCCGGACACATCAGCGCCGTAGGCGAGCGAGACGATCTGCACGAGCTGCTGCCCCTGGTATGAGGCCGGTTACTTGCTCGACGATCCCTTGGCTGCGGTCTTCTTATCCTTGTGGTGTTTGAGCGCGCTGGGCACGGGGATGGGTATGCGCTTGTGCGGCTTGGGCGTGGCCGGCATCTCCCCGGAGGTGGCCTTTGCAGCAGCCTCGGCGGCCCACCGGGCGTAATCGTCCAGATCATCGTCCGGGGAATCCTCGGGGTCCTGGCCCCCCGATTTGCGAGAATCCGGTTTGGAGTATTCCTCTTCAACCATTTTGAAGGGATCTTTGCCCCTGGTTCCGGGTTCCTTGCTGCTGAGCTCTTTGGCCAGCTCGTCGTAATCCGTGTCCGTTGTCAGATATTTGAGCTTCCGGGCTATTTTCGTCTGCTTAGCCTTCTGACGTCCGCGGCCCATCCGACCCCCTTCGCCAGGTAACGTGCACTTAGGCAACTTGAATGTGAATTTGCATCATTTATGAGAGTACCACCTGAGCATCTTGTCGGCTCGGACTTTTACCATAAAAGCAATTCCCAGAACGACATTCGGCACAACGGCAAGGGTGGGACCATGCAGGAAGACGTCACAGCGGCAGGCAACGAGATCAGCGACAGTTTCAGAGCCGCCAAGCATCGGTCCGACCAGGTGCTGGCCGAGCTGGACAAGAATCCGAGCCGCTACACCATGCTGACCGGCGACCGCCCGACCGGCAGGCTCCATCTGGGCCATTACTTCGGTTCCATCCGCGAACGCGTCCAGATGCAGAATCGCGGCGTGCACACCAACATCGTCATCGCCGACTACCAGGTCATCACCGACCGGGACACCACCGAGCACATCCGCGACAACGTGCTCAACCTGGTGCTGGACTATCTGGCTGCGGGCATCGACCCCAGGAAGACCATGATCTTCACCCATTCGTCCACCCCGGCAGAGAACCAGCTGCTGCTGCCCTTCCTCTCCCTGGTGACCGAGGCCGAGCTTCACCGCAATCCCACCGTCAAGGCCGAGATGGAGGCCAGCGGCCACGCCCTGACCGGCCTGCTGCTGACCTACCCGGTCCACCAGGCCTGCGACATACTCTTCTGCAAGGCCAACGTCGTGCCCATCGGCAAGGACAACCTGCCGCATGTGGAGCTGACCCGGACCATCGCCCGCCGCTTCGACGAGCGCTACCCCGGCGAAGCCCCGGTCTTCCCCGAGCCTGATGCCATCCTGTCCGACACCCCTGAGATTCCGGGTCTGGACGGCCGCAAGATGAGCAAGTCCTACGGCAACTCCATCATGCTGGGCGCCACCGCCGAGGAGACGGCCAAGCTGATCCGCAAGTCCCCCACCGACTCCGAGCGCAAGATCACCTTCGATCCTGTGAACCGCCCCCAGGTCTCCGCCCTGCTGACCACGGCCGGCCTGGTGACCGACCGGAGGCCCGAGGAGATCGCCGAGGAGATCGGCGATGCCGGCTCAGGGGCCCTCAAGGCCTACGTGACCAAGTCGGTCAACGAATTCCTGGCACCCCACCGGGAGCGCCGGGCCGAGCTGGCCAAGGACATGGACACCGTGCGCGACATCCTGGTCGAGGGCAACAAGCGCGCCAACCAGATAGCCGAGGAGACCCTCGATCAGGTCCGCTCGGCCATGGGCATGCGCTACTAGACGTCGTACCGCCAGGAGCGGTCGGTCAGCACACGGGCCGTTACCAGACCGATGGGCAGGCAGATGATGACCATGAAGGCCCGGAAGGCCCAGTCCAGGGCGTTGAGCGTATTGAACTGCCCTAAGTAGAACATGGCCCGGTACATATACAGACCGGGCACCATGATGACGATTGAGGGCACGGTCAGGCTGATTCTCGGGTAGCCCAGGTCGGGCGGCAGCAGGCCGTGACGGACCGAGGAGCGCCAGACCGTGGCCAGCATACCGGCCAGGAAAGCGCCCAGGAAGGCGGCCATCTCCGGAGGGACATGGAGCATGTCCTGCATCTCCAGGCGCATGGTGTCGGTCAGAGCGCCGATGACGGCGGCCACCAGGGCCATGCGCTGGGGTGAGTTGAAGAGGACCGAGAAGCCCCAGACCCCGCAGAAGGCTGCAATCATGCGAAGACCGGCCATCAGCCAGGGGCTCAGGTTCATGGGTTCGAAGCCCTGGGGGTTGAGCATGACCATCCGCGCCACGGCCCATCCGCCCAGTGTGGCCACCAGGATGATCGAGAAGGCGTAGGTGATGCGCTGCACCCCCGAGGGGAAGTCCAGCTTGGCGATGTCCAGGCCGCCGGTGACCAGTGGGAAGCCGGGAATGACGAAGAGGATGGCACCGATGTAAGCCGTGTCGTGCCTGAGGGCCACCGGGTCGAAGATACCCACCAGCCTCAACGTGCCGACGCAGGCCAGGGCGGCGATGATGACCGCCACCCCAGTGGCGAAGAACTGGTTGATCCGCCTACCCAGCATCTGACGACGCACCCACTGGCCTATACCAGCGCCGACGAAGGCTCCGGCCATGTCGTAGGGGCCGCCGCCCAGCAGGAAGACGAAGGCTGCGCAGGCCACGGCCGAGGCGAAGCCCGAGAAGAGGGGCGAATAGAGGGGCTTGCGTCGCTCGATTAGGTCCAGGCGTTCATGCGCCTGCCGGACCGTGATGCCACCCCTGGCCTGTGGCTTTGGGGACGCGGGCTTGTCAGAGGAGGCAGGCCGCCCAGCCGCAGAATCGCGCCCCCGGCTGGTTGCAGAAGATTCAGTGGCTGCAGAACCGGCGGCACTCGAATCTGAATTCTCAACCGCATCGGCAACAGAAACGGAAGCAGACCTGGAATCTTCGGAACCATCCGAGGCCGTGGTGGTCGGCATGGCCTCCGAACGAGGCGTGGAGCCTACAGTGCCCAGACCGGCGGCCGTCCTGGTGTCCATGGCCGCCGCATCGATCCGGTTCTGGCTGATCTCGTCCTCGTTGTGTACGGCGGTGGCCACCGCATCCTTGAGCGCCTCGGCAGCATCCTGGTCCTGGGCCAGCACCTCCTTGACAGCCTTGCGGGCCGCCGCGTAGACGTTCGGCTCGTCCAGGTTGTCCACCAGCTCCCGGGAGACCACCGTCATGGCGTGGTAGGTCCCCGCCTGCCCGCACTTGACGCTGAGCCAGTCCGCGAAGTGCTCCAGCAGCCAGATCCGCTCGGTGTTGACCCCGGTGGTGGGCAGGTCCACCACCTCGGTGATGCGGGACACACCATCCGTGCAAGTAGCCTCGATGTCGGTCAGGTTCACGTCGGCCCGCACATGCACGCCCATGGGGTAGGCAATCCTGTGCATCATCTCGCGCACGCGGAAGCTTCCCGTGCCGGCCCCCAGCTCCAGCATGCCCACCCGCACAATCAGGCTGGTCTTGGCCGCTATGCAGGCCTCGACGATGGGCTTGTCGTAATCGCGTTCAATGTCCTCCATGTCCAGCGGAATGGAGTGGGTGTGGTACTTGCTGACCCGTCTGACCTCGGCTGCGGTCCTGCCGCGATAGCCGTCCTTGGAACTCCTGCTCTTGAATTTCACACCCACATTCATACTCCACCCGGGTCACGTGCCCTTGCACCGGCGCATGGGACCATGAAACGTATTCGACCCGAAAGCGTCCTAGAATGGGCCGCGAGCCATCGAACCGAAGGCTGTGGGCCTGCAACGCCGACCACCAATAACCGCGGAGGAGCCGTGGAATGGTCGAAGACCGGGCAACCTGCGATTCGACAAGGAGGACTGATGACAGATAGTAATCAGCAAATCACGGCTGCCGATGCGACCCTGGTCACGTCCGGCACCGGGACCAAGGGGCCGGAGGAACGCAAGCTGCCTCAATCGTTGGATGAGGACATGGCCTTGTGCCTGCGGCTGCTCAGGGATGTGTTGGGGGAATTCGATCAACAGCTGCTCAAGCGGTTCGACTCCCTGCGCGAGGACGTGATGACGGCCAGCGCCGAGCACTTCAACCGCCACCCCTCGGACCCCGTGCCCGACGAGGACGGCCTGTCCAAGGCCGTGGCCCTGATCGACGACACCTCAATCAAGGATTCCCAGCTGCTGGCCCGCGCCCTGACCACCTACTTCCACCTGGCCAACCTCTGCGAGGAGAACTACCGGGTGAAGGTCCTGCATGAGCGCGAGGGCAAGGTGGACCTGAAGGTCAAGGGCACCGACCCCATCAACGAGATGACCAGCGCCTACAGCCAGCTCCTTCAGGAGATGGGCCCGGCCAAGGCCTCGGAGCTGCTGGAGAAGCTGGAGTTCCACCCCGTCTTCACCGCCCACCCCACCGAGGCGCGGCGCAAGGCCGTGGAGGGCAAGATCCGGCGCATCGCCAACCTGCTGGCCGTTCGCCGCGGCCTGGGCGGTTCCGAGCTGGAGGAGAACGAGCGTCTGCTGCACAACGAGATCGACGCCCTCTTCCGCACCTCGCCCATCGCAGCCAAGAAGCCGACACCCGTCGAAGAGGCCAACACCATTCTGGACATCTTCGACGCCACGCTCTTCGAGACCATTCCCAAGGTCTACCGCCGCTTCGACGACTGGATGCTGGGCAAGAAGGCCGGCATGGTCAAGCCCGTCTGCCCCGCCTTCTTCCACCCGGGCAGCTGGATCGGCTCCGACCGTGACGGCAACCCCAATGTGACCGCCAAGGTCTCGCGCAAGGTGGCCCGCAAGTTCTCCGACCACATGCTTGAGGCGCTGGTCAAGGCCACCACCACCGTGGGCCGCAACATGACCATGGAGGTGACCACCACGCCGCCCAGCCCCGAGCTGAGGAGCCTGTGGAGCCACCAGAAGGAGATGAGCGAGCGCCTGACCGATCGGGCCACCACCATCTCGCACAACGAGCTGCACCGGGCCGTGGTCCTGGTCATCGCCGACCGTCTGCAGGCCACCATCCAGCGTGACGCCGACCTTATGTATGCCGACTGCGACGACTTCATCGCCGACCTGCGCGTGGTCCAGGACTCCCTGGCCAAGGCGGGCGCGGTCCGTCAGGCCTACGGCCCCCTGCAGGATCTGATCTGGCAGGCCCAGACCTTCGGCTTCCACATGGTCGAGATGGAATTCCGCCAGCACTCCCTGGTCCACGCCCGCGCCCTGGAGGACATCCGCGAGCACGGCCTGCACGGCGAGCGCGGCGAGCTGCAGCCCATGACCCACGAGGTGCTCGACACTTTCCGGGCCCTGGGAGCCATCCAGAAGCGCAACGGCCAGAAGGCCGCACGCCGCTACATCATCTCCTTCACCAAGTCGGCGCAGAACGTCAAGGACGTCTACGAGCTCAACCGGCTGGCCTTCGAGCATGCCGAGGACGTGCCGGTCATCGACGTGATCCCCCTGTTCGAACAGCTGGAGGACCTGCAGAACTCGGTGGACGTGCTGGAGGAGATCATCAAGATCCCCGAGGTCCAGGCCCGGCTCAAGGAGACCGGTAACAAGATGGAGGTCATGCTGGGCTACTCCGACTCCTCCAAGGACGCCGGCCCCGTCTCGGCGACCCTGGCCCTGCACTCCGCCCAGGAGCGCATCGCCAAGTGGGCCGAGAGCCATGACATCGACCTGACCCTCTTCCACGGACGCGGCGGCGCCGTAGGCCGTGGCGGCGGCCCCGCCAACCGGGCCGTGCTGGCCCAGCCTGTGGGCTCGGTCAACTGCCGGTTCAAGCTGACCGAACAGGGCGAGGTCATCTTCGCCCGCTACGGCAACCCGGTCCTGGCCATCCGCCACATCGAGTCCGTGGCTGCAGCCACCCTGCTCCAGTCCGCGCCCAGCGTGGAGGAGCGCAACACCACCATGACCGAGAAGTACGCGGACATGGCCGACAAGCTGGACCAGGCCGCCCACGAGCGCTTCCTGGACCTGCTGCACACGCCGGACTTCGCCCCCTGGTTCTCCATCGTGACGCCCCTGAACGAAATCGGCCTGCTGCCCATCGGCTCCCGGCCCGCCAAGCGCGGCCTGGGCGCCAAGTCCCTGGACGATCTGCGGACCATACCCTGGGTCTTCTCCTGGGCGCAGGCCCGCATCAACCTGGCCGCCTGGTACGGCCTGGGCACCGCCTGCGAGAAGTTCGGCGACCTGGAGACCATGCGTCAGGCCTACGAGGAGTGGCCCCTCTTCAGCACCTTCATCGACAACATCGAGATGAGCCTGGCCAAGACCGACGAGCGCATCGCCAAGATGTACCTCTCCCTGGGCGACCGGGACGACCTGAGCCAGAAGGTCCTCTCGGAGATGGAGCTGACCCGCAAGTGGGTCCTGCAGATCGTGGGCGACGAGTGGCCCCTGCAGCACCGCCACGTGCTGGGCCAGGCCATCCGGATCCGCTCTCCATATGTGGACGCCCTGTCGGTGACTCAGGTGCGCGCCCTGCGGGCCCTGCGTCGTCGCAACGACAAGGAGGAGCTCAGCAAGAGCCAACAGGCCGACTTCATCTACCTGATCCTCTGCACCGTTTCGGGAGTCGCCGCCGGCCTGCAGAACACCGGCTGATCCCCGCTTGATGGTTCAAGGATGAGGCCCCGTTCTCTTGCAGATAGCAGGAGGCGGGGCCTCGCCATATCCAAGGGCCCCTGATGTGGTCGTGTGTTGTTTGCGGATCGAATGGTAGAGTGAAAAGTAGGGACGTCGAGAAGGTGGCTGGTTTTCGTCTTGGTTTCTGCAATGTAATGTAGAGCTGGCGCTGAGCAAAGGGTGGCTTTCCGACAAGAAGAACTTTTTTAGGCAGGCGGTATTGATACCGCTTGATGTTTGGTGAGGGGGTTTGGTTTCATGCATCTGGTTTCCCGCCTGCGTCGCATTCTGGCGATGATGACCGTCCTGATCAGCCTGCTGGCAGGCTTGGGTGTCGCATCCGCCCAAGCGGATGCTCCCATACTCACCGGGGGGGGGGGGGTCGTCAGACCCCTCGCGTAGCTGAGCAAACCCCCGGCACTCTCCCCAGCAACACAACCAGCACCCCACTGCCCACACCATCGCCGATACAAGCCACCACACCATTAAACCCAACGACGGGCACCCCGTCATCGACGACGGGCGATCAGGATAAGACAGAACCCGCTCCAACTAAGCCATCCGATACCAGCGATCAGGCCGCGCACACGGTGCGCTTCGACCCTGCCGACGGCAGCAAGCCAACACAGTCAACCGTGAAGACCGGCACCCTCGCCGCTCCCCCACAACAGAATCCTGTACGCGAAGGCTTCCGGTTCGACGGGTGGACGCTTGACGGCGAGCCTTTCGACTTCCAGACTCCCATCCTCCAGGACACGACCCTGAAAGCACAATGGTCGAGGATCACGGACTGGACGCTGAGCCCGGACCACGGGCCCGCCGCCGGCGCCCGGCTGACCATCAGCCCGCCCAGCCTGCAGGAGCCCTACTACGTCAACGTCCAGGCCGCAGGCGAGCAGACAGTCGGCCTGACCGGCGACGGGCGAATCCACACCTGGACGCAGGAGGGCGCGCCCAAGCGGGTCCCCTTCCCCGCCCAGGCTCCCGACGGGTTCCGCTGGCTGCAGGCCGCGGCAGGCGGCCGGCTGCAGGCCGCGCTCGGATCCGACCAGCGGATCTACGCCTGGGCCAACGGACAATCGACACCCACCATCCTCGATGCCAACCAGGACACCCGATTCACCGGCATCAGCATGGACGGCGACCTTCTGCTGGCGGTGGACCGGCAGGGACAGGTCCACGCCTACCAGGCCAGCCGGAAAGACGGTCAAAACACGAACCCGAAATTCCTGGAGCAGGCCACGACCGGCCTGCCCGGACAGGCGCGGGCCGTCACCGCCGCCGCCTCCGGCGGCCGGGCCCTCGTCCTGGACACGGACGGGCAGGCCTGGGCCTGGGACGCGAGCAAGACCGGCAACGTCAAGCCCGCACGCATCAGGCAGGACACACAAATCCGTATCGTCCAGGCCCAGGCCCTCAACCAGGGGTTCCTCCTCCTGGACGCGGACGGGCAGGCCTGGCACCAGGCCGACGGCACGACCAGCCTTACGGCCGCCGGCCTGCCGGAAAACCTGAAGGCCAGCCGAATCACCACCGGCAATGACCAGGCCGTCATCACCAGCAGGGACGGCCGCGTCTGGGCCTGGAAGCCCGGCGAAGCGCCCGCCCGGGCGGACGACGGGAACCGGGCCTACACGCAGGCCGTCCTTGCAGGCGGCAGGATCACCGCCACCAGCAGGCAGGGCGGCCTATACCAGTGGAGCCTGGACGGGCAGGGCCGGCCCGGCCAGCCGGCCCGGCTCGGCACCGCCACAGCGCCCACCCTGGAAACAGCCGGCATGGACGGCCAGCCGCTCAAACTCAGCAGGACCGGCGACGCCTGGCAGACGGACATCCCCGCCCGCCAGCCCGGCCCGGCCGCCATCACCATCACCGGCAGGCAGGACGACCAGCCCTTCACCAGAAGCCTTACGTACACCGTCGACCAGACCCTGACCAGAGACCTCCGCCAGGGCTCCGCCTACACGGTCCGCTTCGACACAGGCGGAGGAAACCCGCCCCCACAGGACCAGAGCATCCAGCCGGTCTACGGCAGAGTCCAGCGCCCCTCCCCCGACCCGACGCGCCCAGGCTACCAGTTCGACGGATGGTTCACCGGGCAGGTCGCCTACGACTTCAGCAAACCCGTCACCCAAAACCTCACCCTCACCGCCCACTGGACCTTCAAAGACCCCGACAGCACATGGAGCATCAGCCCCGACAAGGGCAGCCAGTTCGGCAAGGAAACCACCACCATCACCCCGCCGGACACCAGCCGAGGCATCAGGTTCAACCAGGTCAGCGCATCATACTCTTATCATTCCTTGGCTGTGGGCAGCGACGGCAACGCCTACGCATGGGGAATCAACGGCAATGGCCAACTCGGCGACGGGACAACCACCACCCGGACTATGCCGGCTAAAGTGAGCAAGCCTGCAGGCACGTCCACGGACTTCACCTACCTGCAGGTCAGCGCCGGACAATTTCATTCGCTGGCCCTGGGCAGCGACGGCAACGCCTACGCCTGGGGACGCAACGACTACGGCCAGCTCGGCGACGGGACAAAGACCACTCAAAAGATTACGCCGGTCAAAGTACGCAAGCCTGCAGACACGCCCACGGACTTCACCTTCCTGCAGGTCAGCGCCGGATACTATCATTCGCTGGCCCTGGGCAGCGACGGCAACGCCTACGCCTGGGGATACGACGACTATGGCCAGCTCGGCGACGGGACAACCGCCACTCAAAAGATTACGCCGGTCAAAGTAGACAAGCCTGCAGACACGCCCGCGGACTTCACCTACCTGCAAGTCAGCGCCGGAAACGCTCATTCGCTGGCCCTGGGCAGCGACGGCAACGCCTACGCATGGGGAAACAACAGCTACGGCCAGCTCGGCGACGGGGCAACCACGATCACCGATACCTCCAAGCAGACTTCGCCGGTCAAAGTATACAAGCCTGCAGGCACGCCCACAGACTTCACCTTCCTGCAGGTCAGCGCCGGAACCGATCATTCGC
Source organism: Bifidobacterium sp. W8103 (assembly GCF_016100775.1). Taxonomy (NCBI): domain Bacteria; kingdom Bacillati; phylum Actinomycetota; class Actinomycetes; order Bifidobacteriales; family Bifidobacteriaceae; genus Bifidobacterium; species Bifidobacterium sp. W8103. The sequence goes on from NZ_JACFRV010000001.1 coordinate 905,154, forward strand.
TGGCCGTGGGCAGCGACGGCAACGCCTACGCCTGGGGAAACAACGACTATGGCCTCGGCGACGGGACAAAGACCACTCAAAAGACTTCGCCGGTCAAAGTAGGCAAGCCTGCAGGCACGCCCACGGACTTCACCTACCTGCAGGTCAGCGACGGATACCTTCATTCGCTGGCCCTGGGCAGCGACGGCAACGCCTACGCCTGGGGATACAACATGTATGGCAGGCTCGGCGACGGGACGCAAACCGACCGGCCTACGCCGGTCAAAGTGGGCAAGCCTGCAGGCACGCCCACGGACTTCACCTACCTGCAGGTCAGCGCCGGAAACACTCATTCACTGGCCCTGGGCAGCGACGGCAACGCCTACGCCTGGGGAAACAACTTCTTTGGCTCGCTCAGCAATCCTGATGTAAAAGGCTACAGTGTTGTTCCTGTTCCGGTGGTATTCAAGCTGGTGATCACCGGCGTCAGATTCGACCAGACCGCCGCAACAGGCCTGATGCGCGGTGATGGCAGCAGCGTCAGCGTGCTCACGCCTGCACACGCGCCGGGCACGGTCACGGTCAGCGTGGACTACACGCTGGGCGGCACACCCCAGCAGCCGGACACTTCTCTCCGTTACACGTACCTGCCTGCAGTGCTCCCCCGGGCGGGCGGGGAGGGCATCCTGCTCGCCCTGGCCACGGGCATGACCGGCATGGGCGGGGTGCTGGCATCTCGCCGCCACCGGCGGGAAACACGCCAACTATCACATGCTTCGTATGAGTAAGAGCGGCCGGGGGCGGCGTAACAATCCCCCCGCCCCCGGCCCATACAGGGGGAGCAGGGAGGAAAAGTGTCACTGAAGGCTCAAACCCCAAGGGAGCCGACACTCCCTCCCGCGCCCCCACCACACTTCCGCAGGCAGAAGCCGAGGATAGGCATGCACGCCCCCGCCTCCGCCTGGGAGAGAGGGTAACACGGCCAGGCCGGCCACGGGCACACAACCCCAGTCAGCCTGGCCGCTGTTTACAGATTCCGCCAGCCTTGAGTTCCGCCGACACTGGATCCGGCTGTCATAGTCATTGCGCGATGATAGGGTTGTATCACTGTACAAAGATGCAGAAACGAATGACATGCACCGTCTGTTGGGGAGACAGTCGGCAGAGTTCTTGGGAGGCTCTGTAAATGTCGTTATCGAATATTCCCCGCTGTGCTTCGCACGAGTAAGGCCGGATTCCCATCACTGCAATCCGGCGAACAGGCGGCTGTGCCCATCCCAACCGAGCACGGCCGCCATCTACTTCTAGACGGCGGAAAGATACCCGTCGTAGCGCTCGGGCATGTCCGCGAACTCCAGGCCAGCCGGCTCATACCAGGAGTATCGGCGAGCGCCGTCGTCGTCAGTCCAAATTTCAGGGCAGTCGTTGATCAGCCAGTCCGAAGGGATTGCATGGGCGCCGCCGGTCGAGGCCAGGGCCAAGGCCTGTCTGAGCTGGCCCTCCTGGTCGGCGGTCAGACCGCCGGGACGGGCTGAGAAGAAGAGCGGGGTGCCGGTCCGCGCCAGCAGGTCCATCCACTGACGGTTGAGCTCCCAGTCGATTGAGTCAGATATGCCCACGCAGTCGGCGTCGGTGGCGTAGAAGCTCCCGTTCTGGGGCAAGCGGAAGGCCAGGGTGTTGACCCCGATCTGCCTGGTCCGCTCCCACTGCAGGCCGCTGGTCAGGCTCCGATCCTAGAAGTGCCAGCCGTCCTGGCTGGGCGATGTCCTGGCGAATCTAGTCCAGGGCCTGCGGGCGCAGTCTCCCTGTCGGCATTGGTGGTCAGCGTGATCCAGTCCGGCTCTCCCAGGCTAAGGCTGGTTGGGTTCATGATTCAGTGCTCCTCCATCCCTGTGGTGTGACTGATGGCGGCGGGTCAGACCCGGACCAGGTCGATCAGACGGATGGTCTCGGGCTGGCAGCGGGGCATGCGGATGCCCACGCGCTCCAGATAGGTGCCGGTGACCTCGGCGGTGCCCAGCGGACCGGTCGGATCCAAGTGCTCCAGCGAGGCCCTGGGCTTGGCAGGATCGGTCCAGGTCGGGAATACGTAGATAAACACCACGATTATGCAGGGATTCGTCCAACTGGACGTGGACCAGGATGGCACGGCTGCGGCCGGGGGCCATTACGCCATGAGCCAGGACCGAAAGGAGTGGTCTGGGTCGGAGGATTGGTCAGGATGTAGCAGGATAGAGCGTAATCATTCCATATTGTCGAGCCGATCATGATGACGACGGTCACCGCTTGCACCACGAAGGCGGCGGACTGTGTAGACCGTGGATAGCATCAGCAATTTTCCATCAACGTAATTCAGAGGCTTACACCAGAAAAGGCACCGACATCATCGCCACAAAGGCATTGACGTCAGCGCCTTCTCAGAATCTGTTCAGGCTCAGACCCAGGGTCAGGCTCCGATCAGATCCAGCATTTCAGGAACGGACTTCTTGCCGAACTCCACGGTCTCCTGGCCGTCCTTGCGGATGACGATGCAGGGGACGCTCATGACCTGGTACTGGTCCTTCAGCTCGGGGAAGTGGGCCAGATCGTAGGCCTCGGCGCGCACCTTGCCGTTCTGGGCCGCCACCCGCTGGGCGGACAGGACCGTGGTCGGGCACATGGTGCAGGTCAGGGAGACCAGCATCATCACATCCACCTGGTCCTTGATGGCATCGATCCGGTCCGAGGTGGGCTGATCCACCTGCTGGCCGGGGCCCGCCGCATTGTAGAGGGCCAGGACGAAGGAGTTGAACTCGTGGCCGCTGGGCACGCCGTGGAAGGCCAGCCCGGTCGGCTGGGAGACACCCTGGTCATCCACGCGGCAGATGCGCACGCTGGGCCGGGCATCGGGCAGGTCGCCGGCGGGATCGTAGTCCTTGCTGTCTTCCTCCGTGCGGGAGTCGACCCTGGAGGTCAGCTTGCCATCGGAGAGCCCGACCAGCTCGTCCACGAAGGCTTCCAGCTCCTTGGAGACCTGGCTGCCGTCCAGATCCAGGGCCAACTCCAGCTTTCCGGTCATCTTGCCGAAGACCATGTCCAGCTGCTTGCGGATGTCCGGCCCGAAGAAGCCGGAGGTCTTGGCCGGGGCCTGGTCGTGCTCCTGGGCCACAGGCGCGGGCGAGGTGCCCGAGGCCAGGGCGGAGTTCTCGGCCTGCCGCTCGGAGCGGGCGTAGGGGGAATCCTCGGGACGCGGCGGCACCAGGCCGGTCTTGTCCGACATGTTGGAGGCGTAGCGCTCCAGCTCCACGGCGGCCACAGCACCATCGGCGGTGGCGGTGATGACCTGGCGCAGGTTCTTGACCCGCAGATCCCCGGCGGCGTAGATGCCGGGCACCGAGGTCTCCAGGTAGCCATGGGTCAGCACGTAGCCGTGGTCGTCCAGATCCACCACGCCCTTGAGCATGCCGGTCTGGGGCACGTAGCCAGCGAAGACGAAGACGCCGAAGGTGCCGCCGTCCTGGGGCTTCCAGGTGGTGGTCTGCCCGCTCTTGCGGTCCAAAATGGTGGCCTCGACCAGCCCGCCGGGGCCTGCGGAGACACCCTTGAGCTCTGTGGAGTAGTGAATCTCGATCTTGTCGTTGTCCCGGGCCTCGTCAGCCACGGCAGCGTCACAGGTGAAGTCCTCCTCGCGCACCAGCAGGGTCACCTTGGTGGCGTACTTGGTCAGGAAGACCGACTCCTCGGCTGCCGCGAACCCGCCGCCGACCACCAGGACCTCACGCCCGGTGAAGAACTCGCCGTCGCAGGTGGCGCAGTAGGCCACACCGCGGCCCGCGTACTCCTGCTCGCCCTGGAAGCCTATCTTGCGGGGGCTGGCGCCGGTGGCGATCAGGATGCCGAAGGTGCGCAGGTCGCCCCGGGAGGTGTGGACCACCTTGATGTCGCCCTGAGCCTCGATGCCGGTGGCCTCGGCGCTCATGAACTCGGCTCCGAAGTTCTGGGCCTGCTGGCGCATGGTCTCGGTCAGCTTGCGGCCGTCGGTGCTGGCCACGCCCGGGTAGTTGACCACGTCGGCCGTGATGGTGATCTGGCCGCCGAAGTCATCCTTCTCCAGGATCAGGGTGCGATACCGCGCCCGGGCCAGATAGAGTCCTGCGCTCAGGCCTGCAGGGCCGCCGCCGATGACGACCACGTCATAAAGATTCTTGTCTTCCGTCATGAATGCCTCTTCCGAAGGAATGCACGGATGTGCTGGTTTTGGATGCTGGTCGTGAATACAGAAAAGGGAACCCGCCCTGGTCGCTTCCGATCGGCGAGTTCCCGATGTTGGCAGCTGCGGATCAGAGCTGGCCGACCAGATCCAGGCTGGGCTCGATGGTGTCCTCGCCCGGCTCCCACTTGGCAGGGCAGACCTGATCGCCGTGCTCGTAGACGAACTGGGAGGCCTGGACGCGGCGCAGCAGCTCGTCGGCGTTGCGGCCCACGTTGGAGGAGATGACCTCGTAGGCCACGACCTTGCCTTCAGGGGTCAGAATGAAGTCGCCGCGCTCGGCCTTGCCCTCGGCCTCGTTGTAGGTCTGCAGGTCCTTGGCCAGGGTTGCGGTCGGATCGGCCAGCATGGGGTACTGGACCTTGGCGATCTTCTCGTTGGCCTCGTGCCAGGCCTTGTGGACGAACTCGGTGTCGCAGGAGACGGAGTAGATCTCGCAGCCGATCTTCTTGAAGTCCTCGTACTTGCTGGCCAGATCCTCCAGCTCGGTGGGGCAGACGAAGCTGAAGTCCGCAGGGTAGAAGAAGAGCAGGGACCAGTGGCCCAGCAGATCCTTCTTGGAGACCGGGAAGGTCTTGTTGTCCTGGTAGGCCTGCGTGGTGAACTCAGTCAATTCGTGCTGAAGCTGTGACATGAAAAATCCTTTCGGGAGCGTTGGGAATGTCGGCTTGAAGCCGAACCTGCTTCCGTGTTTCATGCTAGTCAGGTAGCGCTATATGGGGAAGACGGAGGTTCACCGCTGGGGTGTGACATAGGGCACATGGGGCGTCCATACCCTAGCATTGGAGGCATGGCATTATGGCTGAACATCCTGCTCATTCTCTTCTTCCTCCTGCTCGGTTCCGTCTTCTCGGGGACTGAACTGGCGCTGGTCTCCCTACGAGGCTCGCAACTGGAGCAGATGGAGCAGCAGGACGCGCGCGGCGCCCGGGTGGCCCGCATCGCCCGCGACCCCAACACCTTTCTTTCCGCCGTGCAGATCGGCGTGACGCTGACGGGCTTCCTCTCGGCCTCCTTCGGCGCATCATCCATCGCCCCCTACGTGGTGCCCGTCCTGACCGGGTGGGGCGTACACGAGGGTCTGGCCAGCACCCTGACCACGGTGATTCTGACTCTGATCATCTCCTACTGCTCCATCGTCATCTCCGAGCTGGTGCCCAAGCGGATCGCCATGCAGCGCACCGAGGCCATCGCCAGGGCCGTCGTTCCGGCCATCGACGTCTTCACCACCCTGTGCAGGCCGCTGATCTGGCTGATCGGCAAGAACACCGACCTCATCGTGCGAATCCTGGGCTTCGACCCCCAGCAGACCGACACCGAGGTCAGCGACGACGAGCTGCGGATGCTGGTCTCATCCAACACCAACCTGAGCAAGGACGAGCGGATGATCCTGGGCGACGTCTTCGATGCCTCCGAGACCAGCGTGGCCGAGGTCATGCGCCCCAGGGCCGACGTAGTCTTCATCGCCGGGGACATGCCGCTGCAGGAGGCGGTCGAATTCGTGCACGACGAGCCCTACTCGCGCTACCCGGTGACCGGACGCGACTTCGACGACGTGTTGGGCTTCGTCCACGTGCGCGACCTGATGGACGTGCGCAATCCCCAGGCCAAGACCGTGGCCGACGTGACCAGGCCCGGCATCGCCCTGCCCGGCACCTCCAAGCTCCTGCCCAGTCTGGAGAAGCTGCGCAAGAAGGGCATCCACCTGGCCGTGGTCATCGACGAGTACGGGGGCACCGACGGCATCGTCACCCTGGAGGACATGACCGAGGAGCTTGTGGGTGACATCCGCGACGAGTACGACCTGCCCGAGGAGCAGAACCCGGCCCATCCCCAGGCGACCGCCTTCGTCAACGGGGTGGCCACGGTCGACGGCGGCATGACCATCGAGGACTTCGCCGACCTGACCGGGATTGAGCTGGAGGATGGCCCCTACGAGACCCTGGCCGGCTACTTCCTGGCCCAGACCGGACGCATGGGGCAGGTGGGCGACGTGATCCACTCCGACGACGGGTATGACATGGCGGTAACCAAGGTGGACGGGCGGCGCATCGAGACCATCGAGGTCAGGCGGCGCCAGGAGGCTGAGGACCAGGCTGGCGATGATGACGAAGGCGGCGAAGACAGGAAAGATGAAGACAGGTCGAATCCCAAAGCGGGAGCAGACCGAAGATAACCGGACCGGGTCCAATCTGACCGAGACGACGCTACGACTGGAGCCTAGCTATGGTCCAACCGAATCCCAGCTGGCAGTCGGCCGGGGACCGTCCCACGCCAGTCAAGAAAAAATGACTGTCAGCGTAGCAGATGGTCCGTGAATGATTTCACTGGTTGATTCCGGCAAAATCCAAGCGTTTCCTTGCCTTTTCCTCTAGTCTGGAGATACAAGGTCGGGCTGACCCGACCGCAGGCATAATTTCACATTTAAGGAGCGATTATGGCATTGAACTTTACCGTACCGGGACTCGACGAAGCGACCAGCGAGAAGGTCATCGCCATCCTGCAGAGCCGTCTGAGCCAGGAACAGGAGACTGCCCTGATCCTCAAGCATGCCCATTGGAACATGAAGGGCAAGGAATTCATCGGCATCCACGAGATGATGGACCCCGAGGTCGATTCGGTGCTGAACATGGCCGACGAGACAGCCGAGCGCATCGCCACCCTGGGCGGCTCCCCCGCCGGACGGCCCGACGACATCATGAAGAACCGCGACTGGGATGGCATCACCATGACCGGCCGCCAGGATGCTCTGGACTACCTGAAGGCCCTGGACACCTACTACACCACCTTCATCAAGCGCGACCGCGAGGCCATCAAGGAGCTGGACGACCTGGACATCGTCAGCTCCAACATTCTGCAGGACCATGTGCAGGAGCTGGAGCACTTCCAGTGGTTCATGCGCAGCCACCTGTTCTGAGTTTATTGAGTTGCTAAGTTACTGAGTTCTGAGAGCTCATCACCGCTCCGATAAGCGGTATGCCAGCGACCCTGCATCGTGAAAGGTGCAGGGCCGCTGGCATTTTCTCTAACCGAGATAGACTGCTGGGCTTCAGGATAGAATTGACACTTGGGAGACGGCCGGGCGCCGCCTCACGCCGGGAAGACTGGTCGGCCATGGAAGACCGAACCCTACCCGCCCAACCAGGAGCATTATGCCGCCCACGCCTACCTTCCCAACATTCCCAATCAATCCACGACGTCAGGATTACGACGATTCGAATCCGCAGCAGAATCTTAAACCTTTCAATCCCAGGCAGTCGGGCCTCCAACCATCAGACCCCCAACTGAATTCCGGACCGTCGGATTCCAAGCCATCGAATGCCCAACCATCAAATCCACAGCGCGGGCAAGGCGGATCTGACATGGGCCGGCACAACCGACTCCATCCTTCAACCTTCTTCGCCGCTCTGTCATCGTTGGCTGAGAACGATCGGATCACAGGGCTATTCATGATGGCCTGTGCCTTGGCCGGGCTGATCCTGGCCAACCTGCCAGAGACCGGGCCGGGGCTGAACGCTCTTGCCGCTTGGATTCCTCTGGATCTGCCCGGTGGATTGAACCTGTCCCTCAAGGACTGGATACAGGACGGGCTGCTGACCATATTCTTCCTGACCATGGGTCTTGACCTGCGCCAGGAGGCTGCCACGGGCACGCTACGCGACCACAGGCAGGTCCTGCTGCCCATGCTGGCCGCTCTGGGCGGTGTGGCCATTCCGATCCTGATCTACTGCCTGTTCAACCTGGGCTCCCCTGCCGGGTTGCGCGGCTGGGCTGTCCCAACGGCCACCGATGTAGCCTTCTCCCTGGCGGCTCTGCAACTGCTCCTGCCCAAGGCCGGGCCCGCCCTGCAGGCCTTTTTGATGACTCTGGCCATCTTCGACGACCTGATCGGCGTCCTGCTGATCGCCCTGGGTTACTCCAGCGCGGTTCAACCCGGCTGGCTGCTTGTCTGCCTGGTCGGTCTCGTGGTCTGGGCGTTGCTGATCCGGGCAGCGAGCCGTTCCGCCCGGCTCTGGCGACCCTTGGTGCCTCTCTGCTTGTTGGGTGCCCTTGCGGGCGGTCTACTGGCCTGGTACAGCCTCTTCAAGGCCGGAATCCACCCTGTGCTGGCAGGAGTTGCGATGGGGCTGCTGGCTCCTGTCGCCAGGTCGAAGGCGGCTGAAGCGGAAGCTACAGAAGCGGAAGAATCTTCGGCCAATACCGCGTCGGACATAACTGAGCCAAGCGAGCACAGGCCAACCGGGGCAAAACCATCCGAGACAGAACCGACCGAGACCAATCCACCAGGAATCAGTCAAGCTAATACCGAACCAGCTAGGTTCGAACCAACTGTGATTGAGCCAAGCCGCAACCCGACGTCATCGCCGGCTGAACGGCTGGACCACTTCCTTACCCCCTTGAGCGCCCTAGTAGTCCTGCCCCTTTTCGCTTTCTTCTCGCTGTCCATCCCCCTGGATCGGCTGGGACCCGGACTGCTGACTGACCGGGTCTTTTGGGGCGCCGCGCTGGGACTGGCCTTGGGCAAACCCTTGGGAATCATGACCATGGTGATCCTGGCAAGTCATCTGGGGCTGCGGCGACCTGCCGGCTCCACGACCGGAAACATGATCGGCCTCTGCCAGCTCTGTGGAATCGGCTTCACCATGTCTTTCTTAATCGCCAACCTGGCCTTCGCCGGATCCCCGCACCTGGAGTCAGCACTGCTGGGCGTGCTGGCAGGGTCAATCCTGTCCGTACTCATCGTGGCCGTCGGCACCATTCCCGGTCGACTGCGTTCCGCCAGGCACACATAGGCTTAGCTGCCAAGACCCAACCTCTGCCAGACCCGGTTCCCGCCGGAATCAACCTGCCAAGCTCGGTTTCTGACAGAATCAGTTTTGACAGCATCGGTCCCTTACCAGGCTCAGCTGCGACGGTAAAGCTTGGTGTAGGAGCCTTCGGCCCGGGGACGGACCACAATCTGGTCGATGTCCACAGTGTCGGGCTGCTCCAGGGCCCAGGTGACGCATCCTGCGATGTCTTCGGCGGTCAGCGGGTCGGGCACCCCGGCGTAGACCGCATCGGCCCGGTCGCTATCACCGCCGAACCGTTTCAGGGAGAACTCATCGGTGTGGACCAGACCAGGGGCGATATCGACCACGCGCACTGGCTCGCCAATCAGTTCCAGCCGCAGAATGCGGGCCATGACCCGTTCCGCCGCCTTGGACGCGCAGTATCCACCGCCGCCCTCGTAGGGCTCGATGCCTGCCGTCGAGGAGATGACGAGAACCGTGCCCTCCGACTCTTTCAGGGCCGGGAGCAGCTTCTGGATGACCCGCAGGGTGCCGATGACGTTCAGCTCGTACATGCCGCGCCAATCGTCCAGGCTGGAGATAGCCACCGGATCCTTGCCGAAGGCCGCGCCAGCACAGTTGACCAGAGCTTTGACTGGACCGCCCTTGAGCACGGCATCGACGGCCGCCTGGGTGGAGTCCTCATCAGTCACGTCGCAGACCTCATAGGTGAAGTTCTGACCCAGCTGGTCAGCCAGAGCCTTGAGATTGTCCTCGCGCCGGGCCAGACCGACCACCTTCCAGCCCTTGTCCACCAAGGCCCGCGCACTGGCTTGGCCGATGCCGCTGGAAGCGCCGGTCACCAAGGCACGCTTGGTTGTCTTCTTGGATTCCGTCATTTCATCCGCTCCTTCATGATCGATTGCCCCGGATCGGTTCCACACTCGCCTCCGGGTCGCAGGGAGCCTGCCTGGCTGCTGCAGGATCGCCCCTCTTCCTCAACGTTAGCGCACCAGCAGGGGCTGCGGCAGTCTCCCGTCGGTCTTCGATGACAAATGTGGTGGAGTAAACCAACCTTGAGCAGGGTCGGAACGAATCAAAGCAAGATCGGGTTGAGTTAGAACAGATCCGAGTTAGAACAGATCAAAGTCAGATCGGTCTGAATCAGGCCGCATAGTCAGGTTAGATCAGGATAGACAGGACACATCAAAAACCATTCCAGCTTCGTATCAGATGGCCTAGCGAGGGTTCGGATTCGGAAATCACCAGCACGGATGATGCCCCAGGTTCATACTTCACAAGCGCGCATTGCACAAGTTCAGAAATCACGCGGAGTTAATGGCTCCGGAAATCATGGCTCTAGGAGTCATAGCTTCAGATGTCTAAGCTTCTGGAGTCACAAAGCCAGATAGCGGTTGAGCCGACGACGGCGCTCTGTCCAGTCAGGCATATAGCGATCCATCCGCGCGCGGAAGCCGGGGCCGTGGCCATGCTCATAGAGGTGGGTCAGCTCGTGAACCAGCACGTACTCCAGCAGGTCAGGAGCCAGCCAAGCCAGGTCGGTGTTGAGCCGGATGCTGGCAGTGGCAGGGGTGCAGGAGCCCCAGCGCGTTTTCATCTTCCGCAGACTGATACGCTCAGGCCGACGGCCCACCACAGGAACCCAACGATCCAGCAAAGTTGGCAGCCTCTCCTGTAGAATTCTCTTGGCTTCGGCCTCGGACCGGTCCGGCGACAGCTGGCCATCGGCTCCGGGTTGGGTGTAGACATCGCGTGAACGGGCCAGACGTTCCCTAGTGGTTGCGATCCAGCGGCGCTTGCCGTCGATAAAGAGGCGAATCCGGTCATCGCTCAAGGCCAGAGGCGCCGTCACTTCCAGATGGCCGTCAGGCGGTTTGACCCGCAGATAGACGTTGGCAATCCGCTTCCTGATGACCAGAACCGTCTCGCCGCCGACCTCCAGCTGCTCCGACCGGACTGGTTCCGCACGCCGTTTCCGCCTCATAACCACCATTCTTCCGCCAAGACGCGACGCGACGCCGCCGAGATTGACTTGAGGGGACACTATGGTAAGCTATCCATTTGTGTGATTCTTCGATCACACGGCATGGGCCTGTAGCTCAGCTGGTTAGAGCGCATCCCTGATAAGGATGAGGTCGGAGGTTCAAGTCCTCCCAGGCCCACGCATTCTTGCGCGGTTGAAGTTCTTTTCACATTCACGGGGCTATGGCGCAGCTGGTAGCGCATCTGCTTTGCAAGCAGAGGGTCGCCGGTTCGAATCCGGCTAGCTCCACAGGTAGGGATTTCCGAGGTTCTTCAAGACTCCTTTTGCATCATCTTTTTGGCAAATATTGACTCTCCAACTGCGACTACAGCGTGGATGGCAATGATGCAGTGGGGTAGACACCCTAGCGGCTGAAGCTCATACAGCCGAATGTATCTTCACTGTTATCATTACGCCACTGAATGGATGACCACACCCTACCAAATCATTCTATTTAAAGATAACTTTCAGCAATGCTTCCGGCAGGAACAAAGAAATCAATGATAAAAGCCTGGAATCACTATTGAGTTACAGAGTCGGTTTCAACACTAATAAACAAGGAAAGTGCCGACCATTCTACCAAAGACGGCCAAAAATTTTGCTCTCCAATAAACAGATCACCTTGAACTGTTGACTGAACAGAATTCACTTAACAGAAGAAGGCTGAGGGATAAAATGCAATCTTCCGCTTTGATGCGGCTGGTTTCTTTCAACTTTAATGTAATTCGAGAACGCTCTCGAAATACGAATAATGCACGCAAGGGTATTCCTTAAGTGGATGCACTCCGGGTTCCCCTGATAATACTGCTCGTAATTCTTGCATATTCTTTGTTCTAGATCTAATATCAATTTTGCTGCTATGCGTCGTATGGGCATACTGTTACAGACTATAAGAAACATGCACAAGAAACTTGAATAGTCATAGACAAGTTGCGATTTCTTAATCGTACTTGGAATAGGTGCCGGGGGGTTATCCATTTGGAATAAATCACACAAACACCCATCAACAAACTCAGTCTGAGGCACATGGCCCTGCTTGTTTGTTCTATCCACATCCAACAGTAACGGGGCACTATGCGATACCGCATTTCGTAGCCTACGGAAGTTGCCGAAAAATTTTGTAGCATTATCTCTCAGATGTAATGACTTCAAATACTTCATGTATGAATCAATCAAATCACCTAGATTGAAGCATTCCCAGAGATTCCATATTTCCGGGTCAGGGAAATATCTGCGAACCATATCATCTGAATAAGGAGAATATTTAAGCTTGATTCCTGTCTTGCCAGACCTGCCATCGTGCTGATTTCGATAGCCAATTTTTTCATCAAATACAAAGCGATCATCTGGATCAACCAGCTTTGCGACTCGTCTACCGTCAAGCTCAGAATTTGACATCAACAAATTATTAAATCGCACTTTCAAATCATGTTCCGCGTTTGCTACCAGATATTCCAGTGCCATCCTGAGCTCATAGTCAATGACCGCCAAATCCTTGAGTACAGCGAAATCGAGATTCTTGTACTTCCCGTCATCGTGCTTGTTGAAATTGGAAGCATATCGCTTAATCCTAAATAGATAGGTATTTGCAGATAGATATGCTTTAGCGGATTCCTCATTACAGATGTCGAATACGATGCCATCGTTTTGCAAATTAGCAATTTGAAAATCGAGGCTTTTAGCAAGACACGTGCGCTTTGAACTGTCCACATTGGCCCCCGCAGTTAAACTAATGGGGCATCCGCTTCGAAAAGCGCTGCCCCATTAGTGAAGAGCTGGTCAATGTGACCAACCCTCTTTTGACTTTGTACCTACAATGTTAATTGCATATAAGCATCTGTCAATTTATTTCGCGCGTGTTGAAAATAAAGTCTGGCGCAGACAAAGGATAGATTTTTCTGTTTTTTCAAGGACTTATCAAGTGCTGCTGAGTCTGTTTTTTGAGATTATGGATACTGGTTAAGTTTCATAATATTTAAAACTTATCGGCTATCGATTCAACATAACAGCCGCAACAAAGTACTCGATATAAAGATAAAATTACTAAACTCCTGGTCTTTGCTGTTCACTGAAATCAGACTAGTTATATAAGTGCTGCTTTCATAGTCAAACATACTGATTCTGCGATCGATAGAAAGACAGAAACCTGTATTAACGCCGTTAAGCTCAGCGCCGGTCGTTGAAGCCTGGATAACCAACTTGCTAATTTCCGGACAATGAGAAGAGACCGAACCCATGCAGGTCCATATCCGTTTTCCGGCTGACAAGAAAAGCGCCACAACAGGCATTGTCTGGTTGCGGCGCCGATTCGATATAGCAAAGAAACGGCTCTACGCTTCCTTCTCCTTGTCCAGCTCGGCGAGCATGGTCTTCTGCTCATCCGGTGTCAGCTTGCGAATGCCGATTCCAGTGTATCCCCAGATGGTGGCGAAAATCACACCGGTCCAGCAGAGGGTTGCCCAAGGCATATATATAAGAGAGCGTAGGTACGCCCAAGGTGGCCGCCATATAGGCGCCAGCGGCTATCCAGGGCAGGATCGGCTCGAATATGGTGCCGGAATCCTCTATGCTTCGACCAAGGTTGCAGGGGTGCAGACCTCGGCGGATGTAGGCAGGCCTCAGCAGCTCACCAGGCAGCAGGAGGGATACCTGGCCGTTGCAGGTGGTGGATATGGTCAGGATGCCGGTCAGCAGGGTGACGACAATCAACGAGCCGGTGCTCTTGCTGATCTTGAGCAGGGATTCCACGATCTTGTTCAAAGCCCCGGAGGCCGAAAGCACCCCTGCGAAGGACAGGGCACAGAATGCAATCAGGAGGGTGCTCATCATGCTCTCCATGCCACCCCGGTTCAGCAGACTGGTAATGTCCTTGGCTGCCGGGCCCAAGTTGAAGCCCTTGGGGAGCATAGAGGTGTCGAACCCGTTGACGATGGCGTTGAATGCATTGGTGACGGAGAAGTGCTGGATGACGACGGCATTGAACATAGCCACCGCGGACGAGAGCAGCATAACCGGAATGGTCGGCTTCTTCCACGCCGACCCGATCAGGATGATCAGGAGGGGTATAAGCAGCATGACCACGTTCCAGGTGAAGGCCTGCGAAAGCGTGTTGTTCATCTCCGCGACCTTGTCAAAGCTGCGACCACCTGTGGATTGGGCTCCACGTCCCGCCACGAACATGACTATCGCTACCACCAACAAGGAGGGGAAGGTGGTCCACAGCAGGTGCTTCATATGCGTGAACACATTCACATGGGTGATGGCCGCTGCCAAGTTGGTGTCTCCGGACAAAAGAACAACTTGTCCTCGAAATAGGCATCGTTGATCAAAGCTAACATTCACCTATTTATAGTGAAGTGAATCAGTAAAGTGGTAACTTTACTTATGCACTAAACGACCTCGACTTTGTCAAACGGGATCGTCCGCCTTTCAGCTGTTCTAAGACAGCTAAGCTCCGTGAACCTCACTTATGCGGAACCTTGTTGAAATACCACCACCCCGAATGAGAGCAGACTCCTATTTGGCTGAACCACTTTTCTCGGAACTGACTCCAATCGGGCTTCCCATTTGCACAGTCAATAGATGGTATTCGCTGCCGGAATCACCCGTTGAAATGGACCAGCGCCGGATCAAATTACGCCGATAACACTGCCAGCAGCAATTCGAAGTGACACTATGAATTGCACCTCGAATTGCACCTCGTTCTCTATGAAATGTTCAGGCGGGGATAAGCTTGCCATTTTGTAGCGTCAGCAGCCGGTCCACCCGAGCAAGGACCGAGGGCCGGTGGGAGACAATCAGACAGGTACGGTCACCCTTCCGCTGGATCAGCCTGGTCAGAACCCGGCCCTCAAGAAGGGCATCCATATTGCTGGTGGGCTCATCCAAAAGCATGAATGGTGCCGCGCTCAAAAAGGCGCGAGCCAAGGCCACTCGCTGCCGCTGTCCCTCGGACAGATCTGAACCATTATCGGCAAGCAGATGATCCAAACCGTCAGGTAGCTGGTCAATCAGATCATCCAAGCAAGCGTCATGGGCGGCCTGCTCAATATCTACCCTGCTGGCATCGGGCCGGGCCAGAGCGATGTTATCTGCCAAAGTAAGACTAAATATATAAGTGTCCTGGCTCACCAGAGTCTGCTGGGCACGCAGGTCTGCAGTGCGGATGGTCTCGATAGGCAGGCCGGAAACCGCCAGATCCCCACCACTGCGCTCCTGGAACCTCATCAGCAGGTCGATCAAAGTCGACTTGCCAACCCCGTTGGCACCTTGGATGCCAATCAGCTCGCCAGGCTCGACAGAAAGATTCAGACCCTCCAAAACCGAAGTCCGGCCGCCAGAGCCACGCGAATCGTCTGTACCCGTGTCAGTCTTGCCAGCGTAAGAGAAGGAAACCGCCTTGGCCTCTTCTCCGGTGAACTCCGCCAAAGGATTCCCGTGATCGGATTCCACCTCACGTACAGGCGGCTCCTTGTCCAAAAGAGAGAAGACCCGCCGAGCGGCAGCCAGTGTAGGCTGCAGGCCAGCGCCTAGCCGGGCCACAGGTATCAAGGGGGCGAAGGAGGAGAGGAAACCGACCAGTCCAATCATCCCCCGGGCAGGATCCACCAACCCCTCAGAGCCAAGCCAGCAGGCCATCAGGGTGAAAGCTCCAACGCAGATCAGAGTGACCACGTTGGTGACCATGTCGTTGGCGATGGTCCGCCCAGAGGTGCGCCCCCGGGCTTTCAGCATCTGATCCGTGGCAGCTCCCACCCGGCGACGGGTGTTGCCGAGGGCACCCAGCCCCGCCAGCTCTGTACGGCCCTGCAGGGTCTCCAGAAGTAGAGAGTGCAAATTGGCTTGGGCCGTTCGCTCCTGCATAGCTACCTTGAAGGTGGGCCTTGCGCTCAGGATGGGGATGAGCAGGCCGACGATCAGGTAGGAGACCAGGGCAGCCAGACCCATCCAGGGCGAGAGCCAAGTGAGCAGGGCCAGATTGGACAAAGAGGTTACCAGGGCGATGGCGATGGGCGATAGGGTATGAGCATAGAAGATTTCCAGCAGCTCGATGTCGTTGGTAATCACCGTCACCATGTCCCCGCGCGCCTGGTTCCGCAGGCCGGCAGGGGCCAGGGACCGCATCTTGTCGAAGACCGTCGTGCGGATGTCACGAAGCATGCTGAAGGCCATCTCATGGTTGTAGTACTGCTCCCCATAGGCCATGACCCCCCGGCTGAGAGCAGTCAGAACCGCCACCAGGGCCCAGACGACCCACTGGCCACTCAGCGGCGGCCAGTCCGTGACCAGGCCAATCAGGGCCGCAGCGGCAGCCATCATGCTCCAGACAGCAAAAAGATGGCCTAGGCTGCCACAGAGGATGGCTTTGCCCTCCGTACCAGCCAGAGGCTTCATCAGCCGGGCCATGCGGCGCATCATCGTCAGATTGCCGGTCGTCTGCTGCATGTCGTCACTCCCCGTCCTCATACTGGGCCTGCTCCTTCCACTGGGCCGCAAATCCGCCCCCGGCATCCATCAGTTCACGGAAGCCACCACTTTCCATCAGACGACCCCCTTGCAAGAAGAGAATGGCATCGGCATTACGAACCCCGGCCAGGCGGTGGGTGATGGTCAGGACAAGGGACTCCTTGCCCAGCGCGTCCATCAAGGCGGCCAGAGTGGCGTCATGTTCACGGTCCACGGCACTGGTAGCCTCGTCGAAGATGTAGACGGGGGAACGTCGCAGGAGTCCGCGGGCAATGGACAGGCGCTGGCGCTGCCCTCCGGAGAGGTTGCCTCCCTCAGGATCAATGAGAGCATTCAGCCCGCCCTTGCTCTGGACAAGACCGGTCAGGCCGACCTGGTCCAGCGCATCCTGCAGCTCCCAATCCGAGTAGCCCAGTCCGGCCGGATCGAGATTCGACCTGATGGTCCCGGTAAAGAGGCGATCGGTTCCCCGAACCACAGTCTGCAGGCCGACCAGGTCCTCGCGTGACAGGTCGCCGATCTGGCGCCTGCCAATGGTCAGCTCTCCGGTATACCCCTGAAGACGCCCGGACAGCAGACCCGCCAAGGTGCTCTTGCCAGAACCCGAAGCGCCGACCAAACCCACATGCCCCTTGGCAGGCAGATCGAAGTTCAGGTCAGTCAAGGCCTGGAAGCCGTCAGGATAGGTGTAGGTCAGATTGCGAGCGCGGATGCCCGGCGAATCGTCTCCAGACATATCCGCCTGATCTGCCTGCGCCGAGCTCAGCCGTACCGAACCAGCATTCTGCCCCACCACATCGGCAGAACCTGATACAGGCGCTTGGACAGCGTCCAAAGTAAGCTCCGAGGCGGATCCACTTGCAGGAATTCGGCCAGCACCCGATGCGGATTCCGGGTCAGACTCCCGAGCTGCTTTCTCAGATACTTCAAGACTCGTTCCTGGATACACTTCCTCGGGCGCTTCCGGAATCGTTGCTGGAGCCACATCCGAAGCTACTTTCTTTCCTGACTCAGGGGTCGTCTCCGGGGCCGCAGACTCTCGATTGCTCCCCTGCCGCGCTTGCAGAATATCGTCGATGGCCTTGCCCTGCTTGATGGCGACCATGCCGGAATGCATCATGTAGACCAACTGCCGCTCAGGGGCGAAGAGCCGGACCCCGGCCAGGGCGACAACCAGGCAGGACAGCACTCGTGAGGAGCCGCCCTGCCCGATCAGGACCGTGGCTGCGACCGCCAGGATGAGGCTGGTGTAGATGACCACGTCGGCCTTGATCAGCGAGCGCAGCTGCCCGCCCAGGACCCCCATGGTTATCCGGCGGAATCCCTCGGACTCCTCGGCCAGATCGTCGGCCTGCCGCTGGTCTGCCCCGAATATCTTCAGGGTGTTGAGCCCCCTCAGGGCATGCTCAAAGTGGACGCCGACCTTGTCGTACTTGCGCAACTGGCCTAGCTGCACCTTGATGTTCTCGCCCATGGTGGGCTTGGAGGCCAGGGGCAGGGCCACCATGCCAATCACGACGATCACCGCAGCCAGGGGGCTGACAGGCAGGAGGACAGCCAACGCCACGACCAGCATCAGGGCGGTCTGGACCAGCGCCGGAATGTAGGCCGTGAAGTAGGAGACGACCGACTTGACCCCCTCGGTCGAAAGCCTGGCCAGGGTCTGCGCCGGAACGCCCAGGTCGTCCTCCTGCCTGTTGGGGTCGAACACGGATAGGTAGAGGGCCTGGGAAAGCGCCTTGCCCATCCCATCGGCCAGCCGGGCACTGACGGACTTGGCAACCGCCTGGGCCAGGAGCCGAACCAGGATCAGCCCACCTATCAAGGCCGCCAGAAGTCCGGGCCGACCGGGCACCCAGGCAAGGGCATGGGGAACAGGCAGGCCAAGGGAACGGCCCACGGCCGCGATGGCCACCGGCAGGAGGAGCACCTCCGCCAACGCACCGATCGTCTGCAGGAGGGCCAGCAGGAGGCTGGCGCCCATCCTGGCTCCCGGTAGATGAAGTAGTCGCTTGCTGATCATGCCTGTCCTCCGTGCCGCCTTTCTGATACGCCTCTCTCAGTGGACACTAACAAAATCCTCGCGCGCCAAGCAAGAGACATAAAAAAATATCATTTACTTTCCCTCCCGGCCCTCCTAAACTTGACGGCACAACCTGAAATCGGCGGATATGGCCTAGGGCCGAGCGACCGCCACCCAGATGGGAGCGATCCTTTATGAAAGCACTGAAGACAAAAGACCTGGTCAACGTCGGCATTTTCACGGCCCTCTACTTCGTCAGCATGGCGGTGGGCAACTTCATCACCGTCTTCCTGGCTGGCCTGGTCATGCCCGGCCTGTCCTCCCTCTTCATCCCCGCTGTGGTGGGGCTGGTCTCCGGCCCGGTCTACATGCTGATGATCCGCCGGGTGCCCAGGTTCGGGGCCATCACCATCGTCGGCGTCATCATGGGCCTCTTCCTGCTGGTTTTCGGCCACTTCGCCCTCTCCTTCATCCCCTACGCCTTCTGCGGCCTGCTGGCTGACCTGGTTCAGTCCTCGCTCGGGGAGAGTCGTCCCAACCTGGCCCGCTACCTGAGCTATGTCATCCTCACCTTCGGCTGCACCGGCCCAGTTCTGCCCCTCTGGTTCATGAAGGACGCCTATGTGGCCAGCCTGGTCCGCCGCGGCAAGAGCCAGGAGTATATCGACGGAGTCTTCGCACCCATCACCGGAGCCACCTTCCTGGTCTGCATCCTGGCCACCCTGGTCGGCGCCCTGCTCGGGGCATGGATAGGCGCCCGGATCGTCGACCGGCATTTCAACCGGATACCCGCCAAGCAATGAGGCCCATCTCCATCTACACCAGATTCCTGCTGGTCATCTTCGCCAACGCCCTGATCTTCGTCACTCTGCCCACCCCGCTGGTCCTGGCCATCAACATCTACTTCTGCAGCTTCCAGGTCATCGTGGGCAGGGTCAGGAAGGGCCAGGCCTGGCTTCTGGTCTGCCTGGTCTTCGCCCTGGGCGCCTCCCTGGCCATGGTCTTCCCCGAGAACCTGCCGGGACATTACCTGCTCTTCCTCTTCGTCGGCGTGGGCAGGGTCCTCCCCCTGGTGCTGGTTGCGGCCTTCATGATGGGCACCACCAAGGTCTCGGAGCTGGTCTACCTGCTGCGCAAGATCCACGCCCCCCAGTGGCTGGTCATCCCCGTCAGCGTCCTCTTCCGCTTCTTCCCGACCGTCAGGCACGACTATGCCCAGATCAGACGGGCCATGAAGTTCAGGGGAATCGCGGTCACCACCGGCGATATGGTCCGGCATCCGATGCGAACCATGGAGTACATCTACGTCCCCCTGCTCAATAACGCCACCAATGTGGCCTCCGACCTGACCTCGGCCGCCCTGACCAGGGGGATTGGCGACCCCGGACCCAAGACCTCCATCCAACGGATTGCCTTCACCGGACTGGATGCGCTCATGTGCGCCCTGGGTCTGGTCCTTATGGGATGTGGAGCCTATGTTGCGATGTTCCAGGCTTAGCTTCACCTACGAGGGCGCCAGCAGGCCTTCCCTCGAAGAGGTCTCCTGCCGGATGGGACAGGGCCGACTGACCGTGGTCACCGGGCCGAGCGGTTGCGGCAAGACCACCCTGTCCAGGGTCATCAACGGCCTGATTCCCGAACTCTACGAGGGCAAGCTGGAGGGAGAGTGCCTGATCGAGGGCGAGCCCACCACGGCCCGGCCCATCTACCAGCTTTCGGAGCAGGTGGGGTCGGTCTTCCAGAACCCCAAGACCCAGTTCTTCACCACCGACGTCCGCAGCGAGCTGGCCTTCCCCCTGGAGAACACCGGGGTCCAGCCGGAGGCCATCCGGGAGCGTATAGACCAGGTGGCCGACCTCTTCGGCATCGCCCCGCTTATGGACCGGGACATCTTCTCCCTGTCCGGGGGCGAGAAGCAGATGATCGCCATCGCCTCCTCCTGCATGATGGACCCGGAGATTTTGGTCCTGGACGAGCCCTCCGGAAATCTGGACGTGGAAGCGGTGGCCAGCCTGGCGCAGATTCTGGGCCGCTTGAAGGACCGGGGCCTGACCATGGTCCTGATCGAGCACCGCCTCTACTACCTGGACGGCCTGGCCGACGACTTCCTGGTCATGGAGGACGGCAGGCTGACGGAGCACCTGACTCCGGCCGCCATGAGGGGGCTGGATGGCCCAAGCCGCCAGGCCATGGGGCTGCGGGCCCTGAATCTGGACGCGACCGAGAATGCGAGCGCCCCAGCCAGGGTCACTACCGAGAAGACCCCCGACCTCTTGCGGGTCAGGAACCTAACCTATGCCTACCACCACGACCAGGATCCTGCCCTGGATGTGGACGACCTGACCCTGTCCAGCGAGGACATCACCGGCATCATCGGCCGCAACGGAGCCGGCAAGAGCACCTTCGCCTCCGTCCTGACCGGACTGCTCAAGCCTGGCGACAGGTCGGAAATCAGCCTGAACGGGACCAAGCAGACCGCCAGGGAGCGCGTCGAGGACTCCTACATGGTCTTCCAAGATGTCAACTACCAGCTCTTCAGCGAAACCGTGGAGGGCGAGATGCTCCTTGGAGCCAAACGGACCGACCTCTTCGAGGAGGTGGCACGAAAGCTGGACCTGGAGCGGCTCCTGGGCCGGCACCCCAACACCCTCTCCGGCGGGGAGAAGCAGCGGGTGGCCATCGCGGCCGCCATACTGTCGGGCAAGCGCCTGGTGGTGCTGGACGAACCCACCAGCGGCCTGGACCTGCTCCACATGAACCAGGTGACCGGGATGATCCGCTACATGCGCTCCCTGGGGGTCATGGTGATCGTCATCTCACACGACCAGGAGTTCCTGGCCCAGACCTGCCAGCGGTTCATCACCTTCCGCCAGGGCAGACCGGTCAGGGACAGCCGCAAACTGGGCAACCTCCTGCAAGCCCTCTGAATCTCCGAACCCTTGCAAGGCCGGCGAACATGACGCCTCCCGGCAGGCGGTTCTTCTGTGCTCCCGACCCCACAAACGTATACAGTAGTGGGGAAAAGAGCATCAGGAGGGCGTCCCTTGCGTCGGACGACCCCGCCGCACAGCCAGGGTTACGAGAGGGCATGATGGGCTATATCGACGTCATCGGAGAGACGAAACGGTATGTGACCGGCGAGACGACCATCGTGGCCAACAATGAGGTCACCTTCTCCATCGAGAAGGGCGAACTGGTGGTCATCCTCGGCGCCTCAGGGGCGGGCAAATCGACCGTACTGAACATCCTGGGCGGCATGGACACATGCAACGAGGGCCAGGTGATCGTGGACGGGAAGGACATCGCCGGCTATGACGCCCGGCAGCTGACCACCTACCGCCGCTACGACGTGGGCTTCGTCTTCCAGTTCTACAATCTGGTGGCCAATCTGACCGCCAGGGAGAACGTGGAGCTGGCCTCTGAGATTGTCGACGATGCCGCCGACCCGGTCCAGACCCTGGTCGACGTGGGCCTGGGCGACCGGATCGACAACTTCCCCGCCCAGCTTTCCGGCGGCGAGCAGCAGCGGGTGGCCATCGCCCGGGCTGTGGCCAAGAACCCCAAAATCCTGCTCTGCGACGAACCCACCGGAGCCTTGGACTACCGGACCGGCAAGCAGGTGCTGCGCATCCTGCAGGACCAGTGCCGCAAGAAGGGCGCCACCGTGGTCATCGTCACCCACAACGCGGCCATCGCCCCCATCGCCGACAGGGTCATCCGCATGCACGACGCCCGGGTTCAGGCCGTGCAGACCAATGACAGCCCCGAAGACATCGAAAACGTGGAGTGGTGAGGATGCAGCCCGTCAGGAAGGTGCTCTGGCACGACATCCGGGTCTCCCTGCGCAAGTCCCTGGGGCGGTTCATCTCCATCGTCTGCCTGGTGGCGTTGGGCTCCTTCGCCCTGGTCGGGCTGAGCGTGACCGGGCCGGACATGCGGCAGGCCGGCAACGCCTACCTGTCCGACCACCATCTGGCCGACC
Source organism: Bifidobacterium sp. W8103 (assembly GCF_016100775.1). Lineage (NCBI taxonomy): Bacteria > Bacillati > Actinomycetota > Actinomycetes > Bifidobacteriales > Bifidobacteriaceae > Bifidobacterium > Bifidobacterium sp. W8103. Next base: position 927,669 of record NZ_JACFRV010000001.1, read on the forward strand.
TGATGGTCATCAGCAGCTATGGGCTGGACCAGGAGGACCGGAACGCCATCGACACCGCCCCGGGCAACTCAGGAATCGAATACGGGTATCTGAAGGACGTGGTGCTCAAGGGCACCGACAAGAGCCTGCGCATCTACTCCGCCCCCGACCGGATCTCCACCTATGAGCTGGTCGACGGGACCATGCCGACCAGGTCGGACCAGATAGCGGTCGACACGGCCCTGGGTGAGAGCCACCCCATCGGCAGCAGCATCCAGGTGGATGAGAAGGCCGACCAGCTGGGCAGGAAGGTCTTGAGGCACCACAAGCTGCGCGTGGTGGGCACGGTCAGGTCGACCGAGATCCTGAGCAAGGTCAACATGGGCCCCTCCACAGCCGGCTCCGGGTCCCTGGACTCCTACGCTGTGGCCACGCCCAAGGCCTTCGACTCGGACGAGTACATGATCGCCCGCCTGACCTTCAAGGACCTGGACCGGATCAGGGACCACTATTCCGACCAGTACATCCAGGCCCTGCAGACCCACAAGGACGACCTGAACAGGATCCTGTCAGGCCGCCCCACAGCGAGGCTCAACGCCATCAAGGCTCCACTGCAGAAGCAGCTGGACCAGGGACAGGACCAGGTGGACCAGTCCAGAAACGAACTCGAGGGGAACCGGCAGCAGCTGGACCAGGCCAGGAAGGATCTGGACCAGGGTGCCCAGAGCATCCAGTCCGCCAAGAACCAACTGGCTGCAAAGACGGTGCAGGCCCAGGCGGCCATCGACCAAGGGCAGCAGGAGGTGGATCTGAGTTCGGCCGAACTGGCTCGAAAGCAGAAGCAGTACCAGTCCTCCGCCAGCCAGGTGGCCCAGGGCAGGCAGCAGGCAGATCGCGGGCAGCAGGACATCGACCAGGGGCAGGCCAAGCTTGATGGTTCCCGCCAGCAGCTGGAGGGTGGCAAGGCCCAGGCCGACCAGGCTGTGGCCCAGGCCCAGGCAGCGCAGAAGCAATGCAGACAGGGCATCGCACAGGTCACCGGCCTCATTCAGACCATCGACGCCCAACTGGCCACACCCGGGCTGACCCCTCAGCAGCAGGAGGACCTCAACCGCAAGAAGGCCGGGCTCCAGGCACAGCTGACCGAACTCAATCGGCAATCACCGCAGATCGATGCCCTGGTGACCAAGGCCAAGACGGGCCGCGATGCCTTCATGACCAACCAGTATGCCCCCGGCATGGCCCAGGTTGCGGCCAACCAGCAGACCCTGGATGCAAAGCGTCGGGAGCTGACCCAGGCAAGAGCCAAGGTGGAGGAAGGCGAGCGCCAACTGGCCCAGGGCAAGACCCAGCTTGACCAGGCCTCCGCACAGCTGGCCCAGGGCAGGACCAAACTGGCCCAGGCCCGGCGGCAGCTGGCCGGCAGCCGGGCCTCGGCCCAGGGGCAGATCGACCAGGCCCAGGCCACCCTGGATCAGAAAACCGCGGAATACCGGGCCAAACTGGACAAATTCAACAAGGAGAGCCCGGATGCCCAGAAGAGGATCGACGACTCCCAGAAGAAGCTTAACAAGGCGGCTGACCAGCTGAGCCGACTGGAAAAGCCGGTCTACGCCCTGGACTCTCGTCGTGAGGCGCCCGGCTCGGAGGGCTATAAGGTCTACGCCTCCGTCTCCTTCATCGTGGACTCGCTGGCCAAGGTCTTCCCCTACTTCATGTATCTGGTGGCCGCCCTGGTCACCTTCACCACCATGACGCGCTTTGTGGACGAGGAGCGGATTAACGCAGGAACACTCAAGGCCCTGGGCTACAGGGACCAGGATGTCATGGCCAAGTTCCTGGTCTACGGCGGAGCAGCTTCCGCCCTGGGCGCGCTCCTGGGCATCATCGCCGGCCACACCCTGCTGCCCTGGATCGTCTACCAGGCCTATGTCCACGCCTTCGACATGCCGCCCATTCACTACGGCTTCCACCTGCCCATCACCCTCCTGGCCTGCCTGCTGGCCTTCCTGAGCGCCGTGGTTCCGGCCTTCCTGAGCGCCTGGCGGGAGCTGCGCGAAAAGCCGTCGGCCCTCCTCCTGCCCAAGCCGCCCAGCGCCGGATCGAAAATCTTCCTGGAGCGCATACCCCTGATCTGGAACCGGCTCAGCTTCACGCACAAGGTCACCGCCCGGAACATCTTCCGCTACAAGCAGCGGATGCTGATGACCATCTTCGGGGTCTGCGGATCGGTGGCTCTGCTGATGGCCGGTTTCGGCGTGCAGGGGTCCATCTCCGCCATCAACGAGCACCAGTTCGGTCAGGTGATCCGCTACGACCTGATCGCCGCCGAGAACAGCCAGGCCACATCCGACCAGCGCCAATCCATCAAAAAACGGCTGGAAAAGCCCGATGTGAGCCGTTCCCTGAACGTGCGTTACGAGGAGATGAGCAAGACGGCCGGCCACAACGCCGACAAGCAGTCCATCACCATGATCGCGCCGGCCAGCGCCGAGCACCTGGACGACTTCATCCGCATGGACACCCGGGCCGGGCACAAGCCCCTGAGTCTCAAGGGCGATGGCGTGATCCTCTCCGAACGGATCGCCCAGCTGACGGGGACCAAGACCGGCGACAGGATCACCCTGCAGGATTCAGGCGGCAGGGACAGGACCATGCGGGTGGACGGCATCTGCGAGATGTACCTGGGGCACTTCGTCTTCATGAGCCCATCGGCCTACAGGACCGTCTTCCATCAGGACTTCTCGCCCAACGCCCACCTGGTCACCTTCAAGGACTCCAGCGCGGAGAACACCAGAAGGCAGGCCGCCTCCTTCATACGTATCGACGGGATCCAGGGGGTGGTGCAGAACACAACCCTGATGAGCCAGATCGACACCGTGGTCAAATCCTTGAACATGATCATGCAGGTGCTGATCATCGTGGCCACCCTGCTGGCCCTGGTCATCCTCTACAACCTGACCAATCTGAACGTGGAGGAACGGATCCGTGAGCTGAGCACCATCAAGGTGCTGGGCTTCTACGACCGCGAGGTGACCATGTACATCTACCGGGAGACCATCCTTCTGTCGGCCATCGGCGTCCTGGCCGGGTACGGGTTCGGGGCCTGGCTGCACCATTACATCATCACGACCGTCCCGCCGGACAACGTCCTCTTTGACCCCTCCATCAGCTGGGTAGCCTTCGTCGTGCCCCTGGTCATGATCACGGTCATCACGGCCGGCCTGGGCTGGATGGTCAACAACAAGCTCAAGCATGTGGACATGCTGGAAGCCCTCAAGTCGGTGGACTAGGCCATATCGGCATTTACCCATGCTGATGGCGTAAGCTGGCACTCCAAGAGTCCATAAGTCCATGCCATTAAAGCCATTGAGAATCCAGAAAGCGGAGGACGACGGTGCTGCAGATCGAACACATCTCCAAACAGTACAAAACGGGGGACTTCGTCCAGCAGGCCTTGAATGATGTCAGCGTCAACCTGCGCGACAACGAGTTCGTGGCCATCCTGGGCCCCTCCGGCTCTGGCAAGACCACCCTGCTCAACATCATCGGCGGGCTGGACCGCTACGACCAGGGCGACCTGATCATCAACGGCACCTCCACCAAGAAGTACAAGGACCGTGACTGGGACTCCTACCGCAACCACACCGTAGGCTTCGTCTTCCAGAGCTACAACCTGATCCCCCACCAGAGCATCCTGTCCAACGTGGAGCTGGCCCTGACCATCTCGGGCGTGCACCGGCAGGAACGGCGGGAGCGGGCCAGGCAGGCCCTGGAACAAGTGGGTCTGGGCCAGCACGTGAACAAGCGGCCCAACCAGCTCTCGGGCGGACAGATGCAGCGGGTCGCCATCGCCAGGGCCCTGGTCAACAACCCCCGCATCCTCCTGGCCGACGAGCCCACCGGAGCCCTGGACTCCGAGACCTCCATCCAGATCATGGACCTGCTCAAGGAGGTGGCCCAGGACCGGCTGGTGGTCATGGTCACCCACAACCCCGAGCTGGCACACCAATACGCCACCAGGATTGTGGAGCTGCACGACGGATCGGTCATCAGCGACTCCGACCCCCTGCCCGACGACCAGGTGCCCATCCGCCGGGCACGCCACCGCACCTTCGGCAAGGCCTCCATGGGTCTGCTGACCTCCCTGTCACTGAGCTTCAACAATCTTCGGACCAAGAAGGCCCGGACGGCCCTGACATCCTTCGCCGGATCCATCGGCATCATCGGCATCGCCCTGATCCTGTCCGTGTCCACCGGGGTCAACCGCTACATCGACAGGGTGCAGCGGGAGACCATGACCTCCTACCCCATCACCATTCAGGAGCAGTCCTTCGACCTGAACAAGATAGTGGACTCCGCCCAGGAATCCCAGAAGGAGGCCAAGGCCCACAAGGATCTCAAGGCCATCCAGCCGGACGACTCCAGCATCAAGGGAGCCTCCAGCCTGACCAGCAGCATCACCCAGAACAACCTGACAGATTTCAAAAAATACTTGGACAATCCCAAGAGCGAAATCCACCAGTACGTGGGGTCCGTCGGCATCCAGTACTCCTACGCCACCAAGTTCTCGGTCTTCGGGCATGACCCGGACGGCAAGCTGGTCTCTGCGGACAAGGTGACCATGAGCGGGCAGGACGACGCCAGCTCCACCGCCAGCCAGATGGCCACGGCCAACACCGACAGCGACATGGGCGACATCCAGTCCATGCAGATGTCCTACCTGACCGGCAAGACCGAGAAGAACAAGGCCCCGGAGATCTTCGGCGAAATCATGCCGGGGGCCGATGCCAAGACCACCATCAGCAAGGTGGTGACCGACAACTACCAGGTGGTGAACGGCACCTGGCCCAAGGCCAAGGATCAGGTGGTCCTGGTGCTGGACAAGAACAACCAGATGCCCGTCACCAGCCTCTACAAGCTGGGCATTCTCCCCTCCAGCCAGTACACCGACATGATGAACAAGCTCAACAGCGGCCAGGAGGTCAAGGTCGACACCAAGCCCATCGAATACGCCAAGGCCATGGACCAGAAGCTCTCCCTGGTGCCTGCTGCGGACCAGTATGCCAAGGGGACCGACGGCCACTACCACTACATCGGCGACAGCACCGACCAGATGACCAAGGCCGCAGATCAGGGTCTGCAGCTGCACATCGTCGGCATCGTCCGTCCCAACCAGGGAGCCAAGGCCACACCCCTCAAGGTGGGCGTCGGGTATACCCGCCAGCTGACCGACTACCTGATCGACCAGGCCAAGACCAGCCCCATCGTCACCGACCAGGAGGCCGACCAGGGCCACAGCGTTCTCAACGGGATGGCCTTCGCCCCTGCCGACGATGCCGCCAAAGCCAGCGATGCCAAGGCCTACATCGCATCCTTGGGCGTCAGCCAGAAGGCCAGCATGGCCCAGGAGATCATGAAGAGTTCGGCAGCCATGGCCGGTCAGGAGGCCCAGCGTCAGGGTCAGGGCCGGGTCGGAGCCGCTGCGGGAGCCCAAGGTCCTGCCGGCATCCCCACGGGGGCCTCAGCCGAGCAGCAAACGGCCCAAGCTTTCGACCAATACATTGCCACCGCCCCTCAGGAGGCCCTGGTCGCCATCTACAACCAGTACGTCTCCACAGGCACCTACGCCGACAACCTGAGCGACTTCGGCCTGATCTCCCGGGACGCCCCCTCCCGCATCAGCATCTACACGGACAGCTTCGAGAACAAGAATTCCGTGGGCGACTCCATCAAGCACTACAACGACAAGGCCGCGGAGAAGAACCGGATCGTCTATACCGACTACGTGGGCCTGATGATGAATTCGGTCACCACTATCATCAACGTCATCACCTACGTGCTGATAGCCTTCGTCGGGGTCTCGCTGGTGGTCTCCTCCATCATGATCGGCATCATCACCTACATATCGGTTCTGGAGCGGACCAAGGAGATCGGCATCCTGCGCGCCATGGGCGCCTCCAAGCGGAACGTCTCCAACGTCTTCAACGCCGAGACCGGCCTCATCGGACTTCTGGCGGGCCTGCTGGGGGTGGGCATCACTCTGCTGCTGATCGTTCCTGCCAACAGCATCATGCACCACTTCATGGGCACCACCGAGGTGAATGCGGCCCTGCCTGCCTCGGGTGGCGTGGCTCTGGTCATCCTGAGCGTGATCCTGACCCTGATCGGCGGCCTGATCCCCTCGCGGAAGGCGGCCAAGCAGGATCCTGCCACCGCCCTGCGCACCGAGTGAGGCTGGGTGACACCGGCAAAGAAGTGAATTCCCGCACAGTAGGGCCCTAAGGACGGTCTCTCTTTACTCGGGAATGTCATAATAAACCCCGTGAATGAGCAATCCAATCAGATGACAGATCAACAGAAGAGACAGCCCCTCTTCCCCGGGCGGGCCTTCATCAGCACCGTCCTGGACGTGGTCGAGAGCAAGAAGACCATGAGTGGCGCCCTGACCGGCAAGTACATGCAGCGAGCCACCATGGCCGGCCTCTTTGTGGGTATCTTCTTTACGGCCTTCTTCGTCATCATGGGCCAGGCCGGCCAGAACCCCGCCGACCACGGTCTGATCCTGGCAGGCCGGGTCCTGGCGGCGACCACCTTCGGCTGGGCCCTGGTCCTGATCTACTACACCAACTCCGAACTGCTGACCTCCAACATGATGGTGGTCACCATAGGCGCCTATCACAAGCGTCTGGGCTGGCTGGCCTCCCTGCGGATCCTGGTCCTCTGCCTTCTGGGCAACCTGGCCGGAGCCCTGATCGTGGCCGTCATCCTGCGTTTCTCGTCCATCGTCAGCGGTCCCACCCTGGACCAGATGCTGGCGGCCGCGACGACCAAAACCGGCTACGTCTCCGGCGGTCCCATGGGCTTCGCCGACCTGTTCGTTCGCGGCATCCTGTGCAACTTCTGCATCAACATCGCCATGCTCATGGTCTATAACGGCAAGCTTTCCAACGACTTCACCAAGTGCATCATCATGGTCGTGGCCGTCTTCGTCTTCGCCTTCTGCGGATTCGAGCACTCGATAGCGGATTCGGCCCTCTTCCTCATCCTGGGCGTCTTCGGACGGGTCAACGCCTGGAAGGCGATTCTGGTGGTCCTGGTGGCCATGCTGGGCAACTACATAGGCGGCGGCATCCTGATCGGTCTGAACTTCGCCACCATGAACGACGAGCGCCACTTCAAGGCCTGATAGCCTTTCCGTAAGCCACCATCCACCTGCTCACCTTGGTCTCATGCACGCTTACGAGCCTGAGCGAAGACACCCATCATGAAGAAACTCGAAAGCCTGCGTACTGGCAGAAGGCGAAGGTTCATGATGAGCGTGAGTCAGACAGCAGCCGACAAGTCCCTGGTGCAGGAGTTCTACGACCAGGTCTTCAGCCAGGGGGATATCAGCAGCCGCTCCAGGACAGGGATGTCTCTTTCAAACTGAGTCCAAAATCCTCCTTGATCATCCAGTCACCTGCAGCGTCGATATGGTCAGTCAAGATGGATTCGGCTGTTCCCATGTCGTTTTGCTGACCATATAATCGCGGTCTGCTCGGCAATCCGTCTGTGCGAAAGAAACCCGCGCCCGCATTCATGGCCGTCTCCCAATGGCCCGGGCCTCCCGGTCGTCTGGCGATCAACATTGACCGACCAGAGCCGCACGGGAGCCCCGGAATCATTACCGTCCCAGACTTATGTATGCACGATGCCCCCTTACAATTGGCACTCAAGCCCGATCACCTGCCCGCACCTATTCGGTCTTGTGTGGTTATTCCAGCAGGTTGCGGCGCAGGGCCTCCACCTGGTCGGGTCCGAACCCCAGAGCCTGACGTGCATAGGCGAAGACATCGCCGTAGGCGTCGATCATGAGCTGGCGGGCGTAAATCAGATATTCCTTCTTGACATAAAGTGCAACCGCCAGTGCGTCCAGTGAATCCTGGTCGAAGCCCTTGGCCCTGAATTGGTCCAGCAGCTGATTGTTGGCCGCGACCCTCTCCTGGTTGGTCTTCAGATAGTCAGCGAATATCTGGTCGTCGTCCACCTCCAGCAGCCAGAGCACCAGGGCCGCGGCGAACCCGGTCCGGTCCTTGCCGGCAAAGCAGTGGAAGAGCGTGGCCCCCTGGGTGTTGCCCACGACGATGCGCAGGAAGCGCCCAAAACCTTTCTGAGCGCCTGGATTCAGGACCATGTCGTGGTAGGTGCCCAGCATATGGTCATTGACCCGATCGACCGAACCGATCGAGGCGAAGTCGTCCAAGCTGGTATTGCGGGCACCGATCATACCCAGCAGATCGATGTTGGTAAAAGTGATGCCTTCGATTGAGTCGTCAGGACTCTCCTGTATCTCGAAGGGTCGGCGGAAGTCCACGACCTGCGTGACTTGGTAGCGTTCGACCAGATCCCTCCTGGTCTCCTCGTCCAGGCCGACCAGCTGCCCGGACCGGATGAACCCGTGGGGACGGACCCGGCGGCCATGGATGGTCCGCATGCCACCCAGATCCCGAAAATTGGTGATGTTCATCGACGACCTCCTCTGATACGTTTCTCTTCCATCAAGGCCACCAGGCCCAAAAGTACGACCGCACAGACAATGGCGATATACAGCACGATAAAAGTGTCATTCCAACCATGCAGCACATGTCCCAGCACGGTCAGCCCATCGGACGAGGAATCCGCGATCTTGGCCAGCAGGACCTTGGCGGTGGAATCACCGAACAGGTAGGCGAATGCGCCGACCATGCCGCCGGACAGCACATTGGCCCGCTTGGGAATTTGATTGAGCATGGAAATATTGATCAGCATCTGGGGTCCGAAGATGAACATGCCCAAGAAGAAGAGCGAGATGTAAATGACCACAGGGGTGCGGCCCAGCTGGTAGCCTGCCATTCCGAGCGGCAGGCAGATGGCGCAAAGCGTGGAGACGAGGGCGGGCCTGCCACCCAGGAAGTCAGACACCACTCCCCAGAGAAGGCATCCAATCAAAGCACCCATCTCGAAATAGAAGATGGTCCGCGCGCCGACCTGATTGCTGAAATGCAGCTGCTCAGTCACACGCAGAGGCGCCCAGTTGTCGATGCCGATGCGGATCAGATAGACGAAAACGTTGCTGACGCAAAGCACCCAAACCCAAGGGTTCGAAAGCAGATACCGGCGGAAAATCTGCCAAGTGGTATCATCATGCGACTCTTCGTCCTCCTGTTTGACAGGCTCATTGAAGATCTTTTCTGAGGGTTCCCACCCGAGATCCTCAGGCCGGTTCTTACCGACCAGGAAGCACATGATTGCCACAAGAAGCGCCACTACACCCGGGACGATAAACATCCCCGCCACCTTGCCTCCGAAGAAGGTTTGGGCACACCAGATGGCGAATACTCCAGCCAGGCCACCGCCTATATTGTGGGAAGCGTTCCAGACGCCCAAATAACGGCCGTAGGTCGTCTTCGTCGTCCAGTTGGAGATCACCGTGGCGCAGCTTGGGCCTCCGGCGCACTGAAAGACCCCATTCAAGGCCCATAGAACGATCAACCAACCCATAGGCACGTGGCTTAAGGTAAAGAGGAAACCGATGCAGATGACTACGATAGACGAGCAGAAAAGCATAATCGATGCAATCTTCTTGTTGTCTTTGCCTGTGACCAGATATCCCACAACGATTTTTCCGATCCCATAGACAACAGAGAAAACAAAACCGATTACGCCCAACTGCTGGGTTGTGATGCCCAGCTGCTGCTTCATCAAAGGCTGGGCTGCTTTAAAATTATTCCGAACAAGGTACATGGTAATGTACAGAATGATGACCATCAGATATGGTTTCATAAACTCACGGAACCAAAGATGTCGTTGTTCGGTTACCGATATGGTCGCCTTCGGCACATGTTTGTCCAAGTGGATATCGAATATCCTGCCAGCCATCTAATACCTCCCTGTATATGGTGGGCAACAGCTGACATTCTACTTATTTGCTTTAACGTTTTATGTATTGACACACAGGGGTTTTGAGACAGTGCTGAAATACCTCAAAACACAGTTTTCGGACGGGTTTCGCTGAAGGCACGGGGCGCCCCATGGATACAACACAGCCTTATGCTTTTTGGGCATGGTGTTTGACAGGGCACTGATCTCGATCAGAGCAGTTAACCTCAACAAATGGTTTATCAAAGTATCGTATGAGCCAGAATGTCATTAGTTTGCTCAACAGAAGTTTCATTTTTATTGTCCATTGTGTCCTGATGGCACTGGCTCGGATCTCATAAGGCGGGCGAGTATGTGCAGTTTGGCAGTATCGTGCCATAAAGCGTACTGATATAGCTCAAGTACTCTGAGGTATAGAGGCGCGGCATGCAGACAGAAGGTGTTTTGTGGGGTATATGCCCTGAAATACAGTAAAGGCCCCTGGTGACTGCTGTCACCAGAGGCCTTTGCTTTTCATGTGTAATGGCGGCGGTGTGCTACTCTCCCACACTCTTCCGGGTGCAGTACCATTGCCGTGCTGGGTCTTAGCTTCCGGGTTCGGAATGGGACCGGGCGTCTCCCCCAGGCCATGACCGCCGCGAATCTTCAATTCTTCCAACCCCGTGTGAGGGGGATGGGGTCTTCTGGTGGTTCGGGGACCGGATGGTGGACGCGTGTTCCGTTGTCGATCGCCTGTGCGTGTTCGTGTTCATTGCCGCAGGCATGTGTTTCGCAGTCGGGTTGATGCCGCCACCCCTCCAGGGGGGTGGGTGTTGTGTTGTCCTCGACCATTAGTGCCGGTCGGCTCCGCCCCTTGCGGGGTGTCCACGTCCGGTCTATCGACCATGTGTTCTGCATGGGGTCTTCAGAAGCCCGGAGGCTTCATGGAATCCTTATCTTGGAGGGGGCTTCCCGCTTAGATGCTTTCAGCGGTTATCCCATCCGAACGTAGCCAACCGGCCGTGCCGCTGGCGCGACAACCGGCATACCAGAGGTTCGTCCACCCAGGTCCTCTCGTACTATGGGCAGGGCTCCTCAAGATTCCAACGAGCGCAGAGGATAGAGACCAAACTGTCTCACGACGTTCTGAACCCAGCTCGCGTGCCGCTTTAATCGGCGAACGGCCGAACCCTTGGGACCTGCTCCAGCCCCAGGATGCGACGAGCCGACATCGAGGTGCCAAACCATCCCGTCGATATGGACTCTTGGGGATGATCAGCCTGTTATCCCCGGGGTACCTTTTATCCGTTGAGCGATGCCGCGTCCGTACGCCGGCACCGGATCACTATCTCCGACTTTCGTCCCTGCTCGACCCGTCGGTCTCGCAGTCAAGCTCCCTTGTGCGATTGCACTCGACACCCGATTGCCAACCGGGCTGAGGGAACCCTTGGGCGCCTCCGTTACTCTTTGGGAGGCAACCGCCCCAGTTAAACTACCCGCCAGGCACTGTCCCTGGCCGGGATGACCGGCCGAGGTTAGAGGCCAGATGAGGACAGAGCGGTATTTCACATTACGGCTCCACGGATGCTGGCGCACCCGCTTCGAAGCCTCCCGCCTATGCTACACAGTCCGCACCTAACGCCAATACCAAGGTATAGTAAAGGTCCCGGGGTCTTTTCGTCCTTCTGCGCTTAACGAGCATCTTTACTCGTACTGCAATTTCGCCGAGCTCCTGGTCGAGACAGTGGGGAAGTCGTTACGCCATTCGTGCAGGTCGGAACTTACCCGACAAGGAATTTCGCTACCTTAGGATGGTTATAGTTACCACCGCCGTTTACCGGGGCTTGAATTCACCGCTGCCCCCTCCGAAGAGGGATGACGGATCCTCTTAACCTTCCGGCACCGGGCAGGCGTCAGTGCATATACAGCGACTTACGTCTTCGCATGCACCTGTGTTTTTGGTAAACAGTCGCTACCCCCTGGTCTGTGCCGCCCCAGCCGGCTCCGCGCGCAAAGGCGCCTCACCGGCCGGGGCCTCCCTTATACCGAAGGCACGGGAGTGATTTGCCGAGTTCCTTGACCAGGATTCGCTCGATCGCTTTGGTATACTCTACCTGACCACCAGTGTCGGTTTGGGGTACGGGCGGCGCCACTCCTCACGCCGAAGCTTTTCTCGACGGAACGGCACACCGGATTCGGGGCACAAGACCCCCCATCATCACACCTCGCGCTCATGCCGGGCGGATTTGCCTGCCCGACGCGCCGCATGCTTGACCACGGATAACCACCACCGCGGCCCGGCTCCCGTTCCGTGTCACTCCCGCGCTACCCGCCACGCATCCACACGCCGGTCCCATGCCATCGGACGGTCCGAAGACCACCACCCGACACAGGTAAGGGCATGCTTCCACGTCTTGGATTGGACGGCTTGACGCCGGTAGGAGAATATCGACTCCTTCATCCATTCGACTACGCCTGTCGGCCTCGCCTTAGGACCCGACTCACCCGGGGACGACGAACGTGGCCCCGGAACCCTTGGTCATCCAGCGGACGGGATTCTCACCCGCCTCTCGCTACTCATGTCTGCATTCTCACTTCCACGCGGTCCACGGCCGGCTCACGCCGCCGCTTCGCCCCACGCGGAACGCTCTCCTACCCAGCACAGCGAACTGCGCTGCCGCGTCTTCGGTGGCGTGCTTGAGCCCCGCTACATTATCGGCGCGGAACCACTAGACCAGTGAGCTGTTACGCACTCTTTCAAGGATGGCTGCTTCTGAGCCAACCTCCTGGCTGTCTATGCGACTCCACATCCTTTCCCACTTAGCACGCGCTTGGGGACCTTAGACGACGATCTGGGCTGTCTCCCTCTCGACGACGGAGCTTATCCCCCGCCGACTCACTGCCGCGATACACCTCACATGTATTCGGAGTTTGGCTGCTGTCGGTACCCGATACGGGCCCTCAAGCATCCAGTAGCTCTACCCCATGGAGGCACTCACGCGACGCTGCACCGAAATGCATTTCGGAGAGAACCAGCTATCACGGAATTTGATTGGCCTTTCACCCCTAGCCCCAGGTCATCGGCCCGGTTTTCAACCCAGGTCCGTTCGGTCCTCCACGCGGTCTTACCCGCGCTTCAACCTGCCCAGGGCTAGATCATCCCGCTTCGGGTCCAGGACACGCGACTGGAAACGCCCTTATCGGACTCGCTTTCGCTACGGCTGCCCCACACGGGTTAGCCTCGCCACGCACCACTGACTCGCAGACTCATTTTTCGATAGGCACGCCGTCACCCCGAAGGGCTCCGACGGATTGTAGGCACACGGTTTCAGAAACTCTTTCACTCCCCTCCCGGGGTGCTTTTCACCTTTCCCTCACGGTACTCGTACGCTATCGGTCAGACAGGAATATTCAGGCTTACCCCACGGTCGGGGCGGATTCACACGGGATTCCACGAGTCCCGCGCTACTTGGGAACAAGAACCGGCAGGCGGCGCGCCTTCGGCTACGGGGCCATCACCCTCTACGGCCGGGAATTCAATCCCGTTCGCCTCACACGCCGCTTTATCACTGCCGCCGGGCCCGTCGGAGCCCGGACGCCAAGTCCCACAACACCCATGCCGCAACCCCCGACGGGTATCACACGGCACCGGTTTGGCCATCATCCGCTTTCGCTCGCCACTACTCACGGAATATCCTTTCCTGCAGGTACTGAGATGTTTCACTTCCCTGCGTACCCCCCGCACGAATGCGGTGCCGGCCCATCACGGCCGGCGGGTTACCCCATTCGGACACCCTCGGATCAAAGCCCTGTCGGCGGCTCCCCGAGGCCTATCGCGGCCCCACGCGTCCTTCATCGGTCCTGTCTGCCAAGGCATCCACCATGCGCCCTTGCCGACAACACGACCACAGGCCATGCCACGACAACAACAACTGCGAACTGCCAGACGACAAATCATCACACTAAACGATCACAAAACGATCGACCCGAACCCACTCAAAAAAATAGGCTCGGACGAAACAATACAGCAGACAGCCAGCCCGAAAAGCCGGCCATCCGCTCGCGTCCACTATCCAGTTCTCAAACCACCAGCACACCGACAGGACCCGACGCGGGACAAACCCCACGCAGGAACCCGACGGGCGACGGGAACACCACCCACAAAGGTGGCGGTCCGGGAACCCAACAGCGCATCCATGCCACAGCCTCAAGACCGTTCCACGCCAGCACGCCCACACCATCCGGCCATCCGGCCGGACCCGCAGGCACGACCCCCACGCAGACCGCGCAGGGGATTTCCATAATCTCCGTAGAAAGGAGGTGATCCAGCCGCACCTTCCGGTACGGCTACCTTGTTACGACTTAGTCCCAATCGCGGACCTCACCTTAGACGGCTCCCCCCCAAAAGGGTTGGGCCACCGGCTTCGGGTGCTGCCCACTTTCATGACTTGACGGGCGGTGTGTACAAGGCCCGGGAACGCATTCACCGCGGCGTTGCTGATCCGCGATTACTAGCGACTCCGCCTTCACGGAGCCGGGTTGCAGGCTCCGATCCGAACTGAGACCGGTTTTCAGGGATCCGCTCCATGTCACCATGTCGCATCCCGTTGTACCGGCCATTGTAGCATGCGTGAAGCCCTGGACGTAAGGGGCATGATGATCTGACGTCATCCCCACCTTCCTCCGGGTTAACCCCGGCGGTCCCCCGTGAGTTCCCGGCACGACCCGCTGGCAACACGAGGCGAGGGTTGCGCTCGTTGCGGGACTTGACCCAACATCTCACGACACGAGCTGACGACGACCATGCACCACCTGTGAACCGGCCCCGAAGGGAAGCCACGTCTCCGCGGCCGTCCGGCACATGTCAAGCCCAGGTAAGGTTCTTCGCGTTGCATCGAATTAATCCGCATGCTCCGCCGCTTGTGCGGGCCCCCGTCAATTTCTTTGAGTTTTAGCCTTGCGGCCGTACTCCCCAGGCGGGATGCTTAACGCGTTAGCTCCGACACGGAACCCGTGGAACGGGCCCCACATCCAGCATCCACCGTTTACGGCGTGGACTACCAGGGTATCTAATCCTGTTCGCTCCCCACGCTTTCGCTCCTCAGCGTCAGTGACGGCCCAGAGACCTGCCTTCGCCATCGGTGTTCTTCCCGATATCTACACATTCCACCGTTACACCGGGAATTCCAGTCTCCCCTACCGCACTCCAGTCCGCCCGTACCCGGCGCCGATCCACCGTTAAGCGATGGACTTTCACACCAGACGCGACGAACCGCCTACGAGCTCTTTACGCCCAATAAATCCGGATAACGCTTGCACCCTACGTATTACCGCGGCTGCTGGCACGTAGTTAGCCGGTGCTTATTCGAAAGGTACACTCACTCTCGCTTGCTCCCAATCAAAAGCGGTTTACAACCCGAAGGCCGTCATCCCGCACGCGGCGTCGCTGCATCAGGCTTTCGCCCATTGTGCAATATTCCCCACTGCTGCCTCCCGTAGGAGTCTGGGCCGTATCTCAGTCCCAATGTGGCCGGTCGCCCTCTCAGGCCGGCTACCCGTCGAAGCCTTGGCAGGCCATCACCCCGCCAACAAGCTGATAGGACGCGACCCCATCCCATGCCGGTAAACCCTTTCCCACACCATCATGCGACAGTGCGGAGCATCCGGCATTACCACCCGTTTCCAGGAGCTATTCCGAAGCATGGGGCAGGTTGGTCACGCATTACTCACCCGTTCGCCACTCTCACCAGGCAGCAAGCTGCCCGGATCCCGTTCGACTTGCATGTGTTAAGCACGCCGCCAGCGTTCATCCTGAGCCAGAATCAAACCCTCCACAAAAAAACATCATGAAGAAGCCGAAACGACTCACATCAATAATTGACGGGCCGGCTTCCATAAGGAGGAAACCAACCCACGAAAAACCCCGACACCCCTCACAACGCTCCCACGTACCCGACAACAGTCGGGCGGGCATCGGACTGGCAATCAAAAAGCTATAAGTAGCACAAACACGCTCTTGAGTTCTCAAACCACCACCACACCAACAGCTCCAAGCCCTCCGAAGAGTTCTCATCACTGCCGGGCAGCAAGAAGTAAACTTACACGAACTTGGGTTATCCCGCAAATTGGCATAGAAAAATATCGGAGGATCCCAATGATTCCGGTGATTCTACGGCGTGTCGATTTTCATCGACATAGTCCCCGTTTCATCGACCTTCGTCCATCCAGGAACCCCGCGCACTCTTCAGCGAGGCTCAAACCAATATCTTCAATGACTCATATTAGTAGATTCAGCCCCTTGCAGGATGTATTTCCACCATGCGGATGAGCCCGAACGGTGAGGTAGCTGTTTCTTCATTGAACATGCGCTACAGGCAGATGGCTTTAACCGTTGCCACGAACCGTTCTGGCTCATCCCACTGCGGGCAGTGCCCTGACCGATCAAAACGGATAAACCGATGCGGGCTCTTCAACCCATCTGCGAACCGCTCAACCAGACTGCCCGGCAGATGACGGTCATACTTGCCGCTGATGAAATATACCGGCGCCCCGAAGGAGGTCTGCCCGCTGAAATCGACCTGCTCCAGCTCAGCATCCAAGCGGGCGCGGGATTGAGACACCCCCTTGGCATGGTTGAGAAGACGCGACCAGTTGTAGTAGGGCGAGCGCAGGTAGGTCATCATCCGTCCCAGGGATCCGAACAGCATGGCAGCCCCACCACGAGAAAGCAGCTCATCAATCATCAGCACCATGTCGGCAGCACCGCTCTCTCTGCTGACGATCGAACCGAGCCGGGAGCCCAAGCTCTGTTGCCCCCAATGCCGTCTTAAATGAAGAGCGGCCCGCATGCTGACGACCTGTCCAAGGCCGATGTAGCAGCGAATAAGAGAGGGATACCGCTTCACCATCTCCAGCCCCAGGACGCTGCCCCAGGAATGACCGACGAGGATAAGGGAATCCTGTCCGCAGGCTCGAAGAAGCTTTAGCACAAACCGGTGAACATCTTCAACCATCGAATCGATGGTCACCACCTCGTCAGGCGCAAAAGGATGGTAAGACAGCCCGCTGCCCCGCTGGTCCAGGTTGATGAAGCGGAAATCGCGCTCCAAGGCCGCGTTGTAGCGCATGGTCAGCGGAATACAGGCATCGCCCGGACCACCATGGAGGTAAAGGATAATAGGGGCACGGCGAGGGGCCGGATTCATCGAGAAGACCAGACGCGTACCTCTAATCCACATCCAATACAAACGTGAATGAGTAGAACACTGAGGCTGAACACAGAATTTGCCTTGGGCCATAACAGAATTCTATCGGGAAACGGACCTCAAGAATCTCTCATTCGAACAACAAAACGAGCAAGAGAGTAATCCTGGTTAGTCCCATAATACCCGTCAGGGAACCGATCGCAGCGCCAAAATAACAGTTTTATGGCGCCCACCAAGTCCGCTTTAAACACTCTTTTCTTTGGAACGTGCCGGGTGTCGACGGCATCAAGAAGATCTCCACGAACCTTCCAACATTTGACAGGCCTCACCTATTGAAACCGCATGATTCTTGGAAAGTACATCCCCCCTCCCCCTGACTTTACGGTCAGCATCATGGGCCGCCAAACATAAAACTGGGGCAACCGTTGAATCACGGTTGCCCCAATTGGGCTTGAATCCAATGATTGATCAGATGTGGATCCTTGAATCCTGAGCCCTTACACCATTACGCCTTGACCTTTTTACGGCTCTTTGGCTTCTTGTAACGGTCTGGGTTGGCCTTTTCGTCAAGTCCTCGCCGCACAATCCAGAAAACGATGAGAGCTGCCACAACTACGATAGCCACATCAATTCCGTAGAGCAGTTTCTTCCAAGGACTCATGGAATATCCCAGCCGTGACCTTGGAGTGATGCCATTCATGGCGTTCGAGTTCACTGTGGCGTAGCCAATGTTGTGCAGGGCTTTCCTCATAGCCATACGAGCGGTCGGGCTGTCGTAATCCTTTGCCGCGTTCTCCATCTGGTTCATGAAGAGATCGTTGCCTGCGCGAAGAGTCATATCGCGCAGCTGATGCTGCTTAGTTGGATAAAGATCCGTGATTACTGCGCCTTGGAAGCCCCACTCGCCACGGAGTACATCGGTTAGCAGACCACGATGCGCAAACCCGATCACACCTCCAATGCTGTTCTGGGAAGACATGATGCCCGTAGCCGAACGAATGACCTTGGTTGTCATCGTCCCTTTGCTGTCACCAATGTACTTTTCAGTGCTCCTAGCCTCCTTGACGGCAATTTCAAAAGGCTTCAAGTAGATCTCGCGCACTGCTTGTTCATTAGCCCAAGTAGCCAGGTACATATCGCGGAAGGTCTCCTGCTCGTTGAGCGCAAAATGCTTCAAATAGCTGAAGATGCCCTTATTTCCAGCACCGCTTATCGAGGCCGCAGCCAGCTTCCCGGACAGGAGGCCATCTTCAGAGTAGTACTCGTAGACACGACCGCTGAAAGGAGACCGGTGAGTATTGACTCCAGGAGCATACCAAGCGTTCAGACCAGACTGCAGACCCTCCTCACCCAGGGCCTCACCCATCTCCTTCAGAAGATTTACGTTCCAAGTGGAGGCTATGACATTGGCGCCTGCCCAGGATGAGGCGCCCTTGATACTCCATCCCATGGCACCGTCCTTATCCACAGTTGCAGGCTTGTCGATGGACGGAATCGCAGCGGTTTGGTAGGCGGCCTTGAAAAGAACCTCAGTGATGCTCTTCTTATCACCCTGCCAATCAATCTGATCCAGCAACTGGTCCCACTTCTTGCTGTTGTAATCCTCGCCACGCAGGTCGATCAGAGCCAGATCATGCTTGGCTTTGGATTTAGGCTCCTTGTCTTGGTAGACCTTGCTGGCCTTGTCATTGCCTAGAACCTTATCGGTATCAGGGTCGAACTTGTCAAACCAAGAGAATTCATCCAGAGCAACCTGTGGAGCCACACCCTTACGTCCCTCTGGGGCTGTTGGGAAGGTTCCCTTCCAGTTGCTACGTGAAAGCTGGGTGACGCCCTGTTCATCCATATAGGCGTTCATGGTCTGGAAATGGTTGCTGGGCGCCTTGAAACCGGCCTTCTGTTCAGGTTTGCCTGTCGGTTCACCCTTGTCGTTGAGCTTGGATTGTGCATCCTTGTCAGACTGCCGTGGATTGTTGCCTTCATAGAACTGGGTATTGGCAACAGTGAACTGGTAGGTGTCCAGGACATCATGGGAATTGTTCTTGAGTTGCAGCATGTAATTCCCGGCCTCCAGAAGATAGGCACCGGTGGAACCGTCATGATTCCTATGGTGGTAGTCGTAGGAAGCCATATCGTCCTCGGAGAACTTCAGTTTGATCTCCTGCCCAGCACCAGGCTGTAGAAGCTTGGTTTTGGCGAAGGCGCCCAGTTCGGTGGCAGACTTCTCCACATGATTGCTCCTGTCATAGTCGGTGTAGGGAGCTGTGTAGTACAGCTGGACGGTATCCTTGCCAGCGACCTTGCCGGTATTCTTTACTTCGACGGTGGCTTCCACCTTCCCGCCGGACACCTGAACATCCTTGAGTTTCCGGTCAAAAGAGGTGTAGCTCATTCCGTAGCCGAAAGGATAGGCCACAGCGCCAGGTTGGACGATGCCGCCGTTCTTATTCAGCCTGCCATAGATGAAATCAGGATCTTCGACACTGGCCGTCTCATAATAGCGATAGCCAACGTATATACCTTCTTCATATTCGACATAAGGACGATCGATGGTGCCGCGGTTAGCTCCAGGCATGAAATCGCCCAAGACTGATTGATCTTTGACCTTGGTGTTGGTGTAGTGGTATTCACCAAAATTGGCAAAAGTTGGGTCCTTGGTGAAATCGGTCGGATAGGTATCTGTCAAGCGACCGGAAGGATTAACCTTTCCGCTCAGTATCCTGCCAAGTGATTCAAACCCGCGAGAGCCAGTGGTGCCGGTCCATACAATGGCATCAGCCTCAAATTCTCCACCCATAATTGGGGTCAGCTCCATAGGATTCGCACTGTTGAGCACCACAATCACCGATGCGCAGTGATCCTTGGCAAACTTGATTGTGTTCTTCTCCGCTGCAGTCAAAGCCAGATAATGTGGAGTTCCATCGTCATACCCCTGCGTGCGCTTGTCGATTCCTTCGGAACCTGAACGCTTGATGAAAACTATGCCCGTTGTGTCCTTGACCTTGTCAGCAAGTGGCGTATAGATGCTGGGATCATACTCATCGATATGAGCTGACTTCCCCTTGTCCATGATGGCTTGGACCGAGTTCTTGTCCGCATTCAGTGCCTTGGTGCCTGGCGCAGCACCTGGCGACGAAGTCTTAGCTCCCTTCATGGCTTGGACTGTTGCATTATTTACTTTGAAATAATGCTTGAGCCCCTGCTCGGAGGTAATCATCTCCTTGTCCGTCGTAGCCGCTGCTCCACTACCGGAATAGGCTGGGTCCATATATCCCGCTCCGAAGGGCGAAACTATACTTTGCTCCTTCAAAGGGAGTACACCGTCATTCTTCAACATGACGATGCCCTCATCGGTTACCCTATGGGAGACGGCATCGCTTTTCGTCTTGGCCTCCTGCATAGAATTGGTGGCCTTGGCGTTGTAAGTGGTGTTCCAGGCTGAAGTTCCCGGGGCTTTCTTAACGACCACGTGGCCCCCACCCAGGTAACTGTCAAGCACACTGGCAAAAGAATTGCCAGCCACGGTCAAAGCCACAGCCAGAGCCAGGATGACCACGATAACGGTGATCCATATCCGCTTGAACGTCCGTCCGCTCATCTTTAGTTTCTTCGGTTTTTCCGATTCCACGATTTCTCCTTGCAGTCTCTTCATTGACACTTGGGGAAAGCACCGACGACGGTCATCAGCGATGAGGAATCGCCCTGTACGTTCCCTAACATCTCAGTTGTTTCGAACACGGTCAGAATATCCATCACTTTTCCAGCAATCTTCGGGAAAAGCACAACCTGTCGCTTTGACACCCTAATCTGCTGGCATCTATAGAGGATTCGCATAACGATTCTGCTGGTGTAGTAGCTTCTCGCAGCAAGCTTTTACAGTTAGGCACGAAAACAAATATTTCGGTCTTAGAGCTTGTAATGAGCCACACTGTAAACAATCAAAACTCATATAGGGATAGACTCCAAAAGCGAAGCATTCCCGGATGACATGGACGACTCGCGTTCTTGCTTAACCCTAGTCAATAGTTGCATGCAAATGGTTTGCTCAAGCCCGAAACTCCCCTATTCAAG
The DNA here is from genome assembly GCF_016100775.1 of Bifidobacterium sp. W8103. NCBI lineage: Bacteria > Bacillati > Actinomycetota > Actinomycetes > Bifidobacteriales > Bifidobacteriaceae > Bifidobacterium > Bifidobacterium sp. W8103. The sequence goes on from NZ_JACFRV010000001.1 coordinate 948,803, forward strand.
CAGTGTCCAGGATCGTATGCATACGTCCCTCTCAAAACTAGTAAAAATAGCTGAAGGAACTTTTCCAAGAGAACAGCATTTCATATCAGAGAAGGCGCTGCCGACAACCATTTATGCGCCCAATCGAACAGGTTGGTCTCAAAGTGCTGCACAGGGAGGTGTAAACACCGATAATACAAACGAAGCAGAACCGAGCCTTTACCAGAAAACTTCGGTGTTTTCTGAGCCTGAAGAGAATTTCGACACGGGTCTTGACCTCTCTGGGAGACTGGCCGGTTAACCACCGAAGGAGTCGTGGAGAGGGAACACTATGGAAGTCAAGGATCTGACAGTTCTGGAACGGGCATCGCTGCTCTCCGGAAAATCCACCTGGGCGACCCGAGCCTTGAAGAGGGCGGGCATCCCGAGCATGGTCCTAAGCGACGGCCCGCACGGTCTGCGCCGCCAGACCGGATCAGGGGACAACCTAGGCATGGGCAAATCCAAGCCCGCTACCTGCTTCCCCACAGCCGGCACCGTGGCCTGCTCATGGGACCCGGAGCTGGCCAAGACCATGGGCCAAGCGCTGGGCAGCGAAGCCAGAAGTCTGGGCGTCAACATGGTTCTGGGTCCTGGCATGAACATCAAGCGCAACCCCCTGTGCGGCAGAAACTTTGAATACTATTCCGAAGACCCCCAGGTGGCCGGTCGTATGGCTGCAGGCCTGATTGAAGGCATCCAGTCCCAGGGCGTGGCCGCCACCCCCAAGCACTTCGCCATGAACAGCCAGGAGCTGCGCCGTCAGGCATCCGACTCCGTGGTGGACGAGCGCACCATGCGCGAGCTCTATCTGACCGGATTCGAGATCGCCGTGTGCCAGGCCCACCCCTGGGCCATCATGACCTCATACAACATGGTCAACGGCACCTATGCCAACGAGAATCCCCACCTGCTCAAGGACATCCTGCGCAAGGAGTGGGGGTTCGACGGCATGGTGGTCTCGGATTGGGGCGGCTCCAACAGTGCAGTTGCAGCAGCCGCCAATGGTTCCTCCCTGGAGATGCCCCAGGCCGGTTATGACTCCGTGCGACAGGTTGCCAAGGCCGTGCAGGAGGGCCGCCTGGCGGAAGCCGACCTGAATGCCCGGGCCGAAGAGGTGGCACGGCTGGCCAAGCTGACCTACCACTCTGACATGGATCCTGATGGGAACCTGACCGCGGATCAGATACGGGACCACCATCAGGTGGCTAGGAGCATCGCCGAGGGATCCGCCGTCCTTCTGGTCAACCGGGAGGGACGCCTGCCACTGGCCGTCGGCACCCGGGTCGCCCTGGTCGGGGATATGGCCAAAACCGCCAGGTTCCAAGGATCCGGATCCTCAAAGGTCAATGCAGCCAAGCAGGAGAGCATGCTGGACCTGCTCAGGCAGGGCAACGGCGACGGCCTGGAGCTGGCCTCCTACAGCCAGGGATACGAACGCCATGGCGAGAAGAACCGGTCTTTGATCGACCAGGCCGTGGCTGCGGCTGGCCAGGCCGACGTGATCGTCGCCTGCGTGGGCCTGGATGAGCGCAGTGAATCCGAGGGTCTGGACCGTTCCCACATGGATATTCCCAGCAACCAGGTCGACCTGATCAAGGCCCTTGGTGCGACGGACAAGCCCCTGGTGGTCGTCCTGGTGGCGGGCTCCCCCGTCACCACCGACTGGATTGACCAGTGCGATGCCGTTCTCTATATAGGACTGTCCGGGCAGGCTGGAGCCTCAGCCACCCTGAACATCCTGACCGGCCGGGTCAACCCCTCCGGCCACCTGGCCGAAACCTGGCCCAAGTCCTATGCCGACTGCCCCAGCGCCGACTGGTACCCCGACCCCGCGCACGAGTCCATCTACCGGGAGGGGCCCTTCGTCGGCTACCGCTACTACCTGACCGCCGACGTGGAAGAACGCTTCCCCTTCGGCTATGGCCTGTCTTATGCACATTTCGCCTACGCCGATCTGTCCGTGGACGATAAGGGAGTCACCTTCACCCTGACCAACGACTCGGACAGGCAGGGGGCCACCGTTCCCCAGCTCTACGTCCAGGCGCCCAGGGGAGGCGTACTCAGACCAGTCCGCGAACTGAAGGGCTTCAAGAAGGTCAGCCTGGAGGCCGGCCAGTCAACCCAGGTCCGCATCGACTTCGACCAGATGACCTTCCGACACTTTGATACGGTCAGCAACTCCTGGCAGGTCGAGTCCGGCGACTGGACCATCATGATCGGGTCCGACGCGCGCAAGATGGAGCTGAGCGGGCATCTGAGAGTCCAGGGCACCGTCGACCCGCAGAGTCCCGACCCTGCCCTCGGCGCCTATCTGACCGGCCGGGTCAAGGAGGTCGACGATGCCGCTGTGACAGCACTCTTCGGCCACCCGGTGGTCCGACAGGGCGCCGTCAGCACCTTCGGCGTCAACGATCCGCTCTCATCCTGGAAGGACTCCAGAAGCGCCCTGGCCAGGTTCGTGGCCAACTTCCTGGCCAAGAGCGAGAGCCGCCACGAGGCCAAGACCGGCAACCCCGACCTGAACACCCTCTTCCTGCTCAACATGCCCCCCAGGGCCATGGCCAAGATGACCAACGGGCTGATCGACACGGCCATGGTCGAGGCCATCGTGCGCATCCCCAATGGCCACCTATGGCGGGGGCTGGGCGGATTCATCGCCGGATTCTTCAGGAACATGTCCGCCAACCGCAAGACCGGAAAGGAGCTCAATCATGAGTGATCAGCACAGCCAGCAGGCCGGACAGCCGGCCCAGGGGAAGGCGACGACGACCTCACAGTGGGCGATCGTCCGCTGGTGGCGGCGGTTCAGCGACCGGCACACCACCCTGGCCCAGTTCATCGTCTTCTTCATCCTGTCCAACGGGGTCACCGTCCTGCAGCTGGTGCTCATGCCCGTGCTCAAGGCCATCTTCAACGGCACCTCCCTGGTCGGCACCAACTTCCAGATCTGGCGCATGGGGACCGTCGGCGGCAAGCCCTACTACCTGTTTGACTACGCGGCCGGATCCATCGGCCACGGCGGCGGGGGCGGCCTGGCCTACTTCCTCGCGGTGGAGATCACCCTGCTGATCGCCCAGGTCATCAACTTCTTCCTCCAGCGCAACATCACCTTCAAGTCCAACTCCTCGGTCTGGAAGGCGGCCTTCTGGTACCTGGTGGCCTATGTGATCATCACCATCATCGCGGCGGCGCTGCAGGGCTGGTACAAGGACCCCATCTACGGCTTCTTCCAGCACACCCTGAACTGGGGCGGCCTGGGGACCACCATTGCTGATCTGGTCACCATGATCATCAACTCGGCCATCTCCTTCTGGGTCTTCTTCCCCATCTTCAAGGTCATCTTCCGTCAGGAGCCCACCGAATCCGAGACGAGCGCCCAGTAAAATTCCGCCCCCACTCCCCCGGCTGTCAATGAACCGGCATGCATCGGCATCCAGAGGGGCGGGGCCTTTTCCTCAAACCCATCATGTACAGTGGTCGCATACAACGGCCGCCGATATACCCGCCGACCCATTCTTTTGCGAAGTGATCGTTCATGACAGCTGACCGTCCGGCCCCCACGAGCCCGCTCGTTCTCACCTTCATCGTCCCTGCCTATAACATGGCCCGGCATCTGCCGACCTGCCTGGATTCGCTTCTAAGCCGGGAGGGGGACGATCTGGAGGTCATCGTGGTCGATGACGGTTCCACCGATGACACAGCACAGGTGGTGCGGTCATACCGGGAACGTCACCCGCACATTGTCCGCCTGATCAGCCAGACCAACAAGGGCCACGGCGGCGCGGTCAACACGGGTCTGGCAGCTGCCAGGGGCCGCTATGTCAAGGTGGTCGATGCCGACGACTGGGTGGACCCGACCTCCCTGGGCCTGGTTCTGGATCAGCTGCGCGACCAGTCGCGACGTACGGATCCGGTGGACATGGTGGTCACCAACTATGTCTACGAAAAGGAAGGCCGCAAGCATAAGCGGGTCATCAACTTCCGCAGCGTCATGGACCCGGGACGGATGCTGGACTGGAACCACCTGCGGCGGTTCGGGCTGGCCCAGTACATGATCATGCACGCCCTGATCCTGCGCACCGAGGTGCTTCGTCAGGCCCATACCCGCCTGCCCGAGCACACCTACTACGTGGACTTCATCTACTCCTATCAGCCACTGCCCTGGGTGCACACCCTGCTCTACCTGGATACTGATTTCTATCGCTACCACACTGGACGCCAAGGCCAGTCGGTGCAGACCTCGATCATGATCGCCCGGGTTTCACAACTATTGCTGGTCAACGGGCTCATGGCGGATTCCACGCCTGACCCGGGGACGGTTCCCCGTGGACTTTATCGTTATATGATCCACTATCTGTCCATCAACTGCGTGGTGACCTCGGTCTTCCTGATCCTCTCCCGCAAACCCAGCAACTACCGGAACAAGGACATGCTTTGGCGAAGGCTGGAGCACCGCTCCCCCATCATCGCCTCCGACGTGCGATCCACCCTGCTCTGCCGGATAATCAACATGCCGGGCAGGCCGGGCCGCCTGGCCATCCGTCTGGGTTACAAGGTCGCCGAGGCCGCCATGGGTTTCAATTGATTGCCCTCCCTCGGCAGGAGCACGCAGAGGCTGAACCAGTGATGCTCTGTGCGCAGGGTTATCTCGCCCTGGTAGCGATGGGCTATGTGCCGGATGGACTTGACCCCGTACCCATGCAGGCCATCGTCGGTCCTGGTCTTGGTGGTCGCCAGTTCGCCATTGTCCTTCCAATTAAGATGCGAGGCGAAATAGTTTTCGATGCGAATCACCACGAATTGTCCTCGGGCGTACAGGGCCACTTTGATTAGGCGGCGGTCGGGCTCCTTGACCTTCCTCAAAGCCTCGATGGCATTGTCCAAGGCGTTGCCGAAGAGGGTGGAGACATCCATGGGCGACATCCCCTCCAAGAGCGAGCCGTCGGCCACCATGGTCAGGGTGATCCCCTCTTCCGAGCAGATGCGCTCCTTGGTCGACATGACCACATCAAGGATGGGGTTGCCGGTATGCTGCTGCGACCCGTACCGCCCGACCGCAGCCTCCAGCTCCTCGAAGTCCTGGGACTTGCGCTCAGGGTCCATCTGCGAACGCAGGGCGGCAATCTGATGCTTGAGGTCGTGGGCAAGCCTGCCCATGGCCTCCAGATTCTCCTTGGAGCGCATATACTCCCGATGCTGGCTGTAGGCCCGGGCGTTGATTGAGGCCAGCTCGGCGCTGGCATGGCTCTCCCGCAGCTGCTCCTGCTGGGCGTAGAGCATGGCGAACCCACACAGGTCCACAAGGGTGCGGATGTAGAAAATCTCCAGGCCGACCCGACCCGAGAAGGGGGTGTTGGTGGAGACGAAGCTCAGATTGGACATGGCGAAGGTGACCACCGCAATGACCGCGGCCATGAAGACGCTGCGTCCAGGCACCGAAGGCTGTGCATCGGCGAAGTTGCGCCGCTCCGCCACCCAGGCCAGCAGCCCTACGCCACCATAGATCAGCACCAACAGGATCAGGGAGGCCGGGTCGTACAGGCTGTGGCTGGCAGGCCGCATGAAAGAGTCCAGCTGCCAGTGCAGGGAGGCAACCAGTTCAGCCAGGACGAAGGCACGGGCCAGTAGATAAGCCCCATCCAACGCGCCCAACCCTGAAGCCAGCATGATGATGGCATACATGCAGGCCACGGCCAGGCACATGCTGATGATCCAGAAGGCGATAGGGAGGGTGCCGGCCCAGTATTGAACGACAACCAGCACGGCCAGACCAGGCAGAAGGACCGCCGCCATCCGAAGGCGGGAGATTCTCGGCCCGATGGCCAACAGATAGACCAGGCAACCCAGCCATTCGCTGATGGCCGTATAGAGCCGGGGTATGTCGGGCAGGGCGTTGAGGATGTGGGTGGTGGTCATGGCCGACCTGCCACGTAGGCGGTTAGAGCCGTCATAAAGGATTTCTTGCGGGGTCGGCTGACCCGCAGCCGCTGACCGGTGGACATAATGCAGTCCTGGTCCTCCATGCCCGTCACATGGGCCAGATTGACCAGGTAGCAGGAGTTGGATCGGAAGAATCCCCGCTGGTCCAGCTGGCCCTCCAGACTCTTCAAGGTGCTGTTCGTGGTCAGCGAGGAGCCCAAGGTATGGATGACGCTGCTGTGACGGACGGATTCGATGAAGACGATGTCCTTGAGGGGAATCCGGGTGGATCGTGCTCCCTCGGTAATCAGGATGGACAGGTCCACGCGGCCGCGCACCTGGGCGATGGACCGGTCCAGCTCCTGGGAGAAGGCGAACCAGGGCAGGGGCTTGAGCAGGTAGGAGAGTGCGCCCACCTCATAGCCGTTGATGGCGTACTGGGGGGCGGAGGTGATGAAGACGATGACCACCGACTCATCACGGGCGCGCACTCTGCGGGCCACTTCAATCCCGTCCATGGGGATCATCTGAATGTCCAGAAGAAGGATGTCATACACGGGTCGATAGCCGTCCGCAAAGGCCTTGCCATCGGTGAAGACGCTGACCGACAGCTCTTCCTGGCGTTCCTTGCGGTAGCGGCTCAGGTAATTGACCATGGTCCGGCAGCTGATGGAATCATCATCCACCACTGCGATTCTGATCATCCTGGCGCACACTCCTTACCCCGGCGGCCGAAGACCCAAGGCCGCCGTTATCACCGTTCTTCCATGATATCGGAGATGTCCGCATGGCAGACTCCGCTTTCCCGAAGCCGAACTCGGACTCAGTGAGTCTCAACCACCCGTGCGGTCTTGTAGCGCTCGGCCCGGGTCAGAATCAGGAAGCAGATGATTCCCAGCAGGGCAGATACGGCAATAATGCCAAAGCCCACGTTCCAACCCGATTTGCCCACGAGCGCACCGATCCCGTAGGAGGCAGTGGCTTCGCCGAATATGTAGCCGAACAGGCCTACAAACCCGGTAGTACTGCCAATGGCAAAACGCGGCGCCAGATCGATGGTCAGAGCGGCGATCAGCATCTGCGGTCCGTAGACGAAGATGCCCATCAGGGCTATCTCCAGGTCAATAGCCCAAAGGTCACTGGAAGCCCAGTAGCCCAGGAAGACGACCCCCAACAGGGCCATCAGACCTGCGGCCATGCCGGCGCGCTTGCCGTGGAAAAAGTGGTCGCTCATCCAGCCGATCAGGATGGTCCCCGGGATGGCCGCATACTCGAAGAGCGCGAAGCTGGAGCGCGCCTGAGCAAGGGAGAACCCTTTGGCTTCGTTCAGGTAGATGGGAATCCAGTTGAGCACGCCATAGCGCAGAATGTAAACGAAGGCATTGGACAAGGCCAGGACCCAAATGTAGGGGTTGGAGGCCACATACCGTAGGAAAATCTGCACAATGGACAGGTCGGAATGGGTCTGAAGCTTGGCGGCATCAATATTCTCGTCCTCATATTCCTCGGCCTTGTACTCCTGGATGGGCGGCAGGCCTACCGACTCGGGGGTATCGGCTCCCAGCAGCACAACCAGCAGGGCCATAATAAGCGAGATGATCGAGGGGACGAAGAAGATGCTCTTCCACATGTGAGGCCCGAAGGCGGCCAGGGCTACGCCCACAATAGGCGCCACAGTGCCCGAGCCCAGATTGTGGGAGGTGTTCCACATGGACACGAAGGAACCGCGCTCTTTCTCAGCCCACCAGTTGGACAGCGACTTGTGCGCGGCAGGCGCCCCCATGCCCTGGAAAATACCCAGCAGGACCATGAGCACCATCATGACCCCCTTGCTAGCCGTGGCCCCGAAGATCAGGTTGAGCAGGGCAGACAGGACCAGTCCGGTGGCGATGTAGTAGCGAGGGTTGGATTTGTCGGATAGCATGCCCATGACGAACTTGCTGATGCCGTAGGAGACGGCCAGGCAGAGCGTAATCAATCCGATGTCCGCTGTCGTGAAGCCATAGTTGCGCTTAAGGTAGGGGGAGGCCACAGAGAAGTTGGAGCGGATGATGTAGTACCCTGCATATCCTAGGTAGATGCTGAAGAATACCCGTATGCGATAGGAACGATAAGTCGCAGGAATCTTCTTTTCGGGAACCTTCACCTTGGCAGGAGGGGCTGGTTTGAGAAAAGCAAACATAGTTTGAACTACTCTCTCTCTTTCCTTTTGCAATCAATCGGTCTGCACGCCTATGTGCACAGACTTGACACTGGAACTGCTCAGTCCAGACGCCACATTCGCAGTATAGGACGCCTTGGTGGAACAAGTCGGCATAGGACTCGATAGTCGGATGTATACATGTCTTGCGAATCAATTCTCACTTGTGGACGGGAACGGTTAGAGTCGAAACATGTCTACCTCCGCACCCTCTTCGTCCTGGAAACCCTCCACCTGGCTGGCCCGCCTGATGCTGCTGATGGCCGCGGCCGCCTGGGGAGCCGGATACACCTTCGAAAAGGTTGCCATGGAGACCCTGACCGTGCGCTGGCTGATGGGCATTCGAATCCTGTGCGCCATCGTCATCATGACGCCTTTTCTGTTGCCTCGGCTGCGCAGGACCGGGGCCATACACACCCTGGTGCCGGGACTGATTCTTGGGGTCAGCTACTGGGCGGCCTTCAGCCTGCAGATGATGGGACTGACCACCATTGCTCCGGGCCGCAACTCCTTCCTGACGGCCACCTACTGCATCTTTGTACCCTTCCTGGTCTGGATCATGGCCCGTCGACGGCCGGCCCTGCGCCACTTCGTCGCTGCCGCCATCTGCATCCTGGGCGTGGCTCTGATCTCGCTGCCGGCCCAAGGCGGGGGACAGGGGCTGTCCTTGAGCACCGGCGACCTGCTGACCCTGGCCGGTGCCCTACTCTACGGGGTCAACCTGGTCATCACCGGCTTCCTGACCAAGAAGTTCGATGCGCCCACGCTTACCTACCTGGAGCTGCTCTTCGGCGGCATCCTCTTCCTGGTCTGTGCGCTGATCTTCGATTCCTTCCCCACTGCGGCCGACTTCACGCCCTCAACCCTGGGCTCCATGATTTATCTGACGCTGATCTCGACCCTGATGGCCCAGAACTTCCAGAACATCGCCTTCTCCAGGGTCCCCGCCGCCCAGGGTTCGCTGATCCTGTGCTCGGAGAGCCTGTTTGGCATGCTGGTCTCGGTCCTGGTCCTGCACGAGGAGCTGACGGCCACCCATCTGCTGGGCTTCGCCATTATCTTCGCCGCCATCATCCTGTCCGAGGTCAGGTTTCACCCCCGCCGGTCGTCGGCGGATTCCTCTGCACCTGTGTCCTCCTCCCGGTAGGCTGTCCCGGGCAGGAGGTCGTAGGGCATCTGCCGCTTGATCAGATAGAAGACCAGCAGGAGCAGGGCCAGGATACGCGTTGCAATCTGAACGTTGCCGGTCCAGGGGCCGAAAACGGCCAGGATGATTGCGGTCCGGAACAGATAGAAGAAGAAGCGGGACCAGCCATGCCGTTGCTTGGTCTCGATAGTCATGTGGGTGAAGGTGGCACCCAGCGTCCGTCCCCGGCGGGGCAGGGGGATAAGCAGTTCGAAAATCAGCAGCATGGCCAGATCCACCACGGTCCCGAACACATCCAGAGCGGATGTGGCGATCAGCAGCCCGCCAAAGCGGTAGTGGCCATCCAGCTGATAGGTGCCCAAGCGATGGACCGCATAGGTCACGCCCATCCCCAGAGACATGGACAGGATGGTGGCCAGGAGCAGATCCAGAGCCAGGGAGACGGCACGGTGTATGAACCCGGGGTTGGTGACCAGCTGGGCGGCGTCAGCCTGACGGGTGGGAACGAGTTTGTTGGCCGCCATGGCCACCAGGTAGCCGATTATGGCGCCTGAGGTATTCCAGATCAGGTCGTCTACGTCGAAGAGGCGATAGGCGCAGCCCACGATGCCGAAGACCCCGGTCAGCTGGGCCGTCTCAATGAAGAGGGAGACCAGGATGGCGACCGGCAGGGCCAGGATGAAGCGCCAGCGGAAGACCCGCCCCATAATAAAGCCCAGGGGCAGGAAGAAGGCCACATTGAGCAGGATCTGCAGCATGGCCATCCGTCCGCCTGTGCTCAGGTCGGTTAGGAACTGCAGGGGGTTGAGCTGGGGAGTCAGATGATGGGTGGCACAGAAGGCGGCACGATCGTCGGGCATGGGCCAGAGGGTGAAGAAGACCAAGGCCAGCAGGTATAAGACGGTCAGGTAGGCCGCCATGGCTGCGGTCAGCCGCAGCCGGTGGTAGCGGTTGTAAATCAGGGCAAGGATGGGCAGGGTCAGAATCAGCGAGGCAAGGGGCCAAAAGACCAGAGATATGCCGAAGGAGCCGCTGAAATAGTCCAAGTACGTCGAGAGCATAATTCCAGTCTAAAACGCTCCCGGGTCTATCGGCCGATTGACTGCTCCGAGCAGGTGTTCAGTCGTCGCCCAAGGTCACGTGGATGCCGCCCACCAGGGAGCTGACCAGGTTGTACAGGAAGGCGAAAATGGTGACCAGAACCACTACTATGACAATCTCGAAAATGGAGAAGATGGTCACCGAACTCAGGACCGTCCCCAGACTCAGCACCTGGCCCAGATCGAAACCACCCGCGTCCAGACCTGTCTTGGAAATGACCTGGGTCAGGTTGTCGAAGAGCCCCATAGCGTTGAGCAGGAACCAGAGCAGGGCAGCGGCCACCACTTGTATGATGCCCCCGGCGATGGCCAGCAGGAAGGTGACCTTGGCCACCGACCAGGGCTCCAACCGGGTCATGGACAGCTGCATGCGCCGGGCCCGAGGCACGTGAGGACGCGCCGCCGAAGCCGAAGCCACAGGCCGGACAGGACGGGATGAGGATACCTTGACCGGACCGGTAGCCGAGGCTGTGGTTCTTGCTGAACGTCCCGATGCCGTCCTGCCGGCTGCAGGAGCCGGGGGAGTGACCGATGATGACCGACGGGACTCGCCCTGTGCGGATTCATCAGCCTTGGTCTTCCCCTTTTGGGACTTACCAGCACCCTGCTTGCCGGCCTTGACCTGCTCCTGATCATCCTGGCTCATCGGCACTCCTTGATCCTTGCGTTCAATGGCCCGCGCATACCGCCGCTGGGCCTGCATGACTTCTTATGAGGCTACCAGTCTTGTCAGACTGGTAGCGGACCAACTCAGTCCTCCTGGGTCAGGCTCTGGCCGTCTCCGGTTCCGGTGGTGGCGATGGGCTGATCCTTGGCTGCCAGGGGAGCGGCAGTAGCCAGGTCACTCTGACCGGCGTCCCCTTCCTGGTCGTCACGTTCGGCATTACGGGCGATGGAAAGAATCTCGTCGCCCTTGTCCGGTTTGGCCAGTGTGACCCCCTGGGTGTTGCGACCGGTCCGCTTAACCTCGGCCACGTCGGAACGGATGACCTTGCCGGACTTCATGATGGCCATGATCTGGTCGTCCTCGTTCACCACCAGGGCGCCGACCAGGGATCCCCGGCCCTCCACCATGGCGATGGCCTTGACGCCATAGCCGTTGCGGCCCTGCAGGCGGTACTCGCTCAGGGCGGTTCGCTTGGCAAAGCCCTCGTCGGTGACCACCAGCAGGTCATCCTCGGACTCACTGGCGATCACGTCCATGCTCAGCAACTCATCACCGGGGCGGAACCGCATGCCCTGGACGCCGGCGGTCTGCCGACCCATGGGCCTCAGGGTGGAGTCATCGGCCGGGAAGCGCACACTCATGCCCTTGCGGGAAACCAGAATGATCTCGTCATCGGCATTGCAGAGGGCGGCACCCACCAGCTCGTCGCTCTGGGGCACCTCCTGTCCCTCCTCGTCGGTAACGGTACCCAGCTCCATCAGCCGCACGGCGATCAGACCACCCTGGCGGGGCGAATCATACTCAGCCAGGCGGGTCTTCTTGACTCGTCCGGTTCGGGTGGCCAGAACCAGATAGTCGGCATCGTCGTAGCCGTGCAGGGAAAGGACCTGTTCAATCCGCTCGCCCGGGCCCAGCTGGAGCAGGTTGGCTACATGCTGCCCCTTGGAGTCGCGGGAACCCTCAGGCAGTTCATAGGCCTTGAGCCGGTACACCCGGCCCTTGTTGGTGAAGAAGAGCAGCCAATTGTGGGTACTGGTCAGGAAGAAGTGGTCCACCACGTCGTCCTCGCGCAGCCGGGCCCCGCGGATGCCCTTGCCGCCGCGGTGTTGGGCCCGGTACTCGTCGGCCTTGGTCCGCTTGACGAAGCCGGAATGGGTGACGGTGACCACCACCTGCTCGTCGGCAATCAGGTCCTCCACGTTCATCTCGCCCGAGTAGGGGACGATCCGGGTACGACGTTCATCGCCGTACTTGTCGACGATCTCGTCCAGCTCGTCGCCCACGATGGTGCGCTGGCGCTCGGGATGGGCCAGGATGTCGTTGTAGTCGGCGATCTTGCGCATGAGATCCTCGTGCTCGTCCAGGATCTTCTGCCGTTCCAGGGCTGCCAGACGACGCAGCTGCATGGCCAGGATGGCATCGGCCTGGACCTCGTCCACGTCCAGCAGCTCCATCAGACCGGTACGGGCCGTCTCCACATCCTTGGAGGCGCGGATCAGGGCGATGACCTGGTCGATCATGTCCAAAGCCTTCAGATAACCCTGCAGGATGTGGTCTCGATCCTCGGCCTCACGCTTCAGATAGCGGGTGCGCCGCTCGACCACGTCCAGCTGGTGGTCAACCCAGTGGCGGATGAAGGCGTCCAGGCTCAGGGTCCTGGGGACCCCGTCCACCAGAGCCAGCATGTTGGCCCCGAAGGTCTGCTGAAGCTGGGTGTGCTTGTAGAGGTTGTTGAGGACCACCTTGGGCACGGCATCGCGCTTGAGCACCAGGACCAGACGCTGGCCGGTGCGGCCCGAGGTCTCGTCGCGCATATCGGCGATGCCCTGGATCTTGCCGTCGCGCACGGCCTCGCGGATGGAGGAGGCCAGCCGGTCGGGGTTGACCTGGTAGGGCAGCTCGGTGACCACCAGGCACATCCTCCCACGGATCTCCTCGGTGTTAACCACTGCCCGCATGGTGATCAGCCCGCGTCCGGTCCGGTAGGCCTGCTCGATGCCCTTGTGACCCAGAATGGTGGCGCCGGTGGGGAAGTCGGGCCCCTTGATGATGGCGATCAGGGCGTTGAGCAACTCCTCCTTGGAAGCCTCGGGATGCTCCAGGGCCCAGTGCACGCCCTTGGCCACCTCACGCAGGTTGTGCGGAGGGATGTTGGTGGCCATGCCCACGGCGATGCCTGCCGACCCGTTGACCAGCAGGTTGGGGAAGCGGGAGGGCAGAACCGTGGGCTCCTGGGTCTTGCCGTCGTAGTTGGGGATGAAGTCGACCGTGTCCTTGTCGATGTCTCGCACCATCTCCATGGCCAGGGGGGCCATGCGGCACTCGGTGTACCTCATGGCGGCCGCCGGGTCGTCGCCTGGAGAGCCGAAGTTGCCCTGGCCGTCCACCAGCGGATAGCGCATGGACCAGGACTGGGCCAGACGCACGATGGTGTCGTAGATGGCCGAATCGCCGTGGGGGTGGTACTTGCCCATGACGTCGCCCACCACGCGCGAGCACTTGTTGTAGCCGCGATCGGGCCGGTATCCACCGTCGTACATGGCGTAGATGACCCTGCGGTGGACCGGCTTCATGCCGTCGCGGACATCGGGCAGGGCCCGCTCCACGATCACGGACAGGGCGTAGGACAGGTAGGATTCCCGCATCTCCTGCTGGAGGTCAATGGGCTGAATCCGTTCGCCCTTGAGGAGGCCGTAATCGGTGTTGTCCATCTCCTGGGGGCTGAGCGGCTCGCGAGACCCGTCGGGCAGGTTGAGGCCGTCCTGGTCCGGACTGTTGTCGTTGTTGTTATCGTCTGCCAAAATCGATCCTTAGCTCAAATTGTGAAAAGGGGAGGGCGTCCGTCTCAGGCGTCGATGAAACGGGCGTCGTGGGCGTTGCGCTGGATGAACAGACGCCGGGGTTCGACCTCGTCGCCCATGAGCATGGTGAAGGTTTCGTCGGCCTGCTCGGCGTCATCGATGCGGATCTTCTTGAGGATGCGGTGTTCCGGGTCCATGGTGGTCTCCCAGAGCTCCTGATAGCTCATCTCGCCCAGACCCTTGTAGCGCTGGATGCCTTCGCCCTTGGGCAGCTGCCGGCCGGAGGCCTTGCCCTCGGCCAGGACCCTGTCGCGCTCGGCATCGGTGTAGACGAAGCTGTGGGGCCCCTTGGTCCACTTGAGCCGGTAGAGCGGCGGCATGGCCACGTAGACGTAGCCGGCCTCGATCATGGGCCGCATGTAGCGGAAGAAGAGGGTCAGGTTCAGGGTGGCGATGTGGGCGCCATCCACATCGGCGTCGGCCATGATGATGACCTTGTGGTAGCGCACCTTGTCGATGTTGAAGTCCTCGCCGTATCCGCCGCCCACAGCCGTGATCAGGGATTCAATGGTGTCGGACTTCATCATGCGGTCCAGACTGGCCCGCTCCGTGTTGAGAATCTTGCCGCGCAGGGGCAGGATGGCCTGGGTCATGGGGTTGCGCCCCTGGATGGCCGAGCCACCTGCGGAGTCGCCCTCCACGATGAACAACTCGCACTCCTCGGGGTCGCTGGACTGGCAGTCCTTGAGCTTGTCGGGCATGCCGGCAGTCTCGAAGATTGACTTGCGACGGGTGTTCTCGCGGGCCTTCTTGGCTGCGATCCTGGCCCGGGAGGCCTCCATGGCCTTCTGGATGATGGCTTTGGCCTCGCCTGGGTGGGCGTCGAACCAGTCGCTCAGCCTCTCGGTCATGACCCGCTGGACGAAGGTCTTGGCCTCGGAGTTGCCCAGCTTGGTCTTGGTCTGGCCCTCAAACTGTGGGTTGGTCAGCTTGACGGAGACCACGGCGGTCAGCCCCTCGCGCACGTCGTCGCCAGAGAGATTGTCATCCTTGTCCTTGAGGATGTTCTTGTCCCTGGCGTAACGGTTGATCATGCTGGTCAGGGCCGCTCGGAACCCCTCTTCATGGGTACCGCCCTCGGTGGTCGCGATGGTGTTGGCGAAGGTGTGCACCGACTCCGAGTAGGCAGTGGTCCACTGCATGGCCACTTCGGCTGAGATGCCCAGCTTCAAGTCCTCGGCCTCGAAGTCGATGACCTCGGCCTCCACAGGCGTGGCCTTCCTAACCTTGACCAGGTAGTCCACATAGTCCTTGATGCCGTTGGCATACTGGTAGCTGACGGACTGGCCCTTCTGCTCCGGGGTCTGCTCCTCGCCCGCCACCTCGTCGCCGGCCTGGTCATTGGGACGCAGGTCGGTCAGGGTGATCCGCAGGCCCTTGTTGAGGAAGGCCATCTGCTGGAAGCGGCTGCGCAGGGTCTCGAAGTCATAGACCGTGGTCTCGAAGATTTTGGGATCGGCCCAGAAGGTCACCGAGGTGCCGGTGCTCTCGTCCGGCCCCATGGCCTGGTCCATGGACAGGGGAGCGGTGGGCTTCTGGTTGCGGAAGTTCTGATGCCAGTGGTAACCCTGTCGACGCACCTGGACATCGATCCGGGTGGACAGGGCGTTGACCACGGAGATGCCCACGCCGTGCAGGCCGCCCGAGACCGCGTAGCCGCCGCCACCGAACTTTCCGCCGGCATGCAGCTTGGTCATCACCACCTCGACGCCGCTCTTGCCCTCGCCTGGCACCTCGTCCACAGGGATGCCGCGGCCGTTGTCGTCCACGCGGATGCCGTTGTCGGGCAGGATGGTGACTTCAATATGGTCGGCGTACCCGGCCAGGGCCTCGTCGACCGAGTTGTCGACGATCTCGTAGACCAGGTGATGCAGGCCCCTGGGGCCCGTCGAGCCGATGTACATGCCGGGACGGACGCGGACCGCCTCCAGCCCCTCCAGCACCTTCAGATCGCTGGCGTCATAATGCTCTGGGGAAAGCGAGTCATCCAGCTGCGCGTCGTCCAGCTGATCCTGGCCCGTCATACCGTCATCCTGAGGCTTGTCCTCCTCATGCTCCCGACCCTCTTGCGGGGTCCTGGACGGGTCAGTGTTGAGTTCTGCCACGGATAGTCCTTTCTGCACCCCCATCGTCGGCCACTGACGACAAAGCGGCTTCCGTTCGTAGTCGAGCGGGGGATCGAGTCATGGTCACCAGGTTCCAAATCGTCCATAAAGGGGCCTTGGAAGCGTTTGACCCTATAACCTATAGATTACCAGCGCTAGGGGACTTTAGGCTTACAGAAAGCTGGCAAAACGGTATTCGCAGATTATGGGTTCACCCGTAGGTGTCGCGTACGCCTCGGCCCGGCGGATCGAACCGTGAACGGCGGAAGCTGTAGTTGTGGGGGCCGGTCACCCGGATCTGCTTGACCGGCATGCCCAGCCGCCTGACAATGGTCGCCTTGAGCTGGGGAACCAGGTAGGTCAGCTGGGTGGCCCAGACCGTGGTCTGCGCCTGGATGATCAGCACGCCATCCCGGTAGGAAACCACCCTCGAATGGGCGGCGATGCCGGGTCCCACCACACTGTCCCACTGGTTGCGCAGCCGGGCCACCTTCAGATGGCTGGTCCACCCGTTTCCGGCAGCCAGGCTGGTCACCACGCCTCCAAGTTTGGCTGGGTCGCGGCCGGGCTTGCCAAATGCGTACCAGGCCTTGCGGGAATTGTCCTCCCGCTGCCGACGAGTGGCGGCCCGTCGGGTGCAACCCTCGAAGACCAGGGCCGGCAGCCGACGCTGATCCAGGTGCAGTGTCTCAACCATGGGCGCCTTCATGACAGGTCGTTCCCCTCCGCCTCATCCGACATACCCGAGTCGCCATTGGCCGTCCCTCTGGTTCGACGCAGGTCCTGCATGGCACTGGCGATGGCCGGATCCTGGGCGGCCGGATCGGATGGCTGCACAGGCTTCAGCCCGGACACATCCACCAGCCTGGCTCCCTGTAGGGAGGGAATATCGCTGTCGGCGGCCACGGTGATCAGCACCTGGTCCTGCTGGCGGGAAAAGTCCAGAATCTGATCCCTGCGGCCTCGATCCAACTGGGCGAAGACATCATCCAGAATGACGATGGGCTCCAGGCAGCGACGATCCTTGACCACCTGCAGCAGAGCCAGCCTCAGAGCCAGGGCCAGGGTCCACATCTCACCATTGGAGGCGAACTCCCTGGCAGGCATGCCACTGAGGGTGAAGGTCAGATCGTCACGCTGGGGACCGATCAGATTGGTGCCCCGGGCCACTTCTCCCGGGTATATCCGCTGAAAGTGGCGGCTGACGGCCTCGGCGACCTCGGGACCGGTCTGCCTGTCAGGTCCGATCTCCTCCAGGGAGGGCCGGTAGGTCAATCGAGCATCCTGACCAGGACCTGCCAGCCGACCATATAAATCACTGAAGGGCTGGCCCAGTGCCTCTACCAGAGCCGCTCGTCGTCGGCTCAGATCCAGACCTGTCCGAATGAACTGTCCGGTCCAGACCTCAAGGCCGGACAGGGCGGCGTCACGCCCGTCACCGGAGAGGTCATGGCCCGCCTGGGAGAGCTGCTTGAGCAGGGCGGCACGCTGTCTGGCCACATGGCGAAAATCCTGCCGAACCTGGAAGTAGTCAGCATCGAGCTGGCTGCCAGCCTGGTCCAGCACGGTCCGCCTGGCTGCCGGCTCCCCGGAGACCATCAGCTGATCTTCGGGGCTGAAGGTCACGCAGGGCACCCGGCCCACCAGGTCACGCTGATAGAGGGAAGGCCCACCGTTGATTCTTCCCCGATTGGCTCCCTTGGCGGCAATAGTCAACTCATAGTCAGTGGCGGCCCCATCCTGCTCCAGCCTGGCCCTGATGGTGGCCTTGGACTGCCCGCGCTCCACCAGTGGCAGGGAAGATGAAGTCCTATGGCTACCGCCGGTGGACAGGACCTCGATGGCCTCGACCAGGTTGGTCTTGCCCAGGCCATTGCGCCCCTCCAGAATGGTCACCCCGGGCTCCAGATCGAGGACACAGTGCTCCCAGGAACGGAAGTGATCCAGAACCAGACGGGAGATGTGCACGGCGATTGTTCCTCGAACCTGCCCGGCGTCAGTTGTTGAAACGCATGGGTACCAGCAGGTAACGGTAGTCCATGGACTCCTCGGAATCCTGCTCCTGCTGACCGTTGAACTCCACAGCCTTGACTGCCGAGGTCATCTTGATGCGGACAAAGGGCTCAGCGATGGCGCCCAACCCGTCGATCAGATAGCTGGGGTTGAAGGCCACTGTGATGTCCTCACCGTCCAGATCCGCCTGCAGAACCTCATGGGCCTGTGCCTCGTCGGCCGTGCCTGCACTCAGGGTCACCTCGTTGCCGGAGAAGACCATACGGATGGGGGCGTTGCGCTCGGCTACCAGGGCCACACGCTTGATGGCATCAATCAGATCCTGCCGGGCGATGACCGCCTGGATGGGGTATTCGTCCGAAAAGAGACGATCCACGGCCGGGAATTCCCCGTCAATCAGCTGGGTGGTGGATATCTTGCCAGCGTTTTCCACGCCCATGATGGTGGGGTTGTCGGCCTCGTAATCCATGGTCACATTCTGGTGCTCGTCAAGGGAACGGGCGATGTCCCGTAACAGAGAGCCGCGGATCAGCATGGAGGTGGAAAAGTCGGCGTCGCGAGGAGTCCAGGTGAAGCTCGAACGGGACAATCTGAAACGGTCGGTGGCGGTCATGACCACCTTGTCCCCGGTGATCTCGGTCTTGACGCTGGTCAGGACCGGACGGCTCTCTTCCCTGGAAACAGCGACGATGGACTGGGAGATGGACTGGATAAAGGTCTCAGCATCCACCTGGCCCATGGGCTCGGGAACGGCAGGGAGGTCGGGATATTCACTGTCAGGCATCAGCTGCAGGGAAAAAGTCGATTTGCCCGAGGTTATGGTCATCTTGGATCCCTCGGTTGACAGGTAGGTCTTCTCCGATGGCAGGGATTTGGTGATATCCGCCAGCAGTTTGCCCAGCACCAATGTCGTTCCGGATTCATCGATCCCTGCCTCGATGTGGTTTCTTGCCGAAACCTCGTAATCGAAAGCAGAAAGCTTCAAAGTTCCGTCGGAGGCTTCCATCTTGATGCCCGCCAGAATCGGTGAAGCCGGTCGGGAGGGGATGATGCGCGTGGTCCAGGCCACTGCATCCGAGAGTGCGGATGAATTCACTTCTACTTTCATGGGAGCCTTCTTGTCGACGAATGAACTGGACTCATTCTATCGAATAGGCCGGGTGATGTGGTTGGAGTGAATGGATGTGCTTGAGTGTGAAGATCATTATTGCATAAATATACATAGAGTCATCGTAATAAGCTCGGTGGATGCTGTGGATAAGTTCTCGAATCCTTGCAACGAGGTGGATGGGCATTACCCGTGTGATGTGGATAAGTGGTGAGATTGATGTGAATAAAAGGTCAAGTTATCCACAAGCGCGGATTCTCGGCTAGTTGTCCACAAATGTCTGGTGGTTATTCGCTACAAATTCACCACTTGTCCCCGAAAAATCGGTGGGTTATTCCCAGGGTTTGCCCACATCCGGGGATAAGTAGGTGGATATCTTTTTCTGTTAATCCACACAGGTATCTGCGTGTCGTATCAGTTCTGAGGTTGCTTGAGCCGGACCGTCAGCTCCATGACGTAGTTGTAAATCTCCCGCTTTTCCTGCATCTCGTTGGATATGCGCGTATAGGCATGCATGACTGTGGTGTGATCGCGGCCGCCGAAGACCTCGCCGATATCTACCAAGGACATGCTGGTCATTTCCCGGGCCAGATACATGGCGATCTGCCGGGCCAGGGCGATGTTCTTGGTGCGGGTGCGGCCGACGATATCATCGAAGGTCAGATGGAAGTACTTGGCCACCTGGGAGATGATGTCAGTGGGCTTGATCTCCACATCCGTAGAGAAGAAATCCTGCAGCGTCTGTTCGGCCAGGGCCGTGGTGACAGGCTGATTATTGAGGCTGGCCACGGCGGTTACACGGGTCAGGGCACCCTCAAGCTCTCGGATGTTCTCAGTGAAGCGTTCCGCGATCAGATCCAGAACCTCGTTGGGGATGCTGACCCCGTTCATGGAAGCCATCATTCTGAGGATGGCCACCCGAGTCTCCCGGTCTGGCGGCTTGACGTCTACGGTCAGACCCGAGTCGAAGCGCGAGATCAGTCGTGATTCGAAGCCTTTCAGATTCTTGGGAGCCACATCCGAGGCGATGACGATGCGCTTATTGGCGTCATGGAGGGCATTAAAGGTGTGGAAGAACTGGTCCAGGGTGGCTTCCTTGCCCCCAAGAAATTGGATGTCATCGATAAGGAGCACATCCACCTGCCGGTAGCGGCGGTTGAATTCCGCGATTTGGCCCGATCCTTGGGTGGAGTTCTGCAGGGCGTCGATGAATTCGTTGGTGAATTCCTCCGAGTTGACGTATCGGACCTTGAGCGAGGGGTCCTTGACCAGAGCATAGTTGCCGATGGCGTTGAGCAGATGGGTCTTGCCCAGGCCCGAGCTGCCGTAGATGCACAAGGGGTTGAAGTCCTGACCTGATCCTTCGGCCACGGCCAGGGCCACGGTCCGCGCAAAGCGGTTGGAGTCGCCCGGGACGAAGGTGTCGAAGGTGGCGTTTTTGTTCAGGTGGGTCTGTGGATCGCGCTCCACCCGGTTCTGGCTCATGGGGAAGCGGGGCACGGTGAAGGCGGGCCGGGATGCGGTCCTCTCTGTCTCACTCGGCTGGTCGGCATCAGCGCCTGCCGTTGGTCTCATAGTGGGGGAGGGCTCGGACAGTTCGGCCTGCATATCCAGGGTCATGGGCACATAGGTACCCTCGTGGAAGTCATTGACGGAAACAATCGGGGACTTGGAGGTTCCAGCATTCTCGGTCCGCCAGCCCGAGCGGACCTCCGAGCTTGATGATCGGTCGGCACCGGCCTGACGCTGATAGTCGCCATAGGGATTCTGAGCTGGACTGGGAACCTGACGGAACTCGCCGCTGCCCGGGGCGGAACCAGCCATGGCTGATGCGTGTTGTTCGTTCGGCTGATCGGCAGCCTTCTGCTTGGCCATCTGCTCCGGATAGACGATTTTGATGGCCGGGAACATTTCCTGGTTGGTGACCAGCTGCAGTGCATTGAGGAGCGGCTGGCTGAGCGGTCCCTGCACAGCCTCCTGGGTGGCCTTGGAGGAGACCCGCAGAACGATGGTGGTGCCGAAGACCGCCTCTGGGGTGATGTCCTCAAGCCAGCCCTTGTCCCTGGAGGTCAGTGAGCTGCTGTAGCGGAGCACCTGCAGGACCGAATCCCAGATTCTCTTGGCCTGGGCAGCGGCATCCAGCGGATCCTGCGCCATCAGTGTGCTCCTCTCTTCTCGACGACGGATTTCCCGGTCTTCCTGCTTCTCTCAAAGTAGACAGTAGCCCATTGTTACACCGACTTTGCGCGGTTATCCACAGGATAGCGTGTTGTATCTGCGCCGAATGTGAATAACAGTGATGTAATTTGTGGATAAGTGAAGATGCTCTTTCTCCCTCTATGACAGGGTTTGCACAGGGTATGGAGCGGTTCTCGCCAGCTGGATGGCGGGGGCTCGTTTGACTCCGTCCCGGCTCATGTGTACCGTGATATAGCTTGACTCATAACGAGCCGTACTCGAGTATGTCTACACACGGGAGCAACGAATTATGAAGAGGACATTCCAGCCCAACAATCGCCGTCGTCACATGAAGCACGGATTCCGCGCTCGCATGCGCACCCGCTCCGGTCGCGCCCTGATCAACCGCCGCCGGGCCAAGGGCCGTCGGACCCTCTCCGCCTGAATCGGATCCCAATCCCTTTTCAGAAGGTGGAGCGGCTGAGGAGCCACCGGGAGTTCACGGCGGTGCTCAGGCGACGCCATCGGGTCAGCAGCAGGGATCTGGTCATACATTACTTGATACCCGGATCTGACCGGACGGCGACCCCGCTGCCGGTGACATCGGCTGTGCGTGAAGGGCGGCATGACATCCTGCCTGCAGGCAGACGCCGCATGGGGCTCGCTGTATCCAAAAATGTGGGTAAGGCTGTGACCAGGAACAAGGTCAAGCGCAGATTCAGGCAACTTGCCGGATCCAAGGAGGACCTGCTGCCATCCTCCTGTGATCTGGTCATGCGCGCCAAACCCAGCGCCGCCAATGCCACCTACAAACAGCTGGAAGAGCAAGTGGACAGGCTCTTCCGCGACCTCATGCGCAAGAGCGGAAAGACCGCCAACGGTCTCGATGTACAGGGACAGTCGGAGTTGCAGCTCGCCGCGGGATCCAAGCGTCAACCGGTTCAACTGCCGGAAGTCCGGGAAGGATGCAGGGCATGAGCGGCCTGGCCTCCCGGGCTCTGCAGGGTGCAGTCCGCTGGTATCAGCGCCACATCTCGCCCCTTTCGCCGCCGAGATGCCGTTACTACCCGACCTGTTCCCAGTATGCTTTGACCGCTCTGAGGAGGTTCGGGGCCTTGCGTGGAACCATCCTGGCCGTTCTGCGGCTCTTGCGTTGCACGCCCTTCAACAATGGCGGGATCGATGACGTGCCCCAAAGATTTTCCATCTTCTATCGGTTCTCGTGGTCCAAGGCCCATGAGGAGGCCCGGCTGACCCCCATGGCCCCAGACAAGGAGACGGCCTGACAATGTTCCAGAACAACGACACTTTTACTTTCGATACGGGCATATACGGCTTCTTCTACAAGATTCTGTACCCCATCGAGTGGCTCATGACCTACATCATGACCTACTGCCACAAGTTCCTGACTCTGATCGGGTTCCATAAGGGTCCCGGCGTGGCTTGGGCGCTTTCGGTAGTGATGCTGGTGCTGGTCGTCAACCTGTGCGTGCTGCCGCTTTTCATCAAGCAGCTGCGATCCATGCAAAAGATGCAGGCCCTGCAGCCGAAGTTGATGAAGATCCAGAACAAGTATCGCAACAAAAAGGATCCGGCCAGCCGAGAGGCCATGAGCCGTGAGACCATGAAGGTCTATCAGGACAACCATGCCAACCCCATGGGGTCCTGTCTGCCCGCGCTGGTCCAGGGCCCGGTCTTCATGACCATGTTCTACGTGCTTTCGGCTGTGCCCTTCATTGCCCGGGGCAAGCGGGCACCCCTGGGAGCATTCAATCGACAGGTGGCACGAGAATTCGAGGAGACCACCTTCTTCGGTCTGAGGATTTCTGACAACTTCATGTCCGCCCAGGGTGCCGGCCGCATAGTCATTGTGGTCTTCATCGTGCTCATGTGCCTGGCCATGTTCTACTCGCAGTTCCACAACGTCCGGCGGAACATGCCCCGGTCGGCCATGCAGGGACAGCAGTACAAGATGCAGCAGATGATGGCCTTCATCTTTCCGGTCATGTACATCTTCTCGGGTATCTACTTCCCCTTCGCCGTGCTGATTTACTGGTTGACCAACAACCTTTGGAACCTGGGCCGAACCCTCTTCCAGGTTCGCCATATGCCCACTCCCGGCTCGCCGGCTGCAGAGAGCAAGGAGGAGCGTGATCACCGACATGAGAACGCTCGTCGCAAGCGCCAGGGGCTGCCCTCTTTGGAGGAGGAGCAGCTGATGGAGGCCAAGCGGTTGGAGGAGGAAGCCCGCAACAACAAGAACGTCTCCCACCAGCGTTCTCAGCCCCACCGCAAACGTCGCGGCCGTTGAGGCGGCTGCTGACAGTGGTGACCGGCGTGGTGACCCAGCTTTCGGTCGGGTGGATACTGGAGTAGTCTGCAATCATCACGTCCGTGTATCCTCAATACTGGACACTCGATTGGTGACCAGGAATCAGACCAGGAATCCAGTGGACCTGAGGTTATGAATCGGATGTAAACGCGTGTAAGGAGAGCATAGATGTCTCAGTCTCTGGACCAGGGAAAGACCATCGAGCAACTCAATGAGGAGGCGGATGTCGCCGCCGACTATCTGGAGGGGTTGCTGGACATCGTCGATTACGAGGGTGATATCGAGATGGGGGTACGCAACCACCGTCCAACCGTGCAGATTGTGGCTGACGACGACACGGATATCAAGCATCTGATCGGCAAGGATGGCGAGGTAGTCGACGCTCTTCAACAGTTGACACGGCTGGCCGTGCAACAGAAGATAGGGGAGCGCTCCCATCTGATCGTGGATGTGGACGGCTTCCTGCGGCGCAAGCGTGAACATCTTCGCGAGCAGGCCCTGGACGTGATTGACGAGGTCCGTGAGACTGGCGAACCAGTCAATATGAAGCCTATGAACTCCTTCGAGCGCAAGATCGTCCATGACATGGTTCGCGAGGAGGGGCTGAAGTCACGCTCCCATGGCGAGGAACCCCACCGTTATGTCACCGTCTACCTGAGGGCCAAGAGCGAAGACGAGGACCTGCCTGACGATGTTGAGGGTGAGCCAGTCGGGTATGATGCCCCGCTGGAGGCGGATGAAACCGATCAGGTCGATGATGCGGCCGACTACGCGGCTGATGACGATCCTGCGGATGCCGATAGGGAGTGACTGTAGAGCCGCGCAGGGCTGTGCGCCGATGGAATACTTATGATGTCGGCCTTTTAGAGCGTTTACGGTTTGATGCGGTCGTACTCCCAAGGCTGTGCCATTTGGCGGGTGTATTGTGACAGCTGCCAGCTGTGTCGAGTCGTCTTGTTCATGATGGCGGTTAGTTCGCCATGATGTCTAATCAGAAATGCCCATGGTTGTTGATCCTCTATCGGAGACTGTACCTATGCTGTTTCCGATAGGATACTGATAAATGGCTCTCGACGCTCTTTTGCGGTTGAAGACCATATGTTGGTGGCAGTCTTAGGGATTCGAAGGTTTTCGATTCTGACAGTGTTAAGTCCCGCGGATACGAGACAGTATGACAATGTCGCAGTCTGTAGCTGTGACCAGACTGGGCGCCGAAGGTGAATGTAAGGAGTTGAAATGGCTGTTGTGGATGAAGAGCTGAACGATAGTCCCCTCTTGAGGCAGGTGCTCGGCGATGCTCTGTTGCCCATGCAGCGTTTTCATGACAAACTCTTGCGCGAGGGTGTAGAGAGGGGCATCATTGGTCCTCGCGATGAAGACATTATTTGGGAGCGACACATTCTCAATTCAGCGGCTGTTGTACCTTTCGTGCGAGAGCGATTAACCACTGACAGTCAGACAGCAACGGTGGCGGATATTGGTTCCGGTGGGGGCTTCCCCGGTATTGTACTGGCAGCTTGCCTGCCGCAGTGCAATGTTGTTCTTGTCGAGCCAATGGAGCGGCGTGTGATTTGGTTGCAGGAAGTCGTTGATGAATTGCACTTGACTAATGCGGTTGTGCTTCGAAAACGTGCAGAGGATCTGGTCCGGAAATCATCCCATGCGTCAACGCGGCATAACAAAAAAGATTTGCATGGCCGGCATCACGATCGCAAGCGAAATGCAGAACAATCTGTTTCCGTTTCCGGCAGTGGTTCCTCAGCTTTTGCTGCGGCAAGAAATGGTGACAGCCAACAAGATGCAGTTGTAAACAGTCATGACTCCTCGACGGTAACTGGTAGAGAAGGTCCAGTAAACGTCGACTTCAATCCTTCGGTTCGACAGAGTTTTGATGTCGTGACGTGCCGAGCTGTAGCCCCCATGACTAAGCTCTCAGGATGGACTCTACCTCTTTTGAGATCGGGAGGTCAGCTTATCGCTCTTAAGGGTCGTTCGGCTCAGGCGGAGCTTGATAAGGCTGCCAAAGAGATAAAAAAATTTCATGGAGAGAATCCACGAGTTTGCAAAGCTCCAGTTGCTCCCGGTCTTGAGGATACTCACGTGGTTCTTGTGGACAAACGCTAAAGCACGACACCGATATGCATTAATGAATGACTGCGGTGTCAGAAACTCGGCCTGATGGCACGTAAGAATCGACTATACAAGATAAAACATTATCTCAATTCAAGATAAAACCATATAGAGTCATTGATCGGAGATTGACTGATTATGTCAGATCAGATTTAGTCGGTCTTTTCCGCGCATCAGCTTGACTGATGCTTAATCAAGATGGATGGATTGATGGATTATAAGGGAATGTAAATAGGCGGGTCATCTTTACTGTCTGCCACGGATGTCCTTTCAGTCTGAAACTTACTAGGTTTTTTGATGTTATAGATTGACCTCAGCATCACAAACCACAGTCCACGCGATTTATCATTGCTATATTATTTGAAATATAGATGTTCTATCTCTTGGTTATTCCGAATCGGGCTGCGACTCTTTGGCTTTAGCCTGTCAGTATCATTCCATCCCGATCTAGTATTCCATACAATATTGCTCAAGTAGTATGATGTTTTATCTCGGACTTGGACGTACCGCTATCATTCTGACGTTGTATTTAAATTCTCTGGAGACGTCGTCCTTTAGCTGTTTAGTGATCCATCAATTGACTTGTTTCAATTATTAGACTTTTGTTGCTATGCTCGTCTTACTGTCCCTATATAGATGTTTCCTTCACATCAGGGGAGCCATTGCTTCTTGACCAGTGTGTTGATCTTTGTGCTTCCTCATTAACATTCATAGAGTCATGCAGTTCTAGCGTATGTGCGGAAATCATATGAACCATTGATTAATTAGC
This sequence comes from Bifidobacterium sp. W8103, assembly GCF_016100775.1. NCBI lineage: Bacteria > Bacillati > Actinomycetota > Actinomycetes > Bifidobacteriales > Bifidobacteriaceae > Bifidobacterium > Bifidobacterium sp. W8103. Next base: position 975,353 of record NZ_JACFRV010000001.1, read on the forward strand.
ACAGAGAAGTCTTCGAATCAGTCCTCGGCATGTAATATTCCTGAGATGTCGGAGTACCGGGACAACTGAATTGAGCATTACGAATCCTATTCACCGGTATCAGATTAGTTCATTTGGTGATGTTTCACGTGAAACATCACCAAACAAATATTGGCTTTGATCCGTTTCAGGTAAACAGTACCCCATTGATTACTGGCTTGGTCGATCCAAATGGCTCAGTGGACCGTTGAAGGTAGGAATTTGCGTATGATTCTATTTTTGAGAAGCGCCGTTCAAACCTATTAGATTTTGTAGCATCAACGCACAGAATTTCATACAGTGAGTGCCACTGCTTGTCGATGGTTTCTAGATAGAGATCGGTTGGAATGTTTCACATGAAACAATCACTTCAAATAGCAAGAATCTAGATCAAGGTTATTGGAGCATAGGGGAAAGAATATCGCAATGCTATTTTAAGTATTAATAAGAAAAGTAGTTCATGGCCCTTTCTTTGATAGTGATGCTTTAACCATAATCGCACAAACTCAAATGAAACATTGATCGGTAAATGTCCGCCCATTACATGGCGATATGAAAATCCACGCTAGGAATAACAGGTTTAGTGGTGTTCACTAAAACCATAAGTAGTTAATGCTCTTGGATGAAAAGATGTGAAAATAAAACAGACAAAGCAATGTCGCTGGACTGTGTAGAACTGATAATCAGCGGAGCAACTATATTTCTGGGGAAGCCTAGATGTTTCACGTGAAACAATATTCTGTTGTTTTAGTATTGGGCTTGTCGCCCAAAGTTCAATCTGGGGATGCTGCAGTATTTATAGCGTCCATCCAATATGCGGATTGTTCATTGATTATAACCATGAATGTTGATGCTTAAATTGACGACGTAAGCAATTTATCGATTCGCTACACTTAAGTTATGCACAATTGAGACCCGGTGGTTGAATTATCCACATTATTGTCTGTGAACCATGGCAGGAGTTGTGAGGTGGCAGAATTGTCAATAATTGCAAGGCAAAACGAATAATCTAAGGGAAGGGTCCATTCCATAGGTGTTGATGAAGCTATCCACACTTATCCACAGTTATGAACAAGGACGGTGTATAACTTGCGGCCGCTCTGACATGTCCAACGAGGACGGGAAAATTGAATGGTTACCAAAAGGAGGAAGGTTCGTGACCGCATCGAAGAAGGTGAAACCCGTTTCGAGAAATACCCCGGAAGTCGGTGAGCAACCCACGCCGAACACATCAGGTATGGAAACGGCAACGGATATTCTGAATCGAATATTCGCTGACGGGACCGGTTCGGTGTCCGGTGCGGAGATGGCAGATCTATCTGCGCGATATCAGGCCTTGCGTAAGGCTGAGTTCCCTCACCCTGCAAAAACTCGCTTCATTGCCATTGCAAACCAAAAAGGCGGGGTAGGGAAAACCACGACCACCGTTAATTTGGCATGTTCGTTTGCTGAATTTGATCAACGTGTGTTGGTCATCGATATGGATCCCCAAGGCAACGCATCCACTGCACTGGGTGTGGCTCACGAATCCGGGACGCCGTCAACATATGATGTGCTTGAGGGTCGTCTTGGTATCGACGACGTTAAGGTGGTTTCCCCTGAATTCCCCAACCTTGAGGTCGTCCCATCTTCGATTGATTTAAGTGGTGCTGAGCTCGAAGTTGCGGATATGCCCAACCGCAATCAACTCATGAAAAAAGCAGTTGCCGACTATCTCAAAGTTTGCCATCAGCATTATGACTATGTTCTTGTTGATTGCCCGCCCAGTCTTGGATTGCTGGTTCTAAATGCTATGTGTTCAGTCAATGAGGTATTGATTCCAGTGCAAGCTGAATACTATGCTCTCGAAGGACTGCAACAGTTGCTGCATACCATAGGGCTTGTTCAGCAGAGCTATAATCCTTATCTCGTAATCTCGACCATGTTGTTGACTATGTATGACAGACGGACACTGCTCAGCAAAGAAGTGTTTGATCAGGTCAAGGAACATTATCCAGAGATAGTGCTTAATACGACCATCCCGCGTTCAGTCAAAATCTCTGAAGCTCCCAGCTTCCGACAAAGCGTTGTCACCTACGACCCTAAGGGAGCAGGTGCTATCGCATATGAAGAGGCAGCGTTAGAAATCGCCCAGAGGTCCGAGCAAGTGCTAGAACACATAGCCAATAGAAGACAGGGGGAGTGAGGACATGACAAGCCGTTCACGGTTGGGCAAGGGCTTGGGGGCTCTATTCCCCGCCCTGCCAGGTGAAGATGACGAAACCAATGTTGAAAAAAGTCGACAACAAGATGACAAAGTACCGAATTCAGGTAACGAGCAGCCTACCCTTCAAGGCTTGTCTAAGCAATCGGCCGGACAACAGGGCCCACTGACGGATGCCTCAGAAAAAGAAGGAGCCAAAAGAGAACGCAAGACAATGCATTCAGGTCGTGCAAGTTCTCAACTTGCTGCAACGGCAACTTCTTCCAAGAGCGGTCGCAAACGTTCCAAGACGGGACAAAGACGTGTCAGCATTTCTGAGTCTCTCGGCGAGGATGTTTCACGTGAAACATCCACTTTGAAGAGGACTACCAAGCGTCGGTCTGTCCCGTCCATCAGCAGCCTGGAACACCCAAGTGATCTGTTCTTTGGACCTACGACGACAAATGTTTCACGTGAAACATCGTCCATGATGGAATCGGGCGAGAGTGTCGACCGTCAGGCAAACGAGACTCGGCAAAGCACCAACCGTGCAGGTGCTGTTCGCAATGATAGCGAGCCGAATAAGACGGAGGGCAACAGCCAAGAGCTGTTGAAACCTGTCCAGGGTGGGTACTTGGCCGAAGTGCGTGTGGATGATATCAGGCCTAACGCCCAGCAACCACGGCATATCTTCGATGAAGACGAGCTGTTGGAGCTATCCCGCTCCATCAAGGAAGTCGGTGTATTGCAGCCTATAGTAGTGCGTAGGTCGACTCTTGCTGACGGCCCACGGACAATCGAGGATAAGACCACCTCGGTTGGCGATGGGAGAAGTAAATCCAAAGCAATTGATGCTGAGACCGGTGAGGAACGATCGAGTCAGCTTCCAAATCAGAAAGAGGCGAATCTGCGGCAAACAACTCATTATGAAATCATAATGGGTGAGCGTCGTTGGCGAGCTACCCGATTGGCTGGTCTGGATACCATACCTGCAATTGTGAAAACTACGAGCGATGACACCATGCTGCGCGATGCCTTGCTCGAGAATCTTCATAGAGTGGCTCTTAATCCCTTGGAAGAAGCAGCCGCTTATCAGCAGATGATTGATGAGTTTGGCTTGACTCAGGACGGTTTGTCCAAGTCAATCTCTAAGTCAAGACCACAGATCACCAACACACTTCGATTGTTGAAGTTGCCCCCGAGTGTGCAGAAAAAGGTTAGCTCAGGCGTGCTGTCAGCCGGACATGCCCGTGCCCTGCTAACTTTGCCGGATGAAAAGTCAATGGCTGCCCTGGCAGACAAGATCATTGCTGAAGGTTTGTCGGTAAGATCTACCGAAGAACTTGTCGCGTTGCAGACAGGGTCGGCGAAGAAGAAAGCAAAAAAGCCTAGAGTAAATGCCTGGGCGGATAGTCCTGTGCGCCAGGATTTGGAAAGTCACTTTGATACCAAGGTGGCTATTAAGGGCACGAAAAAGCACGGGAAGATAGAAATCGTATTTTCTTCACCTGAAGACATGGACCGCATCGTCGCCATTCTCTTGGAGAAGAATCAAACCGCAAGCAATGACGGTCATTCGGGCGATAAAGGCTGGATCTGATCCCGTAGTTTGATACGATTCTTAAAAAGCGACTGCGGGGGTTACTCATCCAAACCCCGCCGCTCATGCAAGCGATTGCTTCGTAGCTTAGTCTGGTTTTGTCTGAGCTGATAAGCAATCGCTGTCTTTCTCTTATTTGTCTTAGTGTCGGAATGATTCGGCAGTTATCAGCATGTGCTACTCAAAGAACTCTGTGTTTGTACTGAAAGATAGTGTGCAATACACATATTGCTGGCAAACTGTAGACTGTGACAACCTGCTGACGAACAAGCCTGGTCATTTTGGCAGGTAACTACTCCTGAGTGGATTGTTATCTCCAATCCTCGGTATCTCAAATGCATAGCTGTCGATAAACGGATGGGTATGTTCAAGAAAAAGATATGCAGTGAGGCGTTGACTGGTTGACTAATTGGCTGGTTGGGAATTATCGGATAGTTGCTTAGGTATGTGTCAGATAGCCATAAAAGTCCTTATGGCTTGTATACGACTTTTGAGGGAGGATAGCTCTGGCCCAAAAGGGAGTTAGCAAACCTCGACAGGCGAGGTTTGTAGGGTTTGCGATGTGTCGATGGGGGAGGGCTGGTCGTGGGGTGCTGTCTCGGCGGAGAGGGTCTTATATGTCAGCGGGGAACGATTGGAGCAGCTTTAGGATTTGTCGTTTTCCTGTTGGGTAGAGGGTCTGGTTGCGGTCAATGAATAACTAAAGGAAACTTGATAGGCAGCTGTGCGTAATCAATAAACAAAGTGCCTGGCATTTACAAACTTCCAGGCACGTAAATTCTTGTTTGTGAAGGCGTATCAAGCCTTATCGGTTATCCAAACTCGTAAGATATTCCTGAGCATCGAGTGCAGCACGGCAACCCATGCCAGCAGCGGAAATGGCCTGACGATAAATCTTGTCGGTGACATCACCAGCGGCAAAGACTCCAGGTACAGAAGTCTTCGTTGACCCACCCTCGACCAGGATATAGCCGTCCTGATCCAGGTCAACTTGGCCATTAAGGAAAGCAGTCTGAGGGGTGAATCCAATGGCGACGAAGACTCCGTTAACTGGAATGGTGGATTGCTGGCCTGTGGCTGTATTGCGTACGTCCAAGGAGGTAACGCCACTATCGTCGCCGTTGATCCGTGTGACGACCGAATCAAGAAGGAAGTTGATCTTGTCATTGGCCTTGGCACGGTCCACCATGATTTTTGAAGCGCGGAAGCCTTGGCGGCGATGGATCAGTGTGACAGAAGAGCCGAAACGGGTCAGGAAGTCCGCGTCACCCATAGCAGAGTCACCGCCGCCAACAACTACGATCGGCTTGTTTTTGAAGAAGAAGCCGTCGCATGTGGCGCAGTAGGATACCCCTCGTCCTGAGAACTCGCGCTCGCCAGGAATGTCCAATTTACGATACTGCGAACCAGTGGTGATGACGACGGATCGAGCTTGGTATTCTTGGCCGCCATCGGTGGTGATCCGCTTGATGTCTCCGTGCAAGTCGACTGAGACGACATCATCGTATTCGATCTGAGCACCAAAATGTTCGGCCTGGTCGCGCATCTGATCCATCAAATCGGGACCGAGCACTGCTTTAGGGAATCCTGGGAAGTTTTCAACTTCCGTCGTGTTCATAAGCTGACCGCCGGGCGTTAGAGCTCCAGCAATAACGAGTGGAGCATATCCAGCTCTGCCAAGATAAATGGCGGCGGTGTATCCAGCGGGTCCGGACCCTATAACAATGGCATCATGAACAGTTTGCTTCATAACGCTACTGTATCCATTTAGGATGACTGGGTCACACGCGGTGGGCGAAAAGGGCGCTTGTATCTCACAGTCAGCTGGGTTCTGACAGAAGCAGGCTATCCTTGAACCATGGAGAAAACCGTAATAGTAGCCATTGTAACCAATATTGGGACGATTCTGGTGCTGATTTGGTTTATGCTCCGAGTTAATCGGTTGCTGCGGGAGCACCCTAGCCACCAAATAGAGGACAAGAGTGAGGATGACAGCTGGTATAGCTGGCGTTTTTGGAATCCTCCGAGTCCCGATGAGAATGACGACGACTTGGATGCTGATTCTCCGATAACAGACAAAAGCTTTGATCCTGATGGAGATGTGACTGCTAGGACTGCCGACCAGTATGTACCCTCAGCTCAGGACGGACCTGGTGAAAATTCTTCGCACGCATCGGACAAGGGCGAGGGAAGCAGCAGGGACAAGTAAGATATATCTAGCCAGGCAGTAACATAGACGGTTCAAACACGGTGGGGCACAGTTTCAACAGATAGTTCGATCTTGCGAAAGTACGGTCTTTCGACAAACATGGATGCGCCTGGATATGTGTATATGTACCCTCTGATTTGCAGGGGATTGATTGTCTTGATCTATGGACTTTTATTGATAGGCTTTGCAGCGGGCGCGTAGGAGCAAACCGCGTAAGCAATATGACCCGATGGATTAATGCTGATATGAAGATCGCACTCTCAACGATGAGGATGAGCGATTCGACGAATGAATTGGTGCATCAATACTGGTGACAGAATAGCAATTTACTGATGCGGACTCAGCTCTCATTCGAAGTCTTGGTGGCAAGTAAAGAGGCTTCGATTCTTGAAGACACTAAAGCGGCGATGCCTATATATCGATATGTGTAGTCACGTCCGCTTGACCGATAACAAGGTAAAACATCCTGTGCTGAATGACGCAGAACTCATGGTGGTTGCGATTCCATGAAGGTTGTGTTCATTTTCATCCGTCCCATATCTTTATTCGACTCGCACTGTTGACGAGCGGGAATCGCTGTCAATCACAGGCGCTGTATCAGTGGGACCTACGCTGGAGTTGATGAAGTAAGTTGTTATTTCCGGGATGTTTCACGTGAAACATTTGATGCCGGCCACGATTGCATGCAAGGGTATGAAGCGATACAGCTGTCTATTGTGAGTTGAGTCCTGGAGAGCGACCAGCCATTCCGGTATTGGTAATTTATTCGCCTGCGTTGCTTCTGCACGTTAGCCTTGTCAACAATACAAAAACCGACACTGAACATCCCTTTGGATCAATCATGGCTTTGGCTGAGAAGTAAAGATGAGGTGGGGTAGTAAAGGAGAAGCGAGTTAGTAAAGGAAGGTAGTGAAGGAGGGGAGTAAGTGGAAACGGAGCATAAAGGGGAAACGAAGAGTCGAGCTTGACGCATGGAGGGAGGAAGGAAATAACCGACGAGGGGTGGTGGATGGTGAACAACTGGCATTTGATTGCCGGAGAAGAATGATGATGAGAATTAAGAATAATAAACGCAGAATAGAGCATCGGGTTTAATGAATACGAACTGTTAAACCTTACTGTGCCAAACTGTTTATCCGTACTGTGTGTAGAGTACCCGCCATGCGTATTATATGCTCTGCCTGTATTTGCAGGCTAGGGCTATTGCAGGTCCGCACGATGTATATCGCGCAAATTGCACACCATACATCGGGCGGATCTTGCTTATGAAAACCGAATGACAGGCAGAACCAGACGGGCCTTGAAGCTTCAGTTGGTCCGTTTTTGATTCAAAACTGATTGAACCAATGCAGTGTATAGCTCTGGTAGATTGTAGCCGGCAGCCAAGGCTGATTGTGGCAGAAGCGAGGTGTCCGTCATGCCGGGCGCTACGTTGGACTCCAGGAATTGTGGCTGTCCTTGGGCATCAACGATGAAGTCGGTGCGTGAGATGTCGCGGAGCCCCAAAGCCCGGTGGGCGGTCAGCGCGGCATCGCTCACAGCCTGTGTGGTCTTGGCATCCAGTCGGGCTGGAACATAGAACTCTGTCGGGCCGGGTGTGGAACGAGCTTCGAAATCGTAGGTGCCTGAGGGAGTCCAGATTTCAAGCGGAGGCAGCACCAGGGGGTGTCCGTCAAACTCGAGAATGGACACAGAGACCTCGGTGCCCGTGACAGCCTGCTCGATCAGCGCTACATCACCATAGGCAAAGCAGTTGATCAGCGCCTGAGTGAGTTGGCTCTGTTCAGTCACCATGGTGCACCCCATGGCTGAGCCGCCCATGGTGGGCTTGATGAAGAGCGGGAGCCCCAGCGAGCCGAGAAGCATATCGATAACGGGTTCGACACCCAGCTCGCGGAACATGGATTCGGGCAGCGTCACGGAATGCGGAGTGTGCAATCCGGCCATACGGACAACGTTCTTGGCGATGGGCTTGCTCCAAGCGGTCCGTGAGGCCTTGGCCCGGGATCCGATGTAAGGCAGTCCCGCCATCTCCAAGACATCACGGATGGAGCCGTCTTCGCCGTTGGCGCCGTGCAGCAGAGGCCAAACCAGATCGGGGCGGGTCGACTCGTCGGTCAGGTACGGCAGAAGCGAGCCATCCATGTCGTGGACGTGGACTGTCCACCCGGCCTCCTCCAGGAATCCCTGGACCCGATGTCCCGAGCTGATGGAGACATCACGCTCATGGCTGAGGCCCCCGCAGATCACCAGGATCGACTTATCAGCACGCTTGGTGGCCTTGCTGGCCAGGGAGGTGACATCGTCCATGGTGACTGGCGTAGCCTCACGGATGGAGCGATGTGAGGTCCGCCTGGCTTTTTTGGCCACTTCGCCAGCAGCTGTGGCTGAAGTGGTGGCCGCAGTGCTGGTCGGGCTTGCGACCGTGGTCGTTGTCGCGCTCGCGGTTGCCTTGGCCTTGCTGGCTGCCGCGGTTTTGCCCCTGGTCTGCTGCCTAGGTGTCTTGCTGTGCTTGGCCGCCATGATTCAGCCCCTTTCCTTGCCGCTGTCAGGCTCGAACAGCCGGACGGTGGCGAGTTCATTCTCGATGACCGTGGATAGTCTGCGTATTCCTTCGCGGATCCGATCGGGGGTGGGATAGCAGAAGGACAGGCGCATATGGTCTGCCCCCTCCCCGTTATCGTAGAAGGCTGTGCCAGACACGTAAGCCACCTTGGCGGTGATCGCCCTGGGCAGCATGTCCTTGGCGTTGAGCCCCTGGGGTATCTGCAGCCAGATGTAGAAGCCACCCTTGGGCTTGAGCCATGAACAGTAGGGCAGGTATTCCTTCAAAGCCTCGTCCATGGCATCGCAGCGTTCCTTGTACATCCCCCGGTAGTCGTTGATCTGTGACTTCCAGTCGAAGTTGTCCAGATAGGTGGTGATAGTCATCTGGCTCATGTTGGAAGGACAAAGGATGGCTGACTCGTTGGCCAGAACCAGCTTCTGTCGGATGCCAGGAGGTGCAACCATCCAGGCCACGCGCATACCCGGAGCGATGATCTTGGAGAAGCTACTCAGGTAGACAATGCCCTCGGAGTCGTAAGAGCGCAGGGCCGGATAGGTCTGGCCGTCGAAGGCCAGCAGTCCATAAGGATTGTCCTCCACAATGAGCACATGGTACTTTCGGGCGATTTCGATGATTCGCGGCCTCCGCTCGACGCTCATGGTGGCGCCGGCAGGATTGTGGAAGTTAGGCACGGTGTAGAGGAACTTGACCGCCTTGCCCTGGCGGCGCTGCTCCAGAATGGTCTCCTCCAGAGCCTCGGGGATCAGCCCGTCGCCGTCCATGGCCACGTTGACCACATCGACCTGGAAGGATTGGAAGACGCCCAGGGCACCTACATAGTTGGGCGCCTCAGCCAGCACTACATCGCCGGGGTCGCACATGATTCTGGTAATCAGGTCCAGTCCCGATTGGGAACCGTTGACGATGACCACATCATCCGGCTGGACGTCCTTGATGCCTTCCAGCTCCATAATGGGCAGCACGTCTTCGCGCAGGTGGGGATCGCCCTGTGCCGATCCATACTGCCAGGCCACCTGGCCCTTGCTCCGCAGCATGTCGCCAAGCTGGTCGGCCAACTTGTCGAAGGGCATCCGCCCCAGGTAGGGCATGCCACCCGCCAGGGAGACCACCTCGGGCCGGTTGGCCACGGCGAAGAGGGCACGGATCTCGGAGGCGCGCATCTGCTCGGCTCGAGTTGCATAGGAGCTGTACCAAGGATCGTTCTTGATGACCTTGGACGCGATATTGGGATCATCCGCCATAACTGACTTCCGCCTTCCTGCCGCCGTTGTCTAAGGAAACTGTATTACCTGTAGGCGCTATGTAGGAGGAAAAATCCAACACATTACCATTTCGGTACACCCATAGTATCGGCATGTGGATGGGTGGGTGGTCATGTCTGCTGATGGGGTCCATGGGGCTTGCAGGCAATTTGCGGCCGACAGATGGTCTATGGGTCGATGTCAGGATGATTCGCCTTTGTTGCCGTCGACCCACAGTCATGCTCAGAAGGCCTGAACGGAGGTGAAGCGCAGGCTGTTTCCCGGCATGCCGTCCATGGGCACCCAGACGACCAGGTCCTGAGTCGTCACCGCCTCGCGCAGGGTGACCTGGGTGGTGCCCGAGGCATCGAAGCTGAAGTCGGCCAGCGGCTGTCCCTGGTTGGGCTGAGCCGCCGTGGAATTCGCATAGACCTGGGCATGACCTCCGCTCTGAGGCGCGACGATGGTCAGGCGGGAGACCTCTTCCGGCTGGGTCAGGTGCATATACCATCCATAGCCCTGCAGGCCGGCAGGCTTGTTGAGGAAGAGCTGGCGACTGGTCTTATAGGCCGTAGTGTTCTTGGGCTTGGGCGGATCGGGAACCTTACCGGCCTCCTTGTCAGCGTGGCTGACCTTGTCTGCATCAGCATCCGCGCCAGCCTGAGCCTGATCGTTGTCATCGCCATTGCCATTGCTGGAGGGGGATGCCTCCTCGTCCCCATTGGTCTTGCCGGGGAAGGGCACGTTGGACATGACCGGCCAGCCACCCTCACTTTTGCCGACCTTGGATCGGGATCCGGTAATGGTCGAGAGGGCCCAGACCAGGGCCACCACAACGATTACAGCCGCTATGGCGATGACCACCGAGCGAGTCGTGAAGCGGCCGAACAGACGGGTGTCAGCCATATCGGCCTCGTCGTCCAGATCTTTATCCTGCTCATCGTCGGGAAGTACCGAGTAAGTCACCGGCACAGGCATGGAGTGGATTTCAGGCGTGAAGCTGGGGGGCAGCGGCTCCATGACCGTGGTCTGCTGCTCCTCCTCGTCGAAATCAGGGCTCTTGGAGGATCGGACTGTCTGGTCAGGTGCCTTGCCGGGCGCCTTGGTCTTGTCCGAAGCAGCGGCGGAAGAGGAGTGTTCATTCCGGGCTGCAGGTTCTCCACTGCCTCCGACAAGAGGTTCGGCGGCCTCAGCTCCTGTTTGGCGCGCACGCGAATCGACGTTGCCTTGTGGAGCGCTCAGGTTGGATGTTGCCTTGGCGGCCTGGCTGCTGCTGTCCGCCGCACCATTCTCCTCGCCGCTGGACTTGTGGAAGTCCCACTGGGAGAAGCCTCGCTCCACGGGGTTGTTGGCAGTCACGCCGTTGCCGCTGAGAGCCTCGGACGGTTTGCGCTGATCGTCTTTGACGGTCGGCATCCGTCCGGTCACAGCCTTGGACTCTTCCTCATTCACGGCTGCGGGTCTGGCCGCCGTAGCTCTGAGTGCGCTCACATCCATGGCTGCGGTCTTGCGGGAGGAGCTGTTCAGCGAACGCAGCCGCTGGCGCTCGTCAAAGAGCGAGAAGAGGTCGGTATCCGTATCCTCCGGATTGAGCATTTCGATCTCGCTGCGGCCGGGGAAGAGCAGTTGGTTGGTCTTCCAGTGCGGCTCATGGTGGGATACGGTCTGCCTGGCAGGCAGGGCCGAGGAGGTCAGCCCCTCGGGAAGCGGGAGTACGTTCTTGGGGTCCACTGGACGCAGGGCGACGGACTCGATGGAGGCACGGCCGTCCAGTCCGGGCCAGATCAGATCGCTGTCGGTCAGCTCCTCGGGCGGGACCCAGGGGCTGAGCAGGGCCGAGAGCTCCGCCAGGGTGACCAGCGGAACCGGCACGGTTCCCTGCTCATTCGCCAGGCCCAGCCCGCGCATGCAGATGATTTTGAACTCTTCCGGGGTCTGCTTGGGCAGCTCCTGCAGACTGGGCTGCCGTCCGTCCTGGTCGGGTCGGCGCGTCAGCATGGCATAGAGCACGCCGGCCAGCTCTCGTATGGCATACTCCTCGTTCGTCAACCCCGTCTCAGTTGAGACTGACGGGTGCTCGAGCATAGGCGATATGGGTGCATCTGCCAGGGTGATCGAGGCCGGGGCCAGCCTGATGGTGCTCGTGGAGACCGCATAGTCGACCATGCCTGCGGCATGCAGGGTCCGCATGGCCTCCGTGACCTCTCCCATGATGGTGCCGATGGCCCGGTCGCTGAGCGTTTCCCCGGCGGGTCCGTGCATGTAGTCCTTCAGAGACATGCCGGCATCGGGGGCGGTGACGATCAGGGAGACCTTGTCACGAGTGTGCAGCTGATAGACCGGGGTGAAACGGCGATCCTTGCTCAGCGCCAGGCTTGAGGCGTTGATGTTGATTCGGTCCATGCAGGTGGAATCCCCCGCGATGAAGAGCTGGCAATCCCTGTCCAGGACCTTGTCCTTGGCCCGCCAGGCGCTCAGACCGTTCGCGCGGCGGAGCAGGGTGACCAGGGTGTATCTGCCGAGGATGGTGTCTCCGATATGCGCGTTCATAGTTGCCGAGCTCTCATCAGAAGTGGGGCGCCGCCTGTAGTCGGCGACACCGTGGTGGACCTTGCTGTTCCTAGGTACAATCCTAACGGGTTGCGGGGTCGGGGGAGCCGGTGGAGGTCCGGCTATCGCGGATTCTCCATCAGCGTCGGACTCGCGGGCCTCCTCGAAGTTCTCCAGCGCTGCGTCCATGCCGGGCAGAGCGGAGTCGGGGGAGGAGGAGTGCACCACCCTGACCGAGCGGTCGGCCAGCCGGGAGGGTCGCTCCTGCAGTGCGTCCAGGCTGCGGACGGGGTGCCGGGCTGTCCTGCCCAGCCGACGGGCCAGATCGACCAGGAGCTGGATGAATTCCTCAGTGCGCAGGGCTACCAGGGTCACGACATAGATGACCGCCGTCAGCAGGGTGATGACCACGCAGATGAAGAGCGCCTGCACCCAGCTCATGTGACCCTGCCGGCCCTGAATCCAGGCGCCGACCAGGTGGGTCACCGGGGTTTTGACCGTCAGGGCGGCCGCCAGGGCCAATCCCGCAGCCAGGAAAGCCTTGGCGTAGGTGATAAGAATCCGCCGCTCGTCCAGATTTCTCTGGAAGGGGCTGCGCAGCATGTGAGCCAGGACAGGGAAGCTGAGGAGGCTGCTCAGGGACAGGCTCAGCCCTACCATCGCCGCCCAGTAACGGGGAGGCAACAGGCGTATGGATACCAGAAGCACTGCCACCTGGATGGTGTTGGAGACGGCCGCGAAGATGAAAGGATGCCGGCCATCCTCGAAGGCGTAGAAGGTGCGCTGAATGAGCAGGAAGGCGCTCGTGGGAACCAGCCCCAGGGAAAGCGTTATCAGCGGTCCTGAGATAAGGACGGACTCGTGGACGCTTACCGAGGGCAGCAGGGCTCGGGTGATGGGCACCGGAATGGCCAGCAGGACTGCGGCGAAGAAGAACATGACCAGTCCGACGTTGCGCAGGGCCTGGCTCAGATCATTGCGGGCATCCCCGATGCGGCCGTCAGAAACCGCCTTGGACAGCTTGGGGAAGAGGGCCGTGCTGACCGAGACGGCCACCAGCGAGTAGGGCAGGATGAAGATGGTGTAGGCGTTCTGATAGGAGCCGTTGCCGGCGATGTCAAACGGGTTGCCCTCCAGGGGGGCGCCGTTGTTGACGCGGGCATTGACCACGTTGGCCAGCTGGTTGATGACGACCACGCACATGCTCCAGGCCGCCACCGAGCCCATGGATCGCAGGCCGATTCCGCGCAGGCCCCAGCGAGGACGATAGCGGAAGCCGCTCATGATCAAGGGGATAAAGAGGACCAGCGCCTGGAAGGCCACCCCCAGGGTCCAGGCTCCGGCGGTCAGGGCCACCTTGCCGTTGTCCCAGAAGCCGACCGGCTGATTGCGGGCGTTGCCGAACAGGAAGATGAAGGCCAGGAAGCCCAGGCAGCTGATAACGTTGGCGCCCACCGAGCTCCAGGCGTATGCGGTGAACCGGCCCTTGGCGGCCAGGATCTGCCCCAGGACCGTGTAGAGCCCGTAGAAGAAGACCTGGGGCATGCACCAGAGCGTGAAGGAGTTGGCCAGGGCCCGCTGTGCCGGGTTCCACTTGGAGTTCAGATAGATGGTGGTCAGCACCGGAGTGCCCAGCATCAGCAGCAGGGTCAGCAGGGCCAGGAGGACCATGGCGACCGTGATCAGCTTGTTCAGCCGGTCTGCTGCGTCCCGCTCCTTGAGGGTACGCACAATCTGCGGGACCAGGACGGCGTTGAAGATGCCGCCCGAGATCAGGGTGAACATGACCTGAGGGATCATGGCGCCGGTCTGATAGGCATCGGCCGCGATCCCGGTGGTGCCTATGGCGGCTGCCAGCAGGATGGTGCGGATCTGCCCGGTTACGCGGGAGGCCGCGGTGCCCGTGGCCATGATGGCGGAATTGCGCCCTACGGAACTCATTCGTCCGGGTCCTTCGTACGGTGGAACTGCCGCCAGAGCCCCAGGAGTCCCAGGAGCACGGCGATGACAATGATGATCAGGCCGCTCATGTCGCTCAATCGCAGATTGCTGGTGATCTGAGCCCGGCGCACCTGGCCGAAGGGACGGCCCTGGCTGTCCAGCAGGCCGATGTCCACGTTGGCTCTGCCGGCTGCCGCTACTCTGACCTTGAAGGTCACCTGGGCCTCGGACCGGGCGGGAATGACCGCCTCCGCCATACGGGAGGTGACGATCTCCATGGAATCGGTTCGGGCGCTGATGCGGGCGTGGACGGGATAGGGGTGGCTGTTGCTGACGGTGACGGGCATGGAGGCCGTCTCGCTGACGACGTTCAAAGACTCGCTGGGTGTGATGCTGATGCCGTCCAAGAGCCGGTGGGATATGGCCTCGGCCTGATCGGCCAGACCAGAGGCGGCTGCGGTTCCGCCCAGGGATTTCAGAGCCAGATCGTCGTGGGCGGCGGTCAGCTGGTTCAGCCACTGATGCGGATCCTTGGGCTGGCGGGCGGTGGTGTCGGCATCCTGGCGGGCCAGGGCCTGGCTGTCGGTCTTGCCTGCTGAGGCGCTGGCGGTGGGTTGGGAATCCTGCTTGTCGGCAGCCAGGATGGAGGTGGCGAATCGGTCGATGTCAGCACGGCTGGCGATCAGGGAGTCCAGGGTGCCTGTCGGGCCATCGCCGTGTTTGGCGCTGCCCTTGGCGTTGCCGAGCTCCAGGGCCTTGAGCAGACCCGAAGATCCGCCGGTGAAGTCGGGCGCCTGCATCAGGTTGTCCATGGAGACCAGTTTGATCCATGGGGCATGCTCCAGTTCGGTCATGATCCTGTCTGCCTGTTGGGTGTCCTGATCGGCGTCGAAGCAGACCAGGAGGGAGCGTTCGGCGTAGGGCTGTTCCATCTGATAGAAGGCGCTCTGGGCTATGAACCGGGCCGTCTGCCCGGCCTGGGTCTGCTCACCGGTGGCACGTGTGGAGCTTGGATGACCTCTGGCCAGGTTGCTGAGTTCGCGCTGGGCCGACAGGACGGTTACCTTTCCGGCCTTGGTCTCGATGGTGTACTTGCCGGTGTGGGCGGAGGTGCCGGCGCCGACCTCGAAGCCCTGGGGGGCGATGACCGTCTGATATCCGGCACGGCGGGCCGCAGCGATGGATTCCATGGTCCACTCCTGTCGGCCCTGCCAGGCGTACGCGCCAGGCGCTGTGTCAGCATAGAGCTTGGCCGCGGTCTGGGCGCTCCAGGAGTCGGTGGTGACTCCAGCCTGGGTGTAACGGTCCTGGTTCTGGGATGCATACCCGGTGATGTCGAAGTCGGCCGGCTGCATCAGCCCTTGTATCTGGGGACGGTTGGCGAAGGCGGACAGGTAGACCGGGTCGCCCAGGGCTTGCAGGGACCCGTGTTTGGACAGCAGCTGGCTCTGGTCCTCCTGGCGGCGGGTCCCCTGGCGGGTCAGTGTCACGCTCCGGTTTTTATTGTTGCCCGGGCCTGACGCGGATTCGGCATTGGACTGGGTCATCAGCGCCGTCATGGCCTTGTCGTCAATGTTCCAGTCCGAGGAGGTCAGCGGCAGGACCATGGTCAGGGACAGGGCGGGGGTGCCTGCAGTGGGCAGGCCATCCCAGGTCCGCGTAAGAAAGGTGAATACGTCGCCCAGGATCCGGCCCTGATCGTCGCTTAGGGAGAGCCGGACGGGCTTGGGCCCCCAGCTGGTCATCTTCTTGATCGCGTCTTGATCAGCCGGTACGTTGACTGCGACCTCGGTGCTCTGCCCGGCCGGAATCGTCGGTACTGTCTGCGTACCCAGCACGTCCGGGGTGGGGATGCGGGCGTGGCCTTCGGACCAGGTCTGCATGTCGGCCCGTGAACTGAAGGAGTAGAGGGCGCTGGTGGACACGCTCAGATGGGCATTCTCCATGGGTTGGTTCGCGGTGTTGGTCACCGCAGCGCGCAGAGCGTAGCCGGACTGGTCGGTCACCACTGGCGTCGACCAGCGCAGGGCTACCTCGGCTGAGCTCTGATGACTGGTGGCAGCCAGGGCTGGTGTCGGATGCCAGGGAGTCATCACCAGGGCCAGCAGAAGGATTGTCGCCAGCAGGACTCGGGTCCACCGGGTCCACCGATTGAAGGCATGAATGTGCTGGCTGGTGCGCCCGCTCGGGCGCAGGGGGGTCTGGATCATGGCTGTTTTTTGTACTTCCTTGCGTAGAGCCAGGCTATTTTACGCTCATTGGGGTAACTGAGCACTGAGGTCAGGTCTGAGAAGTCCACCCAGATGGCATCTTCGGCCTCATGATCGGGGTCGCCCTCCACGCTCAGGGATCCGCCGATCATCCGCAGGACGAAATGATGGACCAGCTTGTGGACCCGCTGATTGGTCCCGGTGAACCAGTAGTCGATGGTGGCGATGGAATCGGTCACCCTACCCAGTATCCCCGTCTCCTCGTGGACCTCGCGCACCGCAGTCTGCTCGGGTGTTTCCCCCTTCTCGATATGCCCCTTGGGCAGGCACCATTCCAGGTGGCCAGAGCGGGAGTGCCGGGCGATGATGGCCACCCGGCCATGCCGGTCAAAAATCAGCCCACCCGCCGAATATTCGCGCACCACCGGCAGCTCCTGGGCATCCAGGGAGGCAAAGGTCGAAGGTCCCGAGGCATGCTTGTGCCGGGGCATGAGGGCAGGTGTGGGAGCGTCATCCTCGGTCTGTATGCGCTCGCGGATCTGCGGATCCAGACGTTCGCTTACAGTCTCCACCAGGTGGTCCCGACTCTGCTGGCCGCGGGCATGGGTATCCGCAGAATCGGCGCTATGTGCAAGCATGCGCGCCATGTCCGCGGGCGTAATCATACTCCAACTTTACGTAAGGTAATGTGCAGGTGGGGTAACGGTATGCTAGTAGGCGCATCAACTCCGTAGGAAAGGGTGAGCGTGGATTTCCAAGTCTGGCCGGAGGCCATCGAGCTCGGGCGCCTCTTCGCCGAGCAGGGATTTGAACTGGCGTTGGTAGGGGGTCCTGTACGTGATCTGCTCCTGCACCGGCCCTCCCACGACCTGGACTTCTGCACCTCGGCCAGGCCCGAGCAGTTCGAACCCATCCTGCGTCACTGGGGGTCGGGCTTCTGGGATATGGGGCGCAAATTCGGCACCCTGGGCGCGCTGCGGCGGCGTCCTGACGGCACCGAGGTCAAGGTGGAGGTGACTACCTACCGGCGAGACACCTATGATCCGGACTCCCGCAAGCCCGAGGTGGACTATGGGGACAACCTTGAGGGCGACCTTTCACGGCGTGACTTCACCGTCAACGCCATGGCCCTGCGGGTGCCCGACCTGGTGTTCGTAGACCCCTACCGGGGGGCCAACGACTTGGCCAAGCAGGTGCTGCGGACCCCGGTGGATCCCCGCCAGTCCTTCGAGGACGATCCCCTGCGGATGATGCGGGCCGTGCGATTCGTGGCCCAGCTGGGATTCACCATCGCCCCGGAGACCGCAGAGGCCATCACCCGCATGACCGATCGAATCAACATCGTCTCGGCCGAGCGGATTCGCGACGAGCTGACCAAGCTTATGCTGTCCGACCACCCCGTGCAGGGCATTGAGGCTCTGGTGCAGTCCGGCCTGGCTGACATCGTTCTGCCGGAGGTGCCGGCTCTGCAGCTGGAGATAGACGAGCATCACCGGCACAAGGATGTCTTCGAGCACACCCTGATGGTGGTGGACCGGGCCATCGCCCTGGAGACAGGACCTGACGGACCGGTACCCGCCCCGGACCTGACCCTGCGCCTTGCCGCTCTGCTGCACGACATCGGCAAGCCCGCCACCAGACGCTTTGAGCCCGGTGGCAAGGTCAGCTTCCATCACCATGATGCAGTCGGAGCCCGGTTGGCCCGCAAGCGCCTCAAGGCCCTGCGCTTCGACCACCACCTGATCGCCGACGTCTGCGACCTGATCTCCATGCATCTGCGTTTCCACGGCTACGTGGACGAGCGGTGGACCGATGCGGCCGTACGCCGCTATGCCCGGGAGACCGGCCCGCTTTATGAGCGTCTCAATCGCCTGACCCGGGCCGATGCGACCACCCGCAACAAGCGCAAGGCCCAGGTCTTCTCCTCCGCCATGGACGAGTTGGAGGACAGGGTGGCTCAGTTGCGTCGGCAAGAGGACCTGGATGCCATCCGGCCCGACTTGGATGGACGGCAGATCATGCAGATCCTGGACCTTAAACCCGGACCGCAGGTGGGACGTGCCTATCAGCATATGCTGGACTACCGCCTGGATCAGGGCCCGGTCGACCGGCAGACAGCCGAGCAGGAGTTGCGGGACTGGTGGCAAAGAGAAGGCGCTGACTAAGCCTGACTCAGGTCGTACCTTTCCGGGCGGGCGCTCTTGGTCGGGAGACTGCGGATGTTGAACCCGGCGGTACGCCGGATCTGCGGTGTCAGGCCTTGGGAGCCTTGGGCAGGTTCTTCATGGAGGAGGGGTCGGCCTGGCAGCCCTTGATGGCTTCGATCTTGCGGCCTACGACAGAGTTGCTGTCCTCGTCGTCCAGATCGGTAAAGGTGGCCCCGATGACCACGTCGATCAAATCGTCGTTGCGGTCGTCCATGATCAGAACCGCATCATTGAATTGGGATCCCACTGTGTAGCCGCGGTCAATGGCTGAGGCCCCGAAGCGTATCTGGGTGCGGGCGGTCTCGGTCTTGCCCGGATAGTCCGCCACATCCTGCATGTTGAATCCCCGATTGCGTAGGGCCGAGGCCAGGGCTGTGGCCAGTCCGGACTTGTTGGTTCCGTTGAGCACGCGCACGCGGATGTCGGGGTGGTTGACCAGCTTGGCATTGTCGGGCGGGCAGGGCACTGCGACCCCGTAGTTGGGCTTGGCGATGGTGGCGTGTTCGGCAGTATGCCCGATGGACCCGAAGATGATCAGTCCGCAGATGATCAGGATGGCCACTAGGGCGCTGACGACTATGGTGAAGACCATCTTCTGCCGCCGTCGCACGAACTGCCTGCGGGCCTCGCGTTCGTCGAGTGGTTCGGGATTCGTCATGTTGCCTACTCTACTGTCCATGGGTGACTCGCAGGGGGATTATCCTGGGCAGGACTGGCGAGTCAGTCTCGATGATCCTGTCCACGGCATTCTGCTCCCGCCAGAGCCTTATCAGTGTGCTTGCCTGCTCGGGGCGAGGGGCCATGACCACCACAGAGGGGCCCGATCCGGAGACGAAGGCCGGACCGGTGCCTGCCCGCCGGGCGAGGTCCAGGGCCTGGCGCGAGCGCGGGTGCAGGGTACAGGCGGTCTCCTGCAGGTCGTTCAAGTCGTCGGAGCCGGGTCCGATCAGATCGAAGGCCTTGTAGACCTGGGCGGTGCTCAGCTGGTCCTCGTAGGCCCCGATCAGGAGGTGCCCGGTCAGCCCGGCCCGGGACAGCCGCTGGGCTTGCAGACCATCCGGTTCCAGG
This sequence comes from Bifidobacterium sp. W8103, assembly GCF_016100775.1. NCBI lineage: Bacteria > Bacillati > Actinomycetota > Actinomycetes > Bifidobacteriales > Bifidobacteriaceae > Bifidobacterium > Bifidobacterium sp. W8103. The sequence continues at coordinate 995,148 of NZ_JACFRV010000001.1, forward strand.
GGTTCCAGAATCTGGCCGAAGCCCGTGCCCCTGCTGAGCCCTCCATGCAGGCAGAAGGGCAGGTCTGCGCCCAGCCCGGCGGCGATACGATCCAGATCGGCGGCAGCCATCCCCAGATTCCAGAGCCGGTTCAGCCCCAGCATGGTTCCGGCGGCATCCGCGGATCCGCCGGCCAGTCCGGCACCCACCGGTATCCGCTTGACGATGTGGATGGCCACATCAGGCTGGTGTCCGGTGGCCTTGGCCATGGCCAGGAGGGCCTTGACGGCCAGGTTGGCATGTGGATCGGCATCACGGCGGTTCAGGTCGCCCAGGTGATCGCCCTCCAGGCTCAGGCGGAATCCACTGCCTGGTTCTCTCCGGCGAAGTTCGACTTTGTCCCAGATTCCCACGGCACTGTATATGGTGTCCAGGCGGTGTCGCCCTCCAAGGTCGGTTCGCGTCGGGCCGACGCGGAGCCTCAGATTGATCTTGGCGGGACAGTAAAGGGCAACGCCCTCCCTCCTGGCTGCCGGGCTCACGCAGCCACCTCGCGGCGGGCTTGCTCCAGGGCGACGAACTCCTCGATGGTCATGGTTTCCCCCCGGCGTGCAGGGTCGATGCCTGCGGTCTGGAAGGCTTCGGCGGTCACCAGGCTCTTAAGTGCGGCGTGCAGGGTCTTGCGGCGCTGTCCGAAGGCGGCATCGATCAGAGAGAAGACCTGGGTCCTCGTGCTTTCGTCCCCGAGCCCGCGTCCATTCTTGTACCGAGTGAAGGAGACCAAAGCTGAGTCCACGTTGGGGGCGGGCCAGAAGACATGGCGCCCAATCCTGCCCGCCTGGGCGGCATGCCCATACCAGGCCAGCTTCAGACTGGGAGCGCCGTAGACCTTGGAGCCCGGGGCGGCCGTGAGCCGGTCCGCCACCTCCTTCTGGACCATGACCAGGAACCGGCTCAGATTGGCGAACCGGGCCAGGAGGGTCAGAATGATCGGAGTGGCAACGTTATATGGCAGGTTGGCCACCATGGCCAGGTCGGTGGCCTTGCCCGCGTCGCCTGCCAGCTGAGGGGTCAGGGTCAGGGCATCCCGGTTGATTACGGTCAGCCGGTCCAGGCTCTCCGGCATGCGCTCGCTGACGGTCTGCGGCAGCTGTCGGGCCAGAACGGGATCGATCTCGTCGGCGGTCACCAGGCAGCCCGCCTCCAACAATCCAAGAGTCAGGGATCCCAGACCAGGACCCACCTCCAGAACGGGCTGGCCAGATTCCACCTTGGCCAGACGGACAATCCTGCGGACAGTCCCTGGATCGATGACGAAGTTCTGCCCCAGCCGTTTGGTGGGGTGGATGCCGATCTGGTCGGCGAGGCGTCGGATGTCGGCTGCTCCCAGGAGGCGGTCACTCTCGGTTTTAGTGTCCATTTCTGTTCGTTGCTCGTAGATGTGGTTAGGGGATCAGTACCAGTTGTATTGCTCCGAGTGGTGCCAGGCTGTACTCGGATTACCGTATTTATAGTTGATGTACCAGAGGCCCCAGTCGATCTGAATGGCAGCATCATCGCGCCAATTGTCTCCATATCTCGCCATCTGAGAGCCTGGCAGAGATTGGGGGATGCCATAGGCGCCTGAATCTTTATTCTCGGCATACCAGAGCCATCTTGATTCCTTGTTCCAGAGTTTCACCAGGTCATCGAATTGCGAACCCGTCCATCCCCGCTGGGCGGCAGCGCCCCCGGCATAGGCCTGGGCTACACCGGGTTTTGCATGCCAAAGACCGTCACGAGATGGACTGGGCGCTGGTGCTGGCGACGGGGCTGGTTTGTTCTCGGGCTTGGTTGGAGCTGGTGTGCTTGGCTGTTTCGGCTGCGTAGTCTGCGGCGGCTTGGTCTGTGTTGGCGCAGGGGCCGGTGTCGTTGCCGACTGCGAATCCTTGCTGGTCAAGGGGCTCGGAGAGGGGGTCTTCTGCGCCTGTTGGGAATCCTTTCCTGTGTCCTTGGACTGCTGCCCGCTGTTCTGTCCCTCCTTCGGCTTGTCGGGACCGACGGCCACCACCTGATCCACCGGTATGGCTACGGTCTCCTCCTTGATCACCTGCTCCGATTCGGCCTGTCCGTCCACGTAGGTGACCCGGATGGTCTGCAGGCGTTGACCTGCTACGCCCGCCTGCCGCATCTGGGTCTGACCGGGCGCCAGGCTCGGGTCGACCACGGTCCTCGTAGCGAAGGGTATGGGGATTGTTCTTTGAGTGTTTCCGTGGGTGACCCGTTGGACCCGCAGCACGGTGGTGCCCTGGTCATGCTCGACGCTGACCCGGTCCTCCTTGCCCAGCACGATGCCCTTGGAGTCCAGGATGGAGGCGGCTGGGAGCTTGCCGTCAGGGGCCACCGAGGTCTTCCCGTCAGCTATGACCGTGACCGGCCCTGTCTGGTTGATGACCAGACCGCCGGTCAGTTGGTTATAGACGTTGTCCACATCCACGGTGACCTTCATGGCCTGCCTGCGGTTCTCCTCGAAGAATCCCAGCAGCTGGTCCATGCTGGTGGCCGTGGTCCAGAAAGGCACCCGCTGGCCCTGGATGACGATGGTGGTCTGGTAGGCGGAACGCACAGTGACCGCCGCATGGTTGCGCAGCTGGCCTCCTGAAGTGGAATCGACCAGGTCGTGGGTCTTGACCTTGATCCCTCGCTCGCGCAGCAGACCGTCCACGCTGTAGGCGTAGGTGGTCACCATTCTGGTCTGCCCGTTGACGCTCAGCGCCACGCTCTTGCGCGCGGCTATGCCGAAGGTCAGGACCGTGGCCAGAACGACCAGGAGGGCACAGGAGACCACGCGGATTCTTCTGAGCACGACGAAACGCCGCGGTGTCCAGCGTCTGGCCATGTGCTCGCCTCCCTGTTCCTGCCTTGTCTGTACCCGGCAATTCTAACGGGGCGTGCATGGAGCGAGGCCGCACAATTCGCAAGGTCGGGCAAACATCCACATTTGTCGCAGACCGTCGGCAACAAAAAAGCCGACCTGGCCGTCATCGGTCAGTCGGCTTTTCAAGACCCGGGCCCTGGGCCGGCGGATCAACGTCAAGAGGACGGGAATGAAGGGGAATGCTCCCGTCCTCGAATACGAACGGAGATGGTTGGGGAAAAGCTCCGTTCGTACTTCGGAGAACGAGCCTCCGAAATGACTTACTCGAGGGAAGTATTTGCAATTATCCAGGTAATGTCCATTATTATAGCCTGCCCGGAGACAAAGCCGGATAGTCGGATTTAATGGTTCGTTCCTGGCGTAGAGCCTCCTGTCAGAGTCGAACTGACGACCTGCCGCTTACAAGGCGGCTGCTCTGGCCAACTGAGCTAAGGAGGCGGTCCCGGTGGTCCATTACAGCATTCCGGGCCGCGGTACGGAATGATATCGTACCATCACCGTGCCCCCAAGGGGACGCTGGGCGCATAATTTCTCTCGACCTGCCCGGTTCAGCTCAGCGAGCGCGGTTGGCCGGAGGCGCCGATGGCCGGCATGGCGCCCTTGACGCCCACCTTTGACTGGTCCAGGCCCAGAGCCTTGAGCAGGCCTGAACTGTAGTCCAAGCCCGCTCGGGACAGGTTGCCCAGCTCCCAGTAATTGCCGTTGATGCGGACCGTGGGCGTGGTCATCTGCCCCTTGTTGGACCCGCTGGGATTCCAGAGCTCCTTGCGCAGGGGGGTGTAGGCGTCCATGGCCTTGATCCAAGCCCGGTAGTGGCCCTTGACCGCCTGATCGGCGACCTTGGGATCAACCCCGGCCTTTATGGCCTGCTGGCGGATCTTGTCGTTGCTGACGGGGTGGTAGTCGGACTCGTCCGGTTGGAAGTCCTTGGCGTAGAGATTGGCGATGAAGGGCAGCAGGTGTTCGGGGTCGTGCTGGGCCACGTAGATGGTGGCCGTGCCCGTCCTGGTCGAATAGTTGTCGGTGGAGAGCCGGTCCATGAAGCTCATGGGGTAGATGACCAGGTTGATCTGTCCGGCATCCACCAGACCGGTCAGGGTGGAGTCCAGCCCGCGGTGCAAAGCGCCACAGCCTGGGCACATGAAGTCCATGTAGATCTCCACGGTCGGAGCCTTGGCCACCGGCTTGCCCAGCCCCTTGGAACTGATCAGGAAGCCGCCCTGGTCATTGGCGGCCGAGGGCTTTTCCTTGACCTTTGCGACGGCCTGACGAGCCTGCTCCAGGTCCTGGGTCTTGACAGGGCGATGGCTGCGCCAGTACAGGAATCCGCCCAGAGCGATCAGGGCGATGAGCACCACGGTGACGATGACGCCGATCATAGTCTGCTGGCGGCGCTCCTTGGCCTCCTGGAGCCGTCGGGCCTCTTCCTGGGCCTTGAGCGCGGCCTTGCGGTTCTGCTTGCCCTTGGACATGACCTGGATCCTTTCCTTGGCGTACTGAGCATAGTGTAGCCGCCAGGGGTGGAGCGCGACCTTAGGCGCGCAGAAGGTGGATGGGGGCCCAGTCCATGGAGGGTTGGGCTATCAGCCCGGCAAGGAGGACGGCAATGATCAGCAGCCAGATCAGGAGCAGAATCCACCTGCGGCGGGGGCTGCCCGGCATCTCGGGGTCCTGGCGGCCCAGGGGAATACGGCCTGCCGCCAAACGCAGGACCATGTTGCCGCTGTCGGCCTTGGGGGTTGAGCGGTCCTGCGTGGGCAAGGTCGTCAACAGCCAGCCGACCAGCGTCGCCAGGGCCATGGCCAGTCCGCCGGCGGACAGGGGCCTGGCCGCCGGGAGGGGGAGGGCCAGCAGGTGTTCGCCCAGGGTCAGGCCTGCGCGAACGGTGGTGAGGGTGCCGGCCCAGGTCAGCGGCAGGGCCACCAAGGCTTGGACAAGGATTATGCCCGGCAGGCGGAGCAGGGCGGCCGCCAGGCCCTTGAGCAGGTGCCAGGGGAGGGCGGCCACGTTCAGCAGATGGTCGGTGCCCCGCCTAGGGCCGCTGCGGCGCAGCTCCCGTTCGATCTGGGCTTTTATGCCCCATCCTGCGGTGCTCAGGACCCACAGGAGGATTCCGGCGGCGACCAGTGCCGAGACCGGGGCCAGGGCTGTCAGCAGGGCGGGGAAAACTCCCAGCATGACCAGGCAGGGGGTTCCGGCTTTCAAGTAACGCAGACGTCGCATCTGTGCGGGGGGCTGGTCTCCCAACCAGTGGGCGTTCGCCTCGTTGCGGTATCCGCTGGGCAGGGGCTGTGCCGGTGGCAGCGGGTCCTGAACAGTGGTGGCCTGCAGATCTTGGCGGTCGGCCAGGGGTTGTTGATCCTGCCAGGTCTGGGTCTGCTCCTGCTGCTCCTGGATAGCGGGAAGGGGGTTCAAGAGGCTGGTGGGTTGCTCCGAGTCGGGCAGGAGGGTCGTCTGTTCATCGGCTTCGTCCTCGGTCGGAGGTCGTGACCAGGCCGTCCGTGGACTGTCTGGATCAGCCTGTCTGATTGGTGGCATGGGCATGGTGGCCGGTTCAACGACCATGGTGGGCGAGTCGGCCTGCCCCTCAGCCCCCGAAGAGCCGGCGCCAAAAGGGCGCATCGTCTCCTGACTGCCCGTATCCTGGTCGTCTTGCTCCCCCTGCCAGGCCTGCGGATCCATGGCATCCCGGCTGATGGCCTCCAAGAGTTCCTGGGGTGTGCAACGCGCGCCTCGGTCGGGGGAGAGGGCCGAGCGCAAGGCTCTCATGGTGCCGGTGGGTAGCCCGGACAGGTCGGCATTGCCTGAGGCCTCCCGCTCCAGGACCGCCATCATGGGTTTGTCGCCGAAGACCGCCCGTCCGGTGGCCGCGTAGGCCAGAACGGCGGCCGTGCTCCACCAGTCGGTTCCCTGATCGGCCTCGGCTCCGTCGATGATCTCCGGGGCGATGAAGCCGGGGGTCCCCATGACCAGCCCGGTCCTGGTCACGTGGCTCTGCCCCTGGCCCATGGCGATGCCGAAGTCCACCAGCACCGGCCCCGAGACCGAAATCATGACATTGGTGGGTTTGATGTCCCTGTGGACGATGCCCGCCTGGTGGACGGCTGCGACGGCATCGGTCAGCTTGCGTGCCAGCCGCTCCAGGTCGTCGCCACGATAGGGGCCGTTGACCGCCACATCGTCGCGCAGGTTACGCCCCTCGATCAGCTCTGTCACGATGAATGCCAAGGCATCATCAAGTTCCATATCCACGATCCGGCAGACTCCTGGATGACGGATCCGCTGCAGGGCCAGAGCCTCGCGTCGCAGGCGCTCACGGGCCGAGGCACGGTCACGTTCGTCAGGGCTCTCTGACGAGACCTGGTCCTCCTCCAGGGATTCCCGCAGAATCTTCATGGCGTAGTCCTGGCCTCCGCCATCCCGTGCACGCCAGACGGACCCCATGGCGCCGCCGCCCAGGGGCTCGATCAGGGTGTAGCCCCCGACCAGCCGTCCCGGCCTTAGGTCCAAACCCTCAAGATCGCTCATATCTCCATTGTGCCCCGACTGGTTGAAAAGCACCTGATTGCGGCCCCGGCTGTTTCGCCGCGTCCGAGGCCGCCAGCGGCATAATGAGCGAACAGGCGTTGATACAATATTCTCGGCGGGAAAATATGCAAAACAACAGAAAGAAGGGGCTTCCATGGAAGCTTCGCGCTTTGAAAAGGGATCCGAGGCCTTGGCCGCTATTGACGGCAAGGGAGGCCAGGCTGTCATCGATTCGCTTCAGGATATAGCGCCGGACCTTGGCCGTTGGATTGTCGAATTCGCCTTTGGCGACATATACACCCGGAAAGGACTGGATCTCCAGCAGCGTGAGCTGGTCACCATAGGCAGCCTGGTGACGCAGGGTGACACGGCCCCGCAGCTGGCCGTTCATATACAGGGGGCCCTGAATGTCGGGCTGAGCAGGGCGGCCGTGGTCGAAGCCATACTCCAATGTGCTCCCTACGTGGGATTCCCCAGGGTCATCAATGCGATCAACGTTGCCAGGACGGTCTTCGAGCGCGATTCCGAAGATTCCGACAAGTCCAAGGATTGAGTAGGCAAGGGTTCGCACGTCGAATTCGGACCTTGGTGTATAGTGGGCACTGGCTCAAGGGAGAGTTTCTCTTAACCACAAAATAGAAAACCGTCGCATGGCCATGCCGATGTCGGTGTTGACCCCGGGACGGAAACCACAGTGAAAAACAACCCTTCACTACGGATCGTTCGGCACGTACCTGCCGATGAAAGGATGAACAATGGCAGAAGTGGTATTCGACCACGTCACTCGTATCTACCCGGGCAACGATGAGCCCTCGGTCAGTGACCTCAGTCTGGACATCAGAGACGGTGAATTCCTTGTTCTGGTTGGGCCTTCCGGTTGCGGAAAGTCCACAACCCTGCGCATGCTGGCCGGCTTGGAAGAGGTCAACAAGGGGCGCATCATGATTGGCGACAAGGACGTGACGACCATGCAGCCCAAGGACCGCGACATCGCCATGGTCTTCCAGAACTACGCCCTTTACCCCCACATGACCGTGGCCGACAACATGGGCTTCGCCCTGAAGATCGCCGGCACCCCCAAGGACGAGATCCGCCAGCGGGTGGAGAAGGCCGCCGAGGTGTTGGATCTGACCGAGTACCTGGACCGCAAGCCCAAGGCCCTGTCCGGTGGTCAGCGCCAGCGTGTGGCCATGGGCCGCGCTATTGTGCGTCAGCCCAAGGTCTTCCTGATGGATGAGCCTCTGTCCAACTTGGACGCCAAGCTGCGTGTCCAGACCCGTACCCAGATCGCCGCCCTGCAGCGTCAGCTCAACGTCACCACCCTGTACGTGACCCACGATCAGACCGAGGCTCTGACCATGGGCGACAGGATCGCCGTCATCAAGCTGGGCGTCCTGCAGCAGGTGGGTGCGCCTACCGAGCTTTACGATCGGCCCGAGAACGTCTTCGTGGCCGGCTTCATCGGCTCGCCCTCCATGAACATCAACATCCACCCCGTGGTCAACGGCCAGGCCAAGATCGGTGAGGACACCATCAGCCTGCCTCGCGAGGCCGTCGACAAGCTGACCCCCGAGGACCAGGGCAAGATTGTGGTGGGCTTCCGTCCAGAGAATGCTGCTCTGGCCGGTGCCGACGATCCGGATGCCTTCTCCCTGAAGGTGGCCAACGTGGAGGATCTGGGCTCCGACGGCTACATCTACGGCAACATTCTGACCGACAACAGCGTGGCTGAACAGGCCATCGTCATGTCCGACCAGAACAAGCTGACCACCATCCGTGTCAACCCGCGTGACCTGCCCAAGGTGGGCGACGTGGTCAAGATCCACATCGATCCTGAAAAGATGCACCTGTTCTCCCCGGCCAGCGAGCTGCGGCTGAACTGAGCGTTCCTGTGACCCTGTGGCTCGGCCATGGTTTCCCGCCGAGCCGCAGGGCCCGTATCGATCATTGATATCATCTCCTTTCCTTGTTGACCGGGTGACCAGGAGCCCCGCGCGGCGCATCCGTGCGGGGCTCTTCCCGTATAGGATGGGCGGCGATGGGATGGATGAAGCATGACTAGCGTGAACATCAACCGGGCGACGGCCTCCTCTCTGGACCCTCGTGCCCTGAAAGCCACCTCGATAAAGACCACGACCGATCCCTCCTCCGAGCAGGAGCCGGCCGCTCTGCACATCACGGCCACCAGCTCCAACCCCAGGATGTTCACCCTGCCCTGGGAGCGGCCGCTGGCCACCTGGCCCCGGGATTTGCTGGCCAACCTGCCCAGGGGTATCTCCCGGCACGTGGTTCGCTTCGTTCACGTGGGCGACGATGTCTACGCCATGAAGGAGATCACCCAGCGTGTGGCCGAGCGTGAGTATGAGCTCCTGCGCAAGCTGCAAAAACTGGAGCTGCCCACGGTCAACCCCATCGCCGTGGTCACCGGTCGGCACACCCGCGAGGGCGAGCCGCTTGAAGCCATGCTGGTCACCCAGCACCTGAAGTTCTCACTGCCCTACCGTGCCCTCTTCGCCCGTAATCTGCGTCCGGATACTGCCGAGCGCCTGATTGATGCCCTGGCGGTCCTTCTGGTTCGGCTCCATCTGGCCGGCTTCTACTGGGGCGATGTCTCCCTGTCCAACGTGCTCTTCCTGCGTGATGCGGACGCCTTCTCGGCCTTCCTGGTCGATGCCGAGACCGGCGATCTGCATCCCAGCCTGACTGATGGCCAGCGAGAGTATGACATCGACCTGGCCAGGACCAACATCATCGGCGAGCTTATGGATCTGGATTCCGGCAACCTGCTGGCCGGCGAGGTGGACGAGGTCGGCGTAGGCAACCGGCTGGTGGACCGCTATCACTCCCTCTGGAGCGCCCTGACGGACGTGGACAGCTTCGATCCGGATGAGATGTGGAAGATTGAGCGCCGAGTCAACCGGCTCAACGATCTGGGCTTTGACGTGGACGAGCTGGAGATGAAGACCGAGGAGGACGGCAACCGGGTGCTGGTGCGCCCCAGGGTGGTCGATGCCGGCTACGCCTCCCGCAAGCTGCTGCGGCTGACCGGCCTGGATGTGCAGGAGAATCAGGCCCGGAGGCTGCTCAACGATTTGGATGCCTACCGGGCATCCACCTGGCGGCAGGGCGAGGATCTGGAGATTGTGGCCACCGACTGGATGCGGGAGGTCTTCGAGCCCACCGTACGCATGATCCCGCCGGAATACCGCTCGCAGATCGAACCGGCCCAGTTCTTCCATGAGGTGCTGACCCACCGCTGGCTGATGGCCGAGAAGGCCGGTCACGATGTGCCCATGGCCGAGGCCGTGCAGAGCTACATCAGTGAGTCCCTGCCCGAGTACCGGCTGGACTCCGAGGACATGAAGACCATCAACGAAGAGGCCGATGCCGGCGTGGTCGACGACGAGATGAACTGGCAGGGCGGCCGTGCCCCGGCTGGTCAGGGTAAGCAAGCCACCCGCGATCAGACCGACAAGGACGCGGACGGCCATGAAACAGCTGACAATGGCGTGAACGTCCGAGCCGATGCTGGCGGCCGGACCGGGGCAGAAACTCAGGCTGACCGTGACCGGGCGGGCGGGAAGGTGCCGTCACAGCCGGCCTTTGAGGATGCGAATGGCGGACGAAGCTCGCTGAGGTCGGTCTATGCCCCCGGCAGCCTGGATGCGGCTGCCGACCAGGACGATCAGGATGATGCGGTCTGGGCTTCCAGCTGATTGATTGGTTTGTGCGGCAAGGGCCTGCTGCATGTTGGTTGTTGCGCACAGGCTGTTGCCGCTTGGCCTGCCTGTCTTCGGATTGCCGGTGCCGGCCTGGGGCTATTTGGTTTGGCTGGTGGACCGTCGGCGTGCCATGGCCACGGCGTAGAGGCTGATGCCTGCTGCTACCGAGGCGTTCAGGGATTCCACCGAGCTGGAGATGGGGATGGAGGCCAGGGCGTCACAGCTCTCGCGGACCAGGCGGCTCAGCCCCTTGCCTTCGGAGCCCAGGACCACCACCAGCGGATCGGTCTCGAAGCCTGTCTCGCCTACTGTGGTGGTGCCTGCGCCGTCCAGGCCGACCGCGTAGTAGCCGCGCTCCTTGAGCCCTTGGATGGCCTTGGTCAGGTTGACCACACGGGCCACGGGCAGGTGGGCGGCGGCTCCGGCGGACACCTTCCAGGCTGCGGCTGTGACCGAGGCGCTGCGCCGCTCGGGCAGAACCACCCCCGAGGCCCCGAAGGCCGCTGCTGAACGGATCACGGCCCCGAGGTTCTGGGGGTCGGTGACCCCGTCCAGGGCGATGAACAGGGGGCGGGCGGCGATCTTGGTGGCCTGGTCGGCCCCGTCCAGGGCGGCTGCGTGTTTTTCTGCCCTGTCGACCAGGCTCTGCAGGGAGGCGTACTGGTAGGGCTGCACCTTGAGGACCACGCCCTGATGATTGCCGGACCGGGCGATGCGGTTCATCTCCAGACGGTCGGCCTCCAGCAGGTTGAGCCCCTCCTGCCCGGCCAGCCGCACGATCTCCCTGGTCCTGTCGTCGTGTTCCATCCGGGCGGCCAGATAGAGCTGGCTGGCCGGGACTCCTACACGCAGGGCTTCCAGGACGGCGTTGCGGCCGATGACCAGGTCGTCGGAGTCGGAGGTGAATCGGTCGGCCCTGCGGCGGGCTGCCAGACGTGGGTCGGCCGCCTGCCTGCGCTGGGCCGCCTGCCGGGCCTTGTAGGCCTTGTGATAGACGCGATCCTCGGCCTTGGGGGTGGGTCCCCGGCCGCGCAGTTTGTTGCGGTGCTTGCCGCCCGAACCCTTGGTCGGGCCTTTCTTGTTAGCCATGTCTTCAGTGTAAAGGCAGGCGGGAACCGGTCAGCCGTCTGTCGAATTCAATATCGGCAGGGGCGAAAACACGCTGTAACTTTGCAGACCGGGCCACGCAGATCGGTCGTGCAGGTCAACCCAGGGCGGCTACCTGATCAGGATCTGGGAACTCCATCCATTCGACCGGGGACTGCCCGATCGATGCCGGGGTGACGGCGATGTGGGCCATGGATGACCGGCTCGAGGCCCCGTGCCAGTGCCTGACGCCTGCCGGGCAGAAGACCACGTCGCCGGGTTCCAGCTTGCGGGGCTGATGTCCCTCCTCCTGCTCCCACCCCTGCCCGGCGGTGACGATCAGCAGTTGGCCATGCGGGTGGGTGTGCCAACGGTTGACACACCCGGGTGCGAAGGTCACATTGCTGGCTGGGCATTCCGCGTCCGAATCGGTCAGGCGGTGCAGCCAGACATGGCCGGTGAAGTTGGGCCCGTCGGCCGAATCCCCCAAGGGGTAGGGCCCTGAATCCGGCTCGGTCCCGGCTTTGGATGGGGTTGCAGCGGTGTCCCGGCTCTCACCGTAGACCTCTTTGGCCAGGTCGAAAGCCGACCATGCTTTGGGCCAGCCCGCATAGAAGGCCAGGTGGGTGATCAGCGCCACCATTTCAGTGCGGGTGACGCCATTGCCCTTGGCCATGGCCATATGGCTCTTCAACTGGGGGAAGAGCCCCATGCTCATCAGGCCTGCGCAGGTGATCATGCTGCGGTCCCGAGCCGAAAGCTCATCTTCACGGGACCAGACCTGGCCGAAGAGCACATCGTCGTTCAGGTGGGCGAATTGCGGTGCGAACCGACCGAGCCTGTCGTGGCCCGCCGTCTGTTTGATTGCCATGGGTTGGTCTCCTTGCCATCATCTTGGCCGGGTCATTCCGGCAGACTCAGCTATACCCCTTCGAGTGCGCTCGAAGTCAAGGTGCCCATACTGTCCCGGATGATCAGCGAGGTAGGCAGGGTCAGGGCTCCGCGGTCCTCGGTAACAGGCGGGATGCCGGCTTTGCGTAGCTGAGCAATCAGGGCGGCTTGTTGGCGGGACTGCCCGGTCTCGGGCTTCCGACCCAGCAGAATATCAGCTGCGGCATGTCCTATGGCTCTGCGGGGGATGCGAATCGTAGCTACGGCCGGCTTGACGACAGGGGCGACCATGGTGTTGTCAAATCCGAGGACACCGACCCTATCAGGCACGGTGATTCCTTTGGATTGCAGTCCCAGAATGACTCCAGCGGCGATCAGGTCATTGTAAGCGACCACAGCATCGGGAGGTTGCCGCTCCAGAACGGCGGCAGCATGCCTACCGCCTTCGACAGTAGGATCCACCGGACCCGTTCGTCGGCATTCCAGCCCCATAGCCCGGCTGAGTGCTTGCAGGCTCTCCCAGCGGGATCGATCGGACCAGGCCCCCACCCGGCTGGCTATGTAGACTACGGACCGTCGTCCCTGCCGCAGCAGCAGTTCCAGGGCTTGAGCCAGGCCGGTGGAGGCATCGGGCAGGACAGAGGGAAGGCCCTCCATGGGACGGTTGAGAACTACAAGAGGCAGGCGGCGTCCCAGGCGCCGGGCCGTTGGTGCCCGGACCTGATCAGTGGCCAGAATGATTCCGCGGGTATGGCCGACCAGGCTTTCCAGCAGGTCTTCCGTACGTCCCAGCTCGGCTCCGGTTTCGATGATGCCGACTGCACCCTGCTCGGGAAGAGCTTCCTGAGCGCCGGCAAGAATCTGGGAGGAGATGCCGTTGGAGGTGTCCTGGACCAGAAAGGTTATCATGACCGGCCCGGTCGTATCGCTGCTGGGAGGATGGTCAGGCAGAGGGTAGCCCATGGATCGGGCCAGGGAGCGGATCTGGCCGGCAGTCTGCGAGTTCAGTCGACCGGGATTGTTGAGTGCGCGGGAGACCGTGGACGGGGACACTCCGGCCCTTGCGGCCACGTCGATCATGCGCACGCGTCGGTGCCCTTCCCGCCCCTGTGCGGGCTCCGGGGATCTCCTGGACAAGCCTGATGCTCCGTTCCTTGCCTGATATGGCTGCACTGGCATTGTATACGGCCTGCCTGCAGGTCGGCGCTGATGCGTCCGAAGACCTCCTCGGTCAGCGGATAGCAGCGGATGAGCAGGACAGAGATGGTGAACATGGCAGCCGGCACCAGGCCTACAGCCAGCCTCATGTTGGCGCCCAGGGCCGGATCCTGGGCGACATTCATGCCCGGCCTGTAACCCAGGAAAGACAGGATGGCCGGCCCCGCCCATCCATTGATGGCTGCTCCGACCTGCCGGGTGATGCTGAGGGCGGCCATGGAGGCTCCGGCGGTGTTCCCATTGCCGGTTCGCCACTGCTCGTACTGGACCGAATCCGCCTGCATGGCCCAGATGCAGGGGGTGATGACCTGCACTCCGATGCCGTTCAAGGCTATGCAGGCGACGGCAGGCCAGGCGGATCGGACCAGGATGAAAGCCAGCGAGGATCCGATGACCACCAGCCCGCCCAAGGTCCAGGTGCCCCGCTTGCCCAGACGCTGCACCAGCCAGGGCGAGCAGGGGGCTACGACCACCCCGGCAAGGACGCCCACCAGCGTCAGGGCGAAGGTGATTCGTCCGGTCAGCCCGGGGTTGCCGACGGTCAGGACCTCCTTGGCGACGATTGGGGCCAGCGAGGCCACCGGGTTGGTCATGAACAGGGTGGCCAGACAGACCACCAGCAGGGGTCGATTGTCGGCCAGGAGCCGCAGATCCTCTTTCAGTGAGGTAGGAGGGGCTGCCGGAGGCAGGTAGCGTTCCCTGGTGGTCCGGGCCATGATCAGATAGCCCAGGGAGCCCAGCAGACAGCAGGCGGCGACCACCGGAAGAAAGAGGCGGGAGGGGTCCATGTCGTTGACCCGCGGAGCCAGGGTAAAGGTCAGGACGACTCCTGCCGCCGCTCCGCCGAAGGTACGGGAGGCCGCCAGGCGCTGACGGTCGTCGGAGTCCCGGGTCATGGCTCCCAGCAGGGCCCCATAGGGCACGCCCCCCAAGGCTCCAAGGAGCTGATAAAGCAGATAGGTGGCGATGGCCCAGCCGATGCGCACCGGCATAGGGGCGCCCGCCGGAATGGTGTACATCAGGGTGATGGAAATCATCATCGGCAGGCCGAAGACGACCACCAGCCGCCGCAGACCGCCCTCCCGGTCTTTGGCGCGTCCGTCGGTGATTCTTCCGGCGACCAGGTAGACCAGGGCCTGGAAGAGGTGGGCCCCCAGGAAGATGTCGGCCACCAGCATGGGGTCCATACCCAAGTAGAGGTAATAGGTGGTCAGGAAGAGGTTGGTCATCTGCCAGCCGACGTTGTTGGCGGCGTCGCCAAGGCCGTAGCCCAGAATGGCGGACCTGGGCAGGGACTCAGCGCTCATGGTCGCCCTCGGAGATGAGGCAGGGAAGGGAGGCGGGGGATTCCGGTCCGGCTCCTGCCGCGTTGATGGCGCTGACGCTGACCGTGTATTTGCCGGGTGCCAGATCATCGAGGGTCAGGGTGGTCTGTTTTGCAGCCAATCGCAGTCTCGTATTCTGCCCACTGCCCATTTCGCGCATGGTGACCAGATAGGCCTGCAGAGGGATGCCCCCATCGTTCGGGGGTGACCAGGATGCCTGCATGGTTTTGTCGGAAGAGGTCAGCCTGGGCTTGCCCGGACGTCCGGGTGTATGCCCCAGGATTAGGGGATCGTCTTGGAATGAGGGGAGCGAGACCCGGCCATCCTCGGTGGTCAAGGCTGCCATGACCCGGTAGATGCCTGGCGGAACCTGCCGGAAACTGTGGGTCTGCCTGTCGGCGGGCAGCCAGACGGTCGGCATGGGGTCATGTTCGTCGGCCGGTTTCAAGGTCAGTTCGCACCCTGAAAACTCCTGAGGGGCCTGGTCAATAGTCAGATGGACGGTCATGGTTGCCAGATCGATGCTGACCTGGGGGTTGCCGGGCCGGGGCAGCGTTGGATCAGTCCTTCCGGCTTCGGGAGGGCCCATGTGCAGCTCAAGCGGGTCTGCAGGTTCGCCGATGCCCGTGGAGTTGCACTCCTGCAGGATCATCCGCCAGGAGCCGAAGGGGATTCCGTCCAGGTCGGCCCGTCCTTGAGACCGGTCCAGGTAGAAGGTCATGGACCTGCCTTTTCGGTCACGCAGAAGGACCTGGGCGGTGCGCGGCGCGTCGGCCTGGTGTCGGATTGGTCCGTGCTGCCAATCCAGTCGCAGACAATGTCCGTGAGGCTGGGCGTCGATGCTCTTGGGAGCTGCAGGTATGGCTGGCAGACGATGGCGGGCGAAGGCCATGACCTGGCTCAGCTGCAGGGCGTACCGTCCTCCCTGATAAGGGTTGGAGCGCAGCCGGGTTGCCTCGATTCTGATGAACCTGATATTGCTCATTGGGGCGAAGTCGAAGGCCTGTGGCCGACCGTCCACCGGCAGCGGATAGTTGTGGCGGCTGCAGACCCGAGTCCAGCTGCGGCCGTCTGACGAGAGGCTGATGGAGAAGTCCAGCGGAAAGCCCTGACCCTGGTTGGGGTCGGTCGATCTGTTGCCGGCAGCGTACTCCACCACGCCGAAGGAATCGGTGCCTGACCGCTGGCTGGACTGGTCCGCGCCTCCGGACGGATCGCGGCCCCTGGGCGCCAGAACCACCTGGGACAGGGTGGCCGCCTGCCGCATCTCCAGAAGAATCCACTCCGGGTGGTTCCGGTTGCCGACGGAGCTGGACCAGCCGAATCGATCGTAGGCGGCTCCGAGACGACCGTCGACCAGGGTAGCCCTTGTCCATCCGGGCAGATCAGCCTGGGAGGAGACCTGAACCCGGGCCCCTGCGGCAAGATTGGCCCGGGCCTGTCGGGGAGGCCGCCGCCCGGCGGTGAAGGTGACCGTCACCGTGGCAGTCTCCTGCAGTTCCCCTCGGAAGCGCACGCGGGCCCGGTAGCGATGCCCGGGTTCCAAGCCAGAAGGATTGACGGTGTAGTAGATATCCTGCTCGTGGCGCAGGTTCCCGTTCATGTTTTCCAAGCTGAAGGCGCCCTCGGCATCCTCCAGGACCTGGGCGCTCCAGCGCTCGCTCATTGCGCCGCCCTCCTGACGCAGATGGATGCAGTGCTTGACTTCCCGTGATATCCATTCCACCCGGCCCAGGTCGATCCGGGGGCGTGCGGTCCCCAGCCGAGGTGGAGCGGCATGCTTGATCCACCCCAGAAAATTCTCCTCCCGGAAGACCTGTCGCCCCTGCTTGCGCACGCACAGGACCAGAAGGAGTCGGGCCCCCCGGCTGGCCTGATCCCTGGGCACGGTGATGGTCACGGGCACGGTCCGCCAGGAGGCGTATGGGACCTGCACCCGTCGGTGACCCCGCTCGACAACTATCCGTCTGCCCCCTGGGCCACGCTGCCAGGCCACTTGCCAGACCAGCTCAAGGTCGGTTCCCCGACGCTCCTCGTCATTGTGGACGATGATGGTGCGTCGGCTGGTCATTGCGTGCGGGTAGATCCTGCGGGGCCGGCCCAGGCGAGATTCACGGTCGAATTCCTTGTCGTAGGCGGCGACATCCGCGAAGGAGGCGGCTATATATCCAAAGGCCGGCCCCTCCTGCCAGGGTTCATCCTCTCCGCGCCAGGGATCGAACTGGGGGCGCAGCAGCCTTTTAGGGTTAAGCCCCCTGCGGATTCTGCGCCGGTCCGGTTCCAGGCAGGCCTCGATGTTGTCGTAGATGAAGGTGGATATGCAGAAGGGCTTCCAGTCGACCACTCGCGTGGTTCGTATGCCCCTGGTCACCCGTCCGACCTCCCGGCCGAAGTCCGCCCGGGAGATGGTGTCCGGATCGCCGTTGAGCCGGCCGTGGTAGATGTCGGCAATCCGTCCCTGCCCGTCGTAGCGGGGGATTCCTGCGGTGGAGACCGAGAATTCCTCACCGGCGGCCAAGGGCAGGGGCGAATCAATGTCGTAGAGGGCATAGATGTCTGGGGCCGAGGTCATACCCGAGGGGTACCCGCCGTAATAGTGGCGGGAATCCTCGTCGGTAATGGGGGCATTGAAGCCGTCATTGACCACTGGCCGGGTGCCGTCCTGCTCATGCACGGCCGCCTGCAGGGCTGGGATGAGCAGGTCGCCGTCCCTGGGGTTCCATGCCTCGTTGGTGGTGGACCAGAGGACGATGCTGGGGTGGTTCCGGTAGGCCCGCACCCACCGCTGCGTCCACTCGACATAGTGGCCGATGGCTTCGGGCCCGTAGCTCATGTGGAAGGGCGGATTCAACTGAACATTGGCTGGAGAGCCCGGATTCCAGAAGGCCGTCTCCTCCTCAAGGAGCATGCCGGTTTCGTCGGCGTGGTCGGCCAGGGCTTGCGAGGGGACTGAGCGGATGTGGTTGCGCAGGATGTTGAAGTTGGCATGTCGATAGGCATCCACCCAGGCCTTGGTCATGTCCTGGCCGGATTGGTTGTCGTCAAGGATCAGTCCATAGGCATCGCCGACCTCGTTGATCAGGTTGCGGCTGCCCTGGTTGAGCAGGCAGAGTGAATCGCCGCGCAGCCGGATGGGGATGCCGTTGAGCAGGTACCGGTCTCCCTGGCGCTGGAATTGCCGGAAGCCGAATCGCTCCTGGGAACGGTCGACCACATGGCCGCCGACGTCGAGAAGAGCCTGCATGACATAGAGAAAGGGATCGGCACGGGACCAGTAGTGGGCATCCGGCCAGGCCGTCTGCAGGTGGACGACCTTGGAGGAGCGGGGACTCAGGGAGCAGGACACCGGGTTGAAGGCAAAGACGGTCCGGCCTCTGCGCATTGAAGGTTTCCACGGGCGTACCTTGGCCCTGAATCGCAGATCGCATGGGCGCTCGCTGGTGTTGATCAGCGTTGCATTGAGCTCCAGCCGGTCGTTGGAGGGATCGGCGTCGCCGCCCAGATCGGGGATGATCTGCAGATCTTCGATGCGGATCTTGGGCCTGCTGTTGAGCCAGACGTCGCCGCCCAGCCCCAGCCGTCCAACCAGGTTCTCAGTGCCGAAGGGGAAGAGCAGCCGACCAGGGCCCTCTGTAGAAGTCAGGGCATCGGCGGGGAGGGATTTGACGCTCCAGATTTCGATCCTTATCTGGTTGCGTCCGGCATGAACCGCCCTGGTGACATCCAGATCATAAGGGAGCAGCGTCATCAGATAACCCTTGGTGGATGACGGCCCCACTGGGATAGCGTTGATCGATACCTTGCCCAGGGTGGCAAGGGCATCCAGGTGCAGGATCATGTCCTCGTTCGGGTCGAGGGCGCCCAGGAAGAATTCCTTGAGGTAAACGCCATGGTGGAGGTCCCGGCTCCAGGAGTCCGGATAACCGGTGGTCTCCGGCAGGCTGTCCCACCAGGTGGGCACCATGACGGGGTATCCCCGGTCTGCGTCGTCGGGGTGGAAGTCCCAGATGCCGTTGAGATTGAGTTTCACGCCGCCTCGCCTCGCTGCCTGCTGCTGTGTCGGTTCCCGACCGGCCGTCATGGCCTCTCAACAGGCAGGGTACATCGTGTTAAGGCATTGCCATTTATTGCCAAGCCGGACCCGGGTACCGGGGATGACCAAGGCTTGTTTCAGGCCTGAGCATTACGGGCTGGTCGGCGAATGTGCAGGCACAAGCATGCAGATGCTGGGCCTTATGGGCCAGGCCTGGGGTTGATCAGTCCGAGACGTCGGCCTTGTAGAAGTTGACGTAGGAGCGGGAAGGAGTTGGTCCGCGCTGGCCCTGGTAATGGGAGCCGTTGTGCTTGGAGCCGTAAGGGTACTGGGCGGGCGAGGAGAGCTGGAAGAAGCACATCTGACCGATCTTCATACCAGGCCAGAGTTTGACCGGCAGGGTGCTCACGTTGGACAGCTCCAGGGTGATGTGCCCCTCAAAGCCCGGATCGACGAACCCGGCGGTGGAGTGGGTCAGAATGCCCAAGCGTCCCAGGGAGCTCTTGCCCTCCAGCCGGGCGGCCAGGGTGGAGTCCAGCTTGACGTACTCCCAGGTGGATCCCAGCACGAACTCGCCGGGGTGCAGGATCCAGGGCTCGTCTTTGGGCACCTCGAACTGCTCGGTCAGTGCACCCTGGTCCTCTGCCGGATCCACGTACGTGTACTGATGGTTGTTGAAGACCCGGAAGTAGCGGTCCAGGCGCACGTCCACGCTGGAGGGCTGAACCATGGCGGGCGTCCACGGGTCCAGATTCAGGTGCCCTGCCTCGTGGGCATCCAGGATGTCATGGTCGCTGAGCAGCATGCCTAGGTATCTCCTTTGGGTTTATTGGTCTAGGGTCTCTCCTCGGGCGGGAAACCATCCGAAATCCAGTCTAACCGGCCCTATGCCCGCTTGTTGGTCTGGCAGGATTCACAGAGAATTTTCAGATAACACTATCGTCACCATCAGGTAGCAGTTCTTTACTATAAATGTCGGCACAAAAACCGAACGGGCGGTTGACCTCCGTCCGACAACTGATTTCCCTTTCTTCTCTCTCGCCCGGCGGTGTGCACGCACCGCCGGGTTCTCTTCATTCTGGGGTATGCATCAGTGCGTCGACGTTTCACGTGAAACCGTATGTCCAACTGCTCGATTGAGTTCGTAAAGGTCTGTTACGGGATGGTCAGGCGGTTGCAAACACATGAGCGTTTGCAAATCCATGAGTAGTCTGATGCTTGTCTGTGCCGGTCATCTGTTTTCGGACTTCTGGCTTCCTTGGATTTAAGACTCATGGTCGGCTGATACCGAAGACAGGATCAAAAGTTCCACGCAGCCGCATTCTCGCATTCCCTCTCTCTGGCATCTGTATAAGTTGTGTTTTATAGGCAAAGGGTTGAAAGCAGGCACAGAAGATATGGAAGAACCCCCGTCAGTTATGGCTATGACGGGGGTTCTCCACCAGGGGGAGGGGCGGCGATCTTCTTGCCTTCGGCGGCTGAGGGAAGAGGGGGACTATCACATTGCCGAAAGCAGTCCGAACTCCGCTCCCTCCCCGGTTCGAGCGGCCGGGTGCCGGTGCCGGGCCCGACTCATTCCCGAGGCCAGGAAGAGTGGACCAAGCAGTGCGGCTATCCGACCAAGTATGTGTGGGTCACACCAGCCTCACTCCTGGGGAGCCTTGGCTGACATGGCCTTGTGGAAGATGGCCACGATGATCAGGGCCAGCAGGGAGGCCAGCGCCATGACCCAGAACATGTTGGCCACCTGGGCCTGGATGCCGGTTTTGACGCCCGCCAGAGCAAGCGACCCGAATCGGGGATTGGCCATGAGCCCGCTGTAGACAGCCACGCCGATGGAGGCCGAGGTGTTCATCATCAGATCCCCGATGCCGATGCCGCGTCCGTTCTGGTCCACCGGCAGAGTGGCCGAGAAGGAGTCGTAGAGGGGCGTGTAGGACATGGTGATGCCGGCGATGAAGACCGAGGCCAGCGCGGTCAGGACCCAGAAGCCCGAGGTGAGCATCAGGGCCGAACCGGCGGCTCCGGCGATCATGAGCAGGGCGGACAGGATCAGCATGGGCAGGCGTCCCATGGCGTTCATGATGACTCCGGACAGGCAGCCCACCAGGGTGGCCACGATGTAGACGATGGTCAGGCAGAGGGAGACCTGGCTCAGGGAGATCCCGTAGATTCGGTCGCCGATCACGTTGTAGATGGGCACGCAGGCGAAGTTGAAGAAGTAGAAGACGAAGAGGGCCAGCAGGACAGCCATGTAGGCGCCGTTGGTCACGAACCCGCGGCTCAGGAAGGGGTTGGCGCCCTTCCAGACGTAGCCGGCGAAGATCAGGATCAGAACGGCCAGCACCCCAAGCATCCAGGTGGCCGGGAAGGAGAAGTAGACGGCCACGAATCCGGCGATCAGCGCGAACAGGGCGATGCCGAAGACGTCAATGCGCTCGCCCTTGATGCCGGTGTCGGGCGTGTACTTGAGCACCGGGGGGATCAGCAGGATGGAGACCAGCGGCACCAGGAAGAGGTAGCGCCAGTCGATGGAGGTGATCAGACCGCCGGCGAAGATGCCCACAGCCGAGGATGCGTAGTAGACGGCGTTGAAGATGCCCAGGTAGAAGGCGCGCTCCTTGTCGCTCAGGTACTTCATGGCCATGACCAGGAAGACCGAGCCCGCCACCTGGCCGCCTGCGGTCTGGATCATGCGGGCCAGGACCACGGCCCAGAAGTTCGATGCGCCGAAGAAGCCCAGAAGGCTGCCGATAATCAGGGCGCCCACGCCGAACAGGGTCATCTTCCTTGGGGAGATGTAGTCGCAGAGGGTTCCGTAGAGCATGCAGACCACGCCCAGAACGATGCCGGGCAGGGTGCTGATCAGTGAGGCGTTGGCGGACATCCCCAGGGAGTCGCCCACGTTCTGGAAGACCAGGTTGAAGGCCTGGATCATCAGTGTGCCCAGCAGGAAGATGGTCAGCAGGGCCGGCAGGGCCCGCTTGGTGCTGCGGCGGTTTTCGTCCACGGTTGCTTCAGTAGCCGTTGTAGTGATGGTTTCGCTCATGACTGCCGTCCTTCTATCGTTCGCTCTCGGTCTTGCGCACCAGGGTCAGAAGCCTGTCCATGAAGCGCCGGGTGAATCGCTCGGTGTCGACCGACAGGGCCACCTTGGTGTTCTTGACCGTGTCCAGAAGCCTGTTGGGGTCGCCGATGGTACGGGCCCGCTGCGGTCCCTCGGTCTCGACCATCAGGTTGGTGGCGAAGGTGGTGACCAGGCTGGGGTCGATGGCCACGGCGGCGGCCAGGGGGTCGTGCAGGTTGCAGCCGCCCAGGTAGGCCCCGCTCTCCTTTTCGCTGATGTCGATGTAGTAGTCGGTCATGTCCGCCAGGAAGCGTCCGGCGCTGGTGCCTGTGGCGCGCAGGGCTTCGGTGTCCTCGCGGCTCATCAGGGCCTGGGTGGTCACGTCCAGGCCGACCATGGTGATGTCTGCGGTGGTGGCGAAGACCCGGTTGGCAGCCTCGGGATCCTGGTTGATGTTGGCTTCCGCGAAGGGTCCCACGTTGCCCGGCTGGGTCAGGGTGCCGCCCATCATGACGATGCTGATGCGGTCGACGATGTCGGGGGCCTTTTCCAGGGCGGCGGCGATGGTGGTCAGGGCGCCGGTGGGCACCACGACCAGCTCGCCCTTGGGATAACGGCGGACCGCGTCGATGATGAAGTCCACCGAGCTCTGCTGGCTGGCCTGCCGGTCGGTCTGTGCGGGGATTTCGATGTTGCCGGTGCCGTTGGCCCCATGGAAGATCTCGGAGTCCGGCGGAACGCTGAAGGAGTCGGCCGTGCTGGGGTGATCGATCCCCTTGAAGACCGGAATGTCCTCCCTGCCATACATGGCCAGCAGCCGCAGATCGTTGTCGACGCCTTGGTTGAGCACAACGTTGCCGTAGGTGCCGGTGATTCCGATCAGTTCGGCGTCCGGGGAGCCCAGAACGTAGGACAGGGCCAGCGTGTCGTCGATGCCAGTGTCCAGATCCAGGATGATCTTGCGGACGGTTCCCTTGCTTGCTGACACGTTGGTCTCCTTCCCAGAAGGATGGGCGGCCCCAACCTTCTGCTTACCTATATCGTGCCTTCCCTAGGCTGATTCGTTACTGCCGTGAAACAAACAACCTGTTTGATGTAACGTTTCATCAAACTGTACGGAGCTAAACTACCTGTGGCTTGGAGGCTTGTCAAAACGCGTCGTGGGGTGTTCGCCATAAGGGCAGAGACCTGCAAATCCATCGGTGATGTCTGCAGCTGCGGGTGATCGGCCGATTTTCCTCGCAACCGACGATAATGAGGGTATGACTTTAGCGACTCCTGAACGGTATGTGGCGATGCTCGATGCGGCCAGACGGGGGTCCTATGCCTATCCCGCCATCAATGTGACCAGCACGCAGACTCTGAACGCTGCCCTGCAGGGATTGGATGAAGCCCAGTCCGATGGGATCATCCAGGTCTCAGTGGGAGGTGCCGCCTACCTGTCCGGACAGCGCCTGGCCGACCGGGTGGCTGGTTCCATCGCCTTTGCCGGATTCGCCCACGAGGTGATCTCCCGCTATCCGAGCATCACCGTGGCCCTGCATACGGACCACTGCGCCCCGCAATACCTGGACGAGTGGGTGCGTCCCCTGCTGGCCTACGAGAAGGATCAGGTGGCCCGCGGTCAGGATCCGCTCTTCCAATCGCACATGTGGGACGGTTCCGGTCTGCCCCTGCGGGAAAATCTGGCTACGGCGGCGGAGCTGCTGGAGCTGTCCCGGGCTGCCCACACCGTTCTCGAAATCGAGGTAGGCGCTGTCGGCGGCGAGGAGGATGGTCACTCGGCTGCTATCGATCAGCGGCTCTATTCCTCGCCCGAGGACGGCCCCAGGGTGGTCGATGCCCTGGGTCTGGGCGAGCGCGGCCGCTACATGGTGGCCTTCACCTTCGGCAACGTGCACGGGTCCTACAAGCCCGGCGTGGTCAAGCTGCGGCCCGATCTGCTGGGGCGGATCCAGGCCAGGACGGCCGGAGCCATATCCGATGGACAGGTCGACGGCATCCCTGCCCCGGGCGCTCCTGCCGACAAGCCCTTCCTCTTGGTCTTCCATGGGGGCTCTGGCTCGCAGCCGGAGGAGATCGCCTCGGCCGTCGCTCATGGCGTGGTCAAGATGAATGTGGACACCGACACCCAGTACGCCTTCACCAGGGCCGTGGCCGGGCACATGTTCGCCAACTACGACAAGGTCCTCAAGGTGGACGGGGAGGTCGGTGAAAAGAGCGAGTACGACCCCCGTTCCTGGGGACGCCAGGCCGAGGACGGGATGGCGGCGCGCATAGTCCAGGCCTGCCAGCAGCTGGGCAGCGCAGGGCGGGCCATGAGATGACTGGCGACTTTCTGCCCTGGGAAGGTCCTGCGGGCGGGGAAGCTGCGATCGGCTGCTGAGCCTGTCCGGGCCTTCTGATGCCTGGGTCGGCGCCTGGGTCGGTTCGTCTTCCGCTCCATACGTCGGGTTAGGCTCGTCTATGGATGGTCTGCCGTTGTTTCCTTGGATGGCGACCAGTGGATAAGGAGCATCGTATGCCTGGAATCGTGATCGTCGGGGCCCAGTGGGGCGACGAGGGCAAGGGCAAGGCAACGGATCTGATCGGCGAGCACATGGACTACGTCGCCAGGTTCAACGGGGGTAACAATGCCGGCCATACCGTGGTCGTGGGCGATCAGGAGTACGCCCTCCACCTCCTGCCCTCCGGGATCATTCACCCGGCCATCACCCCGGTCATCGGCAACGGCGTCGTGGTCGACCCGGCCGCCCTCTTCGAAGAGATCGATGGGCTCCAGTCCCGCGGCGTGGACTGCAGCCGGTTGAGGATCAGCGAGTCCGCGCACATCATCGCCCCCTATCATCGGACGCTGGACAAGGTGACCGAGCGCTTCCTGGGCAAGCATAAGATCGGCACGACAGGCCGCGGGATCGGCCCGGCCTACGCCGACAAGATCAACCGTGTGGGCATCCGGGTGCACGACCTGTTCAATGTCGACCATCTGCGTGACAAGGTGGAGGCCAGCCTGCATCAGAAGAACCAGATGCTGGTCAAGCTTTACAATCGCCGGGCCATCGAGGTGGAGGCCACCGTTGAAGAGCTGGCGGGATACGCCGAACGGCTCAAGCCCTACGTGGCCAATACCTCGCTGATGCTCAACCAGGCCCTGGAACAGGGCAAGAACGTGCTTTTCGAGGGGGGACAGGCCACCATGCTGGACGTGGACCATGGCACCTACCCCTTCGTCACCTCATCCAACTGCACGGCCGGGGGCGCCTGCACCGGCACCGGTGTGGGTCCGACCAAGATCGACCGGGTGGTCGGCGTGGCCAAGGCCTATGTGACCCGTGTGGGCGAGGGGCCCTTCCCCACGGAGCTTGACAACGAGCAGGGCGAATGGTTGCGTCGTCAGGGCCACGAGTACGGGGTGACCACCGGCCGCTCCCGTCGCTGCGGCTGGTTCGATGCGCTGGTCAGCCGCTATGCAGTGCAGATCAACGGCCTGACCGACATCGTGCTGACCAAGCTGGATGTTCTCTCCGGTCTGGAGACCATTCCAGTCTGCGTGGGCTACGACATCACCCGGTCCGATGGCTCCCGTGTCAGGGTGGATCAGATGCCTGTGGACCAGGCCGAGTTCCAATCCGCCCAGCCGGTATACGAGGAGCTGCCGGGCTGGCGCGAGGACATCTCCGGCGCCAAGAGCTTCGAGGAGTTCCCGACCAAGGCCAAGGACTACATCCACCGTCTGGAGGATCTGTCCGGCTGCCGCATCTCGGCTGTGGGCTCGGGCCCGGGCCGTGACCAGATTGTGCAGATCCACTCCCTGATCGGCTGAGGAATCTCCATGGGTCTGCCCTGCCTGGCCGCCTTCCCCAGGGCGGTCGGTACGGGAATCATCATCTCCACGGACAGGCCCCTGGGAGAACGGCTTCACGGCGCCATCGCCGATCTGATCGAGGGTTACGAGCGTGCCTTGTCACGGTTCAGGCAGGATGCCATACCTGCGCAAATGGCCCGTGCTACTCATGGGGGCAGGTTCGTCTTTCCCGACTATTGTCAGGGGCTCTTTGATCTGTATGACAGGCTGTATTGCGTCACCGAAGGGGCCCTGGACCCCATGGTGGGCGAGGACCTGACTCGTCTGGGCTACGGCAGGCAGCCCACCTTCCGGCTGCAGGCCGACGCCGCCGGACATCTGGGACGGATTCATGGGCGACCGACCTGGGGTGATGACCTCAGACGTCAGGGTGCTGTCCTTATGACTGCCGGACCGGTCAGCCTTGATTTCGGGGCGGTCGGCAAGGGCTATCTGGTGGATCTGATTGCCGACCTGCTCGAGCCTCGGGTGGAAGAGTATCTGATCGATGCCGGTGGCGACATGCGTATGCGGACCTCTCACCCGGTCTCCATCGCCATGGAGGATCCCGCTGACCTGTCTGCAGGCGTGGGCCGGGTCGGGCTGTCCCATGGGTCCCTGTGCGCCTCGGCGCCCAGTCGCCGCCATTGGGCCGACCGGTCCGAGGAGGCTGCAGCAGCGGGGTTGACGGCACTTCACCACATCCTGGATGCCATCGATGGCCGTCCGGTCGACCGCGTGCTGGCCTCCTGGGTAGTGACTGACGAGAAGAACAACGAACACCCCACGGGTCTGGCCGACGGTCTGGCCACCGCCCTCTTCCTGACGCCGCCGGATGCGCTGGCCACCCGATTCTCCTTCTCCTGTGCACTGATGTATGCCGACCGCCAGGCCGTGATCTCTGACGAATTCCCAGGTCGGTTCTTCACTGACTCCAATATCCATCCGTCCACATAGTGGACCTGTCTCGCTGGACAAGCCGGTGCCAGGCCTATGGTCGGCACCAATGCGGATGTGCAGAGAACGCATCCGATTCGTGAATGATGAAGGGAGGTTCGCCGTGATGACCAGCTTGACAGACACCCGCCGATTCGGCACCGTGTCCGCACGAATTATTAGCCCGTCCTCACCGGCGGACTGACTCGACAATATTCATTGTTCGACCCCGTCGGAAGGCGGGGCTGGACGCATAGGCTTCATCGCATCAGACCCTGCCAACAGCGGGGTTTTTCTATAAGGAGATGAGATGAAGTGACGGCAAACGACGTCAGTGTTGCTTCCCCGGCCTCGGCAGCCTCCGCGTCCGGCAGAACCCGTGTGACCCGCAGCTCGGTCCGCACGGTCATCGGGGCCTCCATGGTCGGCACGGCCATCGAGTTCTACGATTTCTACGCTTACGGGACGGCTTCGGCCAACTATTTCCCCAAGCTCTTCTTCCCCAAGACCGATCCGACCGTGGCCCTCCTGGCCTCCCTGCTGACCTTCGCCATCGCTTTCATCGCGCGGCCGCTGGGGTCCTTGATCTTCGGACACTTCGGGGACCGTCAGGGACGCAAGACCACCCTGGTGGTCTCCCTGCTGACCATGGGCTGCTCCACGGTCCTGATCGGCGTCCTGCCCACCTACGCCACCTGGGGTCTCTGGGCCGTGGTGGTACTCTGCCTGTGCCGGTTCGTGCAAGGTATCGGCCTGGGCGGCGAGTGGTCCGGCGCGGCCCTGGTGGCCACCGAGAACGCCCCGGAAGGCAAGAGGGCCCTCTACGGCTCCTTCCCTGAGCTGGGCGCTCCCATCGGCTTCTTCCTGGCCAACGGCACCTACTTCCTGCTGGAGATGTTCTGCACCCCCGAGCAGATGCTGAGCTGGGGCTGGCGTGTGCCCTTCCTGCTCTCCGCCATCCTGGTGGTCGTGGGCCTGGCTGTGCGCGTCTCCATGCAGGAGACCCCCATCTTCCAGATGGCCCTGGATCAGCAGAAGGTCGTCAAGACCCCGCTGTTGGAGGTCTTCCGCAAGAGCTGGCGCCAGGTGCTCCAGGCCACCTTCCTGGTCGCGGTCACCTACACCCTCTTCTACACCCTGGCCACCTGGTCACTGGCTTACGGCACCAAGCCCAAGTCCCAGGGCGGCGGCGGACTGGGCTTCACCAACCAGGAGTACCTGCTCATGCTCATGGTCTCCATCCTGGTCTTCGCCCTCTTCATCGTGCTGGCCTGCGTCTATGCGGACCGCATCGGCCGTCGCCGGGTGCTGATCGGCAGCTCCGTCATGCTGGTGGTCTTCAGCCTGGTCTTCCCCTACCTGCTCATGGCCCATCACAACACCTTCCAGGTCATGGTCTTCCTCTGCGTCGGATTCGCCCTGATGGGCATCGCCTTCGGGCCTATCGGCGCCTTCCTGCCGGAGCTCTTCGACGCCAATGTGCGCTACTCGGGTTCCGGTATCGGCTACAACTTGGCGGCCATCGTGGGTGCGGCCTTCGTGCCTACCATCGCCACCTGGCTCTCCTCCCACTGGGGAGTGCGCTCGGTCGGGCTCTACCTGGCCGTTATGGCGGTCTGCTGCCTGGTGGCAGTGCTGACCTGCCACGAAACCAAGGATGTGGACTTCACCAAGTAAGCCCTGGATGCATCCCGCCGGTCGGTTCCTCGAATCGCGCCGGTGTCCAAACAACGAATTGCGGACAGTCCATCTGGCCATATCACGAGTATGGTTGGAGGCATACCGTATCCACAGGGTACGAATCGGGGTCAAGGACAAAATCCGTCGCCCCGGTCGAAAGAGCATCGTCCGCCTGGAACAACGACAGGAATTCACAGTATTTTGCGTTCCCCGGCCTGGATAGAGCCGGTCCGGTTGGACCGCACATAAAGGAGTGTAGATAATGGCAGCACAGATCTGGTATGAGAAGGATGGGGACCTTTCGGTTCTGGATGGCAAGAAGGTGGCCATCATCGGCTACGGTTCCCAGGGACATGCTCATGCGCTGAACCTGCGTGATTCCGGTGTGGACGTTGTGGTCGGCCTGCGCGCCAACTCCAAGTCGGTGCCCTTCGCCAAGGAGCAGGGCCTGGAGGTCAAGACCGTGCCCGAGGCCACCAAGGAGGCCGACATCGTCATGATCCTGGCCCCCGACCAGTACCAGCGCAACATCTGGCGGGACGACATCGAGCCCAATATCAAGGAGGGCGCGGCAGTCGCCTTCGCCCACGGGTTCAACATCCATTACGGCTACATCAAGCCCAGCGCCGACCACCCGGTCTTCATGGTCGCCCCCAAGGGCCCGGGCCATATCGTCCGTCGTGAGTATGTCGCTGGCCGTGGCGTGCCCGTGGTCGTGGCCGTGGAGCAGGATCCGCGTGGCGACGCCTGGGACATCACCCTGGCCTACGCCAAGGCTCTGGGCGCCCTGCGCGCCGGCGCCATCAAGACCACCTTCAAGGAAGAGACCGAGACCGACCTCTTCGGCGAGCAGGATGTGCTTATGGGTGGCGTCAACCACCTGGTCGAGGCCGGCTTCGAAGTGCTGACCGAGGCTGGCTACCAGCCCGAGATCGCCTACTTCGAGGTCTGCCACGAGCTCAAGATGCTGGTCGACCTGATGAACGAGGGCGGCCTGAACAAGGCTCGCTGGTCCTGCTCCGACACCGCTCAGTACGGTGATTTCACCTCCACCGTGGTGGACGAGTCCACCAAGGACAGGATGCGTCACCAGCTGCAGCGCATTCAGGACGGCTCCTTCGCCAAGGAGTTCATTGACGATCAGGATGCCGGCGCCCCCAAGTTCAAGGAGCTCCAGGAGAAGTACTCCCACGAGAAGATCGAGGAGGTCGGCCCCAAGCTGCGCGCCATGTTCTCTTGGAACAAGGACGTCAAGGATGCCGACGAGGCCCAGTCCTTCACCGGCAAGATCG
The DNA here is from genome assembly GCF_016100775.1 of Bifidobacterium sp. W8103. NCBI lineage: Bacteria > Bacillati > Actinomycetota > Actinomycetes > Bifidobacteriales > Bifidobacteriaceae > Bifidobacterium > Bifidobacterium sp. W8103. Next base: position 1,024,666 of record NZ_JACFRV010000001.1, read on the forward strand.
CCCGCTCCCAGGTGCAGTGACCTGTAGGCTCTGTCGGGAGGACCCTGCCCAGTCCGACTGACCATTCAGCAGATGGCCGTTCCCTCATCCGGATGCAACACCGGTGACGGAACGGCCATCTTGTTATCGTGACCTGATGTCCACGTTTCAATCATGCGGTCAGATTGTTTCACCGAAGGGATCGATTACGTGGATGTGTGAAATTTTCAAGTGCCGAAGGATATTTAGTGGTGCCCCCATCCAGATGGTCAATTCCACTTGGGTGGGGGCACCGTTTGTTATAGAGGACTGGCCTTTCTGCAAGGGTGTCCGCTGAACCTACTGCCTCAGTGGGCGGATTCGGCGCCGGACACGTCCATATCCTTGAGGCGCACGATCTTGGTGTGGTTGACGAACTTGAAGCCCAGGTAGAGGACCAGGACCAGAACCACGCTGAAGTAGGTCATGGCCATGTGTGACCAGTTCAGGCTGAGCAGGGAGGGGATGTCCTGTCCGGCGATGACGATGACGCAGAGCACCATGGCCAGGACCGGGCCGAACGGATAGAGCTTGGAGTGGTACTTGAGTTCGCTCAGGTCGTGCCCCTGGAGTTTGAAAGCCCTCCGGAAGCGGAAGTGGCTCAGGGCGATGCCGATCCAGGCGATGAACCCGGTCAGTCCGGTGGCGGTCACCAGCCACATGTAGAAGGACTGGCCGAAGATGCTGGAGGCGAAGGTGGCCAGGGACATGCAGACCGTGGCTACCAGGGCCGCCAGGGGGATGCCCCTCTTGGTGGTCCTGGCGAAGATGGCCGGAGCATAGTGGTCCTTGGCCAGTCCGTAGAGCATGCGGCTGGAGGCGTAGGCCCCGGTGTTGACGGCCGAGAGGATGGATGTCAGCACCACCGCGTTCATGACGCTGGCCGCCGAGGCCAGGCCGGCCCGCTGGAAGACAAGGGTGAAGGGCGACATGGCGATGTTCCCGTCGGAGGCTCCCAAAAGGTTGGGGCTGGTGTAGGGGATCAGGGCGGCGATGACGAAGATGGAGAGCACATAGAAGAGCAGGATCCGCCAGAAGACGTCATTGATGGCCTTGGGAACCGCCTTGCCGGGGTTCTCGGACTCGCCGGCGGTCACGCCCACCACCTCGGTGCCTTGGAAGGAGTAGCCGGCGATCAGAAAGACGCTCATGATGGCCGGGAATCCTCCCACGAAGGGGGCGTCCTTGTAGGTGAAGTTCTTCAGGCCGACCGCTGGCTGGAACATGATTCCGCAGATCATGGCCATGCCGATGACCAGGAAGACAATGATGGTGGCCACCTTGATCAGGGAGAGCCAGAATTCCGTCTCGCCGAATGCGGAGACCGTCAGGGCGTTGATCAGGAAGACGATGACCAGGACCAGCAGGCTCCAGATCCATCCTGGGGTATGGGGCAGCCAGTACTGGATCAGCAGTGCGGCGGTGGAGATGTCCACGGCACCCGAGATGGTCCAGTTCAGCCAGTAGTCCCAGCCCATGGCGAATCCCAGGGCCGGATCCACGTAGCGGGCGCTGTAGGCGGCGAAGGATCCCGACACCGGAAGGTGCGTGGCCAGCTCGCCCAGACTGGTCATCAGAAAGTAGACCATGACGCCCATGGCGATGTAGGCCAGGAGTCCTCCGCCGGGGCCGGCTGTGGAGATGGTGGAACCGGAGGTCATGAACAGTCCGGTGCCGATGCAGCCGCCCAGGGCGATCATGGAAATGTGGCGGGTCTTGAGGTTGCGCTTGACGCTGCCGCAGCCATGATGCTCTTGCCCGGCCCGGTCGGATTGATTGGTGTTCGACGCTGCATTGCTGGTGTTCCGCGTCATGATCCTCCTCCTTTTGGCTGGGCGACGCACCGGGGAGTCCGGGGTCGTACTGAAATTGCGATTCCTGATATGCCGGCTGGATGCCGGAACAGATTCATATGGCCGGGTCCTTGAGCCGGTCCTCGAACGCTTAGGGAGTCTATGCCATTGATATGGCCTTTCGGCTCCCGTGGTCACAATGTGTCATGTTAGCTGGCAAATCTTTCATGGCGATTCCGGGTCCCCGCTCAAATCCATGGTCTCCAGGGGCACGATCCGGGTATGGTAGTGGATCTTGTAGCCCAGATAGAGCGCAAGTACCAGGGGCACGCTGATGTAGGTGACGCCGATCTCCTGCCAGTTCCAGTTGACGAAGGCCTCGAAGTTCTGCCCGCCGATGACGATGACGCATAGGACCAGAGCCAGGATGGGCCCCAGGGGGAAGAGCTTGGCATGGTAGCGCAGCTCCTCAACCCGGTGGCCCTGGACCACCCAGGCGCGGCGGAAGCGATAGTGGCTGAGGGCGATGCCGATCCAAACGATGAATCCGGTCAGCCCCGAGGCGGCCACCAGCCACATGTAGATACGCTGACCGAAGATGCTGGCGGCGAAGGTGGCCAGGGAGACCACCAGAGTGGCGACCAGCGAGGCCATGGGGATGCCATGGCGGGTGGTGTGCCCGAAGAAGGCGGGGGCGTAATGGTCCTTGGCAAGGGCGTAGAGCATTCGGGTGGAGGCGTAGACCCCTGAGTTGGCGGACGAGAGGACCGAGGTCAGGATGATGGCGTTCATGACGCTGGCCGCCGAGGCCAGGCCCGCCCGCTGGAAGACCAGGGTGAAGGGCGACATGGCGATGTCCCCCTGGGCGGAGCTGAGCAGGTTGGGGCTGGTGTAGGGGATCAGCGCGGCGATGACGAAGATGGACAGAATATAGAAGAGCAGGATTCGCCAGAAGACGTCGTTGATGGCCTTGGGAACGGCCTTGCCCGGGTTTTCGGACTCGCCGGCCGTGACCCCGATCAGCTCGGTGCCCTGGAAGGAGAAGCCTGCTATCAGAAAGACGTTGAGAATGGCGGGGAATCCGCCCACGAAGGGAGCGTCCTTGTAGGTGAAGTTGCCCAGGCCCACGGCCGGGCGGAACATGATTCCGCAGATCATGGCCAGACCGATGACCAGGAAGACGATCACCGTCACCACCTTGATCAGGGAGAGCCAGAACTCGGTCTCGCCAAAGGTGGACACGGTCAGGGCGTTGATCAGGAAGATGACCACCAGGACCAGGAGGCTCCAGACCCAGCCTGGGGTGTGGGGCAGCCAGTACTGGATCAGCAGGGCTGCGGTGGAGATGTCCACAGCCACGGTGATGGCCCAGTTCAGCCAGTAGTTCCAACCCATGGCAAATCCCAGGGCCGGATCCACATAGCGGGCGTTGTAGGCGGCAAAGGAGCCGGAGGTGGGTAGGTGGGTGGCCAGCTCGCCCAGGCTGGTCATCAGGAAGTAGACCATGAGGCCCATGGCCGCGTAGGCCACCAGCGCGCCTCCCGGTCCGGCCTTGGCGATGGTGGAGCCGGAGGTCATGAACAGTCCGGTGCCGATGCAGCCGCCCAGGGCGATCATGGTGACGTGGCGGGTCTTGAGGTTGCGTTGAACACGGTCGGTGGATGCGGAGGGACTGGCCTTTCCGCCCTGCCTGGTCGCCATGACTGCTCTTCTCCTCGAACTGACCTGAGAGCCCTATGACAACGGTTCCGGCCGGTTCCGCTCAGGCGGAATCCAGACGTATTGCCTGTCCGTGACACTGCACATAGCGCTCCGCAACATCGGGTTGCGACAGTCCCGGACTTCTTCAACCCGGACCCAACGAGCCGGCTATGCGGGGCCGGACCGTTTCGGCCGAACGTCCTTTCGCCGGGGATGGTCGACACCGCACTGTCTGACCCCGGGTACTGATAGGTTCGGCAACCTCTTCAGTGGCTTGCAATCATAGACTAGCCTAGAGTATTTCTCCGACAAGGACCGCCCGTGTTCCGCATTCAGGCCCGAAGCTTGTGGATGCCTCCGGTGGTGGTTGGATCGCAGGCGATAATAAACCGGCCATGGCGGAACATGTACGGTGATGGCCGGTCGGGTATCGGTTTTATCGGTGGGTGCCAAATCCGGCAATTGCGAATTTGGCACCCACCGATTTGCTTATTTTTCGGTTTTCTGGCCCCGTTCTATAGTCCTGGTGATGATGCGAACGAAGTCGTCCCAGAGCGCTTCCGGCAGTTCGTGAGCCATGCCCGGGTATATATGCAATTCGGAGTTCTTCAGGAGCGAGGCGATATGGATGCCGGCTTTCGGGCTGAAGAAGGGGTCTCGTCTCCCATGGAGGACGGCGACCGGCAGATCGAGCGCAGCCAGTTTGTCCTCATCGGCCATGAAGTCCGCGATGGCCGCCTGCTGTCTTCTCCAGCCGTCCGGACGGTAGCAGCGGTCATAGGTGAGGATCCCCTGTTCCCGCACTTTCTCTTCATTGAAGGGATAAGCCGAGGTCGTATGGCAGGCTCGCTCGCGGGTGACGAATAGATTGACGGCTTCTTCCCGTGATGAGGCCACATCCAATCCCACGTTGCCACCCTCGTCGGCCGCGGATTCCTTGGAAGTCAACCATTCGAGATGTTGGGAGGGGGCGGTGAACCCGATGATGGCCGAGGATATCCGTTGGGAATACTCGGCCAGAATCTGCTGGGTAATCATGCCTCCCATGGAAACACCCATGATGTTGAACCGTTCAAGGCCTTCGGCGTCGGCGATGGCCAGAACATCCTTGGCCATGTCGGTCACATCGTAGAGTTTGCCGGTCTGGTCCGGTGACCCGGTCTGGCTGGACAGTCCGACGTCGCGGTTGTCGAAGACTATGGTCCGGATTCCTTGTTGATTGAGAAGTCTGGTCAGGTCCTTATCCCAGCTGACTAGTTGGGAGGTATACCCGGCGACCAGGATAAGGGGTGCCCCGTCCTTGGGGCCTTCAGATTCGTAGTAAATGGTTATATTGCCGTTCTTTGCGTAGGGCATGACGGTATTTCCTTTCTCTGATTATGGTTAGTGGCGGCTTGTGCGGTGGTTACCTGACCGAGCGAATCAGCATGGTGAATACGCCTCCCAGGAATGACGTGAGAATCCCGAAGACGAAGACTGCTGCGTAGGTGCCGGTGGCGCTGATCAGCATGGATCCGACCAGGGGTGAGAGGGCGGCCGGTACGGAAGTCGCAACGGCCAGAATGCCCAGGTCCCTGCCCTCGTCGGCCTTGGAGGGAAGGACGAGGGACATGACGGCTATATCGACGGAGAAGAAGACCCCGCCGGCTGCACCATTGATGATGGCGTAGATGACCATGCCGATCCAGTTCGGCATGACCAGGGGTACTATAAAGGAGACCATGTAGACGATTGACGACATGGCCACGACCAACTTACGGCGGTCCAGCATGTCAGCGAGTTTTCCGAAGATTATGATGGCGATGATCTGGGCCACGGTCTGTATGGATGAAATGGTTGCCACCGCGGTCGTCGGGTTTTGCCCCGGGATGTTCTTTGTGCCGATGTAGTCGGTCAGCACGTAGAAGGTGAAGCTTGAAATGGCAAAGGCGGCAAAGTAGAAGGTGAATCGGGAGATGAAGGCCATGCTGAAATCCCAATGCAGGAAGGCTGAGAAGAAATGGCCTATTTCTTTGAAGTTGAAGGTCTTCCGCTTCTTCTCCTTCGGTTCCTGGGGCAGGCTCTCCAATGATGAAGGTTCGGGGGCAAATATGCAGAACACCACTGCTGCTACAAGGAGGAAGAGTCCGACCAGGAGGTATCCCCAGTGCTGACCTGTTCGGGAGGCGAGATTGACAAAGACGAGGATTCCCACGGGAACCCCCAGTCCGGTCACCGATGATGCCACCCCGCGCTTGTCTTCAGGGATCCTGTCCGGAATGACTGCATAGATAACACCTTGGAACCAGTTGGCGAACAACCAGACCAGGCCGGCCATGACGACCAGACCTGCGATGCCGGTCATGAAGCCCATGCCTATGCAGGCCAGGGCTGTTCCAAGTGCGGAGATAATGAGCCAGGGAGTCCTTCTGCCGAACCTGCTCCGTGTCCGGTCCGAAATAGCGGCACCCACAGGGAGGATGATGGTTCCGACCAGTGAATTCACAAAGGAAATCATGGCTGTATCATGCACCTTATTTGTGGGGTCGATGCTGACGATCTGGGCCGGCAGCAGTACTTGTCCTATGGCCTGATAGACTCCATATACACCGATGATGGTTGGGAAAAGCAGTATTAGTATTCGATTGACGCTGACCTTGTCTCTGGCCGGTTTCTGGGTAGTTTCATTCACGACGAGCTCCTTTGGCCGTACATGGTATGAAGTGTGGTAACGCGTGCTACTAACACGTGTTACCACGTAATAATATACTAATTGACAGATTTGTCAAATATACCTCCGGGAAGGAGCGAACCAGTGGCGAAGAAGAGGGTGGTTCGTAGCCAGGATGTGGCCGATCAAGCTGGTGTCTCGCGTACCACGGTCAGCCTCGTTCTCAATCATCATGACGCATCGATCCCTGAGAAGACCAGGCAGAAAGTCATCAAGGCAGCCGATGACTTGGGGTTTGTTCCTTCCGCGGCCGGGAGGGTACTGCAACGTGGCAGGGGCACCGTTGTCTTATGCCTTACCGTGGATTCCGAGCCCTCGCTCAAGGCCGATGAAGCAACGAATGTACTGAGCCGGAGTCTCTACGACCGAGGGCTGACCTGCCTCTTTTCGAAGACCGCAGGATCGACCACTCCGTTGAAGCAGCTCCTGGAAGAAATCACACCCAGCGTTGTGGTTCCCTTCTTCCAGCTATCTAATGAAGACAAGGACCTTCTGAAGAGGCTTCATATTCCTCTGGTCGAGTTCTTCCGGCCTTCCAGGAAAAAGCACAACGGCCTGCCTCCCGTAGAGCTGTTTGGTGATTTTCAGGAATCCGTTGGCGCTCAACAGGCCGGATACCTCGTGGACAAGGGCTGCGAGCGCATTGCCTATGTCGGTACCACAACCTCGAGCAACAGCGCCATTTGTGGGTCGAGGCTGGCAGGTGTACGACGAGGACTCGCTGCAGGGGGGCGGAATCTGGTACTGAATGCCAATATCTCATTGCATGACCACGGCCAGTCGGCAGACGCTCTGGTGAATTGCTTGGTCGAGAACAAATGCGATGGGGTCTGCGTCTACAATGATCAGCTGGCCTCGCTTCTGATCTCCAGGGTCAAGGACAAGGGCATCGAAATTCCCCGAGGCCTGCGCATCATCGGAGTCGATAATGACCCCATTGCTGCCTATCTGCAGCCATCATTGACAAGTATCGATTACGACAATGTTGTCTTTGCCTATATCGATGCCATTGTTGAAGCCAGCGGATGTGGGGACAATCTCGGCAAGACATTGAATCATACGCCACGCATATGGGTCGTTGAGAGACAGTCGGCCTGATTTGGGCCGGGCCCCTTAGTCGCGCCTGTGCCGCTGGGTCAGCTGGTAGGCCACCAGGAGGACGATCAGCCAGATGGGCCCGGCGATGACGGCCACCCGGTAGCTGGACGAGAAGCACATGAGCACCACGATCATGGCCAGGAAGGCCAGGACCGCCCAAGGGGTCACCCGGGCAAAGGGCAGCTTGAAGTGCAGGGCGTTCAGAGCGTTTTCGCCGGTCTTGCCCGCCAGGTCGCCGGGTCCCTCGCCGCGGGCAACGGCACGCCGGAAGAGCATCTCGGTCACCATGATCATTGACCAGTTGATGATGGCCGAGATTGTGGCGATGCTCATCAGGTAGTTGAAGGCGAACTGGGGCCAGAGGAAGACCACGACCACGGCCAGGGCGATGATGCAGGCCGAGGTCAGCACTCCTGCGTAGGGCACCCCTCCCTTGGACAGCTTCCCCAGATACTTGGGGGCATTGCCCTGCCGGGCCAGGGAGAAGAGCATGCGGGAGTTGGAGTAGAGGGCCGAGTTGTAGACGCTCATGACCGCAGTCAGGCAGACGAAGTTGAGGATGCCTGCGGCCGCGTGGACTCCAACCGAGTCGAAGATCTGGACGAAGGGGCTGACGACCATGCCCTGGGCGTTGGGCTTGCCGATGGCATTCCAGGGGACTACGGCCATGATCACCCCAAGCGTCAGGATGTAGAAGACCAGGATCCTCCAGATGATGGCGTTGGTGGCCTTGGGGATGGTCCGCCGGGGATCGGAGGCCTCCCCGGCGGTGATGCCGATGAGTTCCGTGCCGCCGAAGCTGAACATGACCACCGCCAGCGACATGAGCAGACCGGTCCACTGGCCATTGGCCCCGTGACGCATGAGTCCGTTGGGCAGGAACCCGCCGCCCACGGTGAACCAGTTGGCGAAGGAGGCCCGCAGTCCGTTGGCCGTGGGCAGGGCCATGACCACGACGGCCAAGCCGCCGATGATCATGGCGACGATGGCTGCGATCTTGATGATGGCGAACCAGAACTCGAACTCGCCGAACTTGCTGACTCCCATCAGATTGGCTGCCGTGATGACCACCAGGAAGAAGGCCGCGGAGACCCAGGCGGGGATTGCCGGGAACCAGAAGTTGACGAAGGTGCCCACCACGGACAGTTCGACCATGGATACCAGCACATAGTTCATCCAGTAGTTCCACCCCGAAACGAACCCTGCCCGCTTGGACCAGTAGCGGGTGGCGTAGTAGCTGAAAGCGCCGGACTTGGGGTCTTCCACGCTCATTTCGCTCATGGCCCTGACGATCATGAAGATGGCCAGACCGCCTATCAGATAGGCGATGATGATGGCCGGCCCAGCCAATGAGATGGATTCCCCGGACCCGTAGAAGAGTCCCGTTCCGATGGCGCCGCCCAGCGAGATGAGCTGGATATGCCTGTTCTTCAGGGTCTTGCGCAGGTTCTTGCCCTGCAACTCCTTGGGTTGATCCATGGGGATGTCATTCCTTAGGTGGTGGTAGTGGCCAGCTGAATGTTGCCGGCTGACAGGGCCAACACTATAGGAGCCGACCCGAGCCGGATGACCATGCCTTTACATTGTGGAATAAAGGCGTCCGCCATGTGAGACGGTAAATTCACCGAATGATGACCGCCGGGCCCTACCATGGGCGTCGGTGCCCGCCGTCTGCTCCCGGTTATCGACACCTCTGTGGTATTGCTGACCTACCGGCCTCGATGGGCATCCCTTCCTGGGCGGCGATGATCAATGGGTTGTAAAGGCAAGGAGGTGCAGTCGCATGAACCGTATGGGCAATGGCCCTTTGGCGCAGCAGAATCAAGGTGACGGCACCTCGGCAGGCGACGGCATGGAACGCGGTCTGAGCAATCGTCATGTGCAGTTCATCGCCATCGGCGGCACCATCGGCACCGGGCTTTTCCTGGGGTCGGGCAAGTCCATTGCCCTGACCGGGCCCTCCATAATCCTGGTCTACATCGGCGTCGGCGTGATCATGTACCTGCTCATGCGGGCCATTGGCGAGCTCATGTATCGCAGCCCCGTCCAGCACACCTTCATCGCTTTCATCAGCCGCTACCTGGGCCAGGGGTGGGGGTCTTTCGCCGGTTGGTCCTACTGGATCGTGCTCATCCTGATCGGCATGTCCGAGCTGACCGCCGTGGGCACCTACTTCGTCACCTTCTTCGGCACCTTCGGCATCGATCTGAGCGCCTGGCGGGGTCTGATCGAGCTCTGCTTCCTGACGGCCATGGTGTGCATCAACCTGATTGCCGTGAGGGTCTTCGGGGAGACCGAGTTCTGGTTCTCCATGATCAAGATCACCCTGATTCTGGCCATGATCGTCACGGCTGTGGTCATGGTCATCACGGGCTTCCACTATCCGGCCGTCCGTATGCCCGGACAGGATCGGATCAGCCCGGCCGGGCATGCCGGTCTGGACAACATCACCACCGGTCTGAGTCTGGCGCCCAACGGGTGGATGGCCTTCTTCATGAGCTTCCAGATGGTCTTCTTCGCCTACGAGATGATCGAATTCGTGGGGGTGACCGTCTCCGAGACCCAGAATCCCCGCAAGGTTTTGCCCAAGGCCATCAACCAGATCATCCTGAGGGTGCTGATCTTCTACGTGGGCGCCCTGGTCGCCATCATGCTGATCGTGCCCTGGCGCTCCTTCCGGCCCAACGCCGACGGCAGCTTCACCTCGCCCTTCGTCATGGTCTTCCGTTACGCCGGGGTGGATTGGGCGGCTGCGCTGGTCTTCTTCGTGGTCATCACGGCAGCCAGCTCCTCGCTGAACTCCCTGCTCTACTCCGCTGGCCGCAACCTCTTCCAACTGGCCGCCGCCGGCCACTCTCCGGTGATGCGCAGCCTGCATACGATTTCGCGCCGCGGCAAGGTTCCCGCCCGGGCCATCGTCCTGTCCGGGGTGCTGATCCTCCTATCTCCGGTGTTGCATCTGCTGCCCGGGTTCGAGGATACCTTCGTCCTGTTCACCTCCTGCTCCAGCGCGGTCATCATCTTCATCTACATCCTGACCCTGCTTGCCCACCGCCGCTACCGGACCAGCAAGGACTTCATGCCCGATGGGTTCATCATGCCTGCCTACCGGGTGACCGGGGCCGTTGCCATCGCCTTCTTCGTCCTGATCTACCTCTCGCTCTTCCTGGCTCCTGACACCCGCTATCCAGCCATACTGGGATTGGTCTGGCTGCTGGTATTCGGCGGCATCTGCCTGTGGAAGCATAAGGGTGAGCCGTTGGCGGTCGACTGACCATCTGCGGGCGCGGGCGCATTATATGGCTTCAAAACGGTATAAACAAGTCTGTTTTTCCACTTGTGCCTGAGCTAGATTGATTTTCGGTAGTTGTCAAATCGGCCTTCGTTTCTCGCAGGTTCGATTACGAGGGACTGACGAAGGAGATCATCGCCCATGGTTGCACAGGTCGGCAGGACACGAGTGGCCAGGACCGCTGGCTCCCTGCTCTCATGCCTGCTCTTGGCCCTGATATTCCTGGTCCTGCAGACCCCGCAGTCGGCCATGGCGGCGAGCGGAGCCACGGATTATGACAGCTGGGCCCAGGTGGCTGGCTCAGTATCCCATCAGTTGGATAGAGGGTGTGAGGACTATGCCCGGGGGGATCATGCCGGGGCGGCCTCGCAATTCATGGGGGCCTACAACGTAAGCTATGTGGGATCCGGATTCGTCTCGGTGGTCGAGTCGACCCTGGGGCAGGATAGGCGCAACGCTCTGGATGGGCAGTTCCAGGCCCTGCAGAATCAGGCCTATGCCCCGGATGCCGGGCAGGCCCTGACCCAGGGCAGTGAAAAGCTCAAGGCCGATCTGGCTGCTGCGGCCACCCAGCTGGATGCCACCCAAGGGCTGGCCAATCCCCGTGCCTACGCCAAGGCCCAGCAGGAGCAGATCAAGGCGGATCGTCGACGGCTGGACGCAGCCAAGAAGCATCGGAACACCGGCAAGGGCGACCGGACCTGGACCCAGGTGGCCCACGAGATGACGCCCATTCTGGATCAGGCGCTCGCGCAGGCATCCAAGGGGCAGGGCCAGGCGGGATCCGACCTGGTCAACAAGGCCTACTACCAGTATTACGAAAAGCTGGGCTTCGAGAAGAACGTCATGAACGCCATCAGTGGCAACAGGGTCTCCCAGGTGGAATACCAGTTCAAGGAGACCCGGATGGCCATGGTGGCGGGCAAGCCGGCCAAGACCCTGGTGAACGACCTGAAGAGCATGCTGGTCGAGGACGCAGCCACTCTGGACGGGGGCGCCGCAGACCAGGTCAATGGGTGGACGTCCTTCCTGACTTCCGCCTTCGGCCAGGCTTTCGTGGTTCTGCTGAGGGAGGGTCTGGAGGCCATCCTGGTGGTAGCGGCCATCATCGCCTACCTGGTCAAGGCCGGCCATAAAGACAAGATTCGGCACATCTACTGGGGCATTGCGGCAGGTCTGGTGGCCAGCGGGCTGGTGGCCCTGCTCTTCACCCTGCTCTTCAACGGGAACGGTCCCCAGCAGGAGATCCTGGAGGGCGTGGTGGCCCTGGTGGCCATGCTCATGCTGCTCTACACCAGCAACTGGATGTTGTCCAAGTCCTCTGTGGAATCCTGGAACCACTACATTCAAAGCCGGACGGTGGCGGCCATCTCGAAGGGCAGCGTGATCTCCCTGGCCCTGCTCTCCTTCCTGGCGGTCTTCCGGGAGGGGGCTGAGACGGTCATGTTCTACCAGGCCATCTTCGCCATGGCCCCCGGCGGCAGGCGGGAGATTTGGACCGGTTTTGCGGCTGCCGCCGTGGTCCTGGTCATCGTCTTCGTGCTCATCCGCTTCACCTCGGTCAAGATTCCCATCCGGCCCTTCTTCATCATCACCAGCCTGCTCATGGCGGTCATGGTGGTCATCTTCGCCGGGGGCGGTGTCCATGCCCTGATCGAGGGCGACCTGGTGCCGGCCACCTACCTGCCCGGTGTGCCCACCAGCGACTGGATCGGGCTGTATCCCTACACGCAGACCATCGGCGCCCAGATTCTGGCGGCCCTGGTCGTGGTCGTGCTGGCAATTGTGTCGACCCACCGCCTGCACAAGCAGGAGCGGTCACGGTCGAATCAGGACTCCGGCGGGTCGCCGTCGGCAACCGTCCATCGGACGGAAACCGAGCAGGCCGCCGAAGGGGCTGTGCCCTCTGAGGTCACGGCATCCATGCAAACACCAAAGAGCGAAGGATAATCATGAAGAAGAGACAATTGACCGCCCTGGTCGCGCTGGTGCTCTCAGGCACCCTGGCCCTGGCGGGGTGCGGCTCCGGCGGGTCAGGCACCCGTGAGGCCCAAGCGCCTGAGGCCTCCGGTGCCTCCCAGTCCTCGGCAGGCAAGGGAGCCGGGTTCGAGGAGATCCCCATCCCGCCCGACGATCAGCAGAAGGGCCCTCTGAACATCGGCACGGTCTTCTTCCAGCCCATCGACATGGAGCCCGCCTCCATGGGGTTGAAGGCAGCGGATGCCAGCCTGCATCTGGAGGCTGATATCCACGCCCTGCCCAACAACAACCTGGGCTATGCCAAGGGCGAGTTCGTTCCGGATCTGACCGTCAACTACACCATCCAGAACAAGGACGACCCCAACGACAAGCAGTCCGGCACCTTCATGCAGATGAACGCCTCGGATGGCCCGCATTACGGAGCTAACGTCAAGATGGAGAAGGCCGGATCCTACAAGCTGACCTATTCCATCGACTCTCCCGAGAAGAAGGGTTGGATGCTGCACGTCGACCCGGAGACCGGCGTGAAGGGGCACTTCTGGACCGAGCCCATCGTGGTCAGCTGGGACTGGGACTACACGCCCCACCAGTGGTAAGCTGCTATGCACCATGCTTGAGCAATTTGTCACGGTCTTGCCGGGGACGCTGGCCCCGGCCCTCCTGGTCATGGTTTTCAGCGTGCTTCTGGGGGTGGGCGAGGGCCGCGATCGGCCCCGTTCCTCCTCCTGGCGACTGATTGGCCTGGGGGTCGGCGTGCTGGGGGCGTTGATCTTCGCCCTCCTGCGCGCCACCGTGATCATCAACCGCCGGACCATGGTCAACTACCCGACCCTGGTAGCCTGCGTTCTGACCGATCTGGCGGCCATCGTGGTGGTGCTGGCCTCCGACCGGCTGGTCTCGGACTGGCATCGCCGCCCCTGGGCCATGGATCTGGCCAACGCCCTGGCGGCCCTGGCCATAGCCCTGACCACCTTCCGTGCCCTGCCTGATGTCATCCTGCAGCTTACGGCCTTTGTTGAACCGGGGGAGCCTGTGCTGACCTCGGCCATGCTCCTGCGGGCCCTGGGCTTCCTGCTCGGCCTTGCCGCCGCTGTGACGGTGGCCGCCATTCTGAGGACCATGCATACCTCCTGCCCCCGGATAGCCTTCCGCCTGGCCGCCCTGCTCATGGTGGTCCTGTTGCTGGTCCGGCACATCGTGGCCCTGGTGGCCCTGATGCAGACCACCGGCCTGGTTCTTCTGCACGGCTGGGCCTTCCGGGTCATGGCCCTGGGTTACAACGCCGACCTGACCTTGGTTCTTGCCCAGGTGCTGGTCTTCATCATTCCAGTCCTGGCCTGTCTGGTTGCAGGCTGGCGCATGCCGGTGACCGGAGCCTCCACAGCGGAAGACCGTAGCCACCGGGCCTTCCGCCGAAGGGCCCTGGCATCGGCGGTCTGGAGCCTGGTGGCCATGATCGGCGTCACCCTGGCCCTGACGGTGGGAACGGCCCAGGCCCACAAGGTTCCCGTGCTCTCACCTCCGGAGCGGTATTCCCTGACTGCCGATACGGCCACCATCCGCTTCTCCCAGGTGGAGGATGGCCACCTGCATCGATTCAGCTACCGGGCCAAGGACGGCACCGAGATGCGCTTTATCATCATCCGCAAGAATGGCGCAGCCTACGGAGTCGGGCTGGATGCCTGCGATAACTGCGGGGATGCAGGCTATTACGAAAAAGACGGCAAGATCATCTGCAAGAAGTGCGACGTAGCCATCAACCTGGCCACCATAGGGTTCAAGGGCGGCTGCAATCCCGTCCCTCTGCCCTATAAGACCGGTCGGGGCGCGATACTGATCAGCACCGCCGATCTGGATGCTCTGTCTTCGCACTTCAAGAGCTAAGAGAGGGAAGGAGCGGTTGGTATGTTCTTCATGCGAATGATGCTGCGGTCATTCAGCCGCCAGTTCGGGCGAAGAATGCTCATCGCCGTCACTGTCTGCCTGTCGGCCTGCGTGGCCACGGCCATGCTGGGTGTGGTCTTCGACGTGGGCGACAAGCTCAACGCGGAACTGTCCACCTATGGGTCCAACATCACGGTCCAGGCCAAGGCGGATGCCGTGGTCTCCGACCTCTACGGCGACCAGGAGGGCGGTCCCACAAGCGACGAGTCAACGCCGACCGCCTTCCTCAAGGAGTCCCAGGTGCCCAGGATCAAGACCATCTTCTGGGCCTACAACATCACCGACTTCGCTCCGCGCCTGGACCTTCGTGGCACCGTGGACCAGGTCGGCGCCCCCCTGGTGGGCACCTGGTTCGGCCGGACCGTCAAGGTCGACAGCGGCGAGAGCAGCACTGCAGGTCTGAAAGGCCTTCGGCCCTGGTGGAAGGTTCAAGGGCGCTGGCCCAAGGATGGGGCCGTATCCGGCGGCAAGTCTGAGGCCATGATGGGCAAGGAGCTGGCTGCACGACTGGGTGGCCGTCAGGTTGGCGACCAGGTCAAGGTTGGCCTGGGTAATCAGCAGCGGACCGTCACCATTGTGGGCATCTTCGATTCCGGTGATGCTGATGCTTCCTCCCTCTACCTGCCTACCAAGCCGTTGCAGGAGATGTCCGGCCTGACCGATCAGATCGACCAGGTGGAGGTCAAGGCCCTGACCACGCCCGAGAACGACCTGGCCCGCAAGGCTGCACGAAACCCTGCTGCCCTCTCTCAGGACGAATGGGAGACCTGGTACTGCACGGCTTATCCCTCCTCCATCGCCTACCAGATCGAGGAGGCCATCCCCGGGTCCATGGCCAAGCAGGTCAGACAGGTGGCAGCCCTGCAGGGCGATGTTCTGCAAAAGACCCAGGCGGTCATGATCCTGATGACTGTGCTCAGCCTGCTGGCGGCAGCCATCGCCGTGGCCAACCTGATGGCATCCTCCATATCCGAGAGGTCCTCGGAGTTTGCCCTGCTCAAGGCCTTGGGCGCCACTGACGGGGCCGTGTCCCGACTGGTGCTGGCCGAGACGGCGCTGATCGCCTTGGCTGGGGCTCTGGTCGGCGCCCTGCTGGGCTCCGGAGTGGCACAGATTGTGGGCAGGGTGGTCTTCGGCTCGGGCATCACCATGCGGCCCATGGTCTTCGTGCTGGTCTTCGTGCTGCTGGCCCTGACCGTGCTGCTGGCGTCCATCTCGTCCATCAGATCGATTCTGCGGCTTCGGCCGGCGGAGGTGCTTCATGGCCGCTGATCGCCATAAGAGCCATATGACCAACACCCGCATGTTCCTGACCATGCTCTTCGGGGCCGTCTTCCGTCGTCGCGGCCGGGCACTGATGGCCGTGGTGGCCTCCCTGGTGGGGGCGGCCACCCTCTTCTGCCTGGCGGCGGTCTGCATCGAGGCTCCCAGGCAGATCAACCAGGAGATGCGTTCCTACGGGGCCAACCTGGTCGTCTCGCCCGTCCAAGGCGGCAACAGGTCCGGCTCCGGCATCGAACAGGGCATGGTGGACCATACCACCCACATGGTGACCGCCAAGGCCCCGGCGCGGTACGCCACCTATCGATATGAGACGGTGCGGGTCAATGCCGGGGCCCGCGAGATGGCCGGCATCCACCCCAATCAGGTGCGTCAGCTCAATCGTCACTGGAGTGTGGAGGGTTCCTGGCCCCGGCCGGGTTCGGTCATGGTGGGGCGGGATCTGGCGGATTCGCTGGGGCTGACCACCGGCAAGCGGATGACCATCGGCTACCCGGCCAGCCAGGTCACCGGCACAGGCAAAGGCGGAGGCCAGGGGCGAGACTTTCGTGTGGGAGGCATCGTCGATACCGGAGGTCCCGAGGATCGGATAATCTACGCCGACCTGGCCGATCTGGAGCTCCTGACCGGGGCCAAGCGGGGCACCGATGTCATCGAATACTCGGTCAACACCATGACCTCGGGGCTGAAGACCATCGCCGCAGGCATCAACGACATGACCTCCATGGGGGTCAAGGCCCGGCCGGTCACCAGGATCACAGCGGGCGACAGCCATACCATCGCCATGCTCCAGTCGCTCTTCTGGCTGGTTTCGGTGGTGGTACTGGTCCTGACCTTTGTGGGCGTGGGGACCACCATGGCCTCCATCGTCTCCCAACGGCGCAGCGAGATCGGCCTGCGCAAGGCTCTGGGTGCCTCTTCGCAGGGGATAGCCATGGAGTTTCTGGCGGAGTCGGCCTGCTACGGATTGGCCGGAGGTCTGGTCGGCACCGCCCTGGGCTATGGCTTCGCCCGGCTGCTCTGCCTGTCCGTCTTCCAGCGTCCGCTGGGCTTCAACTGGTGGCTGGCCCTGGGCACGGTCCTGCTGAGCGTGGCCATATCCATGATCGCATCCATCCGGCCGGTCCTCCGGGCTTCGCGTATCGACCCGGCCCTGGTTTTGAGGGAGGAATGACAATGACGCAGGCAAAGGCGAGCGAGTTCCAGTCGGGCGGCGGCATGCTGCTGGACCTGGACCATGTTTCCAAGATCTACGGCGATCTGCACGCCCTGGACGACCTGAATCTGAGCGTCCCGCAGGGCCAGTGGCTGGCCGTGGTGGGGTCCTCCGGCTCAGGCAAGACCACGCTGATGAACATTCTGGGTTGCATGGACACCCCCAGCCGGGGCTCGGTCCGACTGCAGGGGCGGCCGCTGGAGGATCTGAGCCAGTCCCAGCTGGCCGATGTGCGTAAGAACGTAATCGGTCTGGTTTTCCAGAAGTTCTATCTGGTCCCGCATCTGACCGCCCTGGAGAATGTCATGGTGGCCCAGTACTACCACTCGGTGGTGGACGAGGACCAGGCCATGAAGGCCCTGGACCGTGTGGGTCTGGCGGATCGGGCCCGCCATCTGCCCAGTCAGCTTTCGGGCGGCGAGCAGCAGCGGGTCTGCGTGGCCCGGGCGCTGATCAACGAGCCCAAGCTGATTCTGGCTGACGAGCCCACTGGCAACCTGGACGAGGCCAACGAGCGGATCGTGCTGGATCTCTTCCGGCAATTGCATGACCAGGGAACCTCCCTGATTGTGGTCACGCATGATGCCCTGGTGGCCTCCTGCGCCCAGCGGGAGATCATGCTCAACCACGGTGTGCTGGCCGGCGAGCAGTGGAATGATGAGGAGGCCAAGCGGGCCTACCTGGCAGCCGGAGGCCGTCCGGCCTTCAGCGGGGCTCCTGTCGATTCAGGGGACCAGGATATTCCGGTGGGCTTCCATGACCCCACCAAGATGGCCAAGACCGGCGGCTCCCTGCCGGGATCGACCATTGATGCAGAAGGAGGGCGTTGAAATGGCCAAAAGCAAGTCCCGGGGACTGACCACGGCCTCGGCAACCCTGGCGACCCTGGTGGCGGTCGGCTCCCTCCTGGGCGGCTGCGGAAGCCAGGAGGCCAAGCCCATGGACGACGAGTTCGCCGGATCGGGCGCAGAGTCCAGCTCTGCACCAGAGTCGGGAGCCGGCTCTGCGGGCGAGGGCAATCCTACGGCCGTCTCCCGTGATGGACTGCCGACCGCTCCGGCTGACACGGGCAACTATCACGATGGTACCTACGCCCTGACGGGCAAGTACGGGCATGACGGGGCTGACAGCATCGATGTGGACCTGGACCTGTCGGGAGGCCAGGTGACCAGGGTCCAGGTCCAGGGGCATTCAGATTCGCCCATTTCGCGCGGCCACATGGAACGTTTCGCCCGGGCTGTGCCTGGTGCAGTCCAGGGACGCCCGCTCAAGGACCTCAAGGTGGACAAGGTGGCTGGGGCCAGCTGGACCTCGGACGCCTTCAACAAGGCCCTGGATTTGGCCCGGCTGGAGGCTTCGGCGGACCGGTCGTCCTGAGAGCCGGGCCGTACGAGTAGCAGGCTTTACGGGTGGCGGAAACAAAAAAGGGGCGAGGATTTGACTCCTCGCCCCTTTTCAGTCCTGTATACTACCGGTCCCACCAGGGCCGCAGCGGATAGGTGTCCGTGCCGGTCTCGGGATCAGGCTTGATGCACTGGAACTGGTGTATCTGAATGTTGTCGAGTTCGAAGTTGAGCCGCGCGCCGGCCATATACAGGCCCCAGAGCCGCGCCTTGGGCTCGCCCACCATGGGCTTGGCCTGGCCCCAATGCTCCTGGAGGTTCTCGGTCCAATGCTTGAGGGTCAGCGCATAGTGCTGACGCAGGTTCTCCTGGGTGATGACCTCGAAGCCGGTGTCCTGGATGGCCAGTTCGATCTCGGCCGGGCTGGCCAGCTCCCCGTCGGGGAAGATGTAGCGGTCGATGAAGCCGCCGGCCCGCTTGTGGTCGTGGGAGTTGGTGCGGGTGATCTGGTGGTTGAGCAGGATGCCGCCCGGACGCAGCTTGTCCATCATCTCCTTGAAGTAGGAGGGGTACTGCTTGTAGCCCACATGCTCCATCATGCCGATGGAGCAGATCCCGTCGAAGCCGGACTCGGGAACGTCGCGATAATCCATCAGCCGGACCTCGGCCAGATCCTGCAGACCCTCCTGGCGGATCCAGTTCTGGGCCCACTCGACCTGCTCCTCGGCCAGGGTCACGCCGATGACGTGGATGCCACGGCGGGCGGCCGCGATCTCCATGGAGCCCCAGCCGCAGCCCACGTCCAGCAGACGGTCGCCCTTGTTCAGGTGCATCTTGTCCAGGACCATGTTGAGCTTGTGCCACTGAGCGTCCTCCAGACTGTCGTCCGCCTTCTCGAAGACGGCGCAGGTGTAGGTCATGGAGGAGCCCAGGAAGAGTCTGTAGAAGTCGTTGGACTGGTCGTAATGGTAGCTGACGGTAGCTGCATCGCCCCGGCGGGTGTGGGGACGGATGCCTTCGGTCAGTCGCTTGGCCAGGGAGGGCCCTTCGATGGCCGGCGGCTCGGGCACGCGCACACCGTGAGAGAAAACGGCTCCGGCCGCCCGGGCCAGCTCCATCTTGCTGGGGTGCTTGACGAAGTGCTTGAGGCCCATCAGCTCCTTGAGGACCTGGTAGGGGTTGCCTGGCAGCAGCTCGGGAGAATCCAGATCACCCTGCAGGTAGGCGCGGGCCAGACCCAGGTCGTTGGGATTTTCCGTGATGTAGTACATGGCACGGGAATTCTTGACTTCCAGATGCAGCGGCGCTTGGTCCTGCCCGAAGACCGACCCATCGAAGGCGGTCACCTGTACAGGCGCGTCGGGGGTGAGGAAGAGCCCGATCATCTCGGCTACAGTCATCTTGCTTTTGGCCATGAAGCCCCCTTGTGTGACCCGGACATGACCGAACATGGCGGGTCTGGTAGTTAGTGGATACAAGTACTGTCTTCACCCTACCCCTGACACTGGTCCCCGTTGGGTCCATGTTTGGTGAATTATTCCGCATGGGAAACCTTGCCTGGGTACAGACTCTTTGGTAAGGCTAAACATGGAGGCGATCAGGCAATGACCAGCAGCGGATCAGCGTCGGTCGGGGCAGATGAGGCCTGGACCCAGGACACTCTTGCAAGATTGGGGCATTCGCGCTTCCGGGCCGGCTTTTCCCTGTCGTCCAAGGACCGCGCCTATGCCCGCGCCAAGGGCAAGGAAACCATTGACCGCCACGCTCATGAGATGCTGGCCAAGCGTGTGGGGCCTGCCCACCCTTTGAAGGATGGCAAGCAGACCCCCTACCGCGGGCATCCGGTCTTCACGGCCCAGCATGCCACAGCCACCTGTTGCCGGGGGTGCATCGAACGCTGGCATCATATACCGCGAGGCCGGGCTCTGACCGATGCGGAGGTTGATGCCCTGGCCAGGCTGGTCATGGCCTGGATCGAGCGGGATTTGGTGAATCACCCGGTCCGTTCGGCCTGACAGCGCCTGCTACTTCTTGTTCCTGGTGCCTGTGTGGGAAAGGCCCAGAAGCTTGCGTGTCTCGGCAGCCAGCTTTTTCGGTGTCTTGCGCACGCCACTCTCTTCGGCATCCTTGATGATGGTCTTCACATCCAGGTCGGGATTACGGTCCTGGGTGGCCACCAGGTCGCGTGCCTCCTGCCGGTTGAGCACGGTGGGCAGGGTGCCGGGCATGGGGCGCCGGGCGGTCTCCGCCAGGAAGAGCACGGTAATCAGACCGCAGGTCGAGGTGAACATGATCCAGTAGGCGGGTGCCAGGGACTTGCCGGTCGCTGTTACCAACCCTTCCATGATGACAGGCGCGGTGCCGCCGAAGACGGCCACAGCCAGGTTGTATGACAGTCCCATGCCGCCGTAACGGGAAGCGGTGGGGAAGAGGGCCGGCAGGGTGGAGGCCAGGTTGGCCACGAAGAAGATGACCGGGATGGCCAGCAGGACCAGTCCGCCGAAGACGGCACCCGTGGTCTCATGCTCCAGCAGTCGGAAGGCCGGCAAGGACAGGCACAATCCGGTGAATGCTCCCATGAACAGCACCTTCTTACGTCCGAAGCGGTCGGAGAGGGCTCCGGTAATGGGGATGCAGCAGGCCACCATGAGCAGGACCGGCAGGGAGAGCAGGTTGGCCTGGGCCGTGTTGTAGTGCAGGGTGCCCGACAGGTAGGTGGGCATGTAGGCGGTCAGCGTGTAGCTCAGGGTGTTGGCCGCAGCCACCAGGATGAAGGCCATGAGCAGCTCCCGCCAGTAGCCGCGGATCAGGTCCAGCAGGCTCTTGTGCTGGCTCTTGGTCTTTTCGGCGCTGGCATCCTGGGCCTGGCGGAAGGCAGGGGTGTCCTGGACCTTGGCCCGGAAGTAGACCGCAATGGCAGCCAGCGGCAGGGCGATGATGAAGGGGATACGCCAGCCCCAGGCCAGCATGGCTTCCGGGGAGATGGAGAACTCCAGCAAGGAGACCAAGGCTGCTCCGAAGGCGTAGCCGAGGTAGGATCCCACGTCCAGCAAGGAGGCGAAGAAGCCACGATGCCTGTCCGGTGAGTATTCGGTGACCATGGTCGAGGCGCCTGCATACTCGCCGCCTGTGGAGAAGCCCTGGATCAGCTTGAGCAGGATAAGCAGGATGGGCGCCAGCGGGCCGACGGCCGCATAGCTGGGCAGAAGGCCGATCAGCAGGGTGGCTGCGGACATGCTCAGCAGGGTGAAGGCCAGAATGCGCTGGCGGCCGACCTTGTCGCCCAGCTGGCCCAGGACCACGCCGCCCAGCGGTCGGGCAACGAAAGTCACAGCGAAAACACCCAGGGAGAAGAGCCGCTGTACGGCATCGGATGCGTCGGACAGGAAGACGCGGCCAATGGTCACCGCCAGGTAGCCGTAGACCCCCACGTCGTACCATTCCATGAAGTTGCCGACCACGGTGCCTGCGATGGCCCGCTTGAGGGTGGACCTGTCCACCACGTTGATGTCGGTCAGATGCAGGCGCTCGCTCCAGCCCCGGTGCGGTCTGGGGTTCTGCTTGCGGGCCTTGCGTTTTGCTGCGGCCTGCTGCTTCTTGATTTGCTTGGCTGTCTGCCTATTGCGCCGTTCCTGCTCATGCTGGCCGCTGTCCGCGGCCGAAATTTCATCGTCCTCTGCCATTGTTCCTTCTCCGGCCACTAGGCCGTTGTTCGTCTTTTCCGCCTCTGTGATTTCCCTATCTGCCTCTTCCTTTAGCGGTTTTCACAAAAATGCCATAAATATACAGCTTACCACGCCCCCTGTTGTGAGCCGTGAAAGGCCATGCTTCAGCCTTACGGCCCACTTAGCAGGATTCGATTCAGGCCTCGAGGAATCCGAGATTCCGGTAGCAGGAATCGGAAGAGTGGCAGAAGCTCTGATCGGGCTCTTCTCCAAGCTCGTCCAGGAGGGGATTTGGTTTGAGGATTGTTGCCCTGCGTCGGCAGAGGATGCTGTAGATGGTCCGAGGGAGTCCTTGGATGCGCCCATAAGCGGCATCAGGATTGTGCCGACTGCATAGTCAGACTTCAGACTGCGGTCCTATGCCGCTGGATGGGGACCATGCCAATCTGCCGGGCAAACGAAACAATTCGACTGTAGATGTTCGAATCCCGCTCGATTAGTGTCATGCTGTCAGCTATGTCCCGCAGCCAGATTCAGTTGGCGGAATGTATGTTTGGGAATTTACTGGGTCGGCCAGTGTCAGGTGCCCAAGTCGAAGCGCGGTTTGGAAATCGATTTCGATTGAGAAAGCTGTGTGAAAAGCGGACCCGCCCATTGGGGGAGGCGCGTCACGACGCGGTCCCCTGCAATGGGCGGGCTCTATTGCTAGAAGAGCTGTCCTGTCAGGCCTTCAGGAAGTCAGGATCAGCAAAGGCGGGGTTGGGATAGGTGTAGAACCCTTCTCCCGAATCCTTGCCGGTCTTGCCCTCATCCATCATCTTCTGGATCTTATCCATGAAGGGCTTGAAGTCAGGGTTGTCGCCCTGCTGCTCCTTGGTGATGTTGAAGGCCGTCCGCAGCCCCACAACGTCGAAGATGGCAAAGGGCCCCATCGGGGCGCCCGTGCCGATCATCCAAGTCTTGTCCACCGTCTCCGGGTCTGCGATGTCGTGTCCCCAGAGGTGGGCGGCGGCGTTGAGCAGGGGGATGAGAAGGGTGTTCAGGACGTATCCCGGCTGCTCCTTCTTCAGGACGATGGGGACCATGCCGATTTCCTTGGCATAGTCCACGATCTCGTTGAAGACCTTGGGGTCGGTCTGCTCGGAGCCCATGATCTCTGCGGTGTTGTTCAGCCAGACCTGGTTGGCGAAGTGCATGTTCAGGAACTTGTCCGGCCTGCCCGTGTCGGGTGCGAAGGTGCTGGGCACGTAGGTGGAGGAGTTGCTGGTGAAGATGGTGTCCTCGGGTGCCAGCTTGGCCAGGCTCTGGTAGAAGTCGTGCTTGATGGAGGGCTTCTCGGGGACAGCTTCGATGACCAGGTCAGCGTTCTTGACAGCCTCGGCCATGTCGGCGGTAAAGGACATGTTGTTCAGTCCGGCATCGAACTGCTCATCAGTGGCGTTGATGTCGTGCTTGTAAGAATCGCGCAGGCTCTTGACACGCTCCTCTGCGGCCGCCACCGCCTGATCGTTGATGTCGTAGATCGTCACTTTCTTGCCTTTGAAGGCTGATTGATAGGCGATCTGGCTGCCAAGCACCCCACCGCCGGCAACCGTGACATTATGAATGTTCGTCATAGAAACCTCTTTCATTCGTGGTATCCATCCTTGGATACGCTCTTCCATAGTAGAGCCAGGTCTTGGACGGGACCTGACTCACAGATGTAGCAGACAGACGATCAGGCCTTGAGAAAGTCCTCATCCTTGTAACGCGGATTCGGATAATCATAGAATCCGTGGCCTGCGTCACTGCCGGTCTTCCCTTCGTCGAGCATCTTCTTGACCTTCTCCAGGAAGGGCTTGAAGTCAGGGTCGTCACCTTTCTGTTCCTCGATGATGTTGTAGATGGTCCGCAGGCCGACCGCATCATAGGCGCCGAAGGGGCCGACGGGCGAGCCAGTGCCGATCATCCAGGTCTTGTCGATGGTTTCAGGGTCTGCTATGTCGTTGCCCCAGAGGTAGCCGGCATCCTCCAGGAAGGGGACCAGCAGGCTGTTGAGGATGTACCCGGGCTGTTCTTTGTGGAGCGGGATGGGGACCATGCCGATTTCCTTGGCGTAGTCCACGATCTCGTTGAAGATGTCGGGGTCGGTCTGGTCGGAACCCATAATCTCGGCGGTGTTCATGCGCCATACGTGATTGGCGAAGTGAAGGCAGAGGAACTTGGCCGGACGGCCGGTGTCTGCAGCATAGGTGCTGGGCACGTAGGTGGAGGAGTTGCTGGCGAAGATGGTCTTCTCAGGGGCTACCTTGGCCAGGCTCTGGTAGAAGTTGTGCTTGATGGAGGGCTTCTCGGGGACGGCTTCGATGACCAGGTCGGCGTCCTTGACGGCTTCGGCCAGGTCTGCGCTGTAGCTCAGGTTATTCAGGCCAGCATCGAACTGCTCGTCGGTAGCATTGATGTCATGCTTGTAGAGGTCGCGACGGTTCTTGATCCGCTGCTCCGCCGCTGCAATGGCCTCATCATTGATATCGTAGATTGTGACTTTCTTGCCTTTGAAGGCTGATTGGAAGGCGATCTGGCTGCCCAGCACCCCGCCGCCGGCCACCGTGACATGCTCAATGTTCGTCATGAGAAACTTCTTTCGTTATCGGGCGCCCCGCATTGGACGCAATGCTCATTTTAGTGGAGAAATACGGGTCGAATGGAGAGGGGTTTTGTGCCAGGAACGGCTATTTTCCAAGACAATTCGGGTGGATTCAGTTCTTTGCCGGTTACAGATAAATGTGTCTCATTACTCACATGGAATTGCCCGTATGGAGCTGTCCTGCCCGAGCGGATGGCGTTCAGAGAATCTGGCAGAACTCGATGGTCTCCTGGTTTGGTCCGATGACGTTGAAATAGCGGATTCCGCGCTGCCAGAAGGTGGGAATGGATTGGATCGAGTCCTCTCTGATCTTCAATCCCATCTCCAGGGCATGCTCGTAAGCGGCATCGATGTCCGGCGTGTCCAACGCCCAGTGGTTGATGGCTCCGGTGCGCATGGGCGCAGGTTCACCCTCCCAGGTCTCGATGGTCAGATGGCCCAGGCGCAGGAAGGCGCAGCGGTTCGCTCCGTTGGGGTAGATGCCGACCAGCTCGAACCCGAGTTTGTTGGTGTAGAAGTCGATGGTCTCGTCCAGATCGCGGGCGATCATGCCCGAGTGCTGCAGATCCTTGGCATAGTCCGACATTGGTCTCATGATGGCCGCTCCTTTGGTACCTTGATGCTGCGATGCTTTCTTACACCTACTCTAGGCGGTGATGCGTCTGGAGATGTGGGCGAGATAGAAAGTGGAACAGGCTTTGTCGTCTGAATCTTCAGAAGCCTCCAACGTCCTGCATGAAAGTGAATAGGCTCTCAGTGTTAACCGAGAGCTGGGAGGCGACGGTCGGAATCTTAGGATGTCTCCACGGGCGATCCGATTCAGCTTGGGGTTGCTCGAAAGTGACGATGGTGGCATCGTAAGACTTGGCTG
Organism: Bifidobacterium sp. W8103; assembly: GCF_016100775.1. NCBI lineage: Bacteria > Bacillati > Actinomycetota > Actinomycetes > Bifidobacteriales > Bifidobacteriaceae > Bifidobacterium > Bifidobacterium sp. W8103. The sequence continues at coordinate 1,050,204 of NZ_JACFRV010000001.1, forward strand.
TAGCAATCAACCAGGGGTCGGCGACATGTTTGACAGCCCATTCACGTATTGCTGAGGGTTGATAACCGTTTTCAGGGCGGGCAATCTGGTTGAGCACTGTACCATACGCTTCTACAATGCCGTCCTCTTTCTCGCAGGCGACCATAATGCTTTTTACTGCGTCCAACCAGGCATCGACTTCCGGGCAGTTGTGACCATATACCTCGTCGCGAACTTTGTCGATGATCGCCACTTGGCCCTCGTTGACCAGATCATGTAGATGATTCCAGAACGGTTTCGACAAAGCAAACCGAGGGCTGTAGTACCGGTTGTATGGTTCGATCAGGCAGTTTGCATCAATAAGAAAGGGCGAATCCATGAACGATGGCTGTGTCATGAGACGGCTCTTTTCATGAGCTTGGTGAAGGTGTCGCCTGTGATACCCGTGAGGCGATAGGCATCTAAATATGTGGTTCCCCCTTTGGCCACGCTGCTTGCTAGTCGTTCCAGGAATCGGGAATCGAATCTGCTCAGTTCGGTGTTATAAAAGGTTGGGGAACCTTGCTTATTTCCAGTTTCTTCTGACCAAGTTTGGGCGACCTGGTTGCATTTCTGGAAGGTTTCCTGGCTGATCAGCTTATGCTTCAGGGCGCGAAGGGCCAAAGCGGTGTGGGAAACAGGGAAGCACTCCTTCAGTTCTTTCATCCGTTCGTCCAATGTGGTGTCGTCAGGAATGCTCCGCCATGCTTCCAGAAAGTCTCCGTCTGGCAACAATATGGCCGCCGCTACTTCATTGCAGACCTGTTCAAGCCTGGTGACTCCGGTGGGTAGGGCGGTGTCATTGTATAATTCATCAGCTCCCAGCCAAACATGTGCCAGCTCATGCACCAGGGAGAAGAGGCGAGCGGTTTCGGGCTCGTCAGTCTTGTTGATAAATATCAATGGGGCGTATGGATCGATGAGTGCAAAAGCCCGAAATTCTTTGGGGTCGAGTGGTCTGCTGGCGTTGTTGCCGACCACTCCGTTCTGCATGATGAGAATCCCGGTGCCCTCAGTGCGCTCGCGCAGTAGTTTGAAAGCCTTAGCTGGTTTATGCAGGTCGGATTTGCGATACCAATGTTCATCAATCTTCAGAGCTCGACGAATATCCTCGGCGATAAGGTTGCTGTCGTCATTGATGGTCCGGGAACCCACCTGTTCCAGTCGGGTGCCTTCATTATCGATACGGTCTTGCCTCGCCCAGTCCTGAATGGCAGTCATCTGGTCAATGGTGTCCACAAGATCTCGGGAAGGATGTCCTTGTGGCTGCTGGCTGCCGACAGTGCGTTTGGCATAGACGGGTGGCGTATCATCAATGGGCTCATCCATGAAGAAGTAGCCGAATGGCACGTGCAACTTGTCACTGATGTCATGTAGCTGAGAGACAGTAGGCCGTTTGGTGCCCTGTTTCCATGCGTCAATATTCTGACGTTGTTCTTCACCTAGACGGTCTTCAGCGCCTATGGATATGACCCAATCGAGGATGGTGCGGGGAACATTGACGCGTACTGTTTGAGCCATCGTTCCCCTTTCTGTATCTCGAATCCTATCTGGCCATAGGTACGGCTATTGCGTGCTAGTTAGTCATTTTCGCAGAGCACTTTGGACATCATTATTCGCTCTTTGAGGGTTATGAGCAAGCCTATCAGGGGCTCCGGTGCCAGTTGCTGACCAGGCCGGTTGGAATTGATGCTGGCAGAAATCGTGGTCATCGGCATCCGTTTATTGGCCTATTGCTCCATTTATCGTTTACGTTACAACCGGCTTCCAGAAGATGGGCTCTTTATGGTTCGTCACTCGGTGATTCGCTACCCGATGACTTGGCAAACTCCCTGAGTGAACGTTGCGCAGGGTTGAATATGAGCATGAAAGTTAAACGAGACTGGGAACGGTATGAATCGTGTCTTGATTGACTAAGAAGTCGGGTCAGGGCGAGCGGTCCTGACCCGATGCGAATGACGATGAACATCCGTGACCGTGTGACGGATGTATCAGAGTATGCCCAGCAGCTCGTGGTTCCTGCTGTCCCTGGCGAATACCGGCAGGGTATCCAACGGGGCTTCTGCAGTGATCGTCTGGCCTCCGTTGTACATGGCCCCGTCGCGAAGATCCTGCCACTGTGTAGTCGCATCCCCAGGCAGGTAGACCTGTCGAGATCTGGCTCCTTCCTCCACCACAGGGGCTACCAGCAGATCAGGTCCGAGCATATACTCGTCGGCGATATCGGAGGCAGCGTCGTCATGGGGGAATTCGTAGAACAGCCCCCTGATGAGCGGCTGCCCATCCTCATGCGCTTGTGCAAATAGCTCACGCAGATAAGGGCGAAGATGCTCTCGGATCTTGATGAACTTGACATAGATGTCTTCGACGGACTTTCCGTAGCTCCATGGTTCATTGCTCGCTCCGGACGGTAGTCGCCGTTCGCCTTGCGCTGTAGTGATGGCGGTCTTGGTGGTCCCGTCGGGGTGATGCTGGCTACGGTCACCGTGATTGCGCATGACGGGCGAGAAGCAGGAGAATTGCGCCCATCTCAACAACAGTTCACGGAAGGTGGGATCGTCGATATCGCCATCGTGGAAGCCACCCAGGTCGGTGGTGAACCAAGGAATGCCGGCCATGCCCATATGGATAGCGCAGGTGATTTGTGCTCTGAACGCCTCGAAGGTGGATGCTACATCGCCCGACCATACAAGAGCCCCATATTGCTGGGAGCCGGCCCATGCGCATCTGGTGAGGTTAACGATCTGCCCCTGGCGTCCGTAGGCCAGCTGCCCCTCGTAGAACCCCTTGTTGTATTCCCGTGGATACAGATTGGCTGTCTGCTGAGCAGGTCCAGCCCAGTAGCGGTAATTGCTGAAATCGTAAGTGCCGTACTCTGGTTCGGCTTCATCCAGCCAGAAGGCATCGACGCCGACATCGGCGTAGTGCTCACGGCATTTCTCCCATATATATTGGCGGGCTCTAGGGTTGGTAGCGTCGTAGAACTGGCTGGGCCCCTCGAACATCATGCCGAGGTCTTCGCCGTGGTCTGCTCGCACCAGCAGATTCTTGGCCTTCATCTCTGGATAGTTTTCAGAAGTCAGTGCTATCTGCGGCCAGACTGACACCATGAGTCGGATCCCCATCTTGTGCAATTCGTCGCTCATGCTGACGGGATCTGGCCAGAATTCGTCCTCGAACCTGAAATCACCCATGTGAGGCCAATGGAAGAAGTCGATGACAATGAGGTCCAGAGGGATGTTGCGCTTTTTGAACTCTCTGGCAACCTCCAGCAATTGATCCTGGTTCCAATAGCGAAGCTTGCTCTGCCAAAATCCAAGACCCCATTCAGGCATCTGAGGAGCATGGCCGGTAGCGTCTGCGTAATGGGCCATGATAGAGCGGTAATCGGCGCCGGCTGTAACCCAGTAATCAATCTGTCGAGTGCTGTCCGCCGACCATTGAGTCTTGTTTTTCCCAAAACTGACGGAACCGACGGCTGGGTTGTTCCAGAGGAATCCGTATCCACAGCTGGAGACGACGAAGGGTATGGAGATTTGCGAGTTCCTATGGGCCAGTTCGAGCGTGCAGCCTTTCAGATCCATGATGTTCTGTTGATATTCACCCATGCCGTATAGACGTTCGTTTTCCGGAGGCACGAATGTCACCTTGACCTGGTGGTCGCCTCCTACGATGGGAGCGAAAGAGCGCGCTCGTAAATTCAGGGAGCCGCCATCACTCATCTCGCTGAAGAGCAGCGTACCGTCGGTGCGCCAAAAGCTGAGCAGGCACTTGTCGGTATAGCCGTTACCTGTGTCAATGCCGCCCGAAGCCTGCGCCTTGACCATGAGAGACCCGTTGATTATGGTGGCCTGTCCCTGCTGGTCATCGATGCTTATGTTCACCGCATCGGCAGGCTCGTGGTGGTCTCGTAAAAGCGCCCAGTCCGGGTCTTCGGGTTCGTGCATCTGCGAGGATCGGACGCGTATCGAATCTGATCCCCAGGGCTCGATGCGAAGGTATTCACCGTTGCCTGTCCACTTCAGGGCTTGGCCGTCGGTGGTAAATGTTGAATGTTGCATTGATTCGGTACCCTTTCACTTGGTTGATTCACCTTTGAGATCAGTCCTTTATCGCACCTGCTGTAACTTCCGCAACGATACGTTTCTGTGCGGCCATGAGCAGTATTGCGGTTGGCACCGAAGTCAGAACAGTTGCAGCCATCAATGGCCCCATTCCGGATTCTGTGCCCTATGAAATTATAGGGACCATCGTGATGGGACGCATGCGGACCCGTCGGAATCCAGCGTTGACGAAATCATGAAGTCAGACCATGCCAAACAATGAGAACAGCGAGGTCGTCACGATGGTTGTGAATATACGCCAATGTGAAGCAGCATAACGGCGAATGGTACAGCTGCTGTGGAATCCGCAGTAATCGGACCGGGGATGCACGCCAAAAGGCCGAGACGGGGCCATGACCATGACCGCAGACCTTGATGATTGGCACGGCAGTCGGAGGACCTGGGGACGTTCAGCTTGAGTAAGAGCAAGGCCTAGGACAATCACAGCCTTCCGACCGGTCTCGTGCCTTGGCCGCTCAGTCGATCAGGCCTTCCAGCTGGCGGCGGTTGATCAGGGAGGGGATGACGCCTTCGTGGGCGACGCTGAAGCCCGCGGCCAGATTGGCGATGTGGGCGGCTTTGTCCAGGGAGCATCCGTTGCACAGATAGGCGGCCAGGGCGCTGATGAAGGCATCGCTGGCGCCGGTGTCGTCGATTGCTCGAGTCTCGTGGGCCGGGAAGTCCTTGTGTCCGCTGGCTGTGACCAGGGTGCAGCCGTACTCGCCCAGGGTGATGATGACCTTGCCCACCCCGCCGTCGATGAACCGTTTCGCCTTGTCCACCACGGATTCTGGTCCGGGTATCAGGGTGTTCAGCTCGTTGAGATTCGGGATCAGGATGTCGATCGAAGCCAGCAGGTCTTCAGGCAGGTGGTCGCAGGACGACGGTTTGACGATGGTGGCGGCCTGGTGGCGCTTGGCTGTTCTGCAGGCCTCGGCGACGGTGTCCATGGGGATCTCTGTCTGGATCAGGCAGTAGCCGGTGTTTCTGAAGATCTGGTCGCGCTGGGTGATGTCGTCCGGTGTCAGGGACTCGTTGGCACCCGCCACCAGGGAGATCATCGATTCGCCCTTGCTGTCGACGAAGATATAGGCTTTGCCTGTGTCCGCTCCGGTGACCCTGCGCACGCCAGTGGCATCCACATGGGCTTGCCTCATCGTTTTGTAAATGTAGTCCGCGGCCGGATCGCTGCCGACATTGCCGATCAGGGAAACCTGATGTTGCAGCCTGGCCACGCCCACCGCCTGGTTGGTGGCCTTGCCCCCCGGCGTGGAGGCGAAGTTCCTGGTCGTGGTGGTCATACCCGCCTTGGGCAGGCTGGGGGCGGTCAGGTAGGTGTCCACGTTGATGCTGCCGACCACCACGATTTTCTTGCATTGCTGGTCCGGGGGCCGGCCGACGGTCTTCTCGCCGTCCAGGGTGAAGACGTGCTCGAAAGTCTCGCTTGGATCGGACTCATGCTCGATGGAGCGGATGATTCGTCGGCACAGGTAGGCGCCGAAATCGGCATTGCGCATCACGTAGGACGATATCTCCGGGCTGCCCGGGTAGCGCAGATGCACGTTGGTGTCGTTCATCAGGGAGACCAGGGAGAGGTCCTGGGGCAGGCGGTAATGCATGGATTCGGCGAATTGAAGGAATTCCAGGGCGTGGTGGTAGTGGGATGCCACGACTCCGGTGACCTGCCGGTTCTCCAGGACCCGGGTCAGGTCCTCACCGATGGTTTCCAGGACCATGTCGGTGTGGTACTGGAGGTTGTGGTCGAACAAGCAGCGTCGATAGCCATGCAGGAAGCTCTGGGTCCGTCTGCCCGGCGAGAGCAGGCAGGCGATGCTGGTGTGGTGCCGCTTGATCAGCTCTTCGGTGAGACTGTACGCAGCCTCCTCGTAGGGCATGAGCGCGGTTCGGTCGTCTCCCAGGGGTCCAATGGTGAGTTCGGGGATCCCTCCTGCCTCAATCCTGCTTTTCAAGGCCAGGCTTGTCTGGTCGATCGGCTCCCAGACCATGCCATCCACCCGATGCTCCAGAGCGGACAGAATGTTGCGCTCCTCCTGGTCATGATCGCCGTAACTGTTGAAGACCAGGGTGCCGTACCCCGATTTCTGTGCCTGCTGGATGATCCCGTCCAAGGTGGAGTCCATGGAGATGGATGACCTCAACAGGACCCCGATTCTCCAGGTGGTGGTGTTGGGCTTGGAGGATCCGTAGGGCGTGTAGTGGTACTTCCTGACCAGTTCGAGGACCCTGTCGCGCGTGGCGGCTGTGATGCTCGCGTCCTTGTGATTCACAATCTTGGAGACCGTCGATGTGGATACGCCGGCAAGCTGAGCAATGTCCTTGATGTTCATGGGGTTTCCTGTCCTCCTCATCTCTGAAGCTCCGGCGAACGGCTTTGTCGACCTGCTGGATCTAGCGAATCAAGCTTACCTGAGGGATCGTCGTCGGAGGTTTCGCATTTGACACCCCATGCGGCTGTTGATAGTCTCTGTCAATGAAAGTTGTTTACTAAAGTGGTTTCTCAAAGCGGTGATGCGGATCTGGCTGTGAGCGACGGCCATCTGCAGAAATCGACATTCAAGGACCAAAGGCGGTACGGATTATGAGCGCGCAATCGTTGTGGAGAGGAATCACTGCGCAGTTCTCGACAAAATCCTTGGTGCTGATACCCATCGCGGTGGGTATCAACCTCATCGGCGGTACCCTGAGCTCCACCCTCAAACTGCCGCTCTTCCTGGATATGATCGGCACCACGGTCATCGCCTGCCTGTCCGGCCCCTGGGTGGCTGCCCTGTGCGGACTGCTGACCAACGTCTTCCTCGCCTTGGTGGCCAATCCGGTCTATTTGCCCTATGCGCTCTCCAGCGTCCTGTGCGGCCTGGTGATCGGCTACATGGTCAAGGCCGGGCTCTTCAGACGGATATGGGGAGTCGTTCTGGTCTGGCTTGCCTGCGCACTGGTCAACACGGTCACCGCCTCTCTGATCACCGTCTTCGTCTACGGGGGCGCCACCGGAGTCAACGGCACCTCGGTCCTCACGGCTGCACTGGTGGTGGCTGTCAAGAACATCGTCATCTCGGTGCTCTCCTCCTCCATGCTGGAGAATCTGATTGACAAGGGAATCACCGTCCTGATCGCTTATGTGATCGTGCGTCGAATCCCCAAACGCTTCCTGAGCCAGTACGCTCTGGATGGCAGCGAGGACCAGGCCGATCTGGACGATTTGGATGACCTGGATGAGGACGAAGACGAGGACGAACGCGAAGCGACTGGGGCGTCCAGTCGGGAGAGTTCGGCACGGCCGGGGAAGATCGACGGCGCGATGGAATCTGAGTGGGACCCATCGACAGGCGACCCAGCGGACTTGGCCTGTGAACGTACCCAAAGGTCTGAACGCTGATGCCTGGCCCTGCTTCGAACCGGATTCCTGATTCTCCACTGGCCCGCATGCATCCCATGGCCAAAATCGCCGGTGTGTGCTCCTTGGGCCTGGCGACCTTGGCCTGGCCGGACTTCACGCTGGGTCTAGGGATCATCGTTATGCTCTTTATTGCAGCTGCTCTGGCTCGGGTGCTCCGGCCCTTCTCCGGCGTGATGCTGGGGTTCGGCATTCCCGTTACGCTCATGTTGCTGTTCATCCAGGGGTGCTACAGCCCGAGGAATACCAGGGTCATTCTTGACCTGGGATTCGCCCAACTGGGCCTCGAAGGCAGCCTTTATGCGGCCAAAATCGTAGTGACGCTTCTGGTCTTCCTGGGGTCTTTCTACCTGACCAATAAAACTACCTACATGGGTCGTCTGGTTGCTGCTCTGACGCAGATCGGCGTGCCATCGAAGATTGGCTACCTGATCCTGGCCAGCCTCAATGTGGTCCCGCAGATGCAGCGCAGGATTGCGGTCATTGAGCAGTCCCAGCATGCACGTGGCCTGGAGACCGGCGGCAGCCTGATTTCCCGGGTGCGGGCCTTCCTGCCCTTGCTTGGGCCGGTTGTCCTTTCTTCCCTGACGGATTCGCAGGAGCGCGGGATGACCCTGGAGACCCGGGGATTCGGCATCCGGGGGGTGCGGCAGACCAGCTACCTTGAGGTGGTCTGGCGGCGCAGTGACACCGTGGTGACCATCCTGTTCACCGTGTTTTTGGTACTGGCCCTGGTGCTCGGTTGCCTCTCGCGCACTGGGCTGATCGCCCTGGCTATCCAGTGGGGAGGTCGGGCATGACCGAGGTCATACGAGTGGACGACTTCTCCTTCAGATACCGTGACGCCGATCGGACCACCTTGAAGCGGGTGAGTTTCAGCGTTGAGCAGGGCAGCTTCTTCTGTATCGTCGGAGCCAACGGGTCGGGCAAATCGACCCTGTGCAACGCCCTGGTCGGTCTGATTCCGCACTATTTCGTAGGCAAATCCAAGGGAAGCGTCAGCATCGAAGACAAGGACGTAGCCACTTCGACCATCGCCGATCTGTCCAGACAGGTGGGCCTGGTCTTTCAGAATCCCTTCAATCAGCTCTCTTATACGGCAGGGACCGTGGCCGAGGAACTGGCCTTCGGACTGGGCAATCATGGGGTTTCACGTGAAACCATGCATGCCAAGGTGGCCCGGATGGCTGCTCTTATGCATATCGAGGACCTGCTCGACAAGAACCCTCTGGAGCTTTCCGGTGGACAGGTGCAGAGGGTAGCCCTGGGCTCGACCTTGATCATGGAACCGGACATCCTGGTTCTGGACGAATGCACGGCCCAGCTGGACCCGCTTGGCAGCGAGGAAATCTTCGACATTGTCAAGCGGCTCAACCAGGAGGGGATCACCGTAGTCATGGTCGATCACGATATGGAGCGGGTCGCCAGATGCGCTGATCAGGTCATGGTCCTGGGGGCAGGCCGGGTCCGCGCTTTGGGTACACCCGAGGAGGTCTTCACTGATCCCGAGGTGGAGAAGTGGGGGATTGACATTCCGGATTATGTCAAGCTTGCCAGGGGTCTGGAGGACGCAGGATTCGATCTGGCAGGTCTGCCCGTACGCGAGGACCAGGCGGTACGCATGATTCGGGAGGCGCTGCGATGAGGATTGACCTGGAGCATCTGGAGTACGTCTACCCGCATGGCCATCGTGCCCTGGACGGAGTGGATCTGGCTCTCGAAGGTGATCGGCCCGTGGCGCTGATCGGTCAGAACGGTGCTGGCAAGACCACCCTGGCCAAGCATCTGAACGGCATCATTAGACCGACCGGCGGACGGGTTTTGATTGACGGCGTCGATCTGGCCACGGCGGACACGGCCCAGTGGGCCCGGAAGGTGGGGTACGTCTTTCAGAACCCCGACGATCAGCTCTTTCTGGACAGCGTGCGCAAGGAATTCGAGTTCGGTCCCCGGCAGCTTGGGTTCGACCAGGATCTGATAGAGCGACGCATGGAGCAGGTGGCTGGGTTGGTGGGCCTGGCGGACCGGCTGGACGATCATCCTTTCGACCTGAGCCCCACCGAGAAGAAGTTCTGTGCCATCGGCTCCGTCCTGATGATGGATACGGGTGCTGTGGTTTTCGATGAGCCCACATGCGGACAGGACAAGTTCGGCAATGATCGGCTGGCTGCCATCATCGCCCGTCTGCGGGATCAAGGCAAGCTCTGCATCACGATTTCCCATGACATGAAGTTCGTCACCCGCAACTTCCCCAGGGTTGTGCTCATGCAGCATGGCCGGGTCCTGTTGGATGGCAGTCGCGAGGAGGTCTTCGCCCGGGAGGATGTGCTCAAGCAGGCCTATGTGACACCTCCGCCCATCACCCGTGTGGCCCGGCAGGTCGGCCTGCATGGCCCGGTCTTCACCGTCTCTGCCTTTGTTGATGCAGCCCGGCGGGCCAGAGCAGGGGCAGGAATTTGAGTTTGGATACGACACGAGGAAAAGGAGTGAAGCAATGACCAAACCTCTGATCATCGACACAGACCCCGGCATCGATGATGCTGCGGCCATCACGATGCTGGTCGACGAGCCCGGCTTCGACATCAGACTGATAGCTTCGGTGTCAGGCAATGTGGGCATCGGGCACACCACCAACAATGCCCTGAAGCTGCTGACCTTCCTGGGCAGGCGTATTCCCGTGGCCCGAGGCGCTGCGGCCCCGCTCATGCGAGACAACAGGTTCGCCACCGAAGCCCACGGCAAGTCGGGGATGGGGTCATTCGTCTTTCCCGATCCGGACGACAGCCTGTTGACCGAGAACAATGCGGTCCTGGAGGAGCGGCGGGTGCTCCTGGAGAGCGATGAGCCAGTCACTATCCTGACCCTGGGTCCTCTGACCAACATCGCCCTGCTGTTGGCCACCTTCCCGGAGGTCAAGGACCACATTGATCGGATCGTCATGATGGGAGGCTCCACCGGACGCGGCAACATCGGGGTTTATGGCGAGTTCAACATTTCCGTCGATCCTGAGGCTGCCAAGATGGTCTTCCGCAGTGGGCTGCCTGTGACCATGGTCGGCTTGGACATCGGCCGCAAGGCCCATCTGGTGGCCGGCGACCTGGACGATCTGGACGCAGCCGGCGAAGTGGGCGGTATGGTCGCCTCCCTCTTCCGGTCCTACGATGGCGGACACATCGAGGAGGGGATCAAGATGTATGATCCCTCTGCCGCCATGATCCTGCTCCAGCCCGACCTGTTCACCATGCGCGAGGCCTTTGTGGATGTCGAGATCTCCAGCCCGCTCACCTTGGGCGCCACGGTGGTCGATTACGACGGCATCCTGGGGGGCAAGGCCAACGCCAGTGTCTGCGTGGACGTGGATGTGGACGGATTCCGCTCCGCCTTTGTCGACAGGGTCGGCCGGGTCAGCCGCCAGTAGCTTCCGCATTGAGAAGAACCGAAAGGAAACTAAGGAAAAAATGAGTGAGTCAACTGTCTCCGAGGAGCAGAAGAACGGCATACCCGTTCCCGAGGAGGGGACTCCCGAGTTCGCGAAAATGAACAAGATGGCCCGCGTGGCCATCCCGGTGGTCCTGATCATCTTCACCCTGGGCGTGCTCCAGCAGCAGGCCTTTGGCATGATCTACGTGAACATCGGCAAGCAGCTCAACCAGGCCAATCTGGCTCCGCTGATCACCTCCCTGCCGGGCATCATCCTGGGAATCGTCTGCGTCATCTACGGCTCCCTGGGCGATTTCGTCTCCCTGAAGAAGATGATGATCCTGGGCACGATCGTCTTCGTGCTGGGGTCGATTCTGGGGTGCTTCGGCACTTTCAGCATCTGGATCGTCATCGCGGCCCGCGTGGTGCAGTCGGCCGGCTGGCAGGTTTCCGGATCCATCTTCCTGGTTCTGGTCTCCAAGTATGTGGAGAAGAAGAAGCGCGTGCTCTGGTACGGCGTCTTCGTCGCGGTCTTCCGCTTCGCCGCCGCCCTGGGAGTCTTCCTGGCCGGCTACATGACCCTGCTCGACTGGCGCTGGCTCTTCGGCGTGGGCATCCTGGCCGTCTTCTTCATTCCCGTCCTGGCCAAGAACCTGCCCGACCAGCATGCCGCTGGCGTCAAGATCGACGGAATCGGCTTCACGCTGATCGGACTGTTCGCCGCTTCGGTGACCATGTTCTTCACCGACATCAACTGGGGCTGGGGCATTGCCTGCATCGTGACCCTGGTGGCCTTCCTGGTCTATGTCAACAAGGCCAGCAACCCCTTCATCACTCCGAAGATGCTGACCAACCCGGCCTTCGCCATGACCATGACCGTCATCTTCGTCGGCTACTTCTTCAGCTACACCCTGAACGCGGGCGTCAACGCCATTGGTCTGAACGTGTACGGCATCGACTCCTCCAAGGTCTCCAACCTGCTGGTCTGGTCCATCATCCTGGCCGGCATCATGGGATTCGCGGCCGGGCCGATCATCCAGAAGATCGGGCGCAAGGCTTCGGTCATCCTGGCTCTGGCCTGCATGGGCGGCGGCCTGATCGCCATCGCCTTCCTGATTCCCGCCGGCAAGATCTGGGCCCTGGCTGTGGCGCCCTGCATCTACTACTTCGGCACCTCCTTCTTCTACCAGCCCATCGTTGACACCGCGACCCTGACCGTGGCTCCTGAGGAGTCCGGCCGTGTGCTCGGCTTCAACGACCTCCTGCAGGCCATCACCGGCTCTGTCGGCGTCGCCCTCTTCGGTCAGCTCATGGCCAACGGATCCATGGGTTCGGGCAGCCTGGCCGGCACCGCGCAGGGCCTGGCTTCGACCTACGCCAATGTCTTCATGATCGGTGGCGTCATCATCCTGCTGGGCCTGGTGCTCTTCATCTGCTCCATGAAGATGATCTACAGCCACTCCCGCGTGGCTGAGGACGAGGACTGATCCTCCGAGCTGCTAATTGAAAGAACCGGGTCCGGGGTGTGCCCCTGGCCCGGTTCTTTTGATATGAAAATATGGGATGGAACTGCGAGCAGGCCTTTCGTGACATCGCGGATTGAGTTTCTGCTGCTCCACAGCGGCCCCGTCATCGTAGCCGGTCAGGACATCTCGCTGCGTCCCTGACGCCAATATCCCATGAAAGAGACGCTACGCCGGTCCATTCCCCGGTCTCTGACCAGCATGCGCCTCAGTTCGCGGACGGTGGCTGCCTCTCCGGCGATCCAGGCATACAGGTCGTCGACATGGATGGAGGCATCCGCCTGGGCGGCATCGGCAGTCTCCCAGAGCAGTTCTTTGTCGATATCGATCTCTGTGAATTCCTTGGAAGATTTAGCGGCCGTAGCCGATATAGACGAATGGATTGGCAGGTCCTCCAGGAGATTGCGCATGGCTTCGATAAGGGCATATCCATGTCCGGATTCGTCGCAGGTCGTCCAAATTACGCGGATTCCTTCGTGCTCGGGCAGCGGAAGACGATCCTCTTCGGTCGGGATCTCGATCACCGCCACCCCGTCGCCCTGCCAGTGGTCCCGGATCAGGCTGTCCATTATGGCGGCGATGGCCGGTACCGCCGTTTCGTCGCCCACCAGGAGAAGATGCCTGGATTGGCCTGGGTGAAAGTCCATCCCCGCGACCGGACCTCCTGCCTGTGCATTCGGGCCGATGATGATGGCCTGGTCGCCAGGCCTGGCAGCCTCTGCGAAGGCTCCAGCGGGCCCGGCATGATCGTGGATGACGAAGTCCACGTCGATTTGCTCGCTCCCGGGCCTGACCTTGCGAACTGTATAGGTGCGCAGAGGATTGCGGCTCTCTGCGGGCAGGGTCCTCCACTGTTGGTACCAGGCAAGCGGATCTTCAGGGGTCGCCTCGAAGAAGGAAGGGGGCGGCACGGATCCGTCGGGGAGGGGCAAGAGGATTTTGATTCGCTCATCGTAGCCCGCGTCTGCAAAAATCTTCAGATCCGGTCCCTGGAAGACGATCCGCTTGAAGTGGGGCGAGAGCGTTTCCGCTCTGGCTACGGAGACACGGAAGGGAATCAAGGGTACAGGATGATTGGTGGCTTGTTGTTCCATGGCTGGCTCTCTTTCGGTTGGGGTTTATGGGTTGACCGTGGTGTCGGGCTGTAGGCGCTCGGGTTGTGGTGGTTTGAGACTTTGTGGTTTGAGGTTTTGCGGTTCGGGAGGTCGGGGTTGGGGACGTTGGGGTAAGCGATGTGGGGAGCGGGACGAGAGGTTTTACATCATTGGGTTGTTCGGTGTCATCCTGCCGAGTCATCCCAGTGTACGTGTGCATTACAAGCCCCGCCAGAGTGGGCTTGGAGACTATGGAGGGGTGCCGGGGTCATCAAGGGGGCACCGGTGGATCCATCGGTCACCACAGTGGAAGCGATGTCGAATACCTCGCTGACCAGGTTCTCGGTCATGACCTCATCGGGGGCGCCCAGGGCGACCCTCCTGCCATCCTTGATGGCCAGGATCCAATCCGAGTATCTGGCGGCCATGTTCAGGTCGTGGAGAACCATGACCACTGTGACTCCCTCCTGCCTGTTCAGGGTGCTCAGCAGGTCAAGTACCTCAAGCTGGTAGGCGATGTCGAGATAAGTGGTCGGTTCGTCAAGAAGGAGTATGTCGGTCTGCTGGGCCAGGGTCAAGGCGATCCAGGCGCGCTGGCGTTGGCCTCCGGACAGACGGTCGATTGGGCATCCAGCCATATCGGTCAGTCCGGTCAGGGCAAGGGCCCGTTCCACCGCCTTTTCATCCTTGGTCGTCCACCGCTCGACGAAGTGGTGGTGGGGGTATCGGCCGCGAGCGACCAGGTCGGCGATGGTGATGCCGGTGGGGGCTGACGGGTTCTGCGGTAGCAGCCCCAGGATCGTCGCCACCTTGCGGGTGGGCATGCTGGTGATGGGTTCTCCGTCCAGCATGACGGCACCCGAGGCCGGTTTCAGTATCCTGGCCATGGCCTTGAGGAAGGTTGATTTTCCGCACCCGTTGGGTCCGATGATGGACCCCATCGTGTGTGGGGGTATATCCAGACTCAGGTCCTCGATGACCGTACGCCCGCCATAGGTGAGGCGAAGGTGCGAGGCGGTCAGCTTATGCGCGCTGCTCCAGGAGTCGTGTGCCAGGGGTGACGTCATGATGTTCAGAGCTCCTGTCTGCGGGTCATGAGGACCATGATCAGGATGAGGACGGGGCCGCCCACAATGCTGGTGATGATGCCGACCGGCACCTGGGTTGTGGGCAGATGTTGAGCGACGATGTCCGACCCCAGAACCAGGCAACCTCCCACCAGGCCCGACTGGATAAGGGCCGATGTTCCCCGACCAACCAGGACTGCGGCGATGGGGCCGGAGAGGAACGAAACAAAGGCGATGGGACCGGTGGTCGCCGTTGCGACAGCCAGGAGCAGCACACCCACGATAATCACCTCGAACTGGACACGGCTTACCCTGACTCCCAGTCCGGCGGCCATCTCCGGTCCCAGCTGCAGTGTGCTGACATTCCTGTCGAGTGCCAGCAGGAGCGCGGCGCCGACGAGGGTTGTTGTTGCCAGTATGGGTAGATCGGACCACTGGGCATCGGCCAGGCTGCCCGTCAGCCACCGGGTTGCTGCCTGGATGTCCCATTGGTTGCTGCGAACCATGAGCCAGGAACCCAGAGCATTGAACCCTGCGGCCACTCCGATTCCGATCAGTATCAGCCGGGTCGGGTCGAACGAACCGCGCCAGGCCAGGGCCATGACCAGGAGGGCTGTCAGGAGACCGCCTATGACCGCCAGGCAGGCCAAGGGCATGCCCGACAGGCCCAATACGACAATGCCGAAGATGGCGGCCGTGTTGGCTCCTGCCGTGATGCCGATGATATCCGGGCTGGCCATCATGTTGCGCAGGAGGTGTTGGAAACCAATTCCGGCCATGCCGAATGCGATGCCGGCGGCGCAGCCGATCAGTGCCCTGGGCATGCGGAGTTGGAGAATCAGGAATCCGGTCCCTTCGTCTCCCTGCCCCAGAAGCGCTCCAATCAGGTCGCTCATGGAGTATGTGCGGTGTCCCAGAGCCAGGTCGGACAGCGCGAGAGCAACCAGGAGTACCACAAGCAGGATGGTGACTGCCAGTGAACGAACGGTATGGGTCCGTCGTATCCGTTGCAGGTCGGTCATCGCATCGGGTCTATGCGAATCATGAAGGAGGCAAGCATCCATGCCTATACCTCCGCGGTTCTTCTGCGCCCGGCCAGAATCACGAATACGGGAGCCCCAATCAGTGCTGTGACGATGCCGACCTCCACGTCGGATGGGCGGGTGATCATCCTGCCCACCACGTCGGCGCCAACCACCAGAAGGGGGCCGATGAGGATGCTCAGAGCCATGATTCGTCTGTAGTCGGGTCCTATAAGCAGTCGTGCCACATGGGGGACCACCAATCCGACGAAGCCAATCGGACCCGCCAGTGCCGTACAGGAGGCGCAGAGGAGTATCGCCGCAAGCCAGGCCAGGCTGCGGACACGCCCGACGTGCATACCCAGTCCTTCGGCCATCTGATCACCCAGGGTCAAGGCGTTAATCCCGGGCGTCAGGCAGAAGGCGAGTATCAACCCAAGAGTGAGAAGAGGCAGGACCGGCATCATGAGATCGAACCGGGCGCCGGAGATTCCGCCCACCTGCCAGAAGCGATATGAGCTGATGACATTGATGCGCGGCAGAAGGATGGCGGAGGTAAGAGATCCCAGCACTGAACTGATCACGACACCGGCCAGGGTCAGCCGTAGCGGAGATGGACCGGATGGCCCCAGAGAGCCTATGGCCCAGACGACCAGTGCGGTCGTCGCACTGCCCAGCAGTCCCACCCAGACATACTGGGCCGGGGTCGATAGGGAGAAGAAGGCTATGGAGCAGACGATCGCCAGGGCCGCCCCCGTATTGAAACCCAGAATCGACGGGTCCGCCAGTGGATTGCGTGATATGCCCTGCATCAGGGTCCCGGCCACCCCGAGCCCGGCACCGACCAGGAGGCCGAGGACGGTGCGGGGGATTCTCAGGCGGATGGCCGAGACCGCGATGTCATCCGAGGAGGCGGACAGGGCGTGGAGGATGTCGGAAGGGCTGACGGAACGGGAGCCGAAAACCAGGGACAGGGCGCAGACCATGACCAGGCAGACCGCCAGAATCAGCCCGGACAGGACCATGGGTCCGTTTCCATTGCGATGCATGGTTGCTCGCCGACCGTATATATGCGCCACCTCTCCCTCTTTCATCCCCTCACCTGCGGCCTGATTAGACCTTGGCGGCAGCCTCGCCCAGAAGTTGGGCGTATGCGTCGGTCGTCTTCTGGATGGACAGGGCCGAGGGGTCAAGGGCATTGGCCATCTCGCTGTCATTGTCGATGACCACGACGGATCCGCGCTCAACTGCGGGAATCTTGGAGAGGAGGGGGTCCTTGCGCATCGCTTCAAGCAGGTCCGGGGTGCCGTAGGTAACGATGATGTCGACATCCTTGTACCTGTCGGCATGCTCGGAGGAGATCTCCTTGTAGAAGTTCTTGGTGCTCTTGGAGTCCTCCTTGATGGACTCCGGAGTCTCCATACCGAGGTCGTTCAGGAACTGAGGCCGGGCGTCGGAGGTGGTGTAGACGCTGAACTTAGAGAGCTTGGAAGCATCGAAATACATCACTGCCGCGGTCTTGCCCTTGATGGCCGGTTGGGTCTCTCCGGCCTTTGAGATGCGCTCCTCCAGGTCGGATATCAGCTGCTTGCCCTTTTCGGGTTCTCCGATGGCTTTGGCTGTGGACGTGATGACCTTGCGCCAGGGGTCGCCCCAGGCAACCTCTTGATAGGCGATTGTCGGCGCAATCTTGCTCAAGGTGTCATACTGCTTCTTGGTCATGCCGGAGAGCAGGCCGATGATTAGATCGGGCTTGGACGCGGCGATGGCCTCGACATCGATGCCGTCCGATTCGTCATGCAGCTTGGGCATATCCGCCTTGGCCACATGCATCTCATCCAGGGCATCCTTGGTCCAGGGCAGATACCCTCCA
The DNA here is from genome assembly GCF_016100775.1 of Bifidobacterium sp. W8103. Lineage (NCBI taxonomy): Bacteria > Bacillati > Actinomycetota > Actinomycetes > Bifidobacteriales > Bifidobacteriaceae > Bifidobacterium > Bifidobacterium sp. W8103. The sequence goes on from NZ_JACFRV010000001.1 coordinate 1,067,739, forward strand.
TCCACGGTCTTGCCGAAGGAGTTCTTCTGGATGCTGACCGGCACGACCCCCAAGGCGATGAGGTTGTCGGGAGTGGCCCATCCGACGGTGGCGATGCGCTTGGGCTTGGAAGGGATCGAGGTGGTGCCGTAAACATGATCGATCTTGACGGGGAAGGAGCCTTGCCCTTTCGAGGTCTTTGACTGGTTGGACTGGTCTGCCTGCGAGCCCGATCCGCAGGCGCCCAGGAAGAAGAGGGCACTTGCCAGTACCAGGATTACTGCGATAGTGCGCTTGAATCGAGTGAGGGAAAGGAGTGGTCGAATGTGCATGTGGTTCCTTTGATCGTGCTGTCGAATTGGCATGGTGCACCAGAGCCAGGTACCAGATGTAGCATCGGCCCGGCGGGAAGAAAAGAGTTGATTTCCTTGGTTGCGTGTGTTAAAAGAAGCATATGCAAGGGAGATAAACAAAAGCCGACCACAGTGTCTTTCGTGATCAAGTCCGTGGGTAACCTATTGAATTCAGCGTTCTTTGCTGCTCCGCAAATGATCTCCAACCACTTCAGTGAGGCGTATATAAGTGCTGATGGATCCCACGGAGATTCCAAGCGAACATCCTTGAGAAAGGTGCTTGGCAGGAGGTGGATCATTCCTGCCGAGCACCGTCGCATATCAAGGTCTTTCAGAAAGGCAGGTACTGAATTTTGTCTCAGATCCCCAAAGCGTTCAAAGACGGATGCAAGCTTATCAATGTTTCTGCTCAAACAAGACCTCACCCTTGCTGGAAAGGCTGTATATGCGTGAGTGGCATGAAAGGCAAATGACTATCCAGTTCTGCCTCTGCCGCTGTTCCTTCGTCCGAATATCCGACATCGGCATCACTTCCGTGCGTCATATTTCTTTGAATACTTTTTTGAAGATAAGCTGTGTCATCACTTCATCGAGTTGTTTCGCTGTGCGCTCTGATTCGATCAGGGTTCCAAGTTCGATGTTTCCTTCTTGCCCGTGGTATGACAGATTTGCCGATGTTATAAAAGTCTGTTTCATGTCTGTAGAGATGACCTTGGCGTGTAGAGCAGCCATCTTGTCTTCCTTATTGCTGTAGTCGTAGATCTTGAGAAAGCGACCCTTGTACCGAAGCAATTGGTCTGCTTCTGGCTGTTTCGCGATATTGTTGATGAAGAACTTGACGAAAATTCCTTTCAGGCTTTTGCCAATAATGGTATCTGTAAGTTCCGAGAAATACGAAGAAAGCGCGTATCCGGTAATCAGAATGTTTCTTTTCGCGCCTTCGATCAATGATCGGACAACGGTCATCGTTGGTTTTGCATGAATTCTGAACGATGGCGGTGCTGTCACGACAAGAGAGACCTTGTCAGTGATTTGAGTGTTCAGAGCAGACTTGATTGTTTCAGCTATTTCCTCGCAATCTATCGGTGACAAGCTTGGATACTGTCTGCGCAGGAAGCCTGTGGCATTGTCGGTACCATTGGAGGCATCTGCCCTTATGGTATTCAAAAGTATTTCTCTTTTTACATCTCCACCTGGCATAGCTCATTCACCAACTCTCGAAAATACGAAGTCTCCTCACGTTCCGATAGAGGAACCACGAGTCCCCGGTCAAGCATGCGGTTCCCGTTCTCGCAAGCAGTTTCTGAAATCATGCAGCATGAATGGCATGTAGCTCCGTTTAAATTCTGTCCTGCTGGAAGCGTGTTCATGCACTCTGGATCGTTCGTGCATACCAAGGCTTCTTGGAATGCTTCCCGCATGAGGTTTGTCATCTGGTCTGCCGTACCGAGCTCCACAAGACCTCCCAGAGAGCCTTCCTTGTCGGAACTTCCCGTGTAGAGCAGAATGCCCGCCATCTTGTCGCCGAAGTATATTCTTTCCCTGATTGCCGAAGAGGAGTAGCCCGACGACATGGCCATCTGCTTGATGAGAAGATGGGAGAAGGTATGCATAAGGACATAAACGGCATTGCGATCCGTCGTTATCTTCCATCCCCTTGACTCACAGTATTTCCTGTAGGAGATGGTATATTTTTCTGAAATTTCTCTGACTTCTGGTTCACCAAGCCACTCCGCAAGCGTTTGCCTGTTGAATTCTATAAAGATTCCTTCACCGTTTACTTCCACTGCAGGAAGCCAGCGTTCATCTCCGCCTTTTGCCAGGTAGACGACATTCGGCTGTTCATCCGCATCAGGATCAGGAGCATCAACCCGAGTGAAGCCAAGAAGTACCTGCACTTCACGCAGTCTTGTTATGCGAATGATTCGGTTGAAGTAATGTTTGAAGTATTCGGGCAAAACATCTTCCTCGGCCTTGAAATGCTTCTTGTTGGACTGATAAGTCGGATCATTGTGATGCGTTATGGCCTCATACTCCATTCGCTTGATTTCTGTGAACTCTTTGATGTTATTCATGCGCCGCGCATAGGCTGCATCGAATTCCTCGCGCGAATAATCAGAGAAGTACTCTTCGTAAATCTGCTGAAGACCTTCTTCTTCGTTACCTTGGAGTCTTACAGCCATATTTTTTGCCTGTTCAATATCCCGAAGATGCTCGTCTATCAGGTTGTACAGGGGATTGATCCACGGCGGAATAGATATGGCACTTCTGGTCACAGCAAAGTACACATTCGATGCGCCTCGTTGTGATGGGATGACCGGTTTCTCGCACTGTTCGCTTCTGCTATGTGGCCGGAACGGGTGCATGCCGCAGCAAGACAGTCCCTCGAAGTTTCCGGCCTGCGTGGCTCCGCTCATGCTTCTGTTCATGCCGCAGGAGCACTTCACGCACATATCCGACAGCGTGGACGTATTTCCGGTGGAGTACATTCTCATTGTGCCTTCGCAATCAGTATCCCCGCGATGAACCCACCATTTCCACGGGAAATCTGATATGTGCCCGTTTTCGCAGATCGTTATGAAACGGGCAGGATAAACACGCCAGCCGCAGTCGGGACAGCTAGCACCATATCTTAGATATTTGTCAAGATCATTGTCGATACCCTCTCTTGCATCAAACAGCCTCCCACATTTGATGTTGGAGCAAACATGCCAGTAAGGAAAAGTAACGACAGGTATGTCATGTGCAGAGGTAGTTCTCGGCATATAGAAGGCATCAACGTTTAGGTAGGATGCAAGCCGACCGTCTATTATCTTCTTTCCTTTGTCTTTCCAGTACGGGATATCTAGAATAGTCACCGAGTCTTTGACCGCATCTACAACTGATCCCGGTCCAAAAGTTGTAATGATTTGATTCGGGTGCAGTTCGCCAAGTTTGTTGCTGTAGTATCCAGCCATATTATTCCTCCGTGTAGTAGTACATATTTGCTGCGCTCTCCACATCGCGCATCGATCGTAAAGTAGGCTTTTCACTTTCGATGTGAAGCTGTTCATATCCGTTCATAAGCCTGCTGTATTTTTCGGTTCCTAAAACGTAATAGCGAAGAGGCCTGTTATCCTGGGTTGCCTTTGACTTCCACCAATCGATGAATTGGTCAATCTCTTCATTCGTATCGACTCTCGCTGATGGCTTGACAATCCTAATCCGGTCAAGAATCATCTTCTTCACAACATTGATCTGATTCTGTGACAGAGAATTTATTGCCGCGGCATCCTTGTTGTCAGCCATTTCCGGGTATAGAAGTCTTATCGCTGAAATAACAAGTGCGTGTAGAACACGATCACGTGCTCTTGCAGAAAACGGAGTGGCAGTTGTCCCCTCGACGAACCTGTAAAGCTGCGTATGGTAGCCGGTGAAGTTTTCATAATGTGAAAGGTCGCGAGGACGATATGCGTTATATAGCGTCACGACGAGTCCTGGATGAGCGCGTCCTATGCGGCTTGTCGCTTGGATGTATTCGGAGTTCTGCTTCGGCTGACCCGTCACAACCATAAGTCCGAGACGATCCACATCCATGCCAGCAGCAATCATATTCGTTGCGAGAGCTGTGTCGATGCAATCCTTCGAGGTGTAGGGCAGTTCAAGCTGGTTGAGTTTTTCCGGTATTTTCCATGACGACATTCGGGATGTTATCTCGTCATTCTTATTTAGAAAACGGCGTTTCTTGCAATGGTAACGTTTTTGAATTCGTTTTATTCTGTCAGGAATATCGTCCTGCAGAAGGCGGACTGTGCCTCCAAGTTCTCGGATACTGTTGAAATACCCAATTAGGCTGTAGTACGGATCAATGACATCCTTATACTTTTCCTGCAGGGAGAATGTGTAAGCTGCCTGCAGAATGATGGCGTAAGTTCTCAGCAAGGCCGTCTTCATAGACTGCCCAGGAGCACAAATACCGACATATTTCCGAAATGGATCTTCTCCAACTGGGATTTCGCGTATAAAGAAGCTGTCGCCAATCTCGAAGCCATTCGGAGGGAATTGTTTCGTTGTATTTCTGGCGTACAAGCTTTTCGCCTGATTGTCCGCGTTTTTTATTGTTGCCGTGGAGACCACATACTTTGGTTTGATTCCATCGTGCGTGCACATGTTTTCAATAATTGTTTCATAAGCACCATAGACAGTTCCAAGAGGCCCCGTAATTAGATGAAGCTCGTCTTGGATAATCAACTCCGGAGAAAGAAACGGTTTCACCGGCGTAATCTCTGCAGCAGGAAGACTTGCTGTCCTCCTGTGTTTCGCATGTTTTGCACCAATCGCAATATATCCGTGGCGGCTGCACTTGCGGTTAACTCTTCCGAATAGAGCGTTCGTGTTTACGTCCCACGGCAGCCTTGCGAACTTGTCGACTGTTGACAAAATAATAGTCGGACATTTTGCGTAGATTTCCTCATCAACCAGGTATACCGGAATCGGGGTGCGCTCTTCATTCTTTGAATATTTATAGAACTTGCAGTTCTTGTCCGAGCAATATATTTCTACAGATTTCTCGTCCGGCGAGATATAAAAATCGTCCTTTGTGAGAGGTCTGCCACAGAGTGGGCAAGTAAGAAGCTGCTTATAAAGCAGTTTTTTCTGGCTTCGTGTCTCGTAAGATTTTTCTGGCTTTTCTTTCAAGTCCTCGAATTTGTTTGGAGTCACTCCACCTCCGACCCAGAAACCGATGCTTATTGGCTCAGATCCGTAACAGGGATAGCTTTTCTGCCTGACAAGCTCTGCGGCGACAACCATCCTTGTGATACGGTCACGCTGCTGCGTCGTTAGCAGTCTGAGCGTGTAACGCAAAATGATGGTCACACCGCCGTCATGATTGTATTTGTCAGCATCTGAAGCTCTCAGACGTCTGTTGGCGATAGTGAAGGCCATAAGTCCAAGGTAGGCCTCCGTCTTTCCGCCGCCAGTCGGGAAGTAGAGCAGGTCGACGATCCCCCGCTCGGGATCTTCCTGATGTACGATGCCCTTGAGATTCATAAGGATAAAGGCAATCTGGAACGGTCTCCAGGCGAACTCGTTCTTCGGGTTATTTGGATTGAGAAACTCTTCGAAATTGCATTCGATGCCTTTTCCATGCTTTTTCGCGTAGTTCTTGATGCTGTTTTGCATGAAAATCACGCTGTTCATGAAGCTGAACGCCTCAAAGGAGATTTCGTCGGTCTCAATGATCTGGATGCCGGCCCGGATTCTGCGCAGTGCATCCCGGCAGTGGTCGATGACGAGATTCCCGACCTGCTCCTGGAATCCCTGATCATTCATCCTTGGGTTGCTTTCCAGTGTTTCTTTAATCCAATTCTCATATGAGTCGGCAAGCGTTTTCAGCTTGTGTAGCGTATCCGCTTTTTTGCCTTTGGCCGCCATCTGCCATGTCGAAAAATATTTAGCCGAGAAGCCCTTGAGTGCAGCACTGACTCCGGGGTACTCGTATTCTGGAATGAATGCGGATTCAACATAATTAGTTCGGCCATGTTCAGTATTTCCCCATACGGCCGCGCAACCTCTACCACGTCCCATGATTGGTCGCTGTTCGAAGTAGAACTCATCAGTCGCAAGAACATTCCTGCAGATATGCTCGGCGATAAACACCGCCGAACCGTCCTCCGCATGAGCTTTGATTCCTACCTGGAACATCAGTCCCTCAACGTCGCTGGACGGATTGCTCCTCTTATTCACAACATAGGCAGTAATGAGAGAATACCTGTCCTTTAGCGGGATACGCGACACATGGACATGTACATTTGAATCCTGCACAAGCGGGTAGTCCTTTGTACGCGCGAAGTCACTGAACTTTACTTGGACGGTTTCCTCCTCCGGAATCCTCTTATAAATCGCGTGGCTGTGTTCCTTTCCATCCTTGTCGATGTTCTTTTCGGTCGATTTTGTATAGTCTCCCCACGTCACATCCAGACAGATGCAGTCGAGGCTGCTTTCCACATAGAAGCTGATGCCAATGGATGACGGTAGCTCGAATTTCGTGGTGGATATCGGCTCGTTGTCGTCATCCTTACCCGAAGTAAAGTCCTCGCCTTTGTCGTGATCAATGTCGGCTTCGATTTCTTGCTCGTTCTCGTCTGGTGCATTCTCATCACGTTGCGGTTCGAGCTTGCCGACAAGGTATGCGTAGCGAGGATTCTCATCCAGCTTTTCCTTCGAAGAACATGGGCCAATCAGGTCGGTTCGGATTGCATCTATGATTTTCTGCCGTACCTCGGCATATTTGAATCTGTCAGGCATTAGTCCTCCTTTATGGAATGTGCTGTTCCGAGGGTATATTTGTTGTTGTTCCCGGGGTAAATGTTGTCGGGGGGGGGGGATCAGTCGGTACTTCTATGTTGTTTGTCCTGATCGGCTGTTGCTGCGAAGCTGTGCCACTGGACGCTTTCACACGTCTTGGAAGCAGTCTTCTTGTTATTGAGTTCGTTAAGTGCTCTGGCCTCGATCGTGTATTTCCCGGTCGTGATTGCCAAGAGAGAGCCGGGGCCGTACCGCGCTGACGGGCTTTCCAGAACAAGCCAAGCTGATTCAACGGTGGCGTAATCAAGCCGAACACGTCTGGATTTTCCTCAAGAATGATGGAGAACAATCTCTCTGTTCTGGGTGTGCAATGGGTGTTGGAATAAAAAGCGCGTAATTGTGACCAAGTGAGAACTGTTTAGAATCATTGTTGCTTTTATTGATTGATCTCCAAGCAACGGTAATCATGAAACATGGTCTTGCAAAGATCTCATCCATAAGAACCCTTAAGTTAGAAGACATCATTATCATCCAAGGAAATCCAGATGCTTCCATCGTCTGCTAACAATTCATGCAATAGAGCAAGACAATATTGCATCATAAATAACCAAATAATATGATACATCATTATCGTATTGTTTGAATAGGAAACCTTGCTGCAGGGCGGGTCAATGAAAAATGCATTTAACCGTCCAGCATAGTCCTGCTGCCATACTTATTGGAGCTTGGCCAGGTTGTCACCGTGGCCCAGCATGTTCTCGCTGTCTGGGTCACCGTCGGTTTGCTCCGTATCTTTCATAAGAAGGCGCGGTTCGACAAGTTTCTTCTCATAGTATTTACCGACTCAAGTCAGCTTAAACCTTTCGCTTTCCTGCGTGACCGTATCTCCTAAAACTTCAGTATGATGCTGATCAGAAGAATGGGATTGTCAATCTCAAGGTCCTTGTTGAACTCTGCTATTTCCCGTTCGCCTTCGGATCTGAACTGGCTGTCCCGTTCATGGAACGAAGTGTGGAACTCCTCGAGCTTTTTCTCCTTCTGCTTCGTCTTTTTTATGATGTCCATCTTTTCGTAAATATTGTTTGAGGCCCTCTCCTCATCGCGGAGGGCCTCAACTTCCGCGCTCTTTTCCTGGTACTCCACAGCGAGCTGTTCACTCTGGATGCGAATCCAGTTTTCGATTTTGTGTCTGTTGTATTCCCGCACAGGTTCCGTCTGCTCTTCGAGCCTATTCAGCATCTCAGTGACGAGATTCTCGTGTGCGCTCTGGAGTATTTCGTTTTCCTCATTGGTCGGTTTAAAATAATGGATAGCAGAATTGTTGATCTTTTCCAGTTCCGGCACGAGATCATCCTCATCAAAGTCAATGTATTTCCCATCATGGTCGCACAGGAGCAGTGCCGGAAAGAGGATGTCGGTGTTATTGCACATCGCTCCGAGAAACAGGTAGCCGTGCGCGCCGAATACCTGTTGGCCCCAGCCGTCGACTTTCCAGTACTGAGTGTCCTTGAATAATACTTTGGGCTTGGGAACCTTGCCCCAGTAGTTGACTTCCCGAAGATATCTGTCGATGTCTTTCTTTGTTCCTTCGAGCGCCTGCTTCTTTGCACCGTTGCTTTCCGTGATCAGGATGTCGCGGAGCTTGCGCGTCTTTTTGTTGCGCTTCGCGTTCAGCTTCTCGTCAAGCTTATCGAACGCTTTCTTGAATTCAGCTGTTGTGTTGCAATGCTGGTAGATGTCCAGTACAGTTTTCTCAAAGCTTGTGCCGGATTCCAGTGCCCCGAGTGCAATGTCAGAGGCACCGAACACGCCTTCGAACAGTTCAAACTTCTTTGACAGTATCTCGTAGACGCGCCTATCCGCCTCGTTCTGTGTGTTTAGTAGGTTGATGGCGACCACATCGTTCTGCTGTCCGTAGCGGTGGCAGCGGCCAATCCGCTGTTCTATCTTCATTGGGTTCCATGGCAGATCATAGTTGATGACCATATTGCAGAACTGCAAGTTCAGGCCTTCGGAACCGGCATCGGTGCTAATCAATATCTTCGCGTTCCCTTTGAAATAGTCAACGATGGCGTGTTTGTATTCGACGCTCCTGCCATAGTTCGCGTTCCTGTAGTTCTTCGCCTGCCATGCCCGGTAGATTTTCTTGGTCAGAGCATCGTCGAAATCGCCGTTGAACTGGAGGATGTCTTCCTCGCTGTATCCGGATCTGCGCAGCTCAGCAGCGATGTATTTCTGTGTCCGCTTTGACTCCGTGAACACGACAGCCTTTTGTGCTATGCCATGAGCCCTTTGATACGAGAAACCGATTTTAAGTGCCTGTTTCAGAGCGGTGACTTTGGAATTCGTCTTGATACGTTTCGCCACATCGATGATTGCGCTGACCTCGTCCATTTCATTCTGAATGCATGCCTTCTGTGCGGCGGTGTCTTCATCTTCGACTTCTTCAAAGCCGGATTCATCGATCTCGTCCTCGACAAAGCTCCAGAAGAGGTCAAAGCCCTCCTGCGCGTCAGCTGACTTCGTGCCCTCATACAGCTTTTCGAGTCGCTTTTTCAGTACCTCGAATGTCTCAATCAAGGCGAAGCTTGATGAAGCCATGAGCTTACGGATAACAAGGATGACCAGTCCGTGATTGGAGGACGGTATGGAATACAGGTTATCCCTCTTGAGGAACTGATTGACCCGCTCATACAGCTCGATCTCGTCCCGCGACAGTTCAAAATCCACGGTCTTGCAGATTCTCTTCGCGAAGTGCATATAATCTGCAACGTCTTTCCGGAGGGTTCTGTATAGCACCGGCGCAAGTTCGCGCTTAAGGTCGTCGTAATTCTCGTTCTTCATGTACCGCTGTCGGAACACCTGCTCTGAGCCGAAGATTTTTGGATCGATGAAGGAGATCAGCCCGTACAGATCCATGAGGGAGTTCTGCAGCGGAGTCGCGGTCAGAAGTATCTTCGGAATACCGACAGAACGACTATATAGTCTCTTCGCGCGCTTCGTGCCGTTCAGGTTGCGCAGATTGTGTGCCTCATCGATAATAAGGAAATCCCATTTCACATCAGGGAACCGCTTCATCAACTTCGACGAGTAGTCGTAGGAGGTAATCACGATCTGGAAGTTCTGCTTGTTAGCAAGCCTCTCGTGCCAGTTTTCCGCGTCATGTTCTAACGTGAGCCTGTCCAGAATCACGGACTTCAGATCGAATTTGTCTTCAAGTTCCAGCTCCCATTGCTTGCGGAGGGAAGCGGGGAGCACTATCAGAATTTTTTTCGCTCCAGATTCCCGCATGTAGCGCAGGACGAGTCCCGCTTCAATTGTCTTTCCGAGTCCAACCTCGTCGGCAAGCACTATGCCGCCCGTTTTTATCGCGTCGATGGCAGCACAGAAGGCATTGAACTGGTGAGGGTTCGGATCAATATGGGACTCGTTGGCAAGAAGAAAGTGAAAAGGTGATTTTTTCAGCTCCATGCGCTTGAACCTGCCGTACTGCTGAAGGATCAGGTTTCCGTTTTCATTGCTGTCCATTAGTGTCCTCCCCCTGAAGCTGTGTAAAAATGCCCTCTGCGATGCCTCTTGCCATCAAAGGAGGCACGGCGTTGCCGATTTGCACAAACTGCGATGTTCGCGGCCCTTCGAAGTAATAGCTGTCAGGGAATGACTGTATGCGTGCCGCTTCCCGCACAGTGATGGACCGATGCTGGTTAATATCCGGGTGAATGAAGTAATGACCGTCCTTGGAAAGGTGCGCCAGTATTGTGTGGCAGAAGTGCTCGTCTCCCTCAACAATCTTGAAGCGGTCGATGAAGGAGTGCCGGTTCTTGTGTGTCTTTAGCTCCTCTGGCAGGTCGTTGTAGTTGAGACGTTTATGCCCGTCGTTCCACAGCTCTATGACCTTCTTGTATATCCTTACGTCCCGCTCGATGTTCGGTCGGCAGTTCTGCAGGGTCAGGATGTCGTCCTTTGTCCGGATGCCGGTCTCAGTCACGTATCTGCTCGGCATTTTTTTCGAGTAGTTGTTATTGCTTTCGCCAGGATGGAGTTTCGGAAGATCCGTGAACAGATCGTTCACCACAGCATCCGACTTTTTTCCTACAAAGTCAGGATATGCCAGGCCGCTGTTCTTAAGCCAGCCGACAATGATCATTCTCCGTCGATTCTGAAGCACACCGAAGTTTTGCGCGTTCTGCTCCCGGCATTCGATCTCGTATCCGACGCGCTTGAGGTACTTTTGCAGGTTCTTCCATATGGTGCCGCCTTGGGCTGACTCGATGCCGGTCACGTTCTCGAAAACAAACATGCGCGGTTGGTATTTCTTGAGGAATCGAGCATACAGCTTGTACAGGTAGTTGCGCGGATCGTCCTCCATCGGGGTCCCCATGTGGCTGCTCTGTGCTCTGCCGACAATGGAGTAAGCCTGGCATGGCGGACCGCCAACAATCACGTCTATATTATTGATGCCGCGCATCTTTATAACGCTATCGATGGTCTTGAAGACGGAGGGAAGTGTCTCGTCCGACAATGTCTGGTTGATGACCGTCTTTGTCACAGATGCAGGGATCTGCCTCATGAACTCGTTACGGTTGATTTCCTTGGATAGATATTTTTTGTAAAGAGCGAGATTGCCTGTGTTCCTCAGATAGTAGTATGCGCTGCGGGTTTCAAGCGTCTTTGCAGCGTATTTATCCATCTCGACATGCGCAATCGGCCTGAAGCCTGCCTGGAGGAATCCCTCGGACAGGCCTCCAGCCCCTGCGAAGAGATCTATGAAATTGCAGTTACTCTGCTTATCCGCCCGTGGCATGCATTTTCCTTACAATCTTTGTTTCAGTTACCGTACGGTATGGACAGGACTTGTATGTTCAAATGAGACCGTCGGTCATGCTTCTTCCCGCATCGCGCCTTATCCCGAGGAAATCCTCCTTTTCTTACATCTTATTAACACGGATATTGCTGACCAGGGCAGTTCTGCCCAGCAGTTCCGAGACCGCTTGGGGCGTAAAGAGCTCAGCGACGGATTTGCCTGCCTAAGAAGCGTATATGTCCATTGCGATTCATAAGCATCAGTAAAGTTGCCCATCTGAGTATTGTCATCGAACCATCGCTAGGTGTCGCCAATAGCGCGAAGCAGGCTACGGAGATTCTTGTTGCGGTTGGTCACGGTTGAGCCAAGTTTGTTGCTGTTGACGTTTAAGCCGTCGAAATGCCCTTTAAAGTTATCTTCACCAGCTGTCCAACGGCGGATCCATCAGTATTTTTGAATATCCTTTCCAGAGACTCGCTCAGAATTTCATCGAGAGAAGCATTAGTCCGTACATCGACAAACAGATCAGAAAGGTGGATTTGAGCCCCTTTTTCTGCCACCTTGTTCCTACGCCGCAGCGCTGCCTGCCTGACAGGCAGCTGCAGATAGTCAAAATAGCTATTGCCTGCTGCGTGCTCGGCTATTAGGAAGTCTGTCAGATGTTCTGATACGAGCTGGTTGAAGAGCAGCCCAAGAATGTAGGGCCTGAAATTCCGGCAGTCCATAGAACCTCGTAACTCATTGGCTGCTCTCCAGATGGTCTTGTGCAGTTCTGCCACTTTGGCTCTCCTTGGTATGTGGTATTCCTTGCACTCTAGGTGCTCCTATGCACGGGACATTCAACAGACAGATGGGGGCGCTGGCCAAACTGTATTTATCTGCAATCTCAGTATTTGTTTATTGATCTGGACAAAGAACAATCAAATCAATCTGTCTGGTAAAGCCGGCAGGAATAAAATTACTGCGTTGACTTACTGATGGCGTGAGAATCCATTCCGGCTTCTTTATCTTTCTTTATTTTCGCTCTTTAGTCTGGCTCCTGCTATACGGAAACGAATAGGAGCTGACCATGCGTTACATATTGCAGACCGAGGGTCTGACCAAGGTCTTCGGCCACAGACAGCGGGCCGTCGACCAAGTGTCCCTGCATGTTCCTGAGGGCGGAGTCTACGGGCTCCTGGGCCCAAACGGGGCCGGTAAGTCCACCACACTGAAAATGGTCACAGGCATGCTGCACCCCACTGGCGGATCCATGATTCTGGACGGGCACCCCTGGTCGCGCCGGGACCTCTACGACATCGGCGCCCTGATCGAGCAGCCGCCCGTCTACCCCAACCTGACGGCCCGCCAGAACCTCAAGGTGCGCACAACCCTGTTTGGTCTGCCCGATGAGCGGATCGACCAGGCGCTCTCCATTGCCGGACTGAGCGATACGGGCTCCAAGAAGGCTGGACAGTTTTCCCTGGGCATGAAGCAGCGCCTGGGGATAGCCAACGCCATCCTGACCAGACCCCGTCTGCTGATCCTGGACGAGCCCACCAACGGGCTGGATCCGCTGGGCATCGAGGAGTTGAGGGGGATGATCCGCAGCTTCCCGCAGCAGGGGATGAGCGTGATCGTCTCCAGCCATATCCTCTCCGAGGTGTCAATCCTGGCGGATCATATCGGCATCATCGCCGACGGCCGCCTGGCCTACGAGAATGAACTGCACGCCGGAGAGGACCTGGAGGGGCTGTTCATGGACGTGCTTAGGAGGTCGCGATGAACGAGCGGAATGCCAACGAACTCGTCCAGCAGGATACGGCTACTTCAGACGACCGAGTTGTGACAAAGGCTAGAACGCGGGGAGGAGGCATCTCCTTTGGCAGGGTTCTGGCGGCGGAGATCATGAAGGGCAGGTCGGCCGCACCTAGGCGGATGGCTTTGGCCTTCCCTCTGGTGCTCATTGTCATCGTGGCTTGCTTCGCGTTCGGGCTGCATGTCTGGATGCCCTCCTGGGTCAACTACTGGTATGTCCTGCTCCTCCCAGCCATGACTGCTCTGATAAGCGTTGCCGTGGCCAACATCGACGGGAAGCAGCGGTGGAGGACCACTCTGGCTCTGCCTGCCGCGCCTGTTCTGGTCTGGTGGGCCAAGATCGTCTACTGCCTGCTTCTGATCGGCATCGCCACCCTGCTGGCTCTGGGTCTTTCGGCGCTCATGGTCGCCGTCTCCGGGGTCGGGGGACCGTCTGTAGTCGACTTCGTAGTCAGCGCCCTGATGCTGGTCTTGGCCTGTTCCTGGATGATACCGGCGGGATTGGCGCTGACCGCCCGGTTCGGCGTTCTGATTGGGTTCGGCCTGCCTTACATGGCGGACCTGCTGGTCTCGATCACCTTCTGGGGAAACCAACGGCTATGGCCCTTCCTGCCGCCCGCCGCCATGATCAACCTGCCGGTGCCCTTCATGAAGGTCATGCCTGATGGCGTGCCCTTGGAGACCGAAGACAACAGCCCGATCAAGGCTGCCTTGTCTGTCTTCGGTGGGCAGAGCCTGACGGCCTTGGTGGCCTGTCTGGTCTGGTTCCTGCTCCTGTCCGTCCTGACGGGAATCTGGTTCTCGCGGAAGGAGACCAACTGACATGACTAGGATGACAGTCGGCCGGGTTGTGGCCTCGGAAATCGTACGGTTGCACGGATCGGTGCTTATCGCTATCCATGTCATCTGTGGCCTGGCGGCCGGGCTCGCCTGCGGCGCTTACTTCGCCGCAGCCCCCTATGATCCTGGTCTGGAGACTGATGCCTTCTTTCAGGTCTTGGGTGCCCTCATGCCCCTGATGGTCGCCATTGTCGTTGCCATGAACATCGAAACCGAGCGGGAGGCCGGCGACATGGCCAACCTTCTGGGGGTTCCCAGCCGCCGACTGGGTCTGGCAGCCAAGATCCTGGTGCTTTGGCTTCTGGGCCTGCTGGCTCTGGCCCTGGCGGCTCTGGCTTTTTGCCTGCCCATGGCTATGGTCGGCGGACTGGATGCGCCAATCTCGGCCCTAGCGCTCGCCACCCTGGGCATGGCCGGTGGTTCCCTCTGCCTCTACCTTTTCTCCATGGCCCTGGCCCTGCGCTTCGGTAGAAACACGACTATCGCTATTGGGGTCCTCGGCACCGGAATATCCATCAGTTCCCTTGGCGGCCTCTTCAATGGTCTGTACAGCCATACCCTGTCAGGTGTTGGCAGCACCCCCGGAATCACCCGGTGGATACCATTCACTTGGCCTACCAGGTTCGGCTCCCTAGGAATCGAGCAGGTACTGGCCTTGACCATGCCGGGAGGTGAGGGTCTGCGTGCTTCAATCGGCGTGACGGCTCTGGATAATCTGATTCCCTGTCTGGTCTTCACCCTGACCCTGGGCTTGGCCCTCCTGCTCTGGATCGGCAGGTTCGAGGATCGTCGCAAGGTCAGCGATTAGACTGGGTCGCAGGGCATCCGGTCCGCAAGAAATCAGGCTTGCAAGAATCCCGGCCCACAAGGCGTTCATTCTCAAAAGTGGCTGGGCCGAGTCGGCAAGCGCAGAAAAGGAGCCAATCGTGGCTGACGTGCACGCCGAAGGTTCCCCAGGGGACGATAGGCATAGGGCATCCATCCTGGTGGTGGACGACGATCCCAGGATCACCACCCTGCTGATGGCCGCTCTGTCCAAGGACGGCTATGCCGTGACTGCGGTCAACGATTCCCGGGAGGTCGTGAGGATGGACCTGTCCTCGGTCGACCTGATCCTCTGCGATGTCATGATGCCTCACTTGGACGGCTTCGCTCTGTTGACCTCCATCAGGGAACGGGTGTCCTGCCCGATTATCTTCCTGACGGCCAAGACCGACGAGGACAGCGCGGTCCTGGCCTATGGCCTGGGGGCTGACGATTACATACGCAAGCCTTTCGGCATTGCCGAGCTCCGAGCCAAGGTCAGGGCGAGGCTGTCCCAGGGCAGTCGGCGTGGGCGTCCGCTCCTGCGTTTCGGCTCCTTGGACATGGATCTTCAGGCGCGGCAGATCAGGGTGGACGGGCGCAACGCCAATCTGACGGATGCGGAATACCGCATATGCGCACTGCTGGCCGAACATCCAGGGCGGGCCTACGCGCCCATGCAGATATGGGAGGCCTGCTTGGCCGCTGAGGATGACCCGGCCGCTGAGGATACGGACAGCGATGCCACGGCTGCGGTCAGAGTCCATCTGAGCAATGCCCGGCGCAAGCTCAAGGCCCTGGGGGTGGACCCCATCAGGACCATCTGGTCGGTGGGTTACCAATGGGCGGCCTGACCGACGGCGTGCCCGAAGCGCCGGGGGAGCAGAACCCCGACGGCAAGGGCCGGCCAAGCCGCAAGGGAATGCCCATCGTTCTGCTGATCATCAGATACTTTCTCTACGTGCTGCTGATTCTGGCTCTGCTGTTCGCCGGTATGTATATGGTCTGGATAAACCTGGGGACCAGGGGTGACTTCTTCTGGGCCAACTATGGCGAACAGCATCTGGAGGAGGTGGGGCACTCCATCGGCCGTTCGACTGCTATTGACGAATCCATGATTCCCGCTGCTTACTGGTACCGAACCTATGACCATCAGGTGCATCCCACGGGGGGAGATATGAAGGGCGGCATGGCCAGCGAAGCCGACCAGCTGGCGGCCGACCACTGGGAGCACAGGGCATCCATGCCATCGGAAGAGCGGGAGAAGAAGACGGGACGGCCTCTCGCCACTCGTGCAAGGCCGAATGCGACCTACCTCGTCTATGCCACAGCCGATGGGCGGCCATGCGTCCTGGCCTATCGGATCCAGCCGCAGTGGGTATCGAGGCAGGCCCGGGACCGCTATCCCAATCCCCAGAATCTTCTGCTGGTGTCTTGCGGGGCGGTCCTGCTGATCACCCTCCTGCTGATCGGGTTGCGGGCGGCCCATGTCATATCGTCCAAGCTCAAGGTTTTCAACCAGGTGGCTGACGACATAGGGCGGCAGGATCTTGACGCATCCCTGCCCCGCAGCAACGTGCTGGAGATCAACCGGGTGCTGGGGTCCTTCGATAGGATGCGCGCCACGTTGAAGGAATCCCTGGAGAAGACCTGGATGGCCCAGGAGTCCCAGCGTCGGCAGGTGGCGGCCCTGGCACACGACCTGAAGACGCCGCTGACCATCATGCGAGGCAATGCAGACCTGCTGGGGGAGACCGGGCTCAGCCGGGAGCAGCAGTCCTACCTGGACTCCATCGAGGATGCCATCCGTGAGATGGCTGACTATGCGCAAGCCATCAGCCAGGGTTCCGTGGGCACGGCTTCAGGGCGATCCGGGGTCATGGCGGTTGCTTTGAAAGATGCGGTCAACAACCAGGCCCAAGGCTACCTGAATGCCCGGAGTCTGCGGCTTGAGCGGGATGACCGTCTAGGTTCCGACACCGGTCAGGTTTCCGGTGACGCGGCTGACCTTACCCGAGCGATCATGAACATCATCGCCAACGCGGCCGACTACTCGCCGGACCATGGCTTGGTGACGCTGACCTGGAGGCTGGAGGGTGGTCAGGAGGGCGGGCGAGCCTTAGTGGTGACGGTGCGTGACCGGGGTCCAGGTTTCAGCAGCCGGGCTCTGGCCCATGCCACGGAATGGCTCTATCAGGCTGACAGCAGTCGGCACGGCTCCAGCGGTCACCATGGCATCGGCCTGGCTGCAGCGCGGTCGACTGTGGAAAGTGCAGGAGGCCGCCTAATCCTCGCCAATGCAGCCAGTGGCGATGGCGCAGCAGTCACTGTATTTTTGCCAGTGCAGTGAATTCAGCGGAGCTGATACCGGTCACAGCAAACTCGGTGTCCAGTTAAGAATTGCACAGTGGTAAAGATTAGCAAATAGTGTTAATCGTGGGCCAATAATTATGAAAACATCAATTGTTTAGCAATCGCTTTAGTAATTGATTACTAAAGTTCACCATTCTTTGGCAGATCTGTATGTTACAGATAACAGAAAGTATCAATCTGTAGGGATCTGCATGTAAAAATCAGATGACGCTGAACAGAGCGATCTGTCGCTGGAGTAGGCGATAATAGCACAGGGAAAAAGAAATGAATCCCGAGGTCAAACATATTCTATAGCGAAAGCCTGATCGACGGCAAAACGGTGGTTTCGGCTTGCATCAACGGCAGACACATAGGCGAAGAGGCCTGTCTACTGCAAGACAGCAGGCATCAGCGCAGGCAGTCATACCCGATCGGAGATGCCGATGCCCGTATGACGCCTACGCAGCTGTATGAAATTGAAACTATTTGAGATGACCGGAGGAGCCTCGAGATCGTCGTCAGGGCCTGGCATGAAAATACCGTAATACGGTTCAAAACGCACGGCCGACATGGAATATAGGTGCCGTATCCTCTTCTTTCTTTTTGTATCATCCTATCTGGTATGAGAAGCTCAGAGCGTACGTCATGTATCAGCCCACGCCCACTCGTTTAGGCTATTAACCAGCGGTCTGATGCCCGGTCCGGCTCCTTAAGCCCGTAGGCGATCAACATCGTCGTGATCATATAGTCATCAAAAAACAGATAGCTGATTGACTGTGCGGAACAGCGAGGGTCATGTCTTGACAATGAGCAATTCCAAGATTTATTCCCGCGTGCCCTGTGTAAGGTTCACGTGCTGTACTCCCAGCTAAACTTTACTGCTAGATATCCCGTGGTCAGTCTAGTAATGACTGCATATCATGCTGGAAACCAAGCAGCCAATAAATGTCATTAAAGATATCTTTAGAGGGCAAGACGATAGTTTGAATCGTCTGTTCCTTTGTTGAGGTGAGAACCTTGCTGCCGGTGGATCGTATTTTCCGCGCATATTTATATATAGCCAAATTATTCACATTGGTATCAAGTTTATTAACAGCAATACATATAGGAGAGTAGGATTGGCAGACAATATTTTCCAAAGGAAACCATTGATAGTTCTATTGGCCAAAACCATGATTCTATTTGACGAAGCGATTGATTGTATTCTCTGTGCCGCCATGACTATTGTCTGCTCCGGGGAATTGGCATGAATGACTTGTGCGACGAGCTCCTCGTTTTTAGCGTCTAAATGGTACGTTGTTTCGTCAAGCAGCATGATCGGCCGCCTTATGGACAACAGCCTTGCCAGGGCCAAGCGATAGCGTTCACCGCTACTCAGCAATACACCGCGTTGCCTACTGGGGTATCCAATCCATCGAAGGTGTCTCTCACTTTGGCGTGAGGTTCACCTTATTTAAGGCATTCCAGCAGCCTTCATCGGATACGCCGTTCTTGTTCATCGCCAAATTCGTTCTGGAAGAACCGGAATATATGGGGGCATCTTGTTCTACATAGCCGATCAGAGAACGTACATAAGAGGAGCTGAGAGTTGAAATATCAATGCCATTAAAGAGAACATGGCCATGATTTGGCTTATAGAATACCTTTATAAGGGCCAGCATGGTTGATTTGCCCGCTTCGGATGGTCCGACTATCGCGTAGACGACGCCGCCTTTCATATGCACACCCGCTTCATTCAGTTGGAGCCCGCCACGATTGTTCCGTGCGTCATCATACGGAATATCAGCATGGTCAAGATCGATGTCAATCTGATCGGAGTTGGTGACCTTCCTTTGGACCCTACTGGATACTGCTCATGCTGATGTCGCATCTTCGGTCGGCATTCTCATTATCGCTTGAATGCTGGAGTTCGCGCCCAACGCTCTGAACAGTCTGCTATATGTCGAAGAAAGTGTCGCCATAGGCGTGGGCATCATTTCTAGGTACATAGAAAAGTTACCAGTTGCTGAACAGTCATCACTCCTTTGGCCACTTGGAAAGCGCCGATTCCCGATACAACCATCAGGCACAACTGCATTAAGGCCATTCCTGATGGCCATATCAGTGACTGCTTCTTTGAAATTAGACGACCGGATGTGCACGCTTGCCTGGCTTCTCGCCGATTTTATTGGTCTCACGCTCCGTGGCGTCGAAAACCCTGATCCTTTTCAAACTCATCAAAGCATCAGTGGCTGCAGACGTCATATCTCCTATGGCCGTTTGAGCCCCTCTGGAGCAGTCTCGTAATTTTCCGGATAAGACTACCAGTAAACCGACAGTAACAAGACAGGTCGAAAGAGAGATAACGAACATGACGGGACTGATTATGACCATTCCCACACACGCGCCTATGAACACCAGTAAAGTGCCAAACACTTCTGGCAATTATCGGTCAGCAATCGCTTCAGTTCATTTGTATCAGATGAAATAATAGAAATTACGTTGCCTGTATGCGACTGGTCCAGATCTTTGAACGGCAAATGCAGAATATGCATTACTAGAGACCGTCTCATATCGTTCAACAGCAGGTAAGCGTCAAAAGAAGTGATTGCTGCGCCGGACAGAAACACTCCTGCCAACGCTATTAGAGGGGCACTGCGGATCGCATGTTATGCTGCACGCGTCCAAGAATGACATTGACAAGCTGTGGCTGAGCCAGATTTAAGAGGGCGCTCGCTATACTTAGCAGACTAACCGTGAATAAAACACCCTTATGGATTTCAAAAGGCGGGGCACGTCTATCAAAGATGCGGTTTTCTCATTACTATTCCGCTTGTGTGGCGACATTTTCGTCCTTTGTTGGGGGTGGTTACTCACCGACTGCACGTGATATGACCCTCACAGAATCCTCGGAACGCGCGCACAGCGCCTGCACGCCTGTGACGAGGGCGCCTACGACAATAGCGAGGAGTGCGATGACCGCCCAATATCCCCATTGAACGCTTATCTTTGCGCTTCCCAGATATCGTTGCAGCATGAAGGCGGTGCCGCAGGTGCTGAGCAGTGTGATGACGAAGGCGAGCAGCACCGAGGTGACCATCGAAATGAGACCATCGAGGGCTCCCAAAATGCGCAACTGTCCGGTACTGGCACCGGATACGTATGTCAGCGCCAGATCCAGGCGTCGCCCTCGTGCGGTGATCATCAGTCCGGAGATTGCGCCCACCAAAGCGATGATGAGCGCAGGGCCGAGCATGGCCATCAGGTTCGTCAGCATGTGTGGGTTCACGTTCATGGAATGGCCGTTACTGGCGAAATTCTTGAGGCTGTCGGTCAGCGTATGCAACACACCAGAGAAAGTCATGAGCAACGACAAGCCGGCCGTCATGGGAATGATGGTCGCGTTCTGTCGTTGGATCCTCCCAACGGCCTGCTGCCTAGCGAGTTTCCAGGTGCTGAATGGCAGGGGGAGAAGATGCGTCCATCCTTTGGTGAACCAGTGCATGACATAGGGAGCCAGAACAGCCAATGCGAAGATCAGGAGGAACATGCCTCCCATGGAGAACCCAATGAATCCTGTCACTCTGGACTCTATGGGATTCCTGCCGGAAATGTGCGTGGCGAGCTCGCCAGAGTCTATCTTGCGTGTAGCTGTCCCCGGGATGATGAGCGCGCATATCGCTCCCACGAGCAACGATGCGCCTAGCAGAACACGGAATGCGTTCACTTGTCTCGGCGGGTTTTGTGACTGCCGAAGCGCCTCTATCGGCCTGATCTTGGATAGTGTGCGCACGGTCAGCACTGTGCCTGCAAGGACGGCGACTCCGGCAATGGCCAACCCAGTGCCGATGGATGCCAGCAGCTGGGTTGCTTGATACGTCAGTTTCAGCTCGAATGCTCTGGCCAGGAGGTCGAACAGATATGGTGCTGCCAGCGGCGTCAGGAGGGATGACGCTACTGCTGCCAAGATGAATAGGACGATGATGATAGCCAGATTCCCGAAGAGCAGCTGCCAAGGCGTGGCGCCTTGAAGGACCAGCAATGCTAGTTGGTGCCGACGCTGGTTCAGAGCGGCGGTCACGACCCACAGCATTACGAACACGGCTATGACCACGCTGAACAGCATTGCTGGGCCGGAAAGGTTGGCGCCTAGCCCGGCATCCGGTCCGTGGTAAGCGGCATCAATAGCCCTGCGCGCGGCGACAATAGTGCACACAGCGGTCTGGGAAACGATTAGTGACAGCCATACGCCTGCCCATACGGCCGGGGCTGCTTTCAGATCAGAGAGTGCGCCCCTCATATACCGGCCCCGCTCTCCGCATCGGCGTTCAGCACGTGGCCATCACGGACCTCAACGATCTGGTCGCACTGTCCGGCTACCTCTCCACTGTGGGTCACTATTACTACGGTCCTGCCCGCATCCATAGCCAGACTTTTGAACACCTGCATGACCTTGGCGCCAGATTCCTGATCCAAGGCTCCAGTCGGCTCGTCGGCGAAAATGATATCTGCATCGGAGAGTAGCACTCGTGCAAGCGCGACACGTTGCTGCTCTCCGCCTGAGAGCATCGTCACGCTCCTTTTTTTCTCGTTTGCCAATCCGAAGTACCGCAACATCTCATCCGCTTTTTGCTTGGGGAGTCGACGGCCGCGCAGGGTGAATGGCAGCGCGAGGTTCTCCTCCACCGTCATGCTCGTGATCAGGTTGTAGGACTGAAACACGAATCCCAGATGCCGACGCCGAAACCGAGTGAGCGCGGACGCTCGCATATGCGTGATGTCATGCCCTAGAAGGGAGATGCTTCCGGATGTCGCACGTTCCAATCCCGAAAGGCAGTACAGCAAGGTGGACTTTCCGCTGCCTGAGGGGCCGACAATCCCCGTGATTCTTCCGGGCTCAGCATGGAAGTCGACATGGTCGAGGATGGTGATCGAATCATCCTTCCTCGGAGTCACCGTCATCGTCAATCCATTTGAACTCACTGAAGCACCACTCATCACCGTTCTCCCATCATCGCCGTTCTCGCGACTTATAAATCTTCATCAGAATAATGCTATGGATGCCATACAAGGATGGCACCCATAGACTTACATGACTGTTGTCCTTGCCATCATCAAGGCAAAAATGACAGCCCATGCCATTTTGGTGAATACGTCATCGCAGTGGCATATTTTTGTGGATTAGCTGCAGGTCCATCAACTCCAGATATTATCATGCCCACCGCCGTGGCATGCAAATATGCTGACGCCGCTATGATGAGCGGCTTCATCATTCATGGCGATATTACTATTCTGCAGATCGATAATGTTGTGCATTTTGTCCGTCTCTCTCCTCTCTTTCTCGTGTTTAGTGCTATTTCCAATGGTGTCTCCACTGAAAGGATCGTTAGGGCAGACGGCTGGCAAGAACTACCATGGTTGGCCTATAAGACTATTTACTGCTCAGATAACGCCAGCTGAGCCTGTCGAATAATCACAAGAGGGTCTTAAATAGGATTCTCAGGGCAGATAAGGGTTTTTATGCCAGATGAGCCCAAATTGATTAAAGCTTTTCTAATGAAGATCTAGTATTTTTGGGGGGGGGATTCGGCAACTAGGGCGCTGCCAAGTTAAGTGCAGCAAAGATACCGTCTCTGTCATGAGACAGGCCTGAGAATGCATACTGAAGCAAAGGCCTTGACGACTTCGGCCGTGTTTATGTATATTATTGGTTCAACTTGGCAAGCATCCACGCAGCGTTTTGGTCTGGCCGCCTCTGATTTCTTCCAACGGGCCTCTGAAGCGTTGACTACTCCGTGGCATAAGCAGGAGAGTGGCATGACTGGGTTGACCAGCGATCCCAAGCATGAGCAATCGACAGATACCGGCGTGATCCCGACTGCAGGGCAGGGCCATGAGCAGAGGCGCAGAGTGAATGGCCCCGTCCTCAAGGACCCTTCTATAGTAGGTGTCGATCAGGTTGCCCTTGCCCTGAATGTGGACCCCGACCGGGGCCTGGATGAGGCCGAGGCGGCGCGTCGGCTGGACAGGTTCGGTCCTAATGAGCTGGCTGGAGCGCCTCCCGTTCCTGCATGGAGGAAATTCCTTCAACAGTTCAAGGACCCCTTGGTCTATCTGCTTCTGGCAGCCACGGCCATTTCGTTGGTGGCCTGGGTGGTGGAACGCTCACATCCGGCATCAGGAGGCGGGGAGCCCCTGCCCTTTGATGCCATCGTCATCATGATCATCCTCATCCTTAATGCCGCCCTGGGGTACGCTCAGGAGGCTAAGGCCGAGCGGGCTGTGGATGCTCTGGCGAGCATGACGGCCCCGCACGCCTCGGTGCTGCGAGGCGGCCGGGTGGTCAGCCTGGAGACCAGCAGGATCGTGCCTGGTGATGTAGTAGTCCTGGCTGAAGGCGATTCGGTCGGCGCCGACGGAAGACTGTTCCAGGCCGCGGGTCTGCGCGTGGCCGAGGCATCGCTGACCGGCGAGTCGCTGCCGGTGGGCAAGCGGCCCGGTCGGCTTGACCAGCCCAAGGCTCTGGGTGACAGAATCAACATGGTCTTCAACGGTACTGCAGTAACCCAGGGCACCGGTCGCATGATCGTCACCTCCACCGGCATGGACACCCAGGTAGGGAAAATCGCCGGCATGCTGGTTGACACCCAGGAGGAGCCCACGCCCTTGCAGAAGGAGATGGCCAGGGTCTCCAAGCTCCTCGGCCTGGCCGTCTGCCTGATTGCGGTCCTGGTTCTGGCGGCGTTGGCTCTGATGGAGGGCTTCCGGACAACTCAGGACCTGATTGATTCCCTGCTTATGGCTGTCTCTCTGGCCGTGGCCGCTGTGCCGGAGGGGCTGACGGCCATCCTGACCGTGGTCCTTGCCCTGGGCGTGCAGCGCATGGCCAAGCATCATGCCATCGTCAAGAAGCTCAGCTCGGTTGAGACGCTGGGTTCGGCATCGGTCATCTGCTCTGATAAGACGGGGACGCTGACCCGCAATGAGATGACCGTTGAGCGGGTGGTCGTCCCCTCGGGGCAGGTCCGGCTCACTGGCACCGGGTATGCCCCGGAGGGAACCATGCAGCAGATCGAGGCCGGAGGTTCCGACGACCAGCAGCCGACGGACGCCGTTGACTCGTCATTGGCTAGTGCGGTTGCAGAGACCCTGATGGTCGGGACCATCGCCAACGACGGAGACCTTCATTGGCAGGTGGACGAGGCCGAACCTGATTCCCAGGCCCGGTCCGGGTCCGGGCAGGGTCGCTGGCAGATCGTCGGCGATCCCACGGAGGTTTCGCTGATTGTTGCCGCTTGTAAAGTCGGCGCTGATGCCAAGGCTGATAGCTACCGCCGTCTGGCCGAGATTCCCTTCACATCCGAGCGCAAGCTCATGTCGGTCCTGGCCGCCCCGAATGATGGCGGCGGAGGGCGGTCGCGGCTCTTCTGCAAGGGCGCTCCCGACGTGCTGCTTGGCCAGTGCGACCGGATTCTCGAGAGCGGCAAGGTCAGGCCTATGACCAGTGCTGATCGGGAGAGGATACTTGCCCAGGTCAGCAGCCTCTCAGCAGATGCCTACAGGACCCTGGGGCAGGCCTTCCGGCCTGTATCCGACCAGGAGCTGTCGTCCCTGGCCGAAGCCGACGAGGGGGAGACGTCAAGCACGGTCGGGACAGATCAGACGGACCGGTTGTCTCAGAGGTCTCAGCAGGCTCCCGCAATCCGCCTGTCCGCGGATAAGGTGATCCAGGAAAGCGCCCATCTGGAGAGCAATCTGATCTGGACGGGCATGGTCGGCATCATCGATCCGCCACGAACCGAGGTCCGCCATGCGGTGGATCAGGCCCATAAGGCCGGCATCAGAACGATCATGAT
The DNA here is from genome assembly GCF_016100775.1 of Bifidobacterium sp. W8103. Lineage (NCBI taxonomy): Bacteria > Bacillati > Actinomycetota > Actinomycetes > Bifidobacteriales > Bifidobacteriaceae > Bifidobacterium > Bifidobacterium sp. W8103. The sequence continues at coordinate 1,092,791 of NZ_JACFRV010000001.1, forward strand.
CACTGGCGACCATCCGCTCACCGCAGCCAGAATCGCAGGGGATCTGGGCATCATCAAGCCTGGACAGCCCGCCTGCACCGGCGAGCAGCTGGATGCCATGGACTCGGACCGGCTTCGGGAGACTACCTCCAAGGTCTCCGTCTACGCCCGCGTGGCACCCGAGCACAAGCTGAAGATCGTCGAATCGCTCCAGGACCAGGGCAAGGTCGTGGCCATGACCGGCGACGGCGTCAACGATGCCCCTGCTGTCAAGACCGCAGACATCGGCGTGGCCATGGGCATCACCGGGACCGAGGTCACCAAGGAGTCGGCCAAGATGATCCTGGCGGACGACAATTTCGCCACCATCGTCCAGGCCGTGCGAGAGGGCCGCGGCATCTTCGACAACATTCGCAAGTTCCTGCGCTACCTGCTCAGCTCCAACATGGGCGAGGTCTTCACGGTCTTCGGCGGCGTGGTCTTTGCGGGGCTTCTGGGCATATCGCAGCCCGGCATGGCAGGTGTGACCGTGCCGCTGCTGGCCACCCAGCTCCTCTGGATCAACCTCCTGACCGATGCGGCCCCCGCGCTGGCCATGGGCGTGGACCCACAGACCGACGATCTGATGGATCGCCCGCCCCGATCCGTCAACGACCGGGTGATCGACCGGGACATGTGGATCGACATCATCTACATTGGCCTGGTCATGGCCGTGGTCACCCTGATCGGCATGGATATGCACCTGAGCGGCGGCATCTTCACCGACAGGTCCGTCCAGGCGATCGGTCACGAGGCGCAGATCAGGGAGGCGCGGACCATGGGCTTCACCATCCTGGTCTTCGCCCAGCTCTTCAACGCGCTTGCCTCCCGATCCTCACGGAAGTCGGCCTTCCTGGGGCTCTTCAGCAATCTCTGGCTCTGGGGTGCCATCGGCATCTCCATACTGCTCCAGCTTCTGGTGATCTATGTGCCCTTCCTGGGCGAGGCCTTCGGCACTGTTCCCCTCCAGCCTCAGGCCTGGTTGGAATGCGTCGCCCTGGCCTCCCTGGTCCTCGTCGCCTCGGAACTACGCAAACTGTTCAACTGGGCGGTCAGACGGATACGGGCATGACCTAGCTTCTCCCTGATGCGGTGATTGGTTCGGACATTGCCGCATCGGGATTGCCTTCTATGGTCTCAGTTGATGCTCGAATCTGTTCCTGCACCTGTCCCCGCTTATCCGCATACTGGCAAATATGGGGAACGATGAGCAACAGCATGCAATGGATGTTTTGTCATATTGGTGCGCGGTTGAACTATTCTCGCCACAAAATTGGAGGGATAACCAGCTCATTGCTTTATCCTCCTCCCGCAACGACGACCACGGGATAAGCGTTTCTGAGCAGGAGCGACTTCCATGGAATGACATTCATGCTGATCTTCTCATCGGGCCGGTTGACAATGAGCATCGTTCCTATACAAACCTCTATAACGACCTGCAGAGCAGGAAAATATACCGGTTGCAGACAGACATGAACGCCCGGCTGACCAAACCTTTCTCATTCGCAGAGGATACGGAGAACTGGTTACGGTCCCAGGCGTTCAAATCGGGACTCGACGAACAGGCCATAACTGGTCTTCTTGAAGAAACAAATCAGATATGGCGTGGAATAGTGGATCAGCCCGACCCTCTGCCGGTAGGTACCAAGCTGACGGATTCCATGGTTTTGTGTCTTCTGAGGGTAGTGAGAGAGCTGGCAATAAAAGTCCGGCGGCACGGCGTAGCCTGCGCTGTTTACTGTAAGGACTATGACCCCCGGTTTGTCTCTTCCCCTGTCCTGCGGGCGGTGAAGCTGAAACGAAACCGGAAAACATTAGAGACGTATATAGATTGCCCGTGGCTTCATCATGAACGTTTCCGAATAGCTGTCGGACTCCGCCAGGATGTGGTCACGAATGCGTTGATGACTGCAGCTACGCTTGTCCGAAATCTGTCATCTGTAGAAGAGATAGCTCAAAACGAGACAATGCTGGAACTTGCTCATCGCCAGTACAAGCGCGGAGGCGGCCTTGGTGTCATGGCTTCTCTTATGGAGTTTTGCATAGGGGATGACGGCAGATTGGTCCTAGGGTCGCTGGCTATCTCTCAATATGCTAAAGCAGTTTCCTGCTTGTTCAATCATCGAGGTTGGCCCGATTGTCCGACTGGGTGGCCTGATATTACCGAACTCAATGGGGCAGAGAACGAAATCGAATCGTATTTCAACACTTCGGTGTGCAAGGAACTCAAAGATGTACAAGGGCGGATAAAGCACGAGAAACTCCCAGTTGCCAAAGATGACATAAGAGAGCTTATTCGTAGGACGACAAACTTGATGAGGCTTGACGACCATAGCATAAGTTGTTCGCCTCTTTTCTCCCCGCAAGACGGATCGCCTCTGATGCGCAATTATGTCAATTGTCATTTGGAAGCTAATTCGGAATATCTCAATGGCGAGTTAATCGACTCCTTCTTCTTAGACGATTTGGAAAAGCTCCACAACGACGGACCAAACAATTTTTCTCGTCCGGTCAGGAGTTATCTGTCGATGAGCCATCCTCGACGATTCAATTTGGCTGAGGATTCAAAGGGTCTTCTCGTTGATGGTGCTGTGAAACCTTCCAATATGCCGATTGGAAGATGGCCTAGTGCTTCCAATCAGTTCCAGTCCGTTGGACAGCAGTTTGCCATTAATCAAATACGTGCAGTTGCAGAAGGAATCTGTGGCTCACCGCTATTGGGTGTCAATGGGCCCCCCGGTACTGGTAAGACCACCCTTTTGAAGGATGTAGTAGCCGAGATTATCGTGGCACGAGCTAAACGATTGGCGAAATTACAGCAGCCTGACGATATTTTCAAACAGCAACGTTATGCCACGAATATTTTCGATCGGCGCAAGAGTTATGAATATTGGACGCTTGATCCGTCGGTGACTGGTTTTGAGATTGTTGTGGCTTCGAGCAACAACAAGGCTGTTGAGAATGTCAGCCAAGATCTGCCTAGAGCCGATGCTATAGACAGTGAGTGGGAATCCTATATCGAGAGCATGTGGAAACAGGCACCTTGTGGGTTCGACTTCCGGGACATTGCTACATTAATTCTCAATAGTCAGGATAAGCATAATGGGGGTAAACCCTCCAATGACCGCTCAACCTGGGCTCTAATATCCGCAGTTTTGGGTAATAGGCGCAATAAAAAGCGCTTCTTGGGTTCTTTCAAGAATGAGTTTGTATATAATTTTTTGAAGAATTTATCTACGACGACAAGTGTAATTGACGGATGGGATGAAGCCAAAAGAGGATTCAATGATGCTCTGAAGAAAGAAGAGCGCATTCGTGCTCAAAAAGTGTATGAGTATAACCTCGTTCGTTCTTATTCGGACCTGTGTGATCAACGATCCGCTCTTTCGGCCAAGCTTGATGAATTAAAGATAATGCGGCACGACTTGAAAGTCGAGCAGATGCAGTACGAGAGACAGATCATAGCTGTAAAAGAGCGGCTGTCAAAAGCCAAGCAAGCTTCCGATGTTGCATGCGCTGCCCAGGAGCAAGCCGAAACTGCCTATGAGGATCATCTATCATCTTGTCGGGCACATCCTTTGAAACATCTTTTCCAAAAAACGAAAGAACAACAACAGGATGAGCGCAAGAAACGCACTACTCTGGAAAAGGCGTGGAAGAAAAGGGGTTATTGCGACGCCGAAGTTGATGTTGCCAGTCAGGAGTTATCTTTTTTGCAGGATAGCCTTGATGATGCGAAACAAGATTCAGAGAATTGCGAAAAACAAGCTACAGACCTGTTCGATCAGCTAACTACGGTAGAAAGACAAATTGCTGAAGCCGAGCAGATTCAGTGGCCCAGGCCCGACATTGGCGATGACCATGTTGCGTGGATGGATCAGGAATGGAGCAAGGCGCGGACGAAGGTCTACATTAAAGCGCTGGCTCTTCATCAGCAGGCCATCATAGGTGCTGCCCACCAGTTCATGTGCAATCTTTCCCTGGCTTGCGCTGTAATGCAGTCGAATGGTTTTACGGATGACGAGAGGCTGGTGGCTTGGCAGACTTTCTTCCTGGTGATCCCAGTCGTTTCCTCGTCCTTTGCATCAATATCCAGAATGTTTTCGGGGATAGGCAAGGAGGCGCTCGGCTGGGCGATTGTGGATGAGGCCGGACAGGCCCTGCCTCAGGCTGCTGCCGGTCTGCTGCAGCGCGTGAAACATGCGGTTGCAGTCGGAGACCCAATGCAGCTCCAGCCCGTGGATACCATGCCCAAGCCAATGCGAGAACTCCTGGCGAGCACCCATCACCTACAGCGCCTGGGACTGGAATCCGAAAACATGCAGGCCTTGGTCGATTACCAGACCCCTTGCGGCCTGTTGGACGAGACGGATGACCACTGGCTGGGGATGCCTCTGGTGGTGCATCGGCGCTGTGATGAACCCATGTTTTCTATATGCAACGATATGGCTTACTCCGGCAGGATGGTTCGTGTAGGGCCGGAGCATCAGCCATGTGCCTATCCGTCCGGGCCTCATGCGGAAGATGAGCTGCCGACCTCCTGCTGGTACGATGTGCCGCCGAATTCCGGCGAAACTGGGAAAACGCAATGGAGGCCGCAGGAGGGCTACGAACTGCACAAGCGTCTGTGCGGGCTCTTCCAGGGTGGGATTGACCCCACCAATATTCTGGTCATCGCTCCGTTCAGGGCTGTGGCTAACGGGGTGCGTGACACCTTCGCGGACGCCTTGCGGCAATGCACTGGTTGCAACAGCGGCGAAGCGAACCGGCTGGCATCGAGCCAGGCCGGAACCGTCCACACTTCCCAAGGGCGGGAAGCCGATGTGGTTTTCATAGTCCTTGGCAGCAGAGCTGGCAGGCGTGGAGAAGGCTCTCGTTCATGGGTTAACGGGTCGCCCAATCTGCTCAACGTCGCTGTGTCGCGAGCCAAGCGCCGTGTCTATGTGGTGGGCAATCTCGCTGACTGGAAGAATGGAACCTATACGTCCAGGATTGCAAAGGACCTACCGGTAGAGGCAAGCGTAGAAAACTGAGTGGAGCTGGGAAGGTGCGGCCAGAATTCCTTTAGATACAGCACGTCATCCCTGGTCTGTAAGGCCAATATATTTGCTGTAGATTAAAAAGCAAGGCAGGGTTATTAGTGACTTTGCCTTACGCTTTGACTGCCCATTTATTCTCGCTTGACTGCATTCAGAATAGGGCCGGAATGGCAATCGGCGTAAAACCTCTGACGTAGCGTGGCTATGATTAATCAGCTGCCTGGTTCCAAGGCTATTGCCCTTAAGAGGTGAGCGTAGCTGAGTTCAGTGTCTTTCTCGTTCGGGCGGTTTGGTTGTAGTAGAAGACCGGTTGGCTATCGCTTTCGTAGAGATCTGCTTCGTCAAAGTTGGCTTGGAAGCATGAGTAGTCGGAATCGCCCAGCGCAGCATGAAGCAATGGATGCATGCTATTGCTGTCAGCTATACACATTGATGCCTTACAATGCACTGCAATTTTGCATTAAAGTAAGAAATCAGCTGTAATTTTGCACTTTAATGCAAAATTATAGACAACGAGGAAGGTGGGCTCCGATGGAGAAGATGTCTCAGATTACGGTGCGTATATCCGATGCAGACAAGCAACAGGTGGATCGTATCGTGAAGGAGCTTGGTCTGGATATGATTACGGTCACCAGAGCCTTTTACAAGCAGATCATTCGGGAGCAGCGGATCCCCTTGGACTTCAGCTTGGATCTACCTGCCGAAACCGAGGAGGCCTTGGAGGAATCGCGCCGTCTGGCCATGAGGGGAAAGACTAAGGGGTACGCCACAGGAAAGGACCTGGTGGATGGCGTGCTAGCAGCTACTGGCGCGGACCGATGAGGCTTGCGCTGGTTCCCACTGGTGCTTTTACGAGAGACCTGAAGCGCATGGCTCGCAGGCACGCTCCGTTAGAGCCAGTCGAGGAGGTGCTAGATCTGATAGCGGAGAATTCTGAAGCGTCGCTCCATACATTGAAGGCGCATCATCGGATGCATATGCTGCAAGGTTATGCGGCTGTGTATGAGTGCCATGTGGGCAATGCCGGAGATCTGCTGCTGGTGTGGCATAGGGAGGGCGACGCTGCCTATATTTTGCGACTAGGTTCTCACGATCAGGTGTTGGGTAGGCGCGGTAGATACTGAGCCCAGCAAATGAATCAAGGCTGTATCAGGACCTAGCCCACTATTGCGTAGGCAGATGATCTGTAGAGAGCGTAGCGACTGGTATTAAATAATCGGCAATCTAAAGTGCCCCCCGTGGGACTCGAACCCACAACCCACGACTTAAAAGGACGCTGCTCTAACCATTGAGCCAGAGGGGCAACAGCTCAACACTACATGTTTGGTGTGGATTTTTCCAGTTCGCGGCAAGCCGGTTCTCTGGCGAAGCATCTCTGAAAACCTGTACAGATAGATGAAGAATATCAATATGAAGCGCTACCCTTCCGCCCGCTTAGGAAGGTTGTTGAGGTGGGTGGAGGGCGGTAGGGGCGGCTAGGCGCTGAACGTGTGTGATGGGATCCGTGCCGGACAATAAACGAACCTGTATGTCAAAGCTTCTTCCAAGGCTGTAGGGGGGGGGGGGCGGTCCTCCCCGTTAGGCGCTGGCTGGTCGTTATTTTGTCATCTGTAGATGGCGAAGTAGCGGCCGACGTTGATTCGCCGTACTCGGATTGAAAGAATCACCTCTGCAAGGCGGGCCGATTGACCTCGCAAGTGCGCTGAAGGAGGGAGCTCCGATGAAACAACCGGCTCAATACGTGCCGCCGCATGTACAGAGCGTCATAGGCTCATACTGGCATTCACCCGTTAGCAAGCGCTGGATACTGCCATGAAGCATACCGCCAATCCTTCCGGCCAGAGCGAGCCCTTCGCCATCCATGCATCTGACCTGTGCAAGCAGGTTTCGCCCAGGAAGGGGGAGACCATCACTCTCCTAGACAATGTGGAGTTCACTGCCTCTTGGAGAGCCATGACCGGGATTGTAGGGCCATCGGGTAGCGGCAAATCAACCCTGCTCTACTGCCTGGCTGGTCTCGAACCCGTCAGCTCGGGCAAGGTGGAAGTCCTGGGTCGTCGCATCTCTGCCATGGGGTCTGCAGCGTCAGCGCGATTCCGCCGCGCGCACCTGGGCTTCGTTTTCCAGTCCTATAATCTGGTGCCTTCGATGAGTGTGGAGGACAACCTCAAGCTGCCCTTCATTCTGCGCAAGACCTGCTGGCCGGAGGATCAGGCGGCCAAGCTGCTGGACAGACTGGGCATCAGGGGACTGCTCAAGGCCAATGTGACCTTCCTGTCAGGGGGCGAGCAGCAGCGTATGGCTCTGGCTCGCGCGTTGATTTCGGATCCCGATATCATCTTCGCCGATGAGCCTACTGGCGCCCTTGACCAGGAGACCGGCAATGCGGTCGTTAATGAGCTTGCCGCCTTCGCCAATAGGCCTGGCCACGCAGTGATCGTGGTTACCCACAGTCCGGAAGTCGCCTCCCGCTGCAACACCCTGGTGCATCTGTGCGACGGTCGCATAGCCACAGCCGACAAGGTTCCCATGCCGAAAGCGGGCATCTGATGCGGCTTCTTCTGCGATATTTCAAGGAAGCCCCCTTGGCTTGGTCTGGCGTCGCCCTCGTGCTGATCGCCTCGCAAACCATGGTCGGTCTGCTTGCCATGATGCTCTCTTCAGCCAAGGCCCTGGGCAGTGTCCCCGGTATGGCTGAGCAGGGCCGCACCGCCTACCAAAATTTGATGATCCCCTTCGTAGCACTTCTCGTTGCCGTAGTATTGATTGTTCTGCAAGTCGTTTCGTCGGTGATCAACCAGCGCAGACGCAACCTTGCCCTGTTAGCCCTGCAAGGCGCCACGCCCTGGCAGCTGACCTCGCTGACTTGTATGCGCATATTCATTTTGGCGCTCGCGGCCAGTGTGGTCTCGCTGGCGGCTTCTTTGCTGCTGGCCCGTCCCCTCTACGCCTGGGAGACCTCACAGTTCCTGATCGGCAGGCAGCCTTTCATCGCCAGCCACCAGCTTGCTTCCTGGGCAGCAGGAACCTCATGCGGAATATTGGTGGCCTTGATTGGCACGCTGCTGACCATCCGAACCATTAGCAGGATCAGTCCCGTGGAATCTCTGCGTGCTGCAATCATTCCTCCAAAAACAGCGGGCTTGGCTCGTCGTATCGCCGCTGCCTTGTGTTTGCTGGCGGCCTTGGTGATCATGCTGATGCCAATTATGCAAGCGCGGACCATTCCTGATGAGCAACTGGTCCGTTTGCACACCGCGGCACCCATTCTGCCTATCGCCATGGGCAGCACTTTCGGTTTCATACTCCTTCTCGTCGCAATCTGTTTGGCAGGTCCCTCCCTGCTGGGCACGGTCACCAGCGGCTGGACCAGGCTCGTCGCTCTTCGCCAGCCTTCATGGCTGGTTGCTTGTCGGCAAGCCAGTGCCCGCATGCGCAGTCTCAGCTCCACGGTCATACCTCTTATTGTGGGGGTTTCATTGCTGATGATGACCGATTCCTTCTACCAGAACAGCACCGATTCCAGCAGCCTGCTACCTCCCAACCTGGATGTCAGCAGCTCCGATTTCTCCATGCTCATTACGCTCCTGGGCCCCGCGCTGGTCGTCACGCTGGCTGGAGTATGCGCCGGATACCTGATTTCAGCCCACGGTCGAAGCCTGGATCTGTCCCTCATCTCTATCGCTGGCGCGGACCCGAACGAACTTGAAATCATGTCCGCTCTCGAAGGGTTCATCATGGCGACTACCGCCGTATTGATATCCTTCACCTCCAGCCTTCTGCCGGTCATGGCCTATGCTGCCGGATTCCGCAAGGTCTTTGGTGCTGCCAGCATCGGCATACCTTGGGCCCACTGGGCGCTGGTCTACCTGCTTCTGTCTTCGTCGGCATCACTGGCTTCGTGGATCACGGTGCGCAAATCAGCAGGTCGTTCCCCTGCCTGTGTGATAGCACAGTACACTGGCGAATGAACCTGGGCATCCTCGGCATACGGCGTGAGGGGGCGCGATGAAGGGCATGGCAACCAACTTATTGGAGCTGTTGAGCAATCAACGCTTGACCAGATTTGTCATGCCTCTGCTGAGCTTGGTGTATACGCTTCTCTATGTCAGCGCCCCCATGTTTCCTCCAGTCTGGGCCGAGAACATTCCTTTATCTATTTGGAAGACTGTCATCGGCCTGATCGGACTCCTGTGCTCCTGCCTGCTGTACTGGAGCAGACAATTTCCCCTGCTCATCACGACCGTGGAGACCCTGGTATACATCGGCCTGTCATTTGCCGCCTCGGACGACAGCTTCCTGATACCTCTGGTAGGCGCGCTCTATTTCTGTGTCTGTTTATCGTCGGTACCCAAGATTGCGGCAGGCGTGAGTGAGGCAGTCGCGGCCGTCAGCCTGGTCACTGTCAGCATGCATGCCGGGCACATGCTTTTGCTGGAATGGTTGGCTCGGATGGCTGTCATCATGGCTGTCGCGGCCGCTGCTGTAGCTGTCAGATCCTACCGGATTCGGCGCGAGACGCAACGGCGTGAGGAGCAGGAGCGCATCCGCTCTGAAATGCTTGCCAGGCAAAGGGATCAGGCTATATCACGTGCCCAGGTAGCAGGGGAGTTGCACGATAGCGTGGGCCACGACCTCACCACGATCATCGCCCTGACCCAGGGATTCGCTGACTCGGTTGAGATCGAAGAGCTGCAAGAGGTGCTTAAGGATATCAATCAGGTGGCTAGGGATGGGTTGTTTGACACCCGACAAGCCGTCCGTACCCTTGTCCAGAGGCATGAGGCGCTAACTGAAGAGTCCGATGATGATCGGCGCAGCTATGGCTCCAGGCTGCATACGCTCGACGAACTCGACACCGTGATCGCCCATGCTCGCGCGGCTGGGCTGGCTGTCGTGTCTACTAAAACAGGCCATCATCGGCACGATCCCAGACAGGACAACCTCTGCTTCATCATCAGCAGGGAGGCCATCACCAACACGCTTCGGCACGCCTCGGACCCGAGCACGATCGTCATCTCCCGCGACTACGCGCAGGACGGCACCCTCCGCATCAGCATTCACGACGATGGACATGGGGATGAGCATGGGCCAGCCTTGGGCGATCAGCAACCAGCGATTCATGATTATCCAGGAGTGGGTCTCAAACAGATTGGCGAGCAATGCCGACTGATGGGAGGGAGTCTGAGTTGCGGACCGAGCGAGAACGGGGGATGGACGGTAGAAGCCATCCTGCCTTGCGCCGGCGAGAAAGAGGGCAATGCCCATGATTGACCTGATGCTGGTCGATGACCTTGCGCTCCTCCGCAAGGGGTTGGTACGCATGATTGAGGCCGACCACGATTTACAGGTTGTCAGACAAGCCTCCAACGGTCAGGAGGCAGTGACCATACTTCGAGAGATGAAAGCAGCCGCCCAGCCGTTGCCTCGGGTGATCCTGATGGACGTTCGCATGCCGGTAATGGACGGTATCAGTGCCACTGCGGTCATTGCTAAGGAGTTCCCCGACATTCGCACGCTGATCCTGACCACCTATGACGAAGACGATTATGCCTTCACCGGTCTGCACGCAGGCGCCTACGGCTTTCTGCTCAAAGATGTGTCCACCAGAGACCTGCACCGAGCCATTCACGCAGTGGCCGATGGGGACGCAGTGCTCACCCCCCGTGTCACAGCGGAGCTCATCAACTGCGACAGAGCCTATGCCCGGCATAAGGTCAGTGATCCGCAGGCCAGACAGCAGCTGGATAAGTTGACCCCCAGGGAGTACGAGATAGCCGGGCTCATCGCTCAAGGGCTCTCTAACCAGGAAATAGCCCAGCGCCTCACTCTTGAAACTACCTCCGTCCGGCGCTACGTAAGTCGCATACTCGACAAGACCGGCCTGCGAGACCGTACACAAATCGTCATCACATGGTTTCAGGCCGGAATGTCTGACTGACGATCCCTGATCGGCCATTCCGGGCATTGCGGGGAGAAAAGCAGAAAGAATGACAGATTCCAGAGCGACTCTTTCGCTGACCTGATGAGGCCGAAGCCAGGGACTAAAGCCCAGAACGTAAGTTTGGGAGAACTTTTATTGAACATTGTGATTCTTGCTGTATTGAGTTTCAACTATTCAGTTATGCACGTGATGTCCCGGCGACACTGGTTCCCCTTTGAAACTTCAGTTCTCTTGAATACTGCTCAAGTAAGCTGAATCACAGCTGTTGGTCAGGTTGCAGCTGATAAAGGGTGGTCAAGCATTCGATATAGGAGGTGGATCGTGGGAATCCGTCTGGTGAGGATGGACCAGCCAGGGGCGGTGGACACCGAAGTGATTTGGGAATATCTGCAGTCCTGTCGTGCCCGGACTGAGGATGAAGCGGCCGGGCTGGGCCCCCTGGAGGGCTGCCACAGCCTGGATGAGGTTCGTCGGTTTGGTCTGCCGGAGGTGGCTCGTCAGGCGCGTGGTGATGATCTGCCGCCGGGGTTTGTGCCCGCCCTGCAGTTCGCCGCCATGGACCCCAGCGGCAAACTGGTGGGGATGATTCAGCTGAGGTTGCAGCTTACGCAGGCGCTTCTGCGAGTGGGCGGCAACATCGGCTATTCAGTTCGTCCGGATTGTCGCCGGCTGGGCTATGCCGGGCTGATGCTGGATGAATGTCTTCGACAAGCTGCCACTCTGGGCATGAGTAGGGTCCTGATTACTTGTTCCCCGTCGAATCTGGCCAGCCGCCGGACCATCCTTTCGCGTGGCGGGCAACTGGAGAATGTGCTCCCCAGCAGATCTGGTCAGCCAGTAGAACGGTATTGGATTGATTTGTCTACGAAACGAACAGATCGGTAAACGCAATCTTGGATGCAAAAGCAGCTTTCATGTAATTGCTTCCTGGCTAGGCTCTTTGCAATGATTTTCTCCGGCTATGACGTATATGCGCATCCAGAACGCGAACTTATTTTAAGCTTATTTTGAGCGAATGCCGGTTAGTGTATATCTTGTTTTTATGCACATTCCGTGCATTATGTACGACGGCAAAGGAACCGCCATGAGACAAACAGCTTCGACACAGAAACCATCCGATAAGCCGCAAGTCATTGCTGTCAGGTTTTTTGCCCTGGCATTAATTCTCGCCCATGTTATATCGTTTGCCACCGATTCACAGTTCTGGGGTTTATGCACATACCCAGTAGTTTGGCTAATGATGATTGTCTTCATGATGGTAAGACACTGGCGGCGAAACGGTGAAGGCCAGCATCATTCGAGATAGCCAATACGCGAAAAGGGCGAAATAGTGGGTTCCGTCGATAACTTGCAGAGTTTCGCATCATCGCCGTCGCTGTTCGTTCGCGCGGTCTACTGTTGTCGGCGGTCAACCTCCCCACTGGTGAGCATGAGCCGGGGGAACAAGCATCGCACTTTTCTCAATATCCGCTTTTGCTGATACTGGTATGGCTTCTCTTACCAAAGTGCCGATTGGGAACAAAGTAGATGTACCCGTCCGCCCCTTGGCGGCCCGCTTGATAAATGGGAATATGCTGTTCCAGCTGCAGGTAAACCAGTAGTGGAATCAGTGTTTGCCAGTATGTGCTCTTGGATGCCATAATTTGTGGGACGGTGGCGGTTTTATGTCTGATCCAGCTTGTATTTTATTAGAAAATGCCTGAAATTCTGGGCTCATGGGTGAGGAAAGAATATGGATGAATAAGCTATCGTAGTTGAAGCAGATGGTCTCATGGAAAAGACCATCGGAGCCAAAATCACCATACTATGCTGGGCCGGAATTTGGACTGATTCTTTCCTCCACCTGCGCAGACTCAGCAAATTGAAATAGTCATGAATAGACAAGCAGCAATAGACGACACAACCCGCGCTTTACCACATCAGTATTGACGCTGAAAGGCTCTGGAATGGGCAATATCGAAGTAAGCGTATCGAACCTTACTGTTCGAATAAAGAACAAAACGATTCTCTCTCATCTTTCATTGGAGGTTGAAGAAGGGGCCTTCCATGGGGTCATCGGGCCAAATGGCGCTGGAAAGACAACCTTGTTCACCGTCTTGGAAGGACTGCAAAAACCGGTTGAGGGAACGGTCTCTGTTCTGGGCCAGACGCCCTATCCGCGCAACTTGGCCCTGCTCCGCCAAATAGGCATCCAGCCTCAAAAGTCGTCCTTCTTCCCTAAAACGACGCTCCTTGAGCACCTTACCGCAGTGGCGGATATCTACCAGGTGCCCCGGTCGCGTGTGGACGATCTTATTGATGCATTGAAACTGGATCATGTGGCATCCAACAAGGTTGAATCATTATCCGGCGGCGAACAACAGAGACTGGCCATCGCCACGGCTGTCGTCCACCATCCTCGGCTGCTCTTTTTGGACGAACCCACTGCTGCCCTCGACCCCGAGTCACGCCACGATCTTGTGAGCCTGCTCAAATCTAGTCAGCAATTGGCCGCCACGGTGCTTTATACGACGCACCATCTGGATGAGGCGGAGCGGTTGTGCAACGTGGTCTCGATCTTGGCGTATAAGCATATTCTCGTGACGGCCAGTCCTAGCAAGCTTATTGCGCAAGCAGAGATGGAGTCGACCATTCTTCTTCCAAATGCTTTGGATCAGGCCGATCATGTAGCCCGTCTCGTGGGGGCTGACTATGTAAAAGCCACACCCGACGGTCTAATAGTTCGCACCAGGGATACCGGAGTTACCTTCGCGAAATTGGTTGATTCCGGGATCAATACAAGCCAGGCACAAGTCAAGGATGGGCGTCTCGAGGATGTCTATCTTCGCCTTCTCGAAAAGGAGAACGTCAAATGAACAGCTTCAAAACTCTATTCAAGTTGATGTTCCACTACGATATTCGTGACTGGTCCACTTTGGTTTTCACCTTTCTCTTTCCTATAGCCTTGTTGCTGGTCCTGGTCCTGTCTTTTAAGAGCTACGTTCCTGGAGTTGATATTGCCAGTCAAATCAGCGCCAATGTCATTGCATTTGGCGCGGCCTACGTGGGTATTTTCGCGGGTGCTTCGCACCTTGCCCTCTGGCGTGAGAATGGCATGCTGCAGACGGTTCGCAATTTTCCTCTATCCTGGAATGTGATTATCCTCTCCCAGGCTGTTGTGGGTATCGTCGTCCTTCTGGCGCAGGCTGTAGTGCTTGTCGTCTTGGGAATGGTCATGGGAATGAGGCTGAAACCGACGTTTTTGTCGGGATTGCTTCCCCTGGTCCTTGGCTATCTTTTGTTCTTTTTCCTGGGTGTCATTATCGCCATGATAATTTACTCCATCGCAGGGGTATCCATCCTTGCGAACATCATTATTCTGCCCCTGGGCTTCATTGGCGGAGCTATGATGCCCGTCAATATGCTGCCGTCCTGGGTGCAGACCATCGCCCCGTATACGCCCCTATATCACATGCGGGAGGCCTTATCGATGATGCTGATCGGATCGGGCACCTGGCCTCATGCCTGGCTCGGGATCCTCTACCTGGCCGTGGGCTGCATTGCCTCAGGGCTTGTTTCCATCTACGGATTTCGCTGGAAATGATACTTTTGATGGCTATGCATCTTTTGCCGCCATTGCAGGAGATTTCTCGAATGGTAGTTGCGGACCTTGCTGAACGTAATTCCTGCGATAGCCTTCCTACTTGCCTGCGACTGCCTTGGGTGTAAGAGGGGTCCTGAGCGTCTGCTGACCTGCCAGTGTGAAAGAGACCGATAGATTCCTCGTGTCTTAGCGCGTCTGAGGGGTTCTTCTGAGAGAATGGCAAGTATGGTCTGGCTGATTGTCCTGGTATGGGTGCTGGTGGTGGCGGCATTCATTGTATTCGTCATGCGTCTGGCGCTTGGTGAGTCCCAGGACCGTGCCTTCTCCCAGTCTCTGGATGAGCGTGTACGCCGGGCGGCCCGCCGTCAGCAGGAACGAGAGAATCGGCTGCCACGTATAGCAGGAGGGCATCTGTCTTTTGCCCCTGGATCGGACGAGGGCGCATCAACTGCTGAAGATACCGAACATCCCTATCCGGTCTATGTCAATTCCTCCTCCGTGGTGGAGGTTCGAGGCATGCTGGCCTCCGATTCCACGGACGAGATAAATCTGCCTCGGCCCCCAAGCGCTGATTCCGCGTCCTCGACCAGCCCGAGACAAAAGAAGAATGTTGTACCGTCGGTTTCTGCGACCTCTGGGCCTCCAGCCCCCAGGAGCTCCACCCTGCGATCATCAAGCCCTGAGCCTTCGCGTCGGCAGCGACGGGAGCCTCAGCCCACCACCTCCGACATCATGCCCGCAGTCCAGGGCGGTCCGCAGGCGGGAACGAGCCATCCGAGCGGGAAGTGACCGCTGGTGGTGACCATCCGTGTCCCTTTTCGCCTTTAGGCTGGTACCTATGACAACACAGCAGCTCCTTATTCTTATCGCGGTGTTGATCGTCCTGGTGCTGGCAGTGGTCGGCATTCTGGTGGCGGTCCGTAAACACCGGTCCCAGGGGGATTCCGCGCGCCCCGACAGTGCGGTAAAGCTTAGTGATAGTGGCTCCTCTTTGTCCCAGGAGTCGGCGACAGCTGTAGCGAAAGATCAAGCTAAAGACCAATCTGATGCTTCCTTAGCAGCTTCGTCAGATGACAGGGCAGTCCAATCTGCCTCGCGTGGATCTGGTGTTGCTCCCAATTCAGACGCTTCTATAGATTCGACTGGCTCAGCCGGTTCAGTGGCTTCCAGGCAGTCGTCCTCGGCTGACCAATCAGCATCGTCGGCACAGGAGGAGCTGGCGCATCCGGAGGCCTCTGCATCCCGCATGACCAGGCTCAAGGCCAGGCTGGCCAAGAGTCCCAACCCCTTTGGCAAGGCCCTCTTTGCCATTCTGACCAAGGACCATCTGAGCGAATCCGACTGGGAGGATGTGGAAGACACCCTGCTCATGGCGGATGTGGGCGCCGAGGCCAGCGAACAACTGGTGAAGCAGCTGCGCGACGATGCCCGGATTACCGGGCAGAAGGATCCCGCAGCAGTGCGCCGCGGTCTTCGTCAGCGCTTGATCGATCTGGTCGACCCCAATATGGACCGAACTCTGGCGGCTGCCCGACCCCAGGCCAACAGGCCGTCGGTCATCATCATGGTGGGCGTCAACGGCACGGGCAAGACCACCACGGCGGGCAAGCTGGCCCGGCTCTTCGTGGCCGATGGCAAGTCGGTGGTCATGGGGGCCGCCGACACCTTCCGTGCCGCCGCCGCTGACCAGCTGGAAACTTGGGGTGGCAAGGTGGGCGTGCCCGTGGTCCGCAGCCACCGCGACGGCGCCGACCCGGCCTCGGTGGCCTTTGAAGCAGCTGAACGGGCCAAAAATGATCAGGCAGATGTCCTCATTGTGGACACAGCCGGTCGCCTGCAGAACAAGGCCAATCTGATGGATCAGCTGGGCAAAATCCGGCGGGTGATCGAGAAGAACCTGCCCGTGGACGAGGTTCTGCTGGTCCTGGATGCCACCACCGGGCAGAACGGGATGATCCAGGCGCAGGTCTTCGCCCAGGCCATCGGGGTCACGGGCATCGTCCTGACCAAGCTGGACGGCTCAGCCAAGGGCGGCATCGTCGTCTCTGTCCAGCGGGAGCTGGGCGTGCCCGTCAAGCTGGTCGGGCTGGGCGAGGGGCCCGACGATCTGGCCGTTTTCGATCCGGAGTCCTTTGTCGACGGCATCCTGGGAGACGAGTAGTCCTGCCGGTGGTTGGTCATAAGGTGGTCATCCAATAGTCACCCGCAGGTAATGCGGCGGTGACCTGACCGTCATCCTCTTCCTGTTTGATGAATCGGGAAGTGGAAGAGAATCTGACGTAGGCTGTCCGGAGGGAAGTCCTCGTTATCGGGGCTGCCCGCCCGGATGGGGAAAAGAGAGGTGTAGGCATGGATTCTGGAAATGCTGCCTGGATGCTGGTAGCGGCATCCATGGTTTTCCTGATGACTCCAGCGGTGGCTTTCTTCTATGGGGGTATGGTCCGAGCCAAGGCTGTACTCAACATGATGATGATGTCCACCCTGGCCATCGCCGTGACTGGGATCATTTGGACCCTCTGGGGATGGTCGATTTCCTTCGCAGGCAAGGACATCGGCGGTGTCTTCGGTGACCCCATCACCGGCTTTCTGCTCAAGGACACGGTCACAGCCAAGAATGGGGTCTTCACCTCGCTTGATTCCGCAAACGCCGCCTACCCGCACACGGTGGACATCGCCTTCCAGGCCGCCTTCGCCATGATCTGCGTGGCCCTGATTTCGGGAGCCCTGGCAGAGCGAGTCAGAATCAGCACCTGGATGATCTTCGTGGCCCTCTGGGTCACCTTGGATTACGCACCCATGGCCCACATGGTCTGGAATCACGGACTGCTGGCTGCCGATGGACCCATCTCCAACGCCATCGGGGCTCAGGCGCACGACTTCGCAGGCGGTACGGTCATCCACATCAACGCGGCAGTAGCAGCCCTGGTCATTGTGCTCATCATCGGCAGGCGAATCGGCTTCCCCAAGGAGTCCATACGTCCCCACAATGTGCCCATGGTCATGCTGGGCGCCTTCCTGCTCTGGTTCGGCTGGTTCGGCTTCAATGCCGGTTCCGCCTTCGCCGCCAACGGCACGGCTGGATATGCCTGGGTTTCCACGACCATAGCCGCCAGCGGCGCCACCCTGGGCTGGCTCTTTACTGAGCGGGTCCGCACCGGGCATTACACCGCCATGGGTGCTGCATCCGGCATGGTCGCCGGCCTGGTGGCCATCACCCCAGCGGCCGACGTGGTTTCCCCGCTATGGGCCATGGTCATCGGCCTCCTGGCTGGTTTCGTCTGCTGCCTGGCCTGCGGGCTCAAGTTCCGCTTCGCCTATGACGACTCCTTGGATGTGGTAGGCATCCACGGTGTGGGTGGTTTATTGGGCACGCTGTTGATAGGCTTCTTTGGTACCGGCACGGGCTTCCTGGCCGGCGGCGATTTCCGGCAGCTGTTGGTTCAGTTCCTGGTGGCGCTGATTGCGGTCATCTACGCGGCTGCAGTAACCGGTGTGATCGCCTTTGCGCTGGAGAAGACCATTGGTTGGCGGGTCAGCAAGGATCAGGAGGTCATCGGCGTCGATCAGAGCGATCAGGGTGAGAGCGCCTACGACTTCGGATCCATTCTGAACTGATCAGAAAGGAAGGCAGCATGAAACTCATTACCGCCATCATTCAGCCCGGGCGGCTGGATCAGATTAAACAGGCCCTGACCGAGGCCGGCGTGCACGGTATGACCGTCTCGTCAGCCCAGGGCTATGGTCGGCAGGGAGGCCATAAGGAGGTCTACCGGGGCAGCACTGTCAAGGTGGACCTGGTTCCCAAGGTGCGCCTGGAGGTGCTGACGGAGGATCGCCGGGTCGACGAGCTGGTCGACACCATCGTCCAGGCCGCCGCCACCAACACCGTGGGCGACGGCAAGGTCTGGGTGCAGACCCTGGACTCGGTGGTCAGGGTCCGTACCGGGGAGACCGGTGTAGACGCCATCTGAGGCAGCCGCCTGCTGCCATCTGCATGGTCGTCTTCCTACTGACCGGTTTCGCAGGATCCCGTAGCTGTGGCTCATTTCATGGCCGAGCGGTCGGGGTCCTGCTTTTTCTATGTCTTTTCAGGCTTCCTTGGCTTGGCTTATCGTCCCCATCCAGACATCGGTGCGCGTTCTCAAGCCATTGCATATGGCTCTGACGCCGATGAAGAGGACATTGAGTACGGCCCAGAGCATGGCTATCCGCCAGGTGGGCGTCCAGTTCATGGCCAGAGCCGTCATACCCAGCAGGCCGATCAGGTAGATTACAGCCGTCAGGGAGCAGGTGGCCGCCAGGTAGCGATAGTCCCCGGCCCCGATCAGGATCCCGTCCAGGGCCCACATCCAGCCGGCGACGGGCATGAAGACTCCCTGGACGATCATGCCCACGGTGATCAGCGACCTGATGGCTGGCGTGGGGCTGAACAGGGGGGCGGCGAAGAGTCCCAGGGCAATCATGACCAGTCCGACCAGCACTCCCATGGCCATGCCGGCCTTGGCTGACAGGTCGGTCATGACCCGTGCCCGTGACCGCTGTCCGGCGCCCAGTTCGGTGGCTACCAGTGACTGACCGGCGATGCCTACGGCATCCAGCATGTTCAGTCCGAAATTCCAGGCTGAGTTGACCCCCTGATAGGCCGCCAGCACCTGCTCGCCAAGGTGGGCCGCAGCCACCACGGTCATAAAGAGGCAGACCCGCAGGGCCAGGGTCCGCAGGAAGAGCGGGAAGCCGTCACCCATGCTGGCCGCCATGCCTGAGAGCCGGGGCCGCAGTTGGGCGCCTTCCCGGCGGGCCCATACCAAGGCGGGAATGGTCAGGAAGAGTCCCATGGCCCACTCGGCGATCAGTGTGGCCAGGCCCGAGCCCAGAATGTCCATGTGCAGGCCGAAGACCAGCAGAATCTCAAGGGCGGTGTTGAGGATGGCGCCCGACACGGCGGCCACCAGGGTGATTTTTACCTTTTGAAGTCCGCGGAAGATGCCGTTGGCCGCGTAGACCAGGAGCATGGCCGGAAGGCCGAAGACCAGGGCATTCAGGTAGGTCTGCGCCGCCTGCAGGACCGGCCCGCGGGCTCCCATCAGGCTGCAGGTGGGCCGGCTCAAAGCCAGGAGAACGGCGCAGACCACCAGACCGATGACGAAGGCCAGCCACATGCCGTCCACACCGGCCTGCATCCCCTCCCGGCGGCGACCGGCGCCCATGAGTCGGGCCACCTGGGAGGTGGTCCCGTAGGCCAGAAAGATGCACAGGCCCACGGTGGTCAACACCACGGTGGATCCGATGGAGAGCCCGGCTAGGGCCGAGTCGCTGATGTGGCCCACGATGGCGGTGTCGATCATGACGAAGAGCGGGGAAGCAATCAGCTGGCCGAAGGTGGGTATGGCCAGTCCAGCGATGGTCCGGTAGGTCGCCCGCCGCTCTTCCGGCGTGATTGATCCGGTCTTGGTTTCGGGGATGTTCCTGTGGCTGCGCATGGACGCCATGCTAATGCTCTGGACTGAAGACACAACCCCTGAAAGCCAGTCTGTGGACGCCCTGTCGTGGATGCCGTATCACCAAACAGCTCTGAGCGCAAGCTGGATTGGTGATGTGGAAGACTGTCCCCAAGTTTTGCACAGAGTTGTACCCATGAGGTGGATAAGTTGCGCACATGTCCTCTAGGACACGCCTTGAATGTGGATAACTTATTTTTCTGTACACATGCAGGACCGGCCCCGTGTCCGTCCAGTTCCGTCGGAGCGCCCTGGTGAATGCCTTGGGTGAAATCCGTCTCTTGGGGCTGCCAAGGACGGTCCTCTTCGTAGAATCGTGGCTATGGCTTCCGACGACTATACCGACTACACCCATCCCGAACAGCGTCCCACCGATCATGCCCAGACCGGCCGTGACATGCTCTTCGATCGGGTGCCCCCGCATGATGACGATGCGGAGATGGCCGTGCTGGGCGGCATGCTCATGAGCAAGGATGCCATCGGCGAGGTCAGCCAGATGATCGACATATCCGACTTCTACCAGCCCAAGCACCAGACCATCTACGAGGCCATCGTCACCCTCTTCTCGGCCTCCCAGCCGGTGGATGCGGTCCTGGTGGCCAACGAGCTGCTCAAGTCCGGCGACTTGGAGAAGGTGGGGGGCACTGACTATCTGCACTCCCTGGTGGCCTCGGTTCCTACAGCCGCCAACGCCACCTACTATGCGGAAATCGTCCACCAGCGGGCCATCCTGCGCAATGTGATCGCGGCCGGCACCAAGATCGCCCAGCTGGGCTACTCGGCCGAGGGCTCCCAGGCCGAGGACATCGTCAACCTGGCCCAGGCCGAGGTCTACGAGATGAGCGTGGGCAGGGTTCGTCAGGATTACGAGGCCATCGGGCCGGTCGTCCATGACACCCTGGATCAGTTGGACAAGCTGCAGAACGGCGACATGGAGCGGGGCGTGCCCACAGGCTTCAAGAGCATCGACGACGTGACCCAGGGCCTGCAGCCCGGGCAGATGATCGTGGTGGCCGGCCGCCCTGCCATGGGCAAGTCCACCCTGGGCATCGACTTCGCCCGCGCCGCGGCCCTCCACAACAACATGACCACGGTGGTCTTCTCCCTGGAGATGAGCAAGACCGAGCTGGCCCAGCGCATCATTTCGGCCGAGACCGACATCCCCCTGGTGGCCCTGCGCCGGGCGGATGACATCACCCCTGAGCGCTGGAACACCCTGAACACCTTCTGGAGCAGACTCCAGGACGCACCGCTCTTCCTGGATGATTCGCCCAACATGAGTCTGATGGAGATCCGGGCCAAGTGCCGTCGGCTCAAGCAGACCAACGACCTGAAACTGGTGGTCATCGACTACCTGCAGCTGATGACCTCGGGCAAGCGGGTCGAATCCCGCCAGCAGGAGGTCTCCGACTTCTCGCGCGCCCTGAAGCTGCTGGCCAAGGAGCTGGAGGTTCCGGTAGTGGCGCTGAGCCAGCTCAACCGCGGTCCCGAGATGCGCAATGACAAAAAGCCCATGCTCTCCGACTTGCGCGAGTCGGGATCCATCGAGCAGGACGCCGACGTGGTCTTTCTGGTCCACCGACCGGACTTCTACGACAAGGAGGACCGCCCGGGCGAGGCCGACATCATTCTGGCCAAGCACCGCAACGGCCCCACCGACACCTTCAAGCTGGCCTTCCTGGGCGAGAAGTCCAAGTTCAAGGACATGCCCCAGGACTACCAGCAGGGAGGGGTCTGATCATGCGGTCCAAGACTTCCAAGGCGCAGCCTGCCGATCAGCCCGGTCGTCCCGGTCGGCGCTGGCGCTCGCTCCTGGCCCTTCTGGTCGGCAAGGCGGTGCGCCTCGTTTCGCGTCTGTCCCATCACGGCGGTTCGGCCCTGCCTGGCAAGGTGGTCGAGCGGATCGACCCGGGCTTCCTGGCCAGGACCCTGTCGGGGCTGCCCCGTGGTGTGGTTCTGGTCTCGGGGACCAATGGCAAGACCACCACCACCCGGATGGTGGCCTCTATGCTGGAATCCCTGGGCCTCAAGGTCTTCACCAACCCGACCGGGTCCAACTTCACCCGTGGTGTGGTCTCGGCCTTGGTCTCTACCCTGGGGTTCTCTGGCCGCCTGCATGCCGATATCGCCGTCCTGGAGCTGGACGAGGCCTATGCGGTTCACTTTGTGCGACAGGTCAAGCCCCGCTACGCCCTCCTGCTCAATGTCATGCGTGATCAGCTGGACCGGTTTGGGGAAATCGATACTACTGCCCGGCTGCTGGGTCAGGTGGCCCAGGCCACCACGGGCACGGTGGTCCTCAACCGTGAGGATCCACGCATCGCCAGGTTGGCCGCCCAGACGCCGGCCCGGACCGGTGTGGCCTACTTCGGTCTGTCAGACGATCTGCTGAGCTATTTCCCCACCGATGACGACATGCATGCCTCGGATCGGGATGCCCATGGTGCCGGTGCGGACAGTGCTCCCCGCCCGGTCCGCCCCGGTCACCGGCTGCCAGCCGAGGTGACCCTGGAACGGGTCATGGACCACCGGGCCGCCTTCCGCCTGGACGGTCGACTTCTGGAGACCGATCTGCGTCTGGAGGGTGTCTATAACCTCTACAATGCGGCCGCTGCCCTGACGCTGGTGAGGGTTGTGCTGGAGGACAGGGAGCCTGATGATGCAGCCCTCATGGATGCCCTGTCCAAGGTGACGCCCGCCTTCGGCCGTGGGGAGGTCATCACCTACCAGGGCGCGCCGGTTGAGCTGGTCCTGGTCAAGAACCCCATGGGCTTCCGTCTGGCCCTGTCCTCATTCGACCCTGCCGGCCAGGACACCATGATCGCCATCCGTGACGAGTATGCGGACGGGCGTGACATGAGCTGGCTCTGGGATGTGGACTTCACCTCGCTCAGGGATACCGGCGTGGCCATGGTCTCCGGCACCCGGGCCTATGACATGGCCCTGCGCCTGGCCTATGACCAGGTGCCCACGGAGGCGATCGAGGCCGACCTGGATCGGGCGCTGACAGCCTTCCTTGAGGTGCACCCAGGCCGACCCAAGCGAATCTATTGCACTTACACCTCAATGCTTCGGCTCCGGTCAGCCCTCGGCAGGATCACGAGCGTGGACGATGCCGGGGTGGGCGCATGAGCGAGCGAACCAAAAGGAGCGCAGGAATGCCGCAGACACGGGATCAGGCCAAGGCCGTGGGAGACCATCCGCCACTGCGGATCCTCTCCCTCTATCACCGTGACATGAACATCTACGGGGATTCAGGGAACATACTCAGCGTGACCCGCAGGGCCGAGCTGTACGGATTCCGTCCCACGGTCCGCTATTACGATACCGGTGATGCCTGGCCGGAGCGGATTGATATGATTCTGGGCGGCGGCGGCCAGGACCATGGCCAGGAACGGATCATCGACGACCTGCGGGAGCGGGGCGGGCTTCTACATGATCTGGCCGACCAGGATGTGCCCATGCTGATGATCTGCGGGCTCTATCAGCTCTTCGGCCATTATTTCGAGACCTCCGACCATGAGCGCCTGGAGGGGGTCGGCATCCTTGACGTGCATACCGTTGCCAAGCCCGAGCGGATGATAGGCAACCTGGTGGAGCAGGCAGAGGACTTCGGCAGGGTGGTCGGCTACGAGAACCATTCGGGCCTGACCTACCTGGGGGAGGGGGCCCGTCCCCTGGGCATGGTGACCGAGGATGGCCGTGGCAACAACGGCAAGGACCACACCGAGGGGGCCCGATGGAAGAAGGTCATCGGCACCTACATGCACGGGTCGTTGCTGCCGAAGAACCCGGCCATCACGGACTTCCTTATCGAGGGGGCGGCCGAAAGGCGGTACGGCCAGGGCACCTTCGCCCAGATGAAGGAGACCATGGACCAGAAGAGCCGGAGCGAGCTGGAGCGCCTGGACTCCCTGGCAGATCAGGCCAGCCGTATCGCAGCATCCAGGCCCAGATGAAGAGTCCCGCACTGATTCTGATCAGCGGACGGAGGCAGTGCCAGGGGAAAGGCGTTGCGGTCCCTCTTGCCATGGTGTCGAATCGGATCGGTCAATGATAACCAGCTAGACTGTAAAGAGAGACGGCCGCTCGTCTCTTGGCGGTCAAAAGAGCCCGGTACTTCAAGGGCGTATGAATGCTGGGAGGCATATCATGTCGGATTTGCATATCGGTGACGGATTGCACAAGGTGCTTCTGGCTGGCATCGGAGCCTTGGCCACAGGCGTGGAGAAGGGCCAGGAGGTCATTGACAACCTGGTCAAGAAGGGCGAACTGACGGTCGAGCAGGGCAAGATTCTCAATACTGAGCTCAAGCGGAACAGACAGAACCCTCCTGCTCCTGCTGACAGCGCACCTGCACCGGCTGCTGGCGCGCCCAGGCCTGCGACTCATGTTGCTCCTGATTCCCGCCGTCCCGACCACGAGCCCCTGGCGCCAATGCCGAATCGTCGGTCCGGGTCCATCCCCATCACATCCAATGATCCCATTGCGGGTCAGCAGGACTGAAGGCGGTCGATTACTGTCAGCGTCGGTCGTCTGCGCCGGAATGTCTGCCGCTGGTCGGCCATGCGGATAAAGGACGCAGGTGAGTGGTGAGTATGGATGCCATGAACGGGCATGATGCCCCTGTGCAGACCATCGGCCTCTTCGGGGTCGGTACGGGAGAGCGGCAGGGGGCGGCAGTAAGGATCCGGCACAGGCGTGGCAGGGCCCGTCGACTGGCCGAGATGATCCGCATTGCCAACCGGTTCGACATCATCCATGGTCTGACCCCGGTCACCATGCGTCGATTGTTCGAGGCGCTCGGGCCCACTTTCGTCAAGGTGGGCCAGATTCTTTCCATGCGTTCGGAGATTCTGCCGGAGGCCTTCTGCCGTGAGCTCTCCAAGTTGCGCGCCGACGCGGATCCCATCCCGTATTCCGTGGTGATCAGCACACTGGCCACCGAGTACGGCCGTCCGCTTGACCAGATCTTCTCCTCCATAGATCCTGTTCCCCTGGGGTCGGCTTCCCTGGCGCAGGTGCATCGGGCCCGCCTGATCAGCGGGGAGGACGTGGCCGTCAAGGTCCAGCGCCCAGGGATTCAAGAGACCATGGCCCAGGACATCGACATTCTGCGCAGCATGGTCAAGTGGGCCTCCCGGTTCGTCCGCAGTACCCAGGTGATTGACATCCGTGGGGTTGTCGAGGAGCTCTGGGAGACCTTCCAGTCCGAGGTCGACTTCCAGCAGGAGGCCGCCAATCTGGCTGAATTCAAGGATTTCTGTGGCCCTTACGCTTACATCGACTGTCCGAAGCCCTATCCCGAGCTTTGCACCAGGCATGTGGTGGTGATGGAGTACATCGACGGGATATCCCTCTCACGGCCCGCCCAGCTGGTGGCCCAGGGTTATGACCTGAAGGAGATCGGCACCAAGCTGGTCGACAACTATGCCACCCAGATCATGGACCGGGGCTTCTTCCACGCCGATCCGCACCCCGGCAACATCATCATCCGCGATGGCTGCATAGTGCTGATAGACCTTGGGATGGTCGGCCGCCTGGACAAGGTGACCAAATCGGCCTTGAAGGACATGATTTTTGCGGTGGGCCGCGAGGATTCGCCAGCCCTGGCCCAGGGGTTGCTCCGCTTCGCCGGCACGGGAGAGGCCAGGGCCGAGGACTACCCCTATCTTTTGGCCGACCTGGATGCGGTCGTCCAGCGGTTCGGCAAGCTGGATCTGGCTGATCTGGACATCGCCGAATACGTCAATGCCGTTATGAAGCTGGCCGCGCGGCATGGCATCAAAGTGCCGGGGTCGGTCACCATGGTGGCGCGGTGCCTGGTCACCCTTGAAGGACTCCTGGATGAGTTCCTGCCTGAGGCCAACATCGTGCAGATCATCACCGATCATGTCGCCTACAGTCAGGGCACTGGATCCATCCTCAAGGAGGAGACCCGGAAGCTGGGCATCCAGGGCGACCTGGCCCTGCATGGGCTTTTGGGCGCCCTGGCTGAGTCCCAGACCGCGGCCAAGATGCTTACCCGTGGCCAGCTGCGCGCCAATGTGCAGCTTGTAGGCTCCGAGGAACCCCTGCAGCAGCTGTCCGACATGGTCAACAGGCTGACCATGGCCCTGATTGTCGTCGGCCTCTATGTGGGCTCCTCAATCGTCTACTTCGCCCGCATCAAGCCGGTGGTCTTCGGCATCCCGGTGGTCAGCATGCTGGGATACGTGGTGGCCTTCATTCTTTCGGTCTGGATAGTCCTGGACATCCTGATCAAGCATCGGGCCCTCAAGCGTCGGCGACGCAACGGCGAAGCCTAGGCTGAGAGCCCGTTCAGCCCATATGGGTATAGACACTGTCTGATGCCGAATCAGCCGGCGAAGTCCTCCACGGTTTCAGGGTCCTCATGGTTCATGAAGGCGGATTTGCCGGTGTCCATGGCCCGCAGTCGGTCCATCTCCTGGTCAGTGAGCTGGAAGTCCCAGATGTCGAGGTTCTCGCGCATGCGCTCGCGGTGGGTGGTCTTGGGGATGATGATGACCCCGTCCTGGACCAGGAAGCGCAGGGCCACCTGGGCTGCGGTCCGGCCGTGCGCCTGCCCGATCTCGGTCAGGGTCGGATTGGTGAACATCCCCTGGCGGCCTTCGGCGAAGGGTCCCCAGGACTCGATCCGGGTGCCGTACTTGTCCATGTAGGTGCGTTCCTGGGGGCGCTGGTGGAAGACGTGGGCCTCCAGCTGGTTGACGGCCGGGACGATTCTGTTGAACTTGACCAGGTCCACATAGCGGTCGGCGTAGAAGTTCGAGACGCCGATGGCGCGCAGGACCCCCTGGTCGTAGAGGTCCTCAAGGGCGTGCCAGGCTGCGTAGTAATCGTTGAAGGGCTGGTGGAGGAGGACCAGGTCCAGGTGGTCCGTGCCCAGCTTTTTCATGGACTCCTCGACTGAGGCCTTGGTCTTGTCGTATCCGTAGTTGGTGATCCAGACCTTGGTGGTCAGGAAGACCTGGTCGCGGTCAAGGCCGCTCTGGGCCAGGGCATCTCCGACGGCCTGCTCGTTTCCATAGGCCTGGGCCGTGTCGATGGCCCGGTACCCGGTCTCCAGGGCATTCAGAACAGAGCGGCGGCACTCGTCCAGGTCGGCGATCTGATAGACGCCGAAGCCCTCCATGGGCATGAGGACGCCGTTGTTGAGCTTGACGGACGGGACGGCAGTGGGTGAATCATTCTGCATGGTATTGTGCTTCTTTCTTGGCAGATTGCTTGACGGAGTTGGTTAAAGGCGGGGGGCATGCCTTTCTGATCTGCTTGTTCAAGGATAGGGCCTTGAAGCAGCCTGAAGTCAAGCCGGCAAAGCGCGTCCAGCCCCCTGCGATGCTAGCGTGGGTAGTGGAATAGCTGATGGCTGGAGGCGATGATGGGGTCCAAAGTACGATTGGCCGGCAAGGTCGCACTGGGTCTGGGATTGGGGGTTTTGGGGGCCTGGTGCTGGGCTCTGGCTCCTGGTCTTTCAGTGGTTGCTGGTCGGAGAAAGCCCGTCGGCCTGTCGTTGCATCCATATGCCCACAGGGGTCTGCACGATGCTGGCTCTGGGATGGAGACGACCAATTCCAACCCCGGCCAGACCGCCTACCTGCACCGTATCCATGACTGCCTGAAGGTTGAATCCGATCGTCCCTCAGGCAGGCACGCCTCGGCCCAAGCCAAGCCCCCTCGGGTAGTGGCGCCTGAAAATTCTCTGGCTGCCTTCGAGGCGGCCTGCAGGGCCGGCTACGGGATTGAGCTGGATGTTCATCTCAGCCGGGACGGACAGGTGGTGGTCATCCACGATGGAGATCTGCAGCGGGTGGCTGGCATCAACCGGGCAGTGGCGGACCTGACCTATGAGCAGCTGCAGAGGATTCCCCTGTGCCCAAGCCCTGCCCAGGCTCTTGAGTCCGGGGAAGGAATTCCTGGCTCTGCCGACCACGATGGCGGTCCCGAAACGGAGGGCGGGGACGGGGGCCTCAACGATCCCGAGGCGCAGCATGTACCTCTTCTGTCCGAGGTGCTCGCTCTGGTAGATGGCCGGGTGCCCTTGGTCGTCGAGATCAAGATGGACAGGGGCTTGGATCGGGAGCTCATGCGTCGGACCGATGCCCTCCTGTCCAGGTACCAGGGCCCCTATGTAATTGAGTCCTTCAACGTCCTGGCCCTTGCCTGGTATCGGGTTCACCACCCAGGCGTCACCAGGGGGCAACTGGTCGCCCCCTACCATGGCCGGGTGGACTCCCGCTCATCGGCCCTGCGCTGGATGGCCGGGTCCCTCCTCTTCAACTGGCTGGGGCGGCCGGACTTCGTGGCCTGCGAGTGGCACAGCGGGCACTCACTGCCCATGCGTCTCTATCGGTTCCTAGGTGGAACGCCCATCGCCTGGACCGTCCGCTCCGAGCATGCGCAGGAGGAGGCCAGTCCGGACTTTGATGGGATTATCTTCGAGTCGTATCTGCCCGAGAGCTGAACCAGCTATACAGGCCTGAGGCCGCAGCGGCCAGGCCTATCGCCCAGAGGGCCATGATTAGGAAGTAGCCGTAGGGGAGAGGCACAACGCTCATGTCTATCTGGTCGGACAACTGGTGAAAGATGACGGCCAGTACCCCCGCCATGGCCATGGCTGAAAGCAGGATGGCCGACAGAGCATCGATTACTGACTCCCAAATCGAGGAGCAGACCAATGTTCCACGTGAAACACCGGCAGCCTGCATTCTTCGATTCTCCTGACGGCGCTCATTGACTGCGATGGCGCATGCCTGGGTCAGAAATATGGCCGTCAGGACGATGGCCCCGTTCGCTATCTGGGGCATGGCCCGCTGCACTTTCTGTGACCTTTGGATGTCGGAACGAATGTACTCCTTCTTGGTGCAGGCCTTGATGCCCTTGCTGTCCCATGAAGCATTGAGCTGACTGATCAGATCGTCTGGCCGGACTCCTGGGGCGGTCCTGGCCAGGGTGGTCGATCCACTGTTGTCGGGCGCCAGTTGCGACAGGTCGGCATCCGTCATCAGGTATTGGCCCATCTGCCCCGTCGGCGTCACATCGACTACGGCGGTGATGGTCAGCGTATGGCCTTTGTCATACCTGTCGATCAGGGTCAGTTTGCGGCCAATGAGGTTTTTCTCCTGAGCGCGGCCATTTGCTATGACGGCGATCTTGCCCGGCCCCAGGTCCGCAGCGGAGCCCTCGATGAAGATTGGGCTGATTGCTTTGGCGTCCTTGCCTGCCTTGTTGACGTGCATAGCCATGACGGAAGGTTCGTCATTGCCATCAATATCTTCCTTGTCTGCAGTCTTCCAGGATCCTTCGCTATAGGTGACTGCGGATTCGACGCCTGCAGTGGACCGAAGCTGGCGATCAAGGTCTCTTGGATCATTGGTCTGCGCATTGATCATGATTTCGGCAGCGACCGGCTTATACCGGCTTATGGCTTCTTGCGCCCAGCTGGACCGTCCCAGGGCTATCACTCCGGTCACGATGACCAGCATCAGTATGATCGGCACTGCTACGGCGGTGGAGCTCCGGTTTTCCTTCCGCGCCCTTTGCCGCGCCAGGAGACCGGCGCCTCGGAAGGCCAGTTGGAAGGGGATGCCGATCAGGTTGGCACAGGCCGGAACCAGGACAGGGGCCAGGGCGCCGATGATGACGAGCAGACAGCCGGTCGAGGCCATGATCTGGATTTCAATGTCCATGCCCTTGAAGCGATGATAGACCATGGCCAGTCCTCCAGCCAGGCCGGCCAGGGCGATTATCAGGCGAAGAGGACCGATTGACTTGGTCCCTGACCGATTTCCCGAGTCCTGCAGGGCCTCGATGGGAGAGATCGCGGTAATCCTCCTGGCAGCGAACCAGGTTCCCAAGAGGCCTGCCAGGAGTATCCCTACGAAAGTGAAGAAAATTCCCGTGGGGTGGGGATGCGCGGTCATTTCCAGCGCTTCAAAGCCTGAGTTGATCAGGGACTTGGCGAATGCGGGCACCAGCAGGCATCCCGCCAAACTGCCCAAGAGGGCGGCCAAACCTACCGGAATCATGAATTCCAGTAGGGAGATGAATCTCACGGTCCTGGGAGAGGCGCCTGAAAGCCGCATCATGGCATACTCGCGACGACGGCGCTCGATCAGGAATCCCACAGAAGTGATGACCAGGAAGATGGAGACGAACCCGCATATGCAGGCGTACCCTATGGATATCTGTGAAGCGCCGTCTTGGAAGGACAGGGTCATAGCGCGGTCGTAGGAATTCATTGCGCGTGTATCCGGCATTCCGTCGCCCTTCCGAGCGGCAATGGCTACCTGGACCCAGGCGCTGGTAAGGACCGAAGCGGCCATGACCGCCAGGACCATGACCGTGTAGGAGGACCGATGCTCATGCAGGAAGGAACGCACCAGGGAGGCTAGGCCAGGAGTGCGGGCCTTGGTTCGACCTGCGGTTTGCGAGCCACCCCCACCCATCGGTCCTGAGGCCCCGGTTCCTGCCAGTGATCCACCTAGGGAAAGGGACTTGCCCTCCATGGTGTGCTCCTTTCTCGCCCTTGAATGCTGCTGTTCTTATTGCAACACCGGGAGATAGCCCACTCAGGGTGTTTTCAGGGTCAGACCAGGGAAGAACCAGGGTGGCGATCAGCGATTAGGCACTCTCGTGCGAGAGGTGGGCAAGAGGACAGAGGGCGAGAGGGTGGAAGTCGAGGGATAGACGGTTGGGAGAATAGAGGTCGGGAGGATTACAGACATGATGACTGGTTCGCTAAACTCCATGGCATCGCAGAGCCGGCAGTTTCTATAGCGACGTTTCATAGCCAGCCTATCCTCGCTGACGGGGTAGGGGAGGAAAGCCTGGTCCATCTTGCGCAGCGTCCGCCGGGAGGGCCATCGAATACCGCTGAAAAAAGGACCCGAATCGCGCAGGATTCAGGTCCTTGTCAGGGATGGGATTCGTGCCCCATCAATTCGTTGATTCAGTCGATGACGCCATAGAGGCGGTCGCCGGCATCGCCCAGGCCGGGCACGATGTAGGCGTGCTCGTTCAGTTTCTGATCGACTGCGCAGACCACCACCTTGAGGTTGATGGAGGGGTCCATCTCCTCCTTGAGGCGGTTCAGACCCTCGGGAGCGGCCAGAATGTTGATGGAGGTCACATCCTTGGCGCCGCGCTCGGCCAGGTACTTGGTGGCGGCGATCAGGGTGCCGCCGGTGGCCAGCATGGGATCCAGCAGGAAGCACTGACGGCCGGAGAGGTCCTCCGGCAGGCGGTTGGCGTAGGTGATGATGTCCAGGGTGTTCTCGTCGCGCTTGAGACCGAGGAATCCGACCTCAGCGGTAGGCAGCAGACGGGTCATGCCGTCAAGCATGCCCAGTCCGGCGCGCAGGATGGGAACCACCATGGGGCGCGGGGAGCAGAGCTTCTTGCCTACCATGGGGGCGACCGGGGTCTCGATGGGGTGGTCCTCGATGTCCAGATTGCGGGTGGCCTCGTAGGCCTCAAGCATGACCAGTTCGCTGATCAGCTCGCGGAAGGTGTTGGAAGGGGTGTTTTTGTCCCGCAGTACGGTCAGCTTGTGCTCGATCAGCGGGTGTTCCAGTACGTGAAGTTCCATACCTCTCAGCGTAGCTCAGCGGGTCGGCTTCTGGTAGCGACCGGCAAGCCATGCTGGCTTCGATTTGGGAATGAAAATGAAAACGCCGAACCATGCAAGCGCCTGTCGGCGCAAACGCCGCTCGCAGCGGCAACAAACGGAGCCCGGGGCTTAGCCATGGTCCGACGCAGTCACCATTGTAGGGCATGCCGGGGTCTGATCCGTGTTCACGGCGCGCTTACGCTTCCGGCATGAAAGGGTGGCGGATTCTACTCCAGCCGTCCCCGCCGCCAGAGCGATGCGCCCCGCATGAAGTCACGGGCCGTCTGGTTGAGGGAGTTGACAGTGCGTTGTGCCGCGTCGACCTCCTTGGCCTCCTGACCGTCCAGCTGCCGGCTCTGGGCGTCCCGGATCGTGGCTTTGATGCCGCGGGCGATCACGTCACAGAAGGCTCCGGCCCGTTCCAGGGCTACGGCGAAGTCGCCGGTGAAGGCTCCGGAGAGGATGGAGTCGGCGGTTCGGATGATGTCGTCGGCCTCCGGGGCCTGATCCACCCCGGCTATAGCTGATGCGGCAGTGTCGGTGGGTTCACCCAGCCTCCACAGACGACTGATTCCATCAGCGTCCTTACGCATCCAGCTGCGAAGCATGTAGAGTCGCCAAAGAATGCCGGGCAGAGAGTCGGGGTCGCTGTCGCTCCAGAGCTCGGCTACGACATCCACGCCCTCACGGTCTACCAGGGTCAGAACCCGTTTGACGATGGCTGGATCGGTGCTGTGGTGGACCCGGTCCAAGAGGGAGGCCGCCGAAACATGGCTCATTTCGCTGATCTGCTGGGGGTCCATGCCTCCGGAGAGCTGATCGGCGATGGCCGGGTCCAGCTGGCCTGGGCGTGAGGGCCGGGATGCTCCGGTGCCGGAGGCCACGAATCCTGTGCGGGAGGAGCGGATTGAGGATGAGCCGATTCTGGAGTTGCTGTCAGTAGACAATGGGAGTCACCTTCTGTATGTCGATGATGGTCGGATGATTGGGATTGCCAGTCAGACTGAGGACGATGGCGTTGCCGGTGGGCATGAAGGGGGAGTCGTCGGGCAGCCGTTTGGACAGCGATCCGCTGGAGCAGAGCCCGCGCAGCTTTTCAAAGATACCTCCCAGGACCGGGCGATGCATGCAGATCATGGTGGTCCGGTTGCCTGTCAGCAGGTCGGCCATCTGCCTGTCCAGCCAGCTGTGGGCCTGGTCCGGGCGTCGGTGGTAGGAGGTCTCCGTCAGGCAGGCCACCATCTCCATGGGCAAGCCTACTTCGTCGGCGTAGGGTCGCAATGTCTGCACACAGCGGATCCAGGGGGAGGACAGGAGGCGGTCGGGCGCGAAGCAGGCCAGTTCCCGAGCCAGGGCGTAGGAGGTGCCAGCGCCCTTGGGGGTCAGAGGACGATTTGCATCCTTGCCTGTCCACTCCTTCCGGGCAACTGCCTTGCCGTGGCGGACAATGATCAGCTGACGAGCCCGGATGCCGCCCTGCTCCACCCGGTCCACGAAGGCGTCCAGTATGGTTCTGTCGCTGGGGTGGGTCAACAGTTTGCGGGCTTCGGAGGCTCCGACCCATCGTATCTGGTCGACTTCCCTGGAATCAGGCCGGTGGATGGGCCCCAGCAATGCGCTCTGACCGGCGGCATGTTCCGGGTCGGTCGGTGTGGCCATCCAGTAGCAGATATGTTTGAGCCTGCCGCCTTTGCCGCCCCTGCGCCGGCCCTCGTTGTTCAGCGGATATTCGGCATCCCCCAGGTAGGGCCCAAGCCGGACAAGACAGCCCGTCTCCTCACCGACCTCGCGTACGGCCGCCCGCATGTGGGTCTCACGATTTTCCAGTTTGCCCTTTGGCCAGCTCCAGTCGTCGTACTTGGGACGATGGACCAGGCAGAGCTCCAGCTCATCGAGGTCGGATCGGGGGCTGGCTCCAGGGGCTGCCCGGCCGTCGTCGCTGAATTTCATCCATCCCTGGAAGTTTGTGCGCCACCGGTAGAGGATGGCTCCGGCTGCCTCGACCGTCCTGCTCATGGCCGGGTGCCATTCCGATTGTCCGCCTTGGCGGTGGACCTGCCGGCCTGGAGGCGCATCATCATCGCCTGGCCCTGGGTGTTCGGGCGTGACGGTCGATCAGATACTCCTGCGAATCGACCAGAGGCCGACCCTGATCATCCCGGCTGTGTCGTACGTAGGTGCCGTCAGGCTGCATGTGCCAGGAGCTGGTGCTGTCGGCCATCTGCAGATCCACGTAGTCGATCAGTCCCTGCACCTGCTCAGGCGCAGTGATGCGGACCAGCGCCTCTACACGGCGGTCCAGGTTGCGGTGCATCAGGTCGGCAGAACCTATCCAGACCTCCGGCCCGGCCAGGGGGCCCTCGCCGATCTGGGGACCCTGGGAGTTGGCGAAGGCGAAGATACGGCTGTGCTCCAGGAACCGTCCCAGGATGGAGTGGACTCGGATATTCTCGCTCAGCCCGGGCACACCTGGCTTCAGGGCGCAGATGCCCCGCTCCACGATGTCGATGCGGACCCCCGCCTGGCTGGCCCGGTAAAGGGCGTCGATGATCTTTTCATCCACCAGGGAGTTGACCTTGATCCGTATCCACGCAGGCTTGCCGCTCAGAGCGGTCTCTTCCTCGCGGGCGATTCGCTGCAGCAGCCCCGAGCGTACCGTGCGTGGAGCTACCAGCAGACGGTGGAAGGAGGACTTGGGCGCATAGCCTGACAGCTGGTTGAAGAGCCGGGTCAGGTCCTGCCCCACCACCGGGTCGCAGGTGAGCAGGCCCAGGTCGGTGTACTGGCGGGCGGTCTTTGGGTTGTAGTTGCCGGTGCCCACGTGGCAGTAACGACGCAGGCCGTCCTGCTCCTGACGGACCACCAGGGAGAGCTTGCAGTGGGTCTTGAGCCCCACGATTCCATAGACCACATGGACGCCGGCCCGTTCCAGCTGACGGGCCCAGGCGATATTGGCCTCCTCATCGAACCGGGCCTTGATCTCGACCAGGGCCAGGACCTGCTTGCCGGCGTGCGCGGCATCCACCAGGGCATTGATGATGGGCGAGTTGCCCGAGGTCCGGTAGAGGGTCTGCTTGATGGCCAGCACTCGCGGATCGGCCGCCGCCTGCTCCAGGAAGGCCTGGACCGAGGTGGAGAAGGAGTCATAGGGGTGGTGAAGGAGGATGTCATGCTCACGGATGGCTGCGAAGATGTCCTGGGCCTGGCTGGATTCCACCTCGGCTATCTGTCGGTTGGTGGTGGGAATGAAGGGGCGGAACTTGAGGTCGGCTCGGTCGATGGACTGCAGCTCGAACAGGACCGTGCAGTCCAAGGGGGCTGGAAGCCGATAGACCTCTTCCTGGTTGACCCGGAGCTTGCTGGCCAGCAGTTGGGAGAGGAAGGGAGAAGCGGAGTCGGAAATCTCCAGGCGGATGGGCGGTCCGAACCGCCGCTGCAGCAGTTCCTTCTCCATGGCGTTGAGCAGGTTTTCGGCGTCGTCCTCCTCCACATCAATGTCTTCGTTGCGGGTGACGCGGAAGGAGCGGGCTTCCTTGATGATCATGCCTGGGAAGAGGTATTCCAAGTGGGCGATGATCAGGTTCTCCATGGTGATGAATCCGTAGCGTTCTTCCCGGCCCTCCTCATCGGTCAGATCGTCCACAGGAACCAGACGGGAGAGGTTGTCGGGAATCTTGACGCGGGCGAAGTGGGTCTTGCCCGAGGTCGGGTTCTCCACCAGGACCGCCAGGTTCAGGGAGTTGCCTGAGATATAGGGGAAGGGATGGGCCGGGTCGACAGCCAGCGGGGTCAGCACCGGAAAGACCTGGTTGCGGAAGAAGTTGGTGAGCCGTTCCTGCTCCTGGCTGCTCAGTTGTGTCCAGCTCAGCAGGATGATGCTTTCGGTGGCCAGATCCGGCAGGATGTGGTCGATGACATAGTGGGCATGCTCGTCCTGAAGCTTGTGCGCCTGCTCGGAGATGGCCCTCAGTTGCTGGCGAGGGCTCATTCCGCTGGCTGCCGTCACAGCGATGCCGGTGTCCACGCGACGCTTCAGACCCGCCACGCGGACCATGAAGAACTCATCGAGATTGCTGGCGAAGATGGCGGCGAAGTTGGCACGCTCCAACAGTGGCACGCTCTCGTCTTCGGCCAGTTCAAGCACGCGTTTGTTGAACTTGAGCCAGCTCAGCTCCCGGTCGAAATAGCGGTCCTCAGGCAAGGGCGAGACCGGGTGATCCGAGTGCCTGGATACATGCCGTGCCTGGCCGTCGGTCTCGGCAATATGCTCCGCGATCTGGCTGCGTAGCAAGGCCTTGGAGGGTGCGTCAAATTTCTGAACCATACCATAGCACTCTATTCGCAGGTGCCGTCCTCTGCAATCGTTGATAAAGCTTGTGGATAAATAGGAACGGCCCCCCGCAGGAGGCCGTTCCCACAAGGTCGGTCCAGATGGAATCTCTGCACAACATCATCGTTGCAACGGTCAAGTCTTATACACCCGTCCAACGTATCGGTCCTAGTGGCCATACACTTTGTGGGCTTCCGTGCTCTTGAACCGTCCTTGTATATGCCATTATGCCAGCTTTGAGGCCGATGGCAAGCATATTCAACTCGTTAGAGCGGAGAAGGCTACCGGCTTGGTCTTTTGTGCGATTGCGTGCATTGCGGCAGGTCGAATACGTCGGTTTTGTAGGAATCTGTCGCTTCCATGTGAGCATCTGTAGCCTTCCATGGATATGGTCTCAAAAATCGTGCAATTGTAGGCGTGTCGCGGTGTTGATGCATTTGTGCACAGAGAGGGCGAAACAATGTGGAAGCATAGGGTCGTTCGACCACATCAGCTCCGGGGGCTGGTGCTGATGCCAGGGGGCGGTTGTACTGGTAGCCATGACTGGAACGAGCATAGACAGACCGCCGACGATGATAAAAGGCCGCATGAAAGGGCGGGAACCTGAATGGAATCCTCGATCTTTTAAAGCAGTCGGGTTGACTCCTGAACACCGACCAGGAAGGGTGGCGGGCGGAGATGCCGGCATTGGGCGGAATGACTCAGAAGCCGAATATGGGTCCGCTGTGACAGGGCTGGTCTTTCTCTCGGCCTCGGGAGGCGTTGGGCTGACGACCATGACGGCCCTGATGGCCAAACAACTTCGGAACATGGCCCTGTCATGCGCTCTGGTGGATCTGGACCTGGATGGCGGAGGGATGGATGTCCTGGTCGGCATCGAGGGGGTGCCTGGCATGCGGCTGGGACGGATTCGCGCTCCCCTGGGCCGGGTGGATCCTCAGGCCCTCCGTGAAGAGCTGCCGGTCTGGGATGGCATCCCGCTGCTTAGCAACGATCCCTGGAGTGCTCCGCCACAGGGCTGGTGGGACGTGGACGCAGCCGTCAGCGCGGTGGCTGGATTCGCCGATCTTCTGCTGATTGATGCCGGGCGGGGCCAGGGCCTGGGTAATCTGCGCTCGCTGAAGGGGCTGCCCTCGCTGTTGATGGTGGACATGACCGTGCTGGGCCTTGCGCGGGCGAAGACGCTTCTCCATGCTCTGAACGGCCACAGAGGTGCTGATGATCGAGCCCAGGACAGTCCATTGGTCTCCTGTAGACCTCCTATGGCTCTGATTGGAATGATGCCCACCCAGCACCGGGTCAGTCATGGCGTCGACCCTGAACAGGCGGAGGAGTTTCTGGGCCGATCGGTGGATGTGGTCCTCAAACCACAGCCGAAGCTGTCGGCATCCGTTCTGGATGGTCGTGGCCTGGAACGGGTCCCTCGTGCTTACGCCCGGGCCCTTCAACCACTGGTGGAGCGGATCGCAGGGATGGTCGTCGTCGGCGAAAGAAAGGAAGAGCCGGTCTCCTCTGGCGGATTGACTCGGTCTGAGGCTGTCAAATGAGCAGGGGAGGTGGAGAAAGCCTTGAAGGTTCATTCCCCGATGACGATTCGGTTCAGCCGCCTACGTTCGGCTACTTGGATGGGCTGGTGAGCGATCCTGCGGTGACTGATATCGCGGTGACCGGGCAGGGCGATGTCTGGGTCGACCGGGGCTCGGGCATGGAGGAGGTTCTGCTTCGGCCCGGGTTTACTGGACCTCGAGCTGTAAGGGACTTCGCTGTGCAGTTATGTGCTCAGCTGGGGCGTCGCCTGGACGATGCTCGCCCCATGGCTGATGCTTCCAGCAGGGAGGGGATCAGAGTCCACGCCGTGCTGGCCCCGCTTGTCCCCGAGGGTGCCGCCATTTCCATCAGACTGCCCAACAGGCACCCGCCCGGCCTGGAGGAGCTGGCTGCTGCCGGACTGTGTCCCGCCAGCTGGCTCTTCATCCTTCGGGCGCTGGTGGTCAATCGGGCCAGCATTCTGGTGACCGGTGGCACGGGTGCCGGCAAGACCACGCTCCTGCGGGCCTTGCTGGGCATGTGTCCACAGGAGCAGCGGCTGGTCATTGTGGAGGAAGTCCGTGAGCTTGGTCGTATCGCCGGCCACAGGAATACGGTTTCCCTGGCTGTAAGAGAGCCCAACGTTGAAGGGGCAGGGGGCGTGGGGCTGGTCGACCTGGTCAAGGCCACACTGCGCATGCGGCCCGATCGGATAATCCTGGGTGAGTGCCGGGGTGAGGAGATAGCTGATTTGTTGCGGGCTTTCAATTCTGGTCATCGGGGCGGCATGGCGACTCTGCATGCAGACAGTGTGGAACGCGTTCCCGCTAGACTGGCAACCCTGGGGTTGCTGGCGGGGCTGCAGCCGAGGGCGCTGGCGGCCCTGGCGCAGGGAGCGTTTGACGCTGTTATCCATCTGGAGCGTTCCGGCGGCCATAGGCATATCGCTCAGATTGGCCGACTGACAACGGCCGCCGACGGTCGGCTTCTTGGGGAGGCTGTCTGTACCTGGACGGGCCGAGGGACCGCTACTTATGGAACGGCTTGGTCGAAGTTTGCCAGGCGGTGGGGCATTGTGACCAGCGCCTCGGCGAGCGATCCCTAGTTGAGGTGGATTATGAATGACGAGATTGCAGCCTGGCTGGCTGTGATGATGACAACTATTGCCTGTCTGGCCCTGCTTGCGCATAGCGGCGATGCAGCTACAAGACTGAAGGCCGTGTCTGTCAGGCCCTCCGCACAGTCGGACCGGCCTGGTCTGGCGGTGCTGATCACTTCCCTGCTCGCCTATGTCGACAATGGAGGAGGTCTGGTAGAGGCTTTCGAGGAGGCATCCGGGCGACGTTTCGCCACCCGGGAGGTCACGTCGGAACGTGTCATGGCCATGTTGGAGAACCGAAGCCTGCCCCAGGAACGGGGGCCGACTCTGACGATTATGGCCCAGGCTCTGATGGCCTGCTATGGGCTCAGCGCCATCCTGGGTTGCCGGGCTTCGGATGGGCTGCGGACCGTGGCAGCCATGCAGAGGCGGCGGGCGGCACTGGATGAGGCCCGGGAGAAAGCCTTTGCTGTGCCCAAGGCCACGATTCGTCTCCTGTCGACCCTGCCAGCGTTGACAATCATCATGGGAGAGTTCATGGGTGCGCGACCACTGGCCTTCCTATGTCGCCCAGGCCCGGGAACCATCTGCCTGATTCTTGGTGCGGCCTTCTATGTTCTTGGTCTGGTTTGGATGCATCTGCTGATGAATGATCTGGACAGGGAGGATCTATGGATCTGAAACCGCTGATTGCCGCTCTGTCGAGCATGCTGGCCCTCCTGCTCATAGAGTCCGACGGTTCGGGTGACCGATTAGCCCATGAGCAGGTCTCCCCGCCGCCCTTGAGCCTGGTGCTGGCCTTGCTGGGAGTCGCTGTTCGTCAAGGGGCCTCCCTGCCCAGGGCCCTGGGTGTGGTTGGCAGTCTGCTGCCAGGACCTTATGGGTTTCGAATGGTTCGCGTGGCTCACCTGCTCGCAGGTGGCAACGGATGGGATCTGTCCTGGTCAGGAGCGATTGGCGATCCTGATTACGGGCGATCCATGCAGGTCCTGGCTGACTGTCTGGAGCCCTCCTGGCGTTTGGGATCATCGCCTCTAACACGTATCGAGACGACCATGCGCCAGCTGGATCACCATGCCCGCAGCGTGCTGGCCCGGGCCACGGCGACGATCACCGTCAGGCTTCTGGTGCCGACAGGGCTGTGCATTCTGCCGGCTTTCGTGCTGATCGGAGTCATTCCCTGTATTGCGGCTTTTGCGGGTGGGATGTCCTGAGGGTATGGAGCTCTTGCGGGCACAGTTGTCCACAGGCTGGCGGTTAAGCTCCGCTCGTCCACATGTATCTGACAAGTCGACCGAAGCGGACAGGAACGGGCACAGTGAAAGGTACCGGATGCCGATTCCCTGAGGAACGGCCATTCGCCGGGGCGGGGAAGACAAGGAAAGGCAAAGGTGAGAACGATGACATATTCACAGGAGGTTGCGACGGTCTTCCATCTGCAGAACAGGCAGGCAGGAGGTCAGTTGGTGCCGGCTGCGACATGGCCTGCTGCAGGTGCCGGATCCGGGTTGTTGCAAAGAATAAGGCAGCGTTCCAACCGGTACATGACGGCTTTGTACGTTCGCATCAGCCAGTCTTTGGATTCTGGAGTGCGCGCCCTGCATGCGCGGCTGAGCGTGGTGCTGGCCAGGCCTGAATCGGGGGCTATCACTGCCGAATACGCCGTGATCATGGTGGTGGCCGCCACGCTGGCCGGTGTACTGCTGGCCATCGTCAAATCCTCTTCCACACGCACTTTGCTGATGGGACTGGTGAAGAAGGCACTCAGTGCCGTCGGCTGAAAGACGGTCCGAGCGGAGACGACGGTGGCGATCCGATAACGGTACGGTGACAGCCGAGTTCGCCATCGTTCTTCCCGCTGTCATGGTTCTGGCTCTCATACTGCTGACGTTGACCCAGACGATCAGGATCGGCATGGTTTGTCAGGATGCGGCCAACGCGGCTGCCAGAGAGCTGATTGTCACCCAGGGCAAGGGTGATTCCCAAGAGGTGGTGCACCGGATGGCCGGCCCGCATGCCCAGGTGAGGTTGAGTCCATCGGCCGGGCAGACGGCAGTCAGGGTGTCATGCCCGGTGGTTGCCGGCCCCATGGGTGTGTTGCCGGCACAGGTCCATGGCGATGCCGTGGCCATATTGGAGGAATGAGTCATGCCCGGACATGCCAGAAAGACGCACCTAGAGCGTACCGGTTCATGGATAAGGGGTTCGGATCCGGGGTCCGGCACGGTTCTGGGCATCATGCTGATGGCTCTGGTTGGCCTTGGTCTGGTTCTTGCGGCGTTGCTGGGCAACCTCATGATCTGCCGGACGCGTGCACGTACCGGTGCCGATGTCTCCGCTCTTGCTGCGGCTTCTGCCCTGGACGAAGGACAGGCGCAGCCCTGTAATCTGGCTTCCCGGGTTGCCCGCCTCAACCGTGGTGTCCTGACGGACTGCCAGGTGGATGGAAGCGACGTGAGGGTCTCGGTAGGCGTAGAGACCGGAGTCCCGATGATGCCCCGCCTGGTCCAGTCTGCCCGGGCAGGCCCCGAGCCCTGTGGATGAGAGGAGGAAGCGGGTTCGGGAGCCTTAGGAAGGAAAGCGAACGTGTCTAAAGAAATGGATAGCCTTGAACCATGGCACTAGCACTCTATCGGCGGTATCGGCCTGACACTTTTGACGGCATCATCGGTCAGAAGCAGGTCACGGTGCCCCTTACCCGAGCTCTGGATGAGAACCGGCTGACCCATGCCTACCTCTTCTCCGGCCCCAGGGGATGCGGCAAGACCAGCAGTGCCAGGATTTTTGCCCGCTGCGTCAACTGCGCCAAGGGGCCGACCAGCCATCCCTGCGGCGTATGCGACAGCTGCAGGGATCTGGCCACAGGAGGCCCTGGTTCCATCGATGTGGTGGAGATTGACGCCGCCAGCCACAATGGCGTTGACGATGCAAGGGAACTCAGGGAGCGAGCAGGCTTCGCCCCTGTGCGTGACCGCTACAAGATCTTCATTCTGGACGAGGCTCATATGGTCACCCAGCAAGGATTCAATGCCCTTCTGAAGATCGTCGAGGAGCCGCCGGAACACGTCATGTTCATCTTCGCCACCACAGAGCCGGACAAGGTGATCGGCACCATCCGCTCCCGTACCCACCATTACCCCTTCCGTCTGGTGCCTCAGGAAGTCATGGGGCCTTACTTGGAGGGCATTTGCGATAAGGAGGGCATTAAGGCCGAGCCCGGTGTACTCAAGCTGGCTATGCGGGCCGGAGGCGGATCGGTGCGTGACACCCTTTCCGTGCTGGATCAGCTCATGGTAGGCGCTGACGAGCACACCATCACCTATGATGCGGCCGTATCTCTGCTGGGGTTCACTCCTGCCGAGCTGATCGGCGAAGCTGTGGACGCGCTGATCGCCCACGATGGAGCTGGCCTCTACGGGGTCATTCAAAAGGTGGTCGTCGGCGGGTTCGAGCCCCAGCGCTTCGTTGAGGATCTGCTGGCCCATGTCCGCGACCTGCTGGTTCTCAAACTGGCTGGAGAACGGGCTGAAAGCGTGCTTAGCGAGGATGCTGACGACGACCAGGTGGCCGATCTGCATCGTCAGGCGAATGCTTTGGATCTGCAGGCCCTGACCAGAATGGCCGACATCATCAATGATGCTCTGGCGGGAATGAACGGGGCCACCTCGCCCAGGATGCGCTTGGAGCTGCTGGCCGCCAGGCTGCTGGCAATTGGTTGCGAACCTATGGAGCAGGCACCGGCTGAAGCGGCAGCTTCCAACACTGGTGCAGCCACGTCGCCCGCCCGTGGTGGGTTCATTGGTGCTAACAGGTCTCAGCAGAACGGTCGGCCGTCCAGAGCATCCCAATCTGGTCGTGCTGACGGGGCTGAACGCCCCAAACAGCCTGACAGGGCAGGCTCGCCGTCTGCCGCAGCACCCGCTACATTTGCCGGGCCGCAGAACATGGCAGGTTCCCATTCCAATTCCTCTGCTCAAGGGCAGCAAGAGGGCGAAGGACAGCCCACCCATTCCGGTTCAGGCTCTGCCCAACCCGAGCACAAGGAAGTCCCCTCCTCGGCGACTCGACAGCCGACGGGGCAGACCGGATCACCCAATCCTGTCCGGCCCGACCGGTCTGTTGGACAGCCTCGGTCAGCCCAACGGGAGGCTACGCAAGGGCAGACAAACGAGGTGCCGACCGGTACGGAACTGGATAAGCGTTGGGATGCCCTGGTGGCTGCCCTGCCGGACGAGGTACGCCAGTATGTGGTGCGGGACCGGGTGCCTACTGTGGCCATGCAAGCAGACCCCTCCGGTCGCAAGCGACTGTCTATGACCTTCGACCGTCCACTCAGCCAGCATGCCTTCGCCATGGCCGTGGCTGCGCAGTCGGTTGACGGGGAGACCAAAGTTCCGCGTATCGTCATGGTCCGCGCTCGCCAGGAGTTTGGACAGAACACCATGATCGCCCCATCGGGGACGGCTGCCAACGGCGAGACGGTAGAATCCGTCAACAGGATGTCTCCGCAGCGTCGGGCAGAGGTCAAGAAGGAAGTGGCTCTGGCGCGGGCCGGCTTGGCCACCATGAACCTTGGAGCGGCGGTCATGCCTCATGCAGCCACGGAGCAGGGGCATGCCCCTAGGGAGATGACGGCCTCGGCTGGTCATCAGGGTGAGACCGGAACATCGGCATCAGCGTCGGAGGGAAGGTCCACCCCTGGGGAAGCGGCAGGCGACGGGAACTCCGACGACGCCCACCACCCGGTCGGCGGTCCGGTCCAATCGTCTCCGGAACCGCTGCCGGCGGCAGGCTTTGGTTCAACAGCCTCAACGGTATTGCCGGACGATGATCCCTGGGCCCACCCCATGCCAGCGACTCATGCGCCGCAAAAGACTTGGCAGCCCGGTGAGGGCAACGACGGATCCGATGGGCGGAAAGACCATGAGCCCAAAAAGGTAGCTCTGCCGGACATGAGCGATGACACGGATCCTTGGGCTGTGCCTGATTCCGGGACCGGCGCCGCAGCCTCTGCAGATTCCTCCAACAGTCAGGGCCATGAAGCTTCGGATCAGGGGCTTGAAGTTTCGAAGTCGGTTGATTCATCCGGTCAGGAAAGCGCCTCGGGTGTAGCCCCGGCTCCGGTATTGGGGACCGAATCGGTTTCCGATGAAGGGGCCATGGCGACTGGCGTATCAATTTCGCCGGACCTGCAGAGCGACGAGCACAGTTCCGATGCTGTCGGTGGCCCGGATGGTCCTCAGGCAATGGCAGATACATCCGGATCTGATGACAGGAAGATGCCAGCAGGCTTCACTAGTTCAGCCTCTGGCGGTTCTGGCCAGGATGGAGCGTC
Organism: Bifidobacterium sp. W8103; assembly: GCF_016100775.1. NCBI lineage: Bacteria > Bacillati > Actinomycetota > Actinomycetes > Bifidobacteriales > Bifidobacteriaceae > Bifidobacterium > Bifidobacterium sp. W8103. The sequence goes on from NZ_JACFRV010000001.1 coordinate 1,136,796, forward strand.
GTCTGCCTCAATCTCCTCCCAGATTTCGAGGCCTTCCGTGGATCCCGAGGACGATGTCTATTCCTTGGACGATGCCAGGCTCGGGGCGGACAATGCCATGAACCAGGATGAGCTGACCAAATTGTTTGATGTGACCAAGGTGGAGGATTTTGCCGCTGACGACCCACAGAATCCGATCAATGTCCAAAAGCGCCGGCAGGAACAGGCGCAGCGACAGGGAGGTGAATGATGGCTGCTACCTATGATGGAGCCATTCAAGAGCTGATCGATGCCTTTGCCCAACTGCCGGGCATTGGTCCCAAGGGGGCACAGCGCATCGCCTTCTACATTCTGGGAGCCGATCGGCGCAGCGCTCAGGATCTGGCCGATGCCATCGTCGCGGCCAAGGAGAAGGTTCGGTTTTGCGAGATTTGCGGCAATGTTTGCGAGACCAGCCCATGTCCCATCTGTCAGGATCCGCGACGTGACCGTAGCATTATTTGCGTAGTCGAGGAGCCCAAGGACGTCATGAGCATTGAACGTACCGGAGAATACCGGGGCCTATATCATGTGCTGGGCGGGGCCATCGACCCTATGTCCAACGTCGGGCCGGGCGATCTGCGCATTCCCGAGCTCTTGAAGCGGTTGGGCACCGATCAGGTCAAGGAGGTCATGCTGGCCCTGGATCCCAACATCGAAGGTGAGGCCACCACCACCTACCTGGGACGGCTGCTGGGTCCGCTGGATCTGCGGGTCACCAGGCTGGCCAGCGGTCTGCCTGTCGGCAGTGATCTGGAATACGCTGACGAGATCACCCTCGGCCGGGCAATATCCGGCCGTCGCGATCTGTAAGGCCTGCAGTTATTGTTTCGCATGTTGGTGGAGAGGGTCTGATAGAACGGTGTCGTTCGTATAATCCATATAATCAACATGTTGCAGATGATGGTCTAGTGGCTTAACCGTCGCGGGATGGAACAGCAGTGGCACTTATCGTTCAGAAATATGGCGGGTCCTCAGTGGCGGACTCGGACTCCATCAAGCGTGTGGCCAAGCGCATCATTGATACCAAGCGCGCTGGTAATGACATCGCAGTGGTGGTTTCCGCCATGGGGGACACCACTGACGATCTGATCGATCAGGCCATGGATGTGGATTCCAATCCTCCTGCCCGCGAGATGGACATGCTCATGACGGCGGGGGAGCGCATCTCCATGAGCCTGCTGGCCATGAGCATCCATGCACAAGGCGAGCATGCTCATTCCTTCACCGGTTCGCAGGCGGGATTCATGACTGATGCACGCTACGGCGCAGCCCATATCCGCCATGTTCGACCCCAGCGGGTCATGAAGGCTTTGGACCGAGGCGAAGTGGGGATTGTGGCAGGCTTCCAGGGGGTCAACGCCGACGGCGATGCAACCACCCTGGGCCGTGGCGGCTCGGACACCTCGGCTGTGGCCCTGGCTGTGGCACTCAAGGCGGATGTCTGCGAGATCTATACCGATGTGGACGGCGTCTTTACCGCCGATCCGCGTATTGTGCCCACCGCCCGCAGAATCGCTCGTATCTCATACGAGGAGATGCTTGAGATGGCGGCCGGCGGATCCAAGGTGCTGGCCCTGCGCTGCGTGGAGTATGCCCAGCGCTTCCGTATGCCCATCCATGTGCGCAGTTCCTTTTCCCATCGTCCAGGTACGCTGATCATGCCCGACGATGTCGATGTCGACAAGATTCCCAATCTGGAGACCGGCCAGTTGCCGGATCGCCCCGCTGCACACACCGACAGGCAACGGGATATGACGGAAGGAAGGTCATGACCAACGGCGAATCCATGGGTGACTTGTTCCCGGACCTGAACGGCCCCGAGTCACCTATCATCTCAGGGGTTGCCCACGACCGCAGCGAGACCCAGGTCAGCCTGCGGGCTGTGCCCGACCGACCTGGCGTGGCCGCGAGGCTCTTCACCATCCTTGCCGAGGGCGGCATCAACATTGACATGATCGTCCAGGCCGGGGCGGCCACCGGAACCGTGGACATCTCCTTCACCCTGCCGTCCGCCCAGGCTGATCAGGTGGTCCCCATGCTGGATGACTCCCGTGAGCAACTGGGGTTCCGATCGGTCGACATCAATCCAGAGGTGGGCAAGGTGACCCTGGTGGGGGTGGGCATGAAGACCCATTCGGGCATCACCGCCACCTTCTTCCGGGCCTTGAGCGACCGGCATATCAACGTGCTCATGATTTCGACCTCCGAGATCCGCATCTCCGCCTTGGTGCCCATCCAGGACCTGGACGAGGCGGTACGGGCCATCCATACGGCCTTCCATCTGGATGCCGATCAGGTCGAGGCGGTCGTTTATGGCGGCACGGGTCGCTGAGCGGAGAGGAGAGAGCAATGACTGATAAGGCTGATTTGGCGAACAACGGTCGCCGAGGCATCAATGTTGCCGTTCTGGGCGCCACTGGCCAGGTAGGCATGGTCATGCGCCGCATGCTGGACGAACGGGACTTCCCGGTGGCCGACCTGCGATTCATGGCCTCCTCCCGGTCTGCCGGAGAGCAGCTGCGCTGGCGTGACAGGACCATCACGGTCGAGGATGTGGAGCAGGCCGACCTGAGCGGGATTGATCTGGCCATCTTCTCCGCCGGCGGTTCGACCTCAGGAACCTGGGCTCCTCGTTTCGCTGAGGCCGGAGCCTACGTGGTCGACAACTCCTCCCATTGGCGGATGGATCCCCAGGTCCCCCTGGTGGTGTCTGAGGTCAACCCCGAGGACCTGGACCTTATCCCCAGGCGGATCGTGGCCAATCCCAACTGCACCACCATGGCCTGCATGCCGGTGCTGAGCCCCCTGGCCAAGGCATACGGTCTGCGCCGCCTGATCGTCTCCTCCTACCAGGCTGTGTCGGGGGCTGGTCGTGCCGGCGTCCTCCAGCTGCGCGACGAAGCCAAAACGGCTGTGGAGCAAGGTGCTGACCGGCTGGTCTTTGACGGATCGGCCATCGAGTTCCCCCCGCCCACCAAAGTGGTGCGCACCATCGCCTTCAACGCCGTTCCTTTTATAGGAGACTTGGTCGATGACGGCAGCGGGGAGACCGACGAGGAGCAGAAGCTGCGCAATGAGAGCCGCAAGATCCTGCACCTGCCCGATCTGGCCGCCTCCTGCACCTGTGTGCGGGTAGGGGTCTTCACAGCCCACGGCATGAGCATCAATGCCGAGTTCGAGCACGATGTCACCCCCGACCAGGCCCGCGACCTGCTGTCCGAGGCCCCCGGAGTAAGTCTGGCGGAAATACCCACTCCTCTGGACGCAGCCGGCAAGGACCCCAGCTTCGTGGGCCGCATCCGCCAGGACCAGGCCGTGGAAGGCAAGAGGGGATTGTCCATGTTCGTGGCCAACGACAACCTGCGCAAGGGGGCGGCCCTCAACGCAGTGCAGATCGCCGAGCTGATCGTCCGTAAGCACTTCGCCGACAGGATCTGATTGTGCCTCTGGGCTGATTGTGTGGCATGACCCAAACATCCTGTGTTGCCCCTGGAGCATGCACTGATCGGCTCTGTCAGGCTCCGTCTGCCCGATGGCTTTCATGTAGGGTCACCCCTGCCTGGCTTCTGCTCGGCTCGAGGCTTGTGAGGCTTTTCTGCCTGCGCTCCTCTGCCGTTGATCCAGCTCGAGTATCCCCTCGGCCGTGTCACGGTCGGTTGCCAGTGCAGAGATAAGCCCGGCCCGCAGACAGGCGAGGATGCTGGCGACTTTTTGCGGCCCCCAGGCCACGCCTATGACCAGAGGGATCCGCTTCAGGCGTTCGAATTCAATCGATATAGTGCGTTCACACAGGCTGGTTCGGATGTGGCGACCCTGGGCATCGATGTGGTGCCCGCAGATGTGTCCCACAGCCTTGAGCTCGGTCACCTCCTTGATGAAAACCGCGTTCTCGTAGTCTTTGAAAATGTGTCCTGACCTTCCCTCCTTGACCGACCCCACTCCCACCACCGCAACGTCGGCATGTCCGCCCAGAGTCAGGGTGTCGGCGATCTGGCGTTCTTTGCGCATGGCTTCAGCCACGGGTTTCGAGGAAAGGATCATGGGCACCGGCAGCGTGGAATAGCTGCCACCCAGTCGTTGGGCCAGCATGCGGCATATCTCGGGGGAATCCGTCATGGGATTGGTTGGCGACAGGGAACCGATCATCTGCACGACCTTGGACTTTGCCCAGTTTTGCAGAGGAACTTCTCGAACCGTGTAGGCGACTGCGTTGCCATTGGAGACGGTTATCAAAGAGTCGGGCCTGGTCTGCTCAACCAGGAGAGATGCTGCGCTTCGGGGCACAACGTCATATCCGGTGCATCCTTGCGGTGGCTCCGAGACCCGGGCGCAACGGAGGTTGAATTGTCGGATCAGCCTGGACTCCAGGTCTTCAAGCCGCTCTAACGGATCTTCAATGGAGATCTTCACCAGTCCTCGGTCTTGGGCCTCTTTCAGCATTCGGGAGACGGAGGGACGGGAATAGCCTGTCGCCGTGGCGATCTGGGACTGCAGCATGTGATCCTGGTAATACATGCGGGCTACGCGAAGAAGCAGCTGGACCCGCTTGCGGGCATCGGAAGTGGTCATCATCTGTAAATCGCTGAACATATGTACATGTTATCAAAATCTGTAACAAACGGTCTAACTGCTCTGATTGGTCTAAAGAATGCCTTTTTTAATGGTGACAATGGAATATATAGAAAATTAAAGCCACAGTTAAAGTACATATGTTCATCAATATCCTTGTTGTTCTCCGATGGCTCACATAGTCTTTTTCCTGTCAGGGGCACCGGAAGGGAAAGCCTGATGACCGGTGCCGCGAAATCGCAGAGCACAAACAACAAAGGAGTTCACATGGCATTCGCACGAACCATTCTGGGTGATGTCGATCCGAGCACGCTTGGCGTAGTCAACAGCCACGATCATCTGATCCGGGTGGGGGCCGGTGAGGTCTACTTGGACAAGGACCATCAACTGGATTCAGTCGAGAAGGCGGAGACCGAGGCCGGCTATTTCGCCAAGGCCTCGCTGAACTGGAGCAAGCAGGGCGGCACCGTGGTGGATATGTGCCCCATCAACTGTGGTCGTGACATCGAGAAGCTGGCCGAGGTGGCCCGCTCAGTGGAGAACCTGCAGATCATCGGAGCCACCGGCTTCCACCGTGAGCATGTCTACCTGGAGACCCAGTCCCACTGGATCAACCGCTACAGCGTGGATCAGATCGCCGACCTGGTCATCGCCGATATCCGCGAGGGCATTGACCGCAACGATTACACCGGTCCTCTGGTAGATCGCAGCCCTTATAAGGCAGGCGTCATCAAGATCGGCACTGCTTACGGAGAGATCACACCCTTCGAACACAAGTGCATGGAGGCTGCCGCCAAGGCGGCCATCGAAACCGGCGCTCCCATCAACACGCACACCACTTATGGAACCTGTGGTCTGGAACAAGCCCAGACCCTGATCGGACTGGGGGTCCCGGCCGACCAGATCGCCATCGGCCACATCCAGCGCAACGCTGATGTCTACTACCTGGAGGAGATCCTGGACCTGGGCGTCTATCTGGAGATCGACGGCACCAACAGGATCAAGTATCAGCCCGATTCCAACAGGATGATGGAGCTCAAGGCTTTCAAGAAAGACGGCTATGAGGACCGTATCCTCCTGGGTACGGACTCCGGCAAGCGCTCCTACCAGAAGGTCTACGGCTCTGTGAGCGGCGTGGATTACAACCCGGCAGTGGACGGCCCCCGCATGATTGCCGAAGGCTTTGATCCCGATTATGTGGACAAGCTGCTCATTCGCAATGCCCACAACTTCTTCTCCTTCCGTAAGGAGGCCTGAGCGCAATGGCAGCAGACAAGACCCTGGAACGTCCCCAGCTCCAGATCGCTCTGGACACCTTTGATATGCCATCGGCCCTGAGACCTCTGAACGCGGCTATCAGCCAGGTCGATGTCATCGAGTGCGGAACCGTCCTGATCATCGCCGAAGGACTCAGGGCCGTGCGCGAGATTCGTGCCCTCTATCCCAATAAGACCATCCTGGCGGATGTCAGGATCGCCGAGGCTGGAGCGGTCATCTCCCGCGCCTGCTTCGAGGCGGGCGCCAGCTGGGTCTCAGTGGTTGCCGGAGCCACCATGACCACGGTCGAGCAGGTGGTGAAGGTGGCTCAGGAGTTTGGCGGCGAGGTCCAGATTGAGCTTGGGGAGACCTACGATCCCGAACAGGCGCGCGAATGGCGGCGACTTGGAGCCACCCAGGTCATCGTCCACCGTTCTCGCGATGCGGAAGCGGCCGGCAAACTGACCTGGGGGGAGGACGACAAGGAACGCATCCGTCAGCTGCATCAGATGGGCTTCAAGGTCACTGTGACCGGCGGGGTCACGGCCAAGGATCTGCCTTTCTTCCAAGGAGTTCCCGTCGGAGTGGTAATCTCGGGCCGCGGCATCGTCAAGGCTGATGACCCCCTTGCCGCCGCCACTGAACTCCGTGAGACCATCGGCAGGGTGTGGCCGCAATGAGTGGCAGCGTCACCCTGGGCATCTATGAGAAGGCCCTGAAGTCCCCCGCCGAGCCGGATGACTGGGATGCATTCATGTCCCATGTCGCGGCCGATGGGTTCACCTTCATGGATCTGTCCATTGACGAAAGCGACAAGCGGATGGCTCGTCTGGACTGGACGGCTGCCCAGGCTTCCGCATTCCGCCAGGCCGCTGACCGCCAGGGCGTCCAGGTCGGAGGAATCTGCCTGAGTTGCCACCGCAAGGTCGGCCCCGGCTCGGCCGATCCGGCTATCCGCCGTCAGGCCTATGACATCTTCCACAAGGCGGTTGATCTGGCTCATGAGGCGGGCATTCCCCTGATCCAGGTAGCCGGTTACTACGCCTACTACGAAGACCCTGATCTCGACCAACGCGCCAGGTATGTGGAGGTTCTGGCCAGGGCTGCTGAGTATGCTGCTCAGGCGGGTGTCATGCTGGGCATAGAGAATGTGGACGGCAATGACATCACCTCCATCACCAAGGGTCTGTCCATCTGCGATCAGATCGGGTCCTCATGGCTGAGCATGTACCCGGATATCGGCAACCTTTACGAGCAGGAGCTGGATGCCGTGGCTGAGCTCAGGGCTGGAGCTGGCAGAATGCTGGCCATCCACGTCAAGGATGTGCTCCCGGGGCAGCCGCGTCGCATCATCATGGGCGAGGGCTGTGCCGATTTTCCCACGGCTTTCGCCGAGCTGGCCCGGCAGTCCTGGTCGGGGCGGATCATGCTGGAGATGTGGAACGACGATTCGGACCAGGCCGATCAGATCGTCATGAATGCAAGGAAGAAAGTGGAAACCTGGTTGCGCGGGGCCGGCATGGAAGTGCTCGACCCCAGAGAGTGAGGCAAAGGTCGGCAGCCGCCACGGTTGCCGACTCGGGGGTGGTTGTGCCGGTCCTCCACCCCTTGGCATCAGCAGGGAGGCTATGATGCCAGCGGTCGTCCTTGGAGGGTCGACCCGATCGGTGCGAGTTTGAATGTGACAGGTCGTAATACGCACTGAAGTGGACGTCGTGGTCCATGCTGGAAAAACGACCGTGTAGACAAGGAGCAAGTGATGGCAGAACATGCATATGACCTTTCGACCATTGGGGAGGGGCAGATCAGGCTCACGGTCAGGAGGGGTGAGCGGCTGATGAACGCCCGGTCGGTCCTGATGAACCCAGCCTGTTCCGAGGCCAATGTGGCTGGAGTTCTGGCTCAGCTTCAGCGCAAGACCCTGTGGACCTCTTCGCTGCCGGAGGGGGTTTTGGGCGAATACGTCCTCAGCGAGTACAGGTCCGTGGGCGTTGATCTGAGCACCATGGTCCGCAAACCGGCCAGCCGAATCGCCCTCTACTTCATGGAGCCCGGCGAGCCCCCCATGCCGGCCAACGTCATCTACGACCGCGAGTACACCCCCTTCAGATCGACGGGGATCGAGGATTACGACTGGGACCGGATGCTGGACACCCGCCTGCTCTTTCTGACCGGCATTACGGCGGCTCTGACCGATACCACGGCCCAGGTGGTGACCTACGCAGCCGAACAGGCAGAAAAGCGGGGGATCGACATCGCCCTTGACGTGAACTTCCGCAGCAAGCTCTGGACCGGAGACCAGGCCAGAAGGGTTCTGGAGCCCATTGCTCACAAGGCCCGCATTCTCTTCTGCTCCATCAAGGATGCCAAAAGCGTCTTCGGAATCGAGGGGACCGGCGAGGAGGTCTGTGAGCAGCTCTACCAGCGCTTCGGCAATGAGTACATTGTTTCCACCAATCACCTGGATGGTCCTTACCTGAGGACCTCCAAAGGAATCAAGAAATACGTCACCACCACGGTTCCGGTGGTGGATCGTCCCGGCGCCGGGGATTCCTTCGTGGCCGCCACCCTCCATGGCTTCCTCTCCGATGATGTGGAGTGCGGTGTCAGATGGGGACAGCGGGCCGCCGAGTATGCCCTGACACATATGGGCGATCTGACCCGTATCCGCGCTCAGGAACTGGATATTCCGCTGGGCGGGGACATCAATCGCTGACCATTCCTTTACGATCCAGGCTCGCCGCAGCATTCTCCAAAAACGGAGAAGGCGGCCTGGATCCTCAGGTCAGACCCATACCGGGGGTCGGGCCGCCATCATTATGATCATCCGAGAAAGAAAAGCAACCCATTATGAGTGATACACATGTCACACAGGCCGGGGAGGCACTGACCGCTTACGAGCAGATAGACTCTCGTCCCCTGACCGGACATCAGAAAAGCATCATCGGCCTGGCCATAGCCGGCAATATATCCGAATTCTTCGATATGTTCCTGATTGGTTTCGTGGTCTCCCTTCTGACTTCGGCCTGGCATCTGACCGGGGTCTCCGCTGGCATTATCCTGGCCTGTTCCGGGCTGGGCACGGTCATCGGTTCCATCCTCTGGGGGCGTCTGGCCGATCGTTTCGGCCGTAAGCATGCCTTCCAGTGGTGTGTTCTCTGCTTCGTGGTCTTCACGGCCCTGTCGGTCTTCCTGCCTGACGGTGCCTGGATCCTGCTGGCCATCCTGCGCATCGGTGTGGGCATCGGCGTAGGCGGCCTTAACATCGTCTCCATCCCCTACGTCCAGGAGTTCGTGCCGGCCAGGCAGCGCGGCATGCTCTCCGGCCTGGCTTCGGTCTTCATCCCTTTGGGTCTGCTCCTGGGATCCGTCTCGCAGAGCCTGATTGGCGACAATTGGCGCGTGCTGGTGGCACTGGGCGTTATCCCCGTCCTCCTTCTCTTCTGGCTGGCAACCGTGCCTGAGTCCCCCCGTTTCTACCAGAGCGTGGGACGTGACGATGATGCCCGCAAGGCCTTGGCTTGGGCCCTGGAGCTTCCCGCGGACCAGGTCGGTGCCTTGCCCAAGGTCGAGCAGGAGCAGAAGGCCAGCTATCGTCTGCTCTTGTCCAAGCATCTCAAGCCGCTGGTCATCATTTCCGTCGGGTCCTTCTGCTTCATTCTGGGTTCCTTCGCCATCCAATCCTGGGGGCAGACGCTGATGAAGGATGCCTTCGGTTTTTCAACGCAGATGGTGGCCTACCTGTTCATGGGCGTCTCCGTGGCCGACTGCATAGGCAGATTCGGTTCTGCCTGGCTGGCTGACATCATCGGCCGGCGCTGGACCATGTTCTCCTTCGGCATCATCGGGGCCTTGGGATGCTTCTATGCAGCCTTCTTCCATAATTCCGGCTGGCAGTTCTACATCGCCGTCCTGGTCATAATGACTTTCGCTGACGGTGTTTTCGGCATTCTCAACGCCTTCGGCGGCGAGCAGTTCCCCAACGATGTCCGCTCCACCGGGCTGGGGCTGGGATACGGCATCGGCGCTACGGCCAAGATTGTAGGTCCTATATTCATGGGGCTCCTGGTGGGCGGCGACTATGTCTCCCAGCACATCAACATCGGCGTTGTCACCACGGCATTCACCTTCTTCGGTGTCTGCCTGGTCATCGGCGCCGTCGTATACCTCTTTGCCCAGGAGACCAAGGGCAGGGATCTGGAAAGCCTGTGAGGATGGACAGCAAGGTCTGCACGCGCAGGTAAGCAAACCGGGCCGGCTTTTCGCAGGGAGGGTCGGCCCCATATTGGAAATGGTGGTGGTTCTAATGACGTCCTTGGCTGATTTCCCTGACGAGGTACGTGTCGAAGTAGGTCTGGTCCGTGAGCATGTTGCTGCCCTGCATGAGCAGTTGATCAAGTGGGGGCTGGTGGTGTGGACGGCGGGGAATGTCTCACAGCGTCTGCATTCAGCCGACTTGCTGGTGATCAAGCCATCCGGGGTGCGCTATGAGCAGTTGACTCCGGAATCAATGGTGGTCACGGATCTGGAGGGGCATGTGGTGGATGGATCTGCCGCCCCCTCCTCGGATGTGTTTTCGCACGCTTACATTTACCGACACATGCCTGAAGTGTTTGGCGTGGTGCACACGCATTCGACCTTTGCGACGGCCTTCGCTGCAGTGGGCCGGTCAATTCCATGTGTATTGACAATGATGGGTGATGAGTTCGGCGGTCCGGTGCCGGTGGGTCCCTTCGCCTTGATCGGTTCGGACCAGATAGGTCGTGGGGTGGTCGAGACCCTGGCGGAGCATCCGGGCTGCCCTGCAGTGCTCATGCGCAATCACGGCCCCTTCACGGTCGGGGCGGATGCCGAAGCAGCGGTGAAGGCGGCGGCGATGACGGAGGAGGTGGCGCGTACGGTATGGGCCGCTGAGCAGATTGGTACGCCCGTGCCCCTGTCCGACGAGGACGTGGCCAGTCTGAACGACCGCTACCAGCACGTGTACGGCCAGCATTGAATCTAAATGCGATGTCTCGCCCCGGCATGCGGGTGACGCCAGCGCAGATGCTTGTCACGGCGGATTCGAATTAGACTGGAGACCATGACCAGATCTTCCCAAGAAGTGCAGCGGCAACTGGATCGGATCGTGGCCCTGGGCTATCCGGATGTGGCGGACATCAGTGCCGCCGCGTTCAGAGCCTTGGCCCAGCCCCTGATCTCCGCGCTGGAGTCCACTGAGCTGGGCGAGCAGATCCTGCTCATCCCTACCAGGGAGCTGGTCTCACCTGAGTCGCTGATCGCCCGGACCAGCATCAATCGCATGGCCGGCTTTACCACTATGCCGCCGCGTGACATCGCCAGCTTCCTGCCCCAGAACGGGTTCGAGCCGCCGGAGGGGCCCTTCTACCTCGTCCTGGAGCCACATACCGGTACCTGCTACACCAACCGCGAGCCTGATGTGGCCCGCAAGCTGATCGACTCCGATGATCGTCTTCCCCTGACCTTGGAGGAGGGTCTGGCCATCGCCACCCAGCATCCCGACTGGCTGGCGGTCAAGAACGGCTTCAACCTGCTGGGTTCCCACAGCGCCGATGGGCGCGTGCCCAGCATCTGGATGAGCCAGAACGCACCCCGTCTGGGTTCGGTCTGGCCCAACTCGCGCCACACCTGGCTGGGCAACGCTTACTGCGAGGGCCGTCGCGGCGTCTCCCTCTTCCAGTGAATCTTTTCTACCGAATCTTATGAATCCTATGCAGTGAGCACTCTGTCAGTGCTTGCATTGTGTAGTGTTCGCACCCTTGGCAACCTTGCGAATTATGCCAGGCTCTGTGCGCTCGCCTTCCCCTGCGTCGGAATGCGGACCCGGACTGCATGTCCCGGCTCTCCTCCGGTAAAATAATGGCACCCCCGGTACGGTTTTGGTCTGCCCGAACACCCATGGCCGGGTGACATTGTGGTTTCCGACGAACGAAAGAAGGAGGAGAGATGGATCAGGATCGTGCATCCGTGTTTGATCTTGCGGCCCAGGCCGCGGCGTCCAATGGAGGGAACAACGACCTGCTGCTGCCTCCCCCCAGGTTCGTGGGTTCGCCGCAGAAGCCCAGCGCTATGCCCTACAACAAATATGTGGCCTACAACAAGCAGGTCCCCTTTGACTACCCGCAGCGCACCTGGCCGGGCAAGACCCTGAAGCGGGCGCCCCGTTGGTGTTCGGTCGATCTTCGCGACGGCAACCAGGCCCTGGTCGACCCCATGGATTCCGAGCGTAAGCTGCGATTCTGGAATCTGCTGATCTCCATGGGCTTCAAGGAGATCGAAGTGGGCTTCCCCTCGGCCTCCGAGACCGATTACGACTTCATCCGCTTGCTGATAGAGCGCGAGCTGATTCCCGACGACGTGACCATCGTGGTCCTGACCCAGGCCCGCGAGCACCTGATTCGCCGCACCTATGAAGCCCTGCGTGGGGCCAAGCGGGCCGTGGTCCACTTCTACAACTCGGTCTCGGTCCTGCAGCGGGAGGTCGTCTTCCACAAGGACAAGGCCGGGATCAAGAAGCTGGCCACCGATGCCGCCGAACTCTGCCGCTCCCTGGAGGCTGATGCCGGGGGCACTGATCTTTCCTATGAGTATTCGCCCGAGTCCTTCTCCGGCGCAGAGCCCGAGTATTCCCTGGAGGTCTGCAACGCGGTCATCGACGTGATCCGGCCCACGCCGGAGCACCCCATGATCATCAATCTGCCCAACACCGTGGAGATGACCACCCCCAATGTCTTCGCCGACGAGGTGGAGTACATATCCACCAACCTCAGGGACCGGGATGCGGTGGTGCTCTCCCTGCACCCCCATAACGACGAGGGCATGGCTGTGGCCGCCACCGAGCTCAGCCTGCTGGCCGGGGCCGACCGGGTGGAGGGCTGTCTGCTGGGCAATGGCGAGCGCACCGGCAACGTCGACATTTGCACAGTGGGGCTGAACATGCTGGTCCAGGGGATCGACCCCCAGCTGGACTTCTCCGACATGCCCGGCATTCGTCGGACGGTGGAGTACTGTAATCAGATCGCCGTCTCCGAGCGGCACCCCTACGTCGGCAACTTCGTCTTCACAGCCTTCTCCGGCTCTCACCAGGATGCCATCAAGAAGGGCCTGGATGCCCGGCAGCAGGCGGCCCTGCGCGCCAACGCCAACCCCGACGACTTCCTCTGGCTGGTGCCCTACCTGCCCATCGATCCCAAGGATGTGGGCGGCAACTACGAGGCCATCATCCGGGTCAACTCCCAGTCGGGCAAGGGCGGCATGGCCTACCTGCTCAAGGCCAACCATCATCTGGATCTGCCCAAGCGCCTCCAGGTGGAGTTCGAGCGGTTGGTCCAAAGCTATGCTGACAGGACCAAGCGCGAGGTCAAGGATGCCGACATCTGGCGGCTCTTCAAGGACGAGTACCTGCCCGTGGAGGCCGGCGGGAGCGTGGTCGGCGGCGAGTCCATGGCCGACCAGCGCGACGAGACCCTGCAGCAGTGGGGCCGCTTCAAGCTGCTGAATGTGGCAGTCACCTCCGGCGAGGACGGTTCCGACACTGTTCTCGATGCCACCCTGCTGGATCGGGGGCTTGCCCCGGGCGATCCCGAGGAGCGTCGTCGTGTTCAGGGACATGGGAACGGTCCTATTGCGGCCTTCCTGGATGCACTCAAGTCCCTGGATCAGACCGTCTCGGTCCTGGATTACGCCGAGCACGCCATGACCGCCGGCACGGATGCTCTGGCGGCTTCCTACGTGGAATGCCAGGTGGGCGAACCGGCCAGGTCCCGGGTGATCTGGGGTGTGGGCATCGACTCGTCCATCTCCACCAGCTCCCTCAAGGCCATCATCTCGGCGCTCAACCGCTTCCAGCGCGGCTGAGGGCCAGAAAATCCAATACCCGTCATTCAGGTCCGATCCGGACGCACAGCTACGCCCGGGTCGGACCACATTGTCTGAACTGGTATACCGCTGGCTGGTTTACTCCTGGGTTGACTCGGTCCCTGAGTTGCCCTGAGTGCTGCCTTCGTTGCCGCCCTCATTGCTGCCGCTGTTGTCTTCGTTCTCCGTTCCACCTCCAGCGCCAGCGCCTGAACCACTGCCGGATCCGGACTGCCCCTGCTCGGAGTTCTGGCGCTGGGAGCGCTGCTGGGGGGCGTATGAGTATTCACGGTTGCGCGTGGACGAGCTGCTCTGCCTGGATCCGGTGCCCCAATTGCCTTCCGGGCCACCGACCTTGCCGTGGTCCTCTGCATCCGGGAAACGCTCCACCGGACTGTTGCCCAGGGCCGACTTCATGTATTGGGTGAAGAGCTGGACCGCATAGAAGTCGTCGTGATAGCGATCCGGCACCTTCAGGGCCCCGCCGTCCTGCCCCTGGTTCCAGACGGCGAAGGTGGTCAGGAGCGAGGGGGTGAATCCGATGAAGGAGATGGCGGTCTGGTCATTGGCCGTGCCGGTCTTGCCGGCGATGGGCCGCCCCAGGGAACGGGCATAGGACGCAGTGCCACGCTGGACCGTGGTGGTCATGGCCTTCTGCAGCAGAGCCACCTGATCGGCGTTGAAGACCTGATCCGACTGGATTGCGGCCGTGTAGAGCTCCTGATCCTTGGCGTCCTTGACCTGAGCGACCAGGTGCAGTTTGGGTCGTTGCCCCCCGTTGGCCAGAGTGGCGTAACCCTGGGTCACGTCATAGACCGAGAGAGCGTCCACACCCAGGGTGTCGAAGGTGGTCGTGTCGTCGATTTTCCCGGTGATACCGGCTGTGTGGGCCACCTGGGCAATCTTGTGTGAGGTCACGTGCTCGCCCAAGTCCATGAAGACCGTGTTGACCGAATTGGCGAATGCCGAGTAGAGGTTGATGTACCCGTAGCTGACATTACCGGCGTTGGCGACGGACTTGCCCACGCTGGAGAAGGTACGCGGTGAATTGCCGTTGAAGACCGTGTTCAGGCTGACCCCGTCCTGGATGGCGCCCAGGAGTGTGTAGGCCTTCATGGTCGAACCCACCTGGAAGGTCGCCTGGTCCACGTTGTTGAGCTGGTGTGTCAGGTAGTCGTCACCGGCGTACAGGGAGATGATGGCCCCGGTCTTGGGGTCGACCGAGAGCCCCCCGATTTGCAGAGTGGGCGGCAGATGCTTGTTTCCTGTGGACGGACTGGCCACTTGGAACATCAGATCCTGTTTGTCCTTTTGGATGGTGGTGATGATCCGGTAGCCGCCTGTATCCAGGTCGTCCGCTGTGAAGGGGGCCTTTTTGCCGGAGGACAGCTCATTGCGGACCATGCGTAGCAGGTAGCCGTTGGGTCCCTGGTAGACGTTCTGCGGCATGTATTTGATGGTCTGCGGCATTTGGGCGCTGACCCTGTCCTGATGACTGATGTAGTGGTCCTCCTCCATGATGGCCAGCACGCGGTGGAAGCGCGACTCGGCCTGCTTGGGGTTGACTGCCGGATCCCAGGAGGCAGGGGCGGGGATGATGCCAGCCAGCATGGCCGACTCAGGCATGGTCAGGTCCTTGGCGTCCTTACCGAAGTAGTTTTGCGCGGCGGCCTGGATCCCGTAAGCGCCACGGCCGAAGTAGATGGTGTTCAGGTAGTTGCACAGGACGGTGTCCTTATCCTCTGTCCTGGAAATCTTCAAGGAGAGAATGGCCTCGCGCAGCTTGCCCTTGTAGGTGGTGGTCTCGCCCAGATAGTAGCGCTCGGCATACTGCTGGGTGATGGTGGATCCGCCCTGACGGGTGCCTTTGGTCACGTTGTTGAAGAGCGCTCGGCTGATGCCTTTCAGGTCGATGCCGTTGTCCTTGTAGAAGGTGCGGTTCTCCGAGGCGACGACCGCGTTGCCCACATACTTGGGCAGGACCGAGCAGTCGATGATCTCCCGGTTCTGGTTGGCATAGGTTCCGATGGGGGTGGTGCCGTCCGCATAGTAGACCGTGGTCTTCTGTGCCAGGGCCTGCTTCTCAGGCGGGATGATTTCAGTGGTCAGATACAGGTATGCGAAGGCCGCCGCCCCGGCGACCAGCACCAGTCCCAGCAGGGCCAGGGTCCACTTAAGCACGCGATGCGACTTGTGGGGCCGTCTGCGACGTGGTCCGCCGCCCCGGGGATTCCGGTCGGCATGCCGCGAGGTGAGCCTGTCGGCACGATTCCTGCTGCCGCGCGCTTCGGACCGGGTCCTGCGTGTGGGCGAGGTCGAACTGACTGAACGAGTCTGATTGGCCATGCCAACCACGCTAACCGGCGGGGCTGAAAACTGTTCGACCTAAGGCTGAACGTTCATCATTTTCGTACGTTTGCGCCATCCTTGGCGGTCTGTACTGCCCATTCCACCATCCTATCTACAGGGAGAAGGTATGCTTAGGTTGGAATAACTCAGTAAATCAGAGGAGTTTGTATGAGCATCCGTGTAGCTATAGCGGGCGTGGGCAACTGCGCTTCCTCGCTGGTACAGGGAGTCGAATATTATAAGGACGCCAAGGATGATGACAAGATCCCGGGCATCATGCACGCCAATTTCGGCGGCTACCGCATTCGTGACGTGGAGTTCGTGACCGCCTTCGATGTGGATTCACTCAAGGTCGGCAAGGACCTGAGCGAGGCCATCTTCGCCTCGCAAAACAACACCTACAAGTTCTGCGACGTCCCCAACAAGGGCGTGGAGGTCCTGCGCGGGCCGACCGGCGACGGGCTGGGCGAGTACTACAAGAAGATGATCACCGAGTCGGATGCCGAGCCCGTGGATGTGGCCCAGGTCCTGCGCGACAAGAAGGTCGATGTGCTGGTCTCCTACCTGCCCGTCGGCTCTGAACAGGCTGACAAGGCCTACGCCACCGCCGCCATCGAGGCCGGTTGCGCCTTCGTCAACTGCCTGCCTGTCTTCATCGCCTCCGACCCCGAGTGGGCCCAGAAGTTCCGCGATGCCGGTCTGCCCATCGTGGGTGATGACATCAAGAGCCAGGTTGGCGCCACCATCACCCACAGGGTCATGGCCCGCCTCTTCGAGGACCGCGGCGTGCGCCTGGACCGCACCTATCAGCTGAACGTGGGCGGCAACATGGACTTCATGAACATGCTGCAGCGCACTCGCCTGGAGTCCAAGAAGGTTTCCAAGACCCGTGCAGTCACCTCCATCGTCCCTCACGACATGGATCCCCACAACGTCCACATCGGTCCTTCCGACTACGTGGCCTGGCTGGATGACCGCAAGTTCGCCTTCGTGCGTCTGGAGGGCACCACCTTCGGTGACGTCCCGCTGAATCTGGAGTACAAGCTGGAGGTCTGGGATTCGCCCAACTCGGCCGGCATCGTCATCGATGCCCTGCGCGCCGCCAAGATTGCTCTGGACCGCCATCTGGCGGGTCCGGTGCTGGCACCCAGCTCCTACTTCATGAAGTCCCCCGCTGTCCAGCATGAGGACAACGAGGCCCGTCAGCTGGTCGAGGATTACATCGCCGGCAAGGTGGAGGGCGACGAGAGCGCCCTGGATGCCGATGTCAAGGCCGCCAAGGAGAACGGCAAGGACGTCTGGCACGCCTGAGCCTGCAAATGCTGCCTGATTGATTTCTGAGGCGCCTGTTTGAAGGGTTGTCTTGGAGGCATGAACGGCAGATGCTTGGTCTAAAGAAGGCCGGCCACTTTCGTGAGTGGTCGGCCTTCTTATATTCGGATTGGAATAGGAGCTTCGGATCAGCCGACTTCGTCTGATGCTGGACTCTTCGGTCTCATGCTCCCTCCAAGGATTGCCTCTGACGGGACGATAGGGATCTGATTCCGGCTTCAGTCCTGGTTGTGGCCCACCAGGGGAGCGATCCGCTTGTCCCAGGCATCCAGGGCCGAGTTGATGACCTGGTGCATGTCATAGTAGGCGTAGGTGCCCAGGCGGCCGCCAAAGACCACCTTCGGCTGTTGGGCCGCCAGCTGCTTGTACTGGGTATAGAGGGCCCGGTCGTCGCTGGTGTTGATGGGGTAGTAGGGCTCGTCGCCCTTGCCGGCGAAGCGGCTGTATTCCTCCCAGACCACGGTGCGCTCATGGTTCTGCCGGTCGTAGCGTTCGGGGTTGAAGTTCTTGAACTCGATGGCGCGGGTATAGGGCACGTCAGGATCGGAGAAGTTCATGACCGGGCAACCGAAGTGGTCGTCCTCGTCGTAGCGGCGCTCCTTGAAGTCCACGGTCCGCCACTTGAGCTCGCCCAGACGATAGTCGAAGTAGCGGTCGACCGGGCCGGTGTAGACCACGGGGACCTGTCCCACCAGAGCATCCCGATTCCAGGGCTGGGAGTTGTCGAAGAAGTCGGTTTGCAGACTCACCTGGATGCGGGGGTCGTCGATCATCCGCTCGAACCAGGCCGTGTAGCCGTCCTTGGGCAGTCCCTCCCAGGTGTCCTTGAAGTAGTGGTTGTCGTAGTTGAACCGCACCGGAAGCCGCTTGATGATGGAGGCGGGCAGCTGGGAGGGGTCGGTCTGCCATTGCTTGGCCGTGTAATTCTTGATGAAGGCCTCGTACAGGGGCCGGCCGATCAGAGAGATGCCTTGGTCATTCAGGTTGCTCGGGTCGGTCCCTGCCAGCTCGCCAGCCTGCTCCCGGATCAGTTCCCGGGCCTGCTGGGGGGTGTAGTGGGCGTGGAAGAACTGGTTGATGGTGCCCAGGTTGATGGGCAGGGGGTAGACCTCGCCCTTATGGGTGGTGTAGACCCGGTGGGTGTAGTCGGTGAATTCGGTGAAGCGATTGACGTACTCCCAGACCTTGCGGTTGGAGGTGTGGAAGAGGTGGGCACCGTACTTGTGGATTTCGGCTCCCGTCTCCTCATCCATGAAGGAGTAGGCGTTGCCGCCGATGTGGTCGCGCACGTCGATTATGCGTACCCGGGCTCCGCTGTGCTCGACCGCCTGCTGGGCCACGGTCAGACCAAACAGGCCAGCGCCCACAATCACCAAATCAGCATCCATGTCAGCCATTCGTCTTCAGCCATCCGTCCCTTGTCGCTGTTGATGTCGGCTGGCTACTGTCCGTTGCCAGGTCCGGCATGATCCGTGATCAACCGCTGGAGTACGGCGATCCTGTTGCCTACATGCTATCTGACAGGTCTGTTCGGGGAAGCAGTGGGCGGTAATATCGACCGAATACGCACCTGGCATGGATGGGTCGGCGCTTTCCGGTGGACAAGTGGAGCCTGTCTGCTATCATGGTGACTTGCTCTCACGTGGCGTTATGTCACCCAATCCCCCCAGGGCAGGAATGCAGCAAGGGTAAGTGGCCTCTGGCGGGTGCGTGGGAGTTTTCCATATTTGTCATGACTGTGTTGGCTGGAGTCGTGAAAACAACGCGTTAGTCGGACGGGGTGTCGGCTGTCGACCCAGGGGTTGGATAGAGTCTTGAGGTATGACCAACAAGCACAAGCAGGGCGAAGCGCAGCAGACCTGGTACCGGAGCCCGAATGAGCAGACCGAAGAGGATGGCAGTCATATTGACCGGGATCCCTTGACGTCTCGCCCCCGGATTTCAGCCTTGGTCCTGTGCCTGGTCGCCGGCCTGGTCTGCCTGGGTCTGGCTGCTTTGGTCTGGTGGGCGGCTGTCTGGACTGTTCCCGGGCAGACCTATGACGACATGGCCCTGACCAACTTCCGCGGTTTCCTTGACCAGTCGCCCCTGGTCAAGGCCTACCTGGGACTGTTCACTGCTCCTTATGTGACTGTGGTGATCTGCGTGGTGCTGGGTCTTGCAGCCCTGGCGGTTGTTCTGGCTCGCCGCCGGTGGTGGCTGCTCGGCCAGGTTGCGATTTATGCTCTGGTGGTCTACGGGGCGGCGCGTGTTCTCAAACGCTTCCTGCCTCGTCCTGTGCTGATCCATGCTCAGGCCTCCGCAGCCAATTCGGCTCCATCCGGGCACACCATCCTGGCTCTGGCGGTGATCCTGGTCCTGCTCTGTGTGGTGCCGCGCGTTTGGAGGGCCCCGGTCGCCTTGATGGGATTCGCCTTTGACCTGTCCGTGGGCTGCTCGCTGGTGCAGGGTGGCTGGCACCGCCCCTCAGATGTGGTCATGGGCATTCTTATTCCGGCCGGCCTCTGTCTTATTGCTCTGGCCGCCACTCGAGGCACCGGGATGGATGTTCCTGGGACCAGAATGTCCTCGGCTTCGATCCAGATTGTCTCCACACTGATGTTGGTTGCGGGGTTCCTGGGAGTTCTCTACGCCTGCTATGTCATCTGGCAGGTCAGTCCTGGTCTGGAGATTGGAGCCCGGTGGACGGCCTATGGGGTGCACTGCTCGGCTGTCATAATGATGGCCTCGGTTCTGTCGCTGACCCTGGGACTGGTTCTGGCAATGAGGCAGATCACGGCCTCGCCTCTGACCAGGATGGGCCTTGTCGGTCGGCCTCCGGCTCCGCCTCAAAATGACTGAAACCAATCCCTGAGCGTACTGAGCACCTCTGATTCATCCACCATCGGACTCAGGGATCCACAGCCGTGCACATAACCCCTTGATTTGCATGGTGACGGAATCTCGTGAGTAAGATGGCGTGCGAAAGAACACAATATAAGGAGAGGCCATGGCATCCGGCAATAAGCTCGTCATTGTTGAGTCGCCAACCAAGGCAAAGAAGATCGGCGGGTACCTGGGCAAGGGCTACACGGTCATGGCTTCGGTGGGCCATATCCGCGACCTGGCCCAGCCATCGCAGATCCCGGCCTCCCAAAAGAAGGCTTACGGCAAGTTCGGCGTAGACGTGAACGATGGCTTCAAGCCTTACTACATCGTGGACGACAAGAAGAAGCACACGGTGTCCGAACTCAAGAAGGCGCTGAAGAACGCCGACGAACTCTATCTGGCCACTGATGAGGATCGTGAGGGGGAGGCCATCGCCTGGCATCTGGTCCAGACCCTCAAACCCAAGGTGCCGGTAAAGCGCATGGTCTTTCATGAGATTACCCCGGAGGCCATCAAGAATTCGCTCAAGCACACCAGGGAAGTGGATGCCCACATGGTCGACGCCCAGGAGACCCGCAGGGTGCTGGATAGGCTCTATGGCTACGAGCTTTCTCCGGTGCTCTGGCGCAAGGTGGGTCCGGGGCTGAGCGCCGGGCGTGTCCAGTCGGTGGCGACCCGGCTGATTGTGGAGCGCGAACGTGAGCGCATGGCCTTCGTCAAGGCCTCCTACTGGGATTTGCTGGCGCGTTTGGTGCAGAAGGATGCCGGGGAATCGGCGTCGTCGAGTGGTTTTCAGGCACGGATGATCAGCCTGGGGGAGCAGCGGCTGGCGGTCTCCAAGGACTTCACATCCAAGGGTCAGCTGACGCAGGCCGCTGCCAAGGAGCAGGTCCTGCAGCTGGATGAACAGCATGCCCGGAGCCTGGCAGAGGCTTTGAAGGATCAGGACTTCACGGTGACGGGTATGGAGACCAAGCCCTATCGGCGGCGTCCCCAGCCCCCATTCACCACGTCTACCCTGCAGCAGACGGCTGGCAATCGGCTGGGCATGAGTTCCCGGGCCACCATGCGCGCAGCCCAAGGGCTCTATGAGAACGGGTTCATCACCTACATGCGTACGGATTCGGTCACCCTCTCCCAGGAGGCCATTGCCGCTGCCCGCAAGGGGGTCGAGCGTGAGTACGGGGCCGAATACCTTTCGGCCGAGTCCAAGCAGTATGTGACCAAGACCGCCGGCGCCCAGGAGGCCCACGAGTGCATCCGGCCCGCCGGCTCCACCTTCCATAGGCCCCAGGATCTGGCCGACCGTCTGGCTCCTGACCAGCTCAAGCTCTACACCCTGATCTGGCAGCGCACCCTGGCTTCGCAGATGGCCGACGCCACCGGGTCCACGGCCACCATCCGCCTGGCGGCGCAGGCTGGCAAGGAGGGAACGGCCCTCTTCCAGGCTTCAGGCACCGTCATCAAGTTCCCTGGCTTCCTCAAGACCATGGGCGCAGGCCCTGAGCAGGCTGATGAGGATTCATCCCTGCCTCCGGTCCAGCAGGGGGACGTACTTCGTGCTGCCTCGGTAGAACCTGAGGGGCATGAAACCCAGCCGCCGGCCCGTTACACCGAGGCCTCTCTGGTCAAGACCCTGGAGGCCAAGGAGATCGGTAGGCCTTCCACCTATGCCAGCATCATCTCGACCATCATTGACCGCGGATACGTCTACGAGCGCGGCCGTGCCTTGATCCCCTCCTGGCTGGCCTTTTCGGTAGTCAGATTGTTGGAGACCAATTTCCCCAAGTATGTGGACTATCAATTCACGGCGCAGATGGAGAACGGCCTGGATATGATCGCCCATGGCAAGGAGCGAGGCAAGGACTGGCTGACTCGGTTCTACTTCGGTTCGGGCCCGGGTGCCGCTCAGAACGCCGACCAGGCCCATCAGGGTCTGCAGGAGCAGGTGGCCCAGCTGGGTGACATCGACGCCCGCAAGATCAACACCATCGAGATAGGCGATGGCCTGCAGGTGAGGGTCGGCCGCTATGGCCCCTATCTTGAGGATACGGCCGACCTGGATGCCGACGGCAACCCCAAGCGGGCCTCGTTGCCGCCCACCATGGCTCCGGACGAGCTGACCGTGGCGGCGGGCCATGAACTGATCGCAGCCAACGCCGGCGGTCCCCGTCAGCTGGGCAAGGATCCGCAGACCGGTGGTCGGGTCGAGGTGCGCAAGGGCAGATTCGGGCCCTACGTGGCCCTGATTAGTCCCGAGGAGGAAGCTTCTGAGCAGAAAAAGCCGACTGGCAAAACTGCACGGACAACCAAACAGGCTGGTCCTAAGCCCAAGATGGCATCGCTTTTCAAGACCATGGATCCGGATACGGTCACCCTGGAGGATGCCCTGAAGCTGCTCAGCCTGCCCAGGACGGTGGGCAGCATCGAACTGACCGATGCCAAGACGGGAGAAACCAGCCAGGCCACCGTCACAGCCAGCAACGGCCGTTATGGCCCCTATCTGACGGCCACCAAGGCCGACGGTGGCACCGAAACGCGTTCGCTGACCGACGAGGGACAGATCTTCACTATCGACCAGACCGGGGCCAAGGCCCTCTTTGACCAACCCAAGTACGGACGGCGTTCCCGGAGCGCGGCCAAGCCTCCTCTTCGTGAGCTGGGTACGGACCCTGACAGCGGCAAACCCGTCACCATCAAGGACGGGTTCTACGGTGTCTACATCACCGACGGGCAGACCAACAGGACCCTGCCCAAGCAGTACACGGCCCAGTCCATTGAACCGGAGGTGGCCTTCCGCCTGCTGGCAGAGAAGCGCGCGGCCGGACCAGCCAAGCGGCGCGGCCGGACCACCCGCAAGTCGACTGCACGAAAGTCCACGGCCCGCAAATCGGCATCCAGCAAATCTGCAGCTGGCAAGTCGGCCACTCGCGCCCGCAAAGCCACAAAGAAGACCAAAACCACCAAGACTTCCAAGACTACGGAGCATCAGGCATGAGCGATGGTTTGTTCATTTCCTTCGAGGGCGTGGATGGTGCAGGCAAAACCACCCAGGTCCAACAAGCACACAACTATCTGCAGGAGCGTGGCCTGCGATCCCTGGTTACCCGCGAGCCAGGGGGCACCCCTGTCGGATTGACCATCCGGGAACTCGTCCTTCACGGTTTGGCCGCCTTTCCCTCGGTCGCCGTGACCGGGGGTACCGACGTGGTTGACTCTTCCGACGATCTGGCCCCCAGGACCGAGGCCCTGCTCTATGCGGCGGATCGGGCCGAGCATGTGGCCCAGGTGGTGCGTCCGGCTCTGGAGCGAGGAGACATTGTGCTCTGTGACCGCTACCTGGACTCCTCAGTGGCCTATCAGGCCGGAGGCCGTGATCTGTCTGCGGATGTGATTCGTCGGCTGAGCCTGTGGGCCAGTCAGGGCCTTATGCCCAAGCGCACCTACCTGCTGGACGCGGATCCGTCTCAGTCCGAGTCGCGTCTGGATCATGAACCCGATCGGCTGGAGTCGGCTGGCGACGACTTTCAGCAGCATGTGCGTCAGGCATTCCTGCAGCTGGCACAGAAGGAGCCCGACCGGTTCCTGGTTATCGATGCCACCCAGTCCATCGACCAGGTCTGGCAGATCATCCAGGACGATTTGGACAAGTTGGTCGAAGGGCGTGAGCCGGATCTGCCTCAGGTCGATGATGACAATGACGACGCTGACGCCCATGACGATGCCGACGAGGATGAATCGACGGCAGGCTATGAGGACGATGAGCAGGGTGCCGAGTCGGATTGGACCCAGGCTATGGATACGCCCGATCAGGCACCGGAGGCTGATACCGACCAGGACGACCAGTCCGTGGAGGCAGGAACGGTCGGCGGGGATGCTGACGATGATTCGGTTCCTGTAGGTTCCCGCGCTCGCTGGCTGCTCCGGTCCCGGCTCCTGCGGAAGACCCGATGAGCGTCTGGGACGCCATTGTGGGCCAGCAGCTCACGGTCGAGCTACTCAAGCGGACGGTGGCCGCTCAGGCGCAGGGTCATGACGAGGTGGCGCAGTCCTGGCTGATCTGCGGCCCGCCTGGATCAGGGCGATCCAATCTGGCCCGGGCTTTCGCGGCAGCCCTGATCAGCCCGGATCAGGGATTGAGCGACCAGCCCACCCGCGTCACTCAGCAGGTTCTGGCCGGAACCCATCCGGATGTGACCATACTGTCCACCAACAAGGTCACCATCGGCATCAACGAGGTCAGGGAGCTGATCATGACCTCGGAGCAGATGCCTTCAACCTCGCCTTGGCGGGTCATCATCATCGAAGACGTGGACCGGATGCTGGAGCGGACCACCAATGTGCTGCTCAAGGAGATCGAGGAGCCTGCCGAGCATACAATCTGGCTTCTGTGCGCACCCAGCGCCCAGGACGTGCTGCCCACCATCCGATCACGGACCAGAGTGCTCAACCTGGCGGTGCCGTCCAACACCGCAGTGGCCGATTTCCTGACTGACCAGGTGGGGGTGGACCGGCCCCTGGCCGCCAAGGCCGCCCGTCTGGCCCAGGGGCACATCGGCATCGCCCGCCTCTACGCCACCAGGGATCAGGTCCTGGCCGACCGTGATGAGCTGGTAGTGGGCCTGCTGGGCCTTAGACGCGCTTCGGATGCCGTGATCCTGGCTGGCCGGGTGGTGGATGCGGCCCGGGACCAGGCCACCGCTACCGTGGACGATGAGGTGGCCAGGGACGAGCGGGAGTTTCGGCAGATCAACGGCCTTAGGGACAAGGAACGTATTCCCCGTCAGCTTCGTGGGGCCTATCATGCCTTGGGTGGCAAGGATCAGGTTCGCCGTAGGGTCACCAGACTGACCCGGGATGTGCTGGACCGCAACCTGAGCACTCTGGCCAGTGTCTACCGGGATGTGGGCGTCCTGCAGAACGGCGCTGAGGAGAAGGCTGGCCTGGTCAATTTGGAGAATCGGGCGGCAATTGCTGATCTGTCCGTCAGGCTCTCCAGGCAGGGGGCCATTGAACGCATCCAGCTGATTGCCCGGGCTCGCAGGAGACTGGCTGCCAACGGTTCGCCGCTCCTGGTCTTCGAGGCCCTCTTCTGCACTCTGCTGGTCTGAGTATGAACTTGACCTCGTCGGCCGGGCGGGCGAGAATCGAACCATGAGGATTATCACTGATTTCGGCACTATTCCCGATCGGTACGCCAAGCGCGCCCCTCAGTCCCTTACCCGAAAGGGACGTCCTGTAGTCTCCTTCCCCTTCCGACTTGAGGATGTGCCCCGGGAGGCCCACTACCTGCACTGGATGCTGGTGGATCCTGACTCCGTGCCCGTGTGTGGCTTCCCCTGGATTCACTGGTCCCTGGCCAACCTGCCCATCGAGGCTTTGCTCGCCTTGCAGCCTGAGGGGACCGGAAGCTCTGTTCTGGCGATTCCCGAAGACTTCTCCAGGAATCTGTCTAATCTGATTCCCGGCGTGCCCCAAGGGCGCACCTCGGCAGCCTCACCCCTGGTCATGGAGGAGGAGATCGCTGACGACCCCGCCGTGCTTATGCGTTACAATGGTCCTACGCCTCCGGACCGGGTTCATGACTATGTGCTGTCGGTCTGGGCCACACAAGAGGCTCTGCCGGGTCTGGAGGAGGGGTTCTGGCTGAATGCCCTGGCCCATGCCATCCATTCCGCCCAGCCTGTGGCTGCAGCGGCTCGTGCCTGGCTGCCTGCCGATGCATGAGAATTTGATTTAGCGCACATCCTCTGATAATGGGACTGATATTGGGGTTGTCTGGCACTAGAGTGAGGCCATGCCCCAAGTGCGCAGACGGCCGTCATCCCTGTCTACACACGCAGTCGGGTGGACAGGGGTCCCCCGACCTCTGGGCTGGTGATGACAGTTGACCGCGACCAGATAAAAGGAAGACGTTTACATGCCCTGCACCACGCTTCTGATAGGCAAGCACGCCAGTTACGACGGGTCCACCATCATCGCTCGGAATGAGGATTCAGCCAACGGGGAGTTCCGTCCCAAGCGTTTCGTCCTGGTCACTCCCGACCAGCAGCCCCGACACTACCGCAGCGTGATCAGCCACCTGGAGATTGATCTGCCCAAGGATCCCATGCGTTACACCTCGGTGCCCAACGCCGTGCTCGATCAGGGGCTCTGGGCCGAGGCGGGCGTCAACAGCGACAATGTGGCCATGTCGGCCACCGAGACCATCACTACCAACGAGCGCGTTCTGGGTGCCGATCCGCTGGTTGAGCTCACTCCTGCACAGGGCCGTCCCGGCGATGAAGACTACCTGGCCGAGGTACCCGGAGGCATCGGCGAGGAGGATCTGGTCACCATCGTCCTGCCTTATATCCACTCGGCACGTGAGGGTGTCCAGCGGTTGGGCTCCCTGCTGGAGCGCTACGGCACCTATGAGATGAACGGCATCGCCTTCAGCGACGTGGATGAGATTTGGTGGATGGAGACCGTGGGCGGCCACCATTGGATAGCCAAGCGGGTGCCCGATGACTCCTATGTGACCATGCCCAACCAGCTGGGCATCGACGAGTTCGATCTGGACGACGCTTTCGGGGATCAAACCGACCACCTCTGCTCGGCCGACCTGCGGGAGTTCATTGCCGACAACCACCTGAACCTGGCTGTGGAGTCAGCTTCGCCCTTCAATCCCCGCGATGCCTTTGGTTCCCATAGTGATTCAGACCATGTATACAACACGCCTCGCGCCTGGTACATGCAGCGCTTCCTCAATCCCTATGACGAGATCTGGGACGGGCCGGACGCCGATCACACTCCCGCCAGCGACAACATTCCCTGGTGCCGTCAGCCCGAGCGGCTGATTACCGTGGAGGATGTCAAATACTTGCTCAGCTCCCACTATCAGGGCACTCCCTACGATCCTTATGGGCGGACCGGCGACGAGCACACCAAGGGGCTCTACCGGCCTATCGGCATCAACCGCAACGACCAGCTGGCCCTGATCCAGCTGCGCCCCTACCGGCCTGAATCCTGCCGGGCCATCCAGTGGATGTCCTACGGGTCCAACGCTTTCAATGCCTTGGTTCCCTTCTATGCCAATGTGGAACGGACGCCTGATTATCTCGCTAACGCTACGGATCGTGTCTCCACCGACAGCCTCTACTGGTCCGATCGGTTGATTGCTGCACTGTGCGATTCGGCTTTCGCCGGCACTTCAGCTGCAGTCGAACGCTACCAGCAGAGCGTTGGAGGCGAGGGCCATCGTCTGATTGCCGCTGCGGATGAACAGGTGGCCAGGCTGGAGGGCGCCGATAAGGGTACGGATAACCCCGAGGTCCGCCAGGTGCTGGAGGCTGCCAATCAGGACATGGCCGACCGTCTGCGCAAGGAGACCGACGACCTGCTGAGCCAGGTGCTCTATACGGTCAGCATGGGCATGCGCAACGGCTACCACCTGTCCGACAACTGAGCCATCCGATCGACAAGGATCATAAAGGAGGAGAGCCTCATGACGGGCTTCGACGATTACGTCAGGCCGTACGGCCTGTTTGACAAGATCGACGCCTTCGGCTACCTGAAGGATCTGCAGGATCATCCGGATATGCCGCGCAAGCATGGCCGGGTGCTGCTGGTTACCGCAGACACCCCGCTCAAGGCATCGCGTGGCGAGGGCAAGACCACCACCACCATCGCTCTGATCGACGCTCTGCGCGCCCGGGGAGTGGACGCCGCCGCCGTCCTGCGTCAGCCCAGCATGGGCATTACCGCTGCCGGGTCCAAGGGTGGCGCCTCTGGTGGCGGCAAGTCCTCCCTGACTCATCCTGAGCTGGTGGACTGGGGGCTGTGCGGGGAGATGGCGGCCATCGAATCCGCCCAGAACCTCTTGGTCTCCTTTGCGGAGAAGGCTGTGGACGAAGGTCGGTTGGACACCGTCCTGGTGCCCCGCGTCAGCGAGGTGCCCTCACGGTCCTTGCGGCAGATCACCGTGGACCGAGGCAAGGGCGACCTGCCTGAGCGGACCGTGCTCACTCCCACCTGTGAGCTCATGCAGATTGTGGTGCTCTCCCGGAGCATGGAGGAGATCGAACGGCGTGTGGCCGCCATGATCGCAGGGACCTTGGATGGCCGTCCGGTCACCTTCGGTGAATTTGTGGACCTTTGGCGTATCACCGGCATTCTGACAGACGCGGTCAAGCCAGCCTTCACTGAGACCTTGGAGGGCTCTCCGGTCTATGTGCATGGCGGGCCATTCGCCAACGTTTCCATCGGCATCCCCAGCCTGGTGTCCGTGGAGATGGCCTGCGCCAGGCACGATGTGGTCGTCGTCGAGGCAGGCTACGGAGCCGATGCCGGCGCCCAGAAGTGGCTGGACATCGCCGCCCGCGAGTATGGGGCCCAGTGGCCGGCCGCCGCCGTGGTCGTCACACGTGCCACCACCTGGCGGGACGATCCCAAGCTGAGCTGGCGCTACCCCTTCCATGTGCACCGTCTGGAGGGACTGGGCATCCCCACCTTCCCTCTGATCAACCTCTGGGAGGGCGAGGACGACCAGGTGGATTCCCTGCGACAGACCGCAGACGGCCTGGGCTTCCGCAGGCCCATCGCGGGCAACCTCTTCCGTGACGGGGGCAAGGCCCTCGAGCCTCAGCTGGACGATCTGATCAAGGCCCTGCAGGAGCCCGTGAACGACCAGGCGGATACAGCCAGCCTGCATGATATGTCCGTGCCGGATCGGATTCGCTGGATCGCCCAGAGCGCCTACGGTGTGCCGGCTGATCGGGTCATTGAGCGTGAGGGCTTCCAGGGCAGCCTCCAGGTGGCCTCCGACCTTTGCAACAAGGCAGGCATCTCCCTCGACGATCTGGTGGTGGTGGCGGTCAAATCGCCGGCTACCATGACCGACGACGACCGGGCCGACCAGGACAAGCGTACGGTCACTCTGAAGAAGGTCGAGGCCCATACGGGCGCCGGCCTCCTGCAGGTGAACCTGACCACTTCCCTGACCACGCCCATGCCCAAGATCGTCTGAGCAACCTATGCATGGATTCGACAGGTCTGTGACGCGCCGTGTTGCGGGCCTGCCGAAACCGTGTATAGTATCTACTTGGCTCTTGAAAGTGCCCTGCCCCTATAGCTCAGTTGGCTAGAGCAGCTGACTCTTAATCAGCGTGTCCGGGGTTCGAGCCCCCGTGGGGGCACAGAGTCAAAGCCCAGCAGTCGCAATGGTTGCTGGGCTTCCTCATATCCTGGCAATATTCGAAGAATCCAAAATGTATGCTAAATGTATACCAAATAGCATCAGGGGAATTCTGGCACTCCCGGCCTAGGATGAGACCTTGTCGAAGCGGGACACTTTGGGGTCTGCCGATTAAACGATTGCTGAGTTCCCCGCCTTGTTTGTCTGCCGCCCTTCACCTACACGGCGGTGGTCGTGAGGTATCTTGATGAAGGCAGAAGAGTAGGGAGCCTGCTCTCTGGCGCAGGCATAAGGGGGCTGGCGTTGACGTATGTGACCATTCGCGATGTGGCTGAGCGGGCCGGGGTATCACCTACCACGGTCTCGCAGATCCTGCACGGCAAAGGCCGCTTTTCGCGCAAGACCAGAGACTTTGTGCTGAGCATGGTCAAGTCCATGGGCTACGTGCCTGATTCACGGGCCCGAGCCATGCGCTCTGATCCGGTCAAGACCGTGGGGCTGTTGGTGCCGGACTTGCGCAACGCCTATTTCGCAGACATGGTTGCCTCCATGGAGGAGGAGCTCTATGCCCGCGGAATTTCGACGCTGATTGGTTCTTTCGGCGAGGATTCGGCTCGACAGGATTCCTTTTTGCGCAACATCATGGGCCAGCGTATCGACGGGGCCATCGTCGTGCCCAAAGGGGTGCCCACCCATGGCATAGAAGATGTAGTCAGGTGGGGGCTGCCCCTGGTCTTTGTGGATCGGCGGGTGCCTGGTCTGACTTCGGTGCCCTACATCGTTTCGGACCCTAGCCAGGGTATACGTCAGGCACTGCAGGCTCTTTTCCGGAAAGGCCATCGCCGGGTCGGCTTCGTTTCGCATTCCTCATTGGCTTCGACCACCCTCTATGAGCGGGAGAGCGCCTTCCGCGAGCTGACTGCCGACATGATGCCGGACTGTGATTGCCCGGTCGTGGATTGCCAGGGGGAGTATGACTCGCGTGTGGCGGGTCTTGATGTGCTGATGGCTCACCATGTCACGGCTGTCATCTTTGGCTATTCGCCGGATGCCATCACCATGATCGGTCTGATGCAGAGGCGTCGGCTCGTCATAGGCTCGGACATCTCGGTGGTTTCCTTCGACGACATTGAGGTCTTTCGGCTGATGACCCCGCAGGTGTCGGTCATATCCCAACAGGCCCAGGAGATGGGTCGCCGAGGTGTGCGGGAAGTGTTGGAGCTGATCGGGGCCCGTGAGGATGCCGATGACGGTGGCGGGAAGTCTGCTTCGCCACCAGAGGCCGATGTCGGCGGGGATCGGCACATGGTTACTATTCCCACCATCTTCATCGCCAGGGATTCGGTCGGCCCACTGCACCGCGACTGATGGCGAATCACATACCATACCTGACATTGGACATCCGGTATTGACACGCTGCTGTTGACAGCGATGATTTAACGTTTTATCGTAATCATACGACAGCGATAAAACGTTAAACCAATGGCGTGAACGCTGTACACCGGATGATGATGAAGCGTCGACTTCCCGTGGAATTGCGGGGGAGAGTAATACCGGTCATCAAACCTCACGGTCACGGCGACCGGGCGGTGGGTGACCGCTGATACGGGAATCGATGCTGGCGAGAATGTCGCGTGGCGGCTCGTCTGATTCCGGTTGACGGAAGTTCCGAGAGGAACGGAAACGAGGAAATCAATGGAGAGCCGGAAGAAATCAATTCTATGCGTTGACACGGGTGTGGACGATGCCCTCGCACTTTGCTACGCCCTGTCTCACGAGGATCTTGACCTGATCGGGATCTGTGCCTCCTACGGCATGGCTACTGTCCCCAAGACCTACTCCAACACCAAGCACATTGTGAACAGTCTTGGCAAGGGCGACCAGATTCCGGTTTACATGGGATCTGAAAAGCCATTGCAGCGTGATCGCGAATATTCGGGCACTTTTCATGGCATGGATGGACTGGGCAATCAAAACCTTCCTGATATCAGTAGCGATGCCACTCCAGAAGAGTCAGTCGACTTTATCGTCGACAGCATCAAACGTTACGGGGAAGACCTGCAGATCATCACCACTGGTCCCATGACCGATATGGCCAAGGTGTTGCTGCGATTCCCTGACGGTCCACTTCCTGGTTTCAGCATGGTCAGCATGGCCGGTGCAGCTATAACTCCAGGGAACTGCAATCTTTATTCCGAGGCGAATGTGATGGTTGATCCAGAAGCGGCCAAGATCTGCTTCGAATCGGGAGTGCCCATCACCATGGTTGGCTTGGATGTCACCAGGAAGACTCTGCTTACTGGGAAGGAGTTGAAGGTCTGGCAGGGCTATGACAGTGAAAGTGCCAAGATTCTCAGTAAGGCCGTGGGGTTCTATCTTGAGGCCTACCGGGTTCACCACCCCTATCTGGCCGGCTGTGCTTTGCATGATCCTCTGGCTGTTGGTGTAGCCATGCATCCTGATCTGGTCACTACCATCCCGATGAACATCACCGTCGTGACTTCTGGGGAAGCCGATGGCGATACCGTGGAGAACCTCGACAAGGTGGCCGAAGAGCCTACAACCAAGGTGGCGCTGAGCGTAGACGGCAAACGGTTCATGAAAGACTTTTACGCCCATATGGACGCGGTACTTCGCTAGGAAAGGCAATTGAGAGCAATGAACGAGAAATCTACCGACGAGCTTGAGGAGTCGTTGATCCTCAAGGCCATGCCTTTCATGATCTTCATCTGCTTCATGCAGGTCTTCAGCGATAAGATGTTTGGCATCGTTTCGCCTGACATTGCCGGGACTTTCGCTCTTTCTCCGGCTCAGGTGGGCTGGCTGACGACCATAGCATCCCTGGTATTCGGTGTGGGCGGCGCCATTTATTCCACACTGTCAGACGATGTATCGCCGCGAAAGCTATTCACTGTCGGAACAGCCATGTTCGGCATCGGTTCCATCCTGATGGTTGCCTTCCAGTTCTCTTTCTGGCTGATCATCGCCGCCAGATCGGTGCAGGTAGCAGGCGCTGCAGTTATTCCTGGATGTTTCGTGGTCTTCGTGCGCAAGTATCTGTCTGCCGATAAGCAGGCCAAGTACCTTGGTTTCAATACAGCCATGTATCAGCTGTCAGCTGCCTTGGGTGCTGTGTTCGGCGGATTCGTCAGCAAATACCTGTCATGGCAGATGACCATGATCGTGCCTGTCATAGTGCTCATCGCCCTGCCGGCCGTTCGTAAATATCTTCCTGACAAGGCCAAGGAGACCGGCAAGCAGCCTGCCGAACGCATGAATGTGGTTTCCATTGTGATCTTTTCAATCGCTTTTGCGTTGATTCTTATGGCCATCAACAAGAATACGATTATGTGGTGGGGCTTGGCGCTTGCATCCGTCGTGGTCTATGTGATCTGCTCCAAGATGGTCAAGAACCCCATTATTGATATCACCCTGTTCAAGGTACCCAAGTTGGTGTCGGGTTCGCTGGTCGGCGCCATCGTCTATGGGGTACAGATGTCTTTCTTCTTCGTCTTCCCCTTCCTTATCAAGGCCAATTACGATGTGAGCAGCGCGACAGTCGGCATGATGTATTTGCCCGCTAACATCTGTGCGTTTCTCTCTGGTATGTCATCAGGATTCATCACCAATAAGATCGGGTCGAAGAAAGGCTTCCAGTTGGGATGCCTGATCATCCTGCTCTCACAGTTGATGTTCGGATTCTGCTTAGGCGGGAACATCATCTTCATGTGGATAGCCCTTGCTCTCTTCGGGGTTGGATATACGGTTATCTACCCGGCATATAATTCGATTCTGCCGAATTCTCTGCCCAATGATGTTGTAGGGCGGTGCATGGCGGTCAACAATCTGCTCAACCGACTGATCAACACGGCCATGATAGCCGTTGCAGGCGTGCTCATGTCGGGCTCTGGCCTGGCCAAGAAGATCATTCCTGCCATGGGACACACAGATAAGTCATTCATCTATTCCAATGTCTGCTTCATCTTTGCAGTGGTCATTGTCATTGGCATGGTGTCCTACTACTTCGTCTTCAGGAACGTGAAAGAGGACAAGCAGCAGGCCTGACGAGGATATTGCGAATTCATCGGCATTTCCATGACCGGTTCCCTGCTGTCCTTTGGACTGGTGGGGAACCTGGCATGGACCCGTAGCGCCGGGAGTGTACCTCTTGGCGCGGGAAGGAACCATGATGAAACGTGGTTTGCGATATGACTTCTCGCTGCTGGCCCTTCTGCTCATACCAGTAGGCGTCTCGGTCAATGTGGTGGGCTATCAGCTGTCCTCGATTCTGAAATTCCCCATCTTTATCGACCAGATAGGCACCCTCTTTGTGTCAATGCTCGGCGGCCCTTGGGTGGGCTTGGTGACGGGGCTCATGGGCAATGTGATCAACGGCATGCTCAATCCAGTGGCCTTCCCCTACGCATTGGTTGCCATGGCTACAGGGTTTGTGGCCGGGCTGCTCTCCCGCTGGCGGTGGTATACGAACATCGTCGGCGCAGTGGCCGCCTGCTTCGTGATCAGCGTTGCAGCGGCCGTGGTCAAGGCGCCGGTCACCATAGCTGTCTTCGGCGGAGTCACCGGTGCCGGCAGCGATCTGCTCACGGCAGCCTTGCTGGTGACGGGGACCAGCCTGATCAAGTCGGTTTTTTCGACCAGCATCTTCACTGCAGTGGCCTCCACAGCCATCGATGTCTCGGTCAGCTGGGTGATTCTGCGCAAATTGCCGGATAGGTTCCTGATCAAGTTCAATTACGGATCCCCCTATGTCAGGAAGGTTGCCGTGGCATCATGACTGGTTTCATAGACCGACTGTATCCGTCCTCCAAGGCGGCCCTGGTGTTGCTGGCCATCATTGTCGGCATCTTCACCCCTGGGTACATTCTGCAATATGCCATGTTCCCGGTTTTCCTGCTGTTGGCGATCATGGCCGGTAACGGCATGAGGTTCTTCAAGGCCTTCCTCTCGTCCGTTGGCACGGTCGTCCTGGTGATCTTCCTGGTGCAGGTCTTCATCGTCCGATATCCAGACAGCGCGCATATCTGGGCATTTATCGCCTTGTCTCCCACAGGACTGGACAAGAGCCTGGGAATCACTTCCAGGATCGTATCCAGCGCTTCGGCCATCATGTGGTACTTCCAGGTGACCACGCCCAAGGACATGGTCTACGCCATGGAACAGGCGCATCTGCCCAAGAAGGTCACGTTCGTGATCATGTCGACCATTGGCATGGTCCCTCAGGTGATCAACCGTTCCAGGACCATTATGGATGCGCAGAAATCCCGCGGCATCGAGACCGAGGGCAACGCCTGGGCACGGGTGAAGTCCTTCGTGCCCATGCTGGGACCATTGATTTTCTCCCTGATTCAGCAGACCGAGGAACACGCTCTGGCATTGCAGTCCCGTGCTTTTCTGGCGCCTGTTCCCAAGACCTCCCTTTATCGCCTGGACAAACGCATGATCGACCGGGTGATTCAAGTGATCTGCTTGCTGCTGTTGATCCTGTTCATCGTATGGAGGGTCTGGAAATGAGTGTCATCAGTCTGGAACATGTGGGATACCGTTATCCTCTGGGCCGTGAGGATGCCGTGCGTGATGTCTCCTTCCAGGTGGAGCAGGGGCAGGTCTGTGCGCTTCTGGGTGCCAACGGGTCGGGGAAGACCACTATCTGCAATCTGATCCGCGGCTTCATACCACGCTTTTATCGGGGAGAGCCGACGGGTCTGGTTCAGCTGGCAGGACGGCCTGTGGAGCAATACGACGACGCGGAACTGACTGAAACCGTCGGCTACTCCTTTCAGAATCCTTTCACGCAGATGTCCGGCGTCAAGGACAATGTGCGGGAGGAGATCGCCTATGCACTGGAGAACCTGGGCATAGAGAGGGATGCGATGGCCGCGCGCGTGGACGACATGATAGAGCTGCTTCATCTGGGCGACATCGCCGATGCCAATCCGCTGGAGCTTTCCGGTGGGCAGCGACAGCGCGTGGCCATTGCTGCGGTGTTGGTGACGGACCCACCCATCGTCGTTTTGGATGAACCCACCTCCCAGCTGGATCCGCAGAGCACCGAGGATGTATTCAACATCATCGCTCTGCTCAAACGACAGGGCAAGACCGTCATCCTGGTTGAGCACAAGATCGATCTGGTGGCCCGTTACAGTGACCTGGTCATCCTCATGGAAGACGGCCGGGTGGCCATGAGTGGGCCAGCGTGTCGTGTGCTGACCGATCCACAGGTCTTGGATCACGGTGGTCAGTTGCCGGAGGTCACCCGCTTCTTCCTGGAACGCAACCAGAAGCTGGGGTTGAATGATCCCGTGCCGCTTTCGGTCGAGGATGCCATAGAACGCTACGGACGGGAAGGGGTCTGAAGATGGCCTATCTTGAGTTGGACAAGGTCGGATATACCTATCCAAACGGGTACCAGGCTCTGCGGGAGGTCAGCCTGTCATGCGAGCTTGGGGAAGCTGTTGCCATCATCGGCCGCAACGGGGCCGGCAAGACCACCATGGTCAAGCTTATGAACGGACTGCTCAAGCCCACGCATGGTCGCGTCATGGTGGACGGGACCGCCACGGATCAAGAGGATGCCGCCCATGTGGCAGCCAAGGTCGGCTATGTCTTTCAGAATCCGGACGACCAGATCTTCCAGGACAGCATCCGTCGAGAAATAGCCTATGGGCTGGTGAAAAAGCATGTTGCCCGGGAACGTATCGGGGGGCGGGTCGCTTGGGCCGCTGAAGTCTGCGGTTTGGAAGACAGCCTGGATTCCCATCCCTACGACCTCCCATTCTCGCAGCGGAAGTTTGTCACCATAGCATCGGCTTTGGTCATGGATCCCCAGGTGCTGATTCTGGACGAGCCTACCGCCGGTCAGGACAGGGCAGCTACGGACCTGCTGGCAGGGATAATCCAGCAGGTGACGGCAATGGGTAAGACTGTCATCACCATCAGCCATGACATGGAGTTTGTTACTCGTCATTTCCAGCGTGGCATCGTCATGGCCGACAGACAGATCCTCATGGATGGGCCCATCGCTCGGATCTTCAGGGACGATTATCTGCTTGAACAGGCCCATCTGGCCCGTCCCTACCTGGCGCAGCTAGCTCAGGCCTGGGGCTTCCATGACGTGCTCACCTCCGAGGATTTCATGGCGGCCCTGCCGCAGACATCGTTACTGACGAACCGGTGACACTGCCCCCCCCCCCCCTGGGATTATGTTCCTGCAGTCTACGCAGTCCAAGTGACTGGTTGATCGGAATTCAACGAATTATTCGGATCAATGGAGATCGTGAGCGCTTCTCGGACTGGTGTCACCACATGTTTTATTGAATGATGCCCATGCCTTGGCCCATGTATGACCGGTTGGGGTGAAGGGTCGAGTGGAAGATTCGCTCATGACCAGGTTGGCCGCTGAATGTGTCGGGAGCGGCGCGGTCGCCGACGTGGATCTGGAGGGTACCAAGGGCCACCATTCCGGCTGGCTCACCATCGCCATGGGATACGGGTTCGGAGTCATGTTTCCAGTGCTCATGTTCGGCGGGGTATCCGGAGCCCACATCAACCCGGCCATGACTCTGGGACAGGCCGTCATCGGCATCTTCCCCTGGAGCCAGGTTCTGCCTTATATTCTGGCGCAGCTGGTCGTCTACGTCTGCTACTTCCCGCACTACCGCGTAACCAAGGAGCCGGCGCCGATTCCGGGCACCTTCTGCACTACTGATGCCTCGGGATCGTTGGTCAATTATTTTATCAATGAGTTCTTTGACACACTGGTGCTGGTCCTGGGAGCCCTCTGCTGTCTGCAGGGACCATGGGGGTCTAAGGGG
This sequence comes from Bifidobacterium sp. W8103, assembly GCF_016100775.1. NCBI lineage: Bacteria > Bacillati > Actinomycetota > Actinomycetes > Bifidobacteriales > Bifidobacteriaceae > Bifidobacterium > Bifidobacterium sp. W8103. Next base: position 1,174,077 of record NZ_JACFRV010000001.1, read on the forward strand.
TTGGCTGCCGCCTCCATCGTTGTCGGCTTGATCGTCTGGGGGCTGGTCACCTCTCTGGGCGGTCCCACCGGCCCTGGTCTGAACCCCGCGCGAGACCTGGTGCCACGCTTCCTGCACTGGATTCTGCCCGTGCCCAATAAGGGGGGGGCTCACGCTGGGGCGAGGCTTGGATTCCAGTAGTGGCGCCCATCATTGGTGCCATCGTCGGAGCCGTGATTTTCAAGAGTCTTTTCGCTGCCTGATCAGCAGCTTGGTGACAAGGTCACATCCTTTATTTTGGAGGTTCAGGACCTTATTCATTGCATAGTCAAGCCTGTGCGTAGTCAGGCTTGAATGGTTCGACCTGCCATGGATATGATTGACCATATATGCCCGATTCCTCGCAATGAGCGCATCGGAGATGGGAAGGCAGGTACGACCATGGGGCGTCTTCAAGGCAGGAAAGAGCGCGAGCCGTTTGTGCTCGAGCATGCCAGTATCGCGACCGGTGACGAAAAAGGCACGGTCCAGAAGGACATGTCCGTTCTGGTATCCGCGGACGGCCGGATAGAGCAGGTCTGCCCGACCCCACTGGCCTACGTGCCTTCCGGATATCATCGGATCAACGCAACGGGCAAGTTTGTGGCACCCGGACTCATCAATGCCCATACCCATCTCTTTGCCGACGGCAAGCCCCTGTCTGGCGGTACGGACCTGTCGCCGCGTGTGGTCGACGCAGCCTTGAAAGTGGTGCACAGCCCTGCCGGCAGAGTCCTTATGGATGCCAGGATCAAAGGCACCGTTTCCACGCTGCTCAATTCGGGAGTGACGACCATTCGTACCCTGGGTGATGTGGGCTATGAAGCGGTTCGTCTGCGCGACAGGATTGATGCTGACGAGCTGGCCGGCCCCCGCATGTTGGCTGCCGGCCCCCTCCTGGCGATTCCCGGAGGGCATGGCGATCCCTTCATAGCCCTGTCCTGCTCCTCTCCCGAAGAGGCCAGGCGTCGGACCAGGGAGAACCTGGATCATGGGGTCAATGCCATCAAGGTAGCTGCGACCGGCGGCGTCACCGATGCCACCAAGCTTGGCGAGGCCGGCAGCCCGCAGATGACCGAGGAGGAAATGGCCGCCGTCTGTGATGAGGCCCATGAGTTTGGCGTGCTCGTCGCAGCACACGCTCAGAGCCCCGAGGGGGTCAAAGCCGCTCTCAAGGCTGGCGTGGACACCATCGAGCATGGCAGTGCCCTTGACGACGAGATGATCGGGCTCTTCCTTGACAATCCGCGCTCGCTTCGTGGTTTCTCGGCCTTGGATCCCACCTTGTCCGCCGGGCTGCCGCTGGTCAAGATCAGTCAGCAAGAGCTGGGAATCAGCGACATAGTTCGTGGCAATTCCGAGCTTGTCGTCGACGGCATGGTCAAGAGCGCCAAGCAGGCTCATGAGAACGGCATTGCCGTCGGCGTCGGCACCGACACCGGCATGACCTTCGTGCCCCAGTACGGCACTTGGCGAGAACTCGACTATCTGGTGCGGTACGCTGACTTCACTCCGGCGCAGGCCTTCCACGCCGCCACCCAGGTCAATGCCCGAAACCTGGGCTTTGACAATGTCACCGGCTCTGTCGACACGGGCAAGGATGCGGATCTGATCGTCCTTGACGAGGACCCTGCCAAGAATGTGCGGACACTGGCTGATCCCAAGCTGGTCATCGTTCGTGGCAAGCCGGTCTGGCGTCCTGAGGTCAAGCACTTCGAGGAAATCGACCGCCTACTCGACAGCTTCTGACCATTTGTCTTGAGGCCTTCAGAGGTGTGTACTCATCTGGCTCACTGATGATTCATCGATGACCGGATGGTATGCAAGCATGTCGGTATGCACAAGGGAGAACCGAGAGTGGACCAGGCCGGTCAGGCCAAGGTCGTAGGAAGGTTGGCGCCTTCGCCGACCGGGAGAATGCATCTGGGCAATATCTATGCATGTCTGGCGGCCTGGCTCGGTGTCAGGTCGCAAGGGCCTGGCGGGGTTCTGCGGCTTCGCATAGAAGATATAGATACGCCACGGGTGGTCAAGGATGCTGATCGCTGGATTATGGACGACCTCGCCTGGCTGGGATTGGATTGGGACGGCGAGGTGGTCTACCAGTCTCAGCGCGCCGATGCCTACAGCCAGGCATTGAAACTGCTGGAATCGCGGCAATTGGTGGACGGGCAGCCGCTGATTTATCCCTGCTTCTGCTCCCGTGCCGACATCCGCGCGGCATCGGCGCCGAATGAAGGCGACGGGTTCATTGTCTATCCCGGCACCTGCCGAGGACTTTCCCCTCAGATCGTCAGTGAAAGGCTGGCCCGGGCGCAGCGGCACAGCCTGCGAATCGCGGTCCCTGATCAGCCCGACGAGTCGGATGTCATCTGTCGCTTCGACGATCTGATCTTTGGCCCACAGTCCTTCAATCTGCCCAGGCAGGTCGGTGATGTGGTCGTCAGACGTTCGGATGGTTTGGTTTCCTACCAGCTGGCGGTGACGGTGGATGACCTGGCCATGGGTGTTAACCAGATTGTGCGGGGAAGGGACCTGCTAAGGTCAACAGCCATTCAGATGTGGATTCGGAATCATCTTCAGCCGAAGGCTCCTCGCGTTCAGTATGCCCATTTGCCTCTGATCGATGGCGTGGATGGCAGGAGGATGTCCAAGCGTTTCGGATCGCCGGACCTGGGATCACTGAGAAGAGATGGCTGGTCGGCAAGGCAGGTGCTGGGGGTCTGTGGCTGGCTCCTGGGACTCCTGGACCATCCCAGACCTGCCAGTGCGCAGGAACTGCTGGATGGTTTCACGTGGAACACTCTGGCCGCCGACCGCAGGGACCGACGGCTGGATCTGAGCAAACTGAATGTTGCTGCCGCAAAGCCGAGTCTGTAAGCTCTTCGACCTGAATTTCGTCGTTGATTCCCTCCTTCTGCTTTCTTCCGGGCTTGTGGGATTGCCGGTATGAGCCACTGGCTACCATGGCCTCAGTCAAGGCTTCCGGATTTTTAAGGAGGTAGCGGGTCATGGTCGCCTATATGGACCACAAGGATCTGGGCAATCGGCAGGTCAGCCAGGAACGGGCCAGGCAGATTGCGGATGGTGTCAAGCGCGTGGCTGAAAGGATCGCCAAAGCGGAGGACTCCGCCGGTCGAAAAGAGGGCTCGGTAACCCTGCTGGCGGCCACCAAGACCCGCGATGTGGGCGAGATCATGGCAGCCATTGATGCAGGGGTGCGTCGGATCGGCGAGAACCGTCCCCAGGAGGTCACCGCCAAGGCCCAGGGATTGCTGGAGCTCTGTCGGGACAGGAAGCTGGCTCTTGGCACAGAAGCTATAGACAGTGATTCATCAAGCGCCGGCATCGGCTTCCACCTTATTGGGCAACTTCAATCCAACAAGATCAATAAGATCCTGCCATATGTAGACACGGTAGAGTCGGTCGACGGGCTCTCGCTGGCCCGGAAGCTGGCCACGCGGGCACTGGCTGTGGGCAGAACGGTGGGCATACTCCTGGAGGTCAATGAGTCCGGCGAGCAGGCCAAGTCGGGATGCGCTCCAGACCAGGCCCTGGATCTGGCTTATGAACTGGCTGCTATGGAGGGAATCCGGCTTAAGGGCCTGATGACCGTCGGTGCACATGTGGACGACGAGGCTGTCATCAGGAGCGGATTCGCCCATCTGCGCGGTCTGCGCGACCGTATCAGGGATTCTGGGGAGCCGGGCACCGACACCTGCGCCATGCTGTCCATGGGAATGACCGGAGACATGGAGTATGCGGTGGCTGAGGGGTCGACCGAGGTTCGTGTAGGCACAGCCATTTTCGGCCCAAGGGCTTTTATCTGACCAGCCACCATCTGTTTGGGAACCCGATTCTGTCAAGAGGCCCGGTCTGGGGCTAGACTGTGCCCTATGAGAATCGCGCGTTTTTCCTACAAGGACACCCCACGATACGCCTTCGTGCAAACCGACAAGCAGGACGGCAAGGATTATCTGGTCGAGCTGAGCGGCTACCCCCTGACCGGTCAGCAGGTCGAACCCACCGGCAAGCGTTACCCCCTGGACGACGAGGATGTGCGGCTGTTGGCCCCGGTCATCCCCTCCAAGATCTACGGGGCGGCCAAGAACTACCGCGCCCATGCCGCCTACATGGCTGAGCATGGCCAGTCCTCGAACCCGGAGCCACCGGAGAAGCTCATGCTCTTCATGAAGCCCTCCACCTCGGTCATCGGTCCTGACGACCCCATCGTCAAGCCCTCTTACAGCAAGGACATGAATTACGAGCCCGAAGTAGCCGTTGTCATAGGCAGGATGGCCCGGAAGGTGAGCGTCAACGAGGCCATGGACTATGTGCTGGGCTACACCTGTGTCAATGACGTAACCCTGCGCGACCTGCAGAAGAACGACCCCATGTGGACCCGTTGCAAGGGCTTTGACACCGCCTGCCCCCTCGGGCCCTGGATCGAGACCGACCTGGACTATCGGGATGCGAAGATCTCCTTCAGGCTCAACGGGGAAGAGGTGCCTGAGGCCAGCGGCACCACCGCCAACCTGATCCATTCCATCCCTGAACAGATCGCCTTCATCTCCAGCTTCGCCACCCTGCTGCCCGGCGATGTCATCATGACCGGTACCCCTAACGCCACAGGTTCGTTGAAGAACCGTGATGAGGCCACGGTCCAGGTGGAGGGAATCGGATACCTGCGCAACGTGGTCATCGATGAGTAGCAAATAACAGGAACAAAGCAAGGTAAAACTTGAGTCGTTTAGGCTCAAGTTTGGGAATAGGTATCCTCCTTTCGCTGTTGTAGAAGACAGATGAACCCGTGACGAGGCCGGGTGAATGATTCGGCTGGCCCCGCCAAGAATGTTGGAGGATGCTCTATGAACGAAAACTTCACCACCATGGCTCAGCAGGCCATCGGCGATGCCATCCAGTCGGCCTCGGCGGCCGGCAACCCCCAGGTGGATGTGCTCCACCTGCTGGACTCCCTGCTGCGTCAGCAGTCCGGCGTAGTTCCCGGACTGATTCAGGCAGCCGGTGGTGACAGTCAGCGGGTCGGAGCCGAGGTCCGTCAGGCCCTGGTGGCTCTGCCGTCAGCCAGCGGATCCACGGCTTCGCAGCCCGATGCCAGCCGTCAGCTCAGCATGGCCCTGGCTCAGGCCGAGAAGGAAATGCAGGCCATGGGGGACGAATACGTTTCCACCGAGCACCTGCTCATCGCCATCGCCCAGGGTCCCTCGCAGGCCGCCGATATCCTGAACCGGAACGGCCTGCAGGCCGACACCCTGCGCAAGGCCGTGCCCCAGGTGCGCGGTGGCGCCAAGGTGACCAGCCCGGATGCCGAGGGCACCTACAAGGCCCTGGAGAAGTATTCCACCGATCTGACCGCCCAGGCCAAGGAGGGCAAGCTGGACCCGGTCATCGGCAGGGATCAGGAGATTCGTCGTGTCATGCAGATACTGTCCCGGCGGACCAAGAACAACCCGGTCCTCATCGGCGAGCCCGGTGTGGGCAAGACCGCTGTGGTCGAAGGTCTGGCCGAGCGTATCGTGGCCGGCGACGTACCCACAACCCTGCAGGGTAAGAGGCTGATTTCCCTGGATCTGAGCTCCATGGTGGCTGGCAGCAAGTACCGTGGCGAATTCGAGGAGCGCCTCAAGGCTGTCCTCAACGAGATCAAGAGCGCCAACGGTCAGGTCATCACCTTCATCGACGAGATCCACACCATCGTCGGGGCGGGTGCCGCCGAAGGGTCCATGGACGCAGGCAACATGCTCAAGCCCATGCTGGCCAGGGGCGAACTGCGCCTGATCGGCGCCACCACCTTGGATGAATACCGCGAGAACATCGAGAAGGATCCGGCTCTGGAGCGCCGCTTCCAGCAGGTCTTCGTAGGCGAGCCCTCCGTGGAGGACACCGTGGCCATCCTGCGTGGTCTCAAGCAGCGTTACGAGGCTCACCACAAGGTGACCATCGGGGATGATGCCCTGGTGGCTGCGGCCACGCTGTCCAACCGGTACATCTCTGGTCGTCAGCTGCCCGACAAGGCCATCGACCTGGTTGACGAGGCCGCTGCCCACCTGCGGATGGAGCTGGACTCCCAGCCTGAGGAGATCGACGAGCTTCAACGCCGCGTCACCCGTCTGGAGATGGAGGAGATGCAGCTGAAGAAGGCCGATGACCCCGCCTCCAAGGACCGTCTGAGCAAACTGCAGGCCGAGCTGGCGGACTCCCGCGAGAAGCTGGGTGGTCTCAAGGCCCGCTGGGAGAACGAGAAGGCCGGCCACAACAAGGTCGGCGACCTGCGCGCCCAGCTGGATGCCAAGCGGGTCGAGGCCGACAAGGCCACTCGTGAGGGCGACCTGGAGAAGGCCTCCCGCATTCTCTACGGGGAGATCCCCGGCATTCGCAAGCAGCTGGCCCAGGCGGAGAACGCGGCCGAGCAGGCCAAGAACGCCGCCAATGATGCGGGTCCCGATGGAGCTGACATCGCCGGCGGTCCGGCCCAGGAGCCCATGGTTCCTGACCATGTGGATGCGGATTCCGTCGCTGAGATCGTCTCTGATTGGACCGGCATCCCTGTGGGACGGCTCATGGAGGGCGAGAACGAGAAGCTCCTGCATATGGAGGACTACCTGGGCAAGCGGGTGGTCGGCCAGCAGGAGGCCATCCATGCAGTCTCCGACGCGGTCCGGCGCTCGCGTGCCGGCATTGCCGACCCTGACAGGCCCACTGGATCCTTCATGTTCCTGGGCCCCACTGGCGTGGGCAAGACGGAGCTGGCCAAGGCCCTGGCCGACTTCCTCTTCGACGACGAGAAGGCCATGGTCCGCATCGACATGTCAGAGTATATGGAGAAGGCCTCGGTCTCCCGCCTGATCGGCGCCGCCCCCGGCTATGTGGGCTACGAGGAGGGCGGACAGCTGACCGAGGCCGTGCGTAGGCGGCCCTACTCGGTGGTCCTCTTCGACGAGGTGGAGAAGGCCAACCCCGAGGTCTTCGACCTGCTCCTGCAGGTTCTGGACGACGGCAGGCTGACCGATGGCCAGGGCAGGACGGTGGACTTCAAGAACACCATCCTGATCATGACCTCCAACCTGGGCTCGCAGTTCCTGGTCCGGGACGACCTGGATGAGGAGGCCAAGCGCAAGGCCGTTATGGACGCGGTGCACGCCAACTTCAAGCCCGAGTTCATCAACCGGCTGGACGATCTTGTCATCTTCCATCCGCTGACCCGCGACGAGCTGGGTTCCATTGTGGACATCCAGGTCAAGCAGGTGGCCCAGCGGTTGACCGACCGGCGCATCACCCTTGATGTCACCGACTCCGCTAGGGAGTGGCTGGCCAACATGGGCTACGATCCGGCCTTCGGCGCTCGTCCCCTGCGTCGTCTGGTCCAGACCGAGGTGGGCGATCAGCTGGCCAGGATGCTGCTGGCTGGCAAGGTCCACGACGGCGACACGGTCCTGGTTGACCAGACCGGTGGCGACCACCTGGAATTGACCGCTTGGCCCACTGAGAATCTGGTCGATGACTCGGTCACGGTCGACGATGTGACTGCTGATGGCGATGCCGATGCCGGCGATGGCGGACGCGATGGTGGTCGTGGCCGTCATGCCGCGCGGGGCGACGATCAGGATCAGACCCAACCTCGCTGAGATCAGTTGGGGTCGGCGTCGGGAGTGATTCCCGGATGCCGACCCCAATTTGCATCCTATGGTTTTTGCCGATTCAATCCATGGCTGCAGCCGGGTCCTTGCCCTCTTGCATGGACTCCCACTGGCTGTCGACGATGATCTGAGGGCGCCGTGCAGCGACTGTCGGAAGCTGGTCCGTGTCGATCAGGGCGAGGTGCAGCCAGCGACGGCGCAGGTGCCGCAGCCGGTGCAGACGACGAACGTTGAGCATGGCCAGGATGGTGGATAGGGCCCCTGTTACTGCTGCGATCATGGGGTTGAGCATCCAGCCCAGGAAAGGTTGGCAGATTCCGGTGGCAATCACCAGGGCGATGATGTTGTAGATGGTGGACCAGGTCAGGTTCTGCCTGATGACCCGGGTGGTGGCTCGGCTCAGTTCTATGGCCCTGCTGGTCCCGTCCAGGTCGCCCTGGTGCAGGATCAGGTCCGGTTGCGGCAGAGCGATGTCGTCTGCGGCGTCGTCCGTGTCAGCCTGGAGTTTTGGACCCAACGTGATGCCCACCTGTGCTCTGTCCGTCAGCCCGGGATCCGCTGTGGTCCCAGCCGCCAGAGCCACCAGGCTGGTTCGTCCCTGCTTTGCGGCGGAGGCGGTGTCTTGACCGGTCCGGTCCGCTGGGATGCCTCTGCTGGTCCGGGTCAGGTCGTGATTGAGCCGATCCATGCACTCGCGCTTGCGCTCGGGGGTCAGCCGGGTGATCAGCATATCCACACCCGCCTGACGGGCTGCTCGCTCAATCCTGTCGTCCGGCTGTCGGCTCCCATCCAGGATCAGGCTGCGTACCCGCAGGGAACGTAGATGGGTGGCGGTCCGGGTCAGGGATTCCGCGTTGACCCCCTGGCCCTCCGAGTCGCCGGGATTCAGCAGAGAGGAGTCGTCCAGGATCAGGCTGCGTACCCGGCCCAGGTGGTTCATGGCCCGTGGCGAGGTGAAGAGCAGACCATGGGCCAGGCCCGTCTCCAGGCTGGTTCGGAAGGCCATGGGGATGGTCATGGCTGCGACGGCGGGGCAGGCGATGGTCAGCACACAGACTGCATTGCCTACGGCGTGGGCCAGGTGGGGTTGCGGTCCCAGCATGAGCCAGAGCATGAAGGTCCAGACAGCCAGAATCATGATCAGGGCGATGGCTGTATGGACGATCCGATCCATCCTGCGCATGGCGGGGGATCGTTCAATCAGGGCCTGGGGAATGATTTTCGTGAGCCTGGCTGCATAGGTGTTGTCGCCGGCAGCATCCACGCGGATGGACAGTCGGCCCTCCAGGACCTTGCTGGAGGCCAGGATTCGGTCGCCGGGTCCGCATGGCCGGGGTCTGTCACCGCCTGTCAACTCGCTGTCGTCCACCAGGGCCGACCCTGACTCCACAACCCCATCGGCGGCTGGGCGCTCTCCTGTGCGTACCAGGAGCAGATCGCCTGGGCGGATCCGGTCACGTGCACGGATTTGGGCGGGAACCGTCTGCGGATGTTCGGAATCGGCCACCAGACCTGAGGCTGGACGGATCTCTGTCAGGTGGTTCAAGGAGGCCACCAGGGAGGCTTCCATTCTGGTGCCGATGACCCGGGCCAGTAAGAGGAGGGTGATGACCACGCCGACCAGATCGAAGTAGGGGGATCGGGAGCCCTCAGGCAGCAGGGACCCGGCCAGGCAGGTGGCAAGGCTGTACAGGTAGGCCAGGCTTGTGGCCAGCATGGCCAGAAGATCGGGGCTGCAGCGGTGCTCGGTCATGGCCGTCCACCCGTCCATGAGTATTCCGCGGCCGCAGTAGAAGATGACCGGGGTTATCAGAATGGCCTGGACCCAGGGGCTGGTCAGCCAGGAGGGAATCAGATCGGGGCCGAAGCGGTCGAACAGATCCAGAACCAGAACGGGCGCGGTCAGCAGGGCACTTACGATGGTCGGCCTGAGCAGACGGTGGCTGCGGGAGTCCAGATCGGCCCCCCATTTGCCCCAGTCCTCGGGATCGCGCCAGGAGCGGTTGGTCGGGGAGTCCGCGGCTGCATCCTGGTCGCTGGTGTGGGCCGACGGCATAAGGAAGTACCAGATGATCAGCCAGGTGACCGCACAGGCCACGACCAGATCGGCTATCGCCAGGAAGATATCGATACCCACGGATCTCCTTCGGTCTTGCTCCAACCCCTTGATATTTCCTATTCTGCCCTTTATTGCGGTCCGGCACCGGTCTTAAGGCCGATTCCTTGCGGAAAAAACGAATTCTCCAATTATCACCGGCAGCCTGCCGCGCCGATCTGGTTTCCGGGTCCAGTGCAGGAGGTTTACTAGAACATATGTTCGATTCTACGTCATCGGTGGTCATGGTGGTGCTTCTCCTGCTGATCGGTATAGTCCTGGGAGGACTGGCCGGATATGTGCTGGGTCGCGCCCAGGGTCGAAGGGCCGTCGGCATGGGGTCCGACGGCCAGGTGGATGAGCTGCGCTCGCAGCTGGATCAGGCCCAGGAACGGCTCCATGGATCCGATGCGGCTCTGGTGGAGGCACGGACCAAGGTGGACGGCCTGAACCGCGAGCTCTCCTTTGTCAAGTCCCAGCTGGCCCAAGCCCAGCAGGCCGAGCAGATCAGAATCGAGCAGGAGCGCCGCCGTGCACAGGCTCAGGAAGAGGAGAAGCGGCGCAGGCAGGCTCAGAATCTCGAGGAGGAGAGCAAGGTGCTCTCGGCTCTGGCCCCAGTGCAGAAGAATCTGGACGCCCTCCAGCACAAGGTGGCCCAGATCGAGGAGGGCCGCAAGCAGGAGATGGGCTCCCTGGGGCAGCAGCTGAAGAGTCTGGGCGAGCAGCAGGGGAGACTGGACAAGGAGACCAGCTCTTTGGCTTCGGCCCTGCGCAACAACAAGGTACGCGGCGCCTGGGGCGAGGCTCAGCTCAGGAATATTGTCGAGTCTGCTGGGCTCTTGGAGCATGTCGACTTCGACACCCAGGTTGTGGTCACCGCCTCGGATGGCCGCGTTCTGCGTCCCGACATGGTGGTTCATCTACCCGGCGGCAAGACCATTCCTATCGATGCAAAGGCTCCCTATTCCGACTATCAGCGGGCCTGCGAGATCCCCGACGCCGCTTCCGATGACGAACTGCACCGTCGTGACGAGCTGCTCAAGGCGCATGCCCGGGCCCTGCGCGAGCACGTCAAGGCCCTGGCCGACAAGGAGTATTGGAACGCCTTCGATACGGCCCCGGACTTTGTGGTGGCCTTCATCCCCAACGACTCCCTTCTGCAAGCCGCCCTGGAGGTGGATCCCACCCTGATGGACGACGCTTTCGCACAGAAAGTGGCCCTGACCTCGCCGGTGACCCTCTGGGCTGTGCTCAAGTCGGTGGCCTACGCCTGGCAGCAGCAGAACCTGTCCGAGGACGCCCGCACCCTCTTTACGCTCACCCACGAGCTCTATGACCGTTTTGTGGTTCTGGGCGATCGGGCCAACAAACTGGGCCGTTCCATCACCGCCACGGTGACCGCCTACAACAAGTTCGCCTCCTCTTTGGAGTCGCGCGTTCTGGTCACCGCCCGCAAGCTGCAGCAGATGGATCCCTCCAAGGTCATCGATTCGGTCGACATGATCGATTCAGACAAGGGCAATATCAGGGAGCTGACCGCTCCGGAAGTTTTGCCTGACCAAGGGCAGTGAGTGCCGCTTAGGGGCCTCCGGCGCTAGTCTGATAAGCATGAACGAGGCAACGAAGAGACAAGAGGGTTCATCCTTCAGGCCCACCGGGTCGCCTGATCTGGTCGGGCGCAAATCCGACGTGGACCTGCCTGAGCCGGTCGATCAGCTGCGTGAACTCCTGACCCAGGAGATTGGCGGGCGTCCCTTCACCGAGCTGAGCGGGGTTACCTTCCACCACCGCGGGGCCGAACTTGCCGGTCATGTGCTTCTGGACACCCTGGAGGATGCGGGCTATTCAGTCGACGATTTCGATGCGGTCGGGGCCCTGACCGCCGCTGCCGTGCCACTGGCTGATGCCATGCTCCATGCGGCGGCTTCACGCGGTCAGGATCTGGACGCTTTCGTTATGGACTTCGTCTACCCCTCCATCAAAGGCCCCTCCATCGAGGGCAGGCGGGTCATCCTGCTGGATGCCTGGCTGGGCCGGAAATCCTATGTGCAGACCTCGTCCCTGGTTACCTTGGGCAAGAATAACGAACTCAATCTTGACTGCGGGATTATCCAGCGTCAGGGTGCCAAGACGCTGGCCATCGCCTCGCTGGTGGGTGGCCGGACCGATGGCAGCATCCAGGTGGTCGATCCGGTGGACGAATCCCGGCAAAGGCTGCCTTTCATCTGTGCCTACCAGGAGGATCAATTCGTCGGTGCCGCCGATGACTCTCCGGAGCGGTCATGAGGGAGCCTGACCCGGTGACCCGAGCAGCCATGGCCTCAGATGAGCCTGTTTTCCGGGAGGTGGGGGTCGGCCCTTGGCGGGAGGAGCATCCCGAGCGGCCCCTGCCGACGGAGCCGTGCTATGACCCTGAACTGCTGGAGCAGGGGGATCGGCGCAACGTCCTGGACCGGTACCGCTATTGGAGGGTCGAGGCCATTCGGGACGACCTGGATCGCCGGGGTCGCCATGATTTCGAGGTGGCTGTGGAGAACTGGACCCACGATTTCAATATCGGCTCCATGGTCCGAACCGCCAACGCCTTCGCAGCTCGCCGCGTCCATATAGTCGGTCCTCACAAATGGAATCGCAAGGGGTCGTTGATGACCGAGCTCTATCAGCATGTGGTCCACGACCCCGACATAGCAACCATGACGGCCACCCTGCAAGAAGAGGCGGCCGGACAGGGGGAGCCCGCCCCCCGCATAATCGCCATCGACAACGTCCCCGGGGCTATCCCCATGGAGACCTACCGCTTTCCTCGTCGCTGCCTGCTCATGTTCGGCGCCGAGGGGCCGGGGCTGTCCAAGAAGGCCTTGGAGCTGGCCGACGATGTGGTTTACATCTCCCAGTTCGGATCGGTGCGCTCCATCAACGCGGGGGCTGCGGCTGCCGTGGCCATGCACTCCTGGATCTGCCAGCATGCCGGAGTTGCGGGTCAGTCGGACCGGGGGACTCTGCCATGATTGTCGTCGACTCGCTGACCAAGCGCTTTGGCTCCCGCAAGGCGCTGAACCGCGTCTCCTTTACGGCCAGGGACGGTCGGGTGACCGGGTTTGTGGGGCCCAAAGGGGCCGGCAAGTCGACAGCACTGCGCATTGCTCTGGGGCTGGTTCGCCCTGACACAGGCAAGGCCCTGTTCGATGGCCAGCCCTTCGTCCGGCTTTCATCGCCCATGCGGACAGCGGGAGCGGTACTGAATCCACGCAACGCCCATCCTGCCTGCAAGGCCAGAGATCACCTGCTGGCCTTGGCTGTGGTCAATGGCATTGATCATCGTCGGGTGGACCAGGTGCTTGAGATGGTCGGTCTGCAATCGGTCGCCGACAGGCCGACGGGATCCCTTTCTCTGGGGATGAGTCAGCGGCTGGCCCTGGCCGCTGCCCTGCTGGGTGAACCGCACAACCTGGTTCTGGATGATCCCCTTGACGGTCTGGATCCGGAGGGAGCCGACCGGGTGAGGGACATCTGGCGCGGCCTTGCCTCGCAGGGCAGGGCGGTCCTCCTAAGCTCCCGTAAGATAAACGAGGTGGCTCAAATCGCCGACGATCTGGTCATCATCGCCAAGGGAAGGGTCCTGGAGAGAACGACAGTGGCCCGATTCATCGGCGAGCACTCCCGGGACTCCATCTATGCGGTAACGCCGCAGCCCGACCAGTTAAGGGCCGCCCTGGCCACGGCTGCCGGAATCAGCATCACCCGTCTGCCGCCAGACGAGAGCTGTCCGCCGGATGCCGCCCGTTTCCGCATCCAGGGCGCGCCCCTGGCTTCGACAGCCTCGATTCTGGCCCAGGAGGGCGTGGTGCTCTACGACTTCCAGCCGGAGAAAGCCTCCTTGGAGCAGGCCTACAAGGACATGATTCACGGCAGAAGGGATGCGCGGCCATGAGTGCCGACAGCGGCCGCCGAGTCCGCCGGAGTCGGCGAGAGGTACCCGCAGGGCCTGATAATGCAACCCCACGGCATGGCTCCGCCTTCACGCGGCTGCGTCGGACTTCGGTGCTGTCCTTCCTGGATTCGCGTCGTCCGTCAGGTCAGCTGACCCTTTTCGGGGCGGTCCGAGGGGAGCTGCGCAAGATGCTCTCCCTACGATCTACCTGGGTCCTCCTCCTGATCGTCATGCTGTTACAGCCATTGAGCGCCGGCCTGATGGCCTGTGCGACCCGGGTCCTGGCTGGCCCGGGTCGGCAGACCAATCACCTTCCGGATCACCTGCTGCCTGCCTCCGGTGACGTTTTCCGGTCGGCCGTCGTTTCGGGCCTGTTCCCGGCCATGATTGTGGCGGGCATTCTGGGGGTTCTGGTCCTTACGCGTGAGTTTTCCGGAGCCACCATTGAGAGCACGCTGACGGCCAATCCTCGTCGGGGCATGGTTCTGACGGCCAAGGGTCTTGCCTTGGCCTTGTTGACTTGGTTGGCGGCACAGGTAGGTCTGTTGCTCGGCTGGATCCTGGCGACCCTGATTCTGCCAGGCAAATCGGGGGCCTTGCCCGCCTACAAGCCCGGGCTTGCCATGATTGATCTGCTGGGCGGTCCGCTCATGCTGGTCCTCTTTGCTTTGACGGGCCTGGGTCTGGGGGCCTTGAGCCGCTCCAAGGCCGGCGGAATCGGCCTGTTTCTGGGACTAATCGTGATTCTGCCATCGATTCTGGGGCTCCTGGGGGGGTTGTTCCCTCATGCCGGCTGGCTGCAGATCCCCCTCAGTCTGACCCCAACCAGCCTGCTGGCCACTTTCCTCTCCGGCCTGGGCCGGGCGACAGAGTCAGGCAGCGGATGGTGGCCCACCTGGTGGCAGTCGGGCCTGATCATGATGGTCTGGACGGCCCTATGCTGTGCTCCGGGAACCCTGGTCTTTCGGCGCGCAGACATCGGTTGACCCTGTCTTCTGCGTGTCATAGAGCACCCATATGATAAGTGGTATGCCAACTTTTACACGTGAAGAGATCAAGCACTTGGGCGATTTGGCCCGGATTGCTTTGACCGATCAGGAGGCTGACCGCCTCAAGGGCGAACTCAACGTGATCGCCGATTCCATTACCAAGGTCCAGGAGGTGGCCGGCGACGACGTGCCCCCCACAGCCAATCCCATTCCTCTGGAGGCCTACCTGCGTCCCGATGAGGCTGAGGAACCACTGACTCAGGAGGCTGCCCTCTCGGGGGCGCCGGTCACTGAATCGGGCATGTTCGTGGCCCCGCGCATTCTGGGTGAGGAGTGAGACGATGAGCGCACAGGAAGAATTGGTCAAGCAATCCGCCTCCGACATGGCCGCACAGCTGCAGTCGGGGCAGGTCTCCAGCCGCGAGCTGGTTCAGGCTCATCTGGATGTGATCGAAGCCGCCGAGCCTAGCATTGATGCGTTTCTGCAGGTCAGCGCCGATCAGGCCCTGGAACAGGCTGACGCCTTCGACCAGCGCCTGGCCAATGAAGGCGCCGAGGGGCTGCCGGAACTGGCCGGCGTCCCCATTGCCATCAAGGACATGATCGTAACCAAGGGCATTCCCACCACAGCAGCCTCCAAGATCCTCGAGGGATGGGTGCCGCCTTACGACGCTACCGTCATCAAGAAGCTCAAGGCCGCAGGGATGCCCATTCTGGGCAAGACCAACCTGGATGAGTTCGCCCAGGGATCCTCCACTGAGCACTCGGCCTTCAAGCCCACACACAATCCCTGGGATACCGAGCGGGTTCCGGGCGGCTCGGGCGGTGGTTCAGCCTCGGCCGTCGGCGCCTTTGAGGCCCCGCTGGCTCTGGGTACCGACACCGGCGGGTCCATTCGCCAGCCCGGATCCCTGACCGGCACCGTGGGCGTCAAACCTACCTACGGCGGCGTCTCCAGGTTCGGGGCCATCGCCATGGCCTCCTCCCTGGATCAGATCGGTCCGGTCTCCAGGACCGTGCTGGATGCGGCCCTGCTGCAGGAGGTCATCGGTGGCTATGACCGCCGAGACTCCACATCAATTCCCAAGCCGGTTCCCCCCCTGGCCCAGGCCGCTCGTCAAGGCCAGAATCGCGATTTGAAGGGCCTCAAGGTGGGGCTGGTCAAGGAGTTGGGCGGCGAGGGCTACCAGCCCGGCGTCGAGGCCCGCTTCAACGAGGCCGTCTCGCTTCTGGAGTCCATGGGCGCCGAGGTGGTCCAGGTCTCCTGCCCGCACTTCCCCTATGCGCTGGCCGCCTACTACATCATCATGCCTTCCGAGGTCTCCTCCAATCTGGCCCGTTACGACGGCATGCGCTACGGACTGCGGGTCATGCCCCCAGAAGGCGTCCCCCAGACGGCTGCCAACATGATGGCCGCCACCCGTGAAGCCGGGTTCGGCGACGAGGTCAAGCGCAGGATCATCCTGGGCATCTACGCCCTGTCCGCCGGGTACTACGATGCCTGGTACGGCTCGGCCCAGAAGGTTCGCACCTTGGTCATCCGCGACTTTGAGAAGGCCTTCGAACAGGCCGACGTCCTGGTCTCGCCGACTTCGCCGACCACGGCCTTCCGCTTTGGCGAGAAGATGGATGACCCGCTGGCCATGTATCTGAATGATGTGGCCACCATTCCGGCCAATCTTGCCGGCACCCCGGCCATGTCGATCCCCGCCGGGCTCAGCGACGACGGGCTGCCTGTCGGCTTCCAGTTCTTCGCCCCCCAGATGCGCGACGAGGTCATGTACCGGCCTGCCGCAGCTCTCGAGGCGGCCCTGGAGGAGCAGTGGGGCGGGCCCATCTCCAAGAAGCTGTCCACCCCCTGGCTGGATGGCCTGGCTCAGGATTCGACCAAGTAGGCATCGGAAGGAAACGGAATCACAATGGCTGAAAAACTTATGAAGTACGCCGATGCCGTGGCCAAGTACGACCCGGTGTTCGGCCTGGAGGTCCATGTCGAGCTCTGCACCAACACCAAGCTCTTCTGCCCGGCCCATATCGAGTTCGGCGGCGAACCCAACACCCAGCTGACCCCGGTCTCCCTGGGCCTGCCCGGCAGCCTGCCTGTGGTCAACAAGACCGCCATCGACTATGCGGTCAAACTGGGCCTGGCCCTGCACTGCAAGGTCAACGAGTGGAGCCAATTCGCCAGGAAGAACTACTTCTACCCGGACATGCCCCGCGACTATCAGATCTCCCAGTACGACAAGCCCCTGAATGGTGAGGGTTACCTGGATGTGGAGCTGGACGACGGCAGCATCTTCCGTGTGCCCATCGAGCGGGCCCATGTGGAGGACGACGCCGGCAAGAACACGCACGTGGGCGGGGCCGATGGCCGCATCGAAGGCGCCGACCACTCCCTGGTGGACTACAACCGTGCCGGTGTCCCCCTGGTCGAGATCGTGACCAAGCCCATTGAGGGTGCCGGAGCGCGTACCCCCGAGGTGGCCGGGGCCTACGTCCGGGCCATCAGAGACATCGTCCGGGCCCTGGGCATCTCCCACGCCCGGATGGAGCAGGGCAACATGCGCGCCGACGTCAACGTCTCCCTGCACGCCGGGCCGGATGCCCCTCTGGGGACCCGGTCGGAGACCAAGAATGTCAACACCTTCAAGGGCATCGAGAAGACCCTGACCTACGAGATCCGCCGTCAGGCCGCCCTGCTGGAGTCCGGTGGGGAGGTGCTGCAGGAAACCCGCCACTGGGACGAGTCCACACAGACCACTGCCGGCGGCCGGGTCAAGACCGATGCCAACGATTACCGCTACTTCCCTGACCCTGACCTGGTCATGGTCCATGTGACCAAGGATCATATCGAAGAGCTCAGGGCCCAGATGCCTGAGATGCCGCGCGAACGTCGCGCCCGCCTCAAGAAGGAGTGGGACTTCACCGACCGGCAGATGCAGGACGCGGTCAACGCCGATGCCGTGGATCTGATCGAGGATACGGTCAAGGCCGGAGCCACGGCTGCCGGAGCCCGCAAGTGGTGGCTGGGCGAGATCTCCCGCGAAGCCAACGCCCGTGGGGTCAGCCTGCAGGAGCTGCCCATCTCGGCTCAGGATGTCGCCGATGTGGAGCAGCTGATCGCTGACGGCAGGCTCAATGACAAGCTGGCCAAGCAGACCGTCTCCGGCGTGTTGGCAGGAGAAGGCAAGCCCGCCGAGGTCGTCAAGAAGCACGGTTATCAGGTGGTTTCGGATGACGGGGCCCTGGACGCAGCCGTCGATCAGGCTCTCAAGGACAACCCGGACATCGTGGCCAAGCTCAAGGGCGGCAATATGAAGCCCATGGGCGCTATTATCGGAGCGGTCATGCGGGCCACCAAGGGTCAGGCCGATGCCAAGGCGGTCAGCAAGATCGTCATGGAGCGCATCGCCAAGTCCTGACCGCGCCCGGTCCGCCGGCCCGGTCCCATCGGGTTCGGACCGGCGGACTGCCTGGCTTCTCATGGTTTTCCCAGGGGCGAGGGATTACAATTGATTGCCATCGCAAGGTGGCGATCATGGAGGTGACGTGATGTCTATGAGCGGCAGGGGCAATGACCGACCGCAAACGCAATCCGAGGGATCCGAAGACGCAGCGAACAGACAGCTGCCCGACCGGATCGAGATTCCCTACATCCGCGGCGAAATGTTGCACCTGCGGCCAGCCGTCATCGCCGATCTGACGGCAATGGACCAGTTGGAGGCCTTCTACAATTCCACCGGAATCACCGGTAAGGGGCCCAGTGCCGAACGAGCTGTGGTCAACGCCTGGGTGCGACGGTCGGTGGCCTGGTCCAAGGGTCTGGCTGCCCGTGATTCGGGCGTGGGCGATCCAGAGTCCCGTCGCACCCTGGCCTGGGCCATGGTCACAGATGCGGATACCGACCAGGACGGCTCGCCCGATGCCGATGCCACCAAGGGAGTCATCGGCATGATCTTCCTGATCGACGTGGACGGCTGGTCCCGTTCGGCCAGGATCCAGGTGGTCCTGGGCAGGCACTTCCGCGGACGCGGCTACTCCCGGGATGCCATGCCCAGAATCATGACCTACGGGTACGCGGCTGCTCCTACAGGGCTGGGCCTGCACCGGATCTGGGTGGCTGTGCCGGAGAAAAACACCCGCTCGATCTCCGTCTATCAGTCCCTGGGATTCATGATCTCGGGCACCTCCCGTGATGCGCTCTGGGACGCCGAGAACGGCAAGTATCAGGATCAGATCGTCATGGATGCCCTGGTCGACGAGTACGATCCCATCCGTTCTTTGAATGCTTTCGGCATGCATGTCATCCGTGAAAATCCCGGTGTGGCCGAAGCCCTTGTTGCACACGGGTACACTGCGGATGAGGATGGCGACATAAGCGGGTCCGAGTCCGGGGAGTCCACTCCGGCATCCCAGAATTCACAGACATCAGGTGACCAAGCCAATCCGTCCCCGAAAAGTAGTTCACATTCAGGGAAACCTGCTGAGGACCATGCAGGCTCCAACAGCAGGACTGACAAGACGGCGGGCCCTGGTCAGACGGACGCCAAGGATGCGGGGGAGAAGTCCGGTTCCGGAGAGCCCGTTGCCGAGCAGTCTGGCGAGGAGCATACAGCGTCGGATTGGGCCTACGGGTCGGCTGAGGCCAAGCGATCCAAGCGCGCCTGGTGGCGTACGCTTGGCCATGGCCGTGATCGCGCGAATGGAGGTAGTCGATGAGCGCTGAGGATCTCGACAACTACGAGACCAATGCCGAATTGGCCTTGTATCGCGAGTACCGGGACGTGATCAAGCTGTTCACCTACGTGGTCGAGACCGAACGGCGGTTCTACCTGGCCAACAAGGTGGACTTCAACGTCCGATCCGCTGGGCAGGACGTCTACTTTGATGTCCGGCTGACCGATGCCTGGGTCTGGGACGTCTACCGGTCCAGCCGGTTCGTCAAGAACGTCCGCATCGTCACTTTCAAGGACGTCAATGTGGAGGAAGTGCAGAAGACGGACATCGATATCCCTGACTCGCTGGGCTAGACAGCTTGTGAGGGCGAGCATCATCACGTTTGTTCCACGCAATGGCGGGAATTCGTGTGGGAAGTCGCTCGGCAGCATCTGACTGGGGACGAGCCGGGTACAGTGGTGATGATTTCATACGGTTTTCAGGAGGTTGGCATGGAGCGCAAACAGTCCGTGGTTGTCATCGGCGGAGGGCCCGCCGGCTTGACAGCGGCATGGGAACTGGTCAAGGACGGCGGCGACGAGCGCTATGACGTCACTGTGCTGGAGGCCACCAACGCTTTTGGCGGCATCTCCCGTACGGTCCGGCACAACGGCAACCGCATGGACATCGGCGGCCATCGGTTCTTCTCCAAGGATGACCGGATCATGGACTGGTGGAAGGAGGTCCTGCCCCTGCAGGGTGCGCCCTCCTATGACGATAAAAAACTCGGCCGCCACCACGACCTGGAGCCCGGCGGCCCCGACCCGGAGAAGACCGACCGGGTCATGCTCAAGCGTCACCGCGTCTCCAGGATCTACTGGAACCACCACTTCTTCGACTATCCCATCTCCTTGACGCTCAATACACTTAGAGCCATGGGCTTCAAGCTGACTATGCAGGCCGGATTCAGCTACCTGAAGTCCGTCGTCCACAAGCTGCCCGAAGACAATCTGGAAAACTTCTATATCAACCGCTTCGGTCGCAAGCTCTACTCCATGTTCTTCGAGGGCTACACCGAAAAGCTTTGGGGCCGTCACCCCCGCGAGATCAGCGCCGACTGGGGCGCCCAGCGGGTCAAGGGGCTCAGCATCATGGGCGTGCTCAAGAACGCCTTCCAGAAGCTGCTGCCCAAGAAGCGCGACGCCCATCAGGTCGAGACCAGCCTGATCGAGGAGTTCTGGTACCCCAAGCTGGGTCCGGGGCAGCTCTGGGAGACCGTGGAGCGACGCAATGTGGAGCACGGAGTCCACGTGATCACCGATGCCCGTGTGATCGGACTGACCCAGCAAGACGGCCACATGACCGGTGTGATCTATCGCAACGCCGATGGCAAGGAGGTGACCCTGAAGGCTGACCAGATCATCTCCTCCATGCCCATCAAGGACCTGGTGGAGGCCATCGCCCACGAGGAGCCCTCCACTGACAAGGAGATGGTCAGGGTGGCTCAGGGCCTGCCCTACCGTGACTTCGTAACCGTTGGCCTGCTGGTCCGGCACCTGCGCATCCGCAACACCACCTCCATCAAGACCCTGGGCGACCCGCCCATCGTTCCCGACTGCTGGATCTATGTGCAGGACCCAGGCTACAAGATGGGCCGCATCCAGATTTTCAACAACTGGAGCCCCTACATGGTCAAGAATGTGGACGGCACTGTCTGGATTGGCCTGGAGTATTTCTGCAAGGAGGGTGATGACTTCTGGAGCATGAGCGATCAGGCGACCACTGACTTCGCCATCAAGGAGCTGACCCGGATGGGCATCATCAACGGACCTGCCGACGTGCTGGATTCGCACCGGGAGCGGGTGGTCAAGGCCTACCCGGCCTACTTCGACACCTACGCCCAGATGCCCGAGCTGGTCAATTGGCTGGACTCCTTCGGCAACCTCTACTGCGTGGGCCGCAACGGGCAGCACCACTACAACAACCAGGATCACTCCATGGCCACATCCATGGAAGCCGTGGCCAACATCAAATCGGGGCGTACCGACAAGTCCAACGTCTGGAACGTCAACACCGAGAAGTCCTACCACGAACAGAAGTAGGCAGGCCACGGCCTTCGTTTCCCTTCAAGCCTCCGACCGCAGGGCCGGAGGCTTTGTCATTCACGACAGGGCTATAGCTGGCGCCTTCAGGGGCAGGCCCAGCAGCTGCGAGAAGAAGGCCACGCTTTCGCGGACACGCTGGCGGACCAACTCTCTGATCTGCGGATGACCTGCCGCCCCTCTGCCATTGCTGACGATGGACGAGAGCCCGTCGGCCATCAGCCACGCCACAGTACGGGTGCCGGCTGTTTGGATCAGCTGGGTCTGCGGCAGGTCGCCCCGATCCAGCCAGCGGTCCAGGGCCTTGGTCAAGGGGTCGATGATCTGCCTGACGAAGCCCTCCATCACATTGCTGTTGGTGCTCAGGTAGTTGTACCAGTTGGCTTTATCTGCGAAGATGACATCCATCTTCCAGATGGCCCTTATCAGGTGCGGGCAGATGTCGTCCAAAGCCTCTTGAACGCTCAGGTCAGGATTCTGCAGAATGTCGACCACATTGTCCACGTAGGAGGCCAGGTAGGTGCGCACGCAGGCATCTATCAGGTCGTCCTTGGATTTGAAGTAGTAATAGAAGACGCTCATGCCCACGCCCTTGCCGTGGTTCATGGCGTGGATTACATCGCGCAGGGAGGTGTTCGCAGCGCCTTTGCGGTCGAAGACCCGCATGGCGGTGGTTACGAATTCGCTCCGCCGTTGCTCACGCAGAGATGGTCGATCATTCATACGCCCAGTCTAGAGGCTTACCCACGAATTTCTGGACACGCAGGCCGATTCTTGCACCCGTCGGCCGCACGTTGTAGGCTTATGGAAGTTCGATAAGCCGAGTCGGCATCGAATTTTCACGAGCGGTACCCCCGCACTATTCTCAAGCTATTTGCCTAGCCTAATTAGGCATAGCGAAGGAAAGGCATTACAACAGTGGCAACAAGCCAAGATATTCATTCCATGAAGCTGCCCGAACTCAAGGAATTGGCCAGGCAGCTGGGGTTGCGCGGTATTTCCGGCATGCGCAAGCCTGTCCTGATCGAAACGATCGAGGCGGCACGCTCGGGCGGCAAGGCCCCTGAGGGAGTAACCGTTGGTAAGCCCAAGGCTGCGGCCGCCGTGGCCAAGGGGGGCCAGGTCGCCGATCAGCAGCAGCCGACGAAGCAGGAGGCGAAGTCCTCCGCGGAAGGCGGACAGGAGACCACGGATACCAAGGAATCCGAGGAATCCAAGGACGATCGTCCTGTCGGAGACCTCTTCGATGTTTTGGGCATTGACGATCATAAGAGCGGCCATAGCGAGCGCCGGACCCGCTTCCCCCATACCGTGGCCGACGAGGAGAACGTGGTCATATCCCGTCGCCGTCACCGCAACACGGATTCATCCCGAGGCTCCCACACCAACCGTGGTCGGAGCGAGCGGGAGCATGATGAGGAGCGCGCAGGCTCCGGTTCCGGTTCTGTGCGCAATTTGGACGACATTCTGGCGGCACTGCCCTCACGGAATGACCGGCCCCGTCGACGCAGCTACGAGGATCGCGGCGAGGAAGGCCGTGACTACCGTCACAACGGCTATGATCGCCGGAACCGGGGCGATCGTAACGACCGCAATGATCGCAATGACCGGCGCAACCGCAACAACCATCGCAGCAACGGCCGGGATCGTGACTATGAGCCCAGGGAGAACTTCAAGCCCGAGGATCTGGTCCCCGTGGCAGGCATTGTGGATGTGCTGGACTCCTACGCCTTCGTGCGCACTTCCGGCTACCTGCCCGGCCCCAACGACGTCTACATCTCCATGGGCCAGGTCAAGAAGTACGGCCTGCGCAAGGGTGATGCCGTGCACGGCTCCATCCGTCCCCCCCGCGAGGGCGAGCACCGCAATCAGCGGCAGAAGTTCGTTCCCCTGCAGGCCATCGACACCATCAACGGTATGAGCGTGGAGGATGCTGCAGGACGGCCCCACTTCAACAAGCTGACCCCCCTCTACCCGCAGGAGCGCATGCGGATGGAGACCCAGCCCAAGAACATCACCGGTCGTCTGATCGACATCGTCGCCCCCATCGGCAAGGGTCAGCGCGGTCTGATCGTTTCGCCGCCCAAGGCCGGCAAGACCCTGACCCTGCAGTCCATCGCCAACTCCATCACCGCCAACAACCCCGAGGTTCATCTGATGGTGGTCCTGGTGGACGAGCGGCCCGAGGAGGTCACCGACATGGAGCGCACGGTCCAGGGTGAGGTCATCTCCTCCACCTTCGACCGCCCTGCCAGCGATCACACCACTGTGGCCGAGCTGGCCATCGAACGGGCCAAGCGCCTGGTTGAGCTGGGACAGGATGTGGTGGTCCTTCTGGATTCCATGACCCGTCTGGCCCGCGCCTACAACATCTCGGCTCCCGCCTCCGGACGTATCCTCTCCGGCGGTGTGGACGCGCAAGCCCTCTATCCGCCCAAGCGCTTCTTCGGCGCCGCCCGCAACATCGAGAACGGCGGCTCCCTGACCATCATCTCATCGGCCTTGGTGGAAACCGGGTCCAAGATGGATGAGGTCATCTTCGAGGAGTTCAAGGGCACCGGCAACATGGAGCTGAGGCTGACCAGGGACCTGGCCGACAAGCGCATGTTCCCCGCCATCGACATCAACGCCTCCGGCACCCGGCGCGAAGAGCTGATCACCGCGCCCGAGGAGCTGGCTGTGGTCTACCGGCTGCGTCGCCTTCTGGGCGGTATGGAGACCGAGCAGGCCTACCAGACCCTGGTGCCCAGGCTGAAGAAGACGGCCACCAACCGGGACTTCCTGGCGGCCATCAACCAGTCCATGCTGGCTCAGAAGTGACTCGGGTCTGACGCCTGATATATTTCATTGGGCCCCATCCGCGATTCAGTTCGCGGATGGGGCCCAATCATAGGCAGCGGCGAGACAAGACAGCCGTTTGGGACGATGATCTATTCGAAGCCTGTCAGCCCTGGTTGTTCATAGTGCCGTCCCTGCTCTGTCAAGCTGTCATCCTGTTCTCCCGCCGCTGGAATCTGGCAGCCATGGCGGCTCCCATGACCAGCAGGCCAGCCATGACCAGCAGGATTATGCCGTTGCTGCCGGTCAGGGGCAGGACGGCCAACTGGTCGTAGGTGTAGGGCAGGGTCTGATTCTGCTGGTCCACGCCGACCAGGCTCCAGTGAATGACGGTATCCACCTGCCCGGGCCTGTAGCGTGGGGTGAGTGCCAACCAGGTGCCATTCTGGTACTGCGGTGTTCCCTCTGCAGACATTCCGGCGAAGGTGACCGCTTTGACCAGGCTTCTGATCACGACAGCCTGTGGCGTCTTGCTGTTCAGGTCCGGCCCGGACTGATCGTCACCCAGCTGACCGGAATCGTCGGCGCCCCATCCATAGGCCAGACCGTCGGAGCCCAGGGCCAGTGAGCTCGGGTCGCCCGTGCAGACGGCAGTGAAGCTGAAATCTGCAGGCACATCCTTGGGTTTGGCCAAGAATGCGGGACCTGTCCCTTCTGCGGCATTGCTCCAGGTCAGGATCCGTCCGTCGGAGCCCAAAGCGGAGGATGCTCCGGTGCCGGCACTGATCTGTGTAATGGCAAATCCGGTCGGCAGTCCGTCAGGAAGGGTCAATAGGGCAGGGGTTTTCTTGTTCTCGCCCTTGACCTGTCCCCAGGTCCAGATGCGTCCCTGGGAATCCAGGGCCAGAGCCTGGTGGTCTCCGGCGCTGACGGCGATCATCTCGACCGTCAGTCCTTGGACGGCGGACGGCGTGGGGTTGGCGCCGTCCTCGCTGACTGGCAGGGTGGGATCGCCTAGCTGGCCGGCATCATTGATGCCCCAGGCGTAGACTTGTCCATCCACGGTCATGGCCAGTGAATACCGGCTTCCGGCGCTGATTGCCGTTATGGTCGCCGGGATTCCGGTCACCATGGCAGGGCTGGTTCGCCCGTCTGGCGAGATGGTATCGCCGCCGGCATTATCCAGGCCCAGCTGCCCGTATTGGTTGGCGCCCCAGGACCAGACTCGTCCCTGGGAATCCAGAGCCAAGGCATGTCCGCCGCCTGCACTGATGGACCGGATCTTGGCCGGCAGGCCGGGTACAAGGTGGGGCCTGCTTTGGGCGTCCAAGGTGGAGTCGCCCAGCTGGCCGACATCGTTGTTGCCCCAGGCATAGACCTTCCCATCGGAGCCTAGGGCCAGGCCATAGTCACCGCCTGCGCTGACCTGGGTGAAGACGAAGTCTGCCTCCGCCTTCTCGGGCTTGTCCACTCGGACCGGCATGGTGCTGGCGTTGCCCTTGGCGATGTTCGCGTTGCCCAGTTGGCCCTTGTTGTTCTTGCCCCAGGCGTAAGCCATCCCATCGGATCCCAGGGCCAGGGACCAGTGGGAACCGGCACTGACCTGGCTGAAGCGAATGCCCCGCAGGGCCGGCGGCGTCAGGGTGATCTTCGTTCCGCCCATCTCAGTTCCATGGTCTGGTGTCATGGTCCAGTTCTGACTCTCAGGGCTCCAGTGGGCCTTGAGCGTCATGGAACTGGTGACTGGCTTGGAGAAGTCGTAGGCGGTCTTGCCTAGGAACCAGCCATCGAAGCGATAGCCGGCCTTGGTCGGATCAGTGCCGGGACGAACTGCCCGCTCTCCCGCTTCCAGACTCTGGCTGGGAGGCGCTGGTGAATCGCTTTGCGACTGGAAGGTTACGGTCACCCCGCTCGACAGGTAGCGGAAGGGCAGGTGGACCAGGGTCTGTTCTTGATCGTTCAAGGTCCATGTCAGGGTCACATCCACCAGCCCTGGGGCGTGCGGCGGGGTAGTAGCCTTCCATGTCCCGTTCTTTTGCGCCTGCATTCCGGTGGTGATATCCGTTGTGTCGAATTGGAGTCCGGTCAGTTTTGCCGGCCAGGGGAAGGCGACCGCGGAGGGCCGGTTATGGGCGTCATCGCCGCTGGTGCCCTGACCCAGCTGACCCATGTTGTCACGTCCCCAGCTGTAGGTCAGGCCGTCGTCGCAAATTGCCAGGTTATACTCCTCGCCAGCGTCGATGCTGATCCAGTGTCGGCCGGCAAGTTTCGGATCCTCCAAACGTTCCGGAGTGGTCTGGGGGCTGTCTGCTGCAGAGGTCTTGCCGTCGCCCATTTGTCCGTAGCTGTTGTCGCCCCAGGCCCAGATATTGCCGTCGGAATCCAGAGCCATGGCGTGGCTAAGATAGAAATTGCCACCGCCAGTGATGGCAGTGATTCTGGTCCCCTGCGGGAAGCTGACCTGGACCGGGTCTTTGAATATATCGGTCTTGCTGGCGCTTGACCCGTTGCCGATTTGGCCGGCTTTATTCATACCCCAGGTCCAGACCCTTCCCTGGTCATCCAGGGCCAGGGTGTTTGCGAAGCCGTTTGCTATGGCCACCACATGGACCTTGTCAAGGCCGTTGATCTTGATCGGCTTAGAGTTGCCAACAACCGCGCCGGCGGACGGGTCCAACTGGTGGTCAAGGTTGCTTCCCCATGACCATACCGTGCCAGCGTCATCCAGAGCCGTTGAGTAGTTCAGCCCGGTCTGCAGGGCGACGATTTTGTGATTCTTGTCGAATCCTTGGATGAGGCTGGGCCTGTAGTCGCATATGCCTTCGCAATCATGGCTACCGGTCTCCCCTTCGCTGCAGGTGCCCCAGCCATAGACGTTGCCATCCGATCCTAAAGCCAGGGTGTGGGTGTAATTGCCGTTGACGGCCTTGTAGGTGAATCCGGCCGGCGCTCCTTCAGGCAGCATCACCTTTACCAGATATTCTGAGTAGTTATGCATGCCGCTGTCGGCCACATTGGGGTTGCCCAAGGTCTTCAGATAGTTGTACCCCCAGGACCAGAGGGTGCCATGGTTATCCAGGGCCATGCTGAAGAACTGACCAGCGTTGACGCTGACGAACCGAAAATCCTTGTCATTGCGGACTTCTTCGGGCCGGGGCACCCTTATGGGAGTTGACCTGTTGACAATAGTGCCGTCGCCTAGCTGACCGGCACGGTTAAAGCCCCAGGCGTAGACGTAGCCATCCGATCCCAAAGCCAGTGAGAACCTGATGCCTGCACTGACCTGGCTGAAACGGACACCGGAGGGCGGGGGTGGGGTCAGGGTCACTCCGGTGCCTCCTGATTCTGGCCCCTCTTGCGGCTGCATGGTCCAGGTCTGGTCGGCCCGGGCCCACTTGGCTTTCAGGGTCAGGTTCGCGTGTACAGGAGCGGAGAAGTCGTAGGCTACTTTGCCCGCGAACCATCCTTCGAGAACGAAGCCTCGGCGGGTGGGTTCAGGACTGGGGCGCGCAACCTGGGCGCCATCGGCCACAGTCGTGGTTGTCGGAGTTGCAGACTGCATGTTGTAGTCGAAAGTGACTGTGTGGCTGGTGGCATTCGATGGGGAAGAGGCGGTTGAGGTCGGCTCCGGGGAACCTGCTGTGCCGGGCGATGATGAGGACGGCGAGGTAGGCGATGTGCTGGCGGCAGGCGCTGATTGTTCTGTTGCCGTCGCATGAGTGCCGTTGGACAGGGTGGGCATGCCCGACGGTGATGATGACGGACCGGGGGAAACCGAAGGAATCTGTCCGGGAGTATTGGTTCCAGTACCAATTGCTCCATTTCCCTGAGTTGCGACTGCGGTCTCATTGGCTTCCGGCGCTGCTTGACCGAATTGCAGGCCGAGCATGCTGCAGGTGACCAAAATACAGCATAGGCTGACGAGCACTGTGACGCGATGACTACGTACCATCTTCATGTGAAGGCATCCTCCCCCCATGCGTCCGGCACTTGCATAGGCAGGTGTAGGCGAACGAGACTCTCCCCAAGAGTCAATAATCCCA
The DNA here is from genome assembly GCF_016100775.1 of Bifidobacterium sp. W8103. NCBI lineage: Bacteria > Bacillati > Actinomycetota > Actinomycetes > Bifidobacteriales > Bifidobacteriaceae > Bifidobacterium > Bifidobacterium sp. W8103. The sequence goes on from NZ_JACFRV010000001.1 coordinate 1,202,347, forward strand.
TCCAATACAATAACACCACTGGCAAGGTGGAGAGGAGCCCGGCATAGTCGCCTAGGGCGCTTGATTAGACTGGTATTTTATGAGCGATGCAAAGACGGAAACAGTGATCGATGACCAGGCGCAGAGCGGGGGTCCACAATCCCAGGGCGCCCGCCAGGTGGAGGAGCTGCGTGCCGATGTGGACACCATTGATGCCGCCATAGTCGCCATGATGGCTGAACGGTTCCGGGTGACCCACCGCATCGGGCTGCTCAAGGCCCAGGCAGGATTCGCCTCGGCGGATATGCACCGGGAGAGTGCACAAATAGCTGCCTTGCGAGACAAGGCTGATGATTACGGGCTGGATCCTGAGCTAGCTGAGGCCTATCTGCATCTGGTGGCCGATGCCGCAAAGCGCGACCATGAACGGTTGGCCAGCCAGGTCAACTCACGCTGAGCAAATCCGTCATATTGTCATGGCCGACGGCACGGGTTAACTCCTATGCCATCGGCCATGAGGTATCAGTGAGTGCTGGCTGGAGCCTGATGGGCTGTTTCCAGGTAATGCTGCCTTGCCGCCAGGACCGTCACCGTAACGAACAGTCCTACAAGCAGTATGACGAGCAGACCCTGGCTGCCGGTCAGGGGCAGAATATCCCTGTAGGTAAAGGGCAGGCTCTCAGTCTGAGAGCTGCCTTGGCCCACATCCCAGGTGATATTGACTGTTGTCTGGCCTGCCTTGAAGGCTGGGGTATAGAAGGTCCAGGTATTCCATGATCCCCATGTGTCGGCTGTGCCGCTCCGGGTCAGTTCAAGAACCGATGCAGTATGCGGATCCGTGCCGACTGTGGCCGAGCTGATGGTCAATTGCGGCGGGCAGACCAAGGTGGCCGCCTTGACTGAGTCGCTGTCCAAATTGGTGCCGAGCTGCTTGCCGCCATTGTCACCCCAACCGTAGGCCATGCCGTCGGAGTCGATGGCCAGGACTTGGCGCTCGCCTGCACTGATCTGTATGGTGCTACCGTCCTTGCTCACCAAAACGGGGGATGTGCTGATGGATCCTGAGATGGAGACATTGCCCAGGGCGTTTTGACCGTTGTTGCCCCAGGTGTAGATTCGCCCTTTGTCGTCGATTCCTGCGCAGAACCATCCTCCGGCGCTGATCTCGGTGGGTTTGAATCCATCGCTGCCTCCGTCGGGATCGGCCACCGCGGTTGGTATTGCGGCATCATTGGTGTCTCCGGTACCCAGTCGCCCATCGGTATTCGCACCCCAGGCGTAGGCTTTGCCGTCTCTGCCAATGGCCAGGGAGTGCGAGCCTCCTGCGCTGACCTGAGTGGCGAAGAATCCCGTTGACCCGTCCTCGTATTGCACGGGTGACGATACCGACACAGGAGTGGCCTGTGAGGATTTGGCATTGTTGCCCAGTCTACCGCTGTCGCCGTATCCCCAGGCGTAGGTTTGCCCGCTTATGCCGATAATCAGAGAGTGCTGATATCCCGCACTGACCTGTCTGGCCTGGAATCCAGGACTGGTGGCGCTTGCGTTGACGGCTACTGGAGCAGGGGCATTTCCGGTCGTGTTGCCGTCGCCCACCTGTCCGCCGTTGCTCCTGTCTCCCCAGGCGTAGACCTGATGATCCTTGCCGATGGCCAGGGAATGATAGCCTCCTGCACTTACCTGGGTGTATGCGAAGTCGGTACCTGCGTCGGATGGCTTCTTCACTTGGACGGGCGTCTTGCTGCTGTCCTTGCTGCCGTTACCGAGCTGTCCCCTGCTGTTGTCTCCCCAGGCGTAGGCGTTGCCGTCACTGCCGAGTGCCAGCGAGAATCCATATCCAGCGCTTACCTGAATGTAGGCGAAGTCGGTACCTGCGTCGGATGGCTTCTTCACTTGGACGGGTGTCTTGCTGCTGTCCTTGCTGCCGTTACCGAGCTGTCCCCTGCTGTTGTCTCCCCAGGCGTAGGCATTCCCGTCGCTGCCGACAGCCAAGGAATGGTTTTTGCCTGTACTGACCTGGGCGAAACGGATGCTGCGCTGTGAGGGTGGAGTGATGGTGACCTGGTATCCGCCAGTGGACGGACTGACGGTTGGGTCGACGGTCATTGGGGTCGAAGGCGTCCAGTGTGCGACCAGGGTCAACGGGTCTGTGACCGGCTTGCCGAAGTCGTAGGCCACATTGGAACTGCCGTCAGCCGCTTTGACGAACCACCCGTCGAACAGGAAGTCCGTTTTGGCCACGGTCTGTCGGGGTACCAATTCGCCTTCCTCGATGTCCTTGCTCGTCCATGCAGCTCCAGTGCCTCCCTCAGGGTCAAGCGTTATGCGTTTCTTGGTCCGATCGAAGGTGTAGTCGAACTGCTGTGTCTGCCTTGAGTCTCCGGTATCGTCGGCAATAGTCCATGTGATGGTGAAGCTGGAGGGGCCGTAGGGGTACGCGGGCGTGACAAAGGTCCAATCCTGGTTTGTATCCCAGGTGTCTTTGCCTGTCTGGGTCAGATTCGTGGCCGGCTTGGTGCTGCTGGCCATGGTGCCGAAGATGACCTTAATCAGGGTGATCTGCGGTGACTGTGTGGTGCCGGGCACTGAGGTCGCTCCGGTTCGTCCAAGCTGGTTGTAGTAGCTGTATCCCCAGGTGTAGAGCAATCCGTCAGACCCGATGGCCGTCTGGTGATGGCTGGAGGTGGACACTGCGGAAGCCTTTATTGACTGAGCCAGTGTGATGGCTTTCGGATTGGTTTGCCATGCCGTATTATCGTTCACACCGTTGCCCAGCTGGCCGTAACCCTCCTTGCCCCAGGTAAAGATCCTTCCGCTGTCATCTATGGCTTCCGATCCATCGTCGCCTGCGCTGAAGGCGGTGATGTTGACAGCATCGGCTCCGAAACTGATCGCGGTGGATCCTCTCGTACTGACATTGGTATCTGTGGTGGAGCCGATGGCGGTGCCGGAACCCCATCCATAGAGGTCATGATCCGTATCCAGCGCCAGCACGTGCTGGTAGCCTGCGCTGATGGCGATATAGAACCGGGTATCAGGCTGTCCGGTGTCCAGGTCTTGGACACGTGTCGGTGTCGGACTGTCATTAGGGGCGCCGTTGCCAAGCTGCCCCTTGTCGTTCTGGCCCCAAGTCCAAGCGTGGCCTTGACTGTCCAGGGCCGTGCCCGAGGTAAATCCTGCGCTGATGGCGGTGATGTTAGACAGCGCCGTGACCTTGGTAGGGGTGGAATGGCTGTCATAGTTGCCGATGCCGAGCTGGCCGTAAGTGTTGTCGCCCCAGGTGTAGACCGTGCCGTCCGAGGCCAGGGCCATGGCATATGCCCGTCCTGCGCTGATGGCGGTGATTTTGGCATTGTCTGTCTGTGCTTTTACTGGTTCGTTGGAATTATCGGTAGTGCCGTTGCCGAGCTGTCCCTTGCCGTTGCTGCCCCAGGTGTAGACCGTGCCGTCCGAGGCCAGGGCCATGGAATAAGCATCCCCGGCGCTGACGGCTATGAAGATCTTTCCTTTTATGGCATCATTTTCGGTGATCCGCACCGGCGTTGTTGCCGTGCCTGAGTCTTTGCCGTTTCCCAGTCCGCCGCTGGCCTGATTCCCCCAGGCGTAGACGTGTCCGTCAGAACCCACAGCCAGGGTGTGGTAGCGCCCGGCGCTGGCCTGGGCAAATCTCACTGCTCTGGGCTTGGGGGGAGTCAGGGTGATTTTGGAGCCCCCGGTGTCGTCGCCATGGAGGGCATCCGAGGTTTTCCATTTCATGTCTGACGAAGACCAATGCGCTTTCAGATTCAGCGGTTCGGTGACCGGACTGCTGAAGTCATAGGCCACATTGGAACTGCCGTCTGCCTCTTTGACGAACCAGCCGTCGAACAGGAAGCCTGCCTTGGTGACGGTGGGAGGCGAGGCCTGCTTGCCTGCGGTGACGAACTGGTCCGAGGCCGATGAACCCCCGTCCGAATCAAAGGTGACCTTCTGGGCAGTGGGTGTGAATGTATAGTTGCCAATGCTTTGCCCCTGTTGTGCAGCACCGCCAATGGACCATTGACCGTCGTTGATCCTGATCTTGGTGGTTCCGTAAGTGTGGTGCGGGGTAGTGACCGTCCATGGGGTATTTGAACTCCAGGTGTCGTCGCCTGCTGAAGTTCGGCTAATCGGGCTGTTGGTGTCGGTCTTTGCTACATCTGTCCTGCCAAAGGTCACCTTGGCCAGATCTATCTGGGGTGGGCCGACCGCTGCAGGCTTGGTCTGCGAACCGCTTTGAGGTCCCTTGCTGCCCTGTCCCAGCTTGCCGCTTTTCGCTTCCCCCCAGCTGTAGGGGAGCCCGTCCGAGCCGATGGCCAGGCTGTGCCGGCAGACATCGAATGCGGCGACTGTGACGCCTGTCAGGCTCACCTCGGTCATAGTTGATTTAGGCTTTGTGGTTCCGTCGCCCAGCTGACCGCTGGAATTGCTTCCGAACATATACAGGCTGCCCTCGGAGTCGACCACCGCAGAGGAGTAGTCCCCGGCGCTGACCGAGACAGGCACCGCCGCTCCTGTGGGCAGACTTACCTGGCTTGGATAGAAGGAGTGAACGCTGTCGGCATTGGCGTCATTGCCCTTGGTCAGCGGATAGCCCCAGTAGTTCACGTTGCCTGTATTGCTCAGTGCCAGGACGTGCAGGTACCCCGCATCGATGTCGGTGTAGACAGTGCTGTCTGCGGCACCGGTCGAGTCGCCGAGAATGCGCTCAGGAGTGTAGACATTGGAACCGCTGCTGGTACCGTCCATCGTGCCGATGCTGAGCTGGCCGCCCTGGTTGCGTCCCCAGGCGTAGGCATGACCTTGGCTGTCCAACGCCGTTTGGAAATCATATCCGGCACTGATGGTGGTGAAGGTGACGCCGGATGGAGAGGCCACCGCCGCGGGTGAAGGGTTGACGTTGACACCCGTGTGCCCGTTGCCAAGCTGGCCGTATTGATTGTCTCCCCATGTGTAGATCGTCCCGTCCGAGGACAGGGCCATGGCATGCCAGTATCCGGCACTGATGGCGGTGATGGTGGCGTTGAGATTCGCCTTTACCGGCACTGAGGAATCCGTGGTGGAGCCGTTGCCGAGTTCACCACGGTCGTTGTTGCCCCAGGTGTAGACGGTGCCGTCCGAGGCCAGTGCCATGGAGAACGTGGTTCCCGCGCTGACGGATACGAAGATCTTTCCCTTGATAGCGTCATTCTCGGTGATCCGAACCGGCGTGTTTCTGTTGATTGTGGTGTCGTCGCCGAGCTCACCCCTGCTGTTGTCTCCCCAGGCGTAGACGTGGCCGTCCGAGCCTACGGCCAGGGTGTGATCGTGGCCGGTGCTGACCTGTGCGAATCTGACCCCTCTGGGCTTGGGGGAAACCAGGGTGATTGCCGAGCTCCCGGTGTCGTCGCCGCTGACGTCGGCTGTCGTCCACTGGGCGTCGTTGACCGACGACCAATGGGCCGTCAGCGACTGCGCGCTGGTGACCGGCTTGCCGAAGTCATAGGCCACATCGGAGCCCTTCAGGAACCATCCGTCAAACAGGTAACCTGATTTGGCGACGGTGGGAGGGGATGCCAGATGGCCTGAGGTTACTGTCTGGCTCAAGGCCGGCGAGCCGGACGTCAGCGAGCCCCCGTCAGGCTCGAAGGTAAGGGTATATGAGGATGAATCCCTGGTCTGTGGCGACTTGGCTCTCGGTGAGCTGTTCCTGATGGGTTTGTCTGTCTTTTTCTCACTGAACGGTTGGATGGACTCGAAAGGCGAGGGATTGTTGCTGGCCAGCGGCGATGGTGTGGCGGTCGGAGCAGCGGCCCCGGCCTGTGCTTCGCCGCCCGTCCTGAGCAATGGACTCACGCTGCTGTACGGGCTGGGAGAGGGCGTTTCCGTGGTAGGCGAAGGTGCCGTATCGCCTGTGGTTGCGTATGCGCCTGTTGATGCTCCGATCAGCGCCAGCCCTATCATGGCTGTCAGCGTCATCAGTCTGCGGATGCCATGAGCATTCCCCATTCGATTCTTCCTCCCCAAACGTGCCGATTCCCCAGGTCGTAGCCCCAAAATCTGCGTCGGTGCACACTAAAATAAAGTCCCTCTATAACTTCTACTGTAGCATTGCAATCTTCGAGCAGTTCATAGTGTCGTGATCAGGCCCTTGCAGGACAAATTCGTTGCAAGAGGCATGCCGTTGATTGTGGAAGCCGCACTTTTTGTATGAGCGCCGAAGGTTCGATTGGCATTGCGGATTGCCACGATGGTTGCACTGATAACGGCCTTGTCGCCAGTGACGCCGACAAAAAACCGGGGCGGTGCCTATGGCTGAACCGCCCCGGTTGCATTGGGAATTGTGAAGCCTACTTGCGAGGCTTCTTGGCGGGGGGCTCGCCCAGCTGGCTGGTGGTCACACGGATGCCCGCCTCATCCTCGCCGGCTCCCGTCGCCTCGGACTGAGCGGTCTCCTCGACCAGATCCAGATCTCCGGTGACCCTGCCCGCTTCGGCTATGTCGTCCAGGGCGGCCTTGACGGCTTCCAGGCCCTCCGGCGCCACGCTCAAGGAGGCTGAGAGGATGGGGGTCTTCATGGAGACCTTGGCCTCGGACTTGATCCGCCGCAGGGAGGCCAAGGCCGTGCCTGCCCAGGCCAAAAGAGCCGGATCCTGGCCCTGGGCAGCTGCCCGATAGGATTCCGGACGTGGCCAGGAGGCGCGGTGGACCGATCCGTCCCCCTGGTGCATCCACTGCCAGGCCTCTTCGGTGGCGAAGGGCAGGAAGGGTGCCAGGAGACGATCCAGAGCATCCAGGACCAGCCCCAGGGTTGTGCGGGCGCTCAGCACCTGGGCCTCGTCAGGGGTCCTGCCGGTGGCATCCGCGGTCCCATAGGCCCGGTTCTTGGCCAGCTCGATGTAGTTGTCGCAGAAGTCCCAGAAGAAGGATTCGGTCACCTCCAGGGCCTTGGAGTGCTCGTAGGATTCCAAGGCCCTGGTGGCCTGGTCGATCACCTGGGCAAGGCCGGCCAGAACCGCGCGATCCAACGGGACCGTGACGTCAGCGGGGTTCCAGGTGGCCTCCGCTGACCGGGTGACCTTATGGTTCTCATCCTCCCGACCGATGGCCAGGGCGAACTTGACGGCGTTGAGGAGCTTGACGGCCAGGCGGCGGCCGATTTTCATCTGCCCCTCATCGTAGGTGGCATCCAGGCCCAACCGGGCGCAGGATGCCCAGTAGCGCACAGCGTCGGCTCCATACTTCTTGATGGGTTCGTCGGGCACCACCACATTGCCCTTGGACTTGCTCATCTTCTTATGGTCCGGGTCCAGGATCCACCCCGACAGAGTGGTGTCGCTCCAGGGCAGGCAGCCGTTCTCCAGGTGGGCGCGGTCCATGGAGCTGAAGAGCCAGGTGCGGATGATGTCCTGGCCTTGGGGGCGCAGGTCCATGGGGAAGGTGGCCTTGAAGAGGGCCTGGTCCTGTTCGCCCGGCTCGGCCCAGTGGGTCACGATCTGGGGGGTCAGGGAGCTGGTGGCCCAGGTGTCCATGATGTCCTTCTCGGCCGTGAAGCCGCCAGGCTGGTCTCGCTGGGATTCCTCGAAGCCCTCGGGCACATCAGTGCTGGGATCGATGGGGAGCCTGTCCTCGGCCGGGGTGATGGGATGGGCGTAGTCGGTCTCGCCGTTCTCCTTGACCGGATACCAGAGGGGGAAGGGGACTCCGAAGAAGCGCTGCCGGGAGATCAGCCAGTCGCCGTTTAGGCCCTCGACCCAGTTGTTGTAGCGCACCCGCATGAAGTCCGGGTGGAAGTTGAGCTCCTTGCCGCGCTCCAGCAGCTCCTGGTTCAGTTTCTGGTCGGTGCCGCCGTTGCGTAGGTACCACTGGCGGGAGGTGACGATCTCCAGAGGCTTGTCGCCCTTCTCGTAGAAGTTGGTCATGCGCTTGGTGGGCTTGGGCTCGCCGTCCAGGTCGCCGGACTCGCGCAGGGCGTCCACGATGATCTTGCGGGCTGAGAAGGTGGTCTTGCCCTCGGTCTGCTCGAAAATGCGCCGCCCGCCCTCATCGGTGATCCAGTCCGGCACGTCCATGACGATTCGTCCGTTGCGCTGGATGATGGACCTGGTGGGCAGATTCAGATCCCGCCACCACTGCACGTCGGTCACGTCGCCGAAGGTGCAGCACATGGCGATGCCGGCGCCCTTGTCCATCTCGGCGGCGGGATGGGCCAGGATGGGCACCTCCACCTTGAACAGGGGGGAGTAGACCTTCTGCCCGAAATACTTCTGGTAGCGCTTGTCATCCGGGTGGGCGATCAGGGCGCCACAGGCCGCCAGCAGCTCAGGCCTGGTGGTCTCGATGTATATCGGCGTGCCGTCCGCAAACCGGAAGGCCACCCTGTGGTAGAAGCCGTCGTACTCGCGCGACTCCAGCTCGGCCTGGGCCACGGCGGTCTGGAAGGTCACGTCCCAGAGCCCGGGGGCCTCCTTCTGGTAGGCCTCGCCCCTGGCCAGGTTCCGCAGGAAAGCCTTCTGTGCCACACGGCGGGGATGCTCGCCGATGGTGTGGTAGGTCTGCGACCAGTCCACCGACAGGCCCAACGACCGCCAGAGCTGCTCGAAGAGCTTCTCGTCCTCGGCGGTCAGTTCCTCGCACAGTTCGATGAAATTCTGACGGGAGACGGGCACCTGGTCCTTGGCGCTGATCTTCTTGCCCTTGGTCCCATGGAAGGGGGGTTTGAAGTCCGGATCGTACTTGAGCGAGGTGTCCACGCGGACACCGTAATAGTTCTGGACCCGCCGCTCGGTGGGCAGGCCGTTGTCGTCCCAGCCCATGGGGTAGAAGACGTCGTAGCCCTGCATCCGCTTGAACCGGGCGATTACGTCGGTATGGGTGTACGAGAAGACGTGTCCGACGTGCAAATGCCCCGAAACCGTGGGCGGCGGGGTGTCGATGGAGTAGACGCCGGAGCGCTCGCGGGTGTTGCGGAAGCGGTAGACGCCGGACTCGTCCCAGTCGCGGCACCACTTTTCCTCCAGGCCATCCACGCCCACCCTCTCGGGCAGGGGGGTCAGATGGGCATTGACGATTCCTTGGTGTTCAGCAGACATACCAGCATTTTATGGACGAACAGTGACAAGGGGCACCGGCCTTTTCACCCCTGGATGCGCAGGTTCCACAGGGGCAGGTAGCGGTCCAACAGAGAGCTGGGCATGCCCTTCAGGCGCGGGGCGGTGAGGACCAGGGGCGTACGCTGATACAGCCAGTCGCTGGGGGAGAGGTCGCTGACCTGTCGGGCAAAGGCCTTCAGCCGCTCGGCATAGGTGTTCTGGTCGGTGCAGTCCGTCACCTGCTTCCAGGAGTTCTGAACATCGACGTTGTCGAAGAGCATGGTGGAGTCGGGGTCGGCGAAGCGGTCGATTTCATCATTGTCCATGACCATCAGGGCCATGTCGTAGTCGCGGCGGTTGAGTACTTGGTCACGGAAGGTGGGCTGATCCACCATGGATACCTGGGTGGGGATGCCTGCTGCTTTGAGTTGTGTGCGCATCAGGTCGCCCACTTGGCTGCCGAATTCGCGTGGATAGACCAGACGTAGACCGTTCTTAAAGAAGGAAGGGCGGTAGTAGGAGGACCGATGAATCGCCTGGGCACGGTCGAAGGGGAAGGCCTGCAGGTCGGGATCGTAGCCGGGGCTCAGCTGGTTGAGCGGTCCGCCCAGCGCCTTGGCCCCGCCTCCCCCCAGTTTGGCGATGGATTCTCGATCCAGGGCGTAGCGGACGGCCTCGCGCATGTGCTGGTCGGACAGCGGGCTGGTTGCTATGTTGTTGAAGGCCAGGACCACATTGTCTGTGCTGGGCGTAGCGGTCGGCGTCCTGTGGGCCTGCGCGGCGGTGGCGGAATCCATGTCCACTACAGCGTCCAGGCGTCCCTGGTCCAGATCCTTGATGGTCTCTTGTGGGCTGCCGGTGTAGCTGAAGATTACCTTGCCGATGGCGGCCTTGTCCGGGCCTTTGTAGGATTTGCTGGCGGTCAGGGTAAGGCTGGTGCCCGGCTGCCAGTCATCCACCTGGTAGGGGCCTGAACCAGCTGATCGAGTGGAATAGTTGACCCTGGCCTGGCGGTCGTAGACTATGCCTGCCCGACCGCTCAGGGCGGTCAGCAGTCTGGCGTTCGGGCTCTTCAGACCGATCACCAGTGTGGCATCATCGGGGTTGGTGACCCTGGCCAGTCCGTCCAGATCCCGATGGCCCTGGTACTGATGGTCGATGATCTGGTGCAGGGACCAGAGGGCATCCTCCGAGGTCAGGCGGCGGCCGTCGGCGAAGCGGGCGTCATTGCGCAGATGAAAGGTATAGAGCAGGCCGTTTGCGGAGATCTCCCAGTTCTGGGCCAGGCCGGGCGTCGGCCGACCTTTGGCGTCGGGCCTGGTCAGGGTCTGGTAGACGTTGCCCATCAGGGCCTGGTCGGTGGCGCGTCCTGGTTCGGTGCGGATGTCCAGGGAGACGGGGGCCTGGCGGGCCCGGATGCGTACGATTCGGCCTGAACCCTCCTGGGCCCAGGGCAGCCGCCAGCCTCCTTGGCCTGTCACCAGCGGCCAGGCCATATAGGTGCCCGCGGTCAGGACCGCCAGTACCAGGAAAAAGATGATTCCGGATCTGATTTGCTTGTGTCTGCCGCGTGCCATGGTCTCGATTCTACCGAGAGGCTGGTCCGGCCAGGAGCTCGGCGCTGGGGCATGTTTCGGCCAGGGGGCAGTGGAGGCAGTCGGGCTTGCGGGCGTGGCAGGTGGCCCGGCCATGCAGAATCAGCCTGTGCGACAGATTGGTCCAGTCCTCGGGCGGGAAGCAGTCGCAGATCTCATGCTCGATCTTCACCGGATCGGGGTGGGTGCTGCGCCAGTCGGTCCGCCAGCGCAGACGGCCGGTGACCCGGGTGACGTGGGTGTCCACCGGGAATCCGGGGATGTTGAAGGCATTTCCCAGGACCACGTTGGCGGTCTTGCGCCCCACGCCGGGCAGGCTGGTCAGCTCCTCCATGGTCTGGGGGACCTTGCCGCCGTAGTCTTCGGTCAGCATCAGGGAGAGCCCCAAGAGGTGGCGGGCCTTGGTATGGTAGAAGCCCACCGGGTGGATGATGGCCTCCAGTTCGGCAGGCTGGGCCTGGGCCATGGTCGCGGGGTCGGGGTAGCGCTCGAAGAGTTCGGGGGTCACCGAGTTGACCCGCTTGTCGGTCGTCTGGGCGCTCAGGACCGTGGCAACCAGCAGTTCAAAGGGGTTGCGGAAGTGCAGGGCGCAGACCGCCTCGGGAAAGACCTGGCAGAGGATGCGGTACTCCTCGTGCATGCGGGCCAGGCGTCGGGCCTTGCTTTCCCTGCCCTGAGGGCGCTTTCGATTTGATGATGCATCAGTCACTGTGATTGGTTTTCTTCTTCTGGGAATCCTGGGATTGTTCCGACTGGCTGTCCTTTTGCTCGGCTGGGTCTGGGCCGGTCTCGGCATCCGGCTCGGGCTTGGGGACTGAGGCCGTCCGTGCCGACGAGGGCGGATCGAACCGGTAGCCCACGTTGCGGACCGTGCCGATCAGGTGCTCGTACTCACTGCCCAGCTTGGCCCTGAGCCGCCGCACGTGCACATCCACCGTTCTGGTGCCGCCGTAGTAGTCATAGCCCCAGACCTCCTGGAGGAGCTGGGCTCTGGTGAAGACCCTGCCTGGATGCTGAACCAGGTATTTGAGCAGCTCGAACTCCTTGTAGGCCAGGTTGATGGGCTGACCGTGGATCCGGGCCGTGTAGCTCTCGGTGTCCACAACCAGGTCACCCGAGCGGACCTGACCGGTGGGCACCTGGTCCTCTACCTCTTCTGGCTGGACATCCGGCTTGCGTGTCGGTGTCACGCGCTGGCAGACCAGACGCAGCCGGGCCTCGACCTCCGCGGGGGATGCGGACTGAATGATAATATCGGCCACGCCCCAGCTGGCATTGACCACAGTGAAGCCGCCCTCGCTCAGAATAAGGATGATGGGCGTGGACAGGCCCGAGGCCCGGGTCAGGTTGCAGAGGGTCTTGGCCTCGGCCAGGTCGTCGCTGGCGTCAATCAGCAGCACGGTGTCCTCGGGCATTCTTACCAGGGAGGCGGCATCCAGGGGCAGGACGCGCACCCGATGGGAGAGCAGGGCCAAGGCTGGCAGAACCGATGCCGGGTCCTCGGCGCAGGTCATCAAGGTCAGATCCGTCACGGGGGTACCTTCTTCCCTGTCCGTTCGTCCATAGCGGGGGGTGGATTCGTTGAACAGTCGTCATCATTGTACAATCGGCCCGTCACAGGGGCTCTGAGTTCACAGGATGGCCTTGCCCTAGGATGTGACGTATGGCTCCCCGACGGGGACAGGCAGGAGGACCCATGGCGCAGACAGTAAAAGAAACCCGGGATGGGCACGCGCCCGCCCTGACGCAGCTGCTGGCCCTGGCGGCCCTGATCCTGCCGGGAGTGGCGACGGGCTTGCTGGCCGAGCCCCGGGTCGCTCGAGGGGTGCAGGCCGTTCTGGTTCTGGCGCTGGCATTGGCCATGCTGGCCTCTTGGCCACTGGTCGGCCAGGGTATCCGACCCGGTCCAGACCGGGCTGTGTTCGGTCTGCTTGCCTTGGCAGCTCTGGTGCCGACCCTGGCCGTGCAGGGGCCTGGTGCCCTATGGGCCTGGCTGTCGACTGCGGCATTCCTGCTGGCCCTCCTGGCCGTATTCATGTTCGTTCGGCAGATGCTGCGTCGGGACCGGCGGATGGTCATCCGTGGCATTTCTGCAACCGCCATGGGCGGGGTGACCGCTGTCGCCGCCTCGGGGTGGGTCTTTCTGCCGGAGCTGGTCAGAGGCCTCCATCCCGACCTGATGCCGATTCTGGTGATGCTTGTGGCCTTGCTGCTGCTGGTCGGGCTCATGACCTCGGGTTACCGCTGGGCCCAGGAGGCAGCTGATCGGCGTGGGGCCGTTGGTCTGGCGCTGATGTCGGTTCTTCTGGCCGGATCCATCGTGGTTCTGGCCGCTATGGTCTTGCAGACGACGTTCTGAGTCAGGCATTCATCAGGTGGTCCAGAAGGATCTGGATGCCCATGACGATCAGAATGATGCCGCCGGCGATTCTGGCAGGCTTGCGCCAGCGGGACCCGACCGCGTATCCGATGCGCAGCCCCAGAATGGAGGCCGCAGCCGTCACCAGCCCGATGACCAGTGCGGATAGCCAGATGTTGATGCCCAGCAAGGCCAGGCCTGCGCCCACGCCGAATGAGTCGATGCTGGTGGCGATGGCTGCGGGAAGCATCTGCCGCCAGGAGAAGCTCTCCTCGCCGTTCGTTCCCCCTTCCTCGCCATAGACGCCCTCGCGGATCATATTGACCCCGATGGCTGAAAGGATACCGAAGATAATCCAGTGATCCACGGCGGCCAGGGAGTCCTGCAGCATGGAAGCGGCGAAGTAGCCCAGCAGGGGCAGCAGCGTCTGGAATCCGCCGAACCAAAGTCCGACCAGCCAATGATGGCGGGCCCGCAGTCGGTCCACGGACAGTCCCTTGCTGATGGAGACGGCAAAAGCGTCGGAAGATACACCTAAAGCGATAAACAACAATCTCAAGAACACGGCATTCCTTGAAAGGGTTCATCCCCGGTGGGATGGGCCTCGACCAGGTCTCCTCAAACCCGCCTACGCCTCGGGAGCGTCGAGCGCGGAACTGCCGATTGGAGTCGGCTTTGAATTCGTTGAATGCCGTTCACATGCTACGCCATAACAGTATGGACATGGATTTTACCTGTCATCGCTGGAACAATCAAGCATGACATGAGACTGGATTTGGACTTTCAACGAGCCACGGTCACAGTCAGGCTGCCCCTGCTGAGTGGATGGCGTTACTGGTCCTGGTAGGTGACGGCATAGAACTCGCCGTTCTGGAAGCGGGCCATGTACACATCGCTGACCTTGTGGATGCCCTGCTTGGCCAGTTGTTCGTCAAGCCAGTCCTCGTCCCGTCCCATGGTGTCAAGAACGTCGGGATTGACCCGCCCGTCCATGACCACCGGGTAGCGCACGTCCTTGTCGCCCTCGGAGATGATGGTCAGGCCGCCGTTCTGCTCGACGATGCCCCGCTTGACGTCGCGGATGTCGTTGATGCCCTTGGTGCGCAGCTTGAAGTCCACCTCCTTGGCCGTCAGGTTGACCTTCAGGCAGTTCTGGACCAGCAGTTTGCCATTCTTGATGATGGTGACCGGTTCGCCGTCGATGTACTTGCCCACCGCGTGGATGTGGGTCTTGGCGTACCGGGTGATGAGAATCAGCGCAGCCCATATCAGCAGGATGACAATGTACTGGGCCATGGAGATGCTGTCGCTGTAGATGACCCCGCCGATGATGCCGCCCAGGACGTAGTTCTGCAGCTGGTCCATGGGCGAGGTGGGCGCCAGGTTCCCCTTACCGGTCACATTGATGAGCAGGGTGATGAAGAGCAGCCCGACAATCAGCTTCAGGGCCACGTTGACGTAGAAATTGATATCCATGGGTCACTCTCCGATCACGGTGATGTCTGGGTGGTACAGGTCGGCCCGCTGTAGCAGGAACTCGGAGCCGGAGCTGTTGAATACCAGGGTGTAGTAGCCCTTGGGGGTCTTGATGATCATGTCGTTGTTGCGCGAGGTGTCGTTGATGCTGATCTGCTCGGGATTGACCTTGAGCTTGGCTGCCGACTTGTCGATGACCGTGGTCAGCTGTCCGCTCTGCAGGCTGGCCGTGCGCAGATTGGTGTAGTCGCTGTACTGGATGGCCGCCGCCAGCAGGAGCAGGGTGGCCAGGATGATGGACAGATCCTTGTACTTATGGTTCCAGCGATGGCGGGAGTACATGAATAGGAAGAAGAGGAAGGCCAGGGCCAGAAGGACGACCACGATGATCCTGATCATGGTCCAGTTGGTCTGCCCGCCCTTGAGGTATTGGTACGTATAGAAAGTCATAGCCGCTCCTACCCTTGCGCGCGCACCCGCAATTCGCAATCGTAGACGGCTGGAGGCGTTTTGGGAGGATTTGGGCATGCAAAACCCCGGTTCGGGCGCTCGATTGGGCCCTTGCCGGGGTGGTTGAGACCGCTGGGCGGCCTTGAGAGGTCAGTGCTGGGCGGCCAGGCGCTCGCGTGCAGCCTTGATCTGGGTCTCGGCGGCCTCGGCGTTGGTCCAGTAGTCGCCGGGCATGACCTCCTTGCCCGGCTCCAGGGCCTTGTACTGCTCGAAGAAGTGCTTGATCTCCTGCTTGTGGAAGTCGGAGACGTCGTCGATGTCCTTGATGGCGTCGAAGCGGACGTCGGCGGGCACGCAGAGGACCTTGTCATCCCCGCCGGCCTCGTCGACCATGTGGTAGAGACCAACGGCGCGGCATTCAACGATGCAACCCGGGAAGACCGAGTCGGGAATCATGACCAGGGCATCCAAGGGATCCCCGTCCTCGCCCAGGGTGCCATCGATGTACCCGTAGTCATCGGGGTAGCCCATGGAGGTGAAGAGGGTGCGGTCCAGCCTGATATGGCCGCTGTCGTGGTCCATCTCGTACTTGTTGCGGGAGCCCCGGGGGATCTCGACCAACACGTCGAATGTCTCTGCCATTGTCCTGTCTCCTTTTCGGTCTGGACGGCATAGGTATGTCTCATACACAGCATAACCGTCCCGCGGCACATTCGACCACAGTCTCCCGCTCACGCACCTATATGCCCGTCGGCCGCTCATACTCAAGGCATGGGCGGGTGAAGAGTGAGGACGAGTATGAACAAGCATAGATGGATCGGCCTCTTGGCGGCTCTGGCTGCCCTGGCGACCCTTGCCGGTCCGGCGGCTCCAGCCGTGGCTGGCGGGGGATCAGGTCATGCCGGCGGCAGACCGGTGCCTCCCGGTGGCCAAAAGGTCCGGCTCTGGCAGGGTTGGGCCTACAAGGATGACGATCATGGTGCCTTTGGCGGCTATGAGATAGGCAGCGTAGACAGGGCGTTCTCCCAGATGGGGGTGGTGGACGGAGGCAATGCCACCACGGCACGGGTCAAACGGCAGGCTCTGGATGAGGCCAACGGCAACTGCCAGGCGCGCTTTAACGAGGCCCATGCCGACCAATCCGGACAGGGCCACTGCCGGGTGACCGGCGTGGGCGTGGTTGCCGGCTACCGTGGGTCCCGGCGTATCTTTGACGGGATCTCCGTGGCTATTCACAAGCTTTGGATGGATAACTGGCGCAGCCAGGTGGCCAACAGCACCTTCAGCAACCGTGGGGTGACCTATCGGACCAGCGACTCCTTCTGGGATCAGTCCAACGACAATCTGGACAAATTCGCTGACGAGTATGCGGGCAACGAGAAGGGCATCTCCCTGGTGGTGATCATGCTCAACGACTACGAGCCCAAGCCGGCCGATCTGCCGCCGGATCCACCTGACAAGCAAGTGGATCGTGGCACCAGCGCGGATGGGATGACCAATCGCACCCATATCGTCACTGGAACCGGTCGGGGCGGTCGCGAACTGACCTTTACCGATGTCTTCAACCCTCAAGGCAAGCAGTACCGTATCAGCGGTCAGCATGTCAAAGACCAGACCAGCGGCGAAGACCTGACCGACAAATTCGTTTTCAACACGGACGAAGGGACCAGGCCGCCTGGAGACCGGGCCACAGCCACCTGGAAAGGCGGTGCTCTGCCGGAGGAACACCGCTGGGCATGGCAGTTGGATGTGACCGTCGACCGGCCGGAGACCGGGGTAATCCTGGACCAGGGGAAAGTCCATTGGAAAGGCGGCGCCCGTGAGGTTGACCAGTCGACACCGGAGCGTCGGACACCCACCTGGAAGCCCAGGCCGGACAAATCCTGGATTCTGCGAGACACAGCCACGGGGGCGTGGAAGAGTGTTGTAGACCCCCAATGGAGTAACGGGACCGGTGCTGACGGACACGTCTTTCTGGACGGCGACCGGGTGGGGTCGGTGGTCAACGCCACTGTCGAAGCCCATCTGATTGAGGCCCCTAAGGTTTTCGCCCTGACCGACGACTGGAGCGCCGCCGACTATCTGGTTGATCAGGATGGGGCTCGGGCCATTCGTATCTTCATGGCCAAGGCTAAGGCGGATGCAGACGGGCACTATCGCCGCAGCAGCGTCGGAGACATCGTGACCAAGGGCAGGGATGTGACCGACCGTTTCGAGATCAGCGTGACAGGCACTCGGGCTCGGGCCCAGGCCAAGAGCGGGTGGCTGAACGGCCTCAAGGGGATGGAGGACCCTATGCAGGTCACCATGCTGGTTCCCTTCACGGTCCGATTTGCCAACGGCGGTGGTGCGGCCAAGGTTCGCAAGGATCTTGGCGGAACACCCGACCAGGAGCTGACCTTCTGCAAAGCGCCTGACGGCCATGGCAACCAGGGCGAGGCCCTGACCAATTCGGGCTCCCAAACGGTCAACACGCAGAGTGTACGGACCAACAAGCCAGGCATCTGCGGATACCTGCCTCCGGTGCGCAAGGATGTCATCTCGGAGGCCGGCCAGGGCGGTCAGCAGGCCAGTGTTGATGGCAAGGTGGTCTTCCCTGGTCAACGGTTGGAGTATCAGCTGGATACCCAGCCCAGCCTGCCCGACAAGCTGGCCTATCCTGTCAAATCAATCATCCTGACGGATGTCTATGATCGCTGGTTTTTGCCCGACAAGCAGACTCTTGAGGTGACTGACCTGCAGAGCGGCGATGTCATCGCCAAGACCGGATATGCCA
Organism: Bifidobacterium sp. W8103; assembly: GCF_016100775.1. Taxonomy (NCBI): domain Bacteria; kingdom Bacillati; phylum Actinomycetota; class Actinomycetes; order Bifidobacteriales; family Bifidobacteriaceae; genus Bifidobacterium; species Bifidobacterium sp. W8103. The sequence continues at coordinate 1,220,071 of NZ_JACFRV010000001.1, forward strand.
CAAAGTGGAAGGACAAGGACCATAGCCTGCGGGTGACCATTACCGACCCCGCCCGTATCGGCCGGTGGCGGGCCGGGGGCAACCCCAGAATCCGCCTGCGCTTCGAGGGCAGTGTTGATCCCAAGGCCCCAACGGATCATCGTGTGGACAATCAATGGGTGCTGACGCTGAACAACTCGCTGACTCCCTCCAACCGGGTGAGCAACCCGCCGGCTGACTTCCATCCTTCAAAGAGCGATGTCAGCTGGCATGACCCAGGCATCAGCATCGATGGCAAGGTGCTTTTTGTGGGCGACCGTGGTGTCTATCGGATCAGTCTGGACGCCCGCCGAAAAGACACCGCCTATCCGGTCTGGCGGTTGGGCATGACGGATGCCTACGACGCTCGTCACCTGGATATCGATCCCAAGGGCATCGAGGTTCTGGGTTCCGATGGCCGTGATTACACCAAGACCTTCAACATTCAGGTGGCTGACGGCATGGTCCTGGTCTTCGCCAAAACCGTTGATACCTATGTTCCGGCCACAGGTGTGATCCTTAAAGGGGATCCCCAGCCTGCCGACCTGGCTGCTTATGCCGCCGCCCGAGGCCATAATCCCCTCTTGGAACCGTCTATTGACCAAGGGCTGCTGGGGCGCACCTACAATCTGGTCCTGCCATACATGGTCATCCGTGCGGAAACCGGTCACGTGGTTCGCAATCAGGCGACTCAGATTGTCAACGACCTACATAAAGCGACCAACGTGGTCGCCAATCCGGTCAAGCCGCTCAATCCCGCCAAGGATGTGGTAGTCGCAGTGGGTGGAGGAAGCGCTCATGGTGGCAGTATCTACCGTGACCGACTCTTCCTCTACCGTCTGGACTCCAGTCTGCTGCCGGCCGGACGTGCCTATCCGCAGGTGAAGACCTGGCGGATTGAGGATCAGCTGAACCCAGCGGTGGATCGGTTCACTGGCCATTGGGCCGTCTACGCAACCCAGGACCTCTACGGGAATGGGCGCATCCTGATTCATCATGGACAGATCATGGCTGGTTCAGACATGTCTGCAGATATCCATGGCGGTCCTTTGTTTACGATGACCGCAGACCCTGCAGGTCTGATCAAAGTGGAGGCTACATCCCGGTATCTGGCCCTGGTCAGCGCTTCAGGCGACCGCCCGGTCGGTTGGAGGGTCTACCTGCAATGCAGGCGGCTGAAGAAGGTGGAGCGTCATGAGAACCGATTCACTGAGTTCTATCAGGACAAGACCCTGGTCTCCAACACGGTCTGGACCAGAACGCCCGATATGACACCGGCCCTGCATATTGAGAAGTTTGATCAGGCAGGCGGTATGCCCAAAGGGGATCGGGATCAGCCGGAACAGGCTCTCCGGACTCATGACGATGTCCCCATCGTCTTCCGAATCACCAATGATTCTCCTCGTGATCCCAGCGATGGAACCGGAGCAGTCTTCCCTGCCCGACAGCTTCATCTTGAGGATCAGACAGTCGTGGGGCAGGGGCGGGTGACCGGGATCCGCTATCCCGATAATTGGTCGACCCTTATGCTCCGTCCTGGCCAGTCAGTGGACGTGCATGCTAGGGTGACGGGCATATCAGGTCGGCACACCGACAGGGCCAGGGTGATCGGCAGTCCTCTGGTGCCCTGTCCGGTAGAAGATGAGGCGTCCCTTCCTGAACGGGAAGATACCGGCAAGGCTTCTCTACAGCCTGATTCTCGGGGCGTGATGGTCGAAGGTCATCTGCTGTGCTCGGATCGGGCCGTCCGTTCCAATAGCGACGATTGGAACGCCCTTGGGGAAGCACTGCCCAAAACCGGGGAAGCAGTGGTCCTTCCTCTGGCCATTGTTGCATTGGCAGTCGTGACCGGCTCGCTTCTCTCCGGGATGGCCAGGAGGGTGTCCAAGGGCCACGGGGGATGGAAGTGATCGCCGATTTCAGGCACCCAGCCCATGCGTGTCCCCTGGTCTGTCGGCTTTCTAACGGGGCCACTGCTCATCCAAGGGCGGCCGCGTTCCATCGCAGGCCAGGTAGACACGGGCGATGCGCATGCCGGCCCGTTCCGGCTCCAAGGTCAGGACGTGCCGGCCGTTAGTCAGTTGGACGGCGGTCATTTCCGACCATCCCCAGACATGCTCGGTGGCAAAGGTCATCAGTCTTCCCCCTCGGGGGAAGAGGTCGGTCCGGTCCAGCGGGTCACCGTCCAGAATCAAATGGCAGGAGTCCTCCAGGTCGGAGGCGAACTGGGCCAGCAGCCAGATCCGGTAATTGCCTGGCCTGCCAACCTGGAAGGACAGGTTCATGCCGGGAGCCCGACCGGGATCGGGCCAGAGCCGTTGCCTTGGCTCGGCCCGCATGGCCAGTCCCCGGCCCCTGTGAGTGGGGGCGTCGGTGGGGACCCAGCAGCCCTCCCGTGGCTTGCCATTGTGCGGCCCATCCTGTGACAGCCAGGCGTTTTCGTCCTGTCTCAGGCAGGCGGCGGTCTCAAGGTAGATGCGCTCTGGAGCCTTGTTGGCCTCGTTGTTCTGCCTGAGCTCCTGGTCCTGCTGATGCCCGGCAGGCCAGACCAGCTTCGGGCGCGTATACAAACCGCCGTGCAGCCAGTAGTCCTGATCGAAGTAGGGTACAGGTACGTTCGGAGTGCAGTCCGGGTCGATTCCGTAATCCTTGATGGCCAGGTTCCGCAGAGGGCGGTCCAAAGTCTCGGCCGTGGGCGTTGGCTGAAGGTCTGCAATCTGATTCCCGGTCTGAGCCCTGTCTATGTCAGATGAGTGAGAGCTCCCATTATCAGCCTGTTCGGAGGGCCGGCCATCTGTCACCCAGGTACTGAAGGCCGGTCCCAGCCGGCTGGACCGTTCCCTACCTGTGTTGATCACGACTTTGTCGATGCCGAAGGAGTCGTCCACGGCTATCAGATGCAGCCGGTGGGGTCCTGCCTCCAAATAGGGCAGAATCATGGTCAGTTGCTCGGCGTTGTATACGATGGTCTCCTGCCAGTCGCCACGGAACTCGTCGGTGGTGGGCGATTCCAGGATTTCGCCCCGGTTGCCATCAAGGCTGACACGTAGGCGAATTCGGCCACGTGAGTTTAGGGTGGGCAGGCGGTGAACCTCCAGACGATGGCGGCCGGGGGTCTTCAGCCAGAAGTGCAGACTCAGACAAGCCCCGCTTCCTGATTCCGGGTCGCTCCATCCCCGGGTCTGCATCAGGTCCGGGCCGAAACGCCCCAGGTCTTGGGTCGCCAGCCAAGTAGTGGCCTCGGTGAGGTCGTGGTTGACGCGTCCGCGTGAAGGGTCCATGCTGATGTGGCCGTCCGCCTCGACGTAGCCAGTGAATCCCTGTTTGAGGACAGGATTCTCACCTACCAGAACATCGACTCTGATCGGGGCCGACCAGGCTTTTTCGGTTGTCTCCGGGTTGCAGGGACGGGTGATGATGGTTAGCGTGCCCTGACAATCCGCATGGGTTGAGGGGTTCTCGACCTGTACATGGATTCGCCACTCGTCCCTGACGATCCGCCGCTCCTCTGGCAGACGGATCCAGTCCTGATTGGCGCTGATGCACACTTCCTGTGCGGGGCATCCCATAAGGTCCAGGTCAATCCAACGGTCGGTGATGCCATAGGGGTCAAAGACCAGCTTGACGTGATCGTTATCGCCGGGGACCATGGCGCCCTCCTGTGCTCCTTGTGGCGTCAGGATTAGCCTCCGGTTCGGTTGGACCTTGACCGGTCTGCAAGCCGGGTACTGAGGCAGCGTGGGGGGAGGGAACCTGTTTGGAGTGAGGATGCCATCCCAGCAGCCCTGGGTAAGTTCCTCGTTGTACCAATGGAGCAGAGCCCGGATCATCCCCTGGAAGAGATGGGAGATCCTCATCTGCCTGTCGGCGGCCGGCATAGCGCCTCGGGCGGCCTCAAGACGGCTGCGGTCCGCATGGTAGAACTGTGCGTTCACGTAGTAGGCCATGGCAATCTTCAGATCCACCAACGATCGGTAGGATTCGCGAAACTCTGGTTTCATGCTCCTGCCAAGATTGTGCGAGCGCTCAGCCAGTTCTCGTAAGGCTGCCAGGCGGCCGCCGGCCTCGTCGTCGTAACCTATCTGGGTGAAGGAGTCCTCGTGCAGGTGTTCGATTTTGGTCTGATTGTTGATCCGGTAGTAGCTCATACACAGGTCGGCAGCCTCAGATCCGCGATCGTCGTCGAAGGTCTGATCGAACCAGGCGGCCACGAAGTCCCGGGCCGACAGACTGTGGTGATCCTCGTCCGCATTCCAGGCCAGGTGGAGGAAGTAGGACCCCTCCAACTCCAGGCGCTTGATGGCTCCCAGATTATCCACCCATACCCGGCGGATGCCCCGATCCCAGCACTTGCCCAGCTGGTCGTTCATCAGAGCCAGGGGAGTGGATGAAGTGCAGCGGTAGCTGGTCCTCGGCGGCGCCCAGTAGGAGCTGTGGTAGTAAACCCCATTGCCTCCGCTACGTGCCCGTTCGGCCTGATTGGGGAAGCGGCGCATATACCCGTAGTTGTCGTTGACCCACATGATGGTCACGTCTTCGGGCAGGTTCAGGCCCGCATCGTAGAGGGGCAGCACCTCCTTGTATGGAATGAAGAGCTGTGGGATCTCCTGTGGCGGTCGGTCCAGGTGCTGACGCAGGATGTCCCTCTGGTCGTGAATGATCCGACCGAGCAGATCGACTCGCGCTCGCAGACGACCCTCCTGATCCAGATTCGGATTCTCGTCGATGGCGCGCGTGGTCAGGCCCGTGTCGTGGATGCCTCGCATGCCCAGGGTCCAGGTGACCTCGTAGTTCCGGTTCATGTCCACGCTCTGCGACCAGTAGCGCCGAATCATATCCCGGTTGCGTCCGGGCAGCGAATAGTCATAGTCCACATGTGCGCCCTGCGAGGCTACCCAGGGATCCCACTCATGTTGGTTGCTCCGAAGGAGCATGTCGCAGTGGCTGCTTCCGATGACCAACCCCATGCTCTGGGCTAGTCTGCCGTTGCGCGGGTCGGAGTTGAAGGCGTTGACGTGCATGGCCGGCCACAGATAGTTACCACCCAGTCGCAGGATCAGATCGAAGACTTTTTCGTAGGTCGCCGGTCCGATGGTTCCGTCCGGGGTGTGCAGGCGGGCCCAGTCGTCTAGCTCCTCCTCGTCGTTGATGAAGAAGCCTCGGTATCGGACCGAGGGCCAGTCGAAGACGCGCAGGTCGTCGGGCAGACATATCCGTTCATGGCGGCGGGCTGGCACGTTTCCCCACCAGTGCAGGGGTGAGATGCCGATGGCCCGGCTGAGAGCGTAGATTCCGTAGATGGTTCCGCGCCGGTCGGCCCCGACGACATTGAGGGTGCCGTCGACGACCTGCAAGGTGAAGCCTTCCCAGCGGTACCTTCCTTGGGGGTCCTTGAGTGGAGTCAAATCAAGCTCGTCGGAGCAGACAGCTGAATCGATCCAGCTGGAATGACCCAGAGTGCCCAAGCGGATGTTCGGGCTGCTTTCGGCGATCTGATTGGCCGATCTCTGGGCCCGGCCTGTCACGGTCGCAAAATCACGCATCAGGTTGCCGGCCGCAATTTGCACGGCAGAATTCTCCCCATGATCCAGTAACCAATTGGGCCGGACCCCTGAATCGGCCAGAACTGCGCCCGACACGGCGGTCACTGGGATGGTTCCGGGCTGGGGATGAAACAAGGTGACCATGTGGCGCTCCCACTGTCTGCGGATCAGGCGGATGATCTGCCGCCCGTGTTCGGACATCCATAGGCTAACACCGGATTAGGAAAATTTTCAATGAGGAAAAACTAATGCGACCGGGAGGGCCTGATGGCCGCTTTATTCCGTTACCATGGTTGGAGACGTTCACAGTCCAGCAGAGCCGGGAGGCGATCCGATGAGCAAGAAAGTGACGCTGGCCGACGTTGCCGCCAAGGCGGGGGTTGCGGTGTCCACGGCCTCCAAGGCGCTGCGCAACAGCGCACAGGTCAGCGGTCCGACAAGGGCCAAGGTGTTCAAGGCTGCGGCGGAGCTCTCCTTCTCGCTCAATGAGCGTCAGAAGCAGTCCCAACCTCCCAGCCTGCCCAAGTCGGTGGGCCTGGTCACTTCGGACCTGGACGGCCAATTCTCCATGCCCATCCTGATCGGCGCGGAAAGCTACTTCGGGGTCGAGTCCATTCCTGTTTTTCTCTGCAATGCCGGCAGGGACCCGGCTCTTGAACAGCATCACATAGACAATCTGCTGGCCTATGGTGTCAAAGGTCTGCTGATGGTCGGATGGCGTACCGATCCGCGGCCAGCGCTGACCGGTTGCCCGGTGCCGGTTGTCTATGCCAACCAGGCGTCCCTGGATCCCCATGACTGCTCGGTCGTCACCGACAACGAGGATATCGGGCGGTTGATGGTCCGGCATCTGGTCGAGGGAGGATCGAAAAAAATCGTGCTGATTGCCGGCGATCCGGCCTTTCAGTCCTCGGTCAGGAGACTCAAGGGCGAGATGGCCGAACTGGATAGCCATGGGTTGGCGCCCGTGCGTACGGTTCGGTATGGGGGCTGGAACGAAGAGACCGGACGTCGCACCATGGTTGGCTTGCTGGATGAGGGCATCGACTTCGATGGGGTGGCTTGCGGCGACGACGAGATAGCCCGGGGATGTCTGGATATCCTGCATGATCGCCAAGTCTCCGTGCCGGATAGGGTTTCGGTAGTTGGGGTTGACAATCGGCAGGTCATTGTCGGCAACTCGCGTCCCCCGCTGACCAGCGTTGACCTGAACCTGAAGGCCATCGGCACCAGAGCGGCCAGCTGTCTGGCTGAGATGATGGACTGCCGAGGTCACCAGGGCATCGAATATGTCAAGGGCACGCTGGTTCAGCGAGCCTCTACCAGAATGCCGTTGTAAAGCAGTCCGTCGGCAGATTTCAGGGGGTCATACAATTGCGACCTTACTGATACGAGCGAGTATCTCGCTCTTTAACTGTCAGAAACTTTTGCATTTAACAAACTTTCTCCTTGCCATGACCAGTGTCGGAGCTGCCGCTCAGAATCCAGCCAAAGGCCGTCTGGTCTGGTCTGGTTTCCATCGTCAGCGATCTTGATCCTTTCGGCGTCTCGTATTCCACTTGATGAAGAAAGGACATGCCATGGCCTTGCACCTTACAAAAGCGCATTGGACGGAGATTCCGGCTCATCGCGTTTCCTGCGGGATCGGACCCTTAGTGAGATGTCCGCACCATGTTTGGCGCCACTGCTGTTGGTTCCGCAGTGCGTAAGACCTGCGCACAGCTGGGGAAGCCGATTTCGAAGCGTTTGCCGTAGAAAGTCCTGACGCGGAGGGATGTTGGCAGAGTCAATTCTCCTCTGCATCCAGCAACACCACGCCCTGGGGAGGATTGCTGTCGATGGCTCCCACGGTCTCATGTGGCAGGTAGGGCTCCTCCATGGAGGTGATTTCCTCGGGTGTGAGTTTCAAATCCAGTGCGGCCGCCGCATCGTCAAGGTGCCGGGCTTTGGTGGCTCCGATGATCGGTGAAGCAACGCCTTTGGCCCACTGCCAGGCTATGGCTACCTGGGCCATAGGAACATCGTGCTGCTCCGCCACTTTTTGTACGCGGTCAATGATGGCCAGGTCGTTGTCTTCGGCCCGGTCATACTTGCCGCGAGAGACCTTGTCGGTGGCGCTGCGCAGTGTGTCAGTGGCTTTTGGGTTCGGATAGCGGTTCATCGCTTGAGGGCAATCGGCCGCCTGAAGAATTTTGAATTCATATGGTTCTCATCTTGGTCGATTCTGGAGATTCGTATTTAAATTCGATGTTTTCGACTGATGGTATAGATGTTCAGTTATCTGCACAATCAACTCGATGGCCGAATATGGTGGTCAAAGCATTGACTGTTGTTATAAATTTGCCACTGATACCAGGCGTACGCTAGTACAGTTGCGCATCAGCGGCAAATCCAGGCGAATTTTGAATGGCATAGAGCAACAGGATTACCACGGTTGCAGGCGTGATTCCCTGTCCGCTCTTAACGTTAATGCCATGTGATGGTGTCCTGAAATCATGTCAATGAGCTATCTTTGACCATACCAATAGGAACATTTGTGTATCTCCGCTTATGGTGAGTGCAGTCTCGCTTGGCAAAGAAGTGCTCCGCTCAATCGGTGTGGTCAATTTCAATTCCCCTGCTACAGTATATAATCCGCGATATTTCCAATAAATATGTTCTTCGTCAAAGGAGACTATGTGCACTGCAGTATTCGAATCCATCTGAGCTGGTAGAAGCGACTGGCTGACGAAGTACCTGAATTTATCTGTATCGGTCGGGTCTGAGTTATGCGAATTTATAGAATAGGAAAGACCATTTCTTCTAGGGAAGAGCACCATTAAGGTATTGTCCTGCTTTAAGTCATGAATTGTCCAAAGTATGTCATACATACCCGAATCGTAGATAGAAGATTGGCTTTTGATCTTGTCCTCGGCATCTTTGTTCTTTACCATGAAATCAATGACCGCTGAGGGTTTCTTGTAACAACGTCTCCCGTCAGGAACGACGACATCCTCTTTTGCGTTTACTGATAACAGTTGCACAATTATACCCCTTTCATCATGACCGGGGTGCTGTACTTGGCCTTATTCGAACATTATTGCAACAACACAATAAATTTCAATAACCCATAACCCCAGCTTTGATAATTATACATTATTCGGGTCACTTTTATTGGGGAAAGAGGTGGTTAAGGAAGATGCGTTGAATGTCCGTAATCAGCATCGTCTTTGAAAGATAAACTTAACTACGACGTTATTTTGTGCGAGCTCAATTTAGCGGGCTATTGCTAAAGAAGCGGCAAACTCAAATCCAAACCGTGACGTGTGGTGGAATTGCCGCGTTCGTCTTTTTTTTTTCTTAATAAATGTTCTATCTAGGAAACCGACTTCCCATGAAGCAGCGAAGTAGAAAACTGCACAAGGCGTTTGTCGGTTGGGTGAGTTGATGCACAATACGCCCATGGAAGATTCCATGGTGACTGATTTATGGAAATGCGTGCCGACTATAGTTACAGTAGGTTTGAGAGCAACCCTCAACCATTTGGGCATGTCCGTGTGCCACCAATTGGATATCATGGCTAAAAATATTGAGTCGCGAGGCTGAGGTCCTAGGTGCGTCTCATTCATTTTGACTGTTAGCCGGCTACAGTCCTGACGGTAAGAACGATCGCTTGTTGGCTTAGACTCTTGTCGGATCTCAGGCAGAGCGCAGATTTGTCTGCCGCATTAATCGGTGATGAATCGTTTATCTGACTCGAGATCCTGTTTCAACTGTTGATGCTGGAATCAGGAGTTCTTGAGCGCCATGTTGTATGAGGTAGGTTAGGAACGTAAGTGGCTGTGACTTCTTTGGATTGTAAATGAAGAAAAGAAAGCGGCCGCTGCTGCGCCTACCAAGTCGCAGGATTAGTATTGCTTAGCGGCGGCCTCTTACGTTAGTAAATGCAAGAAAGCAATCACTTCCTGTGATGGCATTCTCAATTCAGTCGGATTATGCTATTCGTAAATCATAACTGTAACTGCGTTTTGGTGCTGGCTTGATTGCGAGAATCGGGAATATATCGATGCCTGAAACATGTCAAAAAGCTTCAAGACTCGAGATTTTGAAATATTTGGTAAGCCTATATAGTGCAGATTATGCGAACCGCGCTCTTGGTGCGTCTGCCGGGCCATGGCATGATTGTGATATCCGCGTCACCTGCTGTGAGCGGTCAATGCACGAGTGGTGGAGTCGAGGGAGCCCGGGTACTCGTTGATTCTCACAAAAAATTGGAAGTTTTTAATCAAAATGTGTTGAATACAAATGTTGTATTGTGTAGATATTCATAGTTGCTCTGGAAATTAACAATATGACCTACGAATGGATTGTATGATTAGTAATCGAGCATGTTCCATCGGGGTTTTCCGCACGTTGGTGGAAGAGGTAAGGAAAGATTATTTAATCCTGCTGTATAGGAAACTACGATATCTTATGAATCTGTAGATAATATAGCACGACAGACAAGTGATATAGCAAACTTTGTCGAAGTAATTCTGTAGTTGTTGTCAACCTTCTATCTTGGTTGGAACACCCGTCGATACAGGTTCGAGCGGCGTCTAAGATTTCTATAAATCAAGCATAAATAAGAAATATAGGTATTCAGGTGACCTGTAGTTATATAATGTTAGAAGTTATTTTCAGAGTTGAGGGAGTCCACATGCAAATTAAGTCTTTAAGGATAAAAAACTTCCGTGGATACAAGGATGAGACAACTGTCAATTTTGAAGACTTGACGGCTTTTGTCGGAAAGAATGATGTAGGTAAATCAACTATTCTTGAAGCACTTGACATTTTCTTTAACGATGGTAAAGGATGTGTCAAATTGGACAAGGATGACATTTGTAAAATGTCAGATAGTCAAGAAATCGAAATAGCAGTTGTATTCGACCATTTGCCTGATCAGTTGGTATTAGATCACTCATATAAAACTACCCTTAAAGATGAGTATCTGCTTAACAATGACGGTTTGCTCGAAGTTGTAAAAAAGTATCCTAATGCTGGTAAGTCAAAAGTATTTGTTAGAGCTAATCATCCGACAGGTGAGCACGTTAAAGACCTTTTATCTGCAAAAAATGGTGATCTAAAAAAAATAGTTGACACGTATAACATACAAGCCAATCGAACTATTAACTCCGAGATGCGCAAAGCGATATGGAGAAACTTCGAAGATGAACTTGATTTGCAACTAACTGAGGTGGACGTTTCAAAAGAAGATGCAAAGGAGATTTGGACAAAACTACAATACTTTTTGCCAACGTATTCTTTGTTTCAATCTGATAGAACCAATGATGATGGAGATGGGGAAATACAGGATCCCCTAAAAGAGTCAGTTAAAGCAATTATTAATGATCCTGACTTAAAGAATAGTTTCAATACCATTTATACGAAGGTAACCGATAGCCTCAATGAGGTAGCTTCGAGAACATTGAAAAAGATGAAAGAAATGGATAAGGAGGTGGCAAAAACGCTAAATCCGAAGATTCCCTCTGTTGAAGATTTAAAATGGGCTGATGTATTCAAAAATGTTTCAATTACAGGCGACAATGATATTCCGATGAACAAAAGAGGTAGTGGTGTCAGAAGGTTGATACTGCTCAGTTTTTTCCGTGCCGAAGCAGAGTATAGGTTGGCTTCAACCGATACTAACAATGGGATAATTTACGCGATCGAAGAACCTGAAACTTCTCAGCACACGGCAAATCAGAGAATGCTGGCCGGCGCTTTTAAGGAGCTATCACAAGCTGAAAATACTCAAGTAATTCTTACAACGCATAGTGCTACTGTCGTTAAGGCACTCGCGTATAATCAAATAAGAATAATAACAGATGATGCCTCTGGCAAGCAAATCAAGTGCAGCAAAGAGCATTATATTAGGTACCCCTCGTTGAATGAAGTGAATTACAGCGCTTTTGGCGAGGTATCAATTGAATACCATATTGAGCTGTTTAACGAACTGCATGAAAGACTGAAGGAAATGAAAAGACGTAGTGGCGACCACAAAAAATACAATAGCATTAGCAGCGTGGATAAGTGGTTAGAAGAACAGCCTGGTGCTGAGAAAATAAATTACAATTCTCCTGATTGCATGCATTATAATCACTATCGCGATAATGAAGATCATACAATGACTGCTTATATTCGTAATTATTTTGATCATCCTGGAGACAATCCAAATCATGAGGATTCGAGGAAAAGAGCAAAACCTACGTATGCTGAAATTAAGCGTTCGATCGAATTCATGGCCCATCTGTTGGATACCAAGCTAAAAAACTATGCTATAAGATAAAAAGCACTTAATTATATTAGAGCTAGCGCGCATAAGGTAGTCTAGATGCCAGAGATTATTTGTCCCAAATGCGGAACCGCATTCACCATTGACCAGGCCGGATATGCCGATATCCTGAAGCAGGTTCGTGATAAGGATTTTGACAGGCAGCTTCATGAACGGCTTGAGCAGACTGAACGTGAGAATAGCAAGATCCGCGAACTGGACAAGGCGCAGGCCGAGCAAACCTTGCAGAAGACCAAAAGCGCTAAGGATGCCCAGATACAGGAGCTGCAGGCAAAGCTGGAATCTGAGCAGGCTGCAAAGGAATTGGCTGTTTCAGAAGCCTTGCGGAAGGTCGAGAAGGAGAAAGACGATCTGAGCGCCAAACTGGATAAGGCCGAGTCGGAGAAGCAACAAGCGCTCGATCTGGCAGAGGCCAATTCCAAAAGCGAGCTGCAAAAGGCGGCTGCGGACAAAGAGGCCGAGATAGTCAAATTGCAGAATCAGCTTGATGCTTTTGAGTTGCAGAAGAAGCAGGAGCTTGCCCAGGCTCTGGGTCCGGTGGAGAAGGAGAGGGATGATTTCAAGGGCAGGCTTGAGAGGCTGCAGCTCGAGAAGGAGTCGGAGGAGAAGCTCTCCAAGGAGCAGCTGAAATCGCAGCTGCAGGCGGTCGCCGCGGACAAGGATTCCGAGATAGCAGAGTTGAAGAGCAGTCTGGACAAGGCGGAACTGCAGAGCAAGGTCGAGGCCAAGTCCCTCAAGGAGCGTTACGAGGTCCAGATCCAGGATCGTGACGAGCAGATTGAGCGTCTGCGTGATCTGAAGGCGAAGCTGTCCACCAAGATGGTGGGGGAGACGCTTGAGCAGCATTGCCAGATTGAATTCAACAAGCTGCGGTCCACGGCCTTCCCCAATGCCTACTTCGAGAAAGACAACGATGCGCGTACGGGCAGTAAGGGCGACTTCATCTTCCGCGACAAGGATGATTCCGGCACGGAGATCGTGTCCATCATGTTCGAGATGAAGAACGAGACGGACACCACCTCCACCAAGCACAAGAACGAGGACTTTTTCAAGGAGCTCGACAAGGACAGACGGGAGAAGGACTGCGAGTACGCCATCATGGTCTCCCTGCTGGAGCCTGACAGTGACCTGTACAACACGGGTATCGTGGATGTCTCCTATCGCTACCCGAAAATGTATGTCGTCCGTCCGCAGTTCTTCATACCGATAATCACCCTGCTTCGTGATGCCGCCAAGAACTCTTTGCAATACAAGAACGAACTTGAAGAGGTGAAGGCACAGAACATCGATATAACGCATTTTGAGGACGAGTTGGAGTCTTTCAAGAGCGCTTTTGGCCGCAATTATGATATCGCTTCGAAGAAGTTCAAGACCGCAGTGGAGGAGATCGACAAATCCATCAACCACCTGAACAAGATCAAGGATGCCCTGCTGGGCTCCGAGAACCAGCTTCGTTTGGCCAACAACAAGGCGCAGGACGTGACCATACGAAGACTGACCAGAAACAATGAGACCATGAAAGCCAAGTTCGACGAAGTAAAGAAATCCAAAGCCATAGGAAGCTGAGAACTTGAACGGTGCAACCATGTGAAGGGTTAGGCGTAGACGGCTTCTCTAATTTTGCAGTCGGGATGTCCAACCATAACTGGTTGCACCATGTCAGCAACTGTTCTGATCTTCCTCAAATACGCTGAGATAGAAAAGCAAAGGCTCGGAATCCAAACGATTCCGAGCCTTACTGGTAGCGGGGTCAGGATTTGAACCTGAGACCTCTGGGTTATGAGCCCAGCGAGCTACCGAACTGCTCCACCCCGCGTCGGCTGTTCAACACAGCAGTTATCTATGTTACGGATTCCAGCGCACTTGTCAAGTCCGTGTGTGGGCACGCCCGCGCTGGGCCATAATAGAGTCATGCCTATCACCATCCCCACCGGATTGCCGGCCAGATCCATCCTGGATTCGGAGCGCATCTTCGCCCTGGAAAGCCACGAGGCGGAGCGCCAGGAGATGCGTCCGCTCAGGCTAGTCATCCTCAACCTGATGCCGACCAAGGTGGAGACCGAGACCCAGCTGCTGCGCCTGATCTCCAAGTCACCGCTGCAAGTGGAGATCGACTTCATGAAGACTTCCACCCATCAGGCCGTGCACACCAGCATGGATCACCTGGTCAAGTTCTACGAGAATCTGGACTCCTTCAAGGACAACTGTTATGACGGTCTTGTCGTAACGGGCGCCCCGGTGGAGCAGATGGACTTCGAGCAGGTCGACTACTGGGATGAACTGACCCGCATTCTGGACTGGGCGTCTACCCACGTCTTCTCCACTATGTATCTGTGCTGGGGGGCCATGGCTGGGCTCTACTACCGCCACGGCATCGCCAAGCGCAACCTGGATCGCAAGGTCTTCGGGGTCTTTCCCCAGTATCTGCAGGACGAGTACTGCTTCATCACCAATGGCTTCGACGAGGTAGCCCTGCAGCCCCACTCCCGATGGGCCGGAGTGGACGAGGACCAGGTGCGGGCCTGTCCGGATCTGCAGGTGCTGACCTGGGGTCCCCAGTCCGGCCCAGGGCTTATCAGCACCCAGGATTTCTCGGAGATTTTCGTGCTTGGCCACTGGGAGTACGACCGTGACACCCTGGCCCACGAGTACCAGCGTGACATGGCCAAGGGCCTGGATCAGGTGCCTTTCCCGGTCAACTACTACCCTCACGATGATCCGACTTTGGAGCCGGTCTTCTCCTGGCGGGCCCACGCCAACCTGCTCTGGCGCAACTGGCTGAACTGGGTCTACGAGACCACCCCCTACGACTTGGACCAGGTGCCGACTCTGCGGGCTGCTGGCCGGCTAGGCACCGACCGATCCATCAGACACGCCCCTGCCTGCCCACGCACCGACGGTTATCGGCCCTTGACGGGTGACGGGTATGGGCTTATTCCGGGTGCTGTCAAGAGTTGATGACGGTCGCATTACATTCGTCATCGGCCTGTCCACGTCGCGGTGCGGATTGGACCTGCGGCCACTATTTGTGACACACTGGATGAATCTATGATTACCGTGGCTCCTGGTCTGGGCTACACTACCCATACGGTGCAGCCATGAGTCGCGTGCGCGCTATAGTGTTCACTGTGTCGTTCAGGAGGCGATAGATGCTAGAGGCAATGGGAAGTGAAGCTTTCAGTCTGGCCATGGCCAAGCCGAGTGAGCTGCCTTCCATCGATGATTTCCTGCCTCCTGAGATTCTTTTCCAGGGAACGCCCTTTGCCATGAACCGGATCATCCTGATCAGATTCGTGGCCATGGTCATCATTCTTCTGGTGCTGGGGATCACTGCCGCAAGGGCCAAGCTGATTCCATCCCGCTGGCAGGGGGCAATTGAGTGGGTCATCGAGTTCATCCGTGACTCGGTCGTCTATGACACCTTGGGCGAGATTCGTGGCAAGCGCTACGTGCCCATGATCACGACCATCTTCTTGACCATCCTGGTCTTCAACCTCTGTGGCATCGTGCCAGGCATGAACATAGCTGCTACGGCCACTATCACCATGCCTCTGGTCTTCGCCATCTGGACTTTCTGCCAGTACATGGTAACGG
The DNA here is from genome assembly GCF_016100775.1 of Bifidobacterium sp. W8103. Lineage (NCBI taxonomy): Bacteria > Bacillati > Actinomycetota > Actinomycetes > Bifidobacteriales > Bifidobacteriaceae > Bifidobacterium > Bifidobacterium sp. W8103. Next base: position 1,235,539 of record NZ_JACFRV010000001.1, read on the forward strand.
GATTCCGGGAGCAGGGTGTCTGGGGCTACTTCAAGTCGGAGCTCTTTCCAGCTGGTGTGCCCTGGCCTCTCTATATTATTCTGACGCCCATCCAGCTTCTGGAGATGGTCATCGTCAAGCCGGCCTCTCTGACCATCCGACTCTTCGCCAACATGATCGCTGGCCATCTGCTGGTGGCGGTTACCCTGGCCTTTACCCAGTTCTACATCATCGAGGTCAGCAATAAGGCTTTGGCACTGGCGGGCGTCGGCTGGTTCGTTCTGGGCTTCGCCCTGACGGCCTTTGAAATCTTTGTGGCGGCCCTTCAGGCCTACATCTTCGCCATCCTGACCACGGTTTACATCTCCATGAGTTACCCTGAAGAAGGTTGAGCGAAAAGAACAAGCCGCGGTCGGCGTTTTAAGCGGTCGCAGCCCACATATTCGTTGGTTCCGACCAGTAGACGGGGGTCGGGGCCGAACCACAATCCAAGAACCGGCAACGGTGGAGGAAAGGAAAATAAATGGACATCATCACACTTGCTGAGGTCTCCGGCAATCTGAGCATCCTGGGATACGGCATTGCAGCTCTCGGCCCCGCGCTGGGTCTGGGCATCGCCGTCGGCAAGACCGTCGAGAGCATGGCTCGCCAGCCTGAGATCAGCGGACAGCTGCGCACCACTATGTTCATCGGCCTGGCTCTGATCGAGGTGCTGGCCCTGCTGGGCTTCGTGGCGCTCTTCATCGCCTGAGCCGTGTGATTCTTGCATGATCCGGCTTCGATAAAGGAAAGGAGGAGCCAATGTACGCTCTAGCGGTAGGCAAAGGGATCAAGCTGTTTATTCCTCCGATTTACGATATCTTCTGGTCGCTGGTCATCCTGGTCATCCTGGCCGTCTTCTTCTACAAGTTCTTCATGCCCAAGTTCCAGGCCATCTTCGATGAGCGCTCGTCCAAGATTGAGGGCAACATCCAGAAGGCCGCCAAGGCTCGTGAAGAGGCGGATCAGGCCCGTAAGCAGTATCAGGATCAGCTGGGCAAGGCTCGTGTTGAGGCTTCCCAGATCCGTGATGACGCCCGCGCCGAGGCCTCCAGGATCGTGGCGGATGCCAGGACCCGGGCCGAGACCGAGGCCAACCAGATCACCGAGAACGCCCAGCGATCCCTCAAGACCCAGCAGCAGCAGGCGCTGGTCTCGCTCAAGGGCGAGGTGGGCACGCTGGCTACGGCTCTTGCCGGCAAAATCCTGGGCTCGCAGCTTCAGGATGATGCCGTGCAGTCCTCTATGATCGACTCGATCATCGCGGACCAGGGCTCGGACAAGCGGCAGGCAGGGTGACTGATTGGCGGACGATGGGAACGTTGATTCCGCGAAAGGGGAGGTGACATGCGAGGAGAGACTTCGCTGAGCTCCGACAAGGAGACTAGGGCCAAGTATGCCCCTTTGCTCAAGAGCAAGGGGAAGGATGCCCTCCGTGTGGCCATGGAGCTCTATACCTTCGTGACCCTGCTCGATGCCAACAGGCCCCTGGAGCGTGCGCTGACCGACCCCTCCCGTCCTGCTGAGGACAAGTGGCGGGTGATCGACACCATCCTGGCTGATAAGGCCGATCCGCTGACCGTGGATATCCTCCATGATCTGACCGATCATCAGTGGAGCCGTGTGGTGCACATCGCCAACGCGGCCGAGGACATGTCAGTGGATGCCACCGCCTATTACGCCGATGCTCTGGGCATCACCAACCAGGTGGCCGGCGAGCTGGCTGAGATCCATTCGGCCCTGCTCGGGATGCCTCTGGTGCTCTTCCGGCTCTCGGACGAGTACAGTGATTCCAAAGCCCGGGCCGACCTGCTCAGGGCGCTCCTTGACGGGCAGCATATGCATCCGGTCACCGAGCAGATGGCCCTGAACGCCACCATCGACCTGCGCGGACGGCGCTTCCCAGACACTATCGTTTGGTTGGTGGACCGCTTCTCCGAGCACATGGACCAGGTCATGGTCACCGTCACCACGGCGGTCTCCATGAAGGACAAACAGGTCAGCCGTCTGCAGGAGGTCTACGGGCACAAGCTGGGCAAGCCGGTCCACATCAACTCGGTGGTCGATCCTTCGGTCCTAGGCGGCATGAAGGTCCAGTACGGCTCGGTCTCCACCGACGGCACGGTGGCCACCCAGCTGAAGCACCTGAAGCGGCGGATGGCCGTGGCAGGATGAGCATGGGACCAACAGACTTGAACAAGAACAGAAATAAGGAGTGATCATGGCAGAAATGACCATTGATCCCGCCGTGGTGCGCAAGGCGCTCGACCAGTTCGTCGAGTCCTACAAGCCGACGGACACCCCCACCCAGGAGGTGGGCTACGTCCGTACGGCTGGTGACGGCATTGCGCATGTGGAGGGACTGCCTGGTTGCATGGCCAACGAGCTGCTGACCTTCGAGGACGGCACGCTGGGTCTGGCTTTCAACCTGGACGCCCGAGAGATCGGCGTGGTCATCCTGGGCGACTTCGCAGGTGTCGAAGAGGGCCAGGAAGTCCACAGGACCGGTGAGGTGCTCTCAGTGCCCGTCGGCGACGGCTATCTGGGGCGTACGGTCAACCCTCTGGGCGAGCCCATCGACGGCCTGGGCGAAATCAAGAGCGAGGGCCGCAGAATCCTGGAGGCTCAGGCCCCCGACGTCATGCACCGGCATCCCGTCGATGAGCCCCTGGCCACCGGCATCAAGGCCATCGACGCCATGACACCCATCGGCCGCGGTCAGCGCCAGCTGATCATCGGCGACCGGCAGACCGGCAAGACGGCCATCGCCATCGATACCATCATCAACCAGAAGCGCAACTGGGAGTCCGGAGACCCCAAGAAGCAGGTGCGGTGCATCTACGTGGCCATCGGTCAGAAGGGCACCACCATCGCCTCGGTCCGTTCCTCCCTGGAAGAGGCCGGCGCCATGGAGTACACCACCATCGTGGCCTCCCCGGCTTCCGACTCCGCAGGCTTCAAGTACATAGCCCCCTACACCGGTTCGGCCATCGGCCAGCACTGGATGTATGGCGGCAAGCACGTCCTGATCGTCTTCGACGACCTGAGCAAGCAGGCCGAGGCCTACCGGTCCATCTCCCTGCTGCTGCGTCGTCCGCCGGGGCGTGAGGCTTACCCTGGCGACGTCTTCTACCTGCATTCGCGTCTGCTGGAGCGCTGCGCGAAGCTCTCCGATGACCTGGGCGGCGGATCCATGACCGGTCTGCCCATCATCGAGACCAAGGCCAACGACGTTTCGGCCTACATTCCGACCAACGTGATCTCCATCACCGACGGCCAGATCTTCCTGCAGTCTGATTTGTTCAATTCCAACCAGCGTCCCGCCGTGGACGTGGGCATTTCAGTCTCCCGTGTGGGCGGCGCCGCACAGACCAAGGCCCTGAAGAAGGTCTCCTCGACCCTGAAGATCTCCCTGGCCCAGTACCGCTCCCTGCAGTCCTTCGCCATGTTCGCCTCGGATCTGGATGCGGCCTCCAAGGCCCAGCTGACCCGCGGCGCCAGGCTGACCGAGCTGCTCAAGCAGCCCCAGTTCACGCCTTACTCCATGGAGAAGCAGGTCGTCTCGGTCTGGGTGGGCACCCATGGCAAGCTGGATGATCTGGACCTGGAGGACGTGCTGCCCTTCGAGTCAGGGCTCCTGGACTACCTGGACCACAACACCGACATCCTCAAGACCATCCGCGACACTGAGGACTTCACCGACGACACCGAGAAGGCCCTGGATAAGGCCGTGGACGAGTTCGCCAAGACCTTCGTGACCCACAAGGGCCAGACCATGGATGGCCACAAGGCCGATCAGGACCAGGGGCAGCCTGTGGCCGTCCAGCAGGAGAAGCTGGTGGCCGACGGCAAGAGCGGCAGCAAGGCCGGGAAGCGGTAGACCATGGCCTCACAACTCGCATTCAAGTCAAGGATCGCCTCCACTTCGGCATTGGAGAAGATCTTCAATGCCCAGGAGATGATAGCCTCCTCGCATATCGCCAAGGCCAGGACCGTGGCCCTGGAAGCGAAGCCTTACTCCGATGCGATCTTCGATGCAGTCCAGGCCCTGGTGGCCCATACGGACGACATCCGCCATCCCATTGTCAGGAAGGACGAGAAGAACCCGCGCGTGGCTGTGCTGGCGCTGACGGCCGACCGCGGCATGGCAGGGGCCTATACCTCCTCGGTCATCCGCGAGACGGAGTCCCTGCTGGCCCGACTGGACCAGCAGGGCCGACAGCCCCAGCTCTTCGTCTACGGTCGTCGCGGTGTCTCTTACTACCGCTACCGCAACCGCAGCATCGTCAAGACCTGGGAGGGCGACAGCGATCGGCCCGGCGTGGATGTGGCCAGGGAGATCTCCCAGGCACTGCTGGAAACCTATATGACTCCAGCGGCCAAGGGGGGCGTCTCCGAGCTCTACATCGTCTACACCGAATTCATCAACATGGTGGTGCAGAAGGTCCGGGTGTTGCGTATGCTGCCTCTGGAGCTGATCAGGCCGGACCAGGAGCAGCCTGAGGAGGCCATTGATGCTCCCGTGCCGGACGACGAACATGGGCGCCAGGGTGACCGCTATGCGGCCCTCTACGACTTTGAGCCCAACTCCCAGGAGGTGCTGGATGCCGTCCTGCCCAAGTACATTCAGTCGCGCATCCATGAATGCCTGCTCACTTCGGCCGCCTCGGAGACAGCCAGCAGGCAGAACGCCATGCACACCGCCACTGATAACGCCAAGGGGCTGATCGACGACCTGACCCGCAGGCTCAATGCCAGCCGCCAGGCGGCCATCACGCAGGAACTTACCGAGATCGTCGGCAGCGCCGATGCGCTCAACAAAGAGGAAGAGTAGGAACGCCAATGGTTGCACAGCAAGAACAGCCGACCACAGCGAGCCGCAAGCCGGATTCGGCCTCCATGGGGCGCGTCACCCGAGTCCAGGGTTCGGTCATCGATGTGGAGTTCCCGGCAGGTCACCTGCCGGACATCTACAATGCCCTGACCGTGAATCTGAGCCAGTCCTCGAACACCGAGGGCGAGTCGCTGACCACCATCATGCTGGAGGTGGAGCAGCACCTGGGCGATTCCACGGTCCGCACCGTGGCCCTGAAGCCCACCGACGGCCTGGTCCGCGGCGCCACAGTCACCGATACGGGCGGGCCCATCATGGTGCCCGTGGGCGACGTGACCAAGGGACACGTCTTCGACGTGGCCGGCAACATCCTCAACAAGAAGGAGGGTGAGCAGATCAAGGTCACCGAGCGGTGGCCCATCCATCGCAACCCGCCTGCATTCGATCAGCTGGAGTCCAAGACCCAGATGTTCGAAACCGGCATCAAGGTCATCGACCTGCTGACCCCCTACGTGGAGGGCGGCAAGATCGGCCTGTTCGGCGGCGCAGGTGTGGGCAAGACCGTGCTCATCCAGGAGATGATCCAGCGTGTGGCGCAGAACCACGGCGGTGTCTCCGTCTTCGCAGGCGTGGGCGAGCGTACACGTGAGGGCAACGACCTGATCGGCGAGATGGACGAGGCCGGCGTTCTGGAGAAGACCGCACTGGTCTTCGGCCAGATGGACGAGCCCCCGGGGACCCGTCTGCGTGTGCCCCTGACCGCCCTGACCATGTCGGAGTACTTCCGCGACGTGGAGAACCAGGATGTGTTGCTCTTCATCGACAACATCTTCCGGTTCACCCAGGCCGGCTCCGAGGTCTCCACCCTGCTGGGCCGTATGCCCTCGGCCGTGGGCTACCAGCCCAACCTGGCCGACGAGATGGGTGCCCTGCAGGAGAGAATCACCTCAACCCGTGGCCATTCGATCACCTCCCTGCAGGCCATCTATGTGCCGGCCGATGATTACACCGACCCGGCCCCTGCGACTACCTTCGCCCACTTGGACGCCACCACCGAGCTCAGCCGTGACATCGCCTCCCAGGGCATCTATCCGGCTGTGGATCCGCTGGCATCCACCTCCAGGATTCTGGACCCGCGCTATGTGGGGCAGGCCCACTACGACTGCGCCAACCGGGTCAAGGCCATCCTGCAGAGGAACAAGGAGCTCCAGGACATCATCGCCCTGATCGGCATCGACGAGCTGGGCGAGGAGGACAAGACCACCGTCAACCGCGCCCGCAAGATCGAGCAGTTCCTTGGCCAGAACTTCTACGTGGCTGAAAAGTTCACCGGTCGCAAGGGTTCCTACGTGCCTGCGGACGAGACCATCGAGGCCTTCACCCGCATCTGCGACGGCGCCTATGACGACGTGCCCGAGCAGGCATTCTCCGGCATCGGCGGCATCGACGACCTGGAGCACAAGTGGCACGATATGCAGAAGGAATACCGGTAGTCATGGCGGACACAGGCAAGGCTTCCATGCAGGTCAACATCGTCTCGGCGGACAGGCCCATCTGGTCGGGTCAGGCGCGGTCGGTCACCGTGCCCGGCACCCAGGGGTCCATGGGCATCATGCCCGACCACGAGCCGGTGCTGGCACTGCTGCAGGAGGGCAACATCCGGGTTCAGGCCACCGATGGCGGTCGTCAGTCCTTCCATGTGGACAGCGGATTCGCCTCCTTCGACAGCAACAAGCTGACTGTGGCCGTGGACCACTACCTGGAGGATGCCGATCAGGGGCAGCAGTCCTGACTTCCTTTCCTCTTCCGCCCGGCTGGTGCACTCGCATCGGCCGGGCCTTTTCTTTCTCGGCCGGAACAGCGACTGATATATTGGCACCTGTGCGAATCATTGTTGCCGACTGCTCCGCCGAATACTCCGGGCGTCTCAATGCCAGCCTGCCGACGGCCAGGCGCGTTCTGCTGATCAAGGCCGACATGAGCTGTCTGATCTTTTCGGAACTGGGCTCATACAAACCCCTGAACTGGATGTGCGCCCCCTGTACCATCAGGGAGATCGAACCCGAGGAGACCGGCAAGGACGTCCCGGGTGTCAAGGCTGATTCAGTGGCCGGAACCGGGCCGGACGAGGTGGTGGAAGCCGCCGCGCCCGATGCGCTGATCGCCCAGGAGCAGGACCAGGACCAGACTCGGCCCGTCCGTATGGTTCTGCGTGTTTCGGCCGTCAAATCCAGCGATGTGCTCACCATCAGGCTCTACCAGGTCTATGCCGACGACAGTTATGACCTGGGGGTGGATCCGGGATTGGTCAAGGACGGTGTGGAAGCGCATCTGCAGCGCTATCTGGCCGAACAGATCGACCGCATCGGCCCGGGGGCAACCCTGGTGCGCAGGGAGTATCCCACGCCCATCGGTCCGGTGGACATCATGGCCGTGGACGGCCAGGGACGGCATGTGGCCATCGAGATCAAGCGGCATGGGGGTATCGACGGAGTGGAACAGCTGACCCGCTATTGCCGCCTGCTCAACCGCGACCCCCTGCTGGCTCCTGTCCGCGGGATCTTCGCGGCCCAGACCATCACCCCCCAGGCCAGGGTCCTTGCCGAGGACAGGGGATTCGAGTGCCTGATTCTGGACTACGAGGCCATGAAGGGCGCCGACAGCGACGAACTGACCCTCTTCTGAGGCAGTGTTCAGTCTTGCATGGACTTGCACAGGCAATATGTCGGGCAGCTCACATAGATTCTCGGTTGGTTCGAAAAGACCCGAAAAGCTACTAGATATTGGGGTTTATGGCCTGACACGCCACTACAGGTGGTATTGTGCTCACGCCTGGGAGTGTGTAGAGTGCAATCAACAGGTTCCAAGCAGAGGGCTATGGAGCTTGGAAGACACGGCTACATTTACGGGAGAGGCGATTATGTCCATCATGGTCTACACCAAGGCGCACTGTCCCCAGTGTGACGCCACCAAGCGTCAGTTGACCAAGCAGGGGCTGGAGTTCGAGCAGGTGGATTTGACCGAGAATCAGACCTTGATCGACCAGTTCATCGCCCAGGGATTCAAGCAGACCCCCATCGTAGTCACTGACCAGGAGACGTGGAGCGGGTATCGCCCCGATCTGATCAGGAAGGTAGCGCAGAGCGCCAAGGTCTTTGCCTGATCAAAGTACTCGGAGCCCGGTTCACGAATATGTGGACCGGGCTTTTTTCATAGCTTGGTGAGCAGTGGGGCTAATCAAAAACGTGGAATCTACTGCCAGTTTTCGGCAGCCACGATCTGAAGGCGTCGGTCAGCCTTTGCCGACTGAAGCCATCCCATCAGTACTGCCCAGTTGCTGTATGAATTGTCTGGCAACGCGGGCGGTCTCGGCATGATTGCGGATTGTCGTTCAGGTTGCTGTGAGCGCGGATGATAACGCGGTATCCGGTATTCGTATATCCAAAAGCAGAGGAAAGCGGCCCGCCTTCCCTAGGATTGTCGACTATATGCCGCGGTCGACGGGAAGCGGGCGGGAAGCGGTGAAGAGAAGACGATGAACAAGATGCGAGCAAGTAGGGAGGTGAGGGCATGAATTGGACCTTTATGGCGCAGAATCTGCATTTCTTCGTCAATGCGGCCTATGTAACGGTCTTCATCTCCTTCTTCGGCGTGGTGCTTTCCATGCTGATCGGGCTGGTCTGCGCCGGGCTGGAGGTCTTCAGGATTCCCCTGCTCACGCAAGTGGCCAGGGTATACATCGAGCTGTCAAGAAACACCCCGCTCCTGGTTCAGCTCTACTTCCTCTATTTCGGGTTGCCCAAGCTTGGGGTCAACTGGAGCGCCCAGACCTGTGCCATCGTCGGGCTGGCCTTCCTGGGCGGCTCCTACATGGCCGAGGCCATGCGTGGCGGACTGGAAGCGGTGCCTCGGGTTCAGATCGAGTCCGCCCGCGTCCTGGGATTCACGCGAGCCCAGACCCTGTCCAGAATTGTGCTGCCCCAGGCCCTGAGCAGCGCCATACCGGGCGTGGTGGCCAACATCATCTTCCTGATCAAGGAGTCCTCGGTGGTCTCGGCCATCGCTCTGGCCGACGTCATGTATGTCACCAAGGATCTGATGGGCACCTCCTACGACACCTATGAGTCCCTGACCCTGCTCATCGTCACCTATCTGGTAATTCTGCTGCCCATCTCCGTCATTGGAACCGTTCTCGAGCGGAGGTTCGACTATGCAAGGCGTTGAGGTGCTCTTCCAGCCGGGGGTCATGCCCAGGCTCTTCCAGGGGCTCTGGGTGACCGTCTGGATAGCCGGCGTCTCGGTCCTGCTCTCCCTGCCCCTGGGGTTAGTGGTCGGATGGCTGATGACCCTGCGCAACAGCCTGGTTCGATTCCTGATGAGGATCTATCTGGACTTCATCCGCATCATGCCCCAGCTGGCCCTGCTCTTCATCGCCTTCTACGGGCTGTCCAGGGCGTGGAACCTGAATCTTGACGCCACCGGCGCCTGCCTGCTGGTCTTTGTGCTCTGGGGCGGGGCCGAGCTGGGCGACCTGGTCCGCGGGGCCCTGGAGTCCATTCCCCGCACCCAGGTGGAGTCGGCCTATGTGCTTGGGCTGGGGTCCTGGCAGACCTTCTCCAAAATCATCCTTCCGCAGGCCTTGCGCCGACTGCTGCCGGCCAGTGTCAACCTGGCCACCAGGATCGTCAAGACCACCTCCCTGGCCGCCCTGCTGGGCGTCATCGAGGTCATCAAGGTCGGTCAGCAGATCATCGATGCCAACCGTTTCGCCTATCCCCAGGCGACCCTGTGGATCTACGGTGTGATCTTCTTCATGTATTTCTTCATCTGCTGGCCCCTGTCCCTGGTGGCCCGGCATCTGGAAAAGAGGTGGGCCCATGACTGAGGGGCAAGCGATGGCGAACCGGCCACAGGACGAACAGGCGGAGCGGGCGGTGCTGACCGTTGAGCATCTGGTCAAGCAGTATCCGCAGGCGCAGAGCCCTGTGCTCAATGACATCTCCTTCCAGGTGCCCAAGGGCAAGGTCTTTGTGGTCCTGGGTCCCTCGGGCTCAGGCAAGTCCACCCTGCTGCGGACCATAGCCGGACTGGAACCCATACAGGGTGGCCGGATTCTTCTGGACGGTCAGGTGGTGGAGACCGGTCATCCCCTGGGCAAGCGCAGCGGAGGTCCTGGCGGCCTGATGTCGGGCAGCCGCAGCTCCGATCTACGCACCAGGATCGGCATGGTCTTCCAGAGCTACGACCTCTTCCCCAACAGGACGGTGCTGGACAACGTGACACTGGCGCCTGTCCTGGTTCAGAAACGCAAGCGGGACCAGGCGCGTCAGGAGGCTCTGGAGCTGCTGGACCGGGTGGGGCTGGCCGACCGCCGGGATGCTTGGCCCAGCCAGCTCTCGGGCGGCCAGCGGCAAAGGGTGGCCATCTGCCGGGCGCTCATCCTCCATCCTGAGATCATGCTCTTCGACGAGGTGACCGCGGCTCTGGATCCTGAAATGGTCCGCGAGGTTCTTCAGGTCATTCTGGAGCTGGCCGACCAGGGGTTGACCATGATGATCGTCACCCACGAGATGGCCTTCGCCAGGGGCATCGCCGACCATATCGTCCTTTTGGATGGAGGCACCCTGGTCGAACAGTCCGACGATCCGGAGGCCTTCTTCACCCACCCGACCACTGACCGGGCGCAACGCTTCCTGTCCACCTTCACCTATGAGCGCAGGCGGAATCAGGACCAGGATCAGGAGTCCCGATGAGGACTCCACATATTCGTCCGGCGGTCTTCGCCGGAACCGTCCTCAGGGGCGGCCATAGGAAAGAGAACAGGAAAAGAGGGATCATGACCGCAAGGGTAATGAACCGAGTGATACGGGCGGCGCTGGCCACGGGGGCGACGATCGCGATGATGGCTTCCATGGCGGCCTGCGGCCCTTCGGCGGCCACCCCCGGTGACGCTGGAAGCGGTTCGGGGGGCAGCTCGGGCCCCTCGGCGGCATCCGGGTCTGCACGCACCCCGGAGCAGATCACCAAGTCCGGGAAGCTCAAGGTGGCGGTCTTCACCGACAAGGCCCCCTTCGGCTACGTGGACAAGGACGGCAGGAACCAAGGCTACGACGTGGTCCTGGCCGAGCGCCTGGCCAAGGATCTGGGCGTCAAGCCCGAATACACCTCGGTGGACCCGGCCGCCCGGGTGGACGTGCTGTCCAGCAACAAGGTGGACGTGGTCCTGGCCAACTTCACCGTCACTGATGATCGCGCTCGCAAGGTGGACTTCGCCAAGCCTTATATGAAGGTCTTCCTGGGCGTGGTTTCCCCGGATTCGGCGCCGATCAAAGATGTCAAGGAGCTGAACGGCAAGACCCTGATCATCGCCAAGGGGACCACGGCCGAGCCCTACTTCGAACAGCATTACCCGGAAGTCAAGCTGCAGAAGTACGACCAGTACGCCGATGCCTACAACGCCCTGCTTGACCACCGTGGTGACGCCATGAGCACCGACAACACCGAGGTGCTGGCCTGGGCCAAGGCCAACAAGGGCTTCTCGGTGGGCATCACCAAGCTCGGGGACGAGGCGGTCATCGCTCCTGCCGTGCGCAAGGGGAACAAGCCCCTGCTGGACTACATCAACAAGGAGCTGGTCAAGCTGGGCCAGGAGCGGTTCTTCCATGAGGACTACCGCAAGACCCTGGAGCCGGTCTACGGCAGCGAGGCCAACCCCGACGAGATTGTGGTCGAGGGCGGCAAGGACTGACCCGGCCGTCCGGTTTATGGCAGGGGCCCGTACCTATCCGAATGCGACTGGATGGGTACGGGCCCCTGCTTGTCTGAGTTGGTGGATCGGCTGGTCAGTAGGCGGCCAGGATGTCGACCACGAAGATCAGGGTCGAATTGGCCGGGATCTTCTGCTGTTGTTGGCTGCCATAGCCCAAGTCGGGCGGAATGACCAAAAGAACCTGAGATCCCACCGTCTGGCCTGCCAGACCCTGTTGCCAGCCCTTGACCACCTGGTCCAGGCTGAAGTCGCTGGCCTCACCCCTGTCCCAGGAGGAGTCGAACTGCTTGCCGTCGGAGGCCAGCCAGCCGGTGTAGTTGGCGCTGACGCTCTGATGCTCGCCGACCTTGGCCCCCTCGCCCTTGATCAGGGGCTGGACGACCAGTCCTGCCTTGGGCTTATACCCGTTGAGATCCAGTGAGGGCTTGCCCTTGTCGTCCAGGCTGATCCTGGGCAGGTCGCTGGGCAGGTCGGTCACCTTCTTACCCTGTGCGCGGGTCAGGTTCTTGGACCTGGAGACGAAGGTCAGGGCCATGATATAGGAGTCGCTCGCCTGGCTGCTGCCGGAGCCTGACTCATCGATGCCCACGGCCACGGTGGAGTTGACCTTGAGGCCTTTGAAGGTGTCATAGTAGGCCGGGATGGATTTCCTGCTGATGACGATGGAGCACTCCGGGCTGCTCTTGTCCCAGGTGGAGTTGATCACCTTGCCGGTCTTGGCATCCAGAGCCAGGCTCCTTGTACATACACGGTCCCCGTCGCGGATGACCTCGCCGTTGCCCTCCTGGATGACCTGATGGGTTTGGTTCTCGACCTTGAAGGGCGTCTTGAAGCTGATGTCGGGCTTGCTGCCAGGCTTGCCGCTGGCTGATACTCCCTGCATGGTGTCGCCCGAGTGCCCGCCCCCGTCGGATTCCCCGCCGCAGGCTGACAGTCCGAGGCATAGGGCCAGAGCGGTCATGGCGCCCAGCAGACGCTTGCTGCCTGATTTCCTTGCGATGATGGTCATGGAAGACCAGTTTAGGGCTTATGGGTGATTTCCCGGTGCTGGAAACCATCTCATAGGGTGCCGACGGTAGAATGTGGATGATATGGAGCAAGTACCCGAGGAAAAAGATGAGATGACGCGGCCCGGCAAGCCCTCGCGTCACAGCATGATCATGCGCGGCATCGTCACCCCCATCTTCGGACTGTTGGCTGTAACGGCCATAGTGCTGGGTATCTTCAACGCCACGGTCTGGAAGCCTTCGGCTCATGTGGATGCGCATGCGCGTACGAAGGCGGCCTATGTGGTGACCGATCCAGGTGTGCTTCCCCTGGTGGACAGCAAAGTGACCATGCGAGTGGATGCGGCATCGGCTGGGGCTTCCGCGTCAGCAGATCAGGATTCACAGAAGCCCACCGTCTGTATGGCCCTGACCACGGCCAAGGATGCAGCTGGCTGGACGGCCGGGCATGATGTGGCCCGGGTGCGCGGCCTGGATGATTGGCAGACCCTGTCCGTCGGCAGGGACACCAGCCCCGGCAAGGCCGTCAAAAGTGATCAGGGCGTGGCCTTTCAGGATTCGGATATGTGGCAACAGGTCACCTGCTCCGACAGCAGCGTGTCAATGTCCCTGAAGACCGACGATCCGCAGGCCGTCCTACTGGTGGCAGTTCCCCAGGGCGCTCATTCCCTGGGGCTGGAGATGCTCTGGCAGCGTGACAAACTGCCCAACTTCGCCATGCCCTTCTACTTTGCCGGCGGGCTGTTGGCCCTGCTGGCTGTTCTTTCGGCTACGGTCTTTGCCATGGATCCGGCCAAGCGCCGCAGGCAGACCGAACCTGAAGAAGAGGATGAAGAGACTCCCGAGGTCAGTGTGGTCCAGGCCCTGGGCAGCGCCATTCTGCCTGGTCTCGGAAATCGGCATACCCCGGCTTCAGGCCGACGCCTGCGTCACGCTCGTGGCCAGGCGCGGCAGGGGGATCCAGGACCCCCGCCCAGGCCGCCTGTGGTGATTGATCCGCGCAATCGGAACCTGGTCGCTGACCAACAGGAGGGTGCCGACGGCAGTACCGTCAACGGCGACCGGAGAGCCGACGATATGTCGTCCACCAGGGTTATCAGCAGCCAGGAGATGGCCTCCTACCTGGCCAGGCTTGCCCACGAGGGGGAGGAGGAGCGCCAATGAGTATGAACAAACCGTTGAACGGGGTGGCGGCTGTAGCGGCGTTGGCTTTGTCCCTGGCCCTTCTGCCGGGTCTGTCCGCCTGCGAGGGGCAGGTTCCCCAGGCGCGCCGGACCGAACCCCAGAGCACTGCAACCACTGCTCCCGCCCCCAACCTGACCCCGGCCCAGGAGGCACGTATCCGCAAGAGCATCGGGGCTGTTCTCGATCAGGCCAACGAGGCCAAAGACCCGGCCGGGCTGGACCAGCGGGTCAGCGGCCCCCAACTGGAGATCCGCACCAGCGAGCTGACCATAGCACGGGCCACTGGGCAGTTGGATCCCAAGACGACCATCCCCACAACCATCGCCCAGACGGTCATTCCCGGCGATCCGGGCTGGCCGCGTTCGGTCTTCTCGATTACCACCACCACGCAGGATCAGCAGTCCAAGCGCCTCTTGGTTCTGGACCAGGAGTCCGCCCATGACAACTACAAGCTTTGGGGCGTGGCCCGACTCTTCCAAGGAGCCCAGTTGCCCAAGTTCCCGGTGGCCACCATCGGCGCCAGGATGGGGCAGGGCGACGACCAGGGGCTCAAGGCTACACCGGTGGAGGCCGTGCGCCGCTATGCCGACCTCCTGCAGAACCCCCAGGGCAGCAAGTATGTCAAGGAGTTCGCCCAGGATGACTTCCGCAACTCCCTGGGCACGCTGACTCAGGTGGTCCAGCAGGGAATCGAAGCCAACAAGGGCAGTCAGTCCCAGACCTTCACCCCGGCACAGGGGCAGCTGCGGGTCATGCACTCCTCCGATGGGGGCGACCTGGTCGTGGCCCGGATCGATTCGGTCTGGACCAGGCAGGCGGGGGAGGGCCGTGAATCCTCGCCGGCCTCGGATGCCGAGACGGCCCTCTTTGGGCAGGGCAAGCCCACCAGCACCATGAAGGTCACCTATGTCAACGTAATCGCCCTTTACGTGCCTTCGGCGGACTCGCATGAGCCCATCAGGGCCGTGGGCGCCGAGCGTGAGCCCATCAAAGTGGAAGCGGTCTGAGGGGCGGGATTGCGCTGGGTGAACGCCCGGGCCTTGGACTAGATTGGCTTTCAGGAGTTTGCAATCAAGGGCGGGCCGAAGCTGCAGTCGGCGACCGCGGGGTTAAGGAGGACTGACATGGCGAACAAGAACGGGCAGGGGCAGCCGGGCGTCTCGTTGGCAGGAGCGGTCGACCTGGGCGCGCTCAAGCACCAGGTCGATGCCGAGCCAGGCCAACAGGGAGGGGCGCCCGCGGCCGGCGGCTACGTGATCGATACCACCGAGGCCAGTTTCCAGGCCATGGTCCAGACCTCGACCACCTTCCCCATTCTGATCCTGCTCTGGGTGCCCACCGACGACCGTCTCTTCCCCCTGGCCACCCGTCTGGCACAGGCCGTCAACGCCCAGGAGGGGCGCATTCAGCTCTCCCGCATCGACATCGCTTCCAATCCGCAGATCGCCCAGACCTTCCAGGTGCAGGGCGCCCCGGCCCTCTTTGCCCTGCTGGCCGGCAGGCCCATGCCCATCCTGCAGGGGCTGCCCACCGACGAGGAGATGAACCAGATCACCGATCAGCTCATTCCCCAGGTGGTTCAGATGGCGCAGAAGGCCGGCATCACCGGCAGTGCCCCCTACCAGGAGACCAACAACCAAGGGCAGGATGGGCAGGTCGGCCAGTCAGCGGCTGATGCCATCCCCCCTGCCCATCAAGAGGCCCACCGGTTGGCCCAGGAGGGTGACTATGCAGCTGCAGCCGAGGCCTATGGCAAGCTGGTCCAGGCCGACTCGACCGACGATCTGGCCAAGCGTGAACAGGCCAAGTGCCTGCTGATGGCCAGGTCGGCCAAGGCTGACGTCCGCAAGGTCCGTCAGGCTGCTGCCGATGCCCCTGACGACCTGCAGGCCCAGCTGGATGTGGCCGATGTGGATATGATCGGTGGCCAGATTCAGGATGCCTTTGATCGCCTGCTGGACTTTCTGGCCGGGCACCGGGATCAGACAGATCCCATCCGTCGCCGTCTGCTGGAGTACTTCGTCATTCCCGAACCGACCGATCCCCGGCTGGCCAAGGCCCGTCGCCGTCTGTCCACGCTGATGTACTGAACCGCTCCTGGATCACGATTCGCGATTCCCGTCGAAGTTGGTCAGGAAGCGCGGTCCGCTGGCCTTCAGCTCCCGGTCGAAGTCGGTCGCCCAGTCACCGAAGGGACGGTCGGCCAGCCCGTCGTTGGAGAACCGCGGATCGTCGGTGATTTCCGTGGTGCAGAAGTCGGGGATGGTCAGGTCGGTCACCGGACCGGTCCGTTCCACCTCGGCCACCACAAGGGGGGTGTTGCCGTCCCCGAAGACATCCAGGTTCCACCAGTCCTCGTCCAGCCAGACTCCATATCGGTTCTTGACGATGGGAACGCCGCCGCGCAGAACCAGCTCCAGGGCGATTCCCGGGTCTATGGCCCGTTCGGCCTCGTAGCGGGTGCCGCCGACAGAGGGGCCCTTGGCCGTCATTGAGGCGGCCTCGAAGTGGTCGCCTTCCTCAAGCAAGGTGTGGAGGGCATCGGTCCGGGCAGTCATGGGCACCACCGGGTCCACCTGTCCCTGAAGGCGAACACGCAGGGCGAAGTTGTCCTCATGTACGTAGTAGCTCTGCACAATAAGGGTCGGCCGACTCTCCCCGAGCAGCTCCCGGGGGAGGTCCCGGCAGAAGAATCTGCGCTCGAACTCGAAATCGTCCTCGTCCTCATTCATGGCCATGTCTCCCATGGTACGGTAGGCCTGTCGCGTCCACCATTTGCCGTCCACAGCCCATCAGACTTGTCCAGGTATGTGAAGGCCGCTTGTGATGGCCGGGTGAAGGAACTACAGTGGAGACTATCCCGAGAGAAGATCATCCGGGAATGTTGGCGGCTTCGCGCCACCGCATGAGGATGCAATGGCGCAACCGGGGCGGTGGCACGAAGCCTTGCCATCACGATACCTACGAAACGCCCGGAATTTTGCGGCAACACGCCGAGAGTGGCTGGAGCCGGACCGACACGTCAGGACGCGCATGGGTGCGAAAATGTGCAAAGTGTCCTAGTATGGTCTCTGTTGTCCACTGGAAAGTGGCTGTCGGGTTCGTAGCTCAGCGGATAGAGCGTCTGTCTCCGGAACAGAAGGTCGAGGGTTCGAATCCCTTCGAGCCCACCAGGATGAAATCCCTAGGGCCAGGAAGAGCGCAGGGTTTTCGCTATGTGACTCCGGTCTGTCATCGTGCCCGGGATTATGATTACGGCACTGACTGGATGAAACAAGCGCACGCTATGCGTCACGATATGTGTGGTGAATCACTAAGCTTTTGAGGAACATGGCCCTTGGCCCGCTCGTGTCTTCGTTCTCAGGTGCCATAGTGAAAGGGTAAGACCGAACGTCGGGGAGGACCGACGCTTCCGCGTTGTGGCGGAGCCTCCTTTCCCCGGTGAAGCAAAGGAGTTCACATGGCCAATCGAATCAATGCAGGGGATGCTGTCCTTCACGTCCTGGAGCAGTGGGGGGTGCCGCGCATCTATGGCCTGCCCGGCGGTTCCTTCGACTCCATGATGAACGCCATCCACAACGAGCGTGAGCGCATCGACTTCATCCAGGTCCGTCATGAGGAGGCCGGAGCCCTGGCTGCCGCCGGCGAGGCCAAGCTGACTGGCCGGATTGGTGTCTGCTTCGGCTCGTCGGGCCCAGGGGCTGTCCACCTGCTCAACGGCCTCTATGATGCCCGCGAGGACGGCGTGCCGGTGCTGGCCCTGGTGGGCGAGGTGCCCCAGGCCTTTATGAACATGGACTTCTTCCAGGCCATGGACGAGGTGCCTATCTTTACCGATGTGGCCGTATTCGCCCGGGCCGCCACCAACGCCCAGGGGCTGCCGGCCCTGGTGGACGAGGCCATCCGCCGCGCCTATGCCAACCACGGGGTTTCCGTGGTCATCATTCCCAAGGATCTGGCCTGGGCCGAGATCGACGACCGCCCGGTGGCATCTGCACCTAACTTCCGCAAGCCTGAGCCCCTGAAGCCTGCGGCCGACCAGGTCAGCAAGGCGGTGGAGATCATTCAATCCGCCAAGGCTCCGCTGCTCTACTTCGGCCAGGGCGCTGCCGGGGCCCGCGATGAGCTGGTCGCCATGTCAGAGCGTTTCAAGATGCCCATGGTCTCCACCTTCCCGGCCAAGGGGATTGTGGAGGACACCTATCCTGCCTACCTGCAGTCGGCCGGCCGTGTGGCCACCAAGACCGCCACGGAGGCCATCTACACTTCCGATCTGACGGTCTGGGTTGGCTCGGACAACCCCTTCGGGTCCATGTTCGTCACTCCCAACACCAAGGTCATCCAAATCGATCTGAACCCGGTCAAACTGGGCAAGCGCTTCCAGGCTAACGTGGTTCTGGCCATCCAGGCCGATGCCCGCGAGGCCCTCAAGGCGATAACCGCCGCTGGCCAGGACCAGGAGGAGTCCGTCTTCTACAGGGCCTGCCTGCGCAGCAAGGAGAACTGGGACCAGTGGCTGGCCTCCTTCAACGAAGACACCCGTACACCCCTGCGGCCCGAGCCCGTCTACCACGTCATCGATCAGCAGCTTGAGGACAATGACATCGTCATCCCCGACGTGGGCAATGTGGACATCGACTTCCTGCGTCTGCTGCATCTGAAGCCCACCAACCGCTGGACCGTCTCCGGCAAGCACGCCACCATGGGCTATGCCGTGCCGGCCGCCTTGGCTGCCAAGCTGGAGCATCCGGAATCGACCGTCTATTCCCTGAGCGGCGACGGCGGATTCGCCATGCTCGGCGAGGAGGTGCTGGCCCAGCTCAAGTACCATGCCCCGGTCATCAATGTGGTCTTCTCCAACCAATCCTTGGGCTACATCGAGGCCGAGCAGCGCGACGACAGCCATCAGCCCCTGAGCGGGGTGGATCTGCCCGACACCGACTGGGCCAAGGTCGGCGAGGGCATGGGCGCCCTGGGCTTCACTGTGCGCACGGTGGCTGATGCCCGTCATGCCTTCTCCGAGGCCCGCAAGGCCGACAGGTCTTCGGTCATTGACATCAAGCTGACAGGAGCCAGCCCTCTGGATACCCGCTACATGCGGTTCCCGGAGACCTGCTCGGATCCGGACCAGGTCGAGAAATTCGTCAAGACCTACGAGGCCGGCGATCTGCGCTCCCTGGCCTACTGGATGGGTCAGGAGGCTCGCAAGGGCTGAGACTGGTGCCGCTTCTACCGGGCGGGCACTCCTATAGTGGACGGTGTCCGCCCGGGGCTTCGGCCCGGCATGGGTGCGGCGGACCTGAAGAAAGGACGGACTCATGGAAGATGGACCGGAAGAGATCGGCACGCCATATGCGCCCCAGGCCTTGGGGGCTTACAGTCAGGCTGTCAAGGCCGGGGGCTTTGTCTTTGTCTCCGGACAGCTGGGCATCGACCCGGGAACCGGCGAGCTGGTGGAGGGCACTGCGGCTGACCAGGCCACCCAGGCGCTGAAGAACGTCAAGAACATCCTTGATGCAGCCGGCACCGGCATGGAGAAGGTGGTCAAGGCCACCATCCTTATGCGGCGGGTGGAGGATTTCACCCAGGTAGACCAGGCCTACTCCCAGGTTTTCATCGGCTCGGTGCGGCCGGCCCGCGTGGCTTTCGGTGGCGCTGACATCCCCAAGGGGGCCCTGGTCGAGATCGAGGTGGTGGCTCTGGCCTGAGACGGGCCGGCTGCTGTTCCCCGCCATCGCTAGACTTGAGGGCATGAGTCCTGAAGCACTTGCCCGTATCATCTCTTCGACAGCCGTCAAGTTGGCCCAGTCAGGCCGCCTGGGAAGCCTGGAGCCCGACATGGTTCCAGACGCCGACCATCTGGCGGTCATGCGTCCCAAGGACCGTTCCCACGGGGACTGGTCCACCAACATCGCCATGCAGCTGGCCAAGAAGGCTGGCATGAGGCCTGCAGAACTGGGGCAGGTCCTGGCCGATGCCCTGCGAGAGGCCGACGGGATCGCCCAGGTGGACGTGGCCGGTCCCGGCTTCATCAACATAACTTTGGACTCGGCCTCAGCGGCTGCTGTGGTCGATGCGGTCCTGGAGGCGGGACCCGCCTTCGGAAGCAACGATCACCTGAGCGGGCGCACGCTCAATCTGGAATTCGTCTCGGCTAACCCCACGGGTCCCATCCATATCGGCGGCACACGGTGGGCGGCTGTGGGCGACTCCATGGCCCGCGTCCTGGAGGCCAACGGCGCCAAGGTGGTCAGGGAGTACTACTTCAACGATCACGGCACGCAGATCGACCGCTTCTCCCGTTCTTTGGTGGCGGCGGCCCACGGCGAACCTGTGCCTGCTGACGGCTACAAGGGCTCCTACATTGATGAGATTGCCTCTCGGGTGGTCAAGGAAGCGGCCGACCAGGGGCAGGACATCCTGGCCATGCCCAGGGTGCGCGACGAGGACGGCGCCGAGGGTGACAGCCCACAGCGCGAGGCCTTCCGCACCCGGGCTGTGCCCATGATGTTCGCCGAGATCCAGCAGTCCATGCGTGACTTCCGGGTCAATTTCGATGTCTGGTTCCATGAGAACAGCCTGTATGAGTCCGGTCAGGTGGACCGGGCCATCGACGAGCTGCGGGCCAAGGGCGACATCTTCGAGAAGGACGGGGCTACCTGGTTCCGCTCCACCACCTACGGCGACGACAAGGACCGGGTGATCATCAAGTCCGACGGTAACGCAGCATACGTGGCGGCAGACATCGCCTATTACCTGAACAAGCGGCGCAGGGCCAAGGATCCCTGCGACGAGGCCATTTACATGCTGGGTGCCGACCATCATGGCTACATCGGCCGGATGATGGCCATCTGCGCGGCTTTCGGTGATACACCAGGCGTGAACATGCAGATCCTGATCGGCCAGATGGTCAATGTCATCAAGGACGGCCAGGCCGTGCGCATGAGCAAGCGGGCAGGCAACGTGGTCACCATCGACGACCTGGTGGATGCCGTGGGTGTGGATGCCGCCCGGTATTCCCTGGCCCGCACCGACTACAACCAGAGCGTGGACATCGACCTGGACCTGCTGGCCTCGCATACAAACGACAATCCCGTCTACTACGTGCAGTACGCACACGCCCGCTCCAAAAACGTGGATCGTAACGCAGCCCAGGCGGGTATCGACCGGTCCGGGGCCGACCTGTCCCTGCTGGACACTGCCGCCGACAATGATGTTCTGGGCGTCCTGGCCCTCTATCCCAATGTGGTTCAGACTGCCGGCGACCAGAAGGCCCCTCACCGGGTGGCCCACTACCTGGAGCAGCTGGCTGGGGTCTATCACCGCTGGTACAACCTGGAGCGCGTGGTGCCCATGGAGCCCACCGGCCGGGCGGATCTGGACCAGGACGAGGACAGGAATCCTCAGCCGGCCCGCGCGGCGGCGCGTCTGCGGCTCAATGACGCTGTGCAGCAGGTCATCGCCAACGGTCTGGGCCTGCTGGGCGTCCAGGCCCCGGACCGTATGTAAGTCTGAAGGTCACCGGGAGGTCGTCGATGGAAACAGGGATGTGCGGGCTGGGGCCCGACGGGTTCTGGCCTGGAGCTCTGCAGCGGGACAGCGAGGGCATGCTGACCATGCACGGGTGCTCCATGGAGGACCTGGCCAAGCGTTACGGCACCCCCATGTATCTGATGGATACCGCGATGATGGCGGAACGGGCCTCGGCCTTCCGTAGGGCGGCCCTGCGGGATCTGGGTGGTGCGACCACCAGGGTCAGCTACGCCGGCAAGGCCTTCCTCAGCAAGGAGACCGTGCGGATCATGCTGCGCCAGGGGCTGGATATCGACACCTGCTCCCTGGGCGAGATGCTGATTGCCCGGGCCGCCGGCGCACCCGGTCGCCGCCTGGTCCTGCACGGCAACGACAAGTCCGATCAGGAGATCGACCTGGCTGTGAGGGAAGGCTACAGGGCCATTGTCATCGATGCACCCGACGAGCCCGCGCGGATTGCCGCTGCTGCCAGGGCTCAGGGTCGTCGCGCCAAGGTCATGCTCCGGGTGACTGTAGGCGTGCACGCCGGCGGTCACGAGTACATCTCCACTGCCCACGAGGATCAGAAGTTCGGCATCCCCCTGCTGCCCCAGGGCACCGATGTGGGCCTGCTGGACCTTGGGCCTGGGCCTGGTTCCTCCCAACAGGCTGGGGCAGCGACTTCGGTGGCCACGAACGAAAACGGCTCCTCGGCTCCTGTCGATTCCGTGCTCTCACCCTCCTCTTCGGCCCTGTATTCGGCTGCCGACGGGCCCCTTGAACCGGCTGATCCCGCCCGGATCAAGGCCATGTCCGCCCTGGCCGACGGACCGGCCATCGCCCTGCTCAAGGAGATTCGCTCCCACGAGAAGGAACTGGAGCTGGTGGGCATCCACACCCATATCGGCTCCCAGATCCATGACTCTTCGGCCTTCATCGAGGCCGCCCGGCGCATGATGCTGCTGAGGCACACCTTCTGGGCCACTGACGGATACCTGATGCCCGAAGTGGATCTGGGCGGCGGTTTCTCTGTGCCCTATACCCCGGATGAGGACCGGATGGACCTGGACCAGACCCTGACCGGTCTGGGGGCTGACATGGTCGCCATCAACCGTCGCCTGGGCATGCCCATGCCGGTCATTGCCTTCGAGCCCGGCCGCTGGATCGTGGCCCCCTGCGGCATGAGCCTGTATAGGGTGGGCACCGTCAAGCCCGTTCCCCTGTCTGACGGAAGCGTGCGTACCTATGTTTCGGTTGACGGCGGCATGAGCGACAACATCCGTCCGGCCCTATACGGGGCCGAATACACCGCTGTTCTGGCCAACAGACATGGCAGCGGGGACCGGATCCAGGCCCGTGTGGTGGGCAAGCACTGTGAATCGGGGGACATCCTGGTGCAGGATGTCCCTCTGCCTGCGGACATCCGCCGGGGTGACCTGGTCCTGGTGCCGGTGACCGGCGCCTACGGGCGGACCATGGCCAGCAACTACAACCAGGCTCTGATCCCTCCTGTGGTGGGCCTGGACCGGTCCGGCGCCCATCTGATGATGCGGCGGCAGACCATGGATGACCTGCTGGCCCTGGACCAGGGATGAGTCCCGCCCCGGATGGAAGCGGCCGCCGGGGTGGATACGGGTGTCGGATTGGCTTTCTAAGATGGAGCAACACACGGTGACCGGCCCCGTTGGGGCGGATGGAGGATCCATATGCCCAGGAATACGCAACAGCAGGAGGCCGTCAGGCCTATCCGCATAGCACTTCTAGGGGCAGGGACCGTGGGATCCCAGACCGCTCGCCTCCTGGTGGAGCAGAGCCAGGATCTGGCCAGCCGAGTGGGTCGTCCCCTGGAGTTGGTGGGCATCGCCGTCCTCCATCCTGACAAGGTCAAGGCTGATTGGATCGATCCGTCCCTGCTGACCACAGACTCAGCCGACCTGGTCACCCGGGCGGACATCGTCATCGAGCTGATCGGCGGTATTGAGCCGGCCCGCACTCTGTTGCTCAAGGCCATCGAATCCGGCGCCAGCGTGGTCACCGCCAACAAGGCCCTGCTGGCCCAGCATGGTCCCGAGCTCTACCGGGCTGCCGAAGAGCAAGGCGTCGACATCTACTTCGAGGCGGCCGTGGGCGGGGCCATACCCATCGTGCGGCCCCTGCGCGAATCCCTGGTGGGCGACGGCATCACCAGCCTGGTGGGCATTGTCAACGGGACCACCAACTACATTCTGGATGAGATGACCACCAAGGGTCTTCAATTCGACCAGGCCCTGCGCGACGCCCAGGCCAAGGGCTTTGCCGAGGCGGACCCCACTGCCGATGTGGATGGGCTGGATGCAGCCGCCAAGGCCGCCATCATGGCCACGCTGGCCTTCCACACCGATGTGCGCCTGGATGATGTCCCTGTGGAGGGCATCAGCGCCATCACCGCCGACGATATTGCGGCCGCACAGACCGAGCACCGGGTCATCAAGCTTCTGGCCGTGGCCGAACGTGGCGAACAGGGCATCTCCGCCCGGGTTTACCCGGCGTTGATCCCCGACAGCCACCCCCTGGCCTCGGTCCATGGCAGCTTCAACGCGGTCTTTGTCACCGCCAAGGCCGCCGACGACCTCATGTTCTACGGCCGGGGTGCAGGTGGGGCACCCACGGCATCGGCCGTTGTGGGGGATGTGGTCACCGAGGCACGCCACATCGTCCAGCATGGCATGGGCCCGGGGATCCCCATGTACGCCAACATCCCCATGGCCCCGCTGGATGCATCCCGGGCCGCCTTTGCCGTCCGTTTCCTGATCCACGACAAGCCTGGCGTGCTGGCGGCCATCGCCCAGGTCTTCTCCGAGGCGGGCATCTCCATCAACGGAGTCAATCAGGACATCAAGCCCACCCTGCATGACCCGGGCTACAGCGGCGAGATCCAGCAGCTGCGCGTGGTCACCCACCTGTGTGACGAGGTGACCCTGCGGAAGGTGGTCGAACGGATCTCCACCTTTGACTCGGTCACCGGACAGGCATCCATCCTGCGCGTCTTCGATCGGCAGGCCCGATGATGGCAACTGCTGCAGAGGGCCCGTCCATTGTGCGGGTGCGTGTGCCAGCCACCAGCGCCAACCTGGGTTCGGGTTTCGATGCTGTCGGCCTGGCGTTGGACTATCATGACGAGATTGTCTTCACCCGTTCCGTGGATCCGGGTGACACCACCGCCTATGTGGTTATCAAGGGTGAGGGGGAGCGGACCCTGCCCCGAGACGAGACCCATCTGGTCGTCTCCACTTTCAGACGGGCCTGCCAGGTCTTCGGACTGCCAAGGTTCGGCTTCATCATGCGCGCCGTCAACCGTATCCCCCAGGCCAGGGGGTTGGGATCCAGCGCCGAGGCCATCGTGGCCGGGATTGCTGCGGCTGCGGCTTTCGCCCACGTCGGTCCCCTGCGCCGTGATGCCGTCTTCACGCTGGCCGCCCAGATCGAGGGGCATCCCGACAACGTGGCGCCTGCCGTCTATGGGGGACTGACCGTCTCCTATGATCTGGCCACTGGCGAGGGGGTGGGTTCCCTGCCCATAGCCGGGGGCGTGCCCTTGGAGGGCGGTTACCATACCTTGCGCTACCAGGTGGACCCGGCCATCAAAGCCACAGTCTTCGTCCCTGGTGCTCATCTGTCCACGCAGAAGGCCCGGCAGGCGCTGCCCAACCGGGTGCCTTACGCGGATGCCGTTCATAACCTCTCGCGGGCTGCCCTGATTCCCGGTGCCCTGAACCCAGGGTCACTGGATGACCTGGAAACTGATGCAGCCGAGCAGGCCGCCAGGGCCAACGCCCTGCTCTTCGTGGCCACACAGGACCGGCTCCATCAGCCATACCGGGCCGGGCTCATGCCCTCCTCAACCAAGCTCCTGCAGCTCCTGCGCCGTCAGGGCTACGCGGCGGCCGTCTCTGGAGCCGGGCCCTGCATTATCGTCCTGCACTACGGGGAAGCTGAAAACGAGCTGCGGATCCTTGCCAAGGACTATCTGGATTCCGGCCGCTGGCGGATCCTGTCCTTGGACGTGGATCGCAGGGGGGTCCAGGTGGAAGGGGACCAGGAAGGCAATCGTGAACACTGAAGACAGGCATATCCCGCTCATCCTGGCTTCATCCTCCCCCTCAAGGCGTCGGCTTCTGGTCCAGGCGGGCATCGACCCCATCATCCGACCCTCAAAGGTGGATGAGCCGGCCGTCCTGGCGGAACGGGCCCGTGGACTGGGCTGTCACCTGGAAGACCTGGATGTGCGCGAGCGGGTCAGCGTCCTGGCTGAGGCCAAGGCTTCGGCTGTCCAAACGACCATGGATGCCGTCAAGGATGCCGAAAGGCGCTCGCGGGGCGACCTGGTCACCTTTAGGCCTCTGAGCCAGGGCGATTCGGATGCATCCTCCAGGAATCCCATGAGCCAGGTCATCGGGGCCTGGGGCGGGATGCTCGGCGCCGGGCGTGGACCCCTCCTGCTGGGGTGCGACTCCCTGTTCAGCATGGATGGCGCCGTCATGGGCAAGCCTCACAAACCGGAGCGTGCTCTGGAGCGGCTGATGGCCATGCGCGGCCGAACCGGCAACCTGGTCACCGGCCACTGTCTGATTGATCTGGCCACCGGCCGACGGGTCCGAGCGGTCAGCAGCGCCCAAGTGACCTTCGGAGACTATGACCGGGCCTCCATGCAGGCCTATGTGGCCACCGGCGAACCCCTGGAGGTGGCCGGCTCCTTCACCTTGGAGGGATTGGGCAGCGCTTTCATCCAGGGCATCCAGGGCGATCCCAGCGGAGTGATGGGATTGAGCATGCCCACCCTGCGCGCCCTGGCCCAGGAGCTGGGCGTCTCCTGGCCTGACCTGTGGGCCCAGCGGGTCCTGCCCGAGCGGCAGCAGGCAGACGAATCGACGCATGGCTCTGAGGGGCTGGTCGCCCCTGCGGAGAACGTCCACCAGCCTGGCGACGGGTGGGTGGACTGTGCCTGTGGCAGTCGGCACTGGGGGCTCAACGGGGCTGCCGGCGTCTTGCTGGCCAGGCGTGATGCCCGCACCGGCGCACCCGTCAGCGTGCTTCTGCAGCACCGGGCCCGCTGGAGCGCCGAGGGCGGCACCTGGGGTGTGCCGGGCGGCGCCATCTCGGACGGGGAGAACCCCTTGGAGGGCGGTCTGCGCGAGAGCTATGAGGAGGCCAACATCCGCCCGGAGGACATTCAGGTGGTGGGCTCCTACCTGGAGGACCACGGCCCCTGGGGCTACACGACCATCCTGGCCTTCGAGCGTCCCGGCCATCAGGTCGATCCACGAATGAATGACGATGAGAGCATTGCCCTGGAATGGGTGGATCTGGACAAGGTCGCGGACCTGCCCCTGCTGAAGGCCTTCGGTCGGGACTGGCCGCACTTCCGGCAACGCCTGGAGGCCCTGGCGGCCGAAGGTTGAATGGAAGGCCTGGTCTGGCGTGTCAGCTCAGTAGCAGGGCGACCAGGGCGATGATCACGGGCGAGCTGATCGTGCTCAGCAGGATGCCGTCCCTGGCGAAGGTGGTTCCCACCTCGTAGCGGGCTGCGTAGTTGTAGACGTTCTGGCCGGTAGGCAGGGCCGCAAGAACCACGCACCCGTACAGTTCAGCCCCGCTGAAGCCCAGCATGAACCGGGCCAGCAGGTAGGCGATTATGGGCATGACCAGATTCTTCAGGATCACCGCGCACAGGGTGGCACGACGGTCGGTGCCCTGGCCCATGGGCCGCGAACCCCGCAGGGACATGCCGAAGGCCATGAGAATCATGGGCACGGCCGACTGTCCGATCATGTCAATGGGTTTGTAGACGAAGTCGGGGATGATGAAATGTCCGACCTGGGCGCTGATGGCCGAAATCACTATGCCGCCTATGGAGCCGATGAGGATGGGTTGCTTCAGGGGCTGTTTGAGGATGGTCTTGATCGAGAGCCTGCCAGAGGTGGTCGCGTCCAGAACGGTCAGCCCAATAGGAGTGAACAGGGCTTGCTGCATGACCAGGATGGGTGCCACCAGTGTGGGATTGCCCAGAATATAGGTGGCTACAGGCAGCCCGATGTTGTTGGAGTTCAAATACAGGGAGTCCAGAGCGCCGATGGTGGCTTCGGCTGCCGGCAGGTGGAAGCTGGCTGCGTTCAGGGCCACGAAGAGCAGGCCCACAGCCGCCGCCGACAGGAAGGCCACGATGATGCTGGGGTGGAAGATGACCGACAGCTTCTGCTTGGAGAGGATGGCGAACATCAGGCAGGGTGTTGAGACAAAGAAGGAGAACTTGTTGAGCACCAGCTGGGCTGTGGGACCGCCTACATGGAAGCGGGCGGCCACATACCCCACGGCGATGACCACGCCGATGATGAAGAACCCTTCCATGGCACTGAGCAGTCCAGGCACTCCGGCATCCTCCTCGTCTCGCAGGGTGGACGGCGGCCTTCCAGGCGGAGTGCCACCGCTTCCGTCCTCCCCATTGTGCCACCCGGACCTCATGCTTGCGGCTGCAGGTCCATCCGCGCTCCTTCGGCCCGCTAGCATGGCACTATGGCCAAGAACACACAGACGGATATTGATCTTCTCGCCGGCGTCCGGGAGGCTGAACCTGCCCAGGCCCTGGCAAGGATACTGGAGTCCATGACCGCCCTGCCCTCGGTCAGCGGTCAGGAGGGCGCCCTGGCTGATGCCGTCCAGAGGGCCCTGTCCTCACGCTCCGACCTCGTGGTCCGACGGCTGGGCGACACGGTCGTGGCCTCCACGCAGCTGGGCCGTCCCCATCGCATCGTCCTTGCCGGGCATCTGGACACCGTGCCCGTGGATGGGAACCTGCCCCCGCGCTGGCTGGAGCCCGGCGATCCGCATATCCGCACCGATCCGGCCGCCGCCCACCCCGGATCCCGGGTGCTGTACGGTCGGGGCACCGCCGACATGAAGGCCTCGGACGCCGTATTTCTCCATCTGGCGCTCACCCTGCAGGAGCCGGTCCATGACCTGACCTTCGTCTTCTACGACCATGAGGAGGTCCAGGCCGACCTGAACGGGCTGGGCCGGGTGGTGGCCGCCCACCCTGACTGGGTGCGGGGGGATTTCGCCATCATCGGCGAGCCCACCGACTGCGCCATAGAGGCCGGCTGCAATGGAACCATGCGTTTCGACCTGATCACCCACGGCACGACGGCCCACTCCGCCCGGGCCTGGATGGGCAGCAACGCCATCCACGCCGCCGCGCCCATCCTGGACCGGCTGGAGCAGTACCGTCCGGCCACGGTGCGGGTGGACGGCCTGGACTATAGGGAGGGGCTCAACGCCACCATGATCGAGGGCGGTCTGGGCACCAACGTCATTCCCGACCGCTGCCGGGTGCATGTCAACTACCGGTTCGCCCCCGACAAGAGCCTGGCCCAGGCCAAGGAGCTGATGATTGGTCAGGGGACAGGCGCCGAGCTGGGCAATGGCGAGCATATGGCCCGCGGCGGGGTCTTCCAGGGATTCTCGGTGCGCATGTGCGATGAATCTCCCGCGGCCCGTCCGGGTCTGGATTCGCCATGGGCGCGTTCGCTGGCGGACCTGGTCGCTCGGACTACGGGCCAACAGCCTCGCGCCAAGCTGGGATGGACCGATGTGGCGCGGTTTTCAGCCCTTGGCCTACCAGCCGTCAACCTGGGTGCAGGGAACCCCCTGCTGGCCCACAAGGCCGACGAACAAGTGCCCCTGGATGACCTGGTCCGGCTGGAGGCAATACTGGTCGAGTGGCTCAATGGACCTGAAGGCCGCTGATTTGTGTCATACTAGAGGACGGTGGTTCTGCCTGACCACTTGCAGCGTAGGCGTTGATCCCCCCGGATGGAGACCCAGTGATCCGTACGGGCGTCGGTGTCCGCCTGCGTCAGGAAGACTTTTTGCCAAGGCGTTTCGATCGGGCGTACGCAGGTGCGCGGCTGCAGTGAGAGTGCAGCGTGAGGACGGATCGGGACCGTGAGAGCGGCGCGAGGCGGCGTGCCGCAAGGAGCATTGTGCCCGAAAAAGCGAATAACGAGGATACCCAGGATAATAGGTCCACCATCAGGGATGGGCAGGAGCGGCAGGTCGAGGAGACCGCCGCTTCCGGCACCCGTCGCCGCGCCGGACGGCGTGTGGTCAGGGTGGCCGGCGCCGCCGGTGCCGACGTGCCCGTGAAGGTCGAGGCCGAGAAGCGCAAGGCCAGCCGCAAGGCCAAGGAGGAGGACGATGAGTCCAAGCCCGCCGCCACCCGTCGCCGTCGCGCTCGCAAGCCCAAGGAGGATCAGGCTGCCGATCAGAGCCTGCAGGAACACTCCAGCCAGGATGCCCAGGAGGAAGAGAGCGAGTCCAAACCGGCCAGGACGACCACCCGTCGTCGCACCCGAACTACTGCCCGTCGACGCACCGAGGAGCATGCCCAGGAGGGCGAACCTGATCAGGAGCGTCAGGAGCGTGCCCTTGAGGCTGTGGAGGCACTGACCTCGGGCCGCAGCCAGCGGGCAGTCCGGAAGGCCGAGGAGCAGGATGAGCATCCGCGCGCCGCCCGTGCCTCCCGTCCCCGCCCTATGACATCCCTGCTCTTCCAGGAGCCCGTCATACCCGCCTCCCGGCCTGAGCAGGATGAGCGCGAGGAACGGGATGAGGAGGACGAGGATACCGAGCAGTCATCCAAGACCTCCCGCCGGAGCAGGTCCAGGAACACTTCGGAGGGCGGCTCGCGCCGTTCCCGCAGGCTCAACGCCGAGGAGCGCCGGGCCGCTGACGAGGTGGAGCGCATCGAGGAGGATCTGGATCACGAGGGCATCACTTTCGTGGTCGACGAGGACCAGGAGCAGGACGAGGATCAGCAGGAGTCCGGCACCCGCACCCGTCGCCGTCGCCGTTCCAAGAGCGATGACGAGGACTCTGAGAAGTCCGTTTCCACTCGTCGCCGCCGTCGTGGGCACGAGCAGGAGAAAGAAAGGGACAAGGATGACGAGGACGAGGCCCCGCTGACCCGTCGCCGTCGCCGTCGCAGGGGTTCCAAGTCCGCTGAGGGCGAGTCGGAGGAGTCCGGCGCCCGCCGTTCGCGCAAGCAGCAATATATCGACGAAATCACCGACGTGGAGGGCTCCACCCGCCTGGAGGCCAAGAAGCAGCGTCGGCGGGACAACCGCCGCGAACGCTCCCGTCAGTCCCAGCTGGTTGAGCAGGACTTTCTGGCCCGCCGCGAAAACGTCAACCGTCTGATGGTGGTGCGCGAGAAGGAGCATCACACCCAGATTTCGGTCATCGAGGATGACATCCTGGTCGAGCATTACGTCTCCGACATCCAGGAGGTCTCCACTGTCGGCAACATCTACCTGGGCCGGGTCCAGAACGTCCTGCCCAGCATGGAGGCCGCCTTCGTAGACATCGGCCAGGCCCGCAACGGCGTGCTCTACGCCGGCGAGGTCAACTGGGATTCCACCCGTCTGGAGGGCCAGCCCCGCCGGATCGAGCTGGCCTTCAAGTCCGGCGATCCCGTGCTGGTCCAGGTCACCAAGGATCCCATCGGCCACAAGGGCGCCCGCCTGACCTCGCAGGTCACGCTGGCCGGCCGTTTCCTGGTCCTGGTGCCCTCGGGCGGCATGACCGGTGTCAGCCGCAAGCTGCCCGACCGCGAGCGTTCCCGCCTCAAGAGCATCGTCTCCAGGGTGGCTCCCAAGGACATGGGCGTCATCATCCGTACCGCGGCCGAGGGGGCCAGCGAGGAGGCCCTGACCAAGGACCTGGAGAACCTGCAGCGTCAGTGGAGCAAGATCGAGGACAAGCGCAAGGAGTTCCTGCACGGCAAGCGCCCCAAGCTCCTGCAGGGCGAGCCGGACGTGGCCATCCGCGTGGTCCGCGATATCTTCAACGACGACTTCGCCAAGCTGGTGGTCCAGGGCCAGGGGGTCTACGAGAGGGTGCGCAACTACCTGGAGACCATGGCCCCCGACCTGGAGGAGAAGCTCGAGCACTGGGATCCGGCCGAGCATCAGGGCAAGGATGTCTTCGACCGCTGGAGCATCGACAGCCAGCTGCGCAAGGGCATGGAGCGTCAGGTCTACCTGCCCTCCGGTGGCTCCCTGGTCATCGACCGCACCGAGGCCATGACCACCATCGATGTGAACACGGGCCGCTTCATCGGCAAGGGCAAGTCCCTGGAGGAGACGGTGACCCGCTGCAACCTGGAGGCCTCCGAGGAGATCGCCCGGCAGCTGCGCCTGCGCGACATCGGGGGCATGATCATGATCGACTATGTGGATATGGTCATGCCGGCCAACCGCGACCTGGTCCTGCGCCGCCTGGTGGAGTGCCTGGCCCGGGACCGCACCAAGCATCAGGTGGCCGAGGTCACCTCCCTGGGGCTGGTGCAGATGACGCGCAAGCGGGTGGGCCAGGGTCTGGTCGAGGCCTTCTCCGAGGAGTGCCCCACCTGCCATGGCCGAGGCTTCATCCTCCACGACAAGCCGACCATCTCCGCCTCCTATGCCGATCCATACGCGGTCAAGGGCGGCGATCCCTTCGTCAAGACCAACAAGCATGGACATGGCTCCTCTGCCAAGGAGACCCTGTCCACAGGTTCGACTCCTGCCGTCAAGGCCAAGCTGGCCAGGATCGCTGCGGCGGCCCAGGCGGCCTCGGACGAGGACGACGCCCAGGCTGGGTCGGCGGATGTCGCCAAGGAGTCATAGACTGAATTTCGTTTTGTCGGCGGGGCAGGCACATTTGACGACGCGGTGTGTTTGCTTCTATACTGGTTAGCTGGTGTCTGGACGGGTTCGTCAATCGAATGGCGGGACTCGGATGCCGGGCGCATACAGCTTTGGACAACAGGCAAGGTAGGGCTATGTACGCGATTGTGAAGGCCGGAGGCCATCAGGAGAAGGTCGAGGTCGGTGACCAGATCACGGTCAACCGTCTGGCTGCCAGGAAGGGCGAGTCGGTCGAGTTTCCGGTCGCGCTGGTCGTCGACGGATCCAAGGTGACCATGGCCGCCAAGGATCTGGCCAAGATCTCCGTCAAGGGCGAGGTCGTGGACGACGAGGCCAAGGGCCCCAAGATCAACATCCAGAAGTTCAAGAACAAGACCGGCGTGGCGCGCCGCAAGGGTCACCGCCAGAAGCAGACCGTGGTCAGGATCACGGCCATCGCCTGAGGGCCTAGGTCGAGGTAGGAAAGGAACCAGACATGGCACATAAGAAGGGCGCGTCCAGCTCACGCAACGGGCGCGATTCGAATGCACAGTACCTGGGCGTCAAGAAGTTCGGCGGCGAGGCTGTAGTGGCCGGCAACATCATTGTCCGCCAGCGTGGCACCAAGTTCCATCCCGGCCAGAACGTCGGTCTGGGCAAGGACCACACCCTCTTCGCCCTGACGGACGGAACCGTTCGGTTCGCCAACCGGCGTGACCGTAAGGTCGTTGACGTGCTTACCGCCTGATTGCCCCTTATCGGCATGGGCCGAAGGCCATCCCTGTATAGGGGTGGCCTTTTTGCATATGTATGGAGATGCCGGGCATTCAGCTCTCAGGGGCCGCATGTCAGGCCGGATTGAGTACCATGGGCCCCTATGAGTGCATTTGTGGATCAGGTCACCGTCCATGTCAAGGGTGGCGACGGCGGCAATGGGGCGTCCTCCATCCGCCGCGAGAAGTACAAGCCCCTGGCCGGGCCCGATGGGGGCGACGGTGGCCAGGGCGGCTCGGTCATTCTTCAGGCCGACGCCAACGCCACCAGTCTGCTGGACTACCGCTTCCTGCCTCACCGCCAGGCCGGATCGGGCACCATGGGTCTGGGCGGCGACAAGGACGGCAGCCGTGGCCAGGATCTGATTCTGCCGGTGCCGGTGGGCACTGTGGTCTTCACCGCCAAGGGAGGCCAGGGCGAGCGCAAGCAGCCGGGTGAGCGCCTGGCCGACCTGGCTCATGCGGGGGACCGGTTTGTGGCGGCCCAGGGTGGCGTGGGCGGATTGGGCAACCGCTCCCTGGCCACCAAGGCCAGGCGGGCTCCCGGCTTCGCTCTGCTGGGGGACCCCGGTCAGGAGCGCGATCTGGTGCTGGAGCTCAAATCCATCGCCGACGTGGCCCTGGTGGGCTTTCCCAGTGCGGGCAAGTCCAGTCTGGTGGCGGCCATGAGTGCGGCCCGACCCAAGATCGCCGACTATCCATTCACTACCCTGGTGCCCAACCTGGGCGTGGTCCAGGCAGGGGAGGGTCGCTTCACCATGGCCGACGTGCCAGGGCTGATTCCGGGAGCCTCCCAGGGCAAGGGCCTGGGGCTGGAGTTCCTGAGGCACATAGAGCGCACCGAGATCATCGCCCATGTCATCGATTGCGCCACCCTGGAGCCTGACCGGGACCCCATGAGCGACTATCGGGCCCTGGAAGAGGAGCTTTCCCGCTATGCCGACCGTCTGGAGCTTCCGCTGGGGGTCATCCCCATGGCCGAGCGGCCCAGGGTGATCATCCTCAACAAGGCCGACCTGCCGGAGGCCCGCGAACTGGCCGAATTCGTCCGGCCCGACTTCGAGGCCCTGGGCCTCAAGGTCTTCATAGTCTCCACAGCCTCGCATCAGGGGCTCAAGGAACTGGGCTACTACCTGGCCGGTTTGGTGGACCGCCTGCGCAGGCAGTTGCGCGAGCAAGAGGAGACCAGGCAGGAGGAGCGTGTGGTCATCCGCCCCCTGGAGCGTCGGCGCAGGAATGGCGACCGGTCCGGCGATTTCACTCTTGAGCGGCATCAGACCCGGTCCGGACAGACCTGGTTCAGGGTCTGCGGTGCCAAGCCCGAGCGCTGGGTCCGCCAGACCAACTTCGACAACGAGGAGGCCGTGGGCTATCTGGCCGACTGCCTGGCCCGGATGGGCGTGGAGGATGCCCTGCGCAAGGCCGGTGCCAGACCCGGGGACGAGGTCCGCATCGGTCCTGGCGACGATGCGGTGGCCTTCGACTGGGATCCAAGCGTGGCGGCCGGCGCTGAAATGCTGGACGGCACCCCCCAGGTGGCCCGGGGTCGTGACCTGCGTCTGGAGGAGAGCCAGGGGCTCAACCGTCGCCGCACCAACAGCGAACGCCGCCGCCAGTACCACCAGATGATGGACGCCCGGCAGGCGGTGCGTCAGGTCATGGAGCAGGAGCGGCGCCAGGGGCACTGGGCCGATCCCTCCGTGGACGACGATCCCCACGATAGGCAGGGTCTGCTGGGGCGCGGGGACACGGAGTCCGCCGGTTCGGAGGAGGCCGGGCAATGACCGGAGGGGAGGGATCCGATGAGGCCGCGGTCCGCTCCCGGGTGGCCCAGGCCCGCACCATGGTGGTCAAGGTGGGATCCAGCTCCCTGACCGATCCCCACGGGCACCTGGACCTTGGCCGCCTGCGTTCGCTGGTGGGCGCCCTGGCCTCGGCTGCCGTCAACGGCGCCCGCCTGGTCCTGGTCACCTCCGGGGCCATCGCTGCAGGTTTCGGCACCCTGGGATTCGACGAACGCCCAGATGACGTGGCCACCCAGCAGGCTACGGCCTCGGTGGGCCAGGGTCTGCTCATGGCCCAGTACGAGACTGCCTTCGCCCGCTATGGCCTACGTGTCGGCCAGATCCTGATCACCGCCCGTGACACCACCCATGCCGTCCAGTACCGCAACGCCCGGCGCACCCTCTGCCGGCTGCTGGATCTGGGGGTCATCCCCATCGTCAACGAGAACGATGCCCTGGCCAGCAACGAGATTCGCTTCGGCGACAACGACCATCTTTCGGCCCTGATCGCCAACATCGTCAGTGCCGATGCCCTGGTCCTGCTGACTGACGTGGATGCCCTCTACACCGAGCCCCCATCCAGGCCGGGGGCGCGCAGAATCGGCTTCGTGCCCGATGTGGCGGCCATCATGGACCAGGTGGATGCCCAGGGGTCCGTCTCCGGACTGGGGACCGGGGGCATGTCCACCAAGCTGGAGGCGGCGCGGATTGCTGCGGCCTCCGGTATGCCCGTGGTCCTGACCCGCGCCGACCTTGCAGGTCCCGCCCTGGCCGGCGACATGGTGGGCACCCTATTCGCCCCCATTCGTCCACGGGGCTCCTCGCATCGGCTCTGGATCAAGTTCGCCTCCCGTCCCCGGGGCGGCTATCTGGTGGATCAGGGGGCTGTCAAAGCCCTGCGTGGCGGCCGGGCCAGCCTGCTGGCAGCTGGCGCCAGAACGGTCCAGGGTGAGTTCTCGGCCGGTGATCCCGTCTGGATCCATGATGAGTCAGGCCACCAGGTGGCCAAGGGCCTGTCCGGCTACGATTCCGAGGAGGCCCAGGACATGCTGGGCCTAAACACCAAGGAACTCCGCCGTCGACTGGGCGCCCACTATGCCCACCCGCTGGTGCATAGGGACTCTCTGGTCCTGGTCTGAGCACAGCCCTGGGGGTGCTGGGCGGTAGCATGGCAACATGACTATGGCGCAATGGCAGACCCTGAGCAGACGCATAGATGCGGTGGCCCCCAGTGCCACTCTGGCCGTGGATTCAAAAGCCAAGGCCATGAAGGCCCAGGGCATGAATGTGATCAGCTTCGGTGCCGGCGAACCCAACTTCCCCACGCCTGACCACATCGTGCAGGCGGCGGCCCGCGCCTGTCTGGATCCACGCAACCACCGCTATACGCCTACGGCTGGTCTGCCCCAATTGAAGCAGGCCATCGCCGACAAGACCTTGCGCGACTCGGGCTATCAAATCGACCCGAATCAGGTGGTGGTCACCAACGGCGGCAAGCAGGCCGTCTACGAGACTTTCCAGATCCTCTTGAACCCAGGCGATGAGGTCATCATCCCCGCACCCTACTGGACCAGCTATCCCCAGATGGTTCTGCTGGCTGGCGGTCGGCCGGTACCGGTGCTCAGCGGAGCCGAACAGGGCTATATCCCCACCCTGGAGCAGCTGGAGGCGGCTCGAACCGAGCACACCCGTGCCATCATCCTCAACCTGCCCGTCAATCCAACCGGGGCGGTCTGGGACGACGACCTGGTGGCTGCCGTGGACCGCTGGGCCATGGAGCACCGGATCTGGGTGATCAGTGACGAAATCTATGAGCACCTGACCTACCAGGGGGCGCACACCCCCTATCCGGGCGCCCTGGCGCCCCAGGTGCGCGAACAACTGATTGTGGTCAACGGTGTGGCCAAGACCTATGCCATGACCGGCTGGCGGGTGGGCTGGCTGGTCGCACCGCTGCCGGTGGCCCAGGCGGCCGCCAAGCTTCAGGGGCATATGACCTCTAACGTGGCCAACGTCTCCCAGCAGGCGGCCCTGGCTGCCCTGACCGGTGGCCTGGAGGACGTGGAAGCCATGCGGTCGGCCTTCGCCCTGCGTCGGCGGGCCATCGTGGATGCCCTGAACGCCATGGAGGGGGTGACCTGCCCTGAGCCTCTGGGTGCCTTCTACGCCTTTGCCGACGTGACTGGTCTGCTGAATCGGCCGGTGGGTCCGAAAGGCACGGTCTGCTCTACTTCGGGTGATCTGGCCGAGGTCATCCTGGAACAGATCCAGGTGGCGGCCGTACCAGGCGAGGCCTTCGGCGCGCCCGGCTGCCTGCGCTTCTCCTACGCGTTGGCCGACGACGACCTGGCCGAGGGCATGCGGCGCCTTGGGGACTGGGTCGGCGCCTGATTCGGCTCCTGGGCAAAATGCCCTCGGGGCAACACGGTTGGACGCAATCCATCCTTTAGGCTAAACTAGCGATTTGGCGGTTTTTCCTCCCGGTCGAGTAGGCTGGTGGGAAGTTCCGATAGGGAAGTGGCGCAATTGGTAGCGCAACGGTCTCCAAAACCGTAGGTTGTGGGTTCGAGTCCCGCCTTCCCTGCCAAGGCTTGCAGCAGATGATGCAGAACAAACGAAGGACGGATGACCATGGCACAGAAGGATGGGGCTGAGGAAGCCAGGCCGAACTTCTTCATGCGTATCGGGCTCTTCATCAAGCAGGTCATCGATGAGATCCGCAAGGTCGTGACCCCCACGGGCAAGGAACTGGTGGGCTGGTCCGTGGCCGTCTTCATCTTTGTGCTGCTGCTGATGGTCTTCGTGACCGTGATGGACTTCGGGCTGGGCAAACTGGCCTTCCTGATATTTGGCTGAGCCGTGACAAGGTAGAAGGTGGAGTGATCCATGAGTGATGATCTGACCAGAGAGGGATTGGACCCCGATCAGGCCGCTGAGTCGGTCCCGTCGGCGTCCAACGATGCCCCCACGCAGGAGGATGCCCAGGTCCAGGATCAGTCTCTCGGGTCCCCTGCTGAGCAGGACAGCACGCCCGCCGAATCCGCCCAGGCCAATGACACGCAGGCCGATTCTTCCGATTCCGACGACCAGACCGATCAGGAGGATCCCGGTCAGCGGGCCGTGGACGAGTTCTCCAAGAAGCTGCGCACCCTTGAGGGCAAGTGGTACGTTCTGCACACCTACTCAGGCTATGAGAAGCGCGTCAAGGCCAACGTGGAATCCCGCGTGGCCTCCTTCGGCTTGGAGGACAAGGTCTTCCAGGTGGAGATTCCCATGGAGGAGGTCGAGAAGCACACCGACAAGGGCAAGAAGGTCGTCACCCGCGTGCGTGTGCCCGGCTATGTGCTGATTCGCATGTGGCCCGACGAGAACGCCCGCCGCATCATCCGCGACACCGAAGGCGTCACCGGGTTCGTCGGCCCCAGCAAGGAGCCGGCGCCGCTGACCCGCAAGGAGGTCGTCCAGATGATGGCCCCCATGATCGCCTCCGAGGCCCTGAAGGCCGCCGGGGACAAGCCCGAGGCCGCCAAGAAGCGCACGGTGGAGGTCTCCTACGCCGTCGGCGATCAGGTCACCGTCACCGAAGGACCCTTCGCCACCATGGCCGCCGTGGTCTCCGACGTGGAGCCCACTACGCAGAAGCTGACCGTTCTGGTCTCCATCTTCGGCAGGGACACCCCCGTGGAGCTGGGCTTCGACCAGGTCGAGAAGATCGTCTGAGCGCCGTTGGCCGGTCCTCGGTCGATGCGATAATCGTCAAGCTTGTGCTCCCCTGTGGAGCGCATTTGGAAAGAACAGGTTGCGGGAGGGGATCTATGGTCTCCGACATCACCGCTTCGTAGAAAGAAGAACCAGCATATGGCTGCAAAGAAGAAAGTCACCGCGCTGATCAAGGTGCAGATAGAGGCCGGCAAGGCCAACCCCGCACCCCCCCTGGGCCCGGCTCTGGGTTCCCACGGCGTGAACATCATGGACTTCTGCAAGCAGTACAACGATGCCACCAAGGACAAGATGGGCCAGGTCATCCCCTGCATCATCACCGTCTACGAGGATCGTTCCTTCACCTTCATCACCAAGACTCCGCCGGCAGCCGACCTGCTGCGCAAGGCGGCCGGTGTCTCCAAGGGTGCCGGCAACCCGCTGACCACCAAGGTGGGATCCGTCACCAAGGCCCAGGTCCGCGAGATCGCCCAGACCAAGATGGAGGATCTGTCGGCCCGCGACGTCGAGGCCGGGATGAAGATCATCGAAGGCACCGCCCGTTCCATGGGCATCACCGTCACCGACTGAAATTTTCGTTGTGAGCGGTAGGGCACACGCTTGCCCGCACCGCGACTGCTGATAGGAGAAGCAGATGACCAAGCGTTCCAAGAAGTATCGCGAGGCGGCCGAGAAGGTCGATCGCACCAACCTGTACACCCCTGAGGAGGGCATCGCCCTGCTCAAGAGCATGCCCAAGCGCGGGTTTGACGAGACCGTGGAGGCCGTCTACCGCCTGAACGTGGACCCCCGTAAGGCCGACCAGTTGGTCCGCGGCACCGTCAGCCTGCCCAACGGCACCGGCAAGACCGTGCGCGTCCTGGTCTTCGCCCGTGGCCCCCAGGCGACTGCAGCCGCCGAGGCCGGAGCCGACGAGGTGGGCGACGACGAGTTGGTGACCAGGGTCGCCGGCGGCTACCTGGACTTCGATGCCGTGGTGGCCACCCCCGACATGATGGGCAAGGTCGGCCGTCTGGGCCGCGTGCTGGGTCCCCGTGGCCTCATGCCCAACCCCAAGACCGGCACCGTGACCATGGATGTGGCCAAGGCGGTCACCGAGATCAAGGCCGGACGTATCGAGTTCCGTGTGGACAAGAACGGCAACCTGAGCTTCCCCGTGGGCAAGGTCTCCTTCGAGCAGCAGGCTCTGGAGGAGAACTTCCACGCGGTCGACGAGGAGATCAAGCGCCTGAAGCCGGCCACGGTCAAGGGCCGCTACATCACCAAGGCCACCGTCACCACCACCATGGGCCCGGGCGTTCCCCTGGACATCGCGGTGCTCTGAGCCGGTTCGGCTGTATACTTCCAGAGCGGGAGACCTTCGGGTCCCCGCTCTTTTTGTATCTTGGCCAGGAGCACTTGGTCCGGCACCAGTCAGTCGGCGCTCGGATGCGACCTGCGGATTCTACCGATGATCAGGGCTGCCTGGAGGACGAAGGATTCCCGCGGGTCCATGGCATCCCAGCCGGTCACCTCCACGCAGCGCCTGAGCCGGTAGCGCACGGTGTTGGGATGGATTCCCAGCTTCTTGGCGGTGATCTCCAACGAGTTGCCCGAGCGCAGGAAGGTGAGCAGGGTGGTCGGCAGGGGCCCGTCCGGATCCTGTCCGGCCAGGCTCAGATAGACCTCCTGGTAGAGCTGGTCGGCAGCGTCCGTGTCCCCGTTCAGGGCTCGTTCGGGCAGCAGGTCGTCGGCGTGCAGTGGCCTGGGCAGGGCGGCGGTGATGGGGTCGGCAACTGACGGGGCCGCCGCGTGCGTGCTCAGGGCGGCTCGGAGGGAGGCTCCCGCACCGGATATCCCATGGTTCGGTGGCCCCAGACAGACGGCTGACTTGTCGGCGAAGAAGCGCAGGATGGAAGCGCAGAAGTCGGCCGGGGTGCCCGACCGGTCGGGGTCGATCAGGACCACCATGAGCCCCTCGCTCTCGCCCACCAGAGCCCTACCGCCTTGACGGGCCACCGTGGTGTGGATGGGCTGGCGGGCATTCTCCATGCCCTGTCCGTCTTCGTTGCCCCGGGCCTCGCCAACGACGGCGAAACAGTCGAACTCGGTCGGCCAGCCCAGCCGGGCCAAATCGTCAATGGTCCGTGTGTCCGCTGTTTTCTCGATCAGATGCCGGATGATTCTTGACTCTGTTGCGGCCTTGTGTCCGTTCCTTGCCTCGGCCAGGTCGGCGTAGAGAGCGGCTGCTGCGGTGGCGGCGTGACGGGTGTAGACCAGCGTCGACCGTTCCCCCTCGGCCCCCATGGTCCGGCCAGCCTCCTCAAGCATGTCCAGAATGACCCGGGTCAGCTCCATGGCCCTGTGGGGGCCCAGGCTCCGGGAGAGCTCGGCTGGCACGGGGGAGGGGACTTCACCATCTTCTGTGCCTTGTAAGTCGAGTCGGGAGAGCAGGTCGTCCAGGGCTGTTCGAACGGCCCCCTCCAAGGTTCTGTGCCCGTCGGCGGGCAGGGACCTGGCCCAGGGCAGTGCCTCCTCCAGATGATCCAGCGTCTTTCGGAGAATCTGCTGCATGGCGGCATCGGAGGCGGCAGGTGCCCGGTGGGCTTGCTGAGTTTCTGCAGGGTCGTCGTCCTTCGGTCCGGAACGTTTCGACTTGCCGATCATGACGGCCGGTCCATCAGGTTTTCGGCGCGCGCGCGGCGGCTCTGCCGGACCATGTCCAGGATCAGGAAGGGCACCACCATGTCCACCGGCAGCATGTGCCGTTCGAAGTTGTTGGCGGGGGCGGTGATCATGACCCCCATGATCAGCAGGAGGGGGAACCAGCACAGGACCCCGCGCCAGTTACCTGCCGCCAGGCGGGCGACGATCAGCAGCAGGGCGGCCACCACCCAGAAGTTGGCCCGGGCCACCAGGCCCAGCAGGGGGGTGTCGGCCCAGGTTCTGACGAATCCGGTCACCCCGTTGCGCCAGTCGTGGCACCAGGCCGCCAACCAGGAGCCCGAGTTCTGCACGTAGCCATTGTTGAGGTAATAGGACATGGCCACGTAGGCAGGGTCGCCGGGGTCGAAGTAGCCATAGGACTCGGCCAGGAAGGCATCCAGGTAGATCACCGGGTTGCGCATTCCCACTTGGAGCCAGGCCCGATTCAGCCGGGACAACTGCTCGGGCGTGACGGTCCTCCAGCGGTAGACGATCAGTTTGGGCTGGTTGCCCGAGGACTTGACCCGGTCGGCCTCCCAGGGGGTGTACTGGATGGCGGCGTTGTCCAGGTCCATGATGGGCTCAAGGTCGGCCCTTGCCTGGGCTGGAATCCCCTGGGGGTTAAGCTTGGCCACCCGGGCGATCTGCTGCAGCTGGATGCTGCGGCTCTCCACGGGATCGCCCTGGATGACCGTCCCCGTGGCCGTAAGGGCCCCGGTCACCCCCGTGAACAGGACCAGGGGCAGCAGAAGCCCTATCAGGATGGTGGCCCATTGGCGACGGTGGACGATCAGGGCCAGGACCAGCTGGGCCAGGACGATGTAGAGGGCGTACTTGGCGCTGATCAGCATGATCAGGGTGCTCAAGGCGAGGGCGGGCCGCAGTCGGGCCGCTTGGCTGGCGTAGAGCGGTGAGTTCTTGTCCACAGACTCCAGCTGGTGCCAGATGCCGAACCACCAGATGAAGGCGAAGGCGAAGAGGGGGGACTTGGTCAGGCTGAAGGTGCTGAAGACCACGAAGGGGGAGAGGAGGAAGAAGATCATGACCAGGGTGCGGGCCAGTGCCCCGACATGTTCGATTCCGCTCCCGCGCAGGAAGCGGTCGGCAGTGACGGCGCAGCAGAAAGCGGCGAAGATCACCTGCAGCCCTGCCAGGAGCACGATGCCCGCATCATAGGATCCGGTCAGATGGTTGGAGGCCATGATGGTCATCCCGTAGACGAGGGTCAGCACCATGTTGTGCTGGTCGGTCAGGAAGGTGGGATGCTCCGGCCACAGGTAGTGGCCGATGGGGTAGACGTCCATCTGGGTGAAGGCATTGCCGC
This sequence comes from Bifidobacterium sp. W8103, assembly GCF_016100775.1. Taxonomy (NCBI): domain Bacteria; kingdom Bacillati; phylum Actinomycetota; class Actinomycetes; order Bifidobacteriales; family Bifidobacteriaceae; genus Bifidobacterium; species Bifidobacterium sp. W8103. The sequence goes on from NZ_JACFRV010000001.1 coordinate 1,277,850, forward strand.
CGTAGGGGGGCTGATCGCCCTGCAGCTGGGCCAGGAAGTTGGCGCATTCCTGGGCCTGCGCGTAGAGGTCGGCCCCGTAGGCGGCCAGCAGGGTAAGAAAAGCCCAGGCCCATCCCAGCAGGAGCAGACGCATGATGGGTCGCCAGCCACTGGTTTGTCTGGTGATGAAGGCCGCGTAGGCACGCATCCGCGGGCGCTGTGCCAGTGCGGTCAAGCGCTGTGGCATCCGGAGGGGTTCACAGCCCAGCAGAATCCGGCGGCAGGCCAGGACCAGTGCCAGGCAGATGGCCAGGGTTCCCAGCATGATCAGCACCTGGGGCAGACCCACCTGTGCCAGCGAACCCTGCTGACGGTAGATGGGGCCCAGACCGGTGCAGCAGGCAATCCAGAGGCAGGCCAGCAGGGCCAGGACAAGGCCGAGGGTCCGGGATGCACGGGAACCAGGCCTTCCGGTCTGCAAGGCTGAAGTCCGCACAGGTTGTTCGCCCGCCTCTCTCGGTTGCGCCCTTCCACTGTCTGCGCTCAAAAGAACCCCTTTCGCGGGTCATGCCTGGTCTACGGCTTCCCCATTTTATCCAGTGCCCATCCGAGGATGCGCTCAGAGCTGTCCAAGGGTCTCCTGTGAAAAGATACAAAAACCGGCAGCCGCTTTTGTGGGTGGTTCGCTACCGGGGCTGACCCCTTGTGCCGTATAGTGGAACGCGTGCCTCATCAGAATATCAAGTGGCAGCCATCGGCATCGCTGGACAGTGGCGTACTCTCCTCGATCGTGGTGCTCGACACCGTCGATTCGACCAATACGCTCGTGGCTCATGCTCTGGAAGCCTCGACGTATTCGGATGCGCGCGACCGGGTCGAGCGGCTGTTTGGGGGCGGTGAATCGACAACGAGCACGGAGACCGTGAAGGGACTGGCCTCTGGCACAAGGGGAAAAGCCGAAGATACGCCTCGAAAAAATGCCCTCCAGGGTGTTTCTACGACTACACGATACGAGGGAAGAGTCGCAAGTAAAGGTATTCGGCGATGGCCGGGCGCCGGGGGGAGCACCATGCCGCTGAGCGTAGCGGTTGCCGATGCGCAGTCCCGGTGCCGCGGTCGTCTTGCCCGAACCTGGGTCAATCAGCCCCGACGTTCCCTGCTGGCCACTTGGGCCCTGCCGCTGCCCACCAGCTTGCTGACCGGACCCTTAGGTGGATGGATGCCCATGGTGGCGGGAATGGCTGCCTTGGAAGGCCTGCAGGATGTGCTTGGGTACCACGGCTGCCGGCTGGCCGACGGCGGCGACCCGAAAAGGGTCCTGACCCTCAAGTGGCCCAACGATCTGTTCTGCCGCGGGGCCAAGCTGGGGGGCATCCTCTGCGAGCTGGTCCGGGTGGATCAGGACTGGTCGGCCCTGGCTGTCGGCATCGGCATCAACCTCCTGTTGCCCCGGCAGGCGCTGCCCATTGCGGAGTCCACCTCCCTGCAGCTGCATTACCAGGACCTGCCCGACTACCGGACCCTGCGCGACGATCTGGTCGACGCCATCAGCTGGCACCTGAGCGGGGAGATGGCCCCCCTCGGCCTTGACGGGTCGCTGGACAGGACCTTGAACGGGCCACAGGGGCTGCGCTCGCGGATTGTCGAACTCAGTTGGACGCTGGGCAGGCGGGTCAGGGTCGTTCCCGTGGCCGGTGAGCCTGTGGAGGGCCGGGCCCTGCAGATCAATCCGGATGCTTCCCTGCGGGTGCGGTTGCCCGACGGCAGCCAGGTCGACGTTTCCACGGCAGATGTGGGCGTCCTGCCTGAAGTGGCCGCTGTGGGAGCCTAAAGCCCACCCTGTCCATACTTTCCGTCAGTCCGAATCACCCTTGAGCAACCAGTGAGGAGAGGGGAATGAAAAAACTGCTGATCGCCAACCGTGGCGAGATAGCCCTGCGGGTTGTGCGCACCGCCCAGGAGATGGGCATCGCCACCGTGGCCGTCTATGCCGACCAGGATCGGGATGCCCCCTATGCCCAGATGGCGGACGAGGCCTACCTGCTGCCTGGGGACACCAACATGGAGACCTATCTGAACGAGGATCTGATCGTCTCCATCGCCCGCAGGTCCGGCGCTGACGCCCTCCACCCGGGCTATGGCTTCCTGTCCGAGTTCTCCTCCTTCGCGCACAAGGTGATCGAGGCGGGCATCACCTGGGTGGGGCCGGATCCGGAGGTCCTGGACGAGCTGGGTGACAAGATCACCGCCTGCAAGGTGGCCGAGCGGGCCCGGGTGCCCGTGGTGCCAGGCCTGAGCGAGCCCGTCACCGACATGCGCCCACTGCTGGACTTCGCCGACGAGCACGGCTATCCGGTCATGATGAAGAAGGCTGACGGCGGCGGCGGCCGGGGGATCACCCTGATCAACGACAGCGACGAGCTGCGCACCTTCTACATGAACCATGATGCCCTTCAGGGCGGCGACCTGGGCGACTACTTCATCGAGAAGTTCGTGGACCGGGCCCGGCATGTGGAAACCCAGTCCGGCAGGGACAGCCACGGACAGTTCACCGTCTACTCCACCAGGGACTGCTCGGTACAGCGACGCAACCAGAAGCTGGTTGAGGAGGCGCCGGCCCCCTTCCTCTCCGACGACGTGATCGCCCAGCTGGAGGGGTTCTCCCGCCGCCTGTTCGACACGGTGGGCTACGTGGGTCTGGGCACCTGCGAGTTTCTGGTCACCCCCAGGGACGACGTCTACTTCATGGAGGTCAACCCCCGGCTGCAGGTGGAGCATACGGTCAGCGAGCAGGTCTGCGGACTTGACCTGGTCCGCGAGCAGCTGCGGATCGCCGACGGTGGCTCCCTGAACGTGGCGCCTCCGCCCCGAGGCCACAGTTTCGAGCTGCGCATCACCAGCGAGGATCCGGCCACCAACCTGACCCCCAGCTCCGGGACCATCGAGTCGATTCAGTGGCCCTCCGGCCCCGGCATCCGCGTGGATTCGGGTGTCGAGGTGGGCGACACGGTCTCGCCCAGGGACGACTCCATGATGGGCAAGCTGATCGTGACCGCCCAGGACCGTCCGGCGGCCGTGGCCAGGGTCCGTCGGGCCCTGCGTGAGATGAGCATCAGCGGGGTCCCCACCCCGGCCGGCCTCTTCCAGAAGATCTTCACCAACCCCGAGTTCACCGCCGAGGACGGGCACTCCTTCGACGTGTCCACCAAGTGGCTGGAACGGGTCTACCTGAACGTGGAGCCTGCCTCCAACGGGAGCGGCCAGCCCGCCTCGGTCTCCGGCGTTTCGGCCCAGGAACAGGACAGGGACAGCGATCCCATGGAGACCTACAACGTGGAGATAGACGACAAGAGGGTCAGGCTTGCTCTGCCCCAGTCGCTGCTTGGCGGCATGGGCGGCGTCGGCGGCCACGGCGGCATTTCCCGGCCCCGGCAGCCCCTGCGCGGGCGCGGGCTGCGCGATCAGGAGCCCGGCGTCCCCCGGCAGGATGCGGCCCGGTCCGGCGTCATCGTGGCCACCATGCAGGCGGTGGTCACCCGCATCAACGTGGCCCCCGACCAGGAGGTGGACAAGGGCGACCTGTTGGTGGTTCTGGAGTCCATGAAGATGGAGAACTACGTCTATGCCCCGGCCAAGGGCCGCGTGAAGACCATCGAGGTGTCCGTGGCACAAGGGGTGGATCCGGGTCAGACCCTGGTCACCCTGGATCTGGGCGGAGAGGAGCAGGCATGAGCGTCACCGAATCCACCTTGGGCTCCCAGCCGGTGCGCCAGGGCATCCATCGGGCCGCCGCCCTGGCCAAACAGGCCGAGGAGCACGCCCGCGACCGTCAGCATGCCAAGGGCAAGCAGACCGCCCGGGAGCGCCTGGATCTGCTCTTCGACAAGGACACCTTCGAGGAGGTGGGCCGTTTCGCCGGCGGCGACATCGCCGGAGACCGGGCGGGCTCTGCGGTCATCACCGGCTTCGGCCTGGTCTACGGGCGCAAGGTCGGCGTCTACGCCCAGGACTTCTCCGTTAGAGGCGGCACTTTGGGCCGGGCCGAGGGTGAGAAAATCTGCCGGCTCATGGACATGGCCCTGCGGATCAAGGTCCCCATCGTGGCCATGATCGACTCGGGAGGCGCCCGCATCCAGGAGGGTGTGGCCGCCCTGACCCAGTACGGACGCATCTTCCGCAAGACCTGCCAGGCCAGCGGCTTCGTCCCGCAGATCTCCCTGATCCTGGGACCCTGCGCCGGCGGTGCCGTCTACTGCCCGGCCCTGACCGACCTGATCATCATGACCAAGGAGAACTCGGACATGTTCGTCACCGGTCCCGACGTGGTCAAGGCGGCCACCGGCGAGACCATCAGCATGGACCAGCTGGGCGGCGGCTACGTGCACAACACCCGTTCCGGCGTGGCCCACTACCTGGGCGAGGACGAGGCCGACGCCATCGACTATGCCCGGACCGTGCTGGCCTACCTGCCGGCCAACAGCGGCCAGGAGCCTCCCCGGTACGCCTTCATCTCCGGCCATGCCGAGCGCCAGGCCGCCAAACGACTGGCCGCGGTCATCCCCGAGAACGACCGGCAGCCCTACGATGTGCTGGACGTCATCCATGCCATCGTCGACTACGGCGAGCTGGTCCAGGTCCAGGAGCTCTACGCCCGGTCCATCGTGGTGGGCTTCGCCTGCCTGGAGGGCCGTCCGGTGGGGATCGTGGCCAACCAGCCCATGGTGGACGCGGGCAGCCTGGATGTGGAATCCTCCGAGAAGCTGGCCCGTTTCGTCCGCCTCTGCGACGCCTTCAACCTGCCGGTCATCACCCTGGTGGACACCCCTGGCTACAAGCCGGGCTCGGACCAGGAGCACGCCGGCATCATCCGCCGGGGGGCCAAGGTCATCTACGCCTACGCCAACGCCCAGGTGCCCATGGTCACCATTGTGCTGCGCAAGGCCTTCGGCGGCTCCTACATCGTCATGGGCTCCAAGGCCATCGGCGCGGACCTCAACTACGCCTGGCCCTCCTCGCAGATAGCAGTGCTGGGAGCCCAGGGTGCGGTCAACATCATCCATCGGCGCGACCTGCAGGAGGCCAAGGAGGCCGGCCGGGACGTGGATGAGCTGCGCAACCGGCTGGCCCAGGAGTATGAAACCAGCACCGTCAACGCCAATCTCTCCCTGGAGATGGGCGAACTGGACGCCATGATCGACCCGGAGCAGACCAGACCGGTCCTGATCCAGGCCATGGACCTCCTGGCAGACAAGCAGCGCGTCAGGGTCAACGACAAGCACCACGGCAACCAGCCTCTATGAGCTTCCCCTCGTCATTATCAGTAATCCCCAACTCTCTATGAATAGGACATCATGACCAGTACATTCTTCATCAACCGTCTCGCCGAGCAGCCGCACGCGCTCATGTTCGCCGGCCAGTCCAACCCCTGGACCGTGGCCCTGGCCGATCTGCAGGGTGATCCCGACATCGACAAGGCCCTGAGGGAGCGGATGGCGGCGGCCACCGACCTGCTCAGGGCTGTCAAGCCCGACCTGCTGGCCACCAACGGCCGTCAGCTGGACCTGTTCGGCTACAGGCCTGACCCGGTCAGGCTGGGACCGGCCGCCGACGCGGCGGTCAGCGTGCCCGGCATCGCCCTGGTGCAGCTGGGTGCCCTCATGGACATGGACCAGCTGGGCTACGATGCGGCCCAGGCCCGTCCGGTGGCCCTGCTGGGGCATTCCCAGGGCATCATCGGCGTCCACATGGTCCAAGAGATCCAGGCGGCTGGGTCCCTCAAAGCCGCCCAGGGTGCCATCGACCAGATCCTGGCCACCGCCATGCTGATCGGCGCGGCCGGCACCCGTCAGGCCCGTCGTCTGGGCATCCACCGCCAGGGTGAGGCCACGCCTATGCTCTCGGTGCGCGGTGCCACCCGCCGCCAGGTGGAGGTTCTGATCGATCGGGTGCCCGGCGCTCGCGGCCCCATCAGTGTGGCCGTGACCAACTCGGATCGCAACCTGGTCCTGTCCGGCTATCCGGAGGATCTGGCCGCCTTTGCCATCGAGGCGGGCAAGGAGGGCGAGCATCAGCGTCAACTGCGCGAGGACAAGGTCCGTGGTGGAACCGCTTTCTCACCGGTTCTGGAGTACCTGGATGTGACCCTGCCCTTCCACTCGCCGCTCATGAAGGACGCCGTGGATCTGAGCGTGGACTGGGCCTCCCGCTGCGGTCTGGACACCGAGCGTGCCCGGGTCCTTGCCCAAGAGGTCCTGCTCAACCATGCCGACTGGGCCGGCCGGATCGCCGAGGTCATGGACCAGCAGGATGCCGCCTCCCTCTGGCTGGTGGATCTGGGCCCGGGCGAGACCCTGGGCAAGCTGGTGGACAACCTGGTTCAGGGAACCGGCGTGGGCGTGGTCGAGGCCTCCAACCAGGCCCGGCGTGCACAGCTGTCCACCATGGAGGAGGATCCGGCCAGGACCCAGGACTGGTCCAAGCTGGCTCCCCGTCTGATTGAGACACCGGCCGGTCCCCGGGTGGAGACGGCCTTCAGCCGGTTGACCGGCAAGCCCCCGGTCATGCTGGCCGGCATGACCCCGACCACCGTGGAGCCCGAGATCGTGGCTGCGGCTGCCAACGCCGGCTACTGGGCCGAGCTGGCGGGTGGTGGCCAGGTGACCGCCGAAGTCTTCGATCGCCATGTGTCCCAGCTGGAGGACCAGCTGCAGGAGGGCCGCACGGTCGAGTTCAACGCCATGTTCATGGACCGTTACCTGTGGAACCTCCAGTTCGGCAGCCAGCACATCGTGCCCAAGAAGCGCGCCTCCGGCACCCCCATCGACGGGGTGGTCATCTCTGCCGGCATCCCCGAGCTGGACGAGGCCATGACCCTGATCCGTCAACTCAACGAGGAGGGCTTCCCCTACGTGGCCTTCAAGCCCGGCACGGTGGACCAGATCCGCCAGGTCGTGGCCATCGCACGCAAGGTAGCCCCCACCCACATTCTGATGGAGGTCGAGGGTGGGGCCGCCGGCGGGCATCACTCCTGGGAGTCCCTGGACGACCTGCTCTCGACCACCTACGCCGAGGTTCGCGCCTGCCCCAACATCGTTCTGGTGGCCGGCGGCGGCATCGGCACCCCTGAGCGGGCGGCCGACTACATCAGCGGCCAGTGGTCCCGGGCATACCATCTGCCGGACATGCCCGTGGACGGCGTCATGATCGGCACAGCGGCCATGACCGCCAAGGAGGCCCACACCAATCCCGAGATCAAGCGGGCTCTGGTGGCCACCCCCGGCATCGACACCTCCACCCCCGATCCGGATCCCTTCGCCCCCATGGGCGAGAAGTGGGTGCCCAGCGGCAAGTCTGTTGGGGGCGTGGGCTCCGGCCTAAGCCACCTGCACGCCGACATCTACGAGATGGAGAACTCCTCCGCCGAGTGCGGCCGCCTGCTGGTCCGGGTCATGAAGCACCCCGAGGAGCTGGAGACCCGCCGCGGGGAGATCATCGAGGCTCTGAACAAGACCGCCAAGCCCTACTTCGGCGATTTGGAGACCATGACCTACCAGGATTGGGCCCAGCGTTTCGCCGACCTGGCCTACCCCTGGGCCGACGACACCTACATCGACCGCTTCCTGCACCTGCTGCGGCGCATCGAGGCCCGTGTCTGCGAGCGTCAGAGCGGCGAGTTCGACTCCATCTTCGCCTCCAGGCAGGATGTGGCCGAGCCGGGGCAGGCGCTTCGTCGGCTGCATGAGGCCTACCCCCAGGCAGCCGAGCTCAAGGTGGTGCCCACCGATGTGGCCTGGTTCCCCGTCCTGGTACGCGAGTACCCCAAGCCCATGCCCTTCGTGCCGGTCATCGATAACGATCTGCTGCGCTGGTGGGGTCAGGATCAGCTCTGGCAGTCCGAGGACCCCCGCTACGGCGCCGACTCGGTCAGGGCCATCCCCGGACCCATCTCTGTGGCGGGCATCACCACGGTGGACGAGCCGGTGGCCTCCATTCTGGGACGGTTCGAGCAGGCGGCCATAGACCGGGTGCGCGACCTGGACAGCGGTCCTGCCAAGGCCTACAGTCAGCTGGCAGGCGCTGCCGACGCACAGGAGTTCATCCGCCGCAGCCCCAACATCTCCTGGGTGGGCCACCTGATGGCCAATCCTGCCTATGGGACGGCCATGGACGACCCCAACTACACCATCACCGCCACCGGCCGGGATGACCAGGGCGAGTACTACGACCTGGACATCCACCTGGATACCTACTGGGACGACGACCCCGACGGCGGCCTGGACCGGCATGCGGTGCGCGACATCGTCGTACCGCTGACCCTCAAGAGCGACCAGGTCGGCCTCTTCCCGGTGGTCGACCGTAGCCGCCTGCCCAAGGACGTCTACGCCTTGCTGGCCGATACAGCCGGGATCGCCAACACCACCATCACCGGCGACAAGCTGGAGGCCATGCCTGTCATCGAGAAGGACGGTGACGACCCTGAGCATCCCTTCGGCCTGGCCCACAGCGGTTACACCCTGGCAGCTAACCTGGGCTTCGACCATGAGGCGGCCACCGGAGGCGCCCTGCCCGATGCGCTGATCCCCTCAGGCTTCGCCCCCGACGCCCTGGTGGGTCCTGCCTGGCCGGCCATCTACGCAGCCCTGGGATCCGTCTATGTGGATGGCTTCCCCATCATCGAGGGCCTGCTCAACGCGGTCCATCTGGACCACCTGATCGAGCTGGAGGTCAGCGAGAAGCGCCTGCTGGAACACACCGGCCAGCGGATCGAGCTGACCAGCTGGGCCGAGCCCTACCAGGAATCTTCCTCTGGCCGGGTGGTGACCATCCATGTGGTCCACGCAGCCCAGGACGGGACCGTGTTGGCACGCGAGGTCGAGCGTTTCGCCATCCGTGGCCGTGCCTACAGCGACCAGCTTCCCCAGGAGGCTCCCGAGTACGGCGGCATCAGCGCCGACACGGTGGACACACCCCGCAGGCTGCTGCGCCGCGTCACCGTCACCGCCCCCAAGGACATGACCGCCTTCGCACGCACTTCAGGGGACTTCAATCCCATCCACACCTCCAGGCGGGGTGCTGCGGTCTCGGGCCTGTCTGCGCCCCTGGTGCACGGCATGTGGCTGTCGGCCACCGCCCAGTACGCGGCTCAGGCCACCGACGAGCAGGGCGTCCACTACGAGATCGCCGGATGGACCTACAACATGTACGGCATGGTCCAGCTGGGCGACAAGGTGGAGATCAGCCTGGAGCGTGTGGGCAAGGTCCGCCATGGCGGCTTGGTCCTGGAGGTCACCTGCAGGATCGACGGCCAGCTGGTCTCCCGCGGCACGGCCATCGCCCGCGCCCCACGGACCGCCTACGTCTATCCCGGCCAGGGAATCCAGCAGCAGGGCATGGTCCTGGACGAGAGGGCCAAGTCTCCGGCCGCCCGCGAGACCTGGGAACGGGCCGATGCCCTGACCCGCAGCAAGCTTGGGTTCTCCATCCTGGCCGTGGTGCGTGATAACCCCCACACCCTGACGGCCAAGGGGGTCACCTACCACCATCCGGAGGGTCTGCTCAACCTGACCCAGTTCACCCAGGTGGCCCTGGCCACAGTAGCCTTCGCCCAGACCGCCCGCCTGCGCGAGTCCGGCATGGACATCTGGCCCGCCTACTTCGCCGGCCACTCCCTGGGCGAGTACAACGCCCTGAGCTCCTTCGCCGGGGTCATGTCCCTGGAGACGGTCCTGGAGCTGGTCTTCCACCGCGGGTCCACCATGCACTCCCTGATCGAACGTGACGAGCAGGGACGCAGCAACTACCGGATGGGCGCCCTGCGTCCCAACCAGTTCGGCGTGGGCGACTCCGGTGTCAAGCAGTATGTGGAGTCCGTATCCAAGGAGTGCGGCGAATTCCTGGAGATCGTCAACTACAACCTGGCCGGCCAGCAGTACGCCATAGCCGGAACCATCGCAGGTCTGGAGTACCTGCGTGCCGATGCCAACCGTCGGGCCAAGGAGGCGGGTGGCAAGCCGGCCTTCATGTATGTACCCGGCATCGACGTGCCCTTCCACTCCACCCTGCTGCGCAAGGGGGTGCCCGAGTTCCGCGACACCCTGGACGCCCTGCTGCCCGAGCATATCGACTACTCCCGCCTGGAGGGTCGCTACATACCCAACCTGGTTGCACGGCCCTTCCAGATGACCAAGGAGTTCGCGGCCTCCATCCTGGAGGTGGTCCCTTCCGAACGCATCAAGAAGGCTCTGGACGATCCCAAGGTCTGGGATCAGTATGCGGCCGACGACCAGAAGCTGGGGCGTCTGCTGCTGACCGAGCTGCTCTCCTGGCAGTTCGCCTCCCCGGTGCGCTGGATCGAGACCCAGGCACTCATGTTCGATGCCCCCGAGCAGGGCGGCCTGGGCGTGGAGCAGCTGATCGAGGTAGGGCTGGGACATTCGCCCACCTTGGCCAACCTGGGCACCAAGACCCTGAAACTGCCCGACTTCCGCGAGCGTCACGTGAGCGTCTACAACCTGGGCAGGGACGAGAGCCGGGTCTATCTGACCGACACCGATCCCATGGCCCCGGTGGAGGAGGAGCCCGCAGTTCCGGTCCAGGATTCCAGTCCTGAACCTGCTCAGGCTCAGGCTGCTGCGCCTGCACCGGCATCGGAGCCAACTCCAGCCCCTGCCTCTGCCCCTGCCTCTGCCCCTGCGGTAGCCGAGGATTCGGCTCCTGCTCCGGCCCCGACCGCCGGTGGCCCATCAGGTGCCGATGTGGCCGACCTGCCCTTCAAGGCCTCGGATGCCATCGCCGTTCTGCTGGCCTACTCCACCAAGATCCGCCCCGAACAGATTGGACAGACCGACACCACCGACACCCTGACCAACGGCGTCTCCTCCAGGCGCAACCAGCTGCTGATGGACATCAGCTCCGAGCTGGGTGTGGCCAGCGTGGACGGTGCCGCCGAGGCCAGCATGACCGACCTGAGCGCCCTGGTGAACAAGGTGGCCCCCAACTATCGGCCCTTCGGTCCGGTGCTCTCCGACATCGTGCGTGAGCGCATCCGCGACCTCTTCGGCCCCTCCGGCCTCAAGCTGCAGCAGGTTGAGCAGCGGGTCTCCGACGTCTGGCAGCTGGGTGCCGGCTGGGTCTCGGCCACCGTGGCCAGCCTGGTTCTGGACACCCGTGAGGGTGCCTCCTCGCGTGGCGGCGACCTGGCGCTCCTGCCCACCGAAGCCGTCCCCACCGTGCCTGCGGCCAATGCGCTGATTGATCAGGCTGTTCAGCAGGTGGCCCAGCGTCACGGTGTCACGGTCTCCATGCCTTCTGCAGGCGGTGCTGCTGGCGGTGCCGTGGTTGACTCCGCCGCCCTGGATGCCTTCGCAGCCCAGGTGACCGGCTCTGAGGGTGTGCTGGCCTCTACCGCACGCTTCCTCCTGGACAAGTTGGGGCTTAAGCCTCCGGTCGTCCAGCCTGGCGAGAATGAGGATGCCGCTGTTGTGGCCGCCGTCGATGCCGAGCTGGGCAGCGACTGGCCCGAGCAGGTGGCGCCAAGGTTCGAGGCTTCGCGCGCCGTCCTCTTCGACGACCGCTGGGCCAGCGCCCGTGAGGATCTGGCTCACATCTACCACGAGCATGATGATGACCGCAGCCGCCTGAGCTTCGTAGGAGCCGGACGCGAGGTGCACGATCAGGCCGTCTGGTATGCCGAGCAGGCGGGCAAACGCGGCGAGCAGGATCTGGCCCGGGTCTTCAGCGGCATCGCCGACCAGGCCATGACCCCTGCCGACTCGGACCAGACCGCCGCACGATTCGCCAAGGACGTGGCCGTGGTCACGGGCGTGGCCCCCAAGTCCATCGCAGGGTCTGTGACTGCGGGCCTCCTGGAGGGCGGGGCGACGGTCATCGCCGTCTGCCACTCCCTGAAGCCGCAGACCGTCATCTGGGCCCGCGACCTCTACCGTCGCCATGCCGTAGGCGGTGCCCGTCTCTGGATTGTGCCCGCCAACCTGTCCAGCTACCGGGATGTGGACGCCCTGGTTGACTGGGTCGGCAATGAGCAGCGCAAGACCACGGGGGCCACGACCACCGTGCTCAAGCCCGCCTACGAACCCACCCTGCTGCTGCCCTTCGCAGCCCCCGCCATGCACGGGACCATGGCCGACTCGGGCCGGCTCTTCGAGTCCCAGGCCCGGCTCATGCTCTGGAGCCTGGAACGCCAGATCGCCGGGTTCGCTGGCATCGGGGCGGATACCGACGTCGACCACCGTCTGCATGTGGTTCTGCCTGGCTCGCCCAACCGTGGCATGTTCGGCGGCGACGGAGCCTACGGGGAGGTCAAGGCCGCCCTGGACGCCATCGTCAATCGGTCACGACCCGAGCAGGACTGGTCCGGTCGGGTCACCTTCGCCCACCCGCTGATCGGCTGGGTTCGGGGCACCGGGCTCATGGGCGGTAACGATCCGCTGGTCCAGGTGGTGGAGCGCCACGGCATCCACACCTACTCCACCGGTCAGATGGCTGATTCCCTGCTGGAGCTTTGCACTGTAGAAGCACGTCAGCAGGCCCTCCAGGCCCCGCTTCAAGCTGACCTGACCGGCGGCCTGGGCTCCAGCCCGCTGGACCTCAAGGCCCTGAAGGCCGAGGCTGACCAGGATGACAATCCGTCGACACCGGCCCCAGCCGGAAAGTCCGGTGATGCGCCCGCAGATGCCGGCAAGGATCCGGACCGGGTCATCAAGGCCCTGCCCACACCCCGGGTGCCCGCCCAGGCCCCGGTGGATCTGCAGGATTGGCAGGGCGTGACCGTTCGGCCCGAGGATCAGATCGTCATCGTCTCCATCGGTGAGATGGGTCCCTGGGGTTCCGGCCGCACCCGCTTCGAGGCCGAGATGGGCATCCACTCGGATGGACAGGTCGATCTGAGCGCCGCCGCCGTCCTCGAACTGGCCTGGAACATGGGTCTGGTCGAGTGGCAGGACAGCCCCAAGCCGGGCTGGTACGACACCGACGGCGAGCTGGTGCCAGAGCAGGACATCGCAGAACGCTACCACGACCAGGTGGTGGCCCGCTCCGGCATCCGTCCCTTCGACGACGGCATGGGCTCCGACTACCGCCAGGGCACCAATGAAGAGGAGGTCGACGTCTTCCTAGATCACGACGTGGCCTTCTCGGTGCCCACCAAGGACATGGCTCAGGAATACGTGGCCCAGGATCCGGACCACACCAGCATCGCCCGCGACGAGCAGTCCGGCGAGTGGACCGTCACCCGTCTGCCCGGCTCCCGCATCCGCGTGCCGCGTCGGGCCACCATGTCCAGGACCGTGGGCGGCCAGTTCCCCAAGGGCTTTGACCCGGTCAAGTGGGGCATTCCCGCCTCCATGGTCGGGGACGTGGATCAGATTGCCCTCTGGAACATCGTGACCACCGTGGACGCCTACCTGTCGGCCGGATTCACCCCTGTGGAGATCCTGCAGGCCGTGCATCCCTCCAAGGTTGCCTCCACCCAGGGGACCGGCTTCGGTGGCATGGCCTCCATGCGCAAGCTCTACCTGGACCGCTTCCTGGGCAAGGAGATCCCCACGGACATCCTCCAGGAGGCCCTGCCCAACGTGGTGGCCGCGCACGTCATGCAGTCCTACATCGGCGGATACGGCAACATGGTCCAGCCGGTCTCGGCCTGTGCCACGGCTGCGGTCTCCCTTGAGGAGGGCGCCGACAAGATCGCCCTGGGCAAGGCGGACTTCGTGGTCACGGGCGCCATCGACGACATCGGCGTGGAGTCGGTCATCGGCTTCGGCAACATGAACGCCACCGCAGATTCCGCCGAGATGTACGCCAAGGGCATCCAGCCCCGGTTCTTCTCCCGGGCCAACGACCGTCGGCGCGGCGGCTTCCTGGAGTCCCAGGGCGGCGGGACCATCCTGCTGACCCGCGGCGACATCGCCCTGCACATGGGTCTGCCCGTGGCTGGCGTGGTAGGGTACATCCACTCCTTCGCAGACGGTGCCCACACCTCCATCCCCGCACCCGGGCTGGGGGCTCTGGCGGCCGGCATGGGCGGCAGGGATTCGGACCTGGTGCGCTCGCTGGCCAAGCTGGGCGTGAGCCCCGACGACATCGCCGTGGTCTCCAAGCATGACACCTCCACCAACGCCAACGACCCCAACGAGTCCGAGCTGCACAACACCCTGGCCCACGCCATCGGGCGGACGGACGGCAACCCGCTCTACGTCATCTCCCAGAAGAGCCTGACCGGCCATGCCAAGGGCGGTGCCTGCATCTTCCAGATCAACGGGCTTACCCAGCTCTTCCGGTCCGGGGTGATCCCGGCCAATGCCTCCCTGGACTGCGTGGATCCGGTCCTGAGGCGCGACGACCATCTGGTCTGGCTGGAACAGCCCCTGAAGGTGGGCAGGATCAAGGCCGGGCTGGTCACTTCCCTGGGCTTTGGCCACGTCTCCGGCATCGGGGTCATCGTCAGCCCTGGGGCCTTCGAGGCGGCTGTGCTCAAGACCTCCGGCCAGGAGACCCTGGACCAGTGGCGTCGCCGGGCCAACGACCGTCTGGCCGCTGGTCAGCGCCACCTGGAGGAGGGCCGCATGGGTCGGGCCCCGCTCTACGAGCCCATCGACAACCGCCGCTTCCATGAGGACGGCCACGGGTATGTGGGCCATGAGGTCGAGAAGGCCATGCTGCTGGATCCCCAGGCCCGACTGGGTGCCGACGGCTACTACGACCGGAGCTGAGATCAACCCGAGTTGGTCGATTCCCCATCTTCTGCAGTGGGAGATGGGAAATCGGTGAGAGTCCAATCGCTGCACTGATCAGGGAGGTGGGCCAGACGGCTCACCTCCTTTTTTTGAGCCGAGGCTCTCTGTGCCTTATCTTCCTTTAGTTATGGATAGATGCAGCTGCTCCTACTAGGGTGGCTGCTTCCTTCGTGGAAGCATGGATTGAAATAAAAACCAAATTTGAACCCGACAACATGTCTTATGCTGCTTCCTTCACGGGAACGTGGATGAAATGTCCCTGGGTACGTCAGACCTGGCTATGACGATTACTCGTTTTGCCTCATGTCTCGAGCGTAGAGAGTCATACATAGGTATACGGGCTATATCCGGCATCAGAGCGATTAAGAAGGGCGGGTTTTGGGATCTTTCCCGGCTGCCTTTGGATTGGGTTGCTTTAGTGCTGCTTGATCGTGATTGGACCCGGTTCGTGAAAAGGTATAAAAAGTAAATGGGTGGCCCAGGTTTTACTTGGGATTATTGCTGGGCCACCCGAATGGCCAGACTTGTCTTGGGGCAGTCGTCCGGCCTCTTACTCGTGCGAAGTGTTAGTGTTAGTGGCCGCTGTTACGGAATTCCTGCGGCTGAGGTTCGTTGCCATAATACTCATGGCGAGAAGCTCGATTACCATAGCCACGCCGATATTTTTCCCTTCAGCTGTGGGCAGGACTCCTGCAGGCAGGAAGGTGCTGATTGTTGATGTCGTCGGATTGGGCGATCAAATCGAGCGGTTAGCAGATAGTGGCCTTTACAAGAACCGGAGTGTGCGGGGGGTGGGGTACTGCCCAGTGAAGTCTGCATAGGTTTGTTACTGGGATAAACCGTGCGATGACCAATTTGCTGCATGTTCCGGCTGGCCCGTGTGCTATGCTCTTTACCGAGCCAACGGCTTTGCGGGCGTAGCTCAATGGTAGAGCCTCAGTCTTCCAAACTGATTACGCGGGTTCGATTCCCGTCGCCCGCTCCACGATTATCGTAAGTATTCTGTCACTCTCGGCGGGTTTTCCAACAACTTGGAGCGGTCAGGATCGGGTCTGACTGAGCGAAATCTTCCCCAGTATTCGGTACTTTACGGGCTGAATGGGTACACGTTAGGGTACACACGGAGGTGCTCGGCTGACTGCAGCAACAAGGCCTCCCAGATGTCGCACAGGTATCGTAATCGTCCAGGACGGGAGAGGCTACTGGCATTTCCACTGGAACCATCTCTGGGTTCTATGACCAGGTTGGACAGTTGATAAAACGGGCCGCCAAGAATGGAAAGCTAATTGAGTTGTTATATCCAGTCAAGTATGCTTGGTGCATTAAGAGGTATGAAGCTTGACAAGAAAGTTGCCGCTTCCTTAAAGATTGAAAGAATTTCGAGAACACTTAAGGAAAGACACTGCTGGCAGCCCTCGGTGTTGATGGTTGTTGGGCATTGTTCAAGGGATTGGCGGGGTGATGATAGTGAGTATTGTGGCATCCGTCGGTTTTGCGCTGTCAATTATCTGCCTGGTCGAGTGTGTGACTCGTCTATTCCCCAAAGGAGTGACCACTGGCCGGGCAGTCTTGGTTGTTCTGCTATGCCTGGCGTTGATAATTCTGGGATTTGTCTCCTTGCATTTCATGGGTGGCCCTAAGGGTTCCATTCCCATGACTAACTGGATTATCTCTATAGCGCTGCTGGTGATATACGTGGCTGTACGGTCGGCGTTCTCCATTGTCGAGCAGATACATAGCGGCCAGCAGGATACGGATGAAAACCAGCTATAGTTTGCTGCGCCATGCGCACTAATGCCTGCAGCTTGCTTGCTGCTGGAAGCCGTATCTTTTTCGCATGCCTGCACGATGGGTGCAGGGCGTCGTCGCGACATTGCAGGCGCGCCTATTGTTTTCTGGTCACTGTTGTTCCCATGATCTTATCGGCGAAGGTCTGCCCTCTGCCATCCCATAAAGGTTAAAGAAAACCAATGAAGAGCGATGCGAAATCAGCAAGATGCGCTATCTCCCGCACGCCCATTCTCAGACCGGATATGGGCAGGTTGGAATCCTGGTCGCATACCTGAAGCTTGAGGAGAGGTGCGCCCAGGATTGCCCATTGCGCGTGGACCATGCGGAAATCACGCAGGCAACAGCCACAGAAACGCAATCGATCCAAGGTTGAGCAGATCCGCCTGGCGAAGATTTTCCAAATGCAATGGTCCCCACCAACTGTGACAGCAACGACGCAGGCAATACTATGCGAAGCAGGTACGACGCCACTCTGCGCCACCATAAAGCTGACATTATTACCTCCCCTCAAATACCATCCTCTTGCTTTTATTTTCGGTATGACAAGCGTAGTCCTGCATTGTCTATGATGACGTTCTCTCGGCTGCGCATCGAGAACGAAGGACTCAAGCAACTCCACTCCGAGCTGGAGAAGGTCGCAGTGCTTCCCGAACAAACAAACAAGTGTGAACCACTCTGGCCGAGATTCACGCATGGGCATGAGAGAATGGACGAGTGATTTGAACTCCTGATCAATGTCCAGCCGCTAATGATTCTTTTGCCGCTGTTTTCTGTATCTCCGTTCGCAGGTACGTGGCAAGCTAAGGACAATGCGTACTCATCACCGCTTGGATGGGATTCCTGTGGCTTCAGGTCCTACGAAGAGTCTATGAGTTGCTGCGCTGAATGTTCCTCAATGATTTGTGTGCGGTTGGCCCAGCCCGCTGACTTCCGAGCAGGTTGCTGACTGCGCTCTATGAGATATGGCAGACTCTCACTTCATCTATTCTTATCCATACCTTCCCTTCTTGCTAACCTCTTATTCCTTGTGGTTTTATTCCTGTCCAGGGTCATTTCTGCACGATTGCAGTGATCGTCGATTAGGACCATGGGTTGTGTGGTCTCCAAGCTCCTGACCGGATGATTTGCTGTAGGGGCCGATGAGGGGCATACTCGGGCCTATGAATGATGCCGGGTTTGGACAAGTGCTGGGGTTGGGACATGACCTGGTCGACCTGAAGGAGTTCGGCCGGCAGCTGGCTATGCCTGGCACACGTATGACAAGCTTGTTCTCGCCTCGGGAGCGGCGGCAGGCAGAGCAGCGGGCCCTGCTCAAGCATGACGATATAACGGCGCATTTGGCGGTGCGCTGGGCCGGTAAGGAGTCGGTGCTCAAGGCTTGGTCGCAGGCGCTGGGGTCTGAGCCATCGCCCTATGATCTGGATGATTTCCCCTGGAGCGGGGTGGAAATCTTGGACGACGGCCGAGGTCGGCCGAGCGTAAATCTAGAGTCCTCCGTGGAAGCCAGGCTTTACCATTCCTTGCCTCTACCCGGTGGTCAGGTCGATCGAGTGCAGTTGTGCTGGCACATCGCTCTCAGCCATGACGGGCCGGTGGCTTCGGCGGTTGTGGTTCTGTGCAGGTGCATCTGCAATTAGGCCAGGACATGTGGCGCATGTGGCGTTAATTCCTAGTTGTCGTGTTCGACAACCAAATAGAAGTCCTCGGCATATGGGGGTGATGCTTTTACTGTGTCGAAGTCGAATTCGACGTTCAAGGCTACAAATGCAGTCAGTTCTATGTATTACATGCGTCGCTCTAAGGGTTGACTGTGGTTCCCGTGTAGACTACATAAAGCTTCTTCTTGAGGTGTGTTCCCCGCTTCTGTGGGGATGATCCTTTGTGCCATTAGGATTTTATGTGCTCCCTGAATAGTCAGGGTATATAAGTCAACTTGTGTCATTAAGAGATTATAAATTTGGTATATTCCAAATCTTCGTGTTATGCTTACAAATTGTTACAACGAAGTCGTCCAATTGGCAGGATCGCTGAGCTGAGAACGGGGGAACAATGAGCGGAGTGATACCAACAGACTTGGATTTGGACGCTGTAGCCATGTCCCTGTGGGGCAAGACTAATCTGCTTAACGAGGATGACTGGCTACAGGTTTTCGCGCATTTGAGCGATTCCGCTGCAGTGGCTAGGTATCTTTGGCGTGACTGGGTGCCCCGGGGCACCCGAGAGATCATCATCCGCGATGTTGGTGATCCGGAATTGGCTCGCAAAGTCTGCATGTTTATCACCGGTGTCCATGATATCGGTAAAGCAACCCCGGTTTTCCAAAGCAAGCCGTTGACGCATGCGCCTGGTATGCAGGATCTCTCCCTGCGGTGGAAGCCCAGACAGGCTGGTCTGCGGTTCCCTGATGTTCCGATTACGGATACCAATTATCCTACCCATCCCATAGCGGGCCAAAGGATTCTGGAGTCGTATCTGACGCAGGTACGGAATTGGAGCAAGTCAGTGGCCGAATCCTATGCCTGTGTCGTTGGAGGGCATCATGGTCAGCCTCCTACGCGTCAGGCTCTATGCAAGTCCGATATGGATGTGCGGATGGGCACTGCTCAGGATTATGAGGACTGGGCTGAAGTCCAGCGCCAACTGATTGAATTCGTGGCCAAGCAGTGTGAGCTTAGTGATGATGACTTCGCTCGGCTGAGCAGAAGGCGTCTAAACATATATGCCGAATCTGTGCTGGAGGGGCTGGTCATTATGGCCGACTGGATCGCCAGCAACAGCGACGATGCTCTATTTCCCTTGGTGCCGCTCAACCCTAAGAGCTATGACGAACAGACCTGGGACCGGATGAATTCAGTACGTACAAGAGCTGGTCTTAAGGCACGTCAGGAGCGCGGATGGCGTAACCTCGATCTGCCTCCTAAGTGGCAACCGATTCACGAGCAGATCAGCGTAGGGGAGCGCTTCGCCTCCAGATTTGATCTGCCGGCAGGTGCCAATCCCAGACCAGTCCAGGAGCAGGCCGCACATTTGGCGGAAACGACCAAGGATCCAGGCATTATGGTCATCGAAGCGCCCATGGGCGAAGGCAAGACCGAAGCAGCCCTGGCCTGTGCGGAAATTCTGGCTGAACGAACAGGCAGGGGAGGAGTCTGCGTGGCCCTGCCAACAATGGCCACCACCGATGCCATGTTCTCGCGTTGCAAGAGCTGGATCGATAGATTGCCCCAGCCTGAGGGACGCTCTGAGAAATCCACCTCGCTCAGACATGGCAAAGCTGCTCTCAACAGGGAATTCATGTCTATGGCGACTTCAGCCGGGGGTTCGGCCACATCATCAGTCTTCGATGAGGATGTCCTCCAAGGCTCTGGTGCACAAAAGGCCGTCTATCCCGAGGCAGTGGTGAATGACTGGCTGAGAGGCAGGAAGAAAGGGGTGCTGGCTAACTTCCTGATCTGCACTATCGATCAGGTGCTCATGGCCGCTCTGCAGATGAAGCACGTCAGTCTGCGGCAGCTGGCTCTAGCCAACAAAGTTGTCATCATCGACGAATGCCACGCTTACGACACCTACATGCGTGAATACCTCAAGAGAACCCTGGAATGGTTGGGAGGATTCCACAACCCAGTCATCCTTCTGTCGGCAACCCTGCCTGCATCAATGCGACGTGAGCTGGTGGACGCTTATATTAAGGGGTATGCCTCGGTGCTCGGCGGGTCGAGTAACCTTGCGGAGCAGTCCCCCCAAGTTGCACCGCGTCGTTTTGCAAGCATGGAGGCATTTGCTGACCGCTACTCCAAGCAACGTAATGATAAGGCTTCTGACTCTTCACAGCCGGGTGACAGGCAGCCCTTTAATGAGGGAAATGACCCTGACGACCTGCATGCTTATCCGCTGATTACCTACACATCTGGAACGACCTGCCGGACCAGCTCGGTGCGATCTTCAGGTCGTGCGGTAGACATCGATTGTCATGTCATTGATGACGATCTTGAACATTTGTCAGACTTGCTGCAAGAGCGTCTGGCTGAAGGTGGCTGCGCCGCTGTGATTTGCGACACCGTAGACCGTGCCCAGCAAACTGCAGCAGCTTTGACCAATGTATTTGGTTCGGACCAGGTCAGACTGACGCATTCACGCTTCATCGACCGGGATCGTATGGACAACGAACGAGAACTCCGAGAACGCCTTGGCCCGGATGCAACCCTAGCCAATGGAGGACGTCCTCACCGGCTGATTGTTGTGGGCACGCAGGTCCTGGAGCAATCCCTGGACATCGACTTCGATCTTATGGTCACCGATATAGCTCCGGTCGATCTGTTGTTGCAGCGCATGGGTCGTCTGCATCGCCATCGCAGAGGACAAGGTGAGGGCGACCGTCCAGCTGGTCTGCGGAAAGCCTTCTGCTATCTGCGAGGCATTGCCTCCTGGAACGCGGATGGGCCAGTATTTCCTGACTATATAGACAGGGTCTATCCACCGGCATCACTGCTTGAAGCTCTTGCTGTGCTTTGTCTGCAAACAGTTAGCGCCCACCGCTTGCTGCATCTTCCTGATGACATCTCTCCGCTGGTCCGCATGGCTTATGACTCTGATGCAATTGCACAGTTGATACCCAAAGCCTGGCAAAAACGGTATCGGCTGGATGTACACAAGCGTGCCCAAAAGGATGCGGAAGAGATCGATAAGGCCCAAGTCTATTTGATGAAAGATTCGGCCCGTCTGCTGCACCAGTCTCACACCTTGGTGGACCTGTTTACAGGCACTGTGGACGCCAGGTCTGAAGCCAAAGCCAGACAGGCTGTCAGAGACACTCATGATTCGGTGGAGGTGGTGCTTCTGCGCCGGTGTGGTGATGAGTATGCGCTTCTGCCATGGATCGGAAGCGATACAGTACCTTGCGGGGCTCCTGTGCCCACAAAAACCGAACCTGAAAACCGGCTGGCGCAAGTGGTGTTGCGTTGCTCGGTAAATCTGCCGGATCGCATCTGTCACGACATTGATGCGCTGATCAATGAACTAGAGCTCCGAGCCAGTGACTGTGTTGATGCATGGCATCAATCTCCTTGGCTGGATGGCTGTTTACCTCTGGTATTGGATGAGGAAGAATCCGATTCGGGTCGCCGGAGATTTGTCGCCACTGTACTTGGTTACCTTATCGGATACACCCGTGAGGATGGGCTTACTTGTGTGAAAGCCGACGAGGACGAAAAGAGCTGAACGTTGCAGTGCCTCGCCAGTGTAGGCATTTTCCACTTATGAATAATCGAACAAGCAGAAAGGACAATGATAATGAATGATGTTGGAGCGACCGGCGGAGGTCGGCCGTCGTTCAATCTCTTGGACCAGCCCTGGATCAGGGTTACATATTTGGCAGGACACGTCGGCCTGGTCTCCCTTCGTGACCTTTTGGTTGAGGCCCATCGAATCCGTGAGATTTCAAGTGACATGCCTCAGCAGACCTTGCCCATACTGAGGGATGCCTTGGCTGTGCTTTACCAGGCATACGCTCAGCGGTTTCGTCCTATGATCGGGGATGATAATCCGACGGCCTTGCTGCAGCTGTGGTGGACGCTTTGGCAGACTGGGCAGTTCGACCCTCAAGTAATTGACGATTACTTTGAGCGCTATCACGACCGGTTCGATTTGTTCAACCCGGAGCATCCTTTTTACCAGACGCCGGGATTGACCTACTCGTCCGAGGATAAAGAGTATGACAGCATTGGCGAACTTCAGGCTGACGTGCCTAAGCCCAAGAAGTTTCTCTTTTCCATGCGCGCCAAGAACGACCTGGACTCGCTTACATTGCCTGAGGCAGCCCGATGGTTGGTCTTTCTCCAGGCCTATGACCCTGCAGGTATCAAATCGCCGGTGAACGGGGAGACCCATGTGCGGAACAATAAGGTTTATCCGCCTAAGTCCAAGGTGGGAACCGGCTGGCTGGGCGCCTTGGGCAACGTCTATCTTGAACAAGACAACTTATTCGCCACCCTGATGCTCAACTGGTGCTTGATCAATCCCAGAGGCCGCGGAGATGATGATATCTGGTTCGGCAAGCCTGGTGATTTGGCACCCTGGGAACGTGAGCCGGCTGGCCCTGACATGAATCCTGACTATCAGCCCACGGGCATTGTGGACATGCTTACTTTGCAATCACGCAGGGTTAGGCTGATACCCGATAGTTCAGGTTCCCGTGTGGTTGGCATCATCGTCTGCTACGGCGATGTCATCAGCGCTGACAACATGGACGCTTATGAGCCTATGACGGCCTGGCGGTACGGCAGTGAGAACCTGCGGAAGAAATTGGGACTGCCGACGGCTCCTCGCATGCCAGTCACATTCACTTCTGACAAGGCCATCTGGCGGCAACTGCAGCCTTTGATC
Organism: Bifidobacterium sp. W8103; assembly: GCF_016100775.1. Lineage (NCBI taxonomy): Bacteria > Bacillati > Actinomycetota > Actinomycetes > Bifidobacteriales > Bifidobacteriaceae > Bifidobacterium > Bifidobacterium sp. W8103. The sequence continues at coordinate 1,300,754 of NZ_JACFRV010000001.1, forward strand.
AGCGCGGGAAGCAACGGTGCGGGTCAGACTGATGACACACGGCCTGGCGTTATTCGATGGGTTGAGACTCTATTGAATTGGAATCAGGATGATGCCGGGTCCGGAAAAGTGATGCAGATGGCTCGCATTCATACCCAGAGCATGATCTATGGTCCGCAGAACAGCTTCTTCTCGGATGCCATTGATGATTCGCTCGATGCAAACCTTCAACTGCTTCATTTGGATGCTCCTGCTGTGGATGTGGTGGTTCAGGTTGTTGAGCGTACTGAGGATTCCATCAAGGCGTTGGACTCCATGGTTGCCCAGTTGAACCAATCCGCAGGCGACAAAGCGCAGAAGGACCGCTTCTACGCCGCAGTAGCCCGAGTCAAGGAACGTGCATATGCTTCCCTTGATCAGCTGTTCAGACAGCGGATTGCGGAGTTCGGTCCTTCAGAAGACATCGAACGCTACCGGAATGACTGGTTTCAGGCCATTCATCGGGATCTGATTGCGGTGGCTGGTGGGTACCGCGATCAGTCTCCGGCGCCGTCTTTCCTGCCCAAGGCCAATGGTGTCCGATCTTCTGAGCAGATCTTCGATAGATTCCTAAGCCAATTGAATAAATATCTAGGTCCTCTTCCCTCGCGTGAGGGCGAGACCGCAAATGAAAAGGAGGTTCAATGATGACTGCAGCCACCATGACGAACGAGCATGTTTTGTCCGTCGACGACCGCAAACAGGCTGTCGGGCGGTATGCCAACTACCGGATCGGGAAATTGCAGTACGCCTACACGGTTCAGGCCAGCAGCGTGGCCAGGGCTCATCTGGCTTTGCTGCGCCGAGGCATTGACGATGGCAGAGTGCGGTGGATGAATGTCGGGTTTGATCTATATGAGGATTGGCCACAGGATATCCTGGGAAACCCAGCCCTTGACAATGACACCAATATCGTCACTGAAACGCGGGCTATTGCCACTGCCTTGCAGATGTATGCCCTTCATCAGCAGTCGAAATCTCAGGGTATGGCCTGGATGCCGGATCATAAGGGCACAGGGAATGGCGCCGAGGCTAAGCAGCGGAAGCGATCCGAACGCTTCCGCTACAGTTTCGGCCGCGCCTGCCGCATGATTGACGCCGACCAGGACGGTTCCAAGGCCACCCCGGTTCTTCGAAGGCTGCAAATCATGGAGGATGCTCCTGATTTCGACGGCATCCGGCATCAGCTGTATTCGCTGATAAGGATGATGAGGAATCAGGATGTGAAGCTGGACTATCAGGCTTTCGCTCAGGATCTTTATCTGTTGCAGCTGCCTGGTCGGAGGGCCTCTGTCTTTCACCGTTGGGCTCGTCAGTATTACGCCGTGCACAAGGCAGCGGATGCGAAAGAGGGTGAGAAGGCCAGTAGAGCAGCTGAGGTCTAGCAGCACGGTCAATGATGACAAGCCGTTTCGATTGATTCGCCATCTAGTAGATACACATACACAAGATCACCAATTTTCAAAATAAATATTAAGGAGAATATGCCATGTTTATGGATATTTACGCAGTTCAGAACGTCCCGCCGAGCAACATCAATCGTGACGAAACGGGTAATCCCAAGACCGCTCAGTATGGCGGTGTCTTGCGCTCGCGAGTCTCCAGCCAGGCCTGGAAGCGGGCCATGCGCGAGACCTTCAAATCGTTGCTGGACAAGAAGCAGCTGGGGGTACGGACGAAGAATGCAGTCGAGCTGATCGTAAAGGCCATGGTCGATCAACGGCCCGAGTCAGAGGATCAGGCTGAAAGCTACGCCTCCTTGGTTTTGCAGGCTACTGGAGTCAAGGTTGTCGCTTCCACGCGTGCAGGAGCAGCCAGTGGCAAGCCGGTCACTCAATATCTGATCTTCATCGGCAACACTGAAATCAGCAAGTTGGCTGCTATCGCACTGGAATGGATGGATCAGGGAAAGGATCTGGCCAAGGCTCCGGATTCGGCTATGAAGAAGGAGGTATCTGCAGTTTTCCACGGTGAGCAGGCGGTCGACATCGCCCTGTTCGGCCGCATGCTGGCTGATGCCCCTGACCTGAATACGGATGCCAGCGCTCAGGTGGCTCATGCCATCTCTGTGGATGCCATTAAGCCCGAGTACGATTATTTCACCGCCGCTGATGACTTCACGGAAGCGGACAACGCTGGTGCGGCTATGATTGATTCTGTCGGCTTCAATTCATCCACACTGTATCGTTACGCGACCGTGAACTTGGATGCCCTGCAGGAGCAGATCGGCAATGCCGAGGCCACTGCAAGAGTGGCTTCGGTCTTCGTAGAGGCCTTCATCCGATCCATGCCGACCGGTAAACAGAATTCCTACGCCAACAGGACTCTGCCCGAGACCTGCGTTGTAGCCTTCCGTGACAGCCAGCCCATCAATGCTGTGGAAGCCTTTGAACGTCCGGTTGTAGCCGAGCATGATCAGCCTATCTCGCAGGTCGCTGGCCGCAGGCTGGTTGAGGAGTTGCGCAGGATTCAGGATGCTTATGATGAGCAACCTGTGCATGCTTGGGCGATCAGCACGGATTTGTCAGCGCAGGACTTGGCTCCGGTGGCTGAGTCTGTCGGTCTCAAGGATCTGACCAGCCAGGTGGATGCTGAGACTATGCGCGTGTTGGGTCAGCAGGAGTAACTATGAGCATACTGCTGTTGCGATTGTCGGGGCCGTTGCAGTCCTGGGGGAGCTCCTCGCGTTTTACGATTCGTACCACACAACGGGAGCCCACCAAGAGCGCGGTGATTGGTCTGCTTGCTTCGGCGCAAGGGCGTCAACGCGGTGATGACATTGAGGACCTGCTACATCTAAGCTTCGGTGTCCGCATCGATCAACCGGGCATCTTGGTCAATGACATGCAAACAGAGCACGGTGCCAATGTCAAAGCCATGCCATTGACCACACGGTACTACTTATCCGATGCGAAATTCCTGGTGGCTTTAGGCGCTGATTCTGCGCTTTTGGAAGGTCTGGACCAGGCTCTGCGTCATCCCCGTTGGCCATTATATTTGGGTCGCCGGGCTTGCCCGCCGGATTACCCGGTCTCGCTTGGTTTGGTTCAGAAGGACCGTGTGGATCAGGCCCTGCGCACCCATCCCTGGATGGCCGCTTCTTGGTATAAGAGGCGCCATCAAGGCTGCCGACTGGAGGTGGTCTGTGACGCGGACTTCGCTAAGGACGAAGACAATGGGATTGTCTCTTCCCAGGCGGATGCTCCGCTGAGTTTCGGTGCTGCCCGCAGATATGCGGTCAGAACGGTTTGCCGATACAGAATCCCCAATCCGGATGGTCCCGGCTCTGACGAGCAGCGGACTAAAGACGTTCCGGATCACGATCCAATGTCGTTTTTCTAGGAGGCAGGCATGTATATATCCAGAATGCCGTTGAACACTGCACGGTATGCGGCAAAGCAACTGATTGCCTCGCCTTACCGTCTTCATGCCGCCGTGGAGAAGTCCTTCCCGCCGGGTGCTGTACGCAGTGGCGATGGGGGACGTATCCTGTGGCGATTGGATTTCTCCCGTGATGGAGATTCGACCTGGCTGTATGTGGTGAGTCCTGAGCGTCCTGACTTCACCCATATTGTTGAGCAGGCCGGTTGGCCGACCCATGCAGAGTGGGAGGTGAAGGACTACGAGCCGTTAATCACTCATATAGCCAAGGGACAGGAGTGGGCCTTCAGGCTTCGGGCCAATCCCGCCAGACAGGTCTATGTCGACAAAGGGCGGCGGTCCAATCATGCAGTAGTCGGCAAGGTGATGGGGCATGTCACTGTGGGTTATCAGTTGTCTTGGCTGCAAAAGCACAGTGAACGCAACGGATTTGCCCTCCTAGGCAGCTCTGATGAGAGTCATGGACCGTCCTGCCTTGTTTCCCAGCGCCGCAAGGAGAAGTTCGACCACGGGGGCGGCAAGGTCACCTTGGTTACAGCCCAGTTCGACGGACAGCTTCGTGTAACCGATGCGCAAGCTTTTCAGCGTTGCCTACGGCAAGGCATCGGCAGGGCCAAGAGCTTCGGCTGTGGGTTGCTGACGGTGGCTCCGATCCGATGACTAAGGATCAGTCTATGGGGTCTGCCGGGAGAACCGAGATTCCCGGCAGTCCCCCTCCTGAATTGGGTGATTTGGTACGGGCCGAGGATAGGCTCTCGTTCGCATATTTCGAGCACTGTGTTATCACTCGCGAGGACAATGCCATCGCGGTTACCAGAGATACCGGGACTATACGGCTGCCTGCCGCCAATCTAGGTGTGCTCATGCTTGGTCCCGGCACCACCGTCAGCCACCAGGCCATGGTGGTAATCGGTGACAATGGTGCCAGCGTGGTATGGGTGGGGGAGCGCGGTGTGAGGATGTATGCGTTCGGCCGTCCTCTGACGCATTCGGCTGCCCTTCTGCAAAGGCAGGCGGCTTTGGTCTCCAACACCCGCAAACGTTTGGCTGTAGCGAGGGCCATGTACCAGATGCGCTTCCTAAACGAAGATGTCAGCTCTTGTACCATGCAGCAGCTGCGTGGGCGTGAAGGTGCCCGAGTTCGACAGGTCTACCGTCACTGGTCGGAACTGACTGGCGTAGCTTGGGATAAACGAACCTATGACCACGAGGATTTCGATGCCGGCAACGAGATCAACAAGGCTCTGTCGGCTGCTCATACCTGCTTGTACGGAATCGCTCACTCGGTGATCGTAGCCCTTGGGTGTTCACCAGGCTTGGGATTCGTCCATGTAGGCCATGAGCGCTCCTTTGTCTATGACGTGGCTGATCTGTACAAGGCCGAGATATCGATTCCTGTAGCTTTCAAGACTGCTGCAAAGCAGCCCGACGACATCGGCTCGGCCACCCGGCACGCCATGCGTGATGCTGTCTATGACCTCTCGCTCATGCGACGGATGGCTCGCGATATTCCACGACTGCTTGGAGCACCTGTTTCTTCCTCTTCTGATGAAGAGGACGGGACCTTGGAGCTCTGGGATGAGAAGGTCGGCGGCGTCCCGGCTGGGAGATCCTATGCAGATGAAGAGGAGGGGATGAGCTGATGGTGGTCGTTGTTTTGACGGCATGCCCACTGGGCCTGCGCGGGGATTTGACCCGATGGCTCCTAGAGATAGCCTCTGGAGTTTTCGTTGGCCACGTCACCGCTAGGGTCCGGGACCGGCTTTGGGAACGTATCACAGGGCAGATCCGAACGGGAAAGGCCATCATGGTCTATTCTGCCCGCAATGAGCAGCATCTGAGTTTCAAGGTGCATCGCTCAGATTGGAACCCAGTCGACTGTGAAGGATTGACTCTTATGGAGAGGCCTGCTGAAGGCGGCGATGGCAGATCTGCGGGTGGTGGAAACCGATACCGCCGAACTGGTTGGAGCAATGCAAGCAAGTACAGACGAGTGGCAAAGTTCCGGCGCTCGCGATCCAACTGAGTCCAAGCGGGACTCACTTTTCAGATGAGTTTTGCCGATGAGTGCCAGGTACTGATTACTGGGCCAGTGCATTGATAAGGATCTCTGTGTAGATGGTCTGAATCGCAGTGGCTGGGACGGGGAATGGAAGGGGCTCGAAATGCAAACTCATTAAAAATCAGAGATTTAGTCTATTATATTGTTGGGATTGCAAGGATTTCTAAGTGTGCTCCCCGCATCCGCGGGGATGATCCTGCAAGGCACATGCCAAGCGTGGTCAACAAAGAGTGCTCCCCGCATCCGCGGGGATGATCCTTTGAGGACGGTTCTGGCGTTCTTCCATGCGTCGTGCTCCCCGCATCCGCGGGGATGATCCCCCTGTGCGTGAGTTATTTACCACTATGTGCCCGTGCTCCCCGCATCCGCGGGGATGATCCCCACCTAATCCTTTCACCACCAACCATACCACAGTGCTCCCCGCATCCGCGGGGATGATCCGGAAAGGACGTGACAAATGGAAAGCATGTGGATGTGCTCCCCGCATCCGCGGGGATGATCCCCGGATATGTCGGCGCTTGGCTGTCAGGCACCAGTGCTCCCCGCATCCGCGGGGATGATCCGGCTGCTCGGACGGCGTGCCTGTCGTGGCAGAAGTGCTCCCCGCATCCGCGGGGATGATCCCCAGGAGGCGGAAGACAGACACGCAATCACCCGGTGCTCCCCGCATCCGCGGGGATGATCCTCCGCCAGTCGTCTTCTCCCCCTGATACAATCCGTGCTCCCCGCATCCGCGGGGATGATCCCGCGAGCTACCACTATGATGCAGCAGCCATCAGGTGCTCCCCGCATCCGCGGGGATGATCCCCCTCTTTCAAAAAGAGTCATTTCTATGAAACGGTGCTCCCCGCATCCGCGGGGATGATCCGTACTCAACAAGCCAAAGCTCAAGGCCGAGGAGGTGCTCCCCGCATCCGCGGGGATGATCCACGGTTCATGGTCTCTCCGAAGGCTTACGTGAGGTGCTCCCCGCATCCGCGGGGATGATCCGGAGGAGGCGCGCGACCAGGCTATGGAGACGGGGTGCTCCCCGCATCCGCGGGGATGATCCGCTCATAGGGATCCACTTTGATGCCGACGGCCGGTGCTCCCCGCATCCGCGGGGATGATCCCCATGTCAAAAGCCCGGGAGACCACGTTTTGAGGTGCTCCCCGCATCCGCGGGGATGATCCCTCAACTCATGCCTTTCTCGGAATCTATAAAATGTGCTCCCCGCATCCGCGGGGATGATCCTCAGTTGAGCAAGAGGCTCAACCAGAAAAGCGAGTGCTCCCCGCATCCGCGGGGATGATCCCAGCCCAGACAGCAGCAAGCGCCACGCCAGCAGGTGCTCCCCGCATCCGCGGGGATGATCCTGTGCAGACGCTGATGAGGATTTTCCCCAATCTGTGCTCCCCGCATCCGCGGGGATGATCCGTTTCGGAAACACCATATCGGGTTTAGGCAAGAGTGCTCCCCGCATCCGCGGGGATGATCCGGGCGGCAGATTGTACCCGGTGGGCCAGTAACCGTGCTCCCCGCATCCGCGGGGATGATCCTTCGTCCGGCGTAATACGGATGGGCACTGGAAAGTGCTCCCCGCATCCGCGGGGATGATCCCCGGCTGATCCAAACCTTAGAGCGTGCGGCAGTGTGCTCCCCGCATCCGCGGGGATGATCCCTGCTAACCCTGCCCCGAGGAGCGCAGGTGACCGTGCTCCCCGCATCCGCGGGGATGATCCTAAGGGGACCGCTGCCGCTAACTACGACTATCTGTGCTCCCCGCATCCGCGGGGATGATCCTGACTACATGAGCACCACAGACTTTGCTTTACAGTGCTCCCCGCACCCGCGGGGATGATCCCGGCTGGAACGGTAATATCGATCTGAGCGTGGTGTGCTCCCCGCATCCGCGGGGATGATCCCACATCCAGAATGGTCAATATACGTCTTGTTGTGTGCTCCCCGCATCCGCGGGGATGATCCCTCGACCGTCGACGGCACCGCCTGAGACACCCAGTGCTCCCCGCATCCGCGGGGATGATCCCGCAGATCGCCAGATGGGTCAAGCAGACAACCGGTGCTCCCCGCATCCGCGGGGATGATCCCTCTCCCGTGGCACGGGGGATACGGTCGCGGTCGTGCTCCCCGCATCCGCGGGGATGATCCATGTTCGCATTCATGCCGGAATTCTGCAATCTCGTGCTCCCCGCATCCGCGGGGATGATCCTGTCAAGATAATTCAAACCATAATCGTCATTCTGTGCTCCCCGCATCCGCGGGGATGATCCCCCTGCGCAAAGCCAAGCTCCCCCAGGTGCGCAGTGCTCCCCGCATCCGCGGGGATGATCCTCCCCGGTCGGCGGCTTGGTTTTTGCGCAGGCCGTGCTCCCCGCATCCGCGGGGATGATCCCGTGTCTGCGGCTCGGGTGGTGCTGTTCGATGGGTGCTCCCCGCATCTGCGGGGATGATCCCAGACGCTCAAAGACTCACGCCACACCAACAGCGTGCTCCCCGCATCCGCGGGGATGATCCCCTCTACGCTCAGGTCACCCGGTATCCCGGTGGGTGCTCCCCGCATCCGCGGGGATGATCCCTTCTAACCCGTTGCCCCGGCCATCCGGTCGGGGTGCTCCCCGCATCCGCGGGGATGATCCTCATGGGCTTGCTCTGCTCACGCCGGCCCAGCAGTGCTCCCCGCATCCGCGGGGATGATCCGGACCAGGACGCTTACCCGGTCCTCGCGACCATGTGCTCCCCGCATCCGCGGGGATGATCCTGTCACGACCACTGGTGCTGACGTGGTGGTAGCGTGCTCCCCGCATCCGCGGGGATGATCCCGTTTTGTCATCTCTCGCGGGTCGAGTACAGTGGTGCTCCCCGCATCCGCGGGGATGATCCTTTTGCGCCGTCGTTTCCGGCTTCGGTCTGCGCGTGCTCCCCGCATCCGCGGGGATGATCCTCGGCGGAAGGACGCGGATATCTCGGCTTGTTCGTGCTCCCCGCATCCGCGGGGATGATCCGCCCACCAGGCCGTCGGGCGTGGAAAACAGGCCGTGCTCCCCGCGGATGCGGGGATGATCCACGGGCTCAACACCACCCACGCGCGGACCCGTGAGTGCTCCCCGCATCCGCGGGGATGATCCTCAGACGGGGCCATCCTTTGTTTATCAGTATGCGTGCTCCCCGCATCCGCGGGGATGATCCGGAAAAGTGGATGGACGATATCCTATTTGAATTGTGCTCCCCGCATCCGCGGGGATGATCCGTGTTCCCCGACAATCTAAGATTCCTGAGCAATGTGCTCCCCGCATCCGCGGGGATGATCCCATAGCCTTTAGGCGGGCCAGCCGTCTGGCCGAGTGCTCCCCGCATCCGCAGGGATGATCCTCTCATCATCGCTCTTGTTCTGCCACTGGGCAAGTGCTCCCCGCATCCGCGGGGATGATCCCGGATCAAACGAGATGGGCCTGAACACGTCCTCGTGCTCCCCGCATCCGCGGGGATGATCCCCTCTGATACATCCTGACGCGCGTTGTCTGCTGGTGCTCCCCGCATCCGCGGGGATGATCCTCCGTGGCGCAAAGACCGACAGACCGGCGATACGTGCTCCCCGCATCCGCGGGGATGATCCCGGCATGGAAGCCCTCCTGCCTGGCCGAGGGGAGTGCTCCCCGCATCTGCGGGGATGATCCCGTCTGTGAGAAACGATGGATGATCCGTCCCCAGTGCTCCCCGCATCCGCGGGGATGATCCCCCATCCCGCAGAATGCCTACGATCATTATCAAGTGCTCCCCGCATCCGCGGGGATGATCCCTGCACCATCTTCAACCCCATCCAGTCCTTGCAGTGCTCCCCGCATCCGCGGGGATGATCCCACGCTCATGGCCTCCGTGTTGGCGGACAGGGGGTGCTCCCCGCATCCGCGGGGCTGATCCCAGCCGCCGCCAGCAGGGCCAAAGCCTGCAGATGTGCTCCCCGCATCCGCGGGGATGATCCCGGGATGTACTCAAGCATTTTAAGGGACGAATTGTGCTCCCCGCATCCGCGGGGATGATCCTGATCTTCAAGACGTTCTGAAGTCTGCAAGACGGTGCTCCCCGCATCCGCGGGGATGATCCCATCATCTTGGTGCCGAGGCCGGTCTGATCCATGTGCTCCCCGCATCCGCGGGGATGATCCCGGAACAACACGATGCACGCCTGGGCCAGCGCTGTGCTCCCCGCATCCGCGGGGATGATCCGTCACTCTTGAGCAGATCGGACCGCTGTGCATCGTGCTCCCCGCATCCGCGGGGATGATCCTGACCTCGCACCACTCGGTGTCACCAGTGTGCTGTGCTCCCCGCATCCGCGGGGATGATCCCCACTATGGAAAGGATGAAGATGATGAATAGTGGTGCTCCCCGCATCCGCGGGGATGATCCTCACCCTGACGAGGACAGCCTGCCGGAGCCTTAGTGCTCCCCGCATCCGCGGGGATGATCCCTACTGGGTCCATTTGACCAAGTGGTACCCAACGTGCTCCCCGCATCCGCGGGGATGATCCCCCGGTGACGAGCTGGCATCGGTCATGAGAGTGGTGCTCCCCGCATCCGCGGGGATGATCCCAATTGGCACGGGCCACATGTAGACCCGATATTGTGCTCCCCGCATCCGCGGGGATGATCCTCAGTGGCCGACTGCCGGCTTTGCGGTCCATGGGTGCTCCCCGCATCCGCGGGGATGATCCGTCATCCGGGACTTATCCGACATCAGGGTGGCCGTGCTCCCCGCATCCGCGGGGATGATCCTGCCTCTCCCAATGGGCTTTTGCATATGCGTCGGTGCTCCCCGCATCCGCGGGGATGATCCTCTGCCGGATGGTGGGTCCAGAAAGTCGTTGGTGTGCTCCCCGCATCCGCGGGGATGATCCCCGTGTTGAGCTGCTTGTCGTCGCCCACCAGGAGTGCTCCCCGCATCCGCGGGGATGATCCCGGGCCTCTTGGCAGGTCCTCGCAGATCGGGCAGGTGCTCCCCGCATCCGCGGGGATGATCCCCGTTGCATGATTTCCTGCGTCGAGGAGCAATGGTGCTCCCCGCATCCGCGGGGATGATCCTCCCAGTCACCGTTCTTCAGGGCGATGGTGTACAGTGCTCCCCGCATCCGCGGGGATGATCCATCGTCTCTGGGCATGTCTTCATACCACTGTTTGTGTTCCCCGCATCCGCGGGGATGATCCACGCACGGTCCGCCTTGTTCGAAGCAGCGTCGGGTGCTCCCCGCATCCGCGGGGATGATCCGGCTCCAGGGCGATATCACCGGACTTGGTGCCAGTGCTCCCCGCATCCGCGGGGATGATCCCGAGTACCTGCACGCCCTGCAGGACCTGGGCATGTGCTCCCCGCATCCGCGGGGATGATCCCGGGGTAGATCGCAAGTATGTAGACCGGCTGAAGTGCTCCCCGCATCCGCGGGGATGATCCTGGACGGCTGCACTTTTCAGCTTTGCCTGCTCGGTGCTCCCCGCATCCGCGGGGATGATCCCAACGAGACATTCGGCCCATACCCCATCACCACGTGCTCCCCGCATCCGCGGGGATGATCCTGGTGCGGACTGGCCCGGCATCCCATTCGTCTCGTGCTCCCCGCATCCGCGGGGATGATCCCCCGACAATACGATCGTACGATGAACAGACTTTGTGCTCCCCGCATCCGCGGGGATGATCCCCGGCAGATGGAGAAGCTGAAACTCGGGTCTTCGTGCTCCCCGCATCCGCGAGGATGATCCCTGGGCCAGCGCCCACTCCAGGGTCATGCCCGAGTGCTCCCCGCATCCGCGGGGATGATCCTTGTCGGGCGATGAAACCAGTCGGGTGAAAGTCGTGCTCCCCGCATCCGCTGGGATGATCCTATGGGAGGCTTTCACCTCTTTTCTCAGCTCATGTGCTCCCCGCATCCGCGGGGATGATTCCCTGCTCCTGTCCGCCGCCGGCCATCTGGTCCGGTGCTCCCCGCATCCGCGGGGATGATCCCCTGTACAATGCCGAAATCGAAGTCATCGTATGGTGCTCCCCGCATCCGCGGGGATGATCCTGACTCGAAGGCTGCCAAGGCCGGAGCCGACCAGTGCTCCCCGCATCCGCGGGGATGATCCTTTTGCAATCTGTGATGGTTTGCGGGTCTCAGGGTGCTCCCCGCATCCGCGGGGATGATCCTGAACCAGCTTTCGTTTGCCGCCACCCGATACAGTGCTCCCCGCATCCGCGGGGATGATCCGCTCTGGGTGGAGGGGTCGAACGGCATGGCCTGGTGCTCCCCGCATCCGCGGGGATGATCCCAAGCAGTGGACCGTGGCTTCTTAAGAGTATACAAATACTATCGGTGTTCCCTGCATCCGCGAGGATGATTCCACAGGCTATCGGATGGATGCCCTGCAGGTTCACAAATATGAGAGGAGACGAATGACTATGGATGAGGATTTCATGAGAAAAATGGCATCCAAGGATAAGGCCTGCACCACTACTCATGACCATATTCCTGATGACCGGATCAACAGTCACGCGTCATGCTATCCCATCACTGATGATATGGATGAAACCGAACGCCGGGTCTGGGATTTGCTGGATGACGAGGACAGGAAAATGATTCAGTCGGATCGTACATACTATGGGACAAACTATGGTGCTGGCTTCGGCGGCAATAGCAAGGTGAGTTTCTACGATGTGCTCGGCATCAGGCAGTTCGACTGATTCATCCCGGGCTTCCACATGTTGCTGCAATCATCAAAAGAATCACTATAGGAGCGCCGGGAAGAATCCATGACCGCTTCATAGTTCGAACATGAGTGTTTGATTCTCTTTAAGTCCCAGTAATCGCATTGGTGTGCCCTGATTGAAGGTTCTGTCTGCCCTTCAAGGCATCGATTGCCGCTTTGCAGATGACTAGCAGGGTGTTAGAACACGGAGTGTCATGGTGTTCAGATGCGCATGATCGGGTGGTCAGAAGACACGGTCCGGGTGCTCCTCGCACACGTAGTGGATGACTCTGGGTCTGCTGCATTTTCGGTCGCAGAGTTCAGGTCTTCCCCGCACCCGCTGTGATGGACTATATCGCTTGCAGAATGAATCCATTTATCCGCTATCGCCTGGATGCCGAGTGTTTGCGAATTTTACTTTCCGCTCCTAAGCGTGAGCGCGCCGCCCGGTATAAGCTTGTAGGCGATGTGTCCACGAGTAGCGGACTTGGAGGTGTGGTCGCCGATGGAACAATTCGACGATGCGGATGACGCGGAATTCGGCAGAAGCGATTCAGCTGGTTCCACAGTCGCACCATCGCACCCGGATGAAGCGACTGCGGCGAACAAGGTTTCCGCCCATCCTGAGGCGACCATTCCTGACTCTGAATATTCGCTGGCTGAGATCGAGCAGCGCCGTGCCCGCCCGGTCCGCTGGGTGGTCTTCGCGCTGGCGGTCCTCCTGGCCATCGTCATTCCTTATGGATATGGGCGCTCGCTGGCCATCAACCACACCCAGGGCGTGCTCCACTATGCCTCGGTCCTGGACCCGCGAGGCATAGCCTTGATTGCCTGGACTGTGACCGTGCTGACCTTTATGGGCATCGGCATGTCCATCATCGAGTCGTCCTCCTGGTTCTGGCGGGTGGTCTTCGTGCTGGGCCTGGCCGCCGAACAGCTAATTGCCGGCCTCTGCCTGCTCAAGATGAACTTCTGGTACAGCACCTTCGTCGTATACCAGCATCAGGCCATCCTGGCCAACGCGGCCAATCTGGGCATCATCGCGGCCGGGCTGGGGGTGGCGGTCTTCGCCGTTATTTTTGTGGCCATCCTGGTCTGCGTACGCAAGGATTCCCCCTGGAACACGCTGACCCACAGCTGGTCGGCTCTCTCCTTATTCTTCATCATCGAGCTGGCGGCCATCGCCATCGTCCTCTTCGGAGGCCTCATCACCGCTGTTTGAATCATAGGATTGCTGAATTTACTAGAATATGCTGCACGATGGGTGTCGGTAACTGTCAGTTGTGGTTTTGGGTTGATTCCTGTCCGCACGCTGTCAAGAGGTGCGAACGTAAGATCAAAGCGCAATTGACCGCGGGGGAGGGGGCTGATGCATATGGGCTTTACTCGGCTAATTCCCGATCCAGGCGTTTGGCTATCCGCTCGGCGTAGGAGGTATCTATGATGATTAGGCTCCCGCAGGTCACAAACAGAGCGACCAAGGGCCAGCCCATGAGGGTATGGACCCATTCGGGAAGGGTGAAGAAATCAGTGAGGAACATGAGCGGCACCAGGGTGTAAACGCTGTAGCCGAGGACATGCATGGTGTAGGGGATGGTAGTTCCTGTGATGTATCGCATGCCGATCCAGTAGTTGTCGAGGGCGATTTGGAGTTCGCGGCTGCTGGCCGGGGTCATTTGGTGTTGGGGGAATTGCCGGTGGGTGGCCCAAACCCATGCGCCGACGCCGATGGCGAGGCCTAGGACGCAGCTGACGATCGCTGTGGTCCGTCGGGGCATACCCAGGAGGACATCGCCGCCCTGGAGTGGATGGTACGGTTCGGAGCGGTGCCATGCGCGGGCTATTTTCAAGGCAGATATGAACATGATGACGATCATCGCGGTGATGTATAAGGGGACGGAGTAGTGTCTTCTGTTGTATTCCCTGGCTTCCGGGGTCCGGTAGAGCATGGGGGCCTTGACGGGCTGGTTGCTGACGCGGTCCCAGTAGACACGGGTGAACCGGTCGGGCAGGAAGCCGATGGCTTCGTAGCGCCACCATGCGGGGCGGCTGGCGTGCCAGCTCGGTGTCGGCCGTGCCCGGCGGCGAACCTGGTCCTCCCGCCGGTGGTCGCGGGCGAGGGCGCGGACCTGGCGGGCGCGCAGGAGCCTGGTGACGGGGTTGTCGGGTCCCTTCCAGGCCGGGAGACTGACCTGGTCCTGGGTGAAGGTGACCAGGTCGGGGTCGGGGGTGTGGCCGACGCCGACCTCGGGCAGGGGAGCGTCGCCCCCGGGAACTACGCCGGGTCTGCAGGCAAGGCCGCCCACGGAGCAGATCCTGCCTGCGTACCATGGACCGGATGACCCGGCGGCCTGTTCGGGTGGCTGCACGTACTGGCCGACCAGACGAACCACCAGCCCGTCCTTTCCCAGCCCGTCAAACCATCCGGTGCCTCTGTAGGCCCCGGATACGGTGGCGGGCCCGTCGGCCAGGACGACCAGCGAGCCCAGGGGCAGGACCTGTCCGGGCCGGGGCCGGCCGATCCTGCCGCGCCGCCGCCACACATGCCCCTGGAAGGTCTGCAGGCACAGGCCCCGGGCCAGGAGGTAGGGCGCCAGGACGCGGTCCATCAGCCGCCTCGACCTCCACGCATTGAACGACATCAACACAAACAACCAGACCAGCATCGCCGGAGCACCTAATACGACATCTACCAATAGGTACAGCATCAGTATGCATCCCCTGATATCATTCCTGGTTTCAATCCGAGCCGCACACATGGCAATGCAGGAGACAGCAGGAAAGCTACCATAGATTGTCCTTAATGTGGCCCCACATGTCATCTCCGTTCCTGCGATTGACGGAATTGTCGTAAAAAGTGTTGCCGGCTACTGCACCGAGGTATCCTACGACTAAACCAATTCCAGCTCCTACAATCGTACCTGGTGCAGGGGCGATTGAATCCCACAACTGCTCCAGCGGCGGCTCCTGATTCAGCACCGATAACACCACCAGAGGCAGTGATCAGGCCATGAGCCATAGCATCTTGGGTAGCTGCCTTTTGATGCCGCTCAATGATTCAAAACCGCCAGAAAGAAAATCGCCGACCATGAAAGAGCGGCTCAACGTGCTCAGTTGCATAGCCTTGGCGGTTGCTTCATCAACGCATCCGTCAAGGTCGTTTTTGGTCTTCTCCCTTCTATCTCTTTTATCGAGTATGTCATGTGTGACCGGTAACTGAATCAGAGATGAAGGTGGGGGTAGGAGGTCGATTCGGTGACTTCATCAAACCTTCGTTCATAGGATCGTTCCTCGGCGTTGATATATCCCATGAACACTATTTCCGTCACGTCTTGGCGGTTGAAGAAAATGATCTTGGCCGGATCGGTCATGCCATACGGGAATTGTACGGCACCATAGTCAAAGTAACCCGTTGTTCCATGCATGTAACCAGCAGGGTACCCGGGTCTCTTCTGGTTTTCACCACGGATCCCAAAGGAAGAATGGTATCTTCTGGTTTGATGGCGTTCTGCTCGGATTGTTTCATTAGGTGCCCTCTTCGGTGGATGAATGAAGTTGCCTTCCTTCAACTTCTCTAACAACCTATGGTAGGACTACACGGTAAATCACGGTCGGTTCATGCAAAACAGTGCGACATCTTCGCTACATCGGAGTGAAATGGCTCATTCCTCATTGGCGCTAATCCAATTTTCGCTGTGCTCTCCTTCATTTTGTTGATTCCGTCATTGTTCGTTTGGTCCGCAAAATGTGTATAATAGACTTTTGGCGTGTTTCGCCCGCGGATCGAGAGCGCTTCAGCATAGGGCTGGTGCACCGCGTAACGGAAGAATGCAAGAGGAGGAGCCGTGGCTCTTACGAGTGAGCAGAAGCAGGCAATCGTCAAGGAATACGCGACCCACGAGGGTGACACCGGTTCCCCCGAGGTCCAGGTGGCTCTGCTGAGCAAGCGCATCTCCGACCTGACCGAGCACCTCAAGCAGCACCAGCACGACCACCATTCGCGTCGTGGCCTGCTGCTTATGGTCGGCCATCGTCGCCGGTTGCTGGATTACCTCAAGAAGGTGGACATCAACCGCTATCGTTCCCTGGTGGAGCGTCTTGGACTGCGCCACTGATATGCATGCTTTCGCCCGGGCCTAGCGCTCGGGCGCTTTTGCATGACTGAACCAGGCACTGTCGATCCCGGGACGGGATTGCAGAAGATGGTGCCGGACTGAAAAGCAAGGCTGGTCCGCAAGGCATGAAGATAGCCGGACATGGGGTTCGGCAGGACCAGACCGAAGTACAAGGATCTCCGGCAGTCAATTGATGCCGAGCATCCTGACGTCAGGTAGTAAACAAGCAGTAAACAAAAGGAGGAACCCTATGGAGGGTCCCGAAATCACGGCTGTAGAAGCCACGATCGATAACGGATCATATGGCAAGCGCACGGTGCGCTTCGAGACGGGTCGTCTCGCCCAGCAGGCGGATGGGGCAGTAGCCGCCTATCTTGATGACGATTCCATGGTGCTGTCCACCACCACCGCTGGATCCAGCCCCAAGGAGAACTACGACTTCTTCCCGCTGACCGTCGATGTGGAAGAGAAGATGTACGCCGCAGGCAAGATCCCCGGCTCCTTCTTCCGTCGCGAGGGTCGGCCCTCCAACGAGGCCATCCTGGCCTGCCGGCTGATCGACCGCCCCCTGCGTCCCCTCTTCCCGCACACCCTGCGCAACGAGGTCCAGGTCGTGGAGACCATCCTGGCCGTCAACCCCGAGGATGCCTACGATGTGCTGGCTCTGAACGCGGCCTCTGCCTCCACCCTGATCTCCGGTCTGCCCTTCGAGGGTCCGGTCTCGGGTCTGCGTCTGGCCCTGATCGATGGCCAGTGGGTGGCCTTCCCCCGCTGGAGTGAGCGCGAACGCGCCGTCTTCGAGCTGGTCGTGGCCGGTCGTGTGGTCGAGGGCGGGGACGTCGCCATCGCCATGATCGAGGCAGGTGCCGGTAAGAACGCCTGGAACCTGATCTATGACGAGGGCCAGATCAAGCCCGACGAAGAGGTGGTCGCCCAGGGTCTTGAGGCTGCCAAGCCCTTCATCAAGGTTCTGTGCGAGGCCCAGAGCGAGCTTAAGGCCAAGGCCGCCAAGCCCACCAAGGACTTCCAGCTCTTCCCCGAGTACACCGACGAGCTCTATGCTCGCATCGACCAGGTGGCTCATGCCGACCTGGACCAGGCCCTGTCCATCGCGGAGAAGCTGCCCCGCCAGGAGCGCATCCACGAGATCAAGGAGAAGGTCCGCGAGGCTCTGGCCGACGAATTCACCGACATGGACGAGGCCGAGAAGGACAAGGAACTGGGCAACGCCTTCAAGGAGCTCCAGCGTCAGATCGTCCGCCGCCGCATCCTGACCCAGGACTACCGCATCGACGGTCGTGGCCTGCGCGACATCCGCACCCTGTCCGCCGAGGTGGACGTGGTGCCCCGCGTGCATGGCTCCGCCCTCTTCCAGCGCGGTGAGACCCAGGTGCTGGGTGTAACGACCCTGAACATGTTGAAGATGGAGCAGACCATCGACGCCCTGTCCGGACCCACCACCAAGCGCTACATGCACAACTACGAGATGCCGCCCTATTCGACCGGCGAGACCGGCCGCGTGGGTTCGCCCAAGCGCCGCGAGGTGGGCCATGGCAACCTGGCCGAGCGCGCGCTGATCCCGGTTCTGCCCAGCCGTGAGGAGTTCCCCTACGCCATCCGTCAGGTCTCCGAGGCCATCGGCTCCAACGGGTCCACCTCCATGGGCTCCGTCTGCGCCTCCACCCTGTCCCTGCTGGCTGCCGGCGTGCCTCTGAAGGCCCCCGTGGCGGGCATCGCCATGGGCCTAGTCACAGGCGAGGTCGACGGTCGGCCCACCTACAAGACCCTGACCGACATTCTGGGCGCCGAGGATGCCTTCGGCGATATGGACTTCAAGGTGGCCGGCACCTCCGAGTTCATCACCTCCCTGCAGCTGGACACCAAGCTGGACGGCATCCCCGCCGACATCCTGGCCGCAGCCCTGCAGCAGGCCAAGGAAGCCCGGGCCACCATCCTGGACGTCATCAACGAGTGCATCGACGGGCCCGCCGAGATGAGCCCCTATGCGCCGCGCATCATCACCACCCAGGTTCCTGTCGACAAGATCGGCGAGGTCATCGGCCCCAAGGGCAAGATGATCAACCAGATCCAGGAGGACACCGGCGCCGATGTCTCCATTGAGGACGACGGCACGGTCTACATCGCCTCCGAGGGTGGCGAGGCCGCAGCCAAGGCCAAGGAGGTCATCGACCAGATCGCCAACCCGCACGTGCCCGAGGCGGGGGAGACCTTCAACGGCAAGGTGGTCAAGATCACCAGCTTCGGTGCCTTCGTCAACCTGACCCCTGGCACCGACGGGCTTCTGCATATCTCGCAGATCCGCAACCTGGCCAACGGCGAACGTATCGACTCCGTGGAGGATGTCCTCAAGGAGGGCGACACCGTCGAGGTCATCGTCCAGGGTGTGGACGACCGCGGCAAGATCTCCCTGGCCATCCCCGGCTTCGAGGACCAGGAGTCCGCAGGAGGTCGCGATCGCGGAGGCCGTGGTGACCGTCGGGACCGTGGCGGTGATCGTCGTGAGCGCAGCGGTCGTGGTGACCGTGATCGCCGTGATCGCCGCAGCCGTTCCTCCGAACGCGAGGATCGGTATGAGGCCCCGCGTCGCTCCCGTTCCGAGCGTGATGACCGCTACTACGACGACGAGGACCAGGAGGACCGTCCCCGGCACCGTCGTCAGAGCCGCGACCGCGACTATGAGGATGGCGGAGACTGGTTCGAGGACGAGGACCGTGGCTCCCGTCGTGATCGTCGTCGTGTCTCCCGCGATGATGACGAGGATCGTGGCGGCCGTGGCCGTGGCGAGCGTCGTGGCCGTGGCAGCCGTTCCGAGCGTGATGACCGCGGTGATCGTGGCGGTCGTCACGAGCGTCGGTCTTCCGGACGTGGCGGCTATCGTGGCCGCAGGGAGAACCCGCGCTATGCCGCCGACGAGCACTATGACGAGTACCGGGCAGACCGGGAGGAGCGCTCCGAGCGTCCCCGTCGCCGCGTGCGCAGGGACTTCGATCCCTTCGACAGTGAGGACTGATTCCCACTGATGCCGGATGTTGATTGATTCGGCGTTTTCCGACAGGACCCCGTTCCAATGGGCGGGGTCCTGTTTTGTCTGCAGACCCTTCCGTGAGAGAATTGGGAACATGTCCGTATCACTGATCGTGCTTATCGTCATTGTCCTGCTGGTCGTGTTGCTGGTCATCTGGGGCATCGGGGCCTACAACGGTCTGGTCAATCTGCGCAACCGGGTGGCCAATGGCTGGGCCCAGATTGATGTCCAGCTCAAGCAGCGTGCCGACCTGGTGCCCAACCTGGTTCAGACGGTCAAGGGCTACGCCTCACACGAGTCCACCGTCCTGGAAGAGGTGACCAAAGCCCGCGCCGACGTGGCTCAGGCCCAGGCGGCTGGCGGGGATCAGATGCAGGCCCGTGCCGATGCCGAGCAGCGGCTGGGCCAATCCCTGGTCACTCTGATGGCTCGGGCGGAGGCCTACCCTGAGCTCAAGGCCAACCAGAACTTCCTGGACTTGCAGCGTCAGCTCAAGGACCTGGAGGACAAGATCGCCTACGCCAGGCAGTTCTATAATGATGTGGTTCAGAAGTTCAACACCCGCATCGAGACGGTCCCCTCCAACATCATCGCTTCACTTTTCCACTTCCGTCAGGCCCAGTACTTCCAGGCTGACGAGGGTAGCCGCCAGGCGCCCGTTGTGGACTTCGGACAGTGAACGCCCCAGCGGCCTCCTCCGGGAAGGCGGCCTCGAATCATCCCTCCTCGGGCCATCCCTCCTGGAGCACCTCACGCTTTCTCGGGGCCTTGGCGCTGGCTCTGGTGGCAGCCTTGGTGACGTGCCTCGCTGTCCTGTATATCTCCAACAGGAATCGTCCCGACCTGGTATACGATTCGGTGGATTATGATGTCCAGGTCCTGGATAATGGGGATTTGCGTATCAGTCAGACCCTGACTGTCACCATGAATTCCCGCAAGGACGACAACGGCAAGAAACGCCCTTGGCGGGAGCTCTACCAGCGCTATCAGATCAAGCCTGACCGGCTGACCGGCATAAGCGACGTAAGCGTGACTGACCTGACTAATGGCTCCACATATAGGCAGACCAACCCGCTAAAGTATCCTGATGCTGTCAGTTACATTCACGACTGGGACAAGAACTGGGCCGGCACCTGGTATATGGGCATGGTCTCGGACTGGAGGCTGAAATCCTACAAGCCGGGCGATGCGGGCCAAGGGTCCGCCTGCGGCGATCTGGGCAATCAATGCCAAGTGGAGCTGGGCTGGAACATTCCACAGACTACCAAGGATTCAGGTCGGCGCTTCCGCATCGACATGACCTTCCACGGGGTCACCACCGCCCATCCCGATGTGGCCGAATTCCAATGGGAGCCCGTGGGAGACACCAACCAGATTCCCGTTGAGCATGTGAGCGCCAATGTCAAGCTGCCCAAGCAGACAGGAACGGAGAAGGGCAAGGACGCGAAGGCCTGGCTGCACTTCGCTGGCAGGGGTTCCTACCAGGTGGTGGATGACAGCCGTATCCGATTCTCCGCAGACCACATCAAGCCGGGCCAGCATCTGGATTTGGTGGTGCTCTTCGATGCGGGGAGGACTTCCTCGGTGGTCAGGACCGATTCTCAGCCGGCACGCGACCGTATTGTTGGGCAAGAGCGTCCGCAGTACGAGCACTGGCACGCTGAGCAGACCAGACGGGCGAGGATCGGACTCTTGACGGGCGTCTTGGTACTCTTGGCTGCTATCGGGCTGATTGCAGTGATGCTTTGGCGGTCCTTCCGCAATTATGGAGACTCCCAGTACCAAGGCGATATCATCTACTACCGTCAGCCTCCTGATCTGTCACCCGCCGTGGCCGCCGTTATCAACGATGTGATGCTGACCCGAGAATCCCCTATTGGCAGGCAATTGTCAGCAACCATTCTCTCCCTGGCCTCCAAGCGGGCCATCGCTCTTGTTCCCGTCAAGTATGAGGACCGGGCGAGTTTCGGCGAAGGATCCGTGACCACCCAGGTGAGGAGCTTGCTGCTCAAAGGCAAACAGCAGTCCATGGAGGTGGTCATCAATCCGGTCTGCAGCAAGGATCGAGCATCCCTGGCCCTGTCCTCAAGCGAGGAAGCCTGCCTGAGCATGCTGGAAGGTGCCTCCACTATGATCGGCTCCGAGAATAAACGCTTCGACCTGTATGAGATGATTGCGCTCTTCGCCAAGACTGAATCCGATAATGGCAGGGCCTACCTGGATGCTTTCTACCAGGCTGTCGAGTATGAGACCGACAATGCCGACCTGCGCGCCTATCGTCATAATGTAGGGATCTTTGCCTTCCTGGCTGTGCTCTTGGCTGCTTTCATTCTGTTGGCCGGATTCCTGCCGGGCACCGTACTGGTACGTGCGCCCTTGGCCATGCTTCTGGTGGCTGTGGTGACATTCTCCTTGCGCTATAACTGTTGGCGGGTGCTGAGCAGGAATGGACAGCCCATGGCCGGGCAGGTGTCGGGACTTCGGCGCTATCTGCTTGACTTCAGCGATTTTAGCCACCGGGGTGTGGAGGATCTGGTGCTCTGGGACCGTTACCTGGTTTACGCTACGGCCTTCGGCATAAGCGACCGGGTCGTCGCTCAGCTGGCACAGGCCAGCCCTGAACTGACCGACTCCGACTGGCTGAATGACAATGCGCGCGGCAGCCTGCTCTACTGGACCTTCCTGCCTTACAGCCAGGATGTTGCGGCGGCTTCCTCCCTGAGTGACCCTGAAGCATTGGCTGTCAATTCAGCGCTCGGCCAAGGTGGCGTGATTGATTTGGGTACTCAATTGACCCAGGGACTCGACCAGATTGGCGGCCTGATTGGCATGGCCAGCGGCAACGGCTCTGGCAGTGTTATTGGTGGGTTTGGCGACGGCGGTGGCTCTTTCGACGGTGGCGGCGGTGGTTCCGGTGGCGGATCCTTCGGCGGCCGCTGAGGCCGGGCCGCCAGTTAAGCTCGATGGAGGCCGGCGGCGTCGAAGCCGGCCTCCATCTACAAGACGGGAGTACATACATGACATCGTCGATGCGGGCCTTGGGGCCCTTTACTACGACAGCGGTCGGACTGGGTTGCATGGGATTGTCCATCGAGGGCAAGCCGGACCAGGCAACGGCCATCGACGTCATCCACCAGGCCCTGGATGCCGGTTGTCGACATCTGGATACCGCCTGGTCATACTACGAATCGGGCGGCCCTGAGCAGACCAACGAGCGACTGGTTCGCCAGGCTTTGGACTCCTGGAAGGGCCCCCGTCAGGACGTGCTGGTGGCCACCAAGGTTGGGCACTACCGCAACTTCACTGACGGACGGCCCACCTGGGCTGTGGACGGTCGGCCGGAGAGCCTGATCCGGCACGCCAAGGAGTCCGCTCAGGCCCTGGGCGTGGACACCATCGATTTGCTTTACATGCATCGACCTGACCCGGAGGTGCCCTACCAGGAGTCCCTGGAGGCCATGGCTGAGCTGGCCAAGCAGGGTGTGGCCCGGACCCTGGGTGTTTCCAACGTAGATATTGAGCGGATGGACCTGGCTCGCAAGATTCTGGGCGATGACCTCGTAGCCGTGCAGAATCAGTTCTCGCCTACCTTCACCAGCTCCCGCCAAGAGCTGGACCATGCGGCCGAACTGGGTCTGGCCTTCGTCTGCTGGAGCCCCCTGGGAGGCTTCCGAGCACCCAAGGACGAGACCCGCTACGACCCCTTCCGCCAGGTGGCCCAGGAACGCGGCGTCTCCCACCAGCGTGTGGTCCTGGCCTGGGAGCTGTCCCAGAACAGCAACGTCTTTGTGGTTCCCGGGGCTCACAGGGCGGCCACCATTCTGGACTCCCTGCAGGCGGCCGATATGGAGCTGAGCGAGGAGGAAATGGAGCACCTGAACCGGGCGGCGACTGCATGAGTCGCAAGCCCCAACCAAGCAAGCAGAATGCCCAGAGCCTTCAGGGCGAAGCCTGGGATCGGGAACGAACCCTGCTGGACAGCAGCCCCCTATCCTCGCTGGACGAACAGGGTCGGCCCATCCCAGTCACCATTCCCATAGCCTTGGCGCCAGGGATCAAGGTGGTCTACACCACCAGGCTGGGCGGGGTCTCCTCAGGCGATTATGCCCAGCTGAATATGGGCGGCAAGGGAGGCGATGACCCGCAGGCAGTTGCTGCCAACCGTCAGGCTCTGGGTCGCCAGCTGAACCGTCCTGTGGTCCTGGTGGACCAGGTTCACTCAGCCCAGGTCTGGGATGCCGACCAGGGTCAGCCCCAGGGGCGCTGCGAAGCCGATGCTCAGGTGACCACCCGTCGCGACCTGGCCTTGGGCATCTTCGCCGCTGACTGCCTTCCCGTGCTGCTGGCCGACCCCCAGGCTGGCGTGATGGGGGCGGCCCACTGCGGTCGTCGTGGTCTGGTTGCCGGAGTCATTCCGGCCACAGTCCAGGCCATGGCCGACAAGGGAGCCGACCCGTCCAGGATTGTGGCAACCCTGGGGCCTCGGATCTGCGTGGATTGCTATCAAGTGGGCCCGGACCTGGCCGATGACTTCGAGAAACGCTTCCCCGGCGCATCCGGACCATGCCGGTTCGGCGGAATCGCCATTGACATCGCCGCTGCAGCCAGGATGGAACTGGAGGCGGCAGGAGTGACCAAGATCGTAGACTCCGCCCCCCGGGTCGGTGCCGCCACCAGATATCTGCGTCAGGACCCGGACCTGGCAGAGCTGTGCAGACAGGACGGTGAGGGTCCCGACCTGTCCAAGCGTCTCGAGGAGTTGCGTCGGCCCTTGTGCACCCTGGAGAATCCGCTCTGGTACTCCCACCGCCGGGCCGCGCTGGCCAGCAAGACGGGGGAAGGCCGCATGCTGGCCCTTATCCTGGCAGACGACTGACCTTGTAGATTGATTGATCCTGCTCCCAGCAGCCGGAACAGGCCTCGGGTGCAGATGTTCGGTGCAGATAGCGCCGGGTCTGCACCTTTCTCTGTTTGCGTATGAGTACCGTTGAATCTATGAGTGAGAGCAGAGCATCGGCAGCCCCGTCCGAGGTCAGTCAGGATGACGTAGAGTCGGAAGAGCAGATTCAGCCAGTTGTGGCGGTGATTCTGGCGGCCGGGCTGGGCGTTCGATTCGACGAGAACAACCCCAAGCAGCTGGTGCAGGTGGGCGGCAAACCCATCATTACCTGGTCAATTGACGCCTTCCAGCTCAATGACCGGGTCACCGACATCCTGGTCGTGGTCAACGATCGGGTGCGGGAGGCTGTCGAGGCCATTGTGGCAGATGATGCCTACGACAAGGTCCGCACGGTCATCCAGGGCGGCATCGAGCGCACGGACAGCACCGAAGCGGCCCTGCAGACCCTGGCTGATGCGGAGATCCCCCGGGATGCCAAGCTGCTCATCCACGATGCTGTGCGTCCCTTCGTCAGCCAGGAGTCCATCAATGGCTGCATCGATGCATTGGATACCTTCAACGCCGCAACCGTGGCCGTGGCCTCGACCGACACCATGCTGATGGCCGGCGACCTGGGCGAACGCAAGGTGGTGCGCCAGGTGCCCGACCGCGACAACATGTTCAGGGCTCAGACCCCACAGGCCTTCCGTTTCAGCACCCTCCGCAAGGCCTATGACCTGGCCGCCGCGGACCCCGACTTCCACCCCACCGATGACACCCGGGTCGTGGTGGACCACCTGCCCGAGGAGCCGGTGGCCATCGTGACCGGCAGTGTGACCAACATGAAGATCACCCTGCCCTCGGACGTGCCCATGGCTGAATGGATAGCGCGCTCCCTGGCGGGGTGAAGCCCTGTGTACCATGGGGCACATGGAGCAGATCAAGGTCATCGTCGCCGGATACGACCATTACCAGGGTGTTGACGTCAACCCCTCCTACCAGGTCTCACAGGCTCTGGCCGAGCATGGCATGGAGGGCATGCGCCCTGTCGGCCCCACCGAGGAGGACCCCTTGGAGGGCGTGGACCTGGCTATTTCCTCCGTCACCATGCCTGTCAGCTTCGCCAAGGCCTGGCCCATACTGCATGAGGCCATAGAGCGGGTGCATCCCGATATCATCATTGCCACAGGGCTCAAGCGTCGGGCTCGCGGCATCGCCATGGAGCGCTGCGCCGTCAACCTCAAGGAGGACGACGCTGACGACCGTGAGAACTTAGGGGAGCAGGAGCCTCAGGATACCGTCCGCCAGACCAGCCGCCAGCCCATCGATCCCCAGGGTCCGGCCGCCTACTGGACCCGACTGCCGCTGAGGGCCATCCTGCACGACTTCGGCACCTGCGGCATCCCTGCCACGCTGAGCTCGGACGCGGGCACCTACGTCTGCAACGCACTCTTCTACAATCTGCTGGCATGGGCTGCAGGACACAAGGATGTCCTGGCCGGGTTCGTCAGCCTTCCCCTGGTCAATGAAAACGGCGGTCAGGAGTGCGGCCTGCCCCTGGATCAGCAGATACAGGCTGTGCGCGAGGTGGTCAATGAGACCATTCGCTACTACCGCAGGCCCTCCTCCAGCCCTATTCTTATTGCCTGAGACCCGTATGTAAGGCCAATGTGTCGGCGGCAGGTCAGACGGCGAATTCCGGCCTGTCATGGGGTAGAGTCGAGGTAAATTCACCGGACCGAAGACATTCTTGTCACGGGCCGGCATGTCCTGGTGGCGAAGAGGAGTGTTTCCATGGCCGAAGATCAGTTTCCCGTTGTCCTGCGAGGCTATGACAAGGAGCGGGTCGACCAGACCCTGGCGGCCTCGCGGAGCAATCTGGCCCGGTTGCGTCAGCAGATCAAGGCTGACGATGATCGCATTCTGAAGCTGGAGGCGGAACTTCAGGAGGCCAAGTCACGCAAGGTCGAACAGCCGCGCAACTCCTTCGCCTCCCTTGGGGCCAACGCCCAGCAGCTGCTGGCCTCGGCCGAGCAGACCAGCACCGAGCTGCTCAACCGCGCCAAGCAGGATGCGGCATCCACTAAGACCTCCGCCCAGGAGAAGGCGACGACCCTGGTCAACGAGGCCCAGCTTGAAGCCAAGCACATCGTGGACGAGGCCAATGCCAAGGCCAAATCTATCGTCGAAGCCGCCAATGACGAAGCCAGGACCGTCACCACCACCGCCAAGCAGCAGAGCGAGCAGAGCAAGTCAGCAGCCGACAAGGTCGTGGCCGAACGTCGCCAGGCCCTGGATCTGGAGCTGCAGAACTCCCGCGAGGAGCATGAGAAGCGACTGGCCACCAGCAAGGCCACCCAGGACAAGGAGCTGTCCGAGCAGAAGGCCAAGGCCGCCAAGGAGATCGCCGACAAGCGGCGCAAGAGCGACGAGGAGATCGCCAAGCTCAAGAAGGATGCCAACGATCAGATTCAGAAGGCCCTGGCCGAGGCCAACAAGAAGCTGGCCGACGTGCGCGAGCAGGTCTCCAAGAGCCTGAATGATGCCCGCAGGCAGGCTTCGGAGATCACCGACAAGGCCAAGTCCGAGGCCCAGCAGATTGTGGACGAGTCCAAGGTCACCAGTGCCGAGACCATGGCCAAGGTCAACGCCGAGGCCGAGCAGGTCCGCTCCGACATCGCCGCCCAGCAGGAGGATGCCACCAAGAAGGTGGGCGAGCTGCTCAAGAGCCTTGAGGAACGGCGGGTCAAGACCGAGAAGGAGTCCCAGGAGCTGATTGAACAGGCCAAGGCCACCCGCAAGGATGCCGACTCGTTCGCCTCCTTCAAGCGTGAGGAGTCCGAGCGCAAGGCCAGCCAGCTGCTGGAGGAGGCCAAGCAGCGCGCCCAGGATGAAGTCGAGGCCCATCGCAAGGCCGCCCAGGCTGAGCTGGACGGACTCAAGGACCACATCACCAAGCTGCAGCACCGTGAAGCCACCATCACCTCCCGGGTCGACGAGCTGCGGAACATCTTCTCCAAGTCCTTCGGCAACTTCGACGGCTTCCACGATGAGGCTGTGGTCAGTGACCAGGACGAGGGGCAGGCGCCCAGCGTACCCGTGGTCAACGCTGTACCTGCCGCGGATCCGTTGCCGGCTCCAGCCCCAAATGCCGAAAGCGAGGATGAAGGTGTCGGCCAGCCCGTCACCGACACCCAGGAGGAAGCCACTCGGACTTCGATCGATCAGGTCGCAGTGGGCCAGCCGGCCGATGACCTGACAGCTGATGACGCGGCAACTGATTCCACCAGCAATTCAGAGGATAAGGCCAACGCGGCCGTGACTGTCCGTTCCTCGGCCAATATGCCCACTCAGGTTCTGCCCTCCCCGGCCCCGAGCGTCCTGCCCGGTGCATCCGGCCAGGCCGATGATGCGCCGGTCCAGGCCAAGGATGGACAGGTGGAGAAGGCGGTCACCGACCAGGAGACTACGGTCATTCCGCCCATCAACGATGACGTGCACCCAACAGATCGTGACTGATTAGGGAACATCGGTAATTCAACAGGGCCGGGTTGCAGGCATGGTCTGCGACCCGGCCTCTGTTTTGCCTGGAAGTTGCCTGGCCGCATGTCGAAACGGGCGCGGGCGTCAATCTCGATTCCAACCCTTGCTCTGGCCTAGAGTCGATGGTGAAGAGGTGCAGGCAAGGGTCACGGGATTGGGAGAGCATCATGCAGCAGCCAAATCAGTCATCATCAGATTCGTCCGTCACG
Source organism: Bifidobacterium sp. W8103 (assembly GCF_016100775.1). Lineage (NCBI taxonomy): Bacteria > Bacillati > Actinomycetota > Actinomycetes > Bifidobacteriales > Bifidobacteriaceae > Bifidobacterium > Bifidobacterium sp. W8103. The sequence continues at coordinate 1,328,724 of NZ_JACFRV010000001.1, forward strand.
GATTCGACCGAGGCGGATGCGGGAAGACGGGGAGGATCGGGCGCATCTCCAGGACCCGCACGCTCATGGATCGCCCAGGTTCGTCGTGGGGTGGATCTGCAATCCCTCTATGCCCTGGTGTATCTGGTGGTGGCCAACCTGATTGCGGGAGTTCTGAATTTGCCCTCGGTGGCCGCAGCCCTGGGAATTGCCCGCCAGCCAGGGCTGGCCGATCTGCTGGGCGATCTGGTCATGCTGGTCTTCCTCTTCGGCACCCGTGGCCAGGACCTGCTCGGCCGTGGCTCCAACCCTGTAGGGTACAAGGCTCAGACCAATCCCGGCCCGGCCGTGCTGATCGGGGCCATCCTGCTGATCATGCTGGCCAGCAGCATCGAGACGGGCTTCACCTGGGTGGTCAACCAGGGATCCCAGGCCCTGGGGCTGGTCTACCATTCAACAACTTCCCAGATCGCGGCGGGCCAGCATGGGTTCCTGTCGCCCCTGGACACGGCCATCCTGGTCCCCGTCGTCGAGGAGTTCCTGCTACGCGGCGTGGTCATGGGCAGGCTCAGACCCTACGGTCGGACCTTCGCCATCGTCACCTCCTCCTTTATCTTCGCCTGCCTGCACGGAGACATCACCCAGAGCGTGTTCACCTTCCTGCTGGGTCTGATCCTGGGTTTCATCGCCATGGAATACTCCATCCTCTGGTCCATGGCTCTGCATATCTTCAACAACCTGATCCTTGCTGACGCCATGATGTGGCTGACCCAGACGGTGCCGGCCCGCACCGGCACGATGATCAACCAGGGTATGACCCTTCTGGGCTTGGTTGGCGGACTGGTCGTCCTCTGGCTGATTCGGGGACAGCTGGCAGACTACCTGCGCGCCAATCGTTCACGCCACGGAACCTATAAGGGCTGGATCTCCCTCGGGCTGGCTGTCCTGATGGTCCTGGCCGTGGTCAATGCAGCCCAGCGCTTCTCCCTGGCTTGACAAGGTACAGTTGTCCACATCCTCCTCCAGGCGAACCCTCGATGACCAATTCCCGCTATGCTGGATGCAGGGATGCAGATACATCCGCATGAAAGGAAACAAGGACAGACCGTATGACATCAGCACTGACACCACTGGATCAGACCCGTTTGGAGGGCCTGCGCACCGCCTTCGACGAGCGCGAGGCCAACCACGTCGCCATGAACGCCGTCACTCAGGTAGGCATTGACGAAGTGGCCCACAACTATAATCGCTCCCGCCTGCTCCAGCACCGATTTTCGGTCAGCATCGACAATGGCACGGTCACCTCGCAGGCGCACTCCGGCCGTTGCTGGCTCTTCAGCTCGCTGAATGTAGCCCGATTCGTGGCCCGCAAGGCTCTGAACATTGACGGCAAAAGCACCGCCAACCCGATGGGCGATTTCGAGCTGTCCCAGAACTACGCCATGTACTACGACAAGCTTGAGCGCGTCAACTACTTCCTGCGCGACGTGGCGGCTCTGGTGCGTGCCGGCGAGCCCGTCGACTCCCAGCTCATGCGCTTCCTGATGGGCGATGTCATGGGCGATGGCGGCCAGTGGATCATGGCCATGAACATCTATAAGAAGTACGGCGCAGTGCCCAAGCAGTACTATCCCGAGACTGCCTCCTCCCAGAACACCAGCCAGATGAACGATCAGCTGCGTCGTCTGCTTCACCAGGCCACGGCTCACATGGTGGCCAACCCGGACGGCATCGACGAGATCATCGACCGGACCCTGGAGGCCGGTCACCGTATTCTGACCATTCACCTGGGCACTCCGCCCACCAGCTTCGACTGGGAGTGGACCGACAAGGACGGCGTCTTCCACCGTGATGGGCGGATCACCCCGCAGGAGTTCTGGAAGCGCTACGTGAATGCCGGGCTTGAGGACTATGTCTGCCTGGTCGACGATCCGCGCCCCGAGCATCCCAAGGGCCGCAAGATCGGCATCGAGCACCTGGGCAACGTGGCTGGCGGCGATCCCACTGAGTACCTGAACGTCCCGGTGGAGGTCATGAAGGACTGCGCCCGTCGTCTGATGAGCGAGCAGGGTCTGCCGGTCTGGTTCGGCGCCGACTGCCACCCCATGATGGACCGCAAGGCCGGTCAGTGGGCCACCGACCTGTTCGAGTACGGCCGGGTCTACGGTGTGGACTTCAACATGGACAAGGAGCAGCGGGTGCGCTTCGGCGATTCGGCCCAGAACCATGCCATGGCATTCGTGGGCGTGGATGTGGCCGATGACGGCCGGACCACCAACCGCTGGCGGGTGGAGAACTCCTGGGGCGGGGATATCGCCAACAAGGGCTACTTCACCATGAGCGACGACTGGTTCAGCCAGTATGTCTACGAGGTGGCCGTGCCCAAATCCATGCTGTCCGAGGAGTATCGCCAGGCCTTCGACCAGGAGGCCATCATGCTGCCCGCCTGGGACCCCATGGGTGCCTTGGCCTGAGCTTACCTATCTAACTGTTCGCTCCCGTGGCCTATAAGGGTCGCGGGAAAGGACCGTCCACATTGGCCCGGATGTGGGCGGTCATAAGCAATTCGGGCATGATCGTCGTAGCGCGACAGAGAGGAGAGCGACCGTGGCATTCGTCAAGGAACCGGATATCATCCCGGAAGAGGGGCGGCAGTATTTTGCCGATACGGCCGTCTTTCCCGAGACAGTGGATGTCAATATTCGTCAGCTGGATCCCATCCCGGCACCCAGGGTCTTTCTGCGCTCGCGGCCCCTGGATTCGAAGCGTATGGAACTGGTCCGGGACTCCCGCCAAGCCATTCGCGATGTTCTGCATGGGCGGGACGACCGGTTGCTGGTCATCACCGGCCCCTGCTCCATCCACGACCCGGAGGCTGCTCTGGAGTACGCCCGTCGTCTGTCGGCCGTCAATGAGCGGTTGAAGGATCGGCTCCTTATTGTCATGCGGGTCTACTTCGAGAAGCCCCGGACCACGGTCGGCTGGAAGGGCCTGATCAACGACCCCGACCTGGACGGAACATTCAACATTCGCAAGGGGATCCGCCTGGCCCGCCAGGTGCTCTGGCAGGTCCTGGGCCAGGGGATTCCGGCTGCCACGGAATGGCTGGATCCCATCACCCCACAGTATCTTTCCGACGCGGTCAGCTGGGGGGCCATCGGCGCTCGGAACACGGAGAGTCAGGTCCACAGGGAGCTGGCCAGCGGCATGTCCATGCCCATGGGCTTCAAGAACTCGACCGAGGGCAGTGTAGAGGCTGCGGTCGATTCCTGTCTGGCTGCGGCATCCGAGCATCACTTCCTGTCCATCAACCTGGACGGCCATGTCATCGCCGCCGAGACCAGGGGCAACCCCGACTGCCACATTATTCTGCGTGGTTCCAGTCATGGCCCCAATTACGATGCGGAATCCGTCAGGTCCGCCCTGGAGGTCATGCATCAGGCGCCGCTGGGTCCTGGTGCCTGCCAAGGTCTGATTGTGGACGCAGCCCATGGCAACTGCGGCAAGGACCCCGTACGTGAGGCCCGGGTGGTCGAGGAGCTGGCAGACCGTCTCGCCAAGGGCGAGCAGGGTCTGTCGGGCATCATGATGGAGAGTTTTCTTGAGGGCGGTCACCAGAAACCGGCTCCACTGGATCAGCTGGTCTTCGGCCGGTCCGTCACCGATGCCTGCATTGCCTGGGATAGGACCGAGGAACTGCTGCAGATCCTGGCCGATGCCGTGCAAGCCCGTCGGGAAAGGAAGAAGGCATGAGTGGGATGAAGGATGAGCCACAGGAGCCTCTGCCCCGACCCAGCAAGGCCTACGAGGTTGAACTGGTGCACAAGGCGCTGGCGGCCGGCGTCAACCCCTTGCAGACCGGGAACCTGCCCAGATGGGAGGACGAGGTAGGCATAGGCAGGATCGTCAACAGGCGGGTCTTTGAGCTTGACCGCCTGCCTTCGCCCGCGCAGATGCTGACCCGATACCCCTTGGATGGACCGGCCAAGGACCTGGTCATCCGCTCCCGGCAGGAGATTGTGGACTGTCTGCATGGGCGGGACGATAGGTTGCTGGTCATTGTGGGCCCCTGCTCCATCCATGACCCCGATGCCGCGTTGGACTATGCCCGTCGTCTGTCGGCCGTCAATGAGCGGTTGAAGGATCGGCTGCTGATCGTCATGCGGGTCTACTTCGAGAAGCCCCGGACCACGGTCGGCTGGAAGGGGCTGATCAACGACCCCGACCTGGATGGCAGCCACAACATTCAGAAGGGCCTGGTCCTGGCACGGCGCATCCTGCTGGGTGTGCTGGACACCGGGCTTCCGGCGGCCACGGAATTCCTTGAGCCCACATCGCCCCAGTACATTTCTGATGCGGTCAGCTGGGGGGCCATCGGTGCTCGGAACACGGAGAGCCAGGTCCATCGGCAGCTGGCCAGCGGCATGTCCATGCCCATTGGCTTCAAGAACGCCACGGACGGCAGCGTGGATGTGGCCATTGACTCCTGCTATGCGGCCTCTCAGCGCCACACCTTCTTTGGAATAGACCACGAGGGTCAGGCCGCAGCCGTAGCGACCATGGGCAATCCCGACTGCCATCTGGTCCTTCGTGGCTCCAAGTCCGGCCCCAACTACGATCAGGATTCGGTGCGGGCGGCCCTTGCCGTGCTTCGCCAGCGCATGCCCAAGGACAGCGCGGCCGCCCACGGACTGCTCATCGATGCCTCCCATGGCAATTCCGGCAAGGATGAGCGGCGTCAGATCCAGGTTGTCCATGAGTTGGCCCAGCGGATAGGCGACGGCGAGGAGGGCTTTACCGGGCTGATGATGGAGAGTTTCATACGTGGCGGCAATCAGAAGCCGGCCCCGCTGGACCAACTGGTCTACGGGTGCTCGATCACCGACCGCTGCATCTCCTGGCCCGACACTGAGGATCTGCTGGAGGAACTGGCACAGGCAGTGGACCGTCGTCGCAGCACGGCTCGTTGACTTACGGCCTGCAGTAGGCTGGTCGGGCCGCAGTCGCGGGTGAAATCATGGATAAGGAGTCAGGCATGAGTGAAACGGACGGTTCCCTGGAGGGTGAAGATCGACGGCCGGTTGTCGTCATAGGAGCCATGGACGAGGAAGTGGCCCTGATTGGCCAAGGCCTGAAGCAGGCGGATCAGGATCCGCACGCCAGTGATGCTGGACTGAAAGTCATATGTGGCACCCTTGATGGGTCGCAGGGCCCGGTTCGACTGGCTGCCACAGTGGGCGGCATGGGTACTGTCAACATCGCCGCCACCACGCAGTATCTGATTGATGCCTTCCATCCCAGGGCCGTCATCTTCTCCGGCATTGCCGGCAACCTGAACAAGGACCTGCACATCAACGACGTGGTTCTTGGAGGCACCCTGCGTTATTTGGACACGGACATGCGGTTGGTGGCCCAGTCGGCACCCGGCACCGAGGAGTTTCACTCGGACCCCCACCTGCTGGATCTGGCAAGCCGGACTCTGGATGCCATGGGGCTCAAGCACATCGTCGGCACCATTGCCACAGGCAACTACTTTGTGGACAACTCGGAGAAGATTGCCCAGGTCAAGGAGCAGACCGGGGCTGATGCGGTCGAGATGGAGGGGGCTGCCGTCTGCCACGTGGCGGCCCGCAACAAGGTCCCGGCCCTGGTCATCCGCGCTCTGAGCGACAACGCCGACACCGACTACGAGGTCTTCCGGGAGTTTGACATCTCCGAATATGCCGACACGGCCGCCAGGCTGGTGCTGGGCATCGTGCGTGAGCTTTGAGCCTAGATCGATAAGAAGCCCATGGGCGTGTGGCTCGGCGCCCGTGGGCCTGCGAGCTGATTGGTCGCGCCCGCTGAGGTTTGTGTACCATGAATCCGCCGCAGTCCTGCAGCCTTCGGATCTGACTGATGCCGAGCTTGGGGCGTCTGCGGATTTGACGGCCGCAGCCGAACTGTGTATTATTACCCTTTGCATACCAAAGACCGTTGGTCGGGACCCTTGGGTCTCCTAAGTTCGGTTGATCGAGCCAGCACAGGTTGAGTTTCAGATCGGTCCTTACGACCTGTTTTCCGCTCTGCCTGTCGGTAGGGCTTTCTTTTTGCCTGTCATGCTCGGTCGTCCGGCTCCCTCCAGAGGTCTGTCTAGGAAGGAACGCCATGAAAAGGCCCGAAAAGGAAGAGGCTGTCGCCAGGCTGACGGACAAGTTCCGTGACGCCGATGCCATCATCCTCACCGAGTACCGCGGGCTCAGTGTTCCGCAGGTCGCCGATCTGCGAAACAAGCTAGGCCGCGATACTTCCTACAATGTGGCGAAGAACACGCTAGCCCGGATTGCGGCCAAAGAGGCTGGAATCGAAGGTCTCGATGAGATGCTTGCCGGCCCCTGCGCCATCACCTTCGTCAAGGGTGATTACGTCAATGCCGCCAAGACGCTGCGTGATTTCGCCAAGGACAACCCGGCACTGATCGTCAAGGGCGGCTTCATCGATGGAGCTGTTGCTGACGCGGATGCCATGGAGAAGATCGCGGATCTGGAATCCCGCGATGTTCTGCTCTCCCGGATGGCCGGCGCGCTCAAGGGCACCATGTCCAAGGCCGCCAACCTGTTCGTCGCTGTGCCTACCAAGGCAGTGCGCACGTTCGACGCCCTGCGCGAGAAGCAGGAAAAGGCCGCCTGAGTCCACGGCCATCGGCCCGGATTCATACGGCAAACACAAAAAAAGATGTTCGGTGATCGGCCTACCAGTCAATGCCGGTCGCCACAAATGAAAGGAAGCCATTATGGCCAAGCTCTCCGCTGACGAGCTCATCGACGCGTTCAAGGAAATGACCCTGGTCGAGCTGTCCGACTTCGTCAAGAAGTTCGAGGACGAGTTCGATGTTGAGGCCTCCGCCCCTGTGGCCGTGGCCGCTGCCGCCCCCGGTGCTGCTGCTCCGGCTGAGGAGGAGAAGACCGAGTTCGACGTCGTCCTCTCCGCCATCGGCGACAAGAAGATCCAGGTCATCAAGGCCGTCAAGGCCATCACCAACCTGGGCCTGGCCGATGCCAAGGCTCTGGTTGACGGTGCCCCCAAGGCCGTCCTGGAAGGCGCCAAGAAGGAAGACGCCGACAAGGCCAAGGCCCAGCTGGAAGAGGCCGGCGCCACCGTCGAGCTCAAGTAGTCATCGGCTCTTTCTGAGCCCTTGCATGCTGGAAAGCCCTGTGCTGTCATCGACAGCGCGGGGCTTTTCCTATATCTTGTCAGACCTGCGCGCAAGGGTGGTTGCGCTGCCCCGTGCTGAGCCGATTTTCACCGGAGTATATGTGTTTGTTCCCCTCTGCCCCTGTGGACGCAGTTTCGGCCACTCAGCGGCATGGGGACGGCCATATAGTTGGAACGATTGCAATAGATTGCAACATTTTTTTCATGATTGAAACCGCAGCTAAGCTAAGGCTCTGTCCTATCGACCGTGACGCCGATGCCCAGATATGACAACGAGAGAGCAATCATGACCATCACCTTCACCAACCAGTTCTGGACCGTGACCTCCGGAGATCTGACCGATCGACGCAGGCCCCTGCAGGCCCCTCCAATGGGGGAGAAGCCCAGGGGCGCCATGCCCATCGTCATCGATCCCTGCCAGCGCCATCAGCCCTGGATCGGTGCCGGAGCCGCAATCACCGATGCCGCGGCCTCGTTGATCTGGGGCAGCCAATCCGCGCAGCAAAGGCATGTCCTTCTGGACGACATGTTCAACCCTGACAAGGGCGGCTTCTCGGTCATCCGCATCCCGTTGGGCTCCTGCGAGCCGTCCTCCCAGCCCTACTACACCTACGATGACATCCCCTACGGGGAGCATGACAGGGATCTGACCAGGTTCTCCCTGGGTGAGGGCGAGTCTGGCGCTCCGGACGCCACCAAGGACTACAAGTACATCATTCCTGTAGTCCAGGAGATTCTGTCCATCAATCCTGCCGTGAAAATCATCGCCTCGCCCTGGAGCGCCCCGGCCTGGATGAAGAACACCGGTCACCTGTGCATGGGCGGTCACCTGCGCTTCGGCGAGTGGACCGGCAACGGCTATGATCCGCTTGAGGATTCCATAGAGGGGGTCTATGCCCGTTACTTCGCCCGCTACATCGACGAGATGGAAGCCATAGGCATCCCTATATGGGCGGTCACTGTGCAAAACGAACCCTCAAACGCCGCCCCATGGCCAGCCATGACCTGGACTCTGGCCCAGCAGGCCGACTTCGCCCACCGCTTCCTACGGCCTGTGCTGGACCGTCGGCACGCTCAGGTGCGCATCTTCATCAACGATGACTCGGCGCACTGCCTGACCGGACCGGTCGACAAGGATGTCACCGCCGAGCAGGCCCGCTCCATCGATGGTCTGACCTTGCATACCTACGACAACGACTACCCGAATCTGGACTATGCCAACCGGGTCTATCCACAGTGGATCTACGGCATGACCGAACGTCGCTGCATGCTGAACCAGACCCCCGAGGATGCTGCTCACATCATGTCCGGTGTCATTGGCAACTGGCTGGTCCGCCATGGCTCTTCCTTTATCACCCTGTGGAACATGGCCCTGGACGAGCGGGGGCTGCCCAACCAGATCGGTGCCGACGGCAGACGCGGGGTGGTCACCATCGATCATGGCAGCGGCAAGGTCCGCAGGAACCTGGAGTATTTCATGCTCCGCAGCTTCGGCCAGGACGTGGAGCCAGGTTCGGTAGTGATCGACTCCAGCAACTACACTCCGGACGGCTGGAGCGGCTCGCTGGGCTCCGTGGCCTTCCTGGCGCCGGATGGATCCATCGCCGCACATATCTACAACCCCACGGGCAAGCCAGTCAAGGCGGCTGTCACTGTCAACGGTTGGGGGGACCGTTGGCAGAGCGTGACTGTGCCTGCATGGGGGACCGTGACCATGCACGCGACGACGGGCGAGCGGATCAATGATTCGGCCGTACCCGAGGATGAGGACTTCGCTCTGCAATTGCCTGAGTACACCGTGGATGACAAGGCTCCCGGACAGGACTGAGGCTCGGATTCTGCAAACTGGGAAAGAGCCCGGCGGAAGGAGAAATACGATTATGGAGGAGATTTGGACCGCAACCGCAGGGGACCTGTCCCAGCGGCGAGAACCTATAGCGACCCCGGAGACGACAACTGGGCCCGGCGCAGCCGTCCCCATCGTCATCGATCCAACCAGACGCTATCAGTACTGGGAGGGGGCCGGCGCTGCTCTGACGGACTCCAGTGCCTACCTGTTCATGACGGCCATGGATGCCGACCAACGTCATCGGATTCTGACCGAGCTCTTCGACCCGGCTCAGGCGGGCCTGTCCACCTTGAGGATCTCCATGGGGTCCTGCGACTTCTCCAGCCAGCGCTACTACTCCTATGATGATCTGCCCGATGGGGTGATGTCGGATTCGGGCATGACCTACTTCTCCATTGGGCAGGGGAAGCCGGGCACGCCCGAGGCCACCAAAGACATGAAGTATGTGGTCCCCGTCCTTCAGGAGATCATGGCCATCAACCCGGGCGTGCGGATTCTGGCTTCGCCCTGGAGCGCACCCGCTTGGATGAAGGACAGTGGTCGGCTGGACGGGGCTGGACGTCTGAGGCTGGGGCAATACTGCGGCAATGGCTACCGTCCACGTGACACGGTCGATGCCGCCTATGCCCGCTATTTCGTGCGCTTCATCGAGGCCTACCAGAAGCTGGGGATTCCCATCTCGGCAGTGACCATGCAGAACGAGCCCTCCAACAATCCGCCCTGGCCCATGACGATTTGGACCCCTGAACAGCTGGTGCGTTGGGGCGTGGACTACCTGCGTCCGGCGCTGGACCGTAGCTTCCCCGAAGTGGAGATCTTCTTCGGGGATGATGGATTGAGGTTCTTCAGCCGCCCGGTCAGCGACTATATGACCCCTGTGGAGGCCCTGAGCTTCGCCGGGACTGCCATGCACACATACTCCGGTCTGCCCAAGTGGGTCGTGAACGCCACCAGGCAGTTCCCCGGATGGCGCTCGGTCATGAGTGAGCGCCGTTGCATGTTGGACGAGCAGGTGGACGAGGCCAGCCATGTCATGTTCGGGGAGATCGGCATCGGACTGGTCCGCCAGGGCGTGGGCATGATCGACCTATGGAATCTGGCCCTGGATGAGCAGGGTCTGCCCAGTTGGGCGCGAACCATGGGCCGGCGCGGGGTCATCACCGTCGATTCCCGAACCGGCGGGATCAAACGCAATCTGGAATACTTCATGCTTCGTAATTTCGGACAGGATGTGCCGGTCGGCGCTCGCAGGGTGGCCTCCACCAGCCACACCCTAGATGGCCGGACCGGCGGTCTGGGTTCGGTCGCCTTCGTTCGCGACGACGGCGAGCTCAGCGTCATCCTCTACAATCCGACCGGAGAGCCCATCCAGGCGGCCCTGACCGTCAATGGCTGGGGCGCCAACTGGCGACCGGTAAGCGTGCCGGCTTTCGGGACTGTTTCCTGCCACATGTCAGACTCCGATCGTCTCAACCGCAGCACGGTGCCCGAGGATGACCAATTCGTCGTCCATATGACTCCGCACCCAGACGACGACCACGACGAGGGAGAGGACGGCCAGGACTGATCCGATGACGGCGGCCGTTGCTTGACTCTGATGGTTGTGCCCAGAGCAAGGGCGGCCGCCGTTTCTTGTTGATCCAGTCAATCGCTTCGTTGCCAAAGCCTTGCCTGAGGGGAGGGTTCGCTGCACCGGCATGCCTGCCAGTCTTTCATGTGTCCTTTATCGGTTAATTCGGCACGCAATCAATCCTATCTCTGGGTTTCATGACAGAATAGGCGATAGTACCGAGTGAAGGCGGCTGCAGATTTGGGAGGTCGAAAACGTGAGTGACGATCGGCGACCGGGGCAGGTGTGGATAATCAAGTTTAATGGGGCGGAAGAGACCCGGCTCAAGCCTGGCGAGACCGTCGAGATCGGCCGCAAGCCCCTGCGTCCGCTGGCCGATGACGGTCGGCGTCGTCTGGAGGTGCCCGATCAGACTAAATCCATGTCCAAGCGACATGCCATTTTCGCCGTCGACCAGGACGGTCTGGCCACCCTGCGCGACATGGGTTCCACCAACGGGTCCTATCTGATCCAGTCCGACGGATCCCTGGTCAGGTTGCCTGTGGATGCCGACTTCCCCCTGTCCAGCAGTTCGGCTCGTTTCCAATTCGGTGATGTCCCTGTCGACTTCGTGCGCATCAGCAATCCTGAAGAAGATAAGACCGATCCTTCGACCCGGGTGCCCGACCTCTTCTCATACTCCACGCAGCCCCGGGGCATGGTGGAGCCTGATGCAGCTGAGATGTCCGTCGACGACATTCTGGACATGCGCGCCGGCGAGCCCACTGGCATCTTCAAGGCCGACGGGGTCCGCAACAGGGTCACTGCCCTTCACGATATGGCCCTGGGTGCCGCCAAGACAGCCGATTCTTCCCAAGAGGTCAACGGCGCTTCTCAGGATCGTCCCGGGTCTGTCTCAGTCGCTCGCGACTCGCGGGACAATCCGTCGCAGCCCGCGGATTCGCGGGGCTCGCAAGCGCGGCATTCTGACGATTCTGATCCAATCGAGCATAGCCAGGCTGACAGGGGGCCGGTCGATGCAGGCTCAGCGGATGGTCAGGGATCGGACCGTCGCAGGGTCTATGCCGACCAGCCGGATGACAGGGCATTCGAAGACCGCCAGGGTGACCGGCGTGCAGGTGACTTCCAGGCCCAGGGCGCTCGTGGCGAAGCTCGTCGGCCTCTGCCATGGCAGGAGCATGAATCCGAGCAGGGCCTGCCTCTGGTCGGCACCCAGGAGGAGGACAGCCGGCCTGTCGACCGTGACCTTTTCGCGGATGCTCGCCGATCACGTTCCCCCGAATCCGCTTCTGATCAGAACCACTACAACCAGGATGCCGGCGATGCCCATGACGTCCGTGACAATCGTGGTCATCATGACGATCGTGCGGCTTCCGGCCGCAGCGGCTATGCAGACGGCCAGTCACGGCAAGGCCGGAGGGGCGAACCGGGCTCGGCCCAGGGGTTCACCCCGCTGGGAGCCGTGGAGCTGGCCCGCCTGTCCAAGAAGGAATCAGATCAGGCCCGGCGTCCCCAGCCAGCGGATAAGCAGGGTGATGACCAGCGTTATCAGCCGGCCTTCGAGCCCGGATCCGTCTTCGAGCGGGTCTCCAAGGGGGACTATGACCGTGGCCAGGAGGCCATCGTGGTGGACGGGATGAGCTCCGATGATGCCAAGCGTACCGGGGACTTCGCCCTGCAGTTCGCCATGGCCAAGCATCGGCAGCTGCTGCCTTTCCTGGCGATGAACCCGGCCCTCTATGATGATCTGTACGCCTGGTTGGAGGCTCAGGGCGACCAGGACATCGACGCGGCCCTGCGCAACAATGACGGGTATCACGAATATCTGAACGCCGTGCGGAAGTGAGTGGACGGATGAGCGAGACGGTAATGAGCACCGGGGGATCGGAAGAGGAGAAACGGGCTGAAGATGCACAGGCATCAACGGCCGGCTCCTCCTCCGACCGCGCCGCAGAAGAGGTCAAGGCCCCGTTGACTCCACTGGAGCGAATCCGGGGATGGCGCCAGGATTACCAGAACCAGGTGGGCCTGACCCCCTTGGAGAATGTGTCGCAGCTGGCGGCGCAGATGGACCTGACCCATGCGCATCCTTCAGGCATCGCCCAGCTCTTCGCCAGTGGCCAGGTTCATCTGGATGCGCTCTTCCGAGACCGGGGTATGCTACGCGCGGCTCACCGGCGCATGGAGCGGGTTCTGGACGATCAAGCCGCCAAGGAGCGTGCCAGTGGTTTCGCCCAGCTTTCCATGGTGGTGGGAGTGGCTGCCTGGCAGGGGCGCGATATGCCTGTACTGCTCTATCCCGTGCGTATCGACGAGAGCACACAGGGGGCCTCCAGATCCTCCATCAGGTTCACAGGCAAGGTGGACCTTAATCCTGCCCTGATTTCGGCCATGCGTGAGCGGGGCATCACCCTGGACCCGGACCGCCTGTTTTCCGCCTCCCACTATCAGGGCGGCACCCCCGAAACTTCTTCACTGTTCAAGGACATGACGGCCCTGATTACGCCGCATATCAGCGACTTCACCATTGAACGGAAAATCGTTCTTGGGTGCTTTATCGAGCCATCCGCCCAGTTGCTGGGCGAGAGCCTTCGGATTCTGGACCGGATGACCGCCGGGTCCACCGGCAACGATCTGCTGGATGCCTTGGCTGGCGACCAGGCTGCCTCGGAGCGGCTCAAGGGCGGACCAGTGCCCGACTACAGCCCCTTTGATGCTGACCCCCACAGCGAGTTCGAGGCCGGAGACGTCGACAACCAGGTCCGTTATGCCGCCCAGCTGGTGGCGACCGGACACAGTGTGCTTGTCGATGAACAGACCGGCCGCCACAGCGCTGACGATGCTCTGGCCATCGCCTCGCGCTGCGTCACTGCCGGCAGGACCGTGCTCTATGTGCCCTGCGTGGTGGAGGAGAAGCGACGCTTCCAGCATCGTCTGGATGCCGCCGGGATGGCGGACATGGCTCTTGACCTGACAGACGATCAGCTTGGCCGGGTCCTGGACCAGCGGCTGATTGATGCAGTGGGGTTCAAACCCGGCAAGGCCAGCGAACACTTCGATCAGGTGGCTGACGAGCTTGTGGGTGTCCGCTCTCGGCTGACCCGCTACCTGGGTGATCTGCATGGGGTGGATTCCAGCTGGGGGGTTTCGGCCTACCAGACCATTCAGAATCTGGCCAACATCGCCAACATGCCTACGCATCCTGCCACCCGTGTCCGCCTGGGTGCGGCGACGGCCCGCAACCTGCAGCCCGAGCTGGATGCCTGGGCGGACAAGCTGGAGAGGGCTGCCGAGCTGGGCGAGTTCGTCATCGGCCCACAGGACACGCCTTGGTTCGGCGCCACTCTGGTCAACGAGAACGAGGCTGTGGACGCGTACTCCCGTGTGGTTCGCCTCCTGCAGCGGCTTCTGCCGGACACCCGTGAACAGGTCAAATCCACTGTGGAGACCTGCGGATTCCCCGTGCCGGCCACCGTCAAGGATTGGGGGCGGCAGGTGGTGGTCCTCAAGAACCTGCGACGGGTCCTGGATGTCTTCCAGCCTTCCATCTTCGAGCGTGATATTCCCTCCATGATCGAGGCCACCAAGTCCAAGGCCGATCGCAAGGCCAATGGCACCAATCTGGGATTCTGGGAACGCCGACGTCTGGTCAAGGAGGCCAAGAGCCTGCTCAGGCCCGGCGCGCAGGTCGAGGATCTGCATGAGTCGCTGGTGGTGGTCTCCAAGCAGGCCGAGCAGTGGCGGACCTTCGTTCCTCACGGCGGCTGGCCGGTCCTGCCGCCGAAGCTGGACGTCATCATCGACACCCAGGAATCCCTGATTCGCGACATGACGGCTCTGGACACCGTTCTGGCCTCGACTCCAGCCGGCGGCGATCTCGAGACCATGGATTTGAACAAGGTGGAGGAGCGGCTCAAGGCGCTCTTTGACGACCATACAGCCCTGGATACCTTGCCTGAGCGCTGCGCCCTGGAGGGCGAATTCAGCAAGGCGGGGCTGCAGGACCTTGTCCAGGACCTGCGCAACCGTCAGGTCGAGGGCAAAGCGGTACGGGCCGAGTTGCAGCTGGCTTGGTGGACCACGGTCTTCGACGACATCATGCGCTCCTCGCAGATCATCTCCAACCAGGACGGTTCCGCCCTGTCCAACGCAGCCGACCGCTTCAGTCAGGTGGATGCCCAGCACGTGGCCAGCGTAGGGCCCATGGTCGCCCAGGAGAGCGAAAAGCGTCTGTCCGAGCTGCTCTTCTCCCGCACCCAGGAGGCCAATCAGCTGCACACCATGCTGGCCGGCAACCCCGGCGCCTCCCTTGCGGTCTTCCAGCAGGCCCACCCCGGCATCCTGTCGGCGGCCAAACCCATCATCATCGCGACTCCGGCCACGCTGGCGACCAGGACCAATCCGACACAGCTGGCCGACACGGTCATCATCGATGCGGGAGCCCATATGCCTTCCATCCAGGTGCTGACAGTGCTGGCTCGTGCCCGGCAGGTGGCGGTCATCGCGCACCGTCCTACCATCACCTCGGATGGTCTCTTGCAGCTGGTCGACCACCTGGTTCCGGTCACCGTCAAAGCCCGACCCTCGCGCCGCTCGATTCGGCTGGACACCTTCCTGAAGGATCATGGCTATGGGGATTTGTCGGCACCTGTCCCCGATTGCCGGGAGCCTGGCAGGGTAACCCTGACCAGGGTGGAGGGAGCCGGCGTCCCTGTCATGGCCACTGGGCTGGTAGAGTCCAGCCAACAGGAGGTGGCCGCAGTTGTCGAAATGCTCAAACGCAAGGCCGGATCCTTCTCCCTGGTGCCGAACAGTTATCTGCTGACTGTGGTCACCCTGTCGGCCACCCACCGCTCAAGGCTGGGGGCCGAACTCAAGTCGGCTGCGGTCAAGGACAGGGTCTTCGCCAAGTTCCTGCGGCATGTACGCATCGTCGGCATTGACGAGGTCTGTGGCGCCCGGGCCACGGACGTAATCCTTACTCTGGGCTTTGCCAAGACAACCCACGGCCGTCTTCTGCAGCAGTTCGGTGATCTGGAAGGCGAAGGGGGCAAGGGTATGTTGCTGGATGCTCTGGTCCTGCCGGATCGGAATCTGGACATCGTCGCTGCATTCTCGGCCGATGATCTTGAGGCTGACCGCATCCACCAGCCGGGGCCGCGTCTGCTCAAGGATCTGTTGACTTGGGTTGAGCATCCCGATGCCGAACCTGCCCGGCCCGAGCAAGCCGAGCAGTCCACCAATGTGCTCTTCAGGGATCTGGCCCAGAGACTGCGGACCCGGGGGCTGGATGTGGCCCTGGATTACGGGTACGACCAGGCGCCCAGAATTCCGCTGGTGGTGGGGCTCAAGAACAAGCCCTATGCTTTGGCTGTGCTGACCGACGATGCCGAGTTCATGCACACCCAGTCCACCCGGGAGCGTCATCGGTTCACCACCGAGGATTTGCAGTATCTTGGCTGGTCGGTCATGACCGTCTGGAGCGTTTCGGCCTTTGTCAACCCCGACAAGGAAGCCGACAGGATCGTTGCCCGCCTTGCCGACATCTACCAGCAGGCGCGTTGATGGCGGATAATCAGCCGGACCGGGGGAACCAGACCGGTGAGTCTGCGGCTCCGCGTCGGCGTCGGCATCGGCGGGTGGTTCGTCCAGGCAAGGAACGGTTCGATGTCGATGGCACCGAGGAAGATCCCCAGGACCGTGTCTGTGCACAGGATCGCCTTGATGGGGATGATCGACGGATTCTGGGCGAACTGCCGCCTCACTGGGGGCTCTTCCCCAATGAGCGCGGCGACTGACTGTCGGTCCTAATCCTGACTCTTGGGCAGTCCGGTTCCAGCCTGTTGACTGTCTGCACCTGTCGACTGGTGGATGTCGTCGGCGATTTGGCGCAGCAGCTGCAGGCTCTGGTCCTGGGGGCTGGGAGCGTTGGGCTGGTCCTTGATGCCCGAGGCCGCCCGGCTCAGCTGCCGCAACTTGTTGATGGGCATGATGATGCAGAAGTAGACGGCGATGGCGATCAAGAGGAAGTTGAGCAGAGCCGTCAGAATGGCACCGAAGGAGATGGTGGCGTTCCGGTAGCTGATGGTCAGGAGTCCCGACAGGTCCGGTTTGCCGAAGATCATGGCGATCAGTGGGCTGATCAGATTGTTGACGATGGCGTTGACCACGCTGGTCACCGCCGAACCCATGACCACGCCCACGGCCATGTCCACCATGGATCCACGCGAGATGAACTGCTTGAATTCGCCCAGCACACCCTTGTTGCTGATTTGTGAGATTTTGTGGACTGCTTCGGCGGTATCCTTGGCCGCCACCTGGTTGATCGAGGCCATTCTGCATCCTTCCGTAGCTGACAAGAGACATGGAGTGCCCATGCCTGCTTCTTCCTCCATTATCGCGGGCCCAGGATTGTTTCGGTTTTCCGACATGATTGGAGGGTGTCGATGCGGACGCTCTGTCAGGTCGGATGGCAATGACCGGGGTGGATGGATCCAGCGATAACAGGAGCAGAGCCTGACTGGCATCCAGGGCGAAGACCGCCTGGGATGTTTGCCGGACCCGGTTGCCCTCTCGGCCTTCCAGATCGGATCGATCTTTGGCGATGGTCTGTGCCGGTTGTAGAGCCAGTGCCTGCTCGGCTAACGTGCAGCGTCCAACGCCTTGGGTCTGTCCGGGCGTCGGTGTCTGCAGGCCGTTGACTTGCTGGACATGGGAAAACCCTGGTTTGCTGTCAGAACCTGGCTGGTCTCTCGCGGAGGGTGGTAGGGAACTCGGCTGGGCGGAATGCGTGTCGGCACCGGTTGGGCAGTCTCCCGAGGCCAGCAAATTCACCTTGTCACCAGCCTGCAGGTCTCCTGGATCGTCGGCCAGGCGGACGGTCACCGGGGTGGTCCCGGGTGGCTGTGCCGGTCTGCTGCTGATCATGGCTGTGGTCAGCGGTTGCCCTGTGTGCAGGCTGATCATCAGCCGCCGCCCACGTACTTGTCCAAATGAGGAGATCAGGCCAGGCAGCCGTTCCCTGCCGTGCAGGATTCGCGTTTCGACCATGCCAGGTTCGATGGCTGATCCGCGTGCAATAGGTCGCGCGGCGACCAGTATGGACAGGCGGCCCTGGGCCTGGACCAGGATCTGCAGGGCGCAGAAAACCGCCAGCCCCAATGCCAGGGCGGCTCCCGCACGGCGCAGCTTAAAAAGCCGCCGTCGGCGGATTAGGGATCCGGCTGCTGAAGGCTTGCCCTTGTTGCTGAAGATGGAAAAATCGACCATGCCCCCAGCCTGTCAGGAATTTGGCAGGCATATGGGTTTGCATGGTCGATGTGGTCGAATGTGCCTCTCGGTCTACTTGCTGCTTGTGGAGCCTGAAGAGGATGAGGATGAGGCTCCATCGGTCCGGTAGAAACCATGGCCCTTGAACTCGATGGGCACTGCGGAGAAGACCTTGCGGACCTGCTGCTGCCCGCACTTGGGGCAGATGGTGATGGGCTCGTCGTTGAAAGACTGCTCCTTGGTAAAGTCGTATCCGCAGTTCTTGCAACGATAATGATAGGTGGGCACCGTTCTTTCCCTCCGCTGATGGTCGGTTCGCGCGACGATTGGTTCAACACCCAATATCCTAGTGGTGGCTTCGACCAGAAGAATCGGCACCGGGCCTCTCGTCAGTCTTATTCATCACCATTATGGTCCGCTCCGGGCCTTCGTGACAGACCTGCGGCTGTGGGCGTGAAACCTTCAGGCGTCAGGACGGCATCCACAGGAAGGTCATGGTCCAGATGGGGCAGAGGGTCTTCCACGAATTCGCCAGGCCAGCAGATGCCCACCACTGAAGTCTGTTCTGCCCGCAGGGCCAAAGCCCGGTCATACCAGCCGCCGCCTCGACCCAGACGAATGCCGGCATGGTCGATGGCCAGTGCGGGCACCAGAATCAGATCGGCCTGATCCAAGGCCTGCGCTGGCAGGGCCGACATATCGGGTTCGTCCGGCCGCCAGCCGGGAATCCGCTTCATGTCGTCCAGATCCTGCTCTGATTGCAGGCATCCCCAACCTACTTGGGTGCCCGTGCCCAGCATGGGGATGAGCATCCGGTGGCCCCGGCTCAGCAGGAGGTCCAGGCTGGGGTCCATGGCTATCTCTCCCCGAATGGAGGCAAAGGCAGCCACGGTCAGGCTCTGATCGCCTCGGGAGCGTTCGACCTTGGCAAGCACCTGGACGGCCAGCAGATCGGCCAGCTTGCGGCCTGCGTCCAGACATTGGGCCGGGTCGATACGCCGCCTGGCTTCAAGCAGCCGGCCGCGCCGATCCTGCTTTTCCGCATTGATGCGTTCCTGCTCGTCCATGTCCTCAGTTCTACCAGCAGGAGTTCTCCCCGAGTGGACGCATGCCCGCCTCGGCTACCGTTCGGTGGGAATATGGAGTCATGTCGGTTCTGCATACCTTCCGCCAGGTCTGGCAGGGTTCCCGAGCCCGGTCGTACCATGCATTGAATCTGCCTGATCGTCTGACTGCGCCCCCAGGCCATGGGGACTTCCTGCTCAGGCCCATCCGCGATGGTGACCAGGCAGCCTGGAATGCGGTCCGATGGAGGAATCGTGAGTGGCTGGCCCCATGGGAATCAGGGGATCCCCGCCACGGACCCGGAATGACCTATGCCCAATGGATGCAGGAGTTGGAGCGTTCCCGGCAGGAGGGGACTTCAGCGGTCTTTCTTATGGAGTTTCACCAGGGCATCGTGGGGCAGATTTCCCTAGGTGCCATCCGCTACGGGTCCATGTGCACGGCGACAGTGGGCTACTGGGTGGACCAGGATTGGATCGGTCACGGATTCGCACCCCTGGCACTGGCCATGCTGGCTGACTGGGCATTCACAGACAGGAGTGGGCCCCATCTGCACCGTCTGGAGGTGGCGATTCTGCCTGAAAACCAGCGCTCCCTGCGTGTAGTCCAAAAGCTGGGCATGGAGCCGGAGGGGCTGCGCCATAGCTACATGTATGTAAACGGACAGTGGCGGGACCACCTGACCTTTGCCTGGATCAGCGACCAATTCGATCCGGATCTGCTGGCTCGTCTGTGAGCTCCTGCGACGGACATGGTCGACACGCTGGGTTTGACTTGCCGCTTGGGGCATACCGTCAACTAACGTAGTACCTATGGTTTATGAATCACTCAGCAGCATCGTGGTTTTGGTGATTGCGGTGATTCTGGTGCTGGGTTGGCTGCCGTTTCGCACCGTCAAGGGTATGAAGCGGGCCTCGGAGCATCGCCAGGACAGGCTTTCCACCTCCCTGCACATGGTGGGGCGGGAAGACGGCATGAGGTTCTGCGACAGGCAGTCGAGGACGGTGAAAGGGTTGGTCATGCAGCAAGGGCAGCAGGATGGCAACCGGCGCAGTCAGGCCCAGCGCATCAAGCAGATCAGACAGTTGCGCCGCGCGGCCATACGCCGTCGTCGCATCCTGGTCCTTGTCCTCTTGGTCGTCACCCTGCTGGTGGCTGGGCTCTCTTTCCCCTTGGGCTACAGCCCATGGTTCACTTTGATTCCTCTAGCCTTGGTGATGGTGGTGTTGGCGGCAGGCGCGCATGCTTCAGCCCAGGCTCGGGCCTGGGAGCGCAATTTGGCCCAGCGGCGTGCCCGGCAGCGTCGTCAGCAGGCGGCCAGTCTGACCAAGAGCAGGACCTCTGGCAGGCCTGGGCAGACCAAGAATGAGGGCCGCACGGACACTGCCACGGATGTGCTTGACCAGGGTGAGATTCGTCGA
This sequence comes from Bifidobacterium sp. W8103, assembly GCF_016100775.1. NCBI lineage: Bacteria > Bacillati > Actinomycetota > Actinomycetes > Bifidobacteriales > Bifidobacteriaceae > Bifidobacterium > Bifidobacterium sp. W8103. The sequence goes on from NZ_JACFRV010000001.1 coordinate 1,349,071, forward strand.
ACGCTGGCCCAGGCCAAGGCTGATCAGCAGGCAGCCCTCAAGGTCAGGCGGCACAATTCGGCCAAGCCTGCGAAGTCGACGGTCAACAGCAGCAAGGCCAAGGGTTCGGCCGGGTCCGTCCAGTCGACGAAGAAGACCGCTGCGCAGACCGGACATGCGTCGAATAGTCCGTCCGTCGCCAAGAAGGCCTCTGAACGGACCCCAGCCAAACAAACGGCTTCTGGGCCGACGGCTTCCAAATCGGCAACCACCAAATCTTCAAAGGCTCAAAAGACTGCCTCCAAGCCCACAGCGCCTAAATCGTCAGTGAGCAAGTCTGCTGCCTTCAAGTCTGCATCCCAGCCGACTGCGCCGGAGTCCGTACCTGCCCAATCCACCGCTGCCCATTCAGACCAGCCCGGATCGGTCTCTGAATCTGCTGGCAAAGAGCACCCGTCTCCATCGTCCACGGCAAAGGCCCAGGACGATGCCACCAATGAGCTTGAGCGCATCAGTCCTTCTCCGGCCTTGGATGCCTTCGGCATGGCGGCGGGCCAGGATCTGATTTCCTTTTCCTTGGGATCGGCCCGTGGCGAGGGGTCAGGCAAGGACGGCAGGAACAGCGAAGACGAGGGTCCCCACAGCCTGGAGATCAAGTCCACCCGTCAGGTCTCCGTGGCCCGTCCCCCCGAAAAGAAGAAGACCGATGGCCGGCCCGACGACTTTCACAAGCGGGAGTTGCAGGCCCAGGTCGAGGCGCCCGATCGCAGCGAGGACTCCCTGTCCATCGGCGTGGAGGCTATATTGGCCCGGCGTCGTCCGGCAGCCAAGTCCTGAGCGACCAATCGGCAAGTTATCTTTCACCACCAGCGTTAGCACTCAAGTTGGCAGAGTGCTAATTTCGCGCTACTATGGCTTGTAGCGCAAAGGAATGCGTGGTGAGTGTTCGTCAGCCTCTCATCGACGTTCCGGCGTGGGTTCATTGGCTGTTCTCACAAGATGTAGGAGGTCCACAGTGTCGATTTCACTCACACCGTTGGAAGACAAGATCGTCATCAAGCAGGCTGAGGCGGAGACCAAGACCGCTTCCGGGCTGGTCATCCCCGATACCGCCAAGGAGAAGCCCCAGCAGGGCGAGGTGCTGGCGGCAGGCCCCGGCCGTCGTGACGACAAGGGCGAGCGCATCCCCATGGATGTCAAGGTTGGCGACAAGGTTCTGTACTCCAAGTACGGCGGCACCGAAGTCAACTACGGCGGCGAGGACTACCTGATCGTGTCCGCGCGCGACGTTCTGGCCATCCTCAAGTAAAGAGGCGGTGATAGTGGCCCCTGGTCCTGTGGAAGGACCAGGGGTCATTTGCATCCCGGGAGGGTCGTGCAGCGGAACAGACACCGCAGGGACATTTGGGGGCCGCTAGCATGGTGCCCATGTACTATCGTCATCGCGCCAGCATCGATTCCCTTCCCGGATACCGGCAGGGCAGCCCGGCACCAGCCGTTCCCGGGTTGACAAGCTACAAGATCTCCAGCAACGAGAACCCCTACCCGCCCCTGCCCGGCGTGCTCCAGACCGTCTGGGAGCAGGCCCTGGGCCATCTGAACCGCTATCCTGACATGCGTGGCACCCGTCTGGTGGAGCGGCTGGCCCAGCTGCACGGGGTGGATCCGGCATGCATTCAGCTGGGATGCGGATCCACGGAGGTCATCACCCAGCTGGTTGACCTGGTGGCCGGTCATGGCGATCAGGTGGTCTACCCCTGGCGCAGTTTCGAGGCCTATCCCATCATCGTCACCTCGGCTGGCGCCACCGGGGTGCCCGTGCCCCTGGATGACCAGGGGTGCCATGACATCGAAGCAATGATTGCGGCGGTCAACGAGTATACCAGATTGGTCATTGTCAACAACCCCAACAATCCGACTGCGACCAATGTCGATCGCAGCCAGGCCGAACGGCTGCTGCAAGCCCTGCCTGCAGACCTGCCGGTGCTCTTCGACGAGGCTTACATACAGTTCAACGACGACCCTGATCGGGCCGACGGGCTGTCGCTCATGCGTGAGCATCCCAATGTGATAGTGGCCCGGACCTTTTCCAAGGCCTACGGGCTGGCCGGTCTGCGGATCGGATACGCCGTGGCCGCCGAGCCGATCATTGCCGGCATGAACAAGGTGGCCCTGCCCTTCGGCGTCACCGATGTGGCCCAAACGGCGGCGATGGCCAGCCTGGACGCACAGGATCGCCTGGCCGAACGGGTCCGGGCTCTCAAGCAGGAACGGGCCAGAATCCTGGCTGGTTTGAAGGAGCAGGGGTGGGAGATCCCTGAACCTCGGGCCAACTACTACTGGCTGCCTCTGGGCCAGGCCGCGTCGCAGGCTGATCAGCGGTTCCGCGATGCCGGCCTGTCTGTCAGAACCTTCCCCGGCGAGGGCATCCGCATCACTGTGGGGGAGCGGGAGGCCAACGACCGGGTCCTGGAGGTTTGCGCCGACCTGCGTCGACAGGGTTTGCCGCAGGACCCGATCCCTGACTAAAGGTCGTAAGGGGCGCCAGCGTAAATGTAAATGATGGACGTCTCCGTTCTTGTATGGAATCTCACAGCGGGGGCGGTTTTGCTCCTGTGAACTTGTGTCGCCCTGGATAAACCTATATATTGTGGTAGGCTGGCCAATTTTATCCAATATATAGTGTTTACCAAGGAGCAGCGGTCACTATGTCCTCAGCAGATGTGGATCGGCGCGATCCTCCCGATGGCGCCTCCAGGCTGGTGTATTTCTCCAGCGTCTCCAACAACACCCACCGCTTTGTACGGCGGCTGGGCGTAGAGGGGCCCATCCGCATCCCCCTGTATGAGCGGCGCCAGCCCATGCCCGTTATGGATACGCCCTACCTTCTGCTGGTGCCCACCTATGGCGGCGGGTCAGCCAAGGGAGCCGTGCCCAAGCAGGTCATCCACTTCCTGAACAATCCGGTCAACCGCGGGCTGATTCGCGGGGTCATCACCTCGGGCAACCGAAACTTCGGCAGCGCCTATTGTGCAGCCGGCCCGTTGATAGCCCGCCGGTGCGGCGTCCCTGAGCTTTATCGCTTCGAGCTGCTGGGCACCTCGGAGGATGTTCAAGCGGTCAGGGCCATCCTGGCTGGAATGGGAGTGCAGCTCCAGCAGCAGTCGACTGATTCACGAAAGGCGGTTTTGTCATGAGCCAGCAGGAAAGCACCAAAGAGAGCGCCAAGTCAGAGGCCGGCGTCTATGCCGACGACGAGATGATGCGCCAATCCATCACCCCGCCCCAGTACCGGGTCACCCCTGAGGCGAGGATTCGCCCGGTCAACTGGAACAAGATCACCGACGAGAAGGATCTGGAAGTTTGGAACCGCCTGGTCTCCAACTTCTGGCTGCCCGAGAAGGTGCCCCTGTCCAACGACATACCCTCCTGGAACACCCTGACCGATCACGAGCGCCAGACCACGGTCCGCGTCTTCACCGGACTGACCATGCTGGACACCACCCAGGCCACCATCGGCGAGCTGGTACAGATCGATCACGCCCGGACCGAGCAGGAGCAGGCCATCTATACCAATATCGCCTTCATGCAGTCGGTCCACGCCCGCTCCTACTCCTCGGTCTTCTCCACCCTCTGCTCCAGCGAGGAGATCGACAAGGCCTACCGCTGGGCCGTGGCCAACGACGTCCTCCAGGAGCGCGTCCACACGGTCCTGCACGAGTATGTCAGCGAGGATCCCCTGAAGCGCAAGGTGGCCTCCACCATGCTCTCCTCCCTCATGCTCTATGCCGGCTTCTACCTGCCCCTCTACTTCTCCAGCCATGCCAAGTTGATGAACACGGCCGACATGATCCGGCTGATCCTGCGCGACAAGGCCATCCACGGCTATTACTCGGGCTACAAGTATCAGCGGGGTCTGGAGGAGAGGACCCAGGCCGACCAGGCCATGCTGGAGAAGTTCACCAATGATTTGCTGGACAAGCTCTACGATCTGGAGATGGTCTACTCCGGGCAGATTTATGAGGGCTTCCCCTTCGTCGAGGACGTCTTCGCCTTCGTTCGCTACAATGCCAACAAGGCGCTGATGAACCTGGGCTACCCGGCCCGGTTCGCAGCCGACCAGACCGATGTCAGCTCGGAGATCCTGGCGGCCCTGTCGCCATCGGCCAACGAGAACCATGATTTCTTCTCGGGTTCGGGCTCCTCCTACGTCATGGGGCACTCCGAGTCCACGGACGATGACGACTGGGACTTCTAGGCCAGTTGGAACCGGTGTGATATTGGGCACAGAAAACCCTATATATGCTCACCGTTTTTGATATCGACAGCACATATAGTAGTTCAGGCTCGCGCTGGGCGGGTTCTGATCGGTCCGTCCTCAGGGCGGGCATCACCGTCAAGACAGGCTCTGGATGGCCTGATCAGGAGGAAGCATGGAGCAACAGCAGACCGCCGGGACAGATTCGGAGCTCAGCGCTCCCGAGTTCGCCGCCCAGGGCCAGCGCCTGGGGGCCGTGGTCTACTTCTCTTCGGCCTCGCGCAACACCGCCCGGTTCATAGCCAACTGCCATTTGGACGACGAGGGGATTGACGTCTTCCGCATCCCTCTGAGGCCCAAGGATCCGCCGCTCAACATTCGGCAGCCCTACATCCTGATCGTCCCCACATATGGGGGAGGATCGGCCAAGAAGGCGGTCATGCCGCAGATCAAGCGCTTTCTGAACGACCCGGCCAACCGGGCCGGCATCCGCGGGGTCATCGCCTCGGGCAACACCAACTTCGGGGAGGCCTTCTGCATGGCGGGGGACATCATCTCCCGCAAGTGCAATGTGCCCTTCCTCTACTATTTCGAGCTCATGGGCACCAAGGAGGACCAGGAGAAGGTCCGCCGCGGGGTGGTGGATTTCTTCCGCAACCACTCTGAGTCCTGAGCCGATTTCATTACACGTATCATCACTGCCATATTCATGAAAGGACACCCGATGGGAGCAAACGAGGACACGTCCCTGGCCCTGGACAGGACCGCATCCGAGGATGAGGAGGCCTTCGATCCGGCTCACGACTACCATGCTCTGAATGCCATGCTGAACCTGTATGACAAGGACGGCAGGATCCAGTTCGACAAGGACCACGAGGCCGAGCGCCAGTACATGGACCGGCACGTGGGGCCCAACACCATGACCTTCCCCTCCACGGCCGAGCGGATCGCCTACCTGGTGGACCACGAGTACTACGACCGGAAGGTCTTCGATCGCTATACCCCTGAGTTCCTGGACAGGATCTACAGGCATGCGGCTGAGAGCGGCTTCGAATTCGAGACCTTCCTGGGCGCCTTCAAGTTCTACACCTCCTATGCGCTGAAGACCTTCGATGGCAAGCGCTACCTGGAGGACTTCCCCCAGCGCTGCGTGGCCGTGGCCCTGGAGCTGGCCGACGGGGATGAGCAGGCAGCCATGAAGTACACGGATGAGATCATCTCCGGCCGCTTCCAGCCCGCCACCCCGACCTTCCTGAACCTGGGCAAGGCCCAGCGCGGCGAGCCGGTCTCCTGCTTCCTGGTGCGCATCGAGGACAACATGGAGTCCATCTCCCGCGGCGTCAACGCCGCCCTGCAGCTGTCCAAGAGGGGCGGCGGCGTGGCCCTGCTGCTCAGCAACCTGCGCGAGATGGGCGCACCCATCAAGCACATCGAGAACCAGTCCAGCGGCGTGGTCCCGGTCATGAAGCTCCTGGAGGATTCCTTCTCCTACGCCAACCAGCTGGGTGCCCGCCAGGGTGCCGGCGCCGTCTACTTGTCGGCCCACCACCCCGATATCATGCGCTTCCTGGACACTAAGCGGGAGAATGCGGACGAGAAGATCCGCATCAAGTCCCTGGCCCTGGGCGTGGTCATCCCCGACATCACCTTCGAGCTGGCCAAGCGCAAGGAGCCCATGGCCCTCTTCTCGCCCTACGACGTGGAGCGGGTCTACGGCAAGCCCTTCGCCGACATCTCCATCACCGAGCACTATGAGGAGATGGTCAAGGACAAGCGAATCCACAAGAAGTACATCGATGCCCGTGACTTCTTCATGACCCTGGCCGAGATCCAGTTCGAGTCCGGCTACCCCTACATCCTCTTCGAGGACACGGTCAACAAGGCCAACCCCATCGACGGCCGGATCACCATGTCCAACCTCTGCTCGGAGATCCTGCAGGTCCAGGAGCCCAGCACCTACTCCGAGAACCTGAACTACGAGCATATCGGCCGCGACATCTCATGCAACCTGGGGTCTCTGAACATCGCCAAGGCCATGGACGGCGGCCTGGCCGACACGGTCGAGACCTCGGTGCGGGCCCTGACCTCCGTCTCCGACCACACCAACATCGAGGCCGTCCCCTCAATCAAGCGGGGCAACGACGAGGGCCATGCCATCGGCCTGGGCCAGATGAACCTCCACGGCTTCCTGGCCCGCGAGGGCATCCACTATGGGTCCGAGGAGGGGCTGGACTTCACGGACATGTACTTCATGACCGTGGCCTACCACGCCTACAGGGCCTCCCATGCCCTGGCCGTGGAGCGGGGGAAGGCCTTCGCCTCCTTCGCCAAGTCCGACTACGCCAAGCCGGCAGGGCAGGGGAACTACTTCGACAAGTACACCGAGGGCAGCCGTTCCCTGGAGCCCAGGACCCAGCGGATCAAGGACCTCTTCGACCAGTATCAGGTCCACATCCCCACCGTGGAGGACTGGAAGGAACTCCAGGCGGCCATCCTCAAGGACGGCATCTACAACCAGAACCTCCAGGCCGTCCCCCCGACCGGATCCATCTCCTACATCAACCACTCAACCAGCTCCATCCATCCGATCGCATCCAAGATCGAGATCCGCAAGGAGGGCAAGATCGGGCGCGTCTACTACCCGGCTCCCTACATGACCAACGAGAACCTGGACTACTTCGAGGATGCCTACGAAATCGGCTGGAAGAAGATCGTGGACACCTACGCCGAGGCCACCCAGCATGTGGACCAGGGGCTCTCGCTGACCCTCTTCTTCCCCGACACGGCCACCACACGCGACCTGAACAAGGCTCAGATCTACGCCTGGCGCAAGGGGATCAAGACCCTCTACTACATCAGGATCCGCCAGCAGGCGCTGGAGGGCACCGAGGTCGAGGGCTGCGTCAGCTGCATGCTCTAAGGCACCTGTCCTCAGGCATGTGCAATCGATGGCCGGTGCCGTCTTTGAGGGCGGCGCCGGCCCTTTGGTATCCCGCATACACAGGTCGGGCCCGTCCATGCAGTAGACTGGCGGTCCTGTCATGATCCGCGTCGCACCGTCGAACACCCATCCAACAAGGAGCAATCAACCATGGTCCCACCCATTTCCATTCCCCGGCAGCCACTGAAGCTGATCGACCGGGTCTCCGCCATCAACTGGAACCGTCTGGAGGACGAGAAGGACCTGGAGGTCTGGGACCGTCTGACCGGCAACTTCTGGCTGCCCGAGAAGGTTCCCGTCAGCAATGATCTGCCCTCCTGGCAGGCCATGAGCGAGGAGGAGCACACCCTGACCATGCGTGTCTTCACAGGTCTGACCCTTCTGGACACCATCCAGGGGACCGTGGGCGCCGTCAGCCTGATCCCGGACGCGCTGACCCCCCATGAGGAGGCGGTCTACACCAACATCGCCTTCATGGAGTCGGTCCATGCCAAGTCCTACTCCTCCATCTTCTCCACCCTGGCCTCCACGCCGCAGATCGACGCCGCCTTTGAGTGGAGCGAACATAACGAGTTCCTCCAGCGCAAGGCCCAGATAGTCCTGGACTACTACGAGGGCGACAACCCTCTGAAGCGCAAGGTGGCCTCCACCCTCTTGGAGTCCTTCCTCTTCTACTCGGGCTTCTACCTGCCCATGTACTTCTCCAGCCATGCCAAGCTGACCAACACGGCCGACCTGATCCGTCTGATCATCCGGGACGAGGCCGTGCACGGCTACTACATCGGCTACAAGTACCAGAAGGGGCTGGCCAAGGTCTCCGACTCCGAGCGTCAGGCCATGAGCGACTATACCTATGAGCTCCTGGGCGACCTGTACGACAACGAGGTGGAATACACCGAGAGCCTGTACTCCGGGGTGGGCCTGGTGGAGGACGTCACCAAGTTCCTGCGCTACAACGGCAACAAGGCCCTGATGAACCTGGGCTATCCCGCCCTCTTCCCATCGGACAGCACCGATGTGAATCCTGCCATCATCGCCTCGCTGAGCCCCAATGCCGATGAAAATCACGACTTCTTCTCCGGCTCGGGCTCCTCCTATGTCATGGGCAAGGCTGTGGAGACGGACGACGACGACTGGGATTTCTGACCTGTCTGTCCCGCTCTGACACGGAAGACACGACGTTGGAGCGGGACTTGCGGAAAATGGAAAAACATGTCATTATAGGCAAGTTGCCGTACGGAGCTCCGGTTCTAGTGCGACATGGCGGATTTCCCAAGCGGTCAAAGGGAGCTGACTGTAAATCAGCCGCGTAATGCTTCAGAGGTTCGAATCCTCTATCCGCCACGCCTCGGTAGCTCAGTGGCAGAGCACTTCCTTGGTAAGGAAGAGGTCGTGAGTCCGATTCTCACCCGAGGCTCTCTGGCGGGGTAGCTCAGCTGGCTAGAGCGTACGACTCATAATCGTAAGGTCAAGAGTTCGAGTCTCTTCCTCGCTACTGTGGCCGACATACGTCGGTCATGCAACGACTATAGAGGTGAACCATGGCAAAAGCCGCAGATATCCGTCCTGGCATTACGCTGGCGTGCACCGTGTGCAAGGAGCGTAATTACATTACGACCAAGAACCGTCGTAACACTCCTGACCGTCTGGAGCTCAAGAAGTTCTGCCCCCGTTGCGGCAAGCATACCCTGCACCGGGAGACCCGCTGAGTTCTTCCCGTTTTTTGGCTTCATCGGAACCCGACCATTCGGTCGGGTTCTTTTTTTATACAACGGTTCTTCTGTATGTAAATCCGTGCATATGCCTGCGCCGCGCTACCCGGGGATAGCGCTGGGGCGGAATAGGTTTTGTGCTGTATGGGAGGGGCGCAGTCTCTAGAGATTACTCTGGTAGGCGGCCGCGAAGGCCTGATCCAGGTCGGCGATCAGGTCGCCCGGGTTCTCCAGGCCCACGGAGATTCGAATCAGATCGTCGCCCACACCGGCGCTCAGGCGGTAGGGGCCTGGAACCTCCCTGTGGGTGATCCTGGCCGGGTCCACAATCAGGGTGCGGCAGTCGCCGATGTTGGGCATGTAGCTCATGAGACGTACCGAGTCCACGATGCGCTTGACCTGTTCGTAGCCCCCTTGGACTTTGAAGGAGAGGATCGTGCCGACACCCTTGGGCAGCAGAGTCGAGGCCAGGCGGTCCTGCTGGTCTGTATCGCCCTGATGTCGCCCCTCGGGAATGCCTGAATAGTTGACCTGCTCCACCTGGGGAACGGTCAGCAGGTGGCGGGCCAGGGCTTCTGCCGTCTTCACCTCGGTGGCGACCCGCTGGGCCAGAGTCTCAAGTCCGGTCAGCTGCAGGTAGGCGGTGAAGGGGCTCATGACCGCCCCGAAGGTGTGCAGGTACTTGGTATGGACCCTGTGCAGAAAGGCCATCCTGCCGAAGGCATCCAGAAAGCTGACCATGGACCCGTGCCGCTCGTCGCTGATGATCAGTTCGGGCTGGCTCATCTGCGGGAAGCGGCCGTTGCCCCAGTCGAACCGTCCCGCATCCACGATGGCCCCGCCCAGGGCATTGCCATGGCCGCTGATCCCCTTGGTGGTCGAATGCACGACGATGTCGGCGCCGAAGTCGATCGGGTTAAGCAGGTATGGCGTGGGCACCGTATTGTCGATGATCAGGGCCAGTCCATGCCGGTGGGCCAGTTCGGCCAGACCAGGGATGTCGGCTATGGCTGTGGACGGATTGGCCACGGACTCGGCGAAGATGGCCCTGGTGTTGTCCTGGATCAGGGATTCCACGGCATCAAGGTCGTTGATGTCATCCACGAAATCCGTCTCGATGCCGAAGTTGGGGAAGAAGGTCTTCATGGCATCCACAGAGGTTCCATAAAGATCGACCGGGGAGATCAGTCTTCCACCGCCCTCGGCTGCGCACATGAGGGCCGATGACACGGCTGCCATCCCTGAGGCCATGGCCACGGCCCCCTTGCCACCCTCCAGGCTGGCCAGGCGGTCCTCCAGGACCTTGACCGTGGGGTTGGCCAGGCGTGAGTAAGAGAATCCTTGAATTTCACCGGCGGCCAGGGCATCCCCCCGGTCGGCAGTGACCATGTCAAAGGCGGCCGACTGGAAGATGGGGACGCTGGCCGCGCCTCCGCCCAGGCCTTGACAGTCATAGCCGTCATGGACGGCCTTTGTTGCGAATCCTTTGCTCATGACGGCCCGCTCCTCTGAATGTGGCCTAGATGCTGGCTTGCTTCAGGGATTATCAAACCCGTTTTCGGATGCCGAGACAACACTGTTTCTATAGGCGTTCCTTATAAGAGGTTATTCAGTCTTTGCCGTCCTTGTCGGTAGCATCGGCTGACCGCGGATAAATCAAGAGAACCTACCCATGTGTGGCTCTATATTTTGCTTTTGTTTGCCGTGTGCAGGCTGAGGGCACATGGCGTGCCTGCCGTAATTCACTGTATCGAGCCAGTGGGTCGAGAAGGCAGATCAAGACAGCAGATCAGATGGCTGGTAGTCAAGAAGGGCTCTAGATCAACTCTGTCACCTGCGATGATACAGTGAAATACATGTCAGAAGCAGTCACCGCCAACATCTCAACTCCGACATTTGCTGATATCACCACCATAGGTGTGGGCGGGAGCATGGCCGCCTTCGTTCAGCCCCGAAGCCGTGTGGATATGATTGAGGCTGTGGAGGGCGCGGATTCCAAGGGGCTGCCTCTCTGCCTGATCGGTGGGGGATCCAACCTGCTTGCCTCTGACCAGGATTTTCCCGGCGTGGTTGTGCGTGATACCCGTCAGGACATCAGCGTGCCTGACGAGGTGGCTCCGCCTGAGGGTGGGCTTCCCGTCGTTCACATCAATGCCACGGCAGGGACCAACTGGGATGACCTGGTCTCCTACTGCGTGCGCATGCATTTGATCGGGGTGGAGGGCCTATCCGGCATCCCAGGTACTGTCGGGGCTTCGGTGGTCCAGAACATCGGCGCCTACGGCCAGGAGGTCGGACGTCTGGTTGACTCGGTTGAGGTCTGGGATCGCCAGGACAAGGTCACCGCCTATTTGCAGGCCTCGGATTTGGGTTTTGGATACAGGACCTCCCTGCTCAAGCAGACCATGTACCAGGCGCCGGCTGTGCCCGATGCACGGTTCTTCCCGACGCCGCGGTATGTGGTCCTTTCGGTCACCCTGGTTTTGCGACATGGGTCCGCTGCTCAGGTGGGTTCGGCCCAGCTTGCCAAGGCCCTGGGCGTGGAGCCCGGAGCAACCCTTCCCCTGGAGCGGATTCGACAGGCGGTCCTGACCGTCAGAGCAGGCAAGGGGATGCTGGAGGATCCTTACAGGTACCTGACCGACTGGATGGGATCATGCCGTCGAACCTCCGACCTGGAAGAGGCTCTGGAGGCGGTCCAGGATGACCTTCACGGCCCCAGGGGCGAACGGGTGCTGCTTGACCGCCACAGCTGCGGGAGTTTCTTCACCAATCCGATCATCACTCGTGAGGCCACGGATGCCCTGCCGGCGGATGCCCCTCGTTACCCTGTCGGAGACTCGGCTTTGGTCAAGACCTCAGCTGCCTGGCTGATCGATCATTCGGGTTTCCATAAGGGATTCGCTTTGGAGCAGGGGTCGGCTGCCGCCCTGTCTGACGTGCACACGCTGGCGCTGACCAACCGGGGAGGTGCCGGCTCAGACGACATGGTGGCCCTGGCCCGTGCCATCCAGAAAGGTGTGGATTCCACCTTTGGCATCCACCTGATTCCCGAACCTGTCACCCCGGGTATTGATTTGGCCTGGTAACCCCTGCTCCAAGCTCCGTTTCTTCCGACCCTCAGATCGACGCAAAGATCTGGGGGTCTTTTTTTAAAAAAGCGTTCATAAAAATGCCGGGATAAGCAACAGCTGGCAACATATTCCTCCGCCACCGCTCTATCACATAGCTTGAAAACATCAATGGACGAATCGGACCGTCACCTGCGTTGTCGCTGGTTGAAACAGACCTGTCGGATCCATCAGTCCTGATGATGGCAGGGATGGTATGGCGGTTTCCCATGACATAGCGGTCGGCGGGCGGGAGGCAAACGGACGGAAAGGAAGCATCGTGGAGAGGCTGCAGGAAGCAGTGGCCGTGCATCTGGGGCTGACCAATCCAGAGGCAGCTCGACGGCCCATCAGAATCATCCAGTTCGGAGAGGGCAATTTCCTCAGAGGATTTGTTGAGTGGATAGTCCAGCAGCTCAACAACAAAGGCGTGTTTGGGGGGAACGTAGCAGTGGTCCAACCCCGGGAAAACGGCAGAGTCCAAGCCTTGGAGGACCAGGAAGAGCTTTACACCGTCATTTTGGAAGGTCTCAAGGACGGACAGCCGGTCCGTAGCCATGAGCTGATCGACTCCATCGGCAAGACAGTCAACCCTTACCAGGACTGGGAGGGGTTTCTGTCTCTGGCGGATGATCCTGATACGCAGATCATCGTCTCCAACACGACCGAGGCAGGCATTGCCGTCAACGACGGGGATAAGGTCACGGACCAGCCACCAGCGGGGTATCCGGCGAAGTTGGCTCATCTGCTCAAGCGTAGGTTCGACAGGTCCATGCCAGGCTTCCTGATTATGCCCTGCGAGCTTATCACCGACAACGGTCCGGCCCTGTATCGTGCCCTGATAAAGGTCGCCGAACGGTTCGGATGGGGTAAGGACTTCATCGACTGGCTTGATCGGGAGAACACGTTCGTATCAACACTTGTGGATCGGATAGTCCCCGGCTATCCGCGCGAAGATGCCCAGGAGCTTTGGGGGAGGCTTGGCTACGAGGACCAGAACATGGTCAAGGCCGAGCCCTTCCTGCTCTGGGTCGTGGCCGGCGACCAGACCGCCCAGCGCAAGGTCGATGAACTGCTTCCCGCGCGGAAGGTCGGAATCGACCTGGTGACCTGTGATGCCGTCCAGCCCTACCGTGAGCGCAAGGTTTATCTGCTCAACGGCCCTCATACCACCATGGCCCAGGTGGCCCGTCTGGCCGGATTCAAGACCGTAGGACAGGTCATGGGCGATAAGACCATGCGTTCCTTTATCACCCGCGAGATGGAGGAGGAGATCATCCCCGTACAGACCCTGCCCAAGGAGGAGCTGGAGAGCTTCGCTGCTGCGGTTCGTGAGCGGTTCGACAACCCCTTTGTCCAGCATTCTCTGGATTCCATAGGGTTGAACTCGGTCTCCAAATTCGTCTCCCGTCTTCTCCCGCTGGTTACGGCCAACGTAAATCGGGGGAGTGGGCTTCCGGAACGGATCGTCCTGGCGCTGTCCTGCCTGTTGTGGACTTATGGCGGCAAGGCCGGTGATGCTGTGAAGATTCAGGATGATCAAAAAGTCATTGATGCCTTCCGCGAGGCTGCTGGTCAGGATGATTTTGTCAACCGGATTCTTGCTGATGCCTCCATATGGGGCCATGACCTGACCGGGATCGCAGGGCTGGGGGAGGCCGTCCGGAAGAACCTGGACGATTTGGCCGACTGGGGCGTCCAGCCCTTGATTGACCGATTGGCATGAGCCTTCAAGGCAATTTAATTCTCGCATTGCAGGTATGTCGGCTTTCCAAGGTTGGAAGAAGCTTCCCTCAAGGCATGGTCCTGACGGGAATATCGAAAAAGTGTCTGATGCCAGGTTGGGTTTGCGATTGACCCAGACTGGCTCAGACACCTTCTTATTGTTCAGGATTTCTTCTGCTTCACCTTCGGGCCAGCTTCGCTTTCAGGTCTGCTTGGTCGCCGGACGAGGCTTGTCTTGACGAATGAGACCAGGCAATAAGCTGCTAAAGCGGCCGCAAACGAGGAATACAAAGGCCCCCTTGCCCGAACAGCATGGCAAGGGGGCCTTGCCTGATTGTGTTTCATCAACGGTTGTATCGGAAAGCGTCCCAGACTCCGAGCAGATACTGGATGCCCATGGCGCGGTCATAAAGGCCGTAGCCCGGCCGCGGTCTGCCGGCTTCCGTGTTCTCATTCCATAGATGCCGTCCGTGGTCGGGGCGGATGTAGCCTTGGTAATCGGCCTCGGCGTAAGCCTTCACGATGCCGACGGTGTCCACGTTCCCCTCGCAGGCGCGGTGGCCCACCTCGTAGAATGAGCCCTGCTCGTCGGTGAACCGGATGTTGCGCACATGGCTGAAGTAGATCCTGTCCATGAAGGTCTTGACTGCATCCACGGCGTTGTTGCCTCTTCTGGATGAGAAGGATCCCAGGCACAGGCACAGTCCGTTGCAGGGGCTGGGGTTAAGGTCGAGCACTCGTTGGATTCCCTTCTTGCTGGAGACCACGCGTGGCCAGCCGAACAGGTCGAAGGCAGGGTCGTCGGGGTGGACGGCCAGCTTGACCCCGTAGCGTTCGCAGGTGGGGATCACGGCATCCAGGAAATACTTGTAGTTGGCGTACATCTGCCCGTGGTCCATTCCCTGATAGGCCTCCATCAGTTCAGGCAGATGGGCAAGCCGCTCAGGTTCCCAGCCAGGCACAGTCAGGGACCCGGCCCCCTTCAGGGTTTCGTCGATAATGCCCTGTGGGCTGAGCAGGTCCACCTGGTGCTGGTTGTAGTAGAGGGCGGTGGACCCGTCTGGGCAAGGGTGGAACATCTCCGTGCGCAGCCAGTCGAAGACCGGCATGAAGTTGTAGGTGACAACTTTGACCCCGGCCTTGCCCAGGTTGGCTATAGTCTCCATGTAGGCGTCAATGGCCTGGTCACGGCTCATCCCGAGGACCGTCGAACCGGTCTTGATGGATTCGTGAACGTTGACTGACTCAACCACGTCGGCGTTGAAGGTCTTGGTTATGCCTGCCGCCCGATCCCTGGCAGACAACCCGGTGATTGTCGCCATGGCCTCTTCGATTTCGCCCGGCTGCCAAACCTCGCCGGCCTGTTTATGGTGGAGGGACCAGACAATGGTCTCCACCCCCGGAATCTGACGAATATCATCGAGGCTGATGGTGTCGTTGCCCTCTCCATACCAGCGGAATCCCATGTGCATGATGTTCTCTCCTCACATTCGAATCGGGGGAACCCCGTCATTGCCTGCCTTGACCAGTCAGTAGATACCGAGGTCACCAGGCGCTTGCAGCTTTGTGAAGGGTGTTGGCGACGGCGCCGGTGCCCTGGCACATGGCGGCCAGGAGGGTCTCGATTTTGTCGGCCAGCGGGGTGGCGTTCAGATCGGTTCCGAAGATGGAGGTATCGGCCAGGATGGACTTGATCGTCGTCGTCAGAGTCTCCTTCTTTGCTGACCCATTGAGTGGGATGTCGACCATAATCCTTTGAAGCTCTTCCAGACGTGGGTCTGGGCTCAGCTTGATCAGCTGCCCGGCATCGTCGGTTCCATGGCCATCCGAACCGATCAGCAGCCGCAGCCAGGCTGCGATGATCAGCGGGATGGCTTCCAGATCGGCTGTGTCAAGGTCCTGGGATCGGATGTACTTGCTGATGGTGATTCCGTACCTGACCGGAATCTTCTGCGAGGTGTCGGCGCAGATGCGTGCCGGTGTATCGGGCAGGCCAGGATTGGGAACCCTGATTTCAATGACTTGGCGGAGGAATTCCTTTGGGGAGAAGATGCCCGGATCCTCGACCACAGGCAACCCTTCCACATAGCCCAGCCGGGTGACCAAGGCTTTGAGGTCCGGGTCGGCGACGGTCTTCGACATGGTCGGATACCCCAGGAGCATACCGAAGACGGCCAAGGCTGTATGCAGGGGGTTCAGACAGGCGGTGACCTTCATCCGGTCGGCGGCGTTGACCGTATCCTTGTCGGTCATGTAGACCCCTGCCTTTTCCAGAGGCGGGCGGCCTGCAGGGAAGTCGTCCTCAACCACCCAATACCAGGTCTCCTCGGTGTTGGCATAGGGGGCCATAGCGGTTCCGCCCCTGGTACGGAAGGGTTCCGCATCGGCAATGCCCAGAGCCTTGAGTCTGCGACCCACTTCCGCGTCTGGGTTGGGAGTGATTCTGTCGATCATGGTCAGCGGGAAGCTGATCTTGTTCTTGTCTCTGAGGTAGTCGCCGAAGCTTTTTTCGGCCAGGCCTCTCCCTATCCACTCGTCAGCCATCTGCCTCACGGCTTGACCGAACCGCTCCCCGTTTCGTGAGAAGTTGTCGGTGCTGACCAGGGCCAGGGGAAGGGCACCGGCCCGGTAGCGCTCCAGCAGGAGGGCCGTGATGACTGCGATGGCGCTCTTGGCCTTGTCGGGTCCGCCCTCGAATTCCGGAGCAATCCATGGCAGCGGCCGGCCTTGGGAGTCGACCAGCGCGTAGCCTTTCTCGGTGATGGTTGTGGTGACCATCTGCAGGCTGGGATTGCGGAAGACCAGCCTCAGATCACGCAGGGGCTTCGGGTCTTCGCCCAGCGGATAGGTGCCCGCAACTGAGGCGACCAACGAGGTTTTCATGGATTCGTCCGCTTTCAGGATGACCTGAAGATAGCGGTCGTCGAAGGGGGTATAGGCCTGATCGACGATGGCTGGGTCGAAGGATTCGGCCACTAATATGCCTCGGTCGGTGGCGCCTGAATCAAGAAGTTTTTGGGCAATGGGGGCATGAACTGCCCTGAAGAGGTTGCCTGCCCCGAAGTGGACCCAGGCAGGCAAGCGCTTGGTGGCCTGGCGCATGGCCTCGATGTCGTAGGACGGCAGGGTGACACCGGCCTTCTGCCAGGCAGCAGTCTGATTATGTATATCGTCGCTCAGGTGAAGCATCAGTGTCTTCCTTTATCAAAAGAGCCATTCCGCGGAGACCAGGCGTACGCACTTGCCCCACTTGTTTTCGAACCTACTCAAGTCGGAGCTTGCCTGCCTTCGGAGTTGCCGTTTGTTTCTCACCAGACTGCTGTCGGCTGCTATGGACATTGTGGAATTACTTATACTTGGACGCTAAGAGGTACTTGGCTTTGTTGGCGTATGTTCCATGCGCTATGGGGCTGCAGAGGGAAGGCTGATACGGCTAGATGAAGACCGAAGCAGATTCGGGCGGCGATTCCTCCAAGGGCAACCGCCGCATCACCATATATGATGTGGCCCGCCAGGCCGGCGTCTCTCCTTCAACGGTCTCGCGCACCTTTTCACGCCCGGATCGGGTCAGCATTTCGACCGCTCGGATGGTTCAGAAGGTCGCTGATTCGCTGGGCTATCACAGCGACATGGTCGACAGCAGGTCAGACTCCCAAGGCAGGGGACTGGTGGCGGTCATTGTGCCCGACCTGGGTAATCAGTTTTTCACCGGAGTCATCCGCAATATCCAGGACGAATGCGAGCGTTTCCATTTCGAAACTCTGATTCTTGATACCCGGGAGTCCATTACCCGGGAGCGCAGAATCGTCGATGCGGTCGCCCCTGTGGTCTCGGGAATCATCCTGGTCTCCCCTAGGATGCCCGATGCCATGATCCGCAAGTGCGCCCAGCTGCGTCCTCTTGTCAGCGTCAACCGTGATGTTCGGGGCGTCTCCAGCATCAGCATCGACTCGTCCAAGGGGGCATGCCAGGCGGTCGACTACCTGCACTCATTGGGTTGCCGGAGTCTTACTTATTTGGACGGGCCGGCGGCCTCCTGGTCAAGTGGCATACGGTGGCGGCACATCCTCGATGAGTGCGACGCCAAGGGGATGAGCGTCAAGCGCTCGCTGCCTTGCGCTCCCACCTTTTACGGGGGCTATTCCTTTGCAGAGAAATATCTGGCAAATCCTACGGGAGCGGTCATTGCCCACAACGATCTGATGGCGATCGGTCTGATTGTGGCCTTACGACGGCTGGGTTGCCTGTGCCCTCGTGATGTCTCGGTCATCGGGTTCGACAACGACATCATGTCCATGGTGAGCAGTCCGCCTCTGACCACCATTCATATGTCCCTTTCGGCCCTTGGACGTGGGGCTGCCGATCTTCTTATGCAGCGTCTTTCCGGAGCCTCCCTGTCTGTAGCCCCGACGGTTCCAGCCCGTCTGGTCATCAGGCAGAGTACAGGCAAGGTTGCGTCAGGTTCCTGATCAGGAAGGTTTCCGACAAGTCATGGCAACATCATGCTGAGCCTTTTCGGGTGCACATAGGCTGAGCAAGAGCATGTGTGAGTTCCGATTGTCTGACTGCTTTACCTGCCCCTTGGTCTGTACAGGAGGATTTGGGCATCGCGGAAATTCGGATGCCGGACTTGCTGTTTTCGACTAAGGAGTTTGTAGTGGCTTTCCTGGATGACGATTTTCTTCTCGGGACGCGGTTGTCTCGAGGGTTGTTCCATGACGTGGCTGAGAATCTTCCCCTGGTGGATTATCACTGCCATCTGCACGCCAAGGAGATCTATGAGGACCCCAACTTCGATAATATCGTCGACGCCTGGCTGACAGATGGACACAACTATGGAGACCACTATAAATGGCGACTGGAGAGGGCCAATGGTGTTCCGGAACGGCTGATCACCGGGGACGGCGACCCTTGGGACAAATTCATGGCTTACGCCCGGACCATGGAACAGGCTGTGGGCAGCCCGGTCTATCTATGGACGCACATGGAGCTGCGGAGGTACTTCGGCATCTGCGAACCCCTGACCACCAAGACCGCCAGGTCCATCTTTGATCAGACCAACGAGTTGCTGGCCACCCCGGACTTCTCGCGAAGAGCGCTTCTGCGTCGCATGAACCTCAAGGTGGTCTGCACCACGGATTCCCCTGAGGACAGTCTGGAGTACCACGATCGGTTCGCCAAGGAGGGGGAGTCCTTCAGGATGGTCCCCGCCTTCCGCCCGGATGCGGCCCTGAATCCGACAGCCAAGGGGTATGGCGGGTGGATCGGCACAATGGAGTCGGTCTGCGGCAAGCCGATCAATGACTTCAGCGATCTGGTCGAAGCTCTGCGCAATCGTGTGGATTACTTCCATCAGCATGGTTCCAGACTCTCCGACCATGCTGTCGATGTGGTGGAGTTCGCTCCGGCGACTGCCGAGCAGCTGGATGCCATCTTCAGCAAGGCCAGGGCCGGACTGGACCTTGGCAGGCAGGAGCAGGCCCAATACCGTGCAGGCCTCATCCTTGAGCTCATGCGGATCTACAAGGATAAGGGCTGGACCATGCAGCTCCACCTCCATGCCAGTCGCAACAACAATTCGACAGCCTTCCAGCGGTTGGGAGCGGACACGGGTTACGATGCCCTGGCGGACGGTTCGGTGGCCGCCCCCCTTGCGGCCCTTCTTGACCAGGCGCAAAGTTCGAACATCCTGCCCAGAACCATCGTCTATTCCCTCAATCCCAACGACTACATGGCCATAGCCACTGACCTGGGCTGCTTTGGCGGCGATGATCGGGGCCAGCTTCAACTGGGCAACGCCTGGTGGTTCAACGACACCATCACCGGGATGCGCCGCCAGCTTGAGGTTCTGGCAGAAACCTCTCTCTTGGGCAATGCGGTAGGAATGACCACGGACTCCCGCAGCTTCCTGTCCTTCCCCAGGCACGAGCTCTTCCGCAGGGTGCTCTGCGGGCTCCTGGGCGACTGGGCGAGCCAAGGCGTCATTCCTGATGACGAGGAGTATCTTGCCCCTCTGGTCCGCGCGGTCTCCTATGAGAACGCCCTGGCCCTTTTTAAGAGCTGATGTGCAGGTTGGCTGACCCCCATGGCCAGAAAGTCGCTTCGTGCGACAGCTCTGACGGCTCGGCGAGAATGCGGCGCCAGGGCCGCAAAGGCCTGGTCGCTCTGTATCAGGGGGATTCGATCCCTGTGTGATTTGACGGTTCCGGTCGTGCTCCCCAACGGGTAGTATCCCGAAATGGGCAAAGTCCGGACTTGTGTATTCCCATCTCCTATAGTGATGGGCCGGAGGAGCTTACGGCACAATAAGTCACGATTGGGAGCAGAATGGAATTATTCAGGAAGAAATCGGTTGAACAGACCCTGGCAGAGACCGGGGAGGAAGGCAGGTCGCTCAAGCGGACGCTGACCACCTGGGACCTGGCCATCATGGCCGTCGCAGTGGCCGTGGGCGCCGGTATTTTCTCGGTGGGTGCCCAGGCGGCGGCCTTCCATGCGGGCCCGGCCGTCATCATCTCCTTCGTCATTGCAGGCATCGTCTGCGCGGCAGCCGTCATGTGCTACGCGGAGTTTGCCTCCATGATCCCTGTTTCAGGCTCGGCCTACACCTTCACCTACAACACCATGGGCGAACTGGTGGCCTGGATCATCGGCTGGGACCTGATTCTGGAGATGCTCATGGCTGCCTCGGTCATCTCCAAGTACTGGGGCGTTTACCTGAATGACTTCATCCATCTGATGGGCGGCACCTCGTTCAGCTCCAGCTTCCATCTGGGCGGCGTGGACGTGGATCTGGCCCCGCTGGCGGTCGTCACGCTCTTCACCGTCCTGCTGGTCCTGGGCACCAAGCTTTCCGCCCGGTTCGACGGCGCCTTGACCGTCCTCAAGATCGGCATCGTGGTCTTCGTCATCGTGGTGGGCTTCTTCTACGTCAAGTTGGACAACTACCGGCCCTTCATCCCGCCTTCCGAGCCGGCCTCGGCTGTTCCGGGTGCCAGCGTGCCGGGAATCATGGGCCAGCCGCTCTGGCAGTGGGTTTCGGGCATGCAGCCCACCATCTACGGTGTCCCTGGCATCCTCTCAGGTGCTGCTCTGGTCTTCTTCGCCTTCGTGGGTTTCGATATCGTCGCCACCACCTCCGAGGAGGCCAAGGAGCCCCATAAGACCATCCCCCGTGGAATCGGCCTGGGCATGCTGATCGTCATCACCCTGTACATCCTGGTCGCCATCGTCACCACCGGCATGGTCTCCTACAAGGACCTGGCCAAGGCCAAGAGCCCCTCCCTGGCCACTGGATTCGAGATGGTCGGCGCTCCCTGGGCTGCCAAGATCATCTCCTTCGGCATCGTGGTGGGGCTGACCACCGTGGTCATGGTCCTCCTGCTGGGGCTGACCCGCATAGTCTTCGCCATGAGCCGCGACGGGCTCCTTCCACGTGCCCTGTCCCGCACCGGCCGTCATGGCACGCCGGCCCGCATTCAGATCCTGGGCGGCATCGTGGTAGCCGTGGTGGCCTCCTGCTTCCCCATAGACGTCCTGTCCGACATGGTCAACATCGGCACGCTCTCGGCCTTCCTGCTGGTGGCCATCTCCCTGCCCATCATGCGCAAGCGCCGGCCTGACCTGCCTCGGTCTTTCAAGATGCCCGGCAACCCCTGGGTGCCCATTCTGATCGCCCTGGCCTGCCTCTGGCTGATGCTCAACCTGACCGTGCTGACCTGGATTCGATTCGTGGTCTGGCTGGCTGCAGGCCTGGCCATCTACTTCGGCTATTCCTACCGGCACTCCCTGCTCGGCCGTCATCAGCTCAGCGGGAAGATATCCAAGGCCACCCAGGCCGGTCTGGACTGACCTGGAGCGTCTGCGCTGCAGTGTAGAGTGAATACTCGCATACTCAGGAGGTAACCCATGACCTACGTCATCGCTCAGCCCTGCGTGGACGTCAAGGACAAGGCCTGCGTGGACGAATGCCCGGTGGACTGCATCTACGAGGGCGTCCGTTCGCTCTACATCAACCCCAACGAGTGCGTGGACTGCGGAGCCTGCGAGCCGGTCTGCCCGGTGGAGGCCATCTTCTACGAGGACGACCTGCCCGATGAGTGGACCTGGTACAAGGACGCGGCGACTGATTTCTTCGCCCAGGTGGGGGATGCCGGCGGCGCTGCTGCAGTCGGGCCCTACGATCACGATCCGGAGGGTGTGGCAGCCCTGCCACCCAACAAGTAGTCGATAAAGGCTGACGGGCCGCGGATGGGAGCCATCCCTCCGCGGCTTATTCATAGGAGAAAGGCGGGCCATGGGTTTCCACTCTTTCGAATCCCCCTACGACTGGTCAAGGATTGACTCTTTCCGGCGGCGTGCTGAGCAGTGCCCCGGCGGTATGGTCGACCTGTCGGTGGGTTCGCCGGTGGATCCTGTACCCAGGTCGGTCAGGGATGCCTTGACTGCGGCTTCGGATGATGGCCAGGCACGGGGTTATCCGAAAACCGCCGGTGATGGTCCCCTGAGGCAGGCCGCGTCCGACTGGTTCCGTCGTCGCCGCGGGGTCGATCTGGCTGCCATTGGCGCGGATCTGGTGCCCACGGTCGGATCCAAGGAGGCGGTGGCGCTCATGGCCTCTCTTCTGCATCTGGGACCGGGGGACCGGGTGGTGCAGCCGACGGTATCCTATCCCACCTATGCCATCGGAACCCAGCTGGCCGGGGCCCAGGTGACGACCGTGGACGATCCGACTGATACGGACTCATGGGTGGATCTGCCCGGTGTGCGAGCAATATGGATCAATTCGCCAGGCAACCCCGGTGGGCGGATCATCGACCGAGCCGGGCTGGCTAAGATTGTGCGGGCGGCCCGTTCGATAGGGGCGACGGTCCTGAGTGACGAGTGCTATGCCCTGCTGGATTGGTCATGGCCCACCCAAGCCGGGCAGGATGCACCGATCCCCGCCTCGCCCTGCATCCTGGAGCCTCAAGTCTGTGGCGGCGATGCCAGTGGGATACTCTGTCTGTACTCGATGAGCAAGCAGTCCAACATGGCCGGATACAGGGCGGCGCTGGTGGCCGGAGATGCTGATCTGGTGGAGGCCATGACCGCCTACCGCAAGCAGGTGGGACTGATTGTGCCAGGTCCGGTGCAGCGGGCCATGCGGGCCGCTCTGGACGATGGAGAGGCCGTGCTGGCCCAGCGAGAGGTCTACGCCCGTCGCCTGCGAGCCTTGGCTCAAGCTCTGAGGGCTTACGGGTATGAGGCCGTCATGCCCCAAGGCGGCCTTTATATCTGGACGCAAGCCCGTTCGGGTGATTGCTGGGCGGATATGGCTGACCTGTCCCGTATGGGGATCCTTGCCAGTCCTGGGGAGTTCTACGGGGATGGTCGCCGTTTGCGATTCTCGTCCACCATATCTGACGAGCAGCTGGAGCTGGCCCTGGAGCGTTTGCGTACCGGCCCTAAAGACCCATGCTGACTGAACCCTTGCCGTAGCGGCTCCTGATGGAGTCCATGGTGGCCTCTGCCTGATCCAGGCGCTGGGCCTCGCTGCCGGTGTGACGTTTGCTCTCGCGCATGATGTCATCCAAGGATGGCTGGATTGGGGTATCCTCCACCCGGCTCAGACCGGATGCGCTGACACCGGCTAAGCGGATCAGCCGGGGCAGGGGGGTGTCCATGGGCACCCCATCGGGCAGCCCCAGCATGGCCTTGAGCAGGCCGACCGCCTGCGGATAGATGCGGTTGGCTGAGTTGACCGGGGTTTCCAGGGTATGGGCCTTGGTCATATAGCGCAGATCATCAAAGCGCAGTTTGACGGTGATGGTCCGGGCGACCAGGTCATGCGCTCGCAGTCCGGTGGCCACCTCGTTGCTGCAGACGCGCAGGAGGTCGCAGACCTGCTTCATGCTGGTGGTGTCGTGCAGGAAGGTACGTTCCGCGCCCAGGGATTTCTCAGGTGCTCGTGGCTGGACCGGATCGTCGTCCAGCCCGTGGGAGGCCTGTGCCAGCTTCCTGGCTGTAAGGCTCGAGCCTGTGGCCCGAGTCAGGTCGCGCTCGCTCATGCTAGCCAGATCAGCCACATCCTTGACGGCCCAGTCGTTGAGCCGCTTCTCCAGGGCGGGGCCGATGCCGGGAATGCCGCGCAGAGGCATCAGCTGGACGAACTCGGCCTGCCTGGCCTTGGGAATCAACAGCATTCCGTCGGGCTTGGCGTTGGTCGAGGCCATTTTGGCCACCAACTTGTTGGTAGCGATGCCTACTGAGCAGGTGACGTGGAACTGACGGGCCACGCTGGCTCGGATCCACCGGGCTATGGCTGTGGGCTTGCCCCAGCGTATGAGCGCTCCTGACACATCCATGTAGCATTCATCCACCGAGACTTGCTCGATCTGATCGGTGATCTGTGAGAAAACCGTATCAAATATCCGTCGTGAGATGTTCCGGTAATAGGTCATGTCAACCGGGAGGAAGATCCCTTGAGGGCACAATCGCCTGGCGCGTGCCAAGGGCATGGCCGAATTGATGCCGAAAGCCCTGGCCTCATAGCTGGCCGCGGAGACCACTGCACGACGTCCAGTGCCGATGATGACCGGTCGGCCCTGCAGTTGCGGGTGCCGGGCTACTTCGCAGGAGGCGTAGAAGGCGTCCATGTCAATGTGCAGCACTGTGCAGCCGCTCTCGTCATGCCCCCAGTCCTTCTTGGCGGCTGCAAGCCTTGGCGCTGTACTCATAGCTCTATGATATAAGGCGACCCCGGAGGAATGTGTAATACATTATTCTCAAAATTCAATTCTGGGGAAAGAATCATTTTTCTGGTTTTTATCCAAGAAAATGAAACAGGTCTGTTCTCCGATTCATTGGGTCCGCCTGCTCCGGCGAGTCAGATCAGTCAATCATGGTATTCTATTGTTTTGTTCTCGAAACTTTGGGATCAAGTCTCCGGTTCGGGAGCCAGCATGGAGACGTGCCTGAGTGGCCGAAAGGGGCACCCTGCTAAGGTGTTGACTGCGCAAGCGGTCCAGGAGTTCGAATCTCCTCGTCTCCGCCAGATGGCCGGTGATCGCTGATTCTGGACGATCATCGGCCTTATCCATTGTTAAGGGATTCATCACTAGCAGAGTCGTTGCCAAGGGCGTTTATTTCCATATTCTTTCTTTGCGAAGCTGAGGTCTGGAAAAATGCCAGTCCGCGTGGCGGTAGACCGACGGTGTCTGGCAGGCATCTGTATGACAGGGAAAGCCGCAGCCGAGTAAGGTTGCACGGACCGTCCGGGCGATCATGAGGCAGACGAAGCCTGGTCTTTCGACAGGGGAATCAGCCTGTGGCCTTCGCCCAGTGCACTGGGCTGGGCCCGGCCCTGCAGAAGGTCGTCCATTCGGCCATGAAAGGCCGGCGCCTCTGCAGGCTCCAGATCGTAGGTCAATCGGACCCTATCGGTGAAGTCTTCGGTCTCCACGTGCCCGCCAGAGGTGCGGATCAGACGGCGCAGGGGATCGTACTCCGGGTAGTCCACAGTGATTGTGAAGCGCTGCGTCGGGAGCACGCGTGCCGATCTCGCCGCCTTGAGCGCAAGGGAGGCTGCCGAGGAATAGGCCCGGATCAACCCCCCTGACCCGAGAAGGATTCCCCCGAAGTATCGGGTCACAGTCAGGACGCAGTCGGTCAGTCCCTGCCGACGCATGACCTCAAGTATGGGCTTGCCGGCCGTTCCGGAGGGCTCCCCGTCATCGCTCATGCGCTCGCTGGTGCGGCCCTCGGGTCCCCATATCGCGCAGTGGCAGACGTGCCGGGCCTTGGGGTGCTGCAAGCGGACCTCCTGGACGAAGGCCATGGCCGTCTCCTGATCCTCCACATGGCAGGCCTGGCCGATGAATTCGGACTTGCGCTCGATCAGAGAGCCTGTGGCCGGTTTCTGCGGCGTATCCAGTATGGTGAGCAAATCGGCTTGCCTCCTATGCCTCTTGTCTCCTCGATTCCCTCGTCATCTCCATGCTAGAGGGGATCGGATCCCTGGCCGAGTCCGTTATCAAGGAGACGACCTAAGCTGGCTGCATGACCAATCCCCAGGACCCACCGGAAACCGAATCACCGTCAACCGGCAAGCCCCACGAGGCCCTGACCGTTTTCTACGAAAGGCTCAGGCACTCCACGGATACGGCCGAGCTGCACGAATTCGCCCGCAGTCCCCTGCCCGACAAGTCCGATCAGGCCGCCTTCTCCCGCTTTACGGCACTGCTGGAGGCCGTGGCCGGCAACGAGCACACGCCGGTGGAGGACAGGATCTACCTGGCGAAGACCATGCCCTTCCCCAATATCCTGGTCAAGCTCTCCCAGGATTCCAGCACGGAGGTCCGTCGGGCGGTGGCCGCCAACAAGGACGACAAAAACTGGCTGGCCGGTCTGCTCACCAAGGACGAGGATGCCGGAGTCAGGGCTGCTGCGCTGACCAACCCCATGACATCCTGGAAGATGCGCCTGGAGGGCGCCCAGGACGAGCGCACCGACGCTGACACCCTGGACTTCCTGGGGGCTCTGGGCACTCGCGATGAGCGGGATGCACCCCATGTGCTGGCTGCCATGGTGCGCCGGGCCGTGGCCCTGAATCCCAACACCGGGCAGGCGACCCTTGACGCCCTGCGCAAGGACCCGGACGGGCAGGTGGCACGGGCAGCAGCCTCCCGCTGAGACCGGGGCCGACGCGAATTTTGACGAACGGCACTCAGGCGTTACAATAATGGATTGTTGTGTTTCCCTAAGGGGTCCTCAAAGCGCTTTTCCCACTCGCCGTCTAGGACTTTAAGGGAGCCCACGGAATACACGGCTTTCGGCCGGCATGGCAGCATGCGGCGCGGAGAGCCCGAAACACAATGCAAGGAAAAGGTTGAATCGTGAAGACTTTCACCCCGAAACCAGCCGATCTGACACATGACTGGTATATCGTCGACGCCTCCGGTGTGGTGCTGGGACGTCTGGCATCCCAGGTGGCCGATCTGCTGCGCGGCAAGAACAAGCCCACCTATGCGCCCTATGCCGACTCCGGCAACAACGTCATCGTCATCAACGCGTCCAAGATGGTGCTGACGGGCAACAAGAGCGACAAGGTGCTCTACACCCACTCCGGCCGTCCCGGCGGTCTGCGCCGCGACTCCTACGGGCAGTTGATGGAGCACAACCCCGAGCGCATCATCATGACGGCGGTCAAGGGCATGCTGCCCAAGAACAAGCTGGCCAAGGTCCAGCTGACCAGGCTGCGCGTCTTCGCAGGCGAGGAGCATTCTCACACCTCGCAGCAGCCCATTGAGTACAAGATCCATCAGGTCGCCCAGCAGGCCAAGTAGGACCAGAGGAGATAATCACCATGGCTGACAACAACAACAGCTCCGCGGTTCTTGAGGCCGAGGAGACCAGCGCTTCCTACACTTCTGAGACCAACGCCGGTGCAGGCACCGGCACCTCCGCAATCGAGCCGGGCTATGGCACCGGCCGCCGCAAGGAGGCAGTCGCCCGTGTCCGTCTGATCCCGGGCTCCGGCAAGTGGAGCATCAACGGGCACACCCTGGAGGAGTACTTCCCCAGCAAGCTGCACCAGCGCGAGGTCAACTCGCCCATCGTGCTGCTGAAGCTCGAGAACAAGTTCGACGTGGTTGTGCGCGTCGAGGGCGGCGGCGTGACCGGCCAGGCCGGCGCAGTCCGTCTGGGCGTTGCACGCGCCCTGAACGCCATCGATCGGGACGCCAACCGTCCTGCCCTGAAGAAGGCCGGGTTCCTGACCCGTGACGCCCGCGTGGTGGAGCGCAAGAAGGCCGGTCTGCACAAGGCCCGCCGCGCTCCGCAGTTCTCCAAGCGCTGACGTTCGCAGCTTCTTCCATCCCCAAGGTCCTCACGGACCTCGGGGATTTTTTCATGCCCGGATTCATTACTGGACGGCCCAGTCTGAAGCGAACGCCAAAACGCACGTTGCGGTGCGGAAAATGACCAGGAAAGCCACGAATTCCCACACGACACGCGTCAAGCGAACGTTCGCTCATCCTGGGGCTCAATGGTGCCCCCTCTGGTCTATATTGTGATTTTCGTCACGTTATGACGGATGTCTTTCGTGGACCGGTACGGTCTGGGACCGTCTGAGACTTTCTGCCGGCCCTCATCGGCATCCGCGGAACATGAGGAGGGCCAATATCTTGGCTGGAACGCAGAAGCAGAAGCATGAGCATCAAGTGAAGGAGCCGGCAGCTGGCAGGGAAGGCGCTCGGGCCGACAGCAGTGAGCAGGCACGCAGGGAGGTGGATGACCTGGTCGTCCGTGCGCAGTCGGCTTTACGTGCCTTTGAGGAGCTCGACCAGGAACAGGTGGATCGGATCGTGGCCAAGGCCTCGATCGCGGCCCTGAACAAGCACTTGCCCCTGGCGCAGATGGCCGTGGAGGAGACCGGGCGCGGCCTGGTGGAGGACAAGGCCACCAAGAACATCTTTGCCTGCGAGCATGTGACCAATTACCTGGCCAGGCAGCGCACCGTGGGCATCATCAGCGAGAACGACGTGGACGGCATCATCGAGGTGGCCGAGCCGGTGGGAGTTGTAGCCGGCGTGACCCCGGTGACCAACCCCACCTCGACAGCCATCTTCAAATCGCTGCTGGCCCTGAAGACCCGTTGTCCCATCGTCTTCGGATTCCACCCCTACGCACAGCGCTGCTCGGTGGAGGCGGCCCGGATCGTCCGCGACGCAGCCGTCGAGGCGGGCGCTCCGCGCGATTGCATCCAGTGGATCGAGCACCCCTCGGTCGAAGCCACCGGGGCCCTCATGCAGCACCCCGGGGTAGCCACCATTCTGGCCACCGGGGGCACCGGCATGGTCAAGGCCGCCTATTCCTCGGGCAAGCCGGCATTGGGCGTAGGTGCCGGCAATGCCCCGGCATATGTGGACCGCAGGGTCAACGTGCCCCGGGCCGTCAACGACCTGATCCTGTCCAAGCATTTTGACTACGGCATGATCTGCGCTACAGAGCAGGCCATCATCGCCCATCAGGATGTGTATGGCCGGGTGATCGAGGAGATGAAGAGGCGCAAGGCTTACTTCGTCAACCCCGAGGAGAAGGTCAAGCTGGAGGAGTACATGTTCGGCGTGCGGGCCCATGCCGGTGCCGATGCGCCCGCTCCCAGGCTCAACTCCGAGGTTCCGGGCAAGTCCCCCCAGTTCATCGCCCGCCGGGCCGGCTTCAAGATACCCGAGGATGTGACCATCCTGGCCGCCGAATGCGACCAGGTCGGCCCCATGGAACCCCTGACCCTGGAGAAACTGGCACCGGTTCAGGCCGTGCTCAAGGCCAGCAACAAGGAGGAGGGCTTCACCCTCTGCCAGCAGATGCTGCGTTATGGTGCCGGACATACGGCGGCCATCCACACCGACGATGAGAGGCTGGTGCGTGAGTATGGACAGCGCATGCATGCCTGCCGGATCGTCTGGAACCAGCCCAGCTCCCTGGGCGGCATCGGCGACATCTACAATGCCATCGCCCCCTCCCTGACCCTGGGTTGCGGCTCCTACGGCGGCAACTCGGTCTCGGGCAACGTCCAGGCGGTCAATCTGATCAACATCAAGCGGATCGCGCGGAGGAACAACAACATGCAGTGGTTCAAGGTGCCCCCCAAGACCTACTTCGAGCCCAACTCCGTCCGCTATCTGCGTGACATGTTCGGCATCCGCCGGGCCGTCATCGTCTGCGACAAGGTCATGGAGCAGCTGGGGATCGTCGACAAGATCATCGATCAGCTGCGGGCCAGGTCCCAGCCGGTCACCTTCCGCATCATCGACTACGTAGAGCCGGAGCCCAGCGTCGAGACGGTGGAGCGTGGCGCGGCCATGATGCGCGATGAGTTCGGTCCCGACACCATCATCGCCGTGGGAGGCGGCAGCCCCATGGATGCGGCCAAGATCATGTGGCTGCTCTATGAGCATCCGGAGATCTCCTTCGCCGATGTTCGGGAGAAGTTCTTCGACATCCGCAAGCGGGCCTTCAAGATTCCGCCCCTGGGCACCAAGGCCAGGCTGGTCTGCATTCCCACCTCTTCGGGCACGGGTTCGGAGGTCACCCCATTCGCGGTCATCACCGACCATAAGACCGGATACAAGTACCCCATCACCGACTACGCCCTGACCCCCAGCGTGGCCATCGTGGATCCGGTACTGGCCCGCACCCAGCCCAAGAGGCTGGCCTGTGACTCGGGCTTCGATGCCCTGACCCACTGCATGGAGGCCTTCGTTTCGGTCTATGCCAATGACTACACGGACGCCATGGCCCTGCACGCCGCCAAGCTGATCTGGGACAACCTGGAGTCTGCCGTGGGCACCGCCGGCGGCGAGGCCAAGGTGCGGGCCCAGGAGAAGATGCACAATGCGGCGACCATGGCTGGCATGGCCTTCGGCTCGGCCTTCCTGGGCATGTGCCACGGCATGGCGCATACCATCGGAGCCCTCTGCCATGTGGCCCATGGGCGGGCCAACTCCATCCTCCTGCCCTATGTGATCCGCTACAACGGGCGGATCCCGGACGAGCCGACCAGCTGGCCCAAGTACAGCGAGTATGTGGCCCCGGAGCGCTACAGGCAGATGGCCCATGTGCTGGGCATCGAATCCGCTACTCCCGAGGAGGGTGTGGAGCTCTTGGCCCGTGCCGTGGAATCCTACAGGGACGAGCGCCTGGGCATGGATGCCTCCTTCCGGGCAGCCGGAGTGGACGAAGACCTCTACTGGCAGTCCTTGGATCAAATCGGCATGCGGGCCTATGAGGACCAGTGCACGCCGGCAAACCCCCGCATTCCGCTGATTGAGGACATGAAGGACATAGCTGTGGCCGCCTACTATGGGGTCAGCCAGGAGGAGGGCCACCGGATGAGGGTTGCCCGCCAGGGCGAGGATGTGGTCCAGGAGGCCTCCCAGCGGGCCTGACAGGATCGGAATTGAGCCGAGGGTTCCCCTGGGAGCGGCGCGACACGCCCGGATTCTTCTAGGGGAACCCTCGTGCTTTAATAAGAAAGTTGCCTGTTTTGGGCTCGCATTTTGTCAATCACAATAGCGGGTGCAGCGAGGAGTCCCATCCCCACGGGATTTTCCACGGCTGCGCATGGATCCGGCTGAGGCCTGTCGGGAGGAATGTCTCCTGTGGCCGTCGTTCCGTGCCCTCGAAACAGACTGGGTAATCAGTTCATAGATCGCTAGAAAGGGCGGACGGCAATGGCGGGACAGAAAATCCGCATCAGGCTAAAGTCCTATGACCATGAGGTCATCGACCAATCGGCGAAGAAGATCGTCGAGACGGTGACGAACGCGGGCGCAACTGTGGTTGGCCCCGTTCCGCTGCCGACTGAGAAGAACGTGTATGTCGTCATCCGTTCTCCTCATAAGTACAAGGACTCCCGCGAGCACTTCGAGATGCGCACCCACAAGCGCCTGATCGACATCGTGGATCCCACGCCCAAGGCCGTGGATTCGCTGATGCACATCGATCTGCCGGCGGACGTCAACATTGAGATCAAGCTGTAGGGGAGGAGGAAACCGCATGGCTGAAGAGCAGAGGAACCGCAAGGCTCTCCTGGGCCGCAAGCTGGGCATGTCCCAGGTCTGGGACGAGAACGGCTTCTTCGTCCCGGTGACCCTGGTGGACGTGTCCACCAACGTGGTGACCGCGGTCAAGAACCAGGAGAAGGACGGCTACCAGGCCATCCAGATCGGCTACGGGCAGATCGACCCCACCAAGGTGACCAAGCCGCTGGCTGGCCACTTCGCCAAGGCCGGAGTGACCCCGCGTCGTCACCTGGTCGAGGTCCGCACCGCCGATGCTGACAGCTATCAGCCCGGCCAGGAGCTGGGCCTGGACCTGCTGCCCGAGGGCAGCGAGGTCGACGTGACCGGCACCACCAAAGGCAAGGGCTTTGCCGGCACCATCAAGCGTTGGGGCTTCAAGTCCTACCGCCGCACCCACGGCTCGCACAAGAACGAGCGCCGTCCCGGTTCAGTGGGCGCATGCGCAACGCCCAGCCGCATCCTCAAGGGCAAGCGGATGGCCGGCCGCATGGGTCACGACACCTCGACCGTCCAGAATCTGACCATCGTCTCCGCAGATGCCGAGAAGGGCGTCATCGCCATCAAGGGTGCCCTGCCCGGGCCCCGCGGCGCCATCGTCCTGGTTCGTTCGGCAGTGAAGGGAGCCTGAAACCATGGCTAAGTTGACTCTGAACATCACCGACGCCCAGGGCAAGAACACCGGGACCGTGGAAGCACCCGAGCAGATCTTCGGCATTGCCGAGGAGGATGTCCGCTCGCACGTGCCGCTGATCCACCAGGTTGTCGTCGCCCAGCTGGCTGCAGCCCGCCAGGGCACACACTCGGTCAAGACCCGGTCCACCGTCTCCGGCGGCGGCCGCAAGCCTTGGAAGCAGAAGGGCACCGGACGTGCTCGTCAGGGCTCCATCCGCGCTCCCCAGTGGACCGGTGGCGCCATTGTCCACGGCCCGCAGCCACGCGATTACTCCCAGCGCACCCCCAAGAAGATGAAGGCCGCAGCCCTGCGCTACGTCCTGTCCGACAGGGTCAACGCCGGACGCGTGCACGTGGTCGACTTCGGCATTGGCGAGACCCCGTCCACCAAGGCCGCCAAGGCAGCCCTGCTGCCCCTGGTCGACAACAGATTCACCACTGTCGTGCTGTCCCGTGAGAACATCAACGAGTGGCTCTCCGTCAGGAACCTGCCCACCGTTCATGTCCTCTTCGCCGATCAGCTCAACACCTACGATGTGGTCACGGCCGAGGATGTCGTCTTCAGCAAGGATGGCTTCGATGCCTTCCTGGCTGTCAAGGGCGGCGCCAAGTCCGAGACCGTCAAGGAGGCCTGATTTTCATGGCAGCTATTCACAAGCCAGCACACGACATCATTCTGCGTCCGGTCGTCTCCGAGAAGAGCTATGCCAACTCGGACCGCGGCCAGTACACATTCGTGGTGGACCCTGATGCCAACAAGGTCGCCATCAAGCAGGCCATCGAGCAGATCTTCAATGTGAAGGTCACATCGGTCAACACCCTGAATCGGCAGGGCAAGCGGACCCGGACCCGTACGGGCTGGGGTCGTCGCGCCGCCGAGAAGCGCGCCATCGTCAAGGTGGCCGAGGGCCAGTCGATCGATGTCTTCGGTACCAACAACTGAAGGCTAGCCGAGAAAAGTTAAGGAAGAACTAGATTATGGCTATCCGTACATACAAGCCGACGACCGCGGGCCGTCGCAACGCCTCGGTTTCGGACTTCGCCGAAATCACGCGCTCCAAGCCCGAGAAGTCGCTGGTTCGCAAGCTGAGCAAGACCGGCGGACGCAACTCCTATGGCCGCGTCACCAGCCGCCACCGCGGCGGCGGACACAAGCGCCAGTACCGCCTCATCGACTTCCGTCGCTGGGACAAGGACGGTGTGCCCGCCAAGGTGGCTGAGATCGAATACGATCCCAACCGCTCGGCCCGCATCGCCCTTCTGCACTTTGCAGACGGCGAGAAGCGCTACATCATCGCCCCGCAGGGCATCAAGCAGGGTGACGTCATCGAGACCGGTCCCCAGGCCGACATCAAGCCCGGCAACAACCTGCCTCTGCGCAACATCCCCACCGGCACCATCGTCCACGCCATTGAGCTGCGGCCACTGGGCGGCGCCAAGATCGCCCGCTCGGCCGGTGCTGCCGTCCAGTTGGTGGCCAAGGACGGGGCCTACGCCCAGCTGCGTATGCCCTCCGGTGAAATCCGCAATGTCGATTCCCGTTGCCGCGCAACGGTGGGCGAGGTCGGCAACAATGACCACGCCAACGTCCAGCTCGGCAAGGCGGGACGTGCACGCTGGATGGGACGCAGGCCCATCACCCGTGGTGAATCCATGAACCCGGTCGACCACCCGCATGGCGGACGCACCCGTGGCGGCAAGCCGCCAGTGTCTCCCTGGGGCAAGGGCGAGGTCCGCACCCGCAGGCCCAAGAAGGCCTCCAACAAGATGATCGTGCGTCGTCGTCCAAATGGTAAGAACCGCAAGTAAGGGAGTGTCGGAAAGATGACTCGTAGCATCAAGAAGGGCCCATTCGTCGACGCCCACTTGCAGAAGAAAGTCGACGAGCAGAACGAGAAGGGCACCAAGAACGTCATCAAGACCTGGTCCCGTCGTTCCATGATCACCCCGGACTTCATCGGGCACACTTTCGCTGTGCACGATGGCCGCAAGCATGTCCCGGTCTTCGTCACCGAGGCCATGGTCGGCCACAAGCTCGGCGAATTCGCCCCCACACGGACCTTCAGGGGTCACGTGAAGGACGACAAGAAAGCACGCCGCTGAGGCGAGGGAGAGTAGAGACACATGGAAGCTAAGGCAATTGCACGTCACGTTCGCGTGACGCCTCGCAAGGCTCGCCGCGTCGTCGACCTCATCCGAGGCAAGCAGGCGACCGAGGCCGTGACCATTCTGAAGTTCGCCCCCCAGGACGCGGCCGTTCCGGTCCGTAAGTGCCTGGAGAGCGCCATCGCCAACGCGCGTGTCAAGGCGGACAAGGCCAACCAGCCCTTCCGCGAGAACGAGCTGATGGTCCGGGAGACCTACGTGGACGAGGGAACCACCCTGAAGCGGTTCCGTGCCCGCGCCCAGGGTCGTGCGGCCCGCATCAACAAGCGGACCAGCCACATCACCGTCGTGGTGGCCGACAAGGAAGGAGCCCGATAATGGGGCAGAAGATCAACCCGTTTGGGTACCGACTCGGCATCACCGAGGAGCACCGCAGCAAGTGGTACTCCGACTCCAACAAGGCGGGGGAGCGTTACAGCGACTTCGTCCTTGAGGACGACAAGATCCGCAAGGAGATGAACAAGGATCTGGAGCGCGCAGGCGTCTCCAAGATCGTCATCGAGCGGACCCGTGACCGTGTGCGCGTCGACATCCACACCGCCCGGCCGGGCATCGTCATCGGTCGTCGCGGAGCCGAGGCCGAGCGCGTGCGCGCCAAGCTGGAGAAGATTACCGGCAAGCAGGTCCAGCTGAACATCTTCGAGGTCAAGAACGCCTCCATCGATGCCCAGCTGGTGGCTCAGGGCATCGCCGAGCAGCTGACCAACCGCGTCACCTTCCGCCGAGCCATGCGCAAGGCTCAGCAGGATGCCATGCGGGCCGGTGCCAAGGGCATCAGGATCAAGCTGTCCGGTCGTCTGGGTGGAGCCGAGATGAGCCGCTCGGAGTTCTACCGTGAGGGCCGTGTGCCCCTGCAGACTCTGCGCGCCCTGATCGACTACGGCTTCTTCGAGGCCAGGACCACCTACGGCCGCATTGGCGTCAAGGTCTGGATCTACAAGGGCGACATGACCGAGCGTCAGTTCGAGGAGCAGCAGGCTCAGCAGAACAACCGGCCCGGTCGGCGCGGCGATCGTCGTCCCCGTCGTGGCGTCCGTCCCTCCGAGGGACGCACCCGCCGCGAGCAGGATGCAGCCAAGCAGAACAGCGGTGTGGCCGCGCCGCCGGCGGCGGCTCAGGAGCAGACCGCTTCGGCCCCCGTCGCAACCGAAGCAAAGGAGTGAGCCGTGCTTATCCCAAAGAGGACTAAATACCGCAAGCAGCATCGTCCGGGTCGTTCGGGCATGTCCAAGGGCGGCAACGAGATCGCTTTCGGCGATTACGGCATCCAGGCCCTGGCTCCGGCCTACCTGACCAACCGGCAGATCGAGGCGGCCCGTATCGCCATGACCCGGTACATCAAGCGTGGCGGCCGCGTCTGGATCACGGTCTTCCCGGATCGCCCCCTGACCAAGCATGCCCTGGGATCCCGAATGGGTTCCGGCAAGGGTGCACCCGAGTTTTGGGTGGCCAACGTCCGTCCTGGCCGGGTGCTCTTCGAGATCGGCGGCGTGAGCGAGAATGTGGCCCGTGAGGCCCTTCGCCGCGCTACTGACAAGCTTCCCATGAAGTGCCGGATTATTGCACGTGAAGGCGGTGACATCTGATGTCAGTCGGAACAGCCGAGTATTCCATCAAGAATCTGAATGAAAAGACCAATGCGGAGATCGAGGATTTCCTGAAGAAGTCCAAGGAAGAGCTGTTCAACCTGCGCTTCCAGTCGGCCACCGGTCAGCTGGAGAACACCTCCCGCCTCAAGGCCGTCAAGCACGACATCGCCAGGATGTACACCGTCCTGCGTGAGCGCGAGCTGGGCATCAGCCAGGAGCCCGCCGAAGCAAAGGCCGAGAGCAAAGCTGAGGAGAAGTAAGCATGGCTGACAAGCAGGAGCGCAACTTCCGCAAGGTTCGCAGCGGCTACGTCGTGTCCGACAAGATGGACAAGACCATCACCGTTGAGCTGGAGCAGCGTTCGACCCACCCCCTGTACGGCAAGGTCGTCCGCAGCAACCGCAAGGTCAAGGCCCATGATGAGAAGAACGAGGCCCATGTGGGCGACTTCGTGAGTATCATGGAGACCCGTCCTCTGAGCAAGACCAAGCGCTGGCGTCTCGACTCCATCGTCGAGCGCGCCAAGTAACAAGTTCGGCCAGGCTCCGCATTTCATCCCGCCCTTGCGCGGGGTGTCTGCGGAGAACCAGCGCGGCTAAGGAGAATCAATGATTCAGCAGGAATCGCGGCTTCAGGTCGCCGACAACACGGGTGCCAAGGAGATCCTGGCCATCCGCGTGCTCGGCGGGTCGAAGCGACGCTATGCCGGCATTGGCGACGTGATCGTCGCCACCGTCAAGGATGCCATTCCCGGCGGGTCGGTCAAGAAGGGCGAGGTCGTCAAGGCGGTCGTCGTCCGTACGGTCAAGGAGCATCGTCGTCACGACGGCTCCTACATCAAGTTCGACGAGAACGCGGCGGTCATCCTCGGCACCGGTCGTGAGCCCCGCGGCACTCGTATCTTCGGACCGGTCGGTCGTGAGCTGCGCGACAAGCGCTTCATGAAGATCGTGTCCCTGGCACCGGAGGTGATCTGAAGTGGTAGCCAAGATCAAGACAGGCGACCAGGTCAAGGTCATCCGCGGCAAGGATCGCGGCAAGGAGGGCAAGGTTCTGCGGATTCTGCCCAATGACCGCCTGATCGTCGAGGGTATCCAGATTGTCAAGAAGCATGTGCGGGCCACCCAGCAGGGTCAGGAGTCGGGCATCGTCCCGACCGAGGCGCCCATCCATCGCTCCAACGTGATGGTCATCGACCCGGAGACCAAGAAGCCGACCCGCATCGGCGTGAACATCAAGGAGGAGGCGCGTGACGGCAAGGTCAAGGTCGTGCGCACCCGCTTCGCCAAGAAGTCAGGCAAGGAGCTGTCATGAGCGATACCACCGTTGAAGCACCGGCAGTCCCTCGTTTGCTGCAGCAGTACCGTGAGAGCATCGTGCCCGAGCTGGAGAAGGAGTTCAAGTTCTCCAACCCCATGCAGGTGCCCAGGATCGAGAAGGTCGTGGTCTCCATGGGCGTGGGGGCCGCGGCACGTGACTCCAAGCTGATCGAGGGCGCGGTCAAGGACCTGACGGCCATCACCGGCCAGAAGCCCAAGATCACCAAGGCCAAGAAGTCCGTGGCGCAGTTCCACCTGCGTGAGGGACAGGCCATCGGCGCCTTCGCCACCCTGCGCGGCGTGCGTATGTGGGAGTTCCTGGATCGACTGCTCACCCTGGCTCTGCCCCGTATCCGCGACTTCCGCGGAATCAGCGACCGTCAGTTCGACGGCCAGGGCAACTACAACTTCGGTCTCACGGAGCAGTCCATGTTCCACGAGATCGATCCCGATCAGATCGATCACCAGCGTGGTATGGATATCACCGTGGTGACCTCCACCAAGAACGATCAGGAGGCCCGGGCGCTGCTCAAGCAGCTGGGCTTCCCCTTCAAGGAGAACTGATATGGCAAAAACCGCTCTGAGAAACAAGGCGGCACGCAAGCCGAAGTTCAAGGTGCGTGGATACACGCGCTGCCAGGTCTGCGGTCGTCCCCATTCCGTCTATCGCAAGTTCGGCCTGTGCCGCATCTGCCTTCGTGAGAAGGCCCATCGCGGCGAGCTGCCGGGTGTGACGAAGTCCAGTTGGTAAAGATCGACGCTGAAGGTCCGCGGTCGCGGCAGTTTGCTGCCCGGCGGCGGAAACCACGGCGAGGAAGGGCATAAGCCCACATGACAATGACAGATCCCATCGCAGACATGCTGACACGTCTGCGTAATGCGAGTGCGGCCAAGCATGAAACAGTCGATATGCCGTACTCCAAGTTCAAGGCGAACATCGCGCAGATCCTCAAGCGCGAAGGTTTCATCGCCGATTACCGCGCCAAGGAAGCGCGCGTCGGGCAGGATCTGGAGATCACGCTCAAGTACGGTCCCGATGGACGCCAGTCCATCCAGGGAATCAAGCGCGTCTCCAAGCCCGGTCTGCGCCGGTACGCCAAGTCGGATTCCCTGCCCATGCCCCTGGGCGGGCTGGGAATCGCCATCATCTCGACCAGCTCGGGACTGATGACCCAGAAGGAATGCCTCGACAGGGGCATCGGCGGCGAAATCGTCGCCTACGTATGGTGAGAAAGGAGAGCTGAACATGGCATCGCATATTGGTAAGCTCCCCATCGCCGTTCCGGCAGGTGTGGAGGTGGCCTTCAAGGGCCAGGAATTCACCGCCAAGGGCCCCAAGGGCTCGGACGGATACACGCTGCCTGAGGGCATCACCGGCAAGGTCGAGGGCAATGAGATCATCATGACCCCCGCCGACGAGGACCGCACCACCAAGGCCAAGCACGGGCTCAGCCGCTCAATCGTGGCATCGATGGTCGAAGGCGTCTCCAAGGGCTACAGCAAGCACCTGCAGATCGTCGGCACCGGCTACCGCGTGGTCGCCAAGGGCAAGTCCCTGGAGTTCTCGCTGGGCTACTCGCACACCATCACTGTCGACCCCCCGGAGGGCATCACCTTCGAGACGCCGAACGCCAACGAAGTGGTCGTCTCCGGCATCGACAAGCAGGCTGTCGGCCAGGCCGCGGCCAACATCCGCGCCCTGCGTGCGCCCGAACCTTACAAGGGCAAGGGCATCAAGTACGCCGACGAGCACATCCTGCGCAAGGCTGGAAAGGCTGGTAAGTGATATGACGGTCTCGATACTAGGCAAAGGCAAGAAGATCGCCCGTCTGCGCCGCCATGCCCGTCTGCGCAAGCGCGTCTCCGGCACGGCAGAGCGTCCCCGTCTGGTGGTCACACGGACCAACCGCAACATGATCGCCCAGATTGTCGACGACACCAGGGGCGTCACCCTGGTCAGCGAGTCGACCATGGCTTCGGACTACGGCTCCTTCAAGGGCACCAAGACCGAGGCTGCCCGCAAGGTGGGCGAGCAGATTGCGGCCAAGGCCAAGAAGGCCGGCATCACCACCGTGGTCTTCGACCGTGGTGGCAACAAGTACCACGGAAGGGTCGCAGCGGTTGCGGAAGGCGCCCGTGAGGGAGGTTTGGCACTGTGAGCGACAACGAAACGACAAAGGAAACAACCCAGGTGACTGAAGATTCCACAAACGCTCAGTCCAGCCAGGGTGGCAGAAGGGACCGGAACGACCGGAACGATGATCGCCGCGGCGGTCGTCGGGGCGGTTCCCGTGACGGCCGCAGGGATGGCCGTCGTGGTCGTCGTGACCGCGACGAGCGTGACGACATGCTCGACAGGGTCGTGACCATCAACCGAGTCTCCAAGGTCCACAAGGGAGGCCGTACCTTCAGCTTCGCGGCTCTGGTGGTCGTGGGCGATGGCAAGGGCACCGTGGGCGTCGGCTACGGCAAGTCCCGTGAGGTCCCCGCAGCCATCTCCAAGGGCCAGCTGGATGCCAAGAAGCATATGTTCACCGTCCCCCGCATCCGCGGCACCGTCACCCACCCGGTGATCGGCCACGACGCGGCCGGCACGGTTCTCCTGAGGCCTGCAGCCCCCGGCACCGGCGTTATCGCCGGTGGTCCGGTCCGCGCCGTCCTGGAGTGCGCCGGCATCACCGACATCCTGAGCAAGTCCATGGGATCGGCCACCGCCGTCAACATGGTACGGGCCACTGTAGCTGCCCTGAAGCAGCTGGAGGAGCCCGAGGAGATCGCGGCACGCCGTGGTCTGCCTCTGGAGGAGGTCGCCCCCGACTCCCTCCTGCGCGCACGTGCCGCCGGAATCGCCGACGAGCGCAAGGAGCGCGAAGAGGCCAAGGCCAAGGCTGACGAGCAGTCGAAGGCAGGTGAGTGATGACCAAGCAGATCAAGATCACCCTGGTCAAGGGCGTGGCTCATGCCACCGACCGCCAGAAGGAGAACGTCAGGTCTCTGGGCCTTCACAAGATCGGCCAGTCAGTCCTGCGTGAGGACACCCCCGTCTACCGGGGGATGGCCGACAAGGTCCGCCACCTGGTGAACGTAGAGGAGGCAGACTGATTATGGCCAGCGACAAGCAAGAGCCCACCATCCTGCAGATGCATGACCTGCGTCCGGCTCCGGGCGCCAAGCGCGACCGCATCCGTGTGGGTCGTGGCGAGGGGTCCAAGGGCAAGACCTCCGGTCGTGGCACCAAGGGCACCAAGGCCCGCTACCAGGTCCGTCCGGGCTTTGAAGGCGGCCAGCTGCCCCTGTACATGCGGCTGCCCAAGCTGCGCGGATTCAGGAGCCCCTTCAAGAAGGAGTACCAGGTGGTCAACCTGGGTGCTCTGGAAGGGCTCTTCCCCAAGGGTGGCGAGGTCACCGTCGAGGATCTGGTCAACAAGGGAGCGGTCCGCAAGGGCCACCCCGTCAAGGTCCTGGGTGATGGTGACGTCAAGGCTGCTTTCACCCTCAAAGGCGTCAAGGCCTCGGCCTCGGCCAGGAGCAAGATAGAAGCCGCAGGCGGGTCCGTCTCCGAGGACTGATACTCATAGGGGACAGACCGCAAGGCAGATGATTCCGGCCCTCCCCGCTCCAAGCGGGCGGGGGCCGGAACTCGTTTCCGGCCTGGTTGCCGTCGGGTTTGACGGAGCCATCGGCTAAGCTGGTCGGAGCAAGAAGGTGCGATGCACCGGGACCAACGCGCGGGCGCGTAGGGAGGGAACTTAGGTGAGGACGTTAATCCAGGCCTTCAAGACCAAGGAGTTGAGGAAGAAAATCTTCTTCGTCCTTGGCATCATCATCATCTATCGCATCGGGTCGTTCATACCTACCCCAGGCGTGGATTATCCCGCCGTGCAGAAGTGCATCACCACGGCTGGCAATGAGGACTTCATCGGCCTGGTGAACCTGTTCTCCGGCGGAGCTCTGCTGCAGCTGTCCATCTTCGCACTGGGTATCATGCCCTACATCACTGCATCCATCGTGGTACAGCTGCTGCGCGTGGTCATTCCTCGCTTCGAGGCTCTGCACAAGGAGGGTCAGTCAGGCGAGGCCAAGTTGACCGAGTACACCAGGTATCTGACCATTGGTTTGGCGGTGCTGCAGTCCACGACCATTCTGGTTACGGCCAACCAGGGCGCGCTCTTCGGTGGTGCCTGCCAACAGCATGTCATCCCTGACAGCTCCTGGTGGAACATGGGGGTCATGGTTCTGATCATGACCGGCGGCACCGGTCTGATTATGTGGATGGCCGAACTGATCACCGACAAGGGCATCGGTAACGGCATGTCCGTCCTGATCTTCATCTCCATCTGCTCCGGCTTCCTGCCCCAGCTCTGGAACATCGGTTGGGGGACCAACGGCAAGGACGGCGACTGGGTCAAGTTCGGCATTGTCGTGACCGTCCTCCTGGTCATTCTGATTCTGGTCGACTACGTGGAACTGGCTCAGCGCCGTATTCCCGTCCAGTACACCCGTAGGATGATTGGCCGCAAGATGTACGGCGGATCCTCCACCTATCTGCCGCTCAAGATCAACATGTCAGGCGTGATTCCCCCGATCTTCGCTTCCTCGATTTTGGCTATACCCACCCTAATTGCCCAGTTCGG
This sequence comes from Bifidobacterium sp. W8103, assembly GCF_016100775.1. Taxonomy (NCBI): domain Bacteria; kingdom Bacillati; phylum Actinomycetota; class Actinomycetes; order Bifidobacteriales; family Bifidobacteriaceae; genus Bifidobacterium; species Bifidobacterium sp. W8103. The sequence continues at coordinate 1,390,743 of NZ_JACFRV010000001.1, forward strand.
CAATTCCGATCAGAGCTGGGTCAAGTGGATCGATGCCAACATGGCCAACACGACCTCGGTCTGGTACATCGTGCTCTACTCGGTCATGATTGTCTTCTTCTGCTTCTTCTACACGTCCATCACCTTCAACCCTGATGAGACGGCCGACAACATGAAAGAGTATGGCGGCTTTATTCCGGGCATCAGGGCCGGACGGGCCACCAGCCGGTACCTGTCATACGTGATGAATCGGCTGAACACGGTTGGCGCCATCTATCTGCTCTTCGTCGCTCTGATTCCCACGGTGCTGATCATGCTGCTGAAGATCAACTCCAAGCTGCCCTTCGGCGGCACCACCATCCTGATCATCGCCGGTGTGGGCCTGGATACCCTGCGACAGGCCAGGGCCCAGACCGAGCAGTTCCAGTACACCGGTTTCCTGCTGGAGGGTGAGCACAAGGAAGGCTGACCCTTCTGCCGAACACCCGTGAGTGATTTCAGGCTAAACAGTTTGAAGGTCCGGCCCCGGCCCTTGGTGGCAGGGGTCGGCCTTTATGTGTCAGGAAAACTGTTTGCATGGGTTTAGTGGGTGCTGCCTGTATTGGGCCAGGTAGCCGCTAGCATACGTAAATGAGGGTTCTGCGCGGTTAAGACGGCCAAGGCCGTCTGGGGCCGGAGAGCTGAGAGCAAAAGAATATCGAGCAAAGGATAGGGAATGGCACAGAGACTGTTGATCATGGGACCTCAAGGTGTTGGCAAGGGCACGCAGGCGGCCTTGCTCAGCAAGCATTACGGGATTCCGGCCATTTCCACCGGCGATATCTTCCGCTATAACCTCAAGAATGGAACCGAACTGGGCAAGCAGGCCAAGGCCTACACCGACAAGGGTGAGCTGGTTCCAGACGAGCTGACCAACAAGATCGTCAAGGACCGCCTGGGCATGGACGACGCAGCCCAGGGCTGGATTCTGGACGGCTACCCCCGTTCGGCCTCCCAGGTCGAGGCGCTGGACAAGATGCTCCAGGAGCTTGGCACTCCGCTGACGGCTGTGGTGGCCCTGGATGCCGACCATGACGTGCTCATGCAGCGCATCGCCAAGCGGGCAAGGGAAGAGGGGCGGGCGGACGATACCCCCGAGGCCATCGCCAAGCGTCTGGATATCTATGCCAAGGAGACTGCCCCCCTGCTGAACACCTATAAGTCCCGTGGCCTTCTGGTCGCAGTGGATGGCCAGGGTGAGGTCGACCAGATCTCCAAGGAGATTATCGCCCGGTTGGACAAGCGCTGATTCATAGCCTGTCAGGCGAGGGGTCTGTCACTGGCTCAATCAACGATCCCGGTCAATGAGCAGGGCCACGCATGCCTGTTCGGAGCACACAGGCAGGACCCGCTGGCAAGACCAACTGGAGCAAAGAAGCTGCATGACCCCAAGGGGCGTGACAGCTTCTTTTTGTGGAGGGCGGAAATCCGCACCCGTCCGCCCAACCCTGGCGGACAGGATGATAGCCTAGGTGCATTCAGACCCTCTTTCGAGGGTATTGCATGTCGGTGATTGGCCGTAAAAGATAGAGAAATCAGTACAGAAACAGAAGAGGTCCACTTGAAGGGGTCTACTGCATCCGTGGTCAGATCGGAAAAACAGGAACCAGCGCGTCCGAAGCATACCATCCGAACCATCCTGCGCTCCCTGCGCGAATACCGGAAGGCGAGCTTTCTGGCTCCGGCCTTCGTTTTTCTTGAAAGCGTTCTAGAGATTGTGATTCCGACCATCATGGCCTCCCTGATCGACCAAGGGGTCTCGGGAAGGTCCATGCCGGCCATCTTCAAGTTCGGGCTGATATTGTTGGCCTGTTCCGCCGTCTCGCTTTTCTCCGGGTTCATGTCCGGACGGTATGCGGCCATCGCCTCTTCCGGCCTGGCCAAGAATGTCCGCAGCGATCTGTTCGACAAGGTGCAGTCCTTCAGCTTCACCAACATCGACCGCTTCTCCACCGGCTCCATCATCACCAGGCTGACCACTGATGTGACCAACCTGCAGCATGCCTATCAGATGGTCATCAGGGTCGGGGTCAGGGCGCCGATCATGGTCATCGTGGCCTGGCTCTTTTCTTATAGGATCTCCAGGCCCATATCACTGGTCTTCCTGATTGCCATCCCCATCCTGGGCTTCGGGCTGATTGGCTTGTCCCTGCTGGTTCACCCCATCTTCGAGCGCGTCTTCCACACCTACGACCACCTCAACAATGTGGTGGACGAGAACCTCCAGGGCATCAGGGTGGTCAAGTCCTACAACCGGGAGGACTACGAAGAGCGCAAATTCAACGGGATTTCTTTGGCCATCTACCGGGCCTTCTGCAAGGCCGAGCGGATCATGAGCCTGAACCCGGCGCTGTTGAACTTCTGCATCTACGCCTCTTTGCTGGTCATATCCTGGATGGGCGCCTCCCAGATTGTGGCCTCCGGGAACAACGCCGCCCTGGGGCTGACCACGGGCGATCTGACCGCCCTGGTCACCTATGCCATCCAGATCATGATGGCCATGAACATGGTCTCCATGATCGTGGTCATGGTGGTCATCTCCCAGGCTTCCGCCGAGCGTATCTGCCAGGTGCTGAACGAGGTCAGCACCGTGCATGATCCCGCCAATCCGATCATGAAGGTGGCCGATGGATCCATCAGCTTCCAGGATGTGACCTTCCGCTACTCGGACCGGTCCGAACGCCCCGTTCTGAGCCATGTCAATCTGGACGTTCCCTCGGGCTCCACCCTGGGCATCGTGGGCGGGACCGGCTCCTCCAAGTCCAGTCTGGTTCAGCTCATTCCTCGTCTCTATGACGTGACAGAGGGGTCCCTCCAGGTGGGCGGGGTGGATGTGCGTCAGTACGACCTGACCGTCCTGCGCGATCAGGTGGCCATGGTGCTCCAGAAGAATGTCCTCTTCACCGGGACCATCGCCGAGAATCTGCGCTGGGGCAACCCTGAGGCCACGGACGACGAGCTGGTGCGAGCCTGTACCCTGGCTCAGGCCGACGATTTCGTGCGGGAGTTTCCTGACGGGTATCAGACCTACCTGGACGAGGGCGGCACCAACCTCTCCGGCGGCCAGCGACAGCGTCTGTGCATAGCACGGGCCCTTCTGAAGAAGCCTGACATCCTGATTCTGGATGACTCGACCAGCGCCGTGGACACCAAGACCGACCAGCTGATCCGCCGGGCCTTCAGTCAGGAGATTCCCGACACCACCAAGATCATCATCTCCCAGCGTCTAGCCTCTGTAGAGGATGCCGACATGATCGTGGTCCTGGAAGAGGGCAGGATTCTCGACAAGGGCACCCACCAGGAGCTCCTGGGAACATGTCAGGAGTACCGATCCATCTACGAATCACAGACCAGGAACCAGAGCGAGGAGGACAAGGACCATGAGTGACGGATCATTCAAGGACCGCAAGCCCCGCCTGGACAAGGCCGCGCCGGGAACGACCCGTCGCATCCTGAGCTACTTGCTGGCCTACCGCTGGCAGCTGGCGGTAATAGTTGTCTGCATCATCATCAGCGCCGGGGCCCAGGCGGCATCGGCCTTCTTCCTCCAGCCGCTTATCGACAACTACATCCTGCCGCTGGTCGGGGCCGACAACCCTGACTGGGGACCGTTGCTGAGAACCCTGATTCTGATGGGCTGCCTCTATGCGGTGGGGACCTTCTGCTCCTGGTTCTGGAACTGGCTGATCGTCAAGGTGGAACAGGGCACCCTGAAGACGATCCGCGACCAGATGTTCGCCCACCAGCAGGAACTGCCCATCGGCTTCTTCGACACCCATGAGCACGGCGACACCATGAGCCGCTACACCAACGACACGGATACCCTCCGGCAGGCCATCTCCCAGTCCTTCCCGCAGATGGTCTCCTCGGTCCTGTCCGCTCTGGCGGCCCTGATCTCCATGCTTTGGCTCTCCATTCCCTTCACCGTCCTGACCCTGGTCTTCGCGGCGGTCCTGATTGTGGTGGTCCGGGTTCTGGTCACCCGAAGCGGCCGGTACTTTGTTCACCAGCAGCGCTATCTGGGCCAGGTGAACGCCTTCGTCGAAGAGGCCGTCAACGGGCAGAAGGTCGTCAAGGTCTTCAACCATGAGGATGCCACCGCCAAGGTCTTCGCGGAGAGGAACGAGGAGCTCTTCCAGGCCTCGGCCCAGGCCAACACCTACGGCAATGTCACCATGCCGGTCGTGGGCAACATGGGCTACCTGCTCTATGTCATCCTGGCCATCGTCGGTGGGCTGGCCGGCATTGCGGGCATGGGCAATGTAGGACTGACCGGAGCGGGGCCGCTGACCCTGGGAACCATCGTCTCCCTCCTTACCCTTTCCCGCTCCTTCATCAACCCCATCGGCCAGGTCTCCATGCAATTCAACATGGTCATGATGGCCCTGGCCGGCGCCTCCCGGATCTTCGACCTGATGGACCAGCCTGCCGAGTCCGACCAGGGTACGGTCAGATTGGTCAGTGTCGAACTGGCCTCGGACGGACGGACCATGACCCCCGTCGATCACGAAACAGGGCACTGGGCCTGGAAGCGCGAGGCGGATGACGACGGCAGGCGCTCGTTGGAGGCCGCCATGAAGCTTCCCGGCGATGCCCGTGATGTGGCCCTGAAGGCCAAGGATCAGGCCATCACCTCCCCTGACGGGAGATACACCCTCCTCCAGGGGGATGTGCGATTCACCGACGTCAGCTTCGGATACGACCCGAGCAAGCCTGTCCTGCACGATATCACCTGGTTCGCCAAGCCCGGGCAGAAGGTGGCGCTGGTCGGTGCCACAGGTGCCGGCAAGACCACGATCACCAACCTGATCAACCGTTTCTACGACATCCAGCAGGGGCAGATCCTCTATGACGGGATCGATGTGAGGAATATCCGCAAGCCTGACCTCCGCCGCTCCCTGGGCATCGTCCTTCAGGATGTCAACCTCTTCACGGGCACCGTCCTGGACAACATCCGCTATGGGCGACTGGACGCCACGGACGAGGAGTGCATCGAAGCTGCCAGGATGACCAACGCCGACAGCTTCATCCGCATGCTTCCCCAGGGTTATCAGACCGTTCTTGAAGGTGATGGAAGCGGATTGTCCCAGGGTCAGCGCCAGCTGATTTCCATTGCCAGGGCGGCGGTGGCGGATCCTCCGGCCATGATTCTGGACGAAGCCACTTCCTCAATCGACACCCGAACCGAGGAGGTGGTCCAGCAGGGCATGGACGCGCTGATGCGCGGCAGGACGGTCTTCGTCATCGCCCATAGGCTCTCCACGGTTCGCAACTCCGATGTGATCATGGTCCTGGACCACGGGCGAATCATCGAGCGCGGCAATCACGATGAGCTGATAGCCAAACATGGCGAGTACTACCAGCTCTACACCGGAGCCCTGGAACTGGAGTAGGGTTCTCCGGGATTGCCGAAGGTCAAAGGAAGGCGCCGAAAGGTATGACCCGGCGCAAGGCGAATGCCAGCCTAGGGGGTCGGTCCTTGATGGGCCGACCCCCTTTCATGTGTATGTCCCCGTCCATTCTCAGCTGTCGCCCCGAGCTGAACAAGTGCCGGTCAGTCATAGGACTCAGTAGCAATTTTTTAATATTTTCAAACAATTTATGCAGTTCTGAGGGCCGATTCCGACTATAGACTGAGAGCAAATATATACAGTTTTGCTGAGCAGACAAGGGGCTGATGACCATGGGCGTCACAGTGAAAGTCACAGAGCTGACGATTCCAACCTACGGAATCGGAAAACCGGACAAGAATCCGCAATTTATTGAAAATCGAGTCTACCAGGGTTCTTCGGGTCGGGTCTATCCCTACCCGGTCATCGAGACCATCTCGGATGAATGCAAGGATCAGGACTACAAGGCGGTCATTCTGGAGAACGAATACCTGGAGGTGACCGTCCTGCCTGAGCTGGGCGGACGCATCCAGTATGCCCGGGACAAGACCAACGACTATGACTTCGTCTACCGCAACCGGGTCATCAAACCTGCCCTGGTGGGCCTGACCGGCCCTTGGATTTCCGGCGGCATCGAGTTCAACTGGCCGCAGCACCACCGGCCCAGCACCTTCCTCCCGGTGGACTGCACGCTCAAGGACCTACCGGACGGTGGCAAGGCGGTGGTCTGCCATGATACCGACCGCATATACGGCACCCAGGTCACCACGACCATCGCCCTGCATCCCGGGCTCAGCGTCATCGAAATCTCGGCCCGGCTCTACAACGGCACGCCTTTGCCGCAGTCCTTCCTCTGGTGGGCCAACCCGGCCGTGGCGGTCAACGAGCACACCAGGACCGTCATGCCGCCAGATGTCACTGCGGTCATGGACCATGGCAAGCGCGACGTCTCCCGCTATCCCATCGCCACGGGGACCTACTACAAGCACGACTATTCCCAGGGAGTGGATATCAGCCGCTACAAGAACGTGCCGGTGCCCACCTCCTATATGGCTGCCCATTCGGACTATGACTTCGTCGGCGGCTACGATTTCTCCCGGCAGGCGGGCATTCTGCATGTGGCTGACCATCACATCTCCCCGGGCAAGAAGCAGTGGACCTGGGGCTGCGGGGACTTCGGCCACGCCTGGGATCGCAATCTGACCGATGCCGACGGCCCCTACGTGGAGCTGATGACCGGGGTCTTCACCGACAACCAGCCGGACTTCACCTGGCTCAAGCCCTACGAGGGCAAGACCTTCACCCAGTACTTCATGCCCTACAAGCAGGTGGGGCTGGTCAAGAACGCCAGCGTGGATGCGGCCCTGAACCTGGAGGTCGGCCCCGAGCAGACCTTCGGAGCTGCCGGAGAGCATGAGGGGATCGAGGCCCAGGGGCTGAAGGCCGGGCAGGGGCGAGTCACCGTCTACGCCACACGGGTTCAAAAGGATGCGCGTGTCCAGGTCGCTGCAGATGACGGATCCATCCTCTACCAGTGGCAGGGCACCCTAGGCCCCGACAACCAGGTCAGGGCCGAATTCGAGACAGGTGATCGTCCGGCCACTGCGCTGACAGCCCGGGTGGAGGACGCTCAAGGACGGCTCCTGGTCAGCTATCGTCCACAGCCGCCCGCCGGCGGAAGGATTCCCGAGCCGGCACAGGCCGCCGATCGGCCGGAACGTATCGCCACCAACGAGGAACTGCTGCTGACCGGTCTGCACCTGGAACAGTACCGCCACGCCACCTACCGGCCTGATCCCTACTACCTGGAGGGGCTCAAGCGTGACCCGGGCGATGCCCGCATCAACAACGCCTACGGCCGACTCCTGCTTCGACGCGGCGACTTCGCCGGAGCCGAGCGGCACTTCCGCACGGCCATCAAGCGGTTGACCTGGCGTAACAGCCAACCCTATGATTCCGAGGCCCATTACAATCTGGGCCTCGCCTTGAGCTATCAGGGACGAATGGACCAGGCCTACGACGCCTTCTACAAGGCCACCTGGGATGATGCGCAAAAGGAACGGGCCTTCTTCTGCCTGGCCTGCATTACGGCATGTCGCGGCCAGCTGGAGCAGGCTCTGGACTTCGTCCAGCGTGCCCTGACCCGCAACACCGACAACATCAGGGCTCGTGGGCTCAAGGCCTATCTGCTGCGTCGGCTGGGCAGGCAGGATCAGGCGGACCAAGTGGTCCGCGAGAACCTGGCCCTGAATCGTTTCGACTTCGTATCCGGCTACGAGCGGGTCCTGGCAGGCGGTGATCCGGACGAGCTGTCCGGACTGATGCGCGGGGATTACCTCAACCTGCTGCGGACGGCACGAGACTATGCCGCATTCGGCGCCTATGAGGAGGCGCTGCAGCTGCTGGGCCAGGCCGATCAGCAGCAGCCCATGGTCCGGTATTATCAAGGCTGGTATCTGCACCTGCTGGGTCGGAAGGATCGGGCCCTTCAGGCCTTCCAAGCCGCTGAGGCCGCGCCTTCGGACTACTGCTTCCCCAATTCCCTGGATGATATCGCCCCCCTGCGCACGGCCATGACCCTGGTCGACGGTCCCAAGGCAGCCTATTATCTGGGCTGCCTCTACTACGACAAGTCTCTGACGGACCGGGCCATCAAGCTCTGGGAGCACTCCCGGCAACTGGATCCCGACTTCGCCACCGTCCACCGCAACCTGGCCATCGCCTATGGCAACAAGAGACACGATTGGCAGGCCGCCAATCAGGAAATCGAGACCGCCTGTCGGTTGGATCCCGAAGACGCCCGGGTCTTTCTGGAGCGGGATCAGCTCCACAGGCTGATGGGCTGGAGCTTTGCCCGGCGACTGAAAGAATTCGAGCAGCATCCGGAGGTTGTGGCCCGCAGGGACGATCTGTACATCGAATACCTGAGTCTGCTCAATCAGACTGGCGGCTACGAACGGGCCTATCGGCTGATGAGCGGCCGGCACTTCCATCCCTGGGAGGGCGGCGAGGGCAAGATCACCGCCCAATACAGAATCTCCCTGAAACTGATGGCCAAGGACGCCATGGCGGCCAAGGACTGGGACCGCGCTGCTGATCTGCTGGAGCGAGCCATGAAGTATCCGGAGAACTTGGGCGAAGGCAAACTGGAAGGCCAGAAGGACAACGATCTTCACTACTACCTGGGGCTGGTCAGACGAGCCGCAGGTAACGAGGAAGCTGCGGATCAGGAGTTTCGTCTGGCCTGCCTGGGTTCCGGGCAGGTGGGGGAGTCGCTCTACTACAACGACCAACCCGCTGAGATGGTCCTCTTCCAGGGGCTGGCCCATCAGGCCCTGGGCGAGCAGGGTCCGGCCAACGCCTGCTACTACCGGCTGCTGGACTTCGGCGAGCAGCACTTGGACGACCACGTGGAAAAGGACTACTTCGCGGTCTCCCTGCCCGACTTCCTGACCTTCGATGCGGACTATACACGCATGAACCGGGTCCACTGCCTCTACCTGATGGCCCTGGCGGGCATCGGCACAGGGCAGATCGATCAGGCTCGGGAGTGCCTGAAGCAGGTGCTGGAACTGGATGCCGGCCATATTCAGGCCGGGTTGTTCACTGATGAATTGGACCACAGGGCAATTCTTACCGGGAGGAAAGCATGACCAAGGTGGCATTGACCGGAGCCTGGCGGGTTGAGTCCCCGTCTGAGCTGCAGGGGACCGTCCTCTTGCCAGGCACGTTGGACACCAACGGACTCGGACATGATGATCAGGAGCTGTCAGCCAACTATGGCAGTGACAAGCCCGGCCCCATCGGTTCTCGGCTGACCAGGCGGCATACCTTTGAAGGGACGGTCAGGCTGTCCCGGCAGATCCGATGGACCCCACAGCCGGGGCGGAGGGTCTTCTTCGAGGTTGAGCGCGCTCGCCGCCTGGAGGTCAGGGTCGGCGAACATCCGGCTGAGCCCTATCGCCCCCAGACCCTGAACACGCCGCATGTCTTCGAGCTGACTGGGCTGCTGACGGGCGATGACCTGCTGCAGGTGGATTCCGACAACGCCTACCAGGGCATGCCCCACGACGCCATCCTGGATTCCTCGACCGCCACTGACCACACCCAGACCAACTGGAACGGGCTTCTGGGGAACATCGACCTGCGTGTGGAGGAGGATACCTTCCTGGACAGGGTTCGTGCCTACCCCCATGGCGATGCGCTGACCGTAGAGGCCGATGTGGATTCGGGACAAGGATTTCATGGTCGCCTGAGGCTCTCTTCCGATGCGCTGGCCCAGCCTCTGGAGGTCGCTGCAGACCTGGAACCGGGGCGGCGAACACTGACCTGGTCCGATCTGCAGCTTGATGCCCGGGCGGATCGCTGGGACGAATACCAGGGCTGTCTGCACGGCATGACAGTTGAACTCCTGACGCCGGACGGAGCCAGGGTGCTCTCGCGGGTCAGCACGGACTTCGGCATCCGTGACTTCGCTGCCGATGAGCAGGGGAGACTGGCGCTGAACGGGAGGGCCTTCTTCCTCCGTGGCGAGGCCAATTGTGCTGAGTTCCCGCAGACCGGCTTCCCGCCCATGGACGTGGGCTCCTGGATCCATATTCTGGAGGCCTACCGGTCATACGGAGTGAATGTGGTCCGCTTCCATTCACACTGCCCTCCTGAAGCAGCCTTCATCGCGGCGGACCGAGTGGGGATGATGATGCAGCCCGAGCTCTCCCATTGGGACCACCAACATGCCTTCCAGGAGGATGTCAGTTACCGCTACTATCGCACCGAACTGGAGCAGACACTGCTCTTCCTGGCCAACCACCCCTCCTTTGTCATGCTCACCCTGGGCAACGAGCTGTCTGCGGATGCGACCGGTCACCAGCGCATGGCTCAGCTGATTGAGGATGCGCGAGGCATTGACGATACCCGGCTCTATGCCAATTCCTCCAACCCGCACTATGGTCAGCTTGGCAGCGACGACTGCAACGAGGTCTACACTTCTGAGTCTTATAAGGGCCACGACCTGCGCTGCTGCTTCGCCAACATGCGTGGGTCCACAAACGCGGTTCATCCGGGCACTGCCCACAATTTCGAGGACTCCATGCAGGAAGTCCGCAAAGAGTGCGAGGTGCCGGTCTATGGATTCGAGGTAGGGCAGTATGAGGTGCTGCCTGACTTCCGGGAGATCGAGGAGTTCACCGGGGTCACCCGTCCCGACAACTATGCAATGATTCGTGACAGGGTCCTTGAATCCGGCCTGGACCGGCACACCTGGCTGGATTGGGTGGCCGCTACAGGCGAACTGTCGCGGATCTGCTACCGGGAGGAGGTGGAGTCCGTCCTGCGAACGCCCTCCATGTCTGGGCTTTCGCTGCTGGGTCTTCAGGACTTCCCCGGACAGGGCACGGCTCTGGTGGGCATGATGGACGCCCATCTGCACCCCAAGCGCTTTCCCTTCGCCCGCCCTGAACGCTTCCGGTCCTTCTTCACCGACCAGTTGCCGCTGGCAGTCATGGACCGCTACGCCTATACCAGCCGGGAGAAGCTCTCAGGGACGGTCAAGGTGGCCAACTACGGCCGACGTACGCTGCAGGGTGATCTGCGGCTGCGGTTGCAGGGCCGGGGGGTTGATCAGGAGCGTGTCTTCCGTCAGGTCACATGTCCGGTGGGCAAGCTGACTGAACTGGGGGCCTTCGAATTGCCTCTGGACGGAGTTGAAGGCAACCAACGCTGCCGTCTGAGTCTGGAGATCGACGGCGTGGCCAACGTCTATCCGGTCTGGGTCTACCAGGGCAGCCAGTCTGACCGTCCAGACGGTCTGTACGAGGCCAGGAGGTTCGACCGTCAGGCGCGTCGGATTCTGGATCAGGGGGGCACGGTCTATCTGAGTCCCGACTCCACGGCCCAATCCCTGCCCAGATCCGTTCAGGCTCACTTCTCCACGGACTTCTGGTCGGTGGGAACGTTCAAGGAACAGAGCGGCACCATGGGGCAGTTCATTCAGTCCGACCACCCTGTTTTCGCAGATTTTCCGACCGACCCGCACACCGACTGGCAGTGGTGGCCCATGGCCACCCAGCGGGCCATCATCCTGCCCGAGCGCTACCAGTCCATCATCACCGAGATGGACAGCTACGCCTACCTGCGACCCATGACGCAGCTGCTGGAATGCCGTTGCGGCAAAGGCCGGCTTCTGCTCTCCTCCATGGGCCTGCAGAATCTGACCGAATATCCGGAGGCTCGGGCCCTTCAGTCCAGCATCTATCGGTATCTGGGCTCCGAGGACTTCAACCCGCGCCAGCGGATCGATCCCGAGGTCATCGACCAGCTGGTCGCCTGAGTCCCGCTGTCCGCCAAAGTGCAATAAGGGGTCCGACCCGCAATTTCTGCAGGTCGGACCCCTTCTGTCCGGATGGGCTGAGTCCTATCTCAGAGGATGCCTTGGGCCACCATGGCATCGGCCACCTTGGTGAAGCCGGCCACATTGGCGCCCAGCATCAGGTCGCCCTCATGCCCGTATTCCTTTGAGGCCTGGTAGGACTTCTGGAAGATTCCGGTCATAATGTCCTTGAGCCGCTGGTCCACCTCGTCGAAGGTCCACTGCAGGCGCAGCGAGTTCTGGCTCATCTCCAGACCGGAGACTGCCACGCCGCCGGCATTGGCCGCCTTGGCGGGCCCGTAGAGCACCTTGTTATCCTGGTAGACCTGGATGGCCTCGGGGGTGGAGGGCATGTTGGCACCCTCGCAGACCACGGTGCATCCGTTGGCGACCAGGGCCTTTGCGGATTCCTCGTCGATTTCGTTCTGTGTGGCGCAGGGCAGGGCGATGTCGCAGGGTACGGTCCAGACACCCTTGCAGCCCTCGTGGTACTCAGCGGAGTCCACGCGGTCCGCATACTCGCGAATTCGGCCGCGGTGACCCAGCTTGATGTCCTTGACGACGTCGAGGTCAATCCCCTTGGGATCGTAGACGTATCCGTTGGAGTCGGATGCCGTCACCACCTTGGCGCCCAACTGCTGGGCCTTTTCGGTGGCGAAGATGGCCACGTTGCCCGAACCGGAGATGACGACGGTCTTGCCCTGGAAGGAATCCTTGCGCAGCGTCTGCAGGGCTTCCTGGGTGTAGTAGCACAGGCCGTATCCCGTGGCCTCGGTCCTGGCCAGGGAGCCGCCGAAGGTCAGGTCCTTGCCGGTCAGCACGCCCGAGTATTCGTCGCGTATTCTCTTGTACTGGCCGAACAGGTAGCCGATCTCGCGCGATCCCACGTTGATGTCGCCGGCGGGCACGTCGGTGAACTGTCCGATGTGGCGCTGCAGCTCAGTCATGAAGGCCTGGCAGAAGCGCATGACCTCGGCATCCGAGCGGCCCTTGGGGTCGAAGTCGGATCCTCCCTTGGCGCCGCCCATGGGCAGCCCCGTCAGCGAATTCTTCAGAATCTGCTCGAAGCCCAGGAACTTGATGACCGACTCGGTCACGGTCGGGTGGAAGCGCAGGCCGCCCTTGTATGGGCCGATGGCCGAATTGAATTGGATCCGGTAGCCGCGGTTGACCTGGACATGGCCCTGGTCATCGGTCCAGGCCACACGGAACTTGACTGCACGCTCGGGCTCGACCAGGCGCTCCAGCACGCCGTTGGCCTCATACTCGGGATGCCGCTCCACCACGGGCTCCAGGCTGGAGAAAACTTCACGCACAGCCTGCAGGAATTCCGGCTGGTCGCCGTCGCGCTTCTCAACCTGCTGGTATACGCGCTTGATGTATTCGTTGGTGAGCATCTGAGCTCCTTTGATTAGGAATGGCCGGTCCGTCCGGTCCACAAACGATTGGGGCCGCCCTCAAGAGCCTACGGGGGCTGGCGGAATCTTATTCTATGGTAAATGCCTCAAAGTTACGTCACAAGAATTTTGGCCCGTAATGTCTGACATGTGGTCGTTCAAGGCCCGAAGAATGAGAGAGCAAGGATGAGCAATCAAGGCTGCTAGCGAAAGTTGAGTCTCTATGACTCAACTTTTATTCCTTGGGTGAACATCGGGCATGGAACCCGAGGCCTGCGGTTTGGACAAAGTGAAGGGCAGGGAGCCCGGGAGGACAGGTCAGGATGTCCGCCTGGGGTTCCGGTCTGCGAAAACTATTGACTTACAGAATCAGGAGATGCGATTATGGCTATGTTTCCCGCATTGATGAACAATTCGATCTTCGGCGACTTCTTCGACGATCCCTTCTTCAACAACTGGCGTGACGGGCGTCGGCAAGGTCAGGGCGCCAAGAACGCGCTGAACAGCCCCCTGATGAACACGGATGTACGTGAGAAGGACGGACAGTACCAGCTCTCCATCGACATGCCCGGCTTCGACAAGAAGGACATCGGTCTGCGTCTGGAGGATGGCTACCTGATTGTCTCCGCCCAGAAGAACAGTGACCAGGGCGACAAGGACGACCAGGGACGGTGGATTCGGCGTGAGCGCTACACCGGGTCCTGCTCCCGCAGCTTCTATGTGGGCGACAAGGTCCGTCAGGAGGACATTCATGCCCACTATGCCAACGGCACCCTTGAGGTGACCCTGCCCAAGACCAGCATCGAGCCGGCTGACAACACGCAGAACATCGCCATCGAGGACTGAGGAATTCGGGTCCTTATCGGACCGTCTGAACGACTGCTATACTGATTGAGCGACAGCCGTTCAGACGGCCCTTTTGTCGTGTCAACACGCTATTGCCCAATTTTGGGCCCATCAATGCTATACTTGCCATTTGGCGTGTCTTTCGGCGCGCTGTGTAACCGGCCGAGGATCGGATAGAAGGCTTATGGCAAAAGATGGTGTGATCGAGGTGGAAGGGCGTGTGGTCGAGGCCCTCCCCAATGCGATGTTCCGCGTCGAGCTCGAGAACAAGCACCTGGTGCTGGCCACCATTTCCGGCAAGATGCGTAAGAATTACATTCGCATTCTGCCCCAGGATCGGGTGGTGCTCGAAATGAGTCCCTACGATCTGAACCGCGGACGGATTACGTACCGGTACAAGTAACAAGGTACACAAGCAAAGGAAAACCATGAAGGTCAGCCCTAGTGTGAAGAGAATCTGCGAGAACTGCCGCGTGATTCGTCGTCACGGCCGCGTCATGGTGATCTGCAAAAACCCACGCCACAAGCAGCGCCAGGGCTGAGCGGATTCCCAGCGGCAACGAACACCAAAGGCGCTGAGTCACAGCCGACAGGCTGAACCCCGGGTGCGCAGGCCCGGGCCGGGAGACCGGAAGACTCGGTGCACGACCTGCGTAGAACAAAAAGGAATCGCAATGGCACGTCTTGCCGGAGTCGACATCCCCAACGAGAAGCGCATAGAGATAGCTCTCACCTACATCTTCGGTGTGGGCCGTACTCGCGCCAAGGAAACACTTGCCGCGACCGGAGTGAATCCGGACACCCGCGTCAAGGATCTCACGGACGAGCAGCTCATTACGCTGCGTGATTACCTCGAGGGAAACTACAAGATCGAGGGTGATCTGCGTCGTGAGATCGACGCTGATATTCGCCGTAAGATCCAGATCAATTGCTACCAGGGCCAGCGCCACCGCCGGGGCCTGCCTGTGCGCGGCCAGCGGACCAAGACCAACGCCCGCACCCGCAAGGGACCCAAGCGCACCGTCGCCGGAAAGAAGAAGGCGACCAAGTAAGGCCGTATGCGAAGCGGGGATGAGGGTCCCCGATGGTTCGTACTAGCAATCAGTTATTCGTGACAAGGAAACGAGGATCAATGGCAGCAGCAAAGCAGGCCGCGCGCAAGCCTCGTCGTCGGGATCGCAAGTCGGTTCCGGTCGGGCAGGCGCATATCAAGTCAACATTCAATAACACCATCATCTCCATCACCGATCCTTCCGGTGCTGTAGTGGCCTGGGCTTCAGGTGGTGACGTGGGCTTCAAGGGCTCCCGCAAGTCCACTCCTTACGCAGCGGGCATGGCCGCCGAATCCGCAGCCCGCAAGGCCATGGAGCATGGGGTCAAGAAGGTGGATGTCTTCGTCAAGGGCCCGGGTTCGGGCCGTGAGACCGCCATCCGCTCCCTGCAGTCCGCAGGCCTGGAGGTCGGTTCCATCTCCGATGTGACCCCACAGGCACACAATGGCGTTCGTCCTCCCAAGCGCCGTCGCGTCTGAGCACTAGAAAACCCATGAATCCACCCGCGAAGACCGGTGAGTGCACCACCGGTCGGAGCTGAAAGGATAGCAACAGTGCTTATTGCACAGCGTCCGACTCTTACTGAAGAAGTCGTCAATGCCCAGCGCTCCCGTTTCACCATCGAGCCCCTGGAGCCGGGATTCGGGTACACCCTGGGCAACTCCCTGCGTCGTACCCTGCTGAGCTCCATACCTGGTGCGGCTGTGACCTCGGTCCGCATCTCGGGTGCCCTGCACGAGTTCACCACGCTGCCAGGTGTGGAGGAGGACGTCACTGAGATCCTGCTCAACATCAAAGGCATCGTGCTGACCAGCGAGTACGACGAGCCCGTGGTCATGTATTTGCGCAAGAGCGGCAAGGGCGAGGCCACCGCCGGGGACATCACCCCGCCGGCCGGCGTCACCGTGGCCAATCCTGATCTGCATATCGCGACCCTGGCCGAGGATGGAGAGCTGGAGATCGAGTTTACGGTGGAGCGTGGGCGTGGATACGTCCAGGCCCAGCTCAACAAGCAGGACAACGATGAGATTGGCCGCATCCCGGTCGATTCCATCTACTCTCCTGTGCTCAAAGTCAGCTACAAGGTCGAGGCCACCCGTGTCGAGCAGCGCACGGATTTCGACAAGCTGATCCTGGATGTGGAGACCAAGCCCGCCATCTCGCCGCGTGACGCGGTGGCATCCGCCGGGTCGACCCTGGTTGAGCTCTTCGGCCTCTGCCGCGAACTCAACACCCAGGCTGAGGGCGTGGAGGTCGGACCCGAGCCTGTGGTGGAAGAGGCCGATCCGCAGATGTCCGTGCCGATTGAGGACCTGAACCTGACGCAGCGTTCCTACAACTGCCTCAAGCGCGAAGGAATCCATACCATCGGCGAGCTGGTCTCGCATACCGAGCAGGATTTGCTGGACATCCGCAACTTCGGTATGAAGTCGATCGACGAGGTCAAGGAGAAGCTTGAGGGCATGGGGCTGTCGCTGAAGGCCTCCCCGCTGGGCTTCGACACCAATAATCTCGAGGGAGGCACCTTCTTCTCGCCTGATGACGAGTGAAGGGTAGCAGCCTTCGTATGAGCGGGCGAGGGGGAAGGGTTCCGTCGCCTGCTGACAGAAATGCCGGGAAGTCGGATGTTCGGGCGTATGCCCACCTGTCCTCCCGGACCGTAAGGAGATAATCCAATGCCAAAACCTAGCAAGGGCCCACGTCTGGCCTCCAGCCCGGCGCACGAGCGGCTGATGCTGGCCAACATGGCCACAAGCCTCTTCGCCAACGGCCGTATCACGACCACCCTGCCCAAGGCCAAGCGCCTGCGTCCGCTGGCCGAGCGGCTGATCACCTTCGCCAAGCGGGGGGATCTGTCCGCCCGTCGCCGCGTCATGCGAGTCATCCGTGACAAGTCTGTGGTCCACATCCTGTTCACCCAGATCGCCGAACAGATGCAGCAGCGTGAGGGTGGCTACACCCGCATCACCAAGATCGCGCCCCGCCGCGGAGACAACTCCCCCCAGGCTGTGATCGAGCTGGTAACCGAGCCCCTGTCGGCCAAGAAGGCCGTCGTCAAGGAGGCTGAGTCCGCTGCCAAGGTGGCCGCCAAGGACGACAACGCCGAGGTGGCCGCAGCCACCGATGCCGCCGTCGCCGAAGGCGCTGCCAAGGACGCTGTCGACCAGGCCGTCGAGGCCAATGAATCCGATCAGGACGTGGCCCAGGCCGACAAGGCCGCCGAGGATCTGGAGCAGACCGCTGACAAGGCGGATCAGACCGAGGCCCAGGCCGAGGAAGATGCCGACGTGGCCGAGGATGCCGAGAAGGCCGCTGAGTAATCGGTTATTGCATTCGATGACGGGGTCGGGGAGCATGGCTCTCCGGCCCCGTTTGTCATTGGCGCCAGGGAGGTCTTGATGGAGGATCAGGAAGGGAAGATGTCCCTTGTCAGGCTGCGCTTGGATCTGGCCTACGACGGCGGTGGCTTCCATGGCTGGGCCCGGCAGCCAGGACTCCGCACGGTCCAGGGCTGCATCGAACATGCCCTGTCCTTGATCACTGGGGTGCGCAGATCACAAGGCGGGATTGCCCACAGACAAGTCATCTGGGAGCCAAGACTGGTCGTGGCGGGAAGGACCGACACAGGTGTCCACGCATCTCATCAGGTGGCGCACCTGGACATTCCTGAAGCTGTGCTGGAGGCCTGCAGAGGACATATGGGGGTGGATGGTGTTTCGGCCCTGGAACGCCGTCTCCGGCACCTGTTGCCTGCTGACATCGTTCTGCTCGGTCTCAGATTGGCCCCTACCGGCTTCGATGCCCGCTTCTCTGCCTTGGAGCGCACCTACCTGTACCGTGTCAGCCAGGGGGGTCAGCCGGGGGATCCACGTATGCGGGGCTATGTGCTGGACATGGAGGGGAGCCTGGATCTGCAAGCCATGAACGAGGCTGCAGCGGAGTGCATCGGCTTGCATGACTTCGGGTCCTTCGCCAGACCAAACCCCGGCGGCACGACCATCCGCAAGGTCCTGGCAGCACACTGGGACCAGGTTCCCACCGTGAATCTGTTTGGGGCTGATCCAGGGCGGAGCGCCGTCGGATACCTTCCTCCCTTCATGGAATCCGGGCTTACCGTCTTTCGGATCGTAGCCGATGCATTTGCCCATAACATGGTCCGCTCGTTGGTCGCGGCCTGCATTCAGGTGGGCCAGGGACGCCGGTCCGTGCAATGGTTCGCCGACAAGGTGGCCCACCCCCTGCGTGAAGGCTCCACCGGTCCCATAGATGCTCGGGGACTGACCCTGGAACATGTGGCCTACCCGCCTGATGACCAGCTTGCTGAACGGGCGCAGGCCATCCGAGCCCGCCGTACGCTTTGACATCAGGGTTGTTCATGCTGACGGTTGACTGCGCCACGCCGCTTGCCAGGTAGGGACTCTGTGGCATAATAGAAAAGTTGTTGTTCGGCAGTGTCGGGCAACGACCATGGTTGAGTGTCCGAGCGGTCTAAGGAGCACGCCTCGAAAGCGTGTGAGGGCAACTCCCTCCGCGAGTTCGAATCTCGCCTCAACCGCCCTCATCGGCCCCGGCCCGACGGTCGGGGTCTTTTATGTTTGATCCTGTTGCCGCCTTGCACACTTGCAGTGGCTCACTTGGAGCATCAAGTTTCGTAATTGCTGCCGGTATGCAGTCCATGGAAGATCGGCTTTTTGCGCGGATCTGGGAAAATGACACTCGTCGTTTGATTTACGGACTGTCAGACGGGATTGATCCTCCGCATGCCCTCTTTGGCCACTTGGTCCGGCTTGGCCATGAGCCGCGATACCGAGCAGACGAAAAGACCGTCCAATGCAGAAGGCGATGTGGTGGCCAGCACCAGGTCGCCTCCTGCATTGCACGGGTTCATACCCCCCTGCGTTCCTAGGGAATGTTCCTGTGGAACACGTTCTATAATATCACCACCTGAGCCTTTGACGCCACCCGCAATGTTCTGTGAAATTTGCAGTATGCAATAGTGAATCTGTTTTGTGTGATGGTCGATCTTCATGATTGGTCAGGTTTTGGGCATGAGTTGCCAGGGTTGCTCGTATATGCATATGAGAAAACTTGCGAGTGCAATCAGTGCAACCTACGGATGGGCTGGCCCGGCGTCAGTGCTTTGGTGTCTGCAGCAGGG
Organism: Bifidobacterium sp. W8103; assembly: GCF_016100775.1. Classification (NCBI taxonomy): domain Bacteria; kingdom Bacillati; phylum Actinomycetota; class Actinomycetes; order Bifidobacteriales; family Bifidobacteriaceae; genus Bifidobacterium; species Bifidobacterium sp. W8103. The sequence goes on from NZ_JACFRV010000001.1 coordinate 1,409,972, forward strand.
CTGACGATGTGGCCGGGTAGCCGAGGATCATGGCCATGGACATGTGGGCTACGATCATGTCGACCAGGGCCGATGTGGCCTGCTGGTGGCTTTTCGCGTTCTGGCTGGCATCAGTTCGTATGGTGCCTGAGGAGCCGTTCAGTTTCTTCCCCACGGCCAGGAGGGTCCGGGCCGTATCCATCTCGATCAGGGCAGGGGTAGGGGTCTGTATTCCGTTGGCGGGATCGGTGCACTCATCCGGGTGCGCCAGCAGATCAGTGGTGGGATAGACCCCCTGCCGGGGATCGTGCTTGGCGTGACCAACCAGAATCTGCGCAGCCGTAGTGTGCGCATCGGCCAGGGTGAGCATCCATGCGGCATCCGTCTTGCGCGCTGCGAGCACCGAAAGTTCGAACCCGGAACGATCTTCACCTGTAATGGCCTGATCAGCCAATTCGACTGGCAGTGCCTTGGCCAGTGGATCCAACTGCTGCGCAGCCTGGACCAGCCTCAACGTGGCTGTTTGACGATTGGCCTGTCCGCCCTGGGAGGCTGCCAAAGCCTGGGCTGCGTGTACCGTGGCTTCGTCCAGGCGAGCGGGGCATTCACGGGCCGCTTGGATCCAGACCTGGGTCCGGCTGTTTGCCTGATCTTCTTGAAGTCGTTCCGACTGCCGGGCTCGCGTCCATGCCTGCTCACAGGCTGTGGGACGAAGATTGTCAGGGTCGTGCTGGCTGACATGCACCGCCGAGGGTGCGCATCCTGAGATGGTGACAGCCAGCAGAAGAACTGCGATACCGGCCCTCATTCGTCGTGCCGGGATCACTGGCCGACGACTCGCCCACCCTTGGTGTCCAGGAACCGGCAGTGTCTGCATGAAAGGCTAGAATAGTAGGCATTGCAGACTAAAAGAAGCACGGTCTGAATAACTTCATAGGAGGTCTTGACATGGAACTGGACCTGGCTGAAATTCATCAGCTGGCACACGAACAAGGGATTGATGCCGAGACCTTGGATCAAGCACTGGGCGAGGCTCTTCTTCTGGCCTACCAGAAGTCGCCTCATGCAGCCAAACACGCACGTGTGGAGCTGGACGAACGTGCGGGGACTTTTACCATCTGGGCGCAGGACGAGATTGCTCGCGAGCCCACGCCGGAAGAACCCGAACCGGGATATGATCTGGGCGAGGAATACGACGACACACCGAAGGACTTCGATCGGCTGGCAGCCTCCACGGCCCGCCAGGTCATCCGTCAGCTTTTCCGACAGGCCGATGATGAGCGGGTCTTCGGAGCTTTCTCGGGCCAGAAGGGCCATCTGATCACCGGAATCGTGCAGCAGGATGCCAGCGATCCCGGCAATGTGCATGTGGCCGTGGACAATGTCGAGGCCATTCTGCCCCGCCGCGAGCAGGTGCCTGGAGAGCATTACCGGCACGGCCAGCGGATTCGCGTCTACGTGGTCAATGTCTCCCGTGGGCTCAAGGGGCCGGAAATCATCGTGTCACGTTCCCACCCGGAGCTGGTTCGCCGCCTCTTTGAGCGGGAGGTGCCCGAGCTGGTCTCCGGTGCGGTCTCCATCATGGCCATTGCCCGTGAGGCCGGTGCCAGAACCAAGATCGCGGTCCGTGCCAACGCCAAGGGGGTCAATCCCAAGGGCGCGCTGATCGGTCCTGCCGGCGCTCGCGTCCGTGCCGTCATGGAGAACCTGGGACCTGAGAAGATCGACATTGTGGACTGGTCCAAGGATCCCGCCGAATTTGTGGCTGCGGCCCTGTCTCCGGCCGTGGTCCGCCAGGTGCAGATCGTCAGCGAGTCCAACCGCACGGCCATCGCCTTCATCAAGGACGCCCAGCTCTCCCTGGCCATCGGCAAAGAGGGACAGAATGCCCGTCTGGCCGCCAAGCTGACCGGCTGGAAGATTGGCATCGAGTCCGAGGAGGCTCACCAGCAAAAATTGCGTGAGCTGCAGGCGCAATCGGCTTCGGCTGCTGGTGAAGACGCCTGACAGCAAACATCCGACGACGCGAGTATGCTGGACCCGGTATCCCGAGTCCGGTGGTTCATGCCGTCGGCCCCGGCACAGAGACGAGGTAACACGATCATGGTCGCACGATGAGACAGGATATGTTCGCCGTCATGAAAGAGTGATCGCGCCGGTCATATGCGCGGTCCGGTAAGGAGAAAGTAAGTGCCCAAAGCACGCGTGTATGAGCTGGCCAAGGAATTTGGCGTAGACAGCAAGACTGTTCTGGCGAAATTGAAGGACATGGGCGAGTTCGTCAAGTCCGCATCCTCCACTGTCGAGGCCCCTGTGGTTCGTCGACTCAAGAACGCTTTCCCTCAGAAGGGACAGGGCGACGCCGGTCAGGCCGCTGCACGAAATGCCCGCCCCGGCAACCCTAATCATGGAAGCGGCCAGGGTCAGCATGGCCGCCCGCAGTCCGGCGGCACCCAGCAATCCACACCTGGGCCCAAGCCCGGACAGAACCGTCGGCCCTCGGCCGGCGGCGAGGCGCCACGGGGTCAGCAGCGTCCCGGTGGCCACTTCCCCAAGCCTGGTGCCCCTCAGGGCAACCGCAACGAGCATGAGCCGCGCAACCAGTCCCGTGGGCCCAAGCCTTCAGCCATGGGCAGGCCCGGTCCCCAGGGCTCACGCAACAACGGTCGTCCCGGCGGTTCCAATGCTGCGGCGACGCGTCATGGTGCACGGCCGGGAGCATCCACGCCTCGTCCAGGCAACAATCCTTTCAGCCGCAAGCAGGGGATGAAGGCCCCCATGCCTTCGGATATCCCCAGGCCGCATCCTATGGCCCGGCCCACCGTCAACGACTCCCGCAGGGGCCGGGGCGGATTCCGTAACGGTCGTGGCGGCCGTTCCGGGCAGGGCGCCCGTCCAGGGCAGTGGGGCCATAACCGTCCAGGCCAGCAGGCGCATCAGGGCGGCGGCAGTCGTTTCGGCGGCGCTTCGTCGGCACCATCAGGTGGCTTCCGCGGCGGTTCAGGCCGTGGTGGTCGCGGTCGTGGCGGCGCTGCTGGAGCATTCGGTCGCCAGGGAGGCAAGTCCTCCAAGGCCCGCAAGAACCGGATGGCCAAGAGGCACGAATTCCAGGAGATGAAGGCACCCGTCATCGGCGGCGTGCGCATCCCAGCAGGCAATGGGCGTACCGTCAAGCTGCGCCAGGGCGCCACCCTGGCCGACCTGGCTGACAAGATCAACGTCAACCCCGCTGCCTTGGTCACGGTGCTCTTCCACCTGGGCGAGATGGCTACGGCCACCCAGTCCCTGGATGAGGCCACCTTCCAGATTCTGGGCGACGAGATCGGGTGGAAGATCCGCATCGTCTCCGCCGAGGAGGAGGACAAGGAACTTCTTCAGCAGTTCGACATCAACCTGGACGAAGAACGCGAGGACCAGGACGACAAGAACCTGCAGCCCAGGCCTCCGGTGGTCACGGTTATGGGCCATGTCGACCACGGCAAGACCCGGCTGCTGGACACCATCCGCAAGACCAACACGACCACCCAGGAGGCTGGCGGAATCACCCAGCGCATCGGGGCCTACCAGGCCACGGTCACCCTGGACGGGGAGGATCGCAAGATCACCTTCCTGGACACTCCTGGCCACGAGGCCTTTACGGCCATGCGTGCCCGTGGTGCCGAGCTGACCGATGTGGCTGTCCTGGTGGTGGCCGCGGACGACGGCGTCATGCCGCAGACTGTGGAGGCCATCAACCATGCCCAGGCCGCCCATGTACCCATCGTGGTTGCTGTCAACAAGATCGATGTCGAGGGAGCCAATCCCCAGAAGGTGCGTGGCCAGCTGACCGAATTCGGTCTGGTATCCGAAGAGTATGGCGGCGACACCATGTTCGTCGACATCTCCGCCAAGCTGGGCACCAACGTGGACAAGCTCCTGGAGGCCGTACTGCTGACCGCCGACGCCGATCTTGACCTTCGGGCCAACCCCGACATGGACGCTCGCGGCGCCACGGTCGAGGCCCGTCTGGACAAGGGACGCGGAGCTGTGGCCACTGTGCTGGTCCAGCAGGGTACCCTGCATGTGGGCGATGCCATTGTGGCTGGATCGGCTTACGGCCGTGTGCGAGCCATGCTGGACGAGAACGGTCGGCAGATGGATGCGGCCGGTCCTTCCACGCCCGTCCAGGTGCTCGGTCTTACCTCGGTGCCCACGGCCGGCGACCTCTTCCTGGTCGCGCCAGACGATCGCACCGCTCGTCAGATTGCGGAGAAGCGCGAGGCCTCGGCCCGTGCCGCTCAGCTGGCCAAGCGCCGCAAGGTGGTCTCCCTGGAGAGCCTGAAGGAGCAGTTCGCCAAGTCCGAGGTGGACATGCTCAACATCGTCATCAAGGGCGACTCCTCCGGCTCGGTCGAGGCTCTGGAAGACTCCCTGATGAAGATCGAGGTCTCCGACGAGGTCGGGATCCAGGTCATCCACCGGGGCGTGGGCGCCATCACCCAGAACGACGTCAACCTGGCCACGGTCGACAAGGCCGTCATCATCGGCTTCAATGTCCGTCCCAACAGGCAGGTCCAGGATCTGGCCGACCGCGAGGGTGTGGAGATCAAGTACTACTCGGTCATCTACAACGCCATCGAGGACATCGAGGCAGCACTCAAGGGTATGCTCAAGCCGGAGTACGAGGAGGTCACCACCTCCCACTCCGAGATTCGTGAGATCTTCCGCTCCTCCAAGTTCGGCAACATCGCTGGCGTCATGGTCCAGGACGGCACCGTCAAGCGGGGCACCAAGGCTCGCATCGCCCGCAACGGGGTGGTCACCATCAACGACCTGGAGATCTCCTCCCTGCGCCGGTTCAAGGACGACGTCAACGAGGTATCCGAAGGATACGAGGCTGGCATCAACCTGGGCTCCTTCAACGACATCGAGGTGGGCGACATCATCGAGACCTACGAGATGCAGGAAGTGGAACGCAAGTAGAGCCTGTCGACCATCCGACCGCGCGTGGGATGGTCCGTGGCGATCCGCCCCGGTCCGGGTACTCCCTGGCCGGGGCGGATGTCCATGAATGCGAAGATTGGTCATGGACGGTTCGAGAAAGGAATCATGATGGCTGGAAATCCCCGCGCTGTACGCATAGCGGCCCTGATACAACGGGTCGTGGCCTCTGCGCTGGAGTCCCAGATGCACGACAAGCGCCTGGCAGGGGTCACCGTCACTGAGGTTCGGGTCACCAACGATCTACAGATAGCCAAGATCTACTGGACCCAGCTGGGCCGGTCCGGACACGAGGCCGGGGAACGCAAGCGAGCCCAGCAAGCCCTGCGGCAGGCCTCCGGCAGGCTGCGCACCCTGGTCGGTGCCCGGGCCGGTCTGCGGCTGACGCCTACGCTGCGCTTCATCTACGATGAGGTGCCTGCCGAGGCTACCGAGATTGAGGACGTGCTGACTGTAGCCCGTCGCCGGGACGAGGCCATGGCCAAGGCACGGGTCAATGCCAGCTATGCCGGCGATCCCGATCCATATCGGCATGACGACGAAGAAGAGACCGATGAGTCCGACCCCGTCCCTGATGAACCTGCGGCGGAGGATGTGGATGAAGCCGACCGCTGAGCTATCGGACCTGGCGGATTCTGGCCATGATGAGCCGACCTCGGGCATTATCCTTGTTGACAAGCCGAGCGGTGTGACCAGCCACGACGTGGTGGCCGCCGTCCGCTCTGGCCTCGGCATGCGTCGCGTGGGCCATGCCGGGACCTTGGATCCCATGGCCACCGGCCTGCTGGTCCTTGGATTCGGCCAGGCCACGCGGTTGCTGGCGGTCATCGTGGGCCATGACAAAACCTACCGGGCCACCATGCGCCTGGGACTGGGCACGACCACGGACGATGCGGACGGGGATTTGCTGCCGGTGCGTCCTGGAGCTGCGCAGAGGGTGGACGAGCTGACAGCCCAGGGTCTGCAGGATCTGATTGATCGCTGCTTCACCGGCTGGATCGACCAGGTGCCCGATGCCTTCTCCGCCATCAAGGTCAAGGGCAGGCGGGCCTATGACCTGGCTCGTGCGGGCCAGGAGGTCAGGCTGGAACCTCGTCACATTCGGATTGCATCCTTCCGTCTGCTCGACTTTCGCCGTGTGGATCTGCCCGACCAGGGCGCCAGGGTGGTCGATGCGGATGTGGAGGTGACCTGCTCCAGTGGCACCTACATCAGGGCCCTGGCTCGCGACCTGGGCGAGCGGCTGGATTTGGGTGGCCACCTGACCGCCTTAAGACGGATACGTGTAGGTCCGTTCGACCTGGAGGATTCCGACCTCAAATCTAAGGTTGTGGGCGGTCATGTGGTCCCCCATACATACCGGAACCGACAGGGTCAGACGATTGTCCGCAGTCGTATGGTCCCTGACCGCGACAGGGAGGGGATGTTGGATGGCTCCCTGAGTCTGGCGCAGGCGGCACGTATGAGCATGCCTATCCTGAACCTGGATGCCGACCAGGCCGCCAGAGTGGCTAACGGAGGATTCTTGGATCTGCCTGTCGCCGGACCCACGGCCGCCCTGGCCGGGCCAGAGGACAGGCAGCGGCTGGCCGCTATCCTGGTGCCCGGTTCACGAGGTGGGGCCAAGCCGGATGTGGTCTTTCACCCCGAGGCCTGAGTGTGCCGGTTCGGGTTTGGTCTCAGGGTCTTGCCAGGGCGCGACTGTGGGAATACAGTGCTTAAGGAATTTTCGGCGCCCGGGTACGGGGGCCGTCATGGCTAAGTGATGGGAAGCGGATGAAGGTCAGCCAGGTCAGCCCGGATGAGTCGGGCATTGTCAGGTGGCCGGGAACCTTGTGGGCCCGGTCCAGCGTGATTACCATCGGTGTCTTCGATGGTATGCATCGGGGGCATCAGGCCCTTCTGCGTCGGGTGGTGGAGCTGGCTGCCAAGGGCCAGGACCGGCCTATGGCTCTGGTATTCGACCCCAGTCCCAAACTGATTCATAGCTACGCCGACAGCCATGACATGACTGAGCCGTCCCTGGACCTGATTCGCCATGACCCTGATCAGATCATGCCTCTGGAGGAGCGTCTGCGACTCATGGCCCAGCTGGGGCTGGATCAGGTTGTGGTAGTGCGATACACGCTGGCCTTTGCAGCCAAGTCCTATAGGTTCTTCCTCAAGCAGGTTACCGAGCAACTGGCCATGCAGACGCTGGTCCTGGGCCGCGATGCGCAGATGGGCGCAGGGCGGGTCGGTGACATCAAGGCCATTGGTGATCTGGCGGTCACTGGACTGTTCAACCTGGAAGTTGTGGACGACCAGGGCCCAGGCGATTGCACCCTGCCTGACGCTGACGGTCTGGAGCGACGTCGGGTGCGAGCCTGGAGCAGTTCCCACCTTCGGCGGTTGATTCTGGACGGCGATGTGGATGCGGCCATGGAAATTCTGGGTCGGCCGCACATGGTTCAAGGCACGGTGGTCCACGGGGAGCAGCGGGGCCGCCGCTTGGGATTTCCGACTGCCAATCTCGCTCCCGACAGCCAGGGGATGATGCCCGCGGATGGAGTCTATGCAGGCTGGCTGGTCGACCTGGGACTGCCTACGGATCCGATGGCGACGCCGGAGGGCCGGGAGGGTCGGCTGGCTCAGGGTTCGCCCTGGCGGATGCCTGCTGCCATCTCCATCGGCACCAAGGAGACCTTCCTGGCTCCGGGAGAGCAGATGCCGAGAATCCTGGAGGCCAATGCCGTCCGGCCGGATTGGGTGGACCTGTACGGTCACCGGGTACGAGTGGAGTTCCTCAGCCGTCTGCGCGGTCAGAAACGGTATGCTGGCGAGGAACCCCTCAAACGACAGCTGGCCTTGGATGCCGATCGCACCCTGGAACTGACCAAGGCTGCAGGAAGAGCGTTTTCCGCCAACTGAAAGCTGAAGGTACTTGGGAAGTCACAGCCCTCGGAAGTGGCTGAAGAACTCCCTGGTGCGCGGATTCTCCGACTCGTCCATGACCTCTTGCGGAGTTCCGTTCTCAGCAATGACACCGTCCAGCAGCAGAACCACCCGGTTGGCTGCGTGATGGGCGAAACTCATTTCGTGGGTGGCCATGAGGATGGTGGTGCCGCCGGCGGTCAGCTCCGAGACCATGGCCAGTACCTCGCCCACAAGCATGGGGTCCAGGGCTGAGGTGATCTCATCCAGCAGGAGCAGCTCCGGGTCGGTCATCAGGGCTCGGACGATGGCCACCCGCTGCTGCTGGCCGCCGGAGAGCTGGTCGGGGTATGCTCCGGCCTTCTTCCTCATGCCGATCCGGTCCAACAGTTCCAGGGCCCGCTCCCTGGCCTGGTCCTTGGGCATGCCGTGGACCTTGATGGCTCCCAGCGTCACGTTTTTCAGAACGTTCATGTGCGGGAAGAGGTTGAACTGCTGGAAGACCACGCCGATTCTGGCCCGGCAGGCATCCTGGTTGATCCTGGGATCGGTGATGTCGGTGCCACCCAGCCAGATTCTGCCGTCGTTGACGGTCTCCAGCAGGTTGATGCACTTCATCAGGGTGGATTTGCCCGACCCGGACGGGCCCAGCAGGGCCACGGTCTCATGGGGCATGATGGTCATGGAGATGCCGCGCAGGACCTTGTTGCCCCCCGGGTAGGTCTTGCGCACATCCTCCAGACGGAGCACCGGCTGGTTCTGATTGGCGCCTGCCTGTTCGCTCATACCATGCCTCCGCTCTGTTCGCGCTTGCGCAGCCGGTTGGAATACCAGTCGTTGAGAAGAATGAAGGGGACCGAAGTGGCGATGAAGAGCACCGAGGCCACCACGTAAGGGGTGAAGTTGTAGGAGGTGGCCACGATGATCTGGGCCGCCCTGACCGCGTCGACGGCACCCAGAACAGAAATCAGCCCCACGTCCTTCTGCATGGAAATGAAATCGTTCATCAGTGCCGGAGCCACCTTGCGCAGGGCCTGGGGAATGACTACCAGACGCATGGTCTGCCCCGAGGTCAGGCCCAGTGAGCGTGCCGACGCCCTCTGGGAGGGGCCGACATCCTGGAAGCCGGCTCTCAGCACCTCGGCGATGTAGGCCGAATAGGAGAGGATGATCGCCACTGTGCCCAGCAGGGCTGCCGGAATCCGGTTGAAGATGGCCAGGCCGGGGATGCCGAAGCCGATCAGGTAGAGGACCACGATCATGGGGATGCCCCTCATGATCGTGGTGTAGACCTGGGCCAGCACCCGCAGGGGAAAGAGCAGCGGGTTCCGGCTGGTGCGGATCATGGCCAGCAGGGTGCCCAGCAGGGCCACGCCGATCACCGCGAAGAAGAGAACCTCCAGATTGAGCCAGAGTCCCTGGAGGACCTTGGGGAAGGCTTGGGCGAAGTAGGCTCCGGAGAAAAACGACTGCTTGACTCGGGGCCAGCCGGGTGAGGCGTGCAGCCCCAGAGCAATCAGCAGGGCCAACACCAGTGTGCTGGCGATGCTGATTCCCACTGAGCGCAGATTCTGTCGACGGCCGTAGCGTTCCCGCTCCCGTTGGATATCGCTGACCGCGTCCTGTGCCGAGGTGGCCATGAACGACAAGGTTTCCTTTCTTCTCTCAGCCCAGGATAGGCAGGGAGGTGTAGACGTGCAGCCACTGCTTCTGCAGCTTGTCCAAGGTCCCATCCTTCTTCAGGGCGGTGACGGCCTTGGAGGCGGCCGGGGTCAGCTTGGAACCCTTGGGCAGGACTATGCCCATGCCCTCCGGGTCCTGCGAGCCCTTGATCTGCCCGAGGATCTTGGCGTTCTTGACCTGCTTGGAGTCGACCATGGTCACGGCCGAGGGGGTGTCCACGACAAGCGCGTCGATCTGATTGGCGTCCAAGGCCTGGGATGAGGCCACGTCGTCGTTGAAGGTGTCGATGTCGGGCTTGACCAGCTTGTGGGCCATCTCGTAGGAGGTGGAGCCGACCATGGCTCCTATCTTGGCGTCCTTGATCTGGGCAAGGGAGGTGGCGGAGGCGTATGGGGAGTCGTTTCTGACCACCAGAGACTGGGTGGAGTTGTAGTAGCTGGGAGTGAAGTCCACAGCCTGCCGACGTTCCGGGGTGATGGAGAACTGCTGGATGTTCAGGTCGTAGTCCTTGCTTCCCGGGGCGATGGCGGCGTCGAAGGTGGTCCTGGTCCAGGTGACGTGCGCCTTGTCGAAGCCCATTTTCTCTGCCACTGCATAGGCCACGGCCGCCTCGTATCCCTTGCCGGATTCGGGCTTGTTGTCCTGCACGTAGGGGGCGTAGGCCGGGTCCCCGGTGGCAATGGTCAGGGTGCCGGGATTGATGGTCTGCTGGGTGATGTCCTGCTTGTCTGCCGACTGCCCGCTGCTGCTCGATGAGGAGCCACAGGCCGCGCCGGCCATGAGCGTGACTGTCGTGAGTGCGGCCGCCGTCAGCCTGCGTATGGTTTTCCTGGTGAAGATGGTCATACTGATCTGCTCCTCGCGATGGTGATGGGTGTCGGTCTTCCAGCGACTCCATCCTAGTCCGGCAGGTTAACGAGTCGGCAGGCGGGTGCCATAGGGTGCGGTAGGGGACCAGCTGCCACCGGGTTCAGACCAGTCCCAGAGCCTCCAGGGCCTCGGCCAGATAGGTGACCTCGACCACCTCCAGTCCCTGGATGGGCTTTCGGCCTCCTGAATGCCGGTCGGGCGGGACCAGCGCCCGGGTGAATCCCAGCCGAGCGGCCTCCTGCAGACGGTGGTTGAGCTGAGGCACAGGCCTGACCTGCCCGGTCAGCGAAATCTCGCCCATGGCACAGGTCGTGCGCAGGATGGGCCGGGACTTGGTTGCACTGGCCAGCGCGGCCACGATGGCCAGGTCACATCCGGGTTCCTTGGCCAGCCCGCCGGCGATGGTGGACACATACAGGTCCCGTGTCAGCAGGTTGACGCGGCCGTGACGGTAGAGCACCGCAGCCAGCATGGCCAGGCGGTTGGCGTCGATCCCGTTGGTGTTGCGTCTGGGCGTGGGCAGAACAGATGAAGTGACCAGGGCCTGGATCTCGATGGGCAGGCTGCGGTGGCCGTCCAAGGTGAAGGTCACGCAGGTACCCTCCACTTCCTGTCCGGTTGTGGACAGGAAGAGCCCTGTGGGGTCGCTGACCTCCTCGATGCCCTGCTCGCCCATGTCGAAGCAGCCCACCTCGTCGGTGGGGCCGAAACGGTTCTTGACGGCCCTCAGCAGGCGCAGTGCGGTCTGGGAGTCGCCCTCGAACTGGCAGACCACATCGACCAGATGCTCCAGGGTCCGGGGCCCGGCGATGGAGCCGTCCTTGGTCACGTGGCCGACCAGGAGGATGGGGATGTCGTGTGATTTGGCCATGTCTATCAGGCTGATGGCCACCTCGCGTACCTGGGTGGAACCCCCGGAGATGCCGTCGACCTGGCTGGAGACGATGGTCTGGGCGGAGTCCACAATGGCCAGTGCCGGCTTTTCGCGCTCAATCAGCCCGAGCACCGTGGCCAGGTCGGTCGTCGAAGCCAGCAACAGCGAATCCTTGAGCGCTCCCACCCGACTGGCCCGCATCCGCACCTGGGCCTGGGACTCCTCGCCCGACAGGTAGAGCACCTTGCCTTTTTCACCACCCCGGTCGGCCACGCGGCCGGCGGTCTCCAGCAGGAGGGTGGACTTGCCTATGCCCGGCTCGCCGGCCAAAAGGATGACCGACCCGGGTACGATGCCCCCACCCAGGACCCGGTCGAACTCCTCGAATCCTGTGGGAATGCGCTTTACCTGGTCCGTGCCCACCCGTGTGATGGGCCGAGCCAGGCCGCTCTTCGGGGGTGCAGGTGCCGTATGGCTGCCGCCGGAGGAGGACAGACCCCCGCCTGCACCTACGACACGGGCTTCGTGGAATTCCTCTATGGTTCCCCACTGGCCGCATTCCGGGCAGCGTCCGAACCACTTGCCGCCGGTCCACCCGCACTCCGTGCACACGTATTGCGTCGTCGTCTTGGCCATACCTGCACGCTATCGGGATTCAGGGACGAGGAACCAGGCTTTTACGGCATCTTCGCAGTGCCGACACCCTGCCCATGAGAGAATGGAGGCATGGCTGACAATCCTTCTGCACCCGTGTCCTCCTCCGACTCCTCCGCGCATGCCAGGCAACGCCGTCGACGGATCGGTCTGGTCATCGCCCTGGCGGCGGTGGTGGTCCTGGTGCTCCTATCGGCCTTTGTCTGGCCTCATTGGGCGGTGCGCAGCCAAGAGCCCACTGCCCAGGTCCCGGCCTCCACATCCTCACAACCCTCGCAAGCCAGCAGCCCCAAGGCCACGGCGGTGCCCCTGCCCGGCTCGGCTTCCGAGCTGCTCAAGGCCATGCCCGATACGGTGGGAGAGTTCGCCCGTGTCAAAGCGGATTCTGACAGCGAGTGGAGCACCCGTACGCCTATCGAGGAGTACAACCTGGTCTATTCCACCGGCAGGTCGGGCGGGGATGTGACCCTTCACCTGGCTCAGTGGTCCAGGAGCGAGGATGCCAAGGCGCTCTATGACAGCCAGTCCACGGGCATGTCCGGCAAGGAGCTGGCCGCGGGCAATGTTCGCAGCGGCGGCACGGTCACCGGATCCTACCTGGAGAAGGCGGATGGCGACGACGAGCACAAGGTGCTGGTCATTTGGCAGAATGATACCGTGGTCTTCCGTGCCCAGGGCCAGCGGACTGCGCTGGAGGCCTTCTACAAGGCCTTCCCGCTCTAGTCGTCCCGTAAGCGGTGTACGATAAGCAAGTTGGACACTTCCAGGTAACTAAGGATCGGAGGCTCGGATGGGTTCTGTCATCAAGAAGCGCCGCAAGCGGATGAGCAAGAAGAAGCACCGCAAACTGCTGCGCAAGACTCGTCACCAGCGCAAGTAGCTTTATGACTTCTGGCCCATCAGGGCCGACGAAGCCCCCCGCATCGAATGGACGCGGGGGGCTTCATGTATATCATCGCCGGTCATCGTGGCCAGTCGGATGCTTCCAGCCGGGAGGCAAGAGGTTCGCTGATGATTACTTGTTGGCGTTGGTCATGACCCGGGGTCCGTTGGGATCGCCCACGATGACCGTGTCGACCATGTTGAGGAAGAGGCCGTGTTCCACGACGCCCACGGTGGTGATCAGGTCCTGGGCCAGATCCTGCGGATGATCAATTCGATCCAGATGCAGATCAATGATGTGGTTGTGCTCGTCGGTCAGAACCGGTTGCCCCTGGCCGTCCATCCGCAGGACCGGGTGATAGCCGCGCTCCTTAAAGCGATCCAGAATGTGGCGCTCGCCGAAGGGGATGACCTCCACTGGCAGGGGGAAGCGGCCGATGGTGTCGACCACCTTGGACTCGTCCACGATCCAGACGATTCTTCGGGAGTTGACGGCCACGATTTTCTCCCAGAGCAGGGCAGCGCCGCCGCCCTTGATGCCATTGAAGTCCTTGTCGACCTCGTCGGCCCCGTCGATGGTGACGTCGATGTGGTCCACCTGGTCGATGTCGACGATGCGGATTCCGTAGCCTTCAGCCTGTTCCTTGGTCCTCCGGGAGGTGGTCACGCCGGTGAACTCCAAGCCCTCTTCCTTGACGCGCCGTCCCAGTTCATCCACGAAGAACCGGACCGTGGATCCGGTGCCCAGTCCGGCGGTCATGCCATTCTCGACCAGCTTGGCTGCTTCGATGCCGGCGGCTTTCTTCAGTCTGTCCTGCTCGGTCTTGTCCATACACGCTCCTTCATGCCCGCCATGCGCTCAACAGCTGATGTCTGCGGGTATTGTTGGTTCAGGTTCACTCCAGTGTAGACGATGGCCCCTGACGGTCCAGGAGCCGCTCAATCCTCCACTTCGATGGCGTGCAGGCGGAAAGGCGCCTCCTGGATGGTCACGTAGCCGTCAGGGTCGATGTCCGCATCTATATCGATGCTGCCGACGATATGCAGGTCCTGTCCCGTGAACATGCTGCTGCCGGATGGGGGCGGCGTGATGCGGATGCGGCCGCTGGCTCTCAGTCCCCGAGCCCCGGAGTTCCTGGTCTCCTGGTCAACCGTATCGGCGTCCGAGGTATCCTTGGAAGCCGGCGCGACTTCGTCTTCCTGACCGTCGGCCATGTCGGGGTCGGGTGTGTCGTTGTCTGCGACAGTTGTTGCTTCCACAGATTCGGCCTGCTCCGCATCCACGGCCTCGGACTCGACGGCGGTTTCGGCCAGGTCCTTCTGCTCCTTCTGATCCAGGCGAGCCTTCTTGCGACCCAGCTCGTCCAGAACTTGGGGCCCTCCGTCCAGCTCATCCTTGACTGCGGGCGGTACCTGCGTGCCTTTGGCGTAGGGGGAGGCCAACAGTGAACGCCAGCCTTCGATAGGCAGATAGCCTTCCCGGTTGCCCTTGCCTGCAGCTGTGGCGTAGCCGCGGGCCAGAGTGTCCACTTTCTCATTGAAAGTGTTGCCGGCATGGCCCTTGACCCAGACAAACCTGACCGATCCCTGCCGGGCCTGGATCTCCCGGTCGATGGCTTCAATAAGCGGGCGATTCTTGACCGGCTTGCCCTGGGAGTTCTTCCACCCCTTCTTCTTCCACCCGGGCACCCAGGTGGTGGAGCAGTTGATGGCGTATTGTGAGTCGGTTTCGATGACCAGAGGGTGCTCGCCTGGGTGGGCGCGCAGGGCCTGCAGGACGGCGCATAGTTCGCCGATCTGATTGGTGCCGTTGCTGGCGCCGCCTGCATCCGCGTCGCCGCCCTCCTGATCGGCCCAGGCCCAGCCCATGGGGCCATTGGGATTGCTCAGTGCGCTGCCGTCGGTCGAGACGACCAGATTTTTGTCATTGGTCATGGTTCCAGTCTAAGCAGAAAAATAGAGAACTCCCGCGCCAGGGATGGTTCTGTCTGCAGCTCAGCCCAGGGCCTTGGCGACCACCTGGTCGGCGTCGTCAAGAACCTGGTCCAGGGCTTCAGGTGAAACGAAGGATTCGGCGTAGACCTTGTAGATGTTCTCGGTGCCGGAGGGGCGGGCGGCGAACCAGTTGTTCTGTGTGCTCACCTTGATGCCTCCGATTTTGGCCCCATTGCCCGGGGCCTCGGTCAGTTTGGCGGTGATGGGCTCGCCGGCCAGGGTGGAAGCCGTTACATCGTCGCCGTTCAGCTGGGCGAACTTCTGCTTCTGCTCCAAGGTGGTCGGGGTGTCCACCCGCTTGTACCAGCTCTGGCCGAAGCGCTCCACCTGCTCCTGGTGGAGCTGGGCCGGGTTCTTTCCGGTCTTGGCTGTCATCTCGGCAGCCAGGAGGTCGGGGATCAGACCGTCCTTGTCGGTCGTCCAGACACGGCCGTCCCGGCGCAGGAAGCTCATCCCTGAGCTCTCCTCGCCACCGAAGGCCACCTCGCCCTTGAAGAGGGGGTCGACGAACCACTTGAATCCCACGGGCACCTCGATCAGCCTGGCGCCGATGGAGGCAGCCACGCGGTCGATCAGGGAGGAGGAGACCAGGGTCTTGCCGATGCCGGCGCCCTGGGGCCATCCGGGTCGGTTACCGGAGAAGAGGTATTCCACGCAGACGGCGATGTAATGGTTGGGGTTCATGACGCCGGTCCCAGGGCAGACGATGCCATGCCGGTCGGCATCCGGATCGGTGCCGCCCACCAGATCGTAGGAGTCCCAGGCCCCGGCGTTGAGGCGATCCACCAGCCCTTTCATGGCATAGGGGGAGCTGGGATCCATGCGAATCTTCCCGTCGTGGTCGATGGTCATGAACCGCCAGGTCGGATCCACCTCCGGGTTGACGATGCCGATGTTCAGGCCGTACTTTTCATTGATCAGCGGCCAGTAGTTGACCGAGGCGCCGCCCAGCGGGTCGATGCCCAGACGGACCCCGGAGGATCTGATCAGGTCGAAGTCGATGACATTGCCCAGGTCGGCCACGTAGTGTTCCCGGTAGTCGAAGCGCTCCACCAGCTCGGATTTGATGGCATCCTCAAAGGGAATACGCTTGACCCGCCTGTAGTCGCCCAGAAGTTCATTGGCCCGTTGCGCTATGGCGTTGGTGGTTTCGGCCGGAGCCGGACCACCTGTGGGCGGGTCATACTTGAATCCGCCGTCGGTGGGCGGGTTGTGGGAGGGGGTGACCACGATACCGTCAGCCAGGTCCTTGCCGGAGAAGCGCTGGGTGCCGTCGGCCGCCCGATTGTGCGTCAGGATGGCCTGGGATACGGTGGGTGTGGGTGTGTAGTCATCATTGGCATCGATGCGCACCCGTACCCCGTTTGCGGTCAGGACCTCGATGGCCGTCTTCCAGGCGGGCAGGGAGAGGGCGTGGGTGTCGCGGCCCAGGTAGAGCGGTCCGGTGACCCCGTCCTTGGCCCGCTGTTCGGCTATGGCCTGGCTTATAGCCACGATGTGGGCCTCGTTGAAGGAGGTGGTCAGGGCGGAGCCACGATGCCCGGAGGTGCCGAAGGACACCTGCTGGGAGGGTGTGGAAGGGTCTGGGATGGAATCGTAATATCTGCCGATCAGATCGTCGACGTTGATCAGATCTTCTGGGCTGGCAGGCTTGCCCGCGTTCTGTGCTGTCATGGCTCCCATCATGCCACCCCGGCATGAGAAAGCAGACAGAGGGGCAACAGGCTCCTTCGGTTTCAATCGGACCGGGGTACCCGCACGTCTAGGGCCTGGCGCTCAACGCTGAGTGCTATGTGGCAGGTCTCGCCCAGAATGTCGCCGTCCACCTGAGCCAGGGCTGGTTTCTCCAGGCGAATCTCCGCCTTTGTCCCCTGCAGCTGGACAATGGTGGAGTTGGTCGACAGGGGGCTCTGATTGGACTTGCGCGTGATGGTCTGATGCATCACATCACCGAAGAGGTTGGCCCAGCCGATCAGGCCGGCGGAGGTGTCGATGATCTCGAAGTCCAGGATGCCATCGTCGTAGGAGGCGTCGGGCATCAGGGAGAATCCTGGAATCTCCCCGCAGTTGCCGGCCATGAAGGTACGGAAGGTCACTGAGGTGTTGGTCTGTATGACCTGGTCGGGCCGGGTTATGGCGATGTCGGCCGTGTACTTGGGTGCGAACAGATGCTTGGCGCCACTGATGAAGTAGGCCAGCCAGCTGACCGTCTTCTTCAGGTTGGGGTCGGTGTCGTCAATCATCAGGGCGTCGAAGCCGATGCCGGCGATGATCAGGAAGGCGTGACCATGGCCTTGTTCCTCACCTTCTGCGTCTAGCAGGGCCATACGGCCCACATCCACCTGGGTGGAGCCGTGCGATGTGGCCACGGCCAGGGCGGCGTCCAGATCGCCTACGGGAATGCCCATGTTCCGTGCGAAAAGGTTTCCGGTCCCGATGGGGATGATGCCCATGACATGGTCGCTGGAGGCCATGGCGCTGGCTACGGTGCGTACGGTCCCATCCCCGCCCACGGCAACGACTACGTTGGCCCCACGCTCCAGTGCCATGCGCGCACAGGCTCTTCCATCCCGATCCAGCTGGGTTTCGATGAAGCTGAATTCGCGGATGCCCTTGTCCCGGCAGTATTGCTGGATGCGTTCGCGGGCGGCGGCTGCCTGGGGTTTGGAGGGGTTGATAACGAAAGCGTAGCTGAGCTGGTCGTCGTCCCGGGCCAGGATCTGCATGGCGAACTTGTGCCGTCTTTGAGCGCGGACGATCAGCACCACCGCAGTGACGGCAATGGCCGCCGCAGCCAGGATGGCGAGGATGACGACCGCTGGAATTGGCATGACTCTATTTTGCGCGCCGTGCCGACCCGAAGCCCCTGGGCGTGTCCGACGTGAACGAACCCTCTACAGCAATCACGCTGACAGTATGAGCTGATTGAGTTATGAAAATCGCAAAGTTATGATTGCACTCGGTCCATGTGGTCCCCTCGGTCTGGAGCTGCAACGGCTTCGTGCGCTGGAAGTCTGGGAAAGCCAGGGGGTATGGGGAGAGGAGGCAGGCATGGATAAGTACAAGAGCGTGTTCGACATCATAGGGCCCATCATGATCGGACCTTCAAGCTCGCATACAGCTGGGGCAGTGGCCATTGGCCGGGTTGGGCACATCCTCGCCGGGGGTGTTCCAAGCCGTGCCGATATCCATTATTACGATTCTTTCGCTCGCACGCACAGCGGCCACGGCACCGACTATGCCATCATCAGCGGCCTGCTGGGTTTTGCGCCGGATGATCCCCGGGTGCCTGATGCCATCGGCATCGCCCGCAGACAGGGTATGGAGCTGACCTTCCACGAGGAGGACGAACCCAGCCCCATCGACCATCCGAACACCGCCGTCCTGGACCTGCAGGGCCCAACCGGTCGGGTGATGTATGCGGCTTGTTCCATTGGGGGCGGGACCATCGAAGTGCGGCGTATCAACTTGGACGGCTGCCTGATCACTCCTCCGGGGCTTCTGCCCATCCTGCTGGTGGAGCTGGATGAATCCGAAAACGACGCCGGTCGGCGATTGGAGCACATACGCCATCTGCTTCGGGAAGAGGGCGTGACCAAACAGACCAGGTATGAGCCCGAGGGGCCGGCCGGCATGGCCGTGTACGAGTTTGATTTGGACAATCCGCTTTCCGCGCAGCGGCAGAAGCAGATCGCTGGTCACTCGTCCCGGATGATTTATATCGACTAGGAGGCATGGCGCATGTTCACTTCGATCGCTGAACTCGTGAGTATGGCCGAAGAGCGCGGCTCGTCGATATCCGAAGTGGCCATCGACGAGGAGGTGCGACGTTCGCACCAGACCCGTGAGCGGATCTGGGCAAGAATGGCCAGGAACCTGCAGGTCATGCAGGCTGCCGTGGCCAGGGGGTCCCAGGGCGATGGCGTGTTTTCCAAGACAGGGCTGAGCGGTGGCCAGGCTGCGCTGCTGGAGCATTACCGGAAGACACGAACCAGCCTGAGCGGCGATGCCATGTTGCAGGCCGTCGAGGCCGCCATGGCTACCAATGAGGTCAACGCGGCCATGGGCATCATCTGCGCGACGCCTACGGCCGGCTCCTCCGGGACCCTGCCCGGAGTACTCACCGTGCTCAAGAACCGACTGGGGCTGGATGATGATGGACTGATCCGCTGCCTGTTCACTGCAGGGGCTTTCGGACTGGTCACGGCCAACAAGGCGATGATCTCCGGAGCTACAGGCGGCTGCCAGGCCGAGGTGGGCAGCGCATCCGGCATGGCTGCCGCTGCGGCGGTTGAGGGCGCAGGGGGCGATCCCGATGCCTGCGCCCAGGCCTTCGCCATAGCCATGAGCAATCTGTTGGGCCTCGTCTGCGATCCCGTGGCCGGCCTGGTGGAGGTGCCTTGCGTGAATCGGAATGCCATCGGAACAGCCAACGCTTTGATCGCTGCTGACATCGCCTTATCGGGTGGCGTCAGCAGGATTCCGCCCGATGAGGTCATCGCAGCCATGAAGTCCATCGGCGAGAGCATGCCCTCGTCACTGAGGGAGACCGGCATCGGGGGACTGGCGGGCACTCCCACCGGCAAACGGTTCCGCAAGACTGTGTTCGGCAAGTGATGCGGGGCAGCTGTATATAAAAGTCGGACGGTTCCCGTCCGCCTTCCCGTCGTGATTGCTCTTCTCGGCTGGTCGGCGGCGGCCGGACCGGTTGCAGCAGAGGTCATAAGGCTCGGAAAGGGGTGTGCGGGGCCGATTTTCGTGTCCCCTGAAAGTCATACAATTCAGATATGCTAGATATCAGGTTCATTCAGGAGCATCCGGATGTTGTCCGTGAATCACAGCGCAAACGAGGCGAATCGGTCGAGCTCGTCGACGAAGTGCTGAAGGCGGACAGCGAGCGCAGGGCTGCACTCCAGGATTACGAGAGCTACAGGGCTGAGCAGAAGTCGCTCGGCAAGCGCATGGGCTCGGCGTCTCCTGATGAGAAAGCCGACCTTCTGGCCCGGACCAAGAGCCTGTCGGACAAGGTGAACGCCTGCAAGGCAGCCTCCGACGAGGCCAACGCCAGATACACCAATCTCATGTGGAAGTTCAGCAACGTAGTGGAGCCTGAGGCGCCCGAGGGTGGGGAGGACGACTACGTGGTGGTCAAGAAGGTCGGCACCCCGCGCGACTTCGCCAAGGAGGGTTTCGAACCCAAGAACCACCTGGACCTGGGCGTGGGCGTGGCTGGCATCGACATGCGCAGGGGCGTCAAGGTCTCCGGTTCCCGCTTCTACTTCCTGCGCGGGGATGTGGCCCGGCTGGAGATTGCCATGTTGACCATGGCCGTGGACCAGGCCATGGAGCATGGATTCATCCCTACCATCACACCAACCTTGGTCCGCCCTGAGGTCATGGCCGGCACCGGCTTCCTGAATGCCCATGCCGACGAGATCTATCGCCTGCGTGAGCCTGACGACCAGTATCTGGTGGGCACCTCCGAGGTCTCCCTGGCCGGCATGCATGAGGACGAGATTCTGGACCTGAGCAAGGGTCCGCTGCGCTACTGCGGCTGGTCCAGCTGCTACCGGCGAGAGGCTGGCTCCGCCGGCAAGGACACCATGGGCATCATCCGTGTCCACCAGTTCGACAAGGTTGAGATGTTCGTCTACTGCAAGCAGGAGGACTCCCGCGACCAGCACCAGCAGCTGCTGGCCATGGAGCAGGAGATGCTGGCCAAGGTGGATGTGCCTTACCGGATCATCGACACCGCCGCAGGAGACCTGGGGTCCTCGGCAGCGCGCAAGTTCGACTGTGAGGCCTGGGTGCCCACCCAGGGTCGCTACCGCGAGCTGACGTCAACCTCCAACTGCACCGAGTACCAGGCCCGCCGCCTCAACGAGCGCGAGCGGTTGGAGGACGGCTCTACGCGTCCTGTCAGCACCCTGAATGGGACCCTGGCCACCACCCGTTGGTTGGTCGCCATCCTGGAGAACCACCAGAACGCCGACGGCTCCATCGTCATTCCTGAGGCCATGCGCCCCTATGTGGGCGGCAAGGAGGTCATCGAGCCCAAGACCTGGGAGGCCTGAGCCGCCTCTGCTGGGATCGACCGACATTCCGTTGGTGGTCGGCCCAACCTTGATGTCGTATGATGAGTGACGTGCCTGATCGGCACGTCTTTTGGACAGGTGTCTGAGCGGCCGAAAGAGACGGTCTTGAAAACCGTTGTGGCGTAAGCCACCGCGGGTTCGAATCCCGCCCTGTCCGCCTGGTTGATGCCCCGGAGCTACGTCCGGGGCATTCTTGTGCTCGCTGAAGCGTATGTTTCCAGTCCTGAGGTCAGCGGTTGCACAGTGGTTTGAGTTGGAGCCCGGTGTCTACAATAAAAGACTGTAGCCATGCTTAATCACGCGGGTCGACCGTTGGGTGCCGGCTCTGCAAGGGAAAGGTCGGGTCGTGGATCAATTCATCGCCATTGTCTCTCTGATCGGGGATTGGTTGCTTTTCACATTCCCTCTCTTCCAGGGGCTGATGGAGCTGCAGGAATATCAGGAGCTCTTGGACGACTTTGATCAGCTCAGCAAGAATTGGGATGAGGTCTCGCCATGGTGGTGGCTGGTGCCCATCGTCAAGATTCAGCTGGAGCGCAAACGCGGGCACGAAATTCTCCGTCAGGCTACCAGGACCAGATCAGAACGTCGACGGGCGCTGAGCTTCCTCGACCAGGCGACCGCCTGGTACTTCGTGTCGGTCGCAGGCTGGCTGAAGATGATCTCCTCCTCTTATGAATTGCTTGAGAAATACGATGCCGAAGAGAACATATGGCTGCTGGTCCTTCTGATCGTTCTGCTGACCTCCGGCGGTCTCTTCAACGCGTACTATCGCATAGACAGAAAGCGGATAGGCCAGAAGGAGAAGGAGCTGAAGCCCGACTCAGAGGTGGCCAACGACTGACGAGGCGACCTTGAGACCAGGCAATGACAGCACCGATCCTGCAGCCAGAGCAGAGCTTGACGCCTCAGCCGGTATGGATAAGGGGTCATTAGGCTCGGGGGACAGGATGGTTCCCCAGCCGGTGCGAGAGCTTCTGGATAGTTTGAGAACAAATTGGCGAGTCGCTCAACACCCGCCCTTGGACACCATTGACCAGGGCATGGAGCTGGGCATTGCTGACCTGCTGGGGCTTTCTATAGAAAACCTCTCCAAGTTCTTGCTGCTGGAGGATGCTGGAGGTCTGCTGATACTCCTGGTGGCCAAGGGCATAGAGCGGCCTGATTTGCGCCAGGTGCGGGCAGTGGTCGGATGCCGAAGGCTGCACATGGCCTCGGCCGCCACCCTGCGCCAGTGTCTGGATACGGTGCCGGGTCGGGTCTCGCTGCTGGATCTTGTGGGCCATCGCGGCCAGGTGGACACCGTCGTCCTGGACGGTAATCTGACGGCAACAGACGAAGAGACAGCACTGCCTTTGGGCTCTGACTATGTGTCCGTCTGCTTGCCCGGCTCCTGCCTGGCGGATTTTGCTCGGAAGCTGGTATCCCGGGTGTTCATAATGTCTGAGAGTTGAAGCCGTCGACTCAGCCATTGCTCCTGGTCTCTGCCCTGAGAGAAGCTGGAAACCGTTGTGCGCAAAGGAGGGAAGGAGCAGGCCTGTGAGGCTGAACCTGTCTTGGAGAAAGCCGTCGGCAGATGAGATGGATCAGACCCATCGTTCCGACCCTGTGCAGGCGACCAGGCCGGGTCGAGCCAGCCGGTGGCTGGTGGCTCTCAGAGCTGCCTGTTGCGGGTTGCTGGTGGGATTGCTGGTGGTGCTCTACCGGCAGGGCATCGGTTATGGCACAAGGTTCGCTCGATGGGCCTACGCGCAGATGCGTGACCAGCCCCTGATGATTCTTCCTTGGCTGCTGGCCGCCCTGCTGGTAGGACTGGCCCTGGCCTGGATGGTCCGCCGGGTTCCTATGGCCTCGGGCTCCGGTATTCCACAGGTGGAGGGCGTGGTCATCCACGGCATGCGCATGTCTGCCCTGCCTGTGCTGGGCGTACGGTTCCTGGGCGGTCTGGCCTGCGGCATGTTCGGCCTGTCTTTGGGGCGCGAAGGGCCCTCGGTGCAGATCGGCGCGGCCGGTTCCCAGCTGGTTTCCCGTGGATTGCGTCGGGACCGTGTGGAGGAGACCTGCCTGGTGACCTCCGGTGCGGCCGCCGGTCTGTCTGCGGCATTCAACGCGCCCCTGTCGGGGATGGTCTTTGCTCTGGAGGAGATCCACCGGTCCTTTTCGCCAATGATTCTTCTTTCGGCGGCCATGGCCTGCCTGAGTGCTGATTTCATCGCCAAGAACCGCTTCGGCCTGCGTCCGGTCCTGGACTTCACCGCTATGCCCCAGCTGACCATCGCCCAGTATCTGCTGATGATCCCCCTTGGGCTGGTGGCCGGCCTGGTGGGAGCTGCCATGAACCGTCTGTTGCTGGGCGCACAGAGCCTTTACAGCCACCTGCCCTCGAAGCTGGGGCCGGTGATCTCCCTCTTCCTGGCCCTGCCGGTCGGATTGATGCTGCCTGCCGTCCTGGGTGGCGGCGAGGACCTGATCGGCAAGGCGGAAGGCGTTCGCGAGGTGGCCTGGTCGGTGGCCGTCAACCTGCTGGTTCTGCTCCTGGTCAAGATGCTCTTTACGGCCAGTTCCTTCGGCAGTGGCGCCCCCGGTGGCATCTTCATGCCCATTCTGGCTGTCGGTACGCTGACCGGGTCCCTGTGCGGGATGGGTGCGGCCGCCCTGGGAATGCCCGTTCGGATCATTCCGGTCTGCGCGGTCTGCGCCATGGCAGGCACCCTTACGGCCTCGGTCAAGGCCCCCATAACCTCCATCCTGCTGACGGTGGAGATGTCTGGTTCCTTGGTTCACATGCTCCCCGTGGCCCTGTGCGCTTTTACTGCTCTGATGGTGTCCGATTTGCTGCGTGTCGAGCCTATTTACGAGGCTCTTCTGGAGCGTTACCGTCGAGGGCATGCTCCCGATACACAGGCTCCTGACAGGGTCACTGTGGAGTTCCCCATAGAGCATGGCAGCCCGGCGGCTGGTCGTCTGCTGGGGCAGGTTCCCTGGCCGCACGGATGTGCTGTAGTCGGTCTGCGCAGGGGCGAGCATCGGCTGATTCCTGCTGGTGATTTACGGCTACTTGCCGGTGACGGTGTCATCCTGCTCTGTCCTGGTGATCGCTTGGATCAGGCCCGACAGGTCATGGAAAGCCTCTGTCGCTGACGGGTGCTTTTCCAACTGGAGTTTTCTCTAAAGAATGGTCAGGCACTGCCCGTGGACAGCCACGGCCTGGCTGTTGCTGATGGCCACCATGGGACCATCATCGCCGTAGTGGTCCAGAATTTTCCTGGTCACCTCGGCGAAGGGCTCGGAATCAAGGTGGGGGAGGAGGCGGAAGTCCACTAGACCCAGCCCAGTAGTGGAGTCCAGATCCGGGGCGGCCGAGCGAGGATCCATGGCATCCAGGAAGCCGATATCGGGACCGGTCACCACAGCGCCAGCCGATTCGCCGATATAGGGTTTGCCCTGGTTCACCTGCTGTCTGATCAGATCCGCAGCGCCTGAGCGACGCAGCTCCTGCAACAGGAAGAAGGTGTTGCCTCCGGACAGATAAATCAGGTCGTCCTCCTCCAGGCTCCGGCGCATGGTCTCCGGATCGGCGGTCGAGACCTCCAGATCGTCAATCTGACAGCCCATGTCGGTGAAAGCCCGGCGAGCATCCTGGACATAACCATCCGAACGCTGGGGAAGGTTGGCCGTGGGGATGAAGGCCACCGTATGGTTCTTGGGCGAGCCTTCGAGGAAGGTGGGCAGCCTGCCAGCGGTAGCGGAGAATGAGGACGTGAGCAGCAGCCGACGCATGACGGCTCCTTTCGTGACGGGCGGGACTTCCGCCCAGGGCAGGTTATAAAAGGTAAGATCCGATCATTGCTGGCTTCAATATATCCATGCCATGGCCTTCGCCTGGTGATTGACCACGTTGTAGGCTCGGATGCCTAGTCTGGGGGCATGGCAAGGCAGCATCAGGAGTTTCGGCAGAAATCGGGTCAAGACGTCTCGAGTGACATGTCTGGTTATGATTTCTCCGGCAACGACAGGTTCAGCGATGACCGCCCCGATCCTGCGGCCCCCGGCGGCAGCATCATCTTCGCGTTGCCCGGGACCTTGGTGGATTGGGATCCGCGCAGAGCCCTGGTCGGGCAGTACCCTGACGGGGTGATCGATATGGTGCTGGACCCGGAGGACCCTTGGGGCTTCACCTGTGTCAGAAGACAGGTCAATCTGGGTGTGGACCCGCAGCAGGCACTGGCCGACTATGAAACCACCCACGGGCCTGCGGTCGCCTGGGTGGTTCGCGTCTGTCTGGAAAACTACACCCTGGCAGTGAACGGTCTGCTTCCCGGAGCATCGGATCTGCTGGGGGATCTGGAGCGGGCTGGCCTGACCCTTTGGGGTCTGGCGGCAGCGACCGGTCAGCTGATTGAGTCGG
The DNA here is from genome assembly GCF_016100775.1 of Bifidobacterium sp. W8103. Taxonomy (NCBI): domain Bacteria; kingdom Bacillati; phylum Actinomycetota; class Actinomycetes; order Bifidobacteriales; family Bifidobacteriaceae; genus Bifidobacterium; species Bifidobacterium sp. W8103. Next base: position 1,435,305 of record NZ_JACFRV010000001.1, read on the forward strand.
TATCCGAGGTACTTTCGCCGCTCTCTGCCCTGAAGGCCGTCCTGATTTCGTCAGAGGAGCATCTGGACCTTTCCGATCCGCTCTTCTATCGTCTGGCCCTGCGCCGCTTCGCCATCAGCCCCGGGCATACGATTTTCGTTGATGCGGACCCTGAACATGTGGCTATAGCTGACAGGCTAGGCATGGATGGAATTCTTGCCCAGGACATCAGCAGCCTGCGTCAGCTCCTTCGTCAGCGGGGCATCGCCTGCTGAGCGGACGTTCAGACGATGCGGCGGTCTGCAGCCCAGCGGGTCAGTTCGGTTCGGTTGGATAGCTGGAGTTTGCGCAGGACGTTGGAGACGTGGGTCTCAACCGTCTTGATGGAGATGAAAAGCTCGGAGGCCACCTCGCGGTATGTGTAGCCCCGGGCGATCAGGCGCATGACCTCCTGCTCGCGCGCGGAGAGCCGGTCCAGTTCGTCGTCTTCTGCCAGGCCGGCATCTGCGACCTCGTCCTCCTGGAAGGCGGAGAGCACGAATCCGGCCAGCTTGGGTGAGAAGACGGCGTATCCTTCGTGCACCTGGCGGATTGAAGAGACCAGATCCTTGGCGGAGATGGTCTTGGTCACGTAACCACGGGCTCCGGCACGGATGACCGAACCCACGTCCCTGGGTGAGTCGGATACGGAAAGGGCCAGAAAGACCGACCGGGGGGAGAGGGGATGGGAACGGCTCAGAATTTCGGCACCTCCACCGCCCTGGCCACCCGGCACGTGCACATCCAGCAGAACCACGTCGGGACGGGTCTGCCCGACCATGAGGATGGAGGATTCCACGTCCGCCGCCTGACCCACGATGTGAAAATGCGGCTGTAGGGTGGTGATGACGCCGGTGCGGAACATCTCATGGTCGTCGACGACGGCTACGCGGATGTTTGCGGACCCATCCTTGGCTTGATGGAGCTCTGCTGCAGTCGTGGTCATGGGCGTGGTTCAGCCCGCCTTTCCCGACGCGGGGTCCTCAAGTGTGGGTGGGATCGGACCGGCATGCGTCTGTGAATGAATGGTTCACCATGCATCCTATCATTGCTGGGCATCGGTCCCTTTTTCACGCTGACCAACCTTGCCCTCCTGATGCTGGCTGGCCTCGGACAGCGGCATGTGCATTCTGACCTCGGTGCCCCAACCAGGACGGGAGACGATCTCGACCCTGCCACCACGTCGCCGAATCCGGCCGATGATGGACTCGCGGATTCCCAGACGGTCAGCCGGAATCGCATCCACATCGAAACCCGAACCGTGGTCGCGCACGTAGACCTCAACCTGATTCCTGCGGGCCTCGCAATATAGGGAGATGGGTTCACCGCCGTGGGTGACGGCATTGACCAGGGCCTGTCGGGCCGCGTTGAGCAGGGCATCGGTCTGGGCGCAGGGCATGGCGTCCCCCACGGTGACCACCTCGATTGGCTTGCCTGAATCGTCCTCCACCTGTGCGGCTATCTGGCTCAGCCCGGTGCTGACGGACCGGTCTGAGGGGGTGCGTTCCTGGTAGAGCCAGTTACGCAGATCTCGCTCCTGGGATCGGGCCAGGGTGAAGACGGTATGCGGGTCGTCGGCATGCAGCTGAATCAGGGCCAGGGTCTGCAGAACGCCATCGTGCAGATGGGCTGCCATATCGGCCCGCTCCTCCTCGCGTTCCTTCATGGCGCGTTCATCCCCCAGCTGGCTAATGATTGAGCCGACCCAGGGCACGACCACCGCGGTTACGCCTACAAGAAGCAGGCCGGCCAGGACTATCAGGGTCAGCGCCCAATGCAATTCCTGGGTGGACAGCAGGAAGATTACCGCAGCCGACAGGATCAGGGCCAGGCTTCCGATCAGGGCCGGCAGGTGGTAGCCGGTTCCTTGGTTCTCCGGCCTCACCCAGGCCAGGACAAGTCCGGCGCAGAAAAGCAGGCAGGGGACGACAAAGGCGGGGCGCATACCGCTGCTGAGCAGAATGACCGCGGTCAGCAGGAGGATGATGCCCAGGCCTGCCAGCAGTCTGGTTACCCGCCCGGGAGTGATGCTGTGATCCTCCTTCTGACCTGGTTGCCCAGTAAGGATGCTGGGCGCCAGCGGGGCTGACCGCGGATCATGCGGTTGGACTCCCTGGGTGGGATCGCCCTGGGGAAGTGTCAACCAAAGAAAGCAGTAGACCACGCAGGTGATCATTTTGGGAGCCAGGAGAACCATGACCAGGCGTATCCAGAAGACGGGGATACCCAGGTGCAAACTGACGCCCTTGCAGACTCCGCACAGGATCCTGCCCTTGTGCGGCCTCATCAGGGGCATGCGCGCAGGGTGCAGAGGAGGCGGTTCCTTCAGCGTTTGTTCTTCCTGCATGGTTGCGTTCATGCTTCCATTATCGTTTTCGGACGGTGCCGATAAGGCAGTAAGGGGAAGAAATCAGGGTTGAATCAGGGTGTTCCCCCATAAGATTTGCGCTCGCTGGGTGTTGTAATGAAGACATGAGTAGCGACATGAACGGCAATGGCCCTGATAACGGCTGGCGGTGGAAGTCCGACAAGTTCTTCCGCGCCTGCAGGGAGTCCTATCTGATCCGCGACCAGGGATGGATCGGCGGCGTCTGCGTAGCCTTGGCCCGTCGGCTGGGCTGGAGCGTGACCCTGGTCAGAGCGCTGATGATTTTGGCGGTCTTTCTCTTCGGCACCGGTGCTGCCTTCTACGGTTTTGCCTGGTTCGTCTTGCCGGACCGGCGTGGGGTCATTATCGCCCAGGAGCTGATTCACGGGATTTGGCACGCTTCCATGGTGGGCATCATCATTTACTGGCTGCTGGCAATCCTGATTCCTGGAGTCGGAATCTTTTCCCTGGGAGTCGGAATCTTTTCCCTGGCTTTGGGTGCGTTGATCCTGTATCTGCTCATCCGGTGGAGCCGCAACAAGGCCCTGGAGTATCAAAGAGGGTACTGGGCTGGGCCGGATGCCGGCAGGCCGGTTTCGGGCGATCCGTGGGTGATGGGATCGCAGTATTCGGAACGGCCGAATGGCACAGGTTCGCAGCGGTATTCGAATCAGCCTGAGTACCCTAGCTTTTCGGGGTATGAGGGATACCAGGATTACACAGGGACGCGAAGCAATGCACAGACAGCAAGTGATTCGAGCTCGGAAGGACTCAAGGATCAGCCAGAGCATTCCGATTCGTATGGAACTTCGGAGCAACAAGGGGAGGTAGCCTCTCCTGGACCCATCTCTGAGACAGAGGATTCGGCAAACGCCGGCAGCGATTCGAATAATACGCAAGATGGGGGCAATCCCAGCGCTGGTGCAGCTCCCGGAGGTTGGACGGGGGCAGAAGGCCCTGCAGAACCTGCTGGGAACAAGAATCAGTCGTATGGATTCAGTGCCTGGCCGGGCTATGGCACAGCCGGGTCATTCTCGACAGGGCCGGGAATAGCCCGTCAGGGTCCGTCGGTTCCGCCCCGGCTGAGGCGTCGTCCCGCCGGACCTATGCTGGTCAGTCTTCTGTCGGGACTGATCCTGGTCTCCGGAGCAGGGGTCTGGTGGATGGCCACGAACCCCTATCGCGGATTGAATGCGACCTTGGCCTATGCTCTGATCTGGGCTGGAGGCGTCACGCTGGCACTTGGCGTGGTCATACTGATCCTGGGCTTGATGGGCCGCAGGTCTGGAGGGTTGACCCCCATTGCCTTGATGGCCTGCCTGGTTGTCCTGATTCTGGCTACCGGTTCGGCCATACCAGGCATTGAGCAAACCCAGAACCGCAGGGTCTTGGCCGACTACGCCACAGTTCAGGTTAACGGCAATAACCACGGGCGTTTGTTGGGGGCGGACAGTGCGGACATGAGGCGTTATCGCCGCGGCACCGCGCTGGTCGGAGACCCGCAGGATCAGGGAAGTGCCGTCATTGACCTGACTGGTTATGAGCGGGAACACGGCACCCATCGTGTTCAGATTATGGATGATGCGGTGAGCACAGTCTCAGGCTGCCCGACGGGCACCGTCCGCCTGGCTGTGGCCTATGCTGACGTTCGCCTGCTCATACCTAAGGGATGCAGCTTGTCCTATAGGGAACACGCCGACCTCTACAGGGTCTTGGGATCAGGGGCGGCTGACTGGATAACCGAGACGGAACAAGGAAACTGGATGTGGTGGGGCAATACGTCGTCATCAGCTGAACGACGCGATTGGGAGGAAGCCCTGCGAGCGTCCAAGGAGGATCAGTGGCATATGCCCGACGAGCCCGAATTGATCGTCGAAGCCAATCTCATGGCCGGTGCACGGGTCACCGTGCAAGCCCGGGGGAGTGCTACCCAGCCAAAACGGGCGCAGCTCTACAGCGGCTTGATCAATGATTATTGGGATTACAGCTACAATCCATGGCAGTTTGGGGAGGACCAGGAAGATGACTGATACGCAGCAACCAGAAGGAGACCAGCCGATGGATCGTCAGGAACGCATCACCAAGGCCATGCCGGTTGAATCCCCACCCCCGATATACCAGGTTCGGATGCAGCCGCCGGAGCCGGTCCGTCCTAGCGGGCCCAGCCTGCCTACCATCATTTTTGGCGCCCTGGTTGGACTTTTGGCTCTGACCATGTTGGCTCTAGGATTGGTCTTTCTGCGTTACGGTACGGATCTGACCATAGTCGTACCCTGGCAGCGGGTTATTCCATTGATTTTTGCCGGCCTGGGCGTAGTGCTGATTGGCGCGTCTGTATTAGCCTGGCTGGCATCGGCAAGGCGCACCCGCTCTATCTCAAAAGACCAGGATATTCCAGAAGATCAGGCTGCCAAGGATGGCCAGAGACCCCAGCAGGGTCAGGGTCAGGGTCAGCCAGTGGCCACTCCCGGCGACAGCCGGCTTGCCGTCAGCTCGGTTGAAGATAGAGGTCAGGGTGCTCGCCAGGAGCAGGATGAGTATCAGGCACAGGACGGATAACAGGGACCAGCATGATGCCATCATCGAGGACAGGTGCATAAGGCCAAGCGCCTTGCGGACCACAGTGAAGGCATAGGCCAGCAGGGCAGCCATAAGTCCTGCGGCTAGCAGGCCTAGCGACCAGAGCCGTCCGGCCAGGCCTTTGCTGAAACCTGACCGTCGGTGGTTATTGCCTTGAGCTCGCAGATGTGAACTTAAGGCTCCAATCAGGGCAGATACCAGGGCGGCAGCCAGCAGGATGGGGCCACAGGCCATTAGCGCCAGCAGGGCGGTGAGCGAAGGTATCAACCCTGTATTCGTGTGCTCGGGCACTTGATTGAGCTGATGGGGCTGGCTGCCGGCAATCATGGGGGTGGACCACTGGTTGGCATGGGTGCCCAGTGCCACGGCGTTGATCCAGTCTTCCAAATTATGGGTGTATCTGGGTTCCAAGGGCAACCCGGCCTTGGCCAGCCGACTACCGGTGCGGATCTGATGGTTGGTGGGATAGTAGCGCAGGGTCACGTTGTCGTTGCCGCTTGCATGGGTTCTGCTGATGATCTCGCGCGCACCCTGCTCGACCGGCATGGAGACGTCCATGGTCCCGAAGTTGACCATGACCGGCATCCGCAGCTGGTCCAGATAGGTCAGGGAGGGGAAGTCGGCGTACTCCAGGCCCAGCAGGGACAGATTCATGCCCATGAGTCGGGGTATCACGTTGCGGATTCCCTTGGGTGCGCCAATCAGATCCAAGTAGCTGGTGGCCGCCATGGCCATCTGCTGTCGTCCCGGGTAGACGGGAGGCGAAGTGAGGATGGAGAAGGCGATGCTGGGGTCCTTGGCGGTCATGATTGACGATATCCAGGTGCCCTCGGACTCAGCATAAAGACCAACCTTGGTCGGATCAACACCTGGCCAGGAGCGCAGACGTTCAAGGGAGTGCCCGTAGTCGGCGGCCATGGCCTGATAGTCACGGTGGAAGGTGGTATAGGTGTCCAAACGTTTGTCGGGCACCAGGGTGGTGATGCCGGCCGAGGCCATGGCAGAAGCCAGGTCGCCGTATACTTCGGAGGATTTGCCGGTTCCGGCACCATGAATGAACAGGCAGGCTGGTCCAGTGCCCTTTCGGTCGCTTGGCTCCCTGACGATGGCCTGAATATGGACTCCGCCATCCAGAGTGATGCTGATCTTCCGTTCCCTGACTGGGTGGGTGCCCTCAGGAGTGGTGGTTCCCAGCCTCGAAGCGATGGCAGTGGACCGGGTCGAGACCTGCAGATGGTCGCGGTAGGGTTCCACCTGCCAGTCCGGCGTCATGGCTTGACCCAAAAGGAGCATGACCAGCAGGATGACCACAAAGGAGGCGGCGGTGAAACCCGCCCGTTTCAGCTTTTGCACCCGTCAACTCTACCCGACCGCCCGACTGGTTGGTCAGATGGACCTCATGATTGTGGTTCAGGGTGTCAGTCCTGGGCCTGTTCGGCCTCGTCCAGGGTCTCAAAGCCGTTCATCTGCACCGTGGCCAGGATGGTTTCCTCGGTCAGGTTGCCGCCTCGTGCCTCGATCCGGTCCACCATGGACTGGTAAAGATCCAGCGTCCGTGCCGAATAGGTGCCCAGTTCGCCACGCAGATAGGTCTCAAAGGAGGTGGCCTCCGGCGTGTCCTCGCTGGTGCGCAGGACCCGCATCTCCTGACCCAGGCGGGGGTAGCGCTCGCGGAAGTCCTTGGCCCAGGCCACCTGCCGGTCGATGATGCGCTCCTGCTGCTCCTGGCGATCCAGGCCCAGCCTGGGCAGGTAGGGGGCGATGTTGCTGTGATACAGGTCCGGGGCCGTGGACTCCATCATCCGCCCGTACTTCTCGGTCAACAGGTTGCGCCCCGCTTTGTCGGCCTGGTCCAGGTCGTCCGCATAGCTGGTCAGCAGGGGATGCGGCCAGGTCAGGAACTGGCTCAGACGCATCTGGTGGAACATGGGCCAATTGCCCTGACAGTTGGCCGGACCACCCTCGTTGTTGACCTGCTGGAACTGCTCCCATTCGTGGCGGACGATCCGCTCGCGCAGGGATTCCTCATCCTGACATTGCTCGTCGTTTGCCATCCTTGGCTCCTTTCAGATGCTGTGCAGAACCGGATCATCGCTGGAGATGTGGGCCTCGACATAGGGGCGCTGCCATTCCAGGAAGGTTTCCGGGCTGTTGGTCAAGCCCTCCGCCTGCAGCTCTTCTACGATTCTTGCGCAGATGGACTCCACAAGCTCGGTGACGCGTTCGGCGGCCGGCCGGGCTCCCTTGCCGCCCTCGCCGAAGCCTTGTCCCCCATAGCAGGCAGCAGATGCCAGGCGCAGGATGTCCTCCAGCTGCTCGGTCAGGTCGGCCAGCCTGGTGGCCATTCTTCCGCTCAGTCGCCGAAGGGCCGCGAAGGTCCACTTGTAATAGGGAAGATACCCGACGGTCAGCGGATTGTTGATCAGGAAGATCAGGGAGGCGCAGGCCTTGATGAATTCGGTGATCGACAGCATGGCTGCAGCCCCGTCGCCACGCTGCAGGCTCCGCGGTAGGTTGTACTGGCCTGCTTGGGCGATCATGCCCAGCCGGCGGGAGATCAGGCAGAAGCGCACATCGTCGGGCATGGCCTTGAACCCCTGCCGGGTGGCCAGTATCTGTCCCAGAGGATCCGCGAAGATCCTGCCATTGGTGGCCGCCGCCAGCGTGGCCTCGTCCAGGAGCAGCCACTCGTGGGGGTGATCTTCCGGGGGCGCCTGCCGGTAGCCGGTCAGGGATTCGAAGAAGGCGCCGATCTCGAAGACACCCACGCGGCGGTCGGCTCCCTTTGCTCTGACGCTATCGGTTCGTGAGCCGAACCCCATGAATTCGGTGGGCAGGGCCTCGTAGTCCTTCTGCAGCTGGTCGCCAATGGCCCGATAATCCTCGCTGGTCAGCCACAGGCAGAAGCCGGGGCCGAAATCGTGGTCCCGGGAGATGGCATCGTCAAAGCCGTAGCAGTCCGAGCCATGGCCCATCAGGCCTACGGCGATCCGGCCGCGATATCGGGGGTAGCGTTCCTCCAGCATGGGACGGCCCACCTGCTCCCAGTAGGCCTTGGCCAGGTCCAGTCCCTGAATATCCGGATGGGAGCCATGCCGATCGTTGTCACTGCTGTGATTTCTGGCCGGAGTCCGATCTGAGCTGGCTTTCGGCTGGCTGGATGTTGCTTCGTCGGCCTGCTTGGATTGGTCCTTGTCCCCGGTTTCTTCGGCGGCGGCCTGGGCCTGGTCCAGATTGGCCTTGGTGATCTGGTAATAGTCGCTGCCCTTGCCGTACCGGTCCTCGATGATGGCCAGGGCCCTTCGGTAGGTGTCCGCCGACTGGCCGAAGCGCCCGGTCATGTAGCAGACCTGGGCAAAGCCAGCCAGGGCCGAGGCATAGTGTGCGCTATTTTCCAGGTGGCCGGTTCGATAGATGTCCAGGGCTGTGCGGGCCTGGTCCCAGGCCTCTCGCAGAGCCTGCGGATTGTCCTTGCGCTGCATGAGCAGGAGGGCAAGATTGGTGTGGGTGGAGGCCAGATCCAGATCCCGGGAAGGATCAGTACTGGAAGTCTCCAGGATGTCCATGGCCTGGCGCAGCTCCTGTTCGGCTTGGTCGGGCCGGTCGGTTTCGCTGTAGAGCATGGACAGGTTGTTGTGCAGGGCCGCCAGCCGCCGGTCCTTGGGCCCAAGGGTTTTGGCTGTGGAGGCAAGCGCCTGCCGATAGAGGTCTTCAGCCTGGTCGTACTTCTTGGCCGCCCGCAGACCTGTGGCTGCATTGATCAGGGTGGTCGTCCAGGCCTCGGACCCCTCGATGCGCATGCGCGAGGCCAGTTCGATGGCGCGCTGGATCATCCACATATTCTCCCGGTGGCGGCCCTGGGACCGGTAGAAGCCCATGGTTTCGTTCAGCACGGTCAGCAGTCCGGCGTCGTCGCCCGCATTCTCCGCATCCACCAGCGCCTGCTGCAGGTAGGGTTCGGCCTGATCACGGGCCTTGCCGGCGTTGAAGATGGCATCCAGTCCGTCCAGGAAGGCTTGGGTGCCGAAGCTGCCGTCCGGTTGCATGTAGGACTGTTGAGGCTCTTTCTGCTTGCTGTCCTGCCAACCGACCTCGTCCATGTGGCCTCCGCTCGTCATCAATGATGGAATCGTGATGCACGCGATCATACGATGCGTCTATTATTCATATACATTCTACGGCTTGAACTTCTGCGGGGAACTGCGGGTCCGGGTCGGCTTGCTCACAGTCAGCGACATCCGTTATCTACGGACAAAGAGTAATCGGTTTCGTAATCTAGCGGGATAAGCAATGACGTCAAAGGCGGAAACGACGGTTTGTCCAAATGGTGTCGCGATTTTCTGAATATCCATAAAACGCTGCAATGACAATGAAAAATCAAGTGCTGAGCCTGTCGTGATTGGCATTTTTGCCAAGCGGCTGCTTGCGCGATCGCGACGAATGGTATAAGACTTTGAGTAACCGGTTACGTAATCGTTGTCGTACAAGGAGGTATTGCAGCACCATGAATCTCGATTCAGTTGTGCAGGCCCTGGACCACGGTTTCAATTGGTTCATAGGTCTGGGCGGCGCGGCCATGATGTTCTTTATCATCACCCTGTTGTCGCTGGCCTTCGGCGTCAAACTGTCCAAGGCGTTTGAAGGCGGTTTGAGAATGGCCATGGCCCTGACCGGCATGAGTGCGGTCATTGGGCTGTTGACCAACACCTTCAGCCCGGCTCTCAAGGCTTTCGTGCGTTATACCGGCCTTCAGCTGTCGGTCACGGATCTGGGCTGGGCACCCATCGCCGTCATCACCTGGAGCTCGTTGTACACGCTCTATTTCGCTCTTATCTGCATCGTGACCAACCTGGTCATGCTGGCTTTGAAACTCACCAACACCCTGAATGTCGATCTGTTCAACATTTGGAATGTATCCATACTCGGCCTTCTCATCAACTGGAGCGCCGGCGGGAACTTCTTCCTCATGTCAGTTTTCGTGGTCTTCATCTACGCCTTGATGCTCTTCAACGCTGATGCTATGAAGCCCACCATTGATGATCTGCTTGGCTATGATCAGGACAACATCACCACCACGGCACACCCTGCCCTGCTGGTCACTCCAGTGGTTGTCCTCCTCGACCGTCTGATCAGCAAGGTCCTGCCTTTCATCGATCGATTCGACTTCGACGCCGAGACCCTGAACAAGAAGATCGGATTCCTGGGAAGCAAGGGGGCCATAGGCGCATATTTGGGCGTATTCGTGGGTCTTCTGGGTCGCCAGGATGCCGCCCATATCTGCGCACTGGCATTCTCTTCCGGTGTCTGCCTGGAGCTATTCGGAGTCGTAGGGGACTGGTTCGCTCCCGCTATCGGTCCTCTATCCCAGGGGGTCACCTCTTTCATGGAGCGTCGCATGAAGGGGCGCAAGCTGTATATCGCCATTGATTGGCCCATCCTGGCCTCTCGGGCCGAGCTCTGGGCTGTGGCCAACATCCTGGCGCCCATTCTGCTCTTGATCGCCATGATCCTTCCAGGCAATTCGGTATTGCCTCTCGGAGGGATCATCCTCACCGTACTGGCGCCCTCGCTCCTCATAGGAGCCAGGGGCAAGGTGGTGAGGATGACCCTGATAGGGACCATCATGATTCCCCTCTTCCTTTGGGCCGCAAGCCTGATCTCGCCCTTCCTGACCCAGACTTCGAGGGCCATGGGAGTCTTCCCCGCCGGGCTGGGCAAGAACGAGATGTTCTCGGCCGTGGATTCAGATCCGCTGGAGAAGATGCTGGCCATGCTGATCGGCAATGCGGTTCGTACACTCGATCTGAAAACCATCGGCCTGGCTCTGCTGGCTCTGTTGGCTTACATTGCACTTTTCGCTTGGTATATCAGGAGGCTTCGCAGGGAGGCGGCAGCAGGAATCAGTGTCGGTTCGGTTGCTGTTGACCAGCTCGATGCCGCCCCTGGGGCTGGTTCGGATTCCGCACAGAGTGGAGTCGCCGCAGCCGAGGAATCTTCATCACCTTCTTTGCCTCCTGTCGGCAAGCGCTCGGGCGAGCCGGAAGGAGCTGGAGTCGGGGGTGATGCCTCCGGTCTATAGAAGTCCTGGAAACCTCGCTGAAATCACGTCTCCGGTTTAACCTGAAGTAACCGGTTAGGCCCAGGGAATCCATCCCATGCAGGGCCCTCCATCGCAAAGATATAAGGATCGACTGATGGTGACGATTAGGGATATTGCGGAGCTGAGCGGTGTTTCCACAGCAACCGTGTCGCGCATTCTCAACAAGAAAGGAGGGGCCAGCGATGCGACAATAAGCAAGGTAAACGCCATAGTCAAAAAGCTTGGATATCAGCCGAACTTCGTGGCAAGGACCCTGTCCGAGCAGTCATCGGATTTGGTCGCTCTCTTGGTTCCCGACCTGGGCAATCCCTACTTTGCTGATTTGTCAGGGAGGATAGAACAGGCCGCTGACCGGCGGGGACTCCATATATATCTATGCAACAGCAGGGATGAACGCGATAAGGTCGATTATTATCTGCGGTTTATGGAGGGCATCCGAGTCCGCGGGGCCATCATCAGCTCCTTGTTTGTTGATGAAGAAGATCTGACCAAGCTCAACAACCTGGGAATCTTCACGCTCACGATGGACCGGGCATGTTTCTCGCATCCGTATTCGGCCTTATATGTGGACCATCGAGCGGGAGGGTACAAGGCCACCAGATATCTGATCCGACAGGGTTCCTGCAGTCATCTCATGTTCATATCGGGACCTGAGCAGGAAAAAAGCTCTGGGGATCGGTATGCCGGGTACCTGAAGGCGATCACCGAGGCAGGGGCCAAGCCGGTTGCCAAACTGACGACTTCCTTCTCCTTGGCCGGCGGATACCAGGCAGCAAAGGGTTTCCTGGAGGATCACCCGGGGTCCGTGGATGGCATCTTCTGCTCTGATGACATTCTGGCCATCGGAGCCATGAGAGCCTGTACCGACCTGGGAATCCGGATACCCCAGGATATGCGGGTCTTTGGCTATGACGACATTGAACTGGCTGGATATTCCGTGCCGCGTCTGAGCACGGTCAATCAGCTTCCCGAGGACATAGGCGAGCAGATCATGGATTTGTTCGAAAGCACAGTGTCCAGCAAGGGGAAGCCGCAGAAACGTTCAATCGAACCGCACCTTGTCATTCGTGACAGCTCACAGACAAGGGGCGCGTAAATAGGAGATGTAATGCTGGAAATAGGGCCATCGCTCATGTGCGCCGATCTGGGCAATCTGGAACGTGATGTCAGGGAGCTCGATGCGGCGGGTGTTGATTTCTACCATATCGATGTGATGGACGGATCGTTCGTTCCGAACTTCACCCTTGGTCCCGACTTCGTACACAAGGTGCGGGCCATTACCGACAAGCCGCTGGATCTGCACATGATGGTGGAGCGGCCGGAACGCTATATTGACATGTTCGCTCTGGCCGGGGCTTCCGGAATCGCCATTCATGCAGAGTCCACCAGAAACCTGCAGGGGACTCTGACGGCAATCCATAAGGCAGGTCTCAAGGCCGGTGTGGCCATCAGCCCGGCTACGCCGCTGGACGTGTTGGACTACGTATACGACGTCACGGATTATGTGATTCTGATGACGGTCAATCCCGGCTTCGCAGGGCAGCGATTCATCGAGCCCATGTACGGCAAAATCAGTGATTTGGCCGATCGAATCCGCAACAGAGGCATGAATATCCCCATTGAGGTGGATGGGAACATCGGCCGGCAGACCATTCCTGAATGCGTGCGCAGAGGAGCCACCAGATTCATCGGAGGCACCAGCGCCATATTCCGCGAAGGCCGCAGCCTGGCTGAGAATGTCCGCGCCACGCGCGAACTCTTCAAGGAGGCGGTGGGCCCGCAAGAGGTCTGACATCCGTTCCTTGTTCTCGATCGGTTACTGATGAGCCGATTATTGCGCATCAGCATGCTTGCCGACTGAGTCCAAACCAGTTGTAAAACACATCACACGTTAAGGCCGAGAGCCGCTGCGTGAGGCGAAGCCTTGCCTGATAGCGGCAAATTCATACCAATTTTGAGGAGATTATCATGCATTATGACGTCATAGTACTGGGCAGCATCAATCTGGATGTCAAGGCCCTGGTGACCAGCTATCCCAGACGCGGGGATACGGCTACAGCAAGGAGCATCACCATGCTGCCGGGCGGGAAGGGTTCGAATCAGGCCGTGGCTGCAGCCAAGTTGGGAGGCAAGGTGGCCATGCTGGGCGCGGTCGGTGAGGACGGCGCAGGCAAGCAGATGCTTGACAATTTAAGCGATTGGGGAGTCGATACCCGGTTCGTCATGCGCAATGGCAATGAGGGGACCGGAACATTCATCGTCCAGGTCGATCAGACCTCCGAGAACACCATGGTGGGAACGCTTGGCGCCAATGACACCATCACGGCCGCAGAAGTGGATACAGCCTTGGATCAGATGGAGGCTCCGGTTCTGCTTATGCAGCTGGAGACCAGTCGCGAGTCCGTTCTGGCTGCTTTGAAGGCCGGCAGACGCAAGGGTATGTACATCATCCTTGATCCCGCTCCGGCTGACGGTTTCTTCCCAGAGGCGCTCGCCTATGCTGATTGTGTCACGCCCAACCAGCAGGAAACCGAGCGGATCACCGGTATTCATGTGACCGACAAGGTGGAGGCGGTCAAGGCTGCCAAAGCCATAGCCGGCATGGGGCCGAAGACCGTCATCGTCAAGCTGGGTGCCGATGGGAGCGTGGTTTTGCATGAGGGGGAAATCTACGAAATCGACTCAGTCAAGGTCCACGCACTGGACTCCGTCTGTGCCGGTGATGTGTTTGCCGGCGCCCTTGCGGTCAACTATGCCCAGCATGGGGATTTTCTGAAGGCGGTGAATTTTGCCAACAAGGCGGCCGCCATCAAGGTCAGTCGTGTGGGCAACCATCAGGTCTTCCCCACCTTGGCCGATATGAGCTGACATGGGTCAGGAACTGCATCGTGCAGCCTGGTGATTACACGAAGCAAAGGAATGAAGAAGAGGCCGACGGAAATTGCCGGCCTCTTCTTGCATCTGTCGGGGTAGGGGGATTTGAACCCCCGGCCTCTTCGTCCCGAACGAAGCGCGCTACCAAGCTGCGCTATACCCCGTGACAACGTTCTATATAGTACACGTACCGTCGGCCAAACGCCATCGTCTGCGCGGCGCGACCGTTCAACCGCTTGCCCCTCGGCGGTACCCCGGGCCAAGTACTGGCTCATGCGTAAAATAGCGATTTATGAATGACTCATCGGAAGAAACCCCTCGCCTGACGACGGTCGAACGCGCTCAGGCGCTGCTTGATCAGGATATGGCCATTACCGAGAAGATCGATCATGGCGCCCAGCTGGATGACGCCATCGATCCCGGCAACCTGACTGACGGCGTTGAAGGCCATCCTGAACAGGTGCGCATGCGTGTGGCCAAAAGGGCGCTCATGCTCAAGGAGGGCATCGAACCATACCCGGTCCATCTGGATGTGACGGATCGCATCGAGGATGTGCGCCGCAAGTATCAGGACCGCCTTGAGCCAGGCCAGGAGACCGAGGACGTGGTTGGCATCGCCGGCAGGGTCCTGTTCCTGCGCAATGGCGGCGGCCTCTGCTTCGTCCAGCTGGCGGCGGGTGACGGCACCCGCATCCAGGGCATGATCTCCAAGCGTGAGATTGGCACTGATTCCCTGAAGCAGTTCAAGCAGCTGGTCGACTTGGGCGACCACCTCTATCTGCGCGGCCGCGTGGTTGCCTCCAAGACCGGCGAGCTCTCCGTCTTCGCCACCGAGTGGAACATCGCGGCCAAGGCCCTGCAGCCCCTGCCCGCCCTTCACAAGGAACTGACCGAGGAACAGCGCACCCGCAAGCCCTACCTGGCCATGATCGCCGATGAGGATGTGCGGGCCATGGTCCGCCGCCGTTCCAAGGCCGTCTCCTCCCTGAGGCGTACCTTCGAGGACCACGACTTCATGGAGGTCGAGACCCCCATGCTCCAGACCGTGCATGGCGGCGCCGCGGCCCGGCCATTCACCACGCATATGAACGCCTTCGACATCGACCTCTACCTGCGCATCGCCCCTGAGCTCTTCCTCAAGCGCTGCCTGGTCGGCGGCATTGAGCGGGTCTTCGAGATCAACCGCGACTTCCGCAATGAGGGCGTGGATGCCACCCATGCTCCGGAGTTCACCATGCTGGAGGCCTATCAGGCCTACGGCACCTATGACACCATCGGGCAGCTGACCAAGGAGCTGATCCAGAAGGCTGCACTGGCCACGTCGGGATCGCTGAAGGTGACCCTGCAGGATGGCAGCCAGTACGACTTCGGCGGGGACTGGCGCCAGATCAGCATGTATGAGTCACTTTCCGAGTCCCTGGGCGAGGAGATAACCCCGCAGACCGGCGTGGACCATCTGCGGACCATCGCTGACAAACTGGGCCTGGAGGAGGAGCCTGCCGAAAACCATGGCAAGCTGGTCGAGCACCTCTGGGAGCACTTCTGGCAGGACAAGCTGTATGAGCCGACCTTCGTGCGTGATTTCCCGGTCGAGACCTCGCCCTTGGTCAAGGCCCACCGCACCAAGCCGGGTGTGGTCGAGAAGTGGGACCTTTACGTTCGCGGGTTTGAGTTGGCCACGGGCTACTCCGAACTCAATGATCCGGTGGTCCAGCGGCAGCGGTTTGTCGAGCAGGCCAAGATGGCCAGCCGTGGCGATGTCGAAGCCATGGACATTGACGAGGACTTCCTGGAGGCCCTGGGCGTAGGCATGCCTCCGGCTGGGGGCATGGGCATGGGTATCGATCGTCTGCTGATCGCCCTTACCGGTGCATCCATCCGCGAGACCATCACCTTCCCGCTGGTCAAGCCGCTGGTCTGAGATAACAGGGGAGGGACGGTCATGAATATCAGGCTGTGGATGGATGGTATGCGTCCCCGGACGCTGCCCGCCTCGGTGGCACCTGTCTGCGTAGGCGCTTCGGCTGCACTCTTGGAGCGGTCACGGCTTCTGGAACAGTGCACCAACTCGTGCTCGCCCACGCCTGTCGATCCCGCCCTGAAGGCTGCCACGCCGGGACGGCTGGCTCTGATCGTGGTCTTGTTGGTCCTGCTCGCCCTGTCCATGCAGATCGCAGCCAACTTCGCCAACGACTACGCCGATGGTGTTCGCGGCACCGACTCCGGCCGTGGAGGCGAGGAGGCCGCCTCCGGCAGGCCCAGACGTCTGGTGGCCGCCGGCGTGCCTCCCAGGAAAGTGCTGTACGCCACCATGATCTCGGCGGCCTTCACCTGTCTGATGGGTCTGGCCGTCATGGCATTGACCGGTCACTGGTGGATGATCCTGGTCGGGGTCTGCTGCCTGGTCGCCGGCTGGTGTTACGTGGGCGGCCCGCATCCATATGGCTACCACGGGCTGGGCGAGGTCAGCGTATTCATCTTCTTCGGTCTGGTGGCCACCCTGGGCACCGAGTATTTTCTCATTAATAGGGTTGATACCGCCGGCATCCTGGGTGCCTGCGTCTGCGGGCTCAATGCCGTGGGCCTGCTCATGCTCAACAATTACCGGGACCTGGATGACGACCGCCGATCCGGCAAGCACACATATGCGGTTCTGGTGGGGGCGCGCGCAGCGGCTATTTCCATTTACCTGGTCTACATCCTGAGCCTGGTTCTGGGTCTGATCCAGTTCGTTCCGGCTGTCATGAGGCGTGGCCTGCCCGGCTTCCCTCTTGTGCTGGTCCTCCTGCCTGTGGCCGCTGTCTTTCTGCTGATCTGTCGAGCCTTTGCCCGTGGCCAGGTGCCCAAGGCCTTCGGCATGGCAGGCAAGGGTACCCTGGTCTCCGCCCTATGCTGGTCGGCGGGCCTGCTCCTGCAGCTGTGAAAATCCTGATACTCTCCTAATAGAGCAGTCCGACTTTCGAGCGATTTGGTGGATAATCAGGCAATCATGTTCATCACACTTCAGGAATACAAGGACGCACTGCGACCCTCGGCCTTGCTCTGCTCGCCCACGCCGGTTCTGATCGGTACGGCGGTGGCCCTGCGGCAGCTGTTCAGCCAAAGGCTTGGGCCGGATGCGCGCTTCTGGCTCATAGCCCTCTTATGCTGTCTGACGGCTGTGTTCATCCACAGCACCTGCAATCTGGCCAATGACTACTTCGACGGCATCAGGGGTACCGATGAGGGCCGGAGCAGCCTTTCGGGCGCCGGCGCTGACGGCTCGGTGCCTGATCTGCCCAGAAGAGGGGTGGCCGGCGGCGTGGAGCCTCGCAAGGTCCTGCTGTCTGCCTATCTCAACATCCTTATGGCCTGCATATCCGGTCTGATCCTCTGTTGGGTGACTGGCCACTGGTGGATGATCCTGGTCGGCATCTTCTGTCTGCTGGGAGCCTGGTTCTACACGGGAGGCAGGCATCCTTACGGCTATAGGGCCATGG
This sequence comes from Bifidobacterium sp. W8103, assembly GCF_016100775.1. Lineage (NCBI taxonomy): Bacteria > Bacillati > Actinomycetota > Actinomycetes > Bifidobacteriales > Bifidobacteriaceae > Bifidobacterium > Bifidobacterium sp. W8103. The sequence goes on from NZ_JACFRV010000001.1 coordinate 1,452,724, forward strand.
GCGAGCTGAGCATCATGATCTTCTTCGGGCTGGTGGGCGTGCTGGCCACCCAGTACCTGGAGACCGGTGGCATCGACCGTCACGGGTTCATCGGCGCCCTGGTCGGCGGTCTTGTCTGCATTCCCGTCCTGGAGATCAACAACTACCGGGACATCGATGCGGACCCTCTGGCCGGCAAGTACACGCTGTCTTCATTCATCGGAGCCAGAGGCACACTGATTCTGATGGGGTCCTGCTATGCCCTGGCTGTGATCCTGGGCGTGGTCGAGTCATGGTCCCTGTCCGGCGGCTCCCTTGCGGACGCCTGGCCCCGCCTGCTCTGCCTGCTGCCCGTCCTGGCCCTGGCCATCACCACCACAGTGGCCAGCTGTCGGAACCGCTTCAGTAGAGCGTTCGCGCTGTCGGGCTATACGGATCTGCTGACGGGGTTCTGCTGGCTGGGGGTCTGCCTGCTTTAAGCGACCGCTCTACAGGGGGAGCTGTAGGTCCGCCAAACAGTCCCTCTTAGGTCTTAGAATTTTGACTATGACCTACAAACTAGTATTGCTCAGGCACGGCCAGAGCGCATGGAACAACACCAATCAGTTCACCGGCTGGGTGGACGTCCCGCTGACCGAGCAGGGCGAGCAGGAGGCCCGCAGGGGCGGCAAGCTGCTCAAGGATAAGGGTGTTCTGCCGGACATCGTCTTTACCTCACTGCTGCGCCGCGCCATCAACACCGCCAACATCGCCTTGGACGAGGCTGACCGCCTTTGGATCCCGGTCAAGCGCGACTGGAGGCTGAACGAGCGTCACTACGGAGCACTGCAGGGCAAGAACAAGACCGAGATCCGTGAGAAGTACGGCGACGAGAAGTTCATGCTCTGGCGTCGCTCCTACGCCACCCCGCCGCCCGAGATCGACCCTGACGACGAATACTCGCAGTCCCATGATCCTCGGTATGCCGGAGCCCCCGTGCCCCGTGCCGAGGCACTGGCCAACGTGGTCAAGCGCGTCACCCCTTACTGGGAGAGCGATATTGTCCCGGAGCTCAAGACCGGCAAGACCGTCCTGATCGCCGCCCACGGCAACTCCTTGAGGGCCATCGTCAAGATGCTCGACAACCTGACTGAGGACGAGATCGCCAAGGTCAACATCCCCACGGCCATTCCCCTGGTCTACGAGCTGGATGAGGACTTCAAGCCCATCAAGCCCCGCGGCGAGTACCTGGATCCGGAGGCAGCCGCCGCCGGTGCTGCTGCTGTGGCGGCCCAGGGCCAGAAGTGAGATCCTCCGGATTGATTCATCCGATGATGTGAATCGGACATTTGGATGCAGAGCATCCAAGCTGATTGGGCGGTGTCTTCTCTTATGCGGAAGGCACCGCCTTTCATATTCATTCCTGGCGGTCGGAGAAGTAAAAAATGGCCCGTCCCCCGACCAATTGTCGGGTGACGAGCCGCACAGTTGCTGCCCGTTCAGTCCAGATCGAGGTCGAGGTCCTTGGGATCCTTGGAGGGGTCGAAGCCTGAGACGATATAGACCACGCGCCGGGCCGCCGAAACGCCATGGTCGCCCAGACGCTCCATGAACCGCGCCACCAGGACCAGGTCGATCAGTTGCTGCCTGGTTCCCTTCCAGTCGTCTGAGAGCGCGTAGCCGAATGTCTGCTGGTGGAGCTTGTCCATCTGGTCATCGCTGACGATGATCTGCTCTGCTATGGTCGTGTCCCTGTCGGAGAGCATCTCGACCAGACGATCGGCCATGACGTCCAGAAAGTCCTGCATCTGCTTGAACAGGGGGATGACCTCCTCGGGCAGGGTCGGTTCGGGGTAGGAGCGCCTTGCCGTCTCGGCGATGTGCCTGGCCAGGTCTCCCATGCGTTCAAAGGTGGCTGACAGGCTCAGCGTGGAGACCACCACCCGCAAATCGGTGGCCACGGGGCTCTGCTTGGCCAGGAGCCTGATGCATTGATCGATGATGCTGGCCTGTAGGTTGTCTATATCGGCATCCCCATCGATGACTTCCTGGGCCGTCTCTACATCGCTGTCCATCAGGGAACGCCCGGCTTTTTTGATGGCATCGCGGACCTTGGCGGCCATCCGATCGAGATCGTCGGCCACCAGCCCCAGCTCTTCGTTGAAAATCACGCGCATTGTTCTTCCCTTTCGGCCTCGGTCAACGATATGACTCCAGTCTATGTGACCAGGATGGCAAGAAAAAGCCAGAACCGAAGAATGTCGGGCCATTGAAGCCAATCAATGTCGGATATGCGAGAATAAAGCCGGAACTGCCGATAAGACTTGGTTGATGTCGCAGCGTCCGGAGTCGGCGCCGGACTGGAGGGAAGTCCTTATGAGACGGTTCATGGACCGCCTACGCAGCCTTATGGGCAACCGGAGCAAGGATGGTGGACAGGCCGATGGCGAGGCTTTGGAGGGACCGACCCAGGCCTTGCTGGCGCTTATCCCCGCCGCCACGGTTGTGGTCGATGGCGATGACGAAGTCGTTCGTTCCAGCCCGGATGCCTACAGGCTGGGAATCGTCAGCAACGACGAGATCTCCAATCCGAAGATCATCGAAGCCATCGCACAGGTGCGCCGCTCGGGCGGTCGACGCAGCTTTAATCTGATCACGCGAACGCCAACTGAATTCGCCTTGGATGCCGCGGCTGAGAGCACGGAATCCGATGATTGGGAGATTGACCAGACCGAGGATCCCGGGGATGCGACCCGTGTCCAGGCCCAGGCGGTGTCCAGAAGGAACTGGCTCAAGATCACCCTGGGTCGCATCGACCGGTCCTTGGTGGTGGTGCTTATCGATGATGTGAGCGATTCGGTCAGGTTCGTTCGGACCAGGGATGCTTTCATGACCAATGTATCCGAACAGATGCTCAAGCCGGTCCAGGCCCTGGAGGAGTTGGCGGCGCAGCTGAAAACCACTTCCCATCTGGAGGGTGATGATCCGGATCTGCTTCGCAGCCACCTGCGCAGCGTCTCCAAGGATGCCTCCTCGGTCCAGCGTTACAGTGCCTATCTGGGGCATGTTCTCAAGGATCTCCTTCTGCTGATACGGGCTCAGGAGCGGATCAGACCCAGCAGGGAGAACGTGCTTGATGTGGCTGAACAGATACGTGCAGTGGTGCAGGGGGAGCAGGATAGAGCCGACCAGGCTCATGTGACCCTGCGGTGGCGATGCGACCAGCCGCTGACGATTCATGGCGACGGGCAGCAGATCAGAGTGGCCCTGGCCAAGTTGGTGGAGAACGCCATCTCCTATTCGTCTTCAGGCTCTACAGTCTCCCTGGTGGCACAGGCCTCCAAGGATGGGCACTACGGAATCATCAGGGTGGTCGATCACGGCCGAGGCATATCCAAGGCCGACCAGGGCAGGATCTTCGAGCGTTTCTACCGCGCCGACAACCAGAGCGAGGAGACTGCCGTGGGCATTGGCCTGGGACTGGCCATCGTCAAGCATGTGGCCCTGACCCACCATGGCTCGGTCACGGTCTGGAGTGCGCCGGGAGAGGGGAGCACATTTACGCTGATGCTTCCTCTGGCTCAGGGTCCGGTTGCTGGGCAAGGCGGCGATAATCCCAGCGATTGAAATGCTCCCAGATCATCAGCAGGATGCCCACGCCTATCCCGGACAGGCAGACAATCAGAGGCTTGGTGACCGTCATTCCGGTCAGGGCCAGAATGCCCACCACGGCCAGGGCCAGAATCCAGGCGCCAGTGCCGAGCAGGAAGATGCGTCGCAGGTCCACCTGCACGGGCCGAGGCGATGGCCTTCGGGCATCCGGGTCGAAAATGGGAGCCAGCTTCATACCCCCACTGTACCGTTTGCAATGACATGCGGTGACCCCCACGCCTTGCCCAGGCTTCGGCCCGTGTCATATTATGACGGAGATTGGTGGGTTCGTATGCACCGGCCCATGGAGGGATTTCCCGTGGAAAGGGGAGTGCGTGTATCCGATCCAAGCTGTGGAGAAGCACTACGCCTGGGGCTCACATGACCGACTGCAGCGCATGTTCCATTTGCATGAGCCGGAGGGATGCCAGGGGGATACCTTGGCGGAGATGTGGTTCAGCGGGCACACCGAATCCCCCTCGCCCCTGACCCTGCCCGACGGCTCGCTCATGCCGCTGACCGAGGCCATACGCCGCAATCCCATGGCCATGCTGGGGGAGCGTGACTCCCGTCTCTTCGGTCCCACCCTGCCCTACCTGTTCAAGATCATCTCGGCCCGCATTCCCCTGTCCCTGCAGGTGCATCCGCTGGATTTCGAGGCCCGTGCCGGTTTCAACCGTGAGAATGCCCTGGGGGTGCCTGACGACGATCCCAGCCGCTCCTTTCACGACAGTCTGGCCAAGAACGAGATGGTGGTGGCCCTGGAGCCCTTCCAGGCCTGTGTAGGCTTCGCGACCATCTCCACGCAGCTGACCCTCCTGCGCGCCGTGGATCACCCCCTGGCCGAGCTGATGACCGAGGCGCTGACCGCCCGCACCTTCCACCTAGGGGTCCCTCCGGCCCGCTTCGCTTCGGCGGATGCCATGATGCCGGTCTCCTCCTTGATCTGGCCGGATTCCCGCCGACGTATCTTCCGGGCCTTCCACGCCGCCGTGACTGCCGAGCCAGAGGCGGCCCGAGGCCTGGAGGAAGCCTTGGAGGCTGCTGCCGGGCGGCTGCGTTCCAGGCGGGCGGGATCTGTGTTGGACCATGCCCTGTGTGCGGCCCGGGCCTTTCCGGATGACCCCGCCGTGCTCTGCTTGCTCATGCTCAATCCCGTGGACCTGGAGGAAGGTGATTCTGTCTATATCCCCGCCGGGACTCCTCATGCATACATCCATGGCACTGCGGCAGAGATCATGACCAACTCCGACAATGTGCTCAGGGCCGGCATGACCCCCAAGCATCGGGACATTCCCAACCTCCTGCGCAGCCTGGACTGCCAGCCTTCAGCCCCCATCGATCCGTCCAGCTCCATGATCGCCACCCTGATCATGCACAATATGGTGACCTACCGGCCCAAGATCAACGAGTACATGCTGGTCTACGGGCATGTGGAGGAGGGTGGCGCCACCTGGCCCCTGCTCAACAGGCTTCAGCAGCGCTATGGGGATCTGATAGAGCGTCTGGGGCCTCGCCACCTGATGATTCCCCGCAGGGGACCGCGCATCATCGTCTGCACTGATGGGCGGATCCGTTGTGCGGCCGCCGACCAATCCTGCCTGCTGGACCAGGGACAGGCCCTCTTCATTCCCTCCGAGGATGGTCGTGTCGACATCACCATGCCTGAAGATTCCGACGAGGCTGGCGGGTCCTTCCTCCTGGCTTCGACCCCGGTTTGACTTCGTGTGAGCCTGGTTCGCTCAGGGTGGACCAGGCGGGGTTCAAAACCGGGGGACACGCCGTGGCGGTCGGCACGCATGCCGGTTTGCTCATGTCCGCCTCATGTCCGTATAATCCTAGCGTATTCCGTGGTTGTCGAAGATGAGCGACCACCGAAGCCATGCTTGAGTACACCAGTATGGACAATCCAGGTTATTTGGCCCGGGTTCTCACTTGCGTTATGGTGTTCCCTTGTGATGGTTCGTGATACGGCACGAAAGTCGCGTCGGAACATAAACGGGAGTGATTCTAGATGAAGCATGCTGCGCACAGGGCTTCGGCCAAGCGAGGCGCAGGTGTCGGCAGTTGGTCGACCGGCCGATCGTCAGGCGTAACCCAGGCAGAGGGCATTGAGGGTCTTGATGATGCCCTGGCGGCCAAGCTCAACGAGGTGGCCCCTCGAACCCGTCGTTCCATTCGTCTGGCGGCCAAGGCCTCAGCCCGTCGCTCCCACATCATGACCGGTTCGGCCCTGACTGTCCTGGTCGGTGCTGCCGCTTCCTCTATGGCGGTCAATCAGGCTCGCAACGACTGGTCCCTGCCTTTGGCCGACAGTGTCGCAATCAATTTGGTCACCCCCTCCTCCTCTGCCGGCTCCTCTGACGCAAATGGTGGTGCAAGGGTCTCCCGCTCTGATTACCGTCAGCCCCTGCCGACGGCTTCTCAACGCAATGAGGGCAGCTGGGAGCTGGGCGAATCCGAACTCGATGCCGGACAGATGTCCAAATCCCTGGCCAACAATCCGGTCGTGGCTGTGCTGATGGATGCCAACCGATCGGTCCTGCCTTCAGGGTTCAATCCCAACCATGCCACTGGGGATGCGGGCAATGTCTACGAGTTCAGCCAGTGCACCTGGTGGGCCTACGTCCGGCGTCACCAGCTGGGTTTGCCGGTGGGCTCACACATGGGCAATGCCAAGGATTGGTCCGGCTCTGCCCGTTCCCTGGGCTATTGGGTGGACAACACGCCGCGCAATGTCGGCGATATCGTGGTCTTCCAGGCCGGCCAGGAGGGTTCGGATTCCACCTACGGCCATGTGGCCATCGTCGAGAAGATCAATCCCGACGGCTCCATCGTCACCTCAGAATGTGGTGCAGTCATGAACGGAAAGACCTACTCTCGCACCCTGTCCAATGTGCACGCTTTCAGCTACATCCACTACTGAATCCGGTACTGATTCCTGGCTGTGCGGATCATATCCGTATATAGCTGGTTCTTGTTCCCGATACGTGATAGAATTGTGTCCGATGAAAAAAACACGCAAGTATGTGAGCATGATGGCAGCTGCCACAATCTGTGGCATGCTTTCCATCGGTATACCCGCCGTGGCCCAGGCCAGTGACGGCAGTGAAGCCGTAGTTACTTCGTCGCGTTCATTCACCCCCGGCAGCAAGGTGCGTGCCGACCTGTTGACCGAGTCGACGGCTACCACCGTCGAAAAGGACAGCAGCTGGGGTGGCATTGAGTCTTTGAACGTTCCTGCCACCAAGTCTCAGGCCGAGAAGGATGCTGAAGCCAGGGCCCAGCAGGCCCAGGAGCAGGCGCAGGAGCAGGCCCAGGTTGCATCATCCAGCCGGCGTCAGTCCGCACAGCAGGTCAGTCGTTCGGCTGCTCGCGCCAGCACCACCAGCACAGTCGTTGATGCGCCGGTCTCCGGCACGGGTGCCGATGTGGTCAACTACGCCCTTCAGTTCCAGGGGATTCCTTATGTGTTTGGCGGGACCGATCCAGCCAAGGGCTTCGATTGCTCTGGATTCACCCAGTATGTGTTCGCCCACTTCGGCATCAGCCTGCCCCGCACGGCCGATGCGCAACGTTCAGTGGGTGTACCGGTCACGGATCCTGCTCCTGGCGACCTGCTGGTGACCTCTGATGGTAGTCATGTGGGCATTTATGTCGGCGGTGGCCGCATGATTCATGCCCCGCGTCCCGGTCGGACCGTAACAGTTCAGAAGCTTTATCGGGATTTCGAGTATCGTCGTCTGGTCTAAGGCATAGTTGTTATGCAGGTTCAACGCCCCTACGGGGGCGTTTTGCATATTCAGCGTCGAAGTTCCTCGCGTGTTGGCCCTTGTCAACTTATTGATCAGGACTGCATGCGATATTCTGACAGAAAGAGCGATGTCGGTTTGTCATCGCCAAGTTTAAAGGAGGTCGTCGGATGAGCAACGACAAGGCTGTTCTGGTAGGCGTCGATGGCTCGGACGCCAGCTACAAGGCGGCGTGGTGGGCCGCCAACTACGCTAAGCATGCAGGGTTGACCCTGCAAATCGTCTGCGCATATTCCCTTCCCTCGTATGCGGCCGTCTCCTTCGATGCGACCTACACCACCATGGGAGACGACGTTGCGGCTCACAACGACGCCCAGGAGATTCTCTCCAAGGCCAAGGCCATCGCCGATGAGCAAGGTGTCGGTGCAGCCACACTGATTGTGACAGGGGATCCTTCATCGGTCTTCGTGGAACTGAGCCGCAACTACCGGTTGATTGTCATCGGAAACCGGGGCAAGGGCGGCCTGGCTGAGCGTTTGCTGGGCACCACAAGCTCCAGCCTGCCCGCCTATGCCTACTGCCCTATCGTGGTCGTTCCTTATACCGACGACGACGGCAAACTGATGCATCTGAGCAACGACATCAAGCGGGTCGCCGTGGGTTCCGACGAGTCCAAGTGGGGGCTCAAGGCCCTGCAGATCGCCGCCGCCTTCGCCGACAGCTGGAATGCAGAACTGGATGTCATGTCGGCTGTGCCCAATATCTCCGGACTGACCGGCACGGGTTCGGCCGAGGAGCGCAGCGTCATGGACTCCTACCTGGATGACCTCAATACCCGAATCACTCCGCTCATGAAGACCTATCCCGATCTGCGCATCAACAAGACCGTGGTGCCGGGGTCGGCTGTGGAGGCCCTGACCCAGGCCAGCAAGACACACGACGTGGTTGTGGTCGGCTCGCGTGGCCGCGGCGGCTTCACCGGACTCTTGCTGGGATCGACCAGCCAGGGGCTCCTGCAGCATGCCGTCAGTCCTGTCTATGTGGTGCCGCGCAAGTACGTGGAGGCCGAGGAGTCCGGGCTCAAGGCTGCAGCCGAAGCTGCCGAAAGCACTGACGTGGCTGAGATCACCGGCGTGGAGCAGGTCTCTGTGGATTCGGCCAAGCCCGAGCAGCTGGCTGACCTGGAGTCGACCATCGACCCCGAACACAAGGAGTAAGGGCAATGTGCGGGGACCCACGAAGTTCCATGAACCTCGGGGTCCCCGCCCCTTCACTGTTGTCGGATCAGTGGCGAACCTTGACGGAGATCCTTACCGGGGTCTCCCGCTGATAGGTGTGTGCCACGGTGCAGGACTTGGCGATATGGCGACGGACCCGCTCCTCCAGCTTGTCTGCATCATCCTGGGCCAGCCTGGCCGAAGTGGCATCGACGTCCACCTGCTCGTCGAAGCTCAGGTAAGCGTCATCGTCGGCGTCATAGGTGCCGTCCACCACGATTTTCGCCCCCTTGCCCTTGCCCAGGGCGCTCTCCACGGCGAATTGACTGGAAAGGGCTCCGCAGGCGGCCAGAGCGATCTTCATCAGGTCGCCGGGGTTGAACTGATCCTCGCCCTTGCCGAAGGTGATGTGGGCACCGTTGTCGCCATAGGCGTTCCAGGTGCCGTCCTCGTCGCGTTCGACCCAAAGTCTCTTGCCCATCTGTTCCTCCTTGTCCACACCCGGCTGGGTGCGTCATTCGGATCCGACCCTGTGGCCGGACCTGCTCCTCCAATCTAACCCGGACTCGGCGATTCGTCACCGGGGCGCGCTCAGCTGACCGAGGACTTGATAGTATGGCCGCATGGCCTTGACTTCCGAAGAACTGCAACGCATCCGTACACGCATCCCCGAGCGTCCCAACTCTGACATCCCCACCCCCTACGAGGACCTGGTGCGCACCATCCTGCGCGAGGGCACCCTGAAGTCCGACAGGACGGGCACAGGGACCATATCCCTGTTCGGGCGGCAGATGCGCTTCGACCTGTCGCATTCCTTCCCGTTGATCACCACCAAGAAGGTCTACTTCCGCGGCATCGCCTACGAGCTGCTTTGGTTCCTGAAGGGATCGCAGAATGTGCGTTGGCTGCAGGAGAACCGCGTGCATATCTGGGATGAATGGGCCGACCCGGAAACCGGGGATCTGGGTCCGGTCTATGGGGTCCAGTGGCGCAGCTGGCCCGCTCCGACCCCAGAGGACCCCCATCACACCATCGACCAGATCGCCAAGGTGCTGGATCTGATACGCACCCACCCGGACTCCCGTCGAATGCTCGTCACCGCTTGGAATCCAGCCCAGATTGACAGCATGGCCCTGCCGCCCTGTCATGCGCTCTTCCAGTTCTATGTGGCCGATGGCAGGCTGAGTTGCCAGCTCTATCAGCGCTCCTGCGACATGTTCCTGGGGGTGCCTTTCAACATCGCCTCCTACGCCCTGCTGACCCTGATGATGGCCCAGCAGGCAGGCCTTGAGCCTGGGGAGTTCGTCTGGACCGGCGGCGACTGCCACATCTACGACAACCATGTGGAGCAGGTTCTGGAGCAGCTGTCGCGCAAGCCTTACCCTTACCCGACCATGCGCATCCGCAAGGCCGACTCCATCTTCTCCTATCAGTACGAAGACTTCGAGGTGGTGGACTATCAATGCCACCCCGCCATCAAGGCCCCTGTGGCGGTCTGATGGTGCGCTGAGCCTAATACGGGCACCGTCGGATCCGAAGATTAGAATGTACTCGTATATCTACTCACTATGAGGAGTGAACACAACAGATGGAGCATGACAATAGTCGAAGCGGCTATCACGAACCCGAGCCCGGTCAGGCCGGGCTTCTAGGCGATGAGGAATGGCGGCATCAGGAAGAAGAGATAGGCCGCCGCTCATCGGTGAATATGATCTGGGCGCAGGCACGGGCCACCGACGGCCGGCGCGGCGCCATCGGTTACCACAATGCCCTGCCCTGGCATCTGAGTGAGGACATGCGGCATTTCAAGGAGCTGACCGTATCCCATCCTGTCATCATGGGGCGGCGGACCTGGGTCTCCATGGGGGAGCGGCCCCTGCCCAAGAGGGACAACATCATTCTGTCCAGTGACCCAGGGTTCCGGGCACCAGGCGCCACTGTGGTATCCGCGGCCGATGATGCCCTGGAGCTGGCCAGGCAGGAAGCCATTCCCGACGATGGGATGGATCGTAGTGAAATCTGGGTCATCGGCGGTGCGGGGGTCTTCAGTACCTTCTTTCCGCTGGCTGATGCAGCCTACGTGACCGACCTGGACCTGCAGACTCCGGCCGACGTCTTTGTGCCCGATATGGAGGAGCTGGTCAGCAAGCGGTTCTGGCAGGTGCGCGACAAGACCCAGTGGATGACCCCTGCCAAACCGGACCAGGCGGCCGCCATCCCGCGGTTCCGGTACGTCACCTTTGGGAAGGTACGTTGATGGGCCAGGATTCTGAAGGAAAGGCCTTGCAGGGTCCCTACAACGTCATGACCGTCTGCACCGGCAACATCTGCCGGTCACCAATGGCTGAGGTCATCCTGCGCAAGTTCTTCCAAGATCGCGGACTGGATGAGGATCGGGTCAGAGTGGAATCCAGTGGGGTCAGCGACGAGGAGTTCGGCAACCCTATAGATCGGCGTGCCCAGAAGGTTCTGCGCGAGCGGGGCTATGAGGTGCCGGTTGACCACTTCGCCCACCGGATCACCCGGGAGGAGGCCGAAGACGCCGACCTGCTGCTGCCCATGACGGCCGACCATATGCGCGCCTTGCTGCGTCTGCTGCCCTCAGGCAAGCGATCCGCCGTACATCTGTACCGTAGCTTCGACCCGGATCTGCCCAGGCCGGCGCCGGGCCGGGAGAGCCAAATCGACCTGGTGGACCCCTGGTATGGTGGCCCCCATGAGTTCGAGGTGGCCATCGATCAGATCGAGCACACCGCGCCATACATCGTCGACTGGGTGGTGCGTCAACTGTCCTGAACGATGGATGAATGGCAAATATCAATTAAGCCCCTGGATTCCTCACGAATCTCAGGGGCTTAATGGCTGGTGGCTCCGAGCGGGATCGAACCGTTGACCTAGCGATTTTCAGTCGCTCGCTCTACCAACTGAGCTACAGAGCCATGAACAGTCGAAAAGACCCGGACAAACCGGGCCAGACCATTCCCAGCGACTCCGGCCGGACTTGAACCGGTGACCTCCGCCGTGACAGGGCGGCGCTCTAACCAACTGAGCTACGGAGCCGAGGCTGCTCGAACAGCCAAGAGGAAAGTTTACATGAGCGCCGGAGGAATGCAAGCCCCGGCGCGTCGCTGCCTAGTCCTGCTGCTGCCAGCCATCGGTGTCGATGTGGTGGGCGGGGTTGGCCTGCCATGCCTTCCAAGCTGATTCGACGATCTCTTCGACGCCATACTTGGCATGCCAGCCCATCTCGGTGTTGATCCGGGTGGGGTCGCCGATCAGGTGCGGCGGGTCGCCGGCGCGGCGGGGCTTGATGGCCTCGGTGAAGGGCAGACCCGTCACTTTCTTGACCTCGTTCACGATCTGGCGAACGGATGTGCCCTGGCCAGTGCCTACGTTGAAGGCATCGTAGCGGCGTTGGTCGCGGTCCAGATAGTCCAGGGCGGCGATGTGGGCGTCTGCCAGATCGGAGACGTGGATGTAGTCGCGCACGCAGGTGCCGTCGGGGGTGGGGTAATCGTCGCCGAAGATGGCGGGTGCCTTGCCCTGCCGCAGCCTGTCGAAGAGCATGGGGATCAGGTTGAGGACAGCCGGGTCCTCCAGGCTGACCGGCCCGCAGCCGGCCACGTTGAAGTAGCGCAGGGCGCAGAAGCGGATGCCGTAAGGCTGCTCGCAGGCCCGGGCCATCCACTCGCCGACCAACTTGGTCTGGCCGTAGGGGTTGATGGGGACCATGGGCTGCACATCCTCGGGGACCACGTCGACCGGAGGCTCGCCGTAGGTTGCTGCCGAGCTGGAGAAGACCAGCTTCTTGGCATCGGTCTTTGCCATGGCCGACAGGACGTTGATCATGCCGTTCAGGTTCTGCCGGTAGTACCAGATGGGCTTCTCCACCGACTCGCCCACCTGCTTGCGGGCTGCGAAGTGGATGACCGAGTCGACCTTGTTCTCCTTGATGATCTCAGCCAGACGCTGGTCGGCCCCCGGTGCGGCCACGTCGGCGCCGTAGAGACGGGCATCGCCGATCCGGCTGGGCTTGCCATAACTCAGGTCGTCGACCACGACGACCTCCTTGCCGGCCTCCTGCAGGGCGTGGACCACATGGGCGCCGATGTATCCGCAGCCGCCTGTAACCAAAACTGACATCTGCATGCCTTTCCTGTCGAAACCGGACGTACGAGCTTGTTCGGTTTTGCAATCTTTTGTTGTTTTTTGTTCTAGATTGAGTATATCACGGGCACATGTGACTCTTGTACCCGCTTGTATCCGCTTCCTAGGATATATATGAGCTGTGATGAGTGCAGAAAGACAGAGCAAGGCCCCCATGAGGTCAATCGTCTCCTATGTGAGGCGGTCCGAGAAGCTGAACGACCGGCTGGCGAGGGCTTGGGCTCAGTATTCCCCCAGATACCTGCTCGATTTGGGCCAGGCTGAGGGTTCATTGACGGTTGCCGGGGATCTGCGTTGTGATGCTGCAATGGTCAGGTCGGCTTGGGGACGGGATGCGCCGCTGATCGTCGAGATCGGATCCGGCCAGGGGGAGAACGTCGTGGCCAGCGCCCGGGAGCACCCCGATCGGAACTACCTGGCCCTGGAGGTCTATCAGCCGGGGTTGGCCCATACCATGCTGATGGCCGGTAAATCCGACCTGCATAATCTGCGGCTTGCCCAGGTCAACGCCCCGGACCTTCTGGCCCGGATGGATCCTGGACTGATCAAGGAAGTCTGGACCTTCTTCCCCGACCCCTGGCCCAAGATGAAGCACCACAAGCGTCGTCTGGTCCAGCCGGCTCTGGCTGGAGATCTGGCGAAGTGCTTGGTGCAAGGCGGCATCTGGCGAATCGCAACCGACATCGAGGATTATGCCCTGCATGTGCATGAGGTGATGGATGGCAATCCGAAATTCACAAACCTGGGCACTTTGCCAGTCAGTCTGCCCACCCGGCATGTCGGCAAGGGGACGGCTGATCAGGCCAAATCCCTGCCTCATGCCATGTTCATGGAGTCGGAGCGGTTCGAAGGCAGAATCGTAACCAACTTCGAGCGCAAGGGGATTCGGGCCGGCCGGGCCATTCACGACCTGACTTATCAGGTTTCGGCAGACTGACCGTAGAGTTGCGCATAGGCATGAAGAGCGAGGGAGGCCCCGATGGTCAAGAGGATAGTGGTGGGGATGCTGGCCCATGTGGACGCCGGCAAGACCACGCTCTCGGAGGCCATGCTCTACCGGGGAGGGGAAATTCGCCGTCTGGGCAGGGTGGACCATGGCGATGCCTATCTGGACACCAACGATCTGGAGCGGCAGCGGGGCATCACCATCTTCTCCAAGCCAGCCCGGCTGACCTATCACGATGTCGACCTGACCCTCATCGATACACCCGGCCATGTGGATTTCTCGGCCGAGATGGAGCGGGTCCTGTCGGTCTTGGATTATGCCCTTCTGGTCGTCGATGCCACAGCTGGATTGGAGGGGTATGTCGACACGCTCTGGCGACTTCTGGCACGCTACGGGGTACCCACCTTCATTTTCGTCAACAAGTTGGATGCCCCTGGAGCTGATGCCTCCCGCATTCTTGAAAGCTGCAAGCAGCGGTGGTCTCCAGGCTGCTTCGATTTGAGCCGTGGACTTGAACATGGCGATATGGAGGATGTGGCCCTGCTTGACGAGGATGTCATGGACGAGTACCTCAAGACCGAGGATATATCGGATGAGAGTCTGGCAAGGCTGGTCGTAGGTCGCCGTCTCTTCCCATGTTTCCTTGGGTCTGCCCTGCGCCTGGACGGGGTCGACGCCCTCCTGGAGGGGCTGGGGCGGTACACCCTTTCGCCTGTGTACGACAAGCAGTTCGGCGCAAGAGTGTTTAAGGTGTCGCATGATGACAAGGGTGCCAGGTTGACCTGGCTCAAGGTGACCGGTGGCGACCTGCCGGTCAAATCCTCTTTGACCACCGGACTGCGTCATGGAGATGGCGCCGGCAAAGCGTCGGGTTCTGTTGCGGAGGCGTACGGGACAGCCGGAGATATGGGGAGGAACGGACACGTTGAGACCAGGGAGACGGTTGATCAGCTTCGTGTCTATTCGGGAGCTTCTTACACGTTGACGGACTGCGCCCAGGCCGGAAGCATCGTGGCGGCAACCGGCCTTGACCTGACACGTCCGGGGCAGGGGCTTGGGTGCGAGCGGAAGGACCTGATTCCTGTACTGGAGCCGGTGCTGTCCTATGCAGTGGCTGCCGAAGGGGTGGACCCGCACCACTTGTTGAGCGCCTTGCGCATCCTGGAGGATGAGGATCCCCTCCTGCATGTGGTCTGGCAGGAACGGCTCCAGGAGATCCACCTACGTATCATGGGCCAGGTTCAGTTGGAGGTGATTCAGGAGGAGTTGGAGCGGCGGTTCGGCATGCAGGTCTCCTTCAGCCAGGGCGGGATTCTCTATAGGGAGACCATTGCTGCCCCCGTCGAAGGAGTCGGACATTTCGAGCCCCTCCGCCACTACGCCGAAGTTCACCTGCTCCTGGAACCTACGGAGCCGGGCAGCGGTCTCAGTTTTGCGTCGACATGCAGTCTGGATCGCCTGGAAGGGAACTGGCAGCGGCTCATCATGACCCACCTGGCGGAGAAGGAGCATCTGGGCGTTCTGACGGGGTCGCCCATCACCGATATGCGCATCACCCTGCTGGACGGCCGCGGGCATATCAAGCACACCGAAGGCGGGGACTTCCGCCAGGCCACCTACCGGGCCGTCCGGCAGGGGCTGATGAAAGCCCGCAATATTCTGCTGGAGCCCTGGTACCATTTCAGACTCACCATTCCTCAGGGGAATTTGGGCAGGGCCATGTCGGACATCTACCGGATGAAGGGCGGTTTCTCGGAGCCGCAGGCAGACGGGGATACTGTCGAACTGGAAGGGGATGCGCCGGTATCACAGATGCGTGATTATGCCATCGAGGTCAGCACCTACACTCATGGCCGTGGACATCTGACCTGTTTCTTCAACGGGTATCGTCCCTGCCAGGACCAGGATGTTCTTGTGGATTCCATCGGTTACGACCCCGAGTCCGACCTGGAGAACACACCTGACTCGGTCTTCTGTGCCCATGGAGCAGGATATCCGGTCAAATGGAACAAGGTGGAGGACTTCATGCACCTGCCCGGCGGCCAGTACATCTGAAATATAGCCTTGAGGGTTGCGTTCGGCGATCCTCGGCATCGAGCGGCACGAGGGAAGATCATTCCGGGTGGTCTGCCCTCATTGGTTGATGATTCACCTAGAATTACGGGCATGATCGATCATCTGACGCTGAAGGTTCGGGAGATCCAGGCTTCCATCGATTTCTACAGCAAAGCCCTGGCGCCATTGGGGTACGTGGCCAAGGCCCACCATGAGCCCACCATTGGGTTCGGTGCAGAGGATGATGGGGCCCACTCGGACTTTTATCTGACACCGAGCGAGGACGGGGCCGGCTCGCCGGTGACCCACATAGCTTTCAGGGCCGCCGATGCTGCAATGGTGGATGCCTTCTACAGGGAGGCGCTCGCTGCCGGTGGCCGTGACAATGGTGCTCCAGGGCTGCGAGATTATCATCCCGGGTACTATTCGGCTTTCGTCTTGGACCCGGACGGGAACAATGTCGAAGCAGTGGTGGACTGGTCAGGAGCCCAGGGGTAACTGTGTCGGTCCACATACGGGATCATGCCAACCTTCGGAAAGTCGGGAAAGCCTAGGATGGCCGGTATGACCTATACAGCCGCATTTGACGTGGGGACCACGCAGGTCAAGGCCGTTCTTGTGGATGACCAGGGTTCTGTCAGGGCGTGTGCATCCAGCGGTCTCCTGCCGATTGACACAGGTGACGGGCGTATCGAACAGAATCCCGAGGATTGGTTGCAGGCCTTCATCGAGGTGTCCCGTGACCTTTTGGCCAGGGCCGGGCGGAGCATCAAGCACTTCAGGAGCGACCAGGTCACCGGCATCATCATGAGTGGGCAGATGCAGGACCTGATCGCCCTGGATGCACAGGGGCAGCCAGTCGGGCCGGCGATCCTGTATGCGGACGGCAGGGCTCAAGAAGAGTCTGCTGAGCTGACTGAAACCTATGGGGCTGAATCCTTCCGCGCCCACGTGGGCAACCCGTGCGATGGGTCCCTGCCTGTATCCAAGCTGATGTGGATGTCCAGACATCAGCCGGACCGGTATGCCCAGGTTCGCCATGTGCTCATCGATGCCAAGGATTATCTGATTTGGTGGCTGACCGGTGTCTATTGCGGCGATGTGACGGCCTGTTCGACGGCAGGTGCCATGGATCTGCGCTCGCGGACGTGGAGAAGGGACATCCTGGAGGCAGCAGGCGTGGATGCCGCGATCTTCCCGGAACTCCATTGGCCATGGGAAGGCGTTGGCACCAGCACGCCGGGCGCATCCGCTGCCACGGGGTTTGCTCCGGGAACCACGGTCTTCGCGGGAATGGGGGATACCGGGGCATCCACCTTGGCCGGCGGGGTGTTCCATCCTGGTCAGTTCAATATCAATTTGGGCACATCCGGGTGGATTGCCACAGTGACGGACCGGGCTGTAACTGACCGCCCTGGAATGGTCAATCTGGCCTATCTGGGTACAGACAGCATCATCAACACGGTGCCATTCCTCAATGCAGGCAACGTGCATGCTTGGGCCACTGGAGTCTTTGCGGGGGGCGGTCCGACCGAGGGCGACGACGACCCCTATCGACGCATGGGGCACTTGTTGGAATCCAGCCCGGCGGGAGCGCGTGGTGTGATTTGCCTGCCCTATCTGGTGGGGGAGCGCTTCCCGATGATGAACCCCTCGATCCGCGGAGCCTATATCGGTATTTCTTCCGAGACCGAGGCCTGCGATCTTGCCCGAGCGGCGCTGGAGGGCGTGTCCTATTCGATTCGCCAGGGGCTTGACCTGATGGGCACGCCTATCGAACGCGTCACTCTGATTGGTGGTGGCACCCGTGAACCCCAGTGGTGCCAGATGCTGGCGGATATCCTTGACGCGACCGTTCAGGTGCTTGACGATGCCCATCTCATGCCTGCAGTGGCCCTGGCAGAGCTGGTCTCCGTTGGCAAACGGACAGGTTCGTCTTCCCGGCCCGATCTGCAGGCCTTGGAGGAGCTGGTGGAAGCGAATCTTGTTGGACGGGTCTATTCACCTGACGACGCAAACCGCCATGTGTACGATGCCGGTTACAACCGGTTCCGGCGGTTATATCCGGCTTTGGATTCCCTCCGGTAGGTGCCCATCAGATGCAGTTGTCGCTCGTGGCTGGCGAGGACGATTCAGGCTGGCCTAATGATGGCAACAGGTTTGATTGCTTTCGCAGTGATTTGTACCCCCGGAGAGAGTCGAACTCTCGCTGTCAGATTGAAAGTCTGGTGTCCTAACCGTTAGACGACGGGGGCGAACGTGCCCATGATACCCGCCCCCTATGGACCAGGCAAGCCTGGTGTGCCGTCCGCAGGTCAGTGGTCCTCCTGGTCCAGCTCCTGGTCGCGTCGGTGGAAGAGCTCCATCTGTTCGCGGATCCAGACACGTTCCGCAGGGTTGATGTCGGCGGATTCCAGGTACTTCTGGTAGACGGGGTAGAAGGCTCGAAGGATCGGGTAGATGGCGTAGAGGGTGTGTTCGGGCTTCTGCTCCCTGGTGTGCTGCGGGTGGGCGTCGAAGGTGTTCTTGAAGCGCTGCATGTAGTGGCGGAAGGATGTGAAGGAAGTGTCCATCCGGCGGGCGCTGATGCCCACGTTCATGTCCTTGCAGTAGACCGTCTTGAACCCTTGGTCGATCAGGTGCAGGGAGATATCGACATCCTCGTGCATGATGTCCTCCTTGTCCCTGCAGACCTGGTTGCGTATGGCTCGCCAGGCCGTGGCGCGCAGGGCCATGTTGGAGCCGTAGAGCAGGTATTGCCCGTCATCGGCCCGGTAGATGGCCCGGCGGATGGTATTGTCGCCCTTGAGCCCGATCTTCTTGCCTGGCATGTCATAGTAGGCCACTGGACCGGTGGCGCCCATGGCCTTGGGGTCTCTGGTGAAGATGCCGGAGACCACCTCGACCCAGTTGGGTCGCAGCATGCAGTCGGCGTCGATCCGGCCCAGCACGTCGCCGGTGGCCCGGTCAAGTCCGTAATTGCGGGTGGGGATCAGCCCCTGTTCGCTGTCCTGGTGGAGGAGCTTGACATGCTGGTCAGGGTGCTGGTCGATGAATTGCTGGACGATGGAGGCCGTTGCGTCCGTGGAGTGGTTGTCGACTACCAGCACCTCCTTGGGTGCCTGGCTCTGCCTGGTGGCGTTCAGGAGGCAGTCTTCAATGCGTTCTTCCTCATTCCAGGCGGGTATGACTATGGAAACGGTCAACATACCCATTAGGATACGTGTGCCCGGATACACTGTCGGCTCAACCTGCGTCCCATGCCCCGCCATGTCAGCCATCTTGGGATAATGGAACATATGGCCAACGAGCAAAAGCAGCGCTTCGATTTCGCGACGGTCTTCCCGCCCAAGGGGGATCCGCGCCGACCTCCGGAATGGTTCGGCCGCGCCCTCCTCTACGTGGTCATAGCCGTCTTCCTGGCCTGGTTCGCCTACTCCTCCTGGTGGAAGATCGAATTCCTTGTTCTGGACGTGGTGATCGCCATCTTCGTCTCCCTGGCCATGGAGCCCCTGGTGCTCAGGCTGGTCAAGCATGGCTGGCGGCGGGGAGCGGCTTCGGCGGTCACCCTGATAGGCCTGATCATTATTGTGATCGTCCTCCTGGGCATGTTCGGCAATCTGCTGGTCCAGCAGGTCATCGGCATGGCCAACGGCTTGCCGGCCCTCTATGAGCAGGTGGCGGAATTCATCGCCAGCCGCACCCCCTGGCACCTGCCGGCCATGCAGGATCTGGGCGGGGAGATCGTCAAGAACATCCAGACATCCTGGGTGACTGACTTCGCCGGGCAGGCCTTGACCACGACCGTGGGTCTGGCAGGGTCCTTCATCAATATCATGACCGTTCTGCTGGTCATCTACTACATCTCCGCTGCAGGCCCCAAGCTGCGCCGCAGCCTCTGCCAGTGGCTGGCCCCCAGGAGCCAGCGCCGCTTCCTCTTCGTCTGGACCATCGCCCAGGACCAGATCTCCAGCTTCCTGTTCAGCAGGACCATCCTGGCGCTCATCTCCGCGGCCTGTATGTCGGTTTTCCTGGTCATTCTCAAGGTGCCCTACTGGCTGCCGCTGGCCCTCTTCTGCGGGCTGGTCTCCCAGTTCGTGCCCACCATCGGCACATACATAGGCGGGGCCGTTCCCATAGTGGTGGCCTGGGGGAGCCGTGGACTGCTGATGGCTGTTATTGTGCTGGTCTACATCATCATCTACCAGCAGATCGAAAACATGATCCTGGCCCCCAAGATCTCCCAGCGGACCATGGACCTCAACCCGGCCATCGCCTTCCTCTCCGTACTGGCACTGGGCGCGGTCTTCGGCGCCTTGGGCGCCTTCCTGGCCCTGCCTCTGGCGGCCAGCTTCCAGGCCATCTTCTCGGCTTCGGTCAAGCATTACGAGCTGATTGACTCACCGCTTATGCAGGATCCCAAGCCGGTCGGCAAGTCCAAGGTGGTCGAGGGTGTCGAGGCCTTCAACGAGCACGTGGTCCAGCCGGTGGCCAGCCACGTGGGCAGCCGGTCCGCCAAGGGGAGCAGCGCCAGGGTTCGAGTGGAGGACCCTGTCATGACCATTGCCAGCCAGCTCTATCCGACATCCTCGCCGACGGCCAAGGATCTGGACGAGTCGGTTACGGTGCCCATACCCAAGTCGGCATCGGCTCCGGTAAAGCACAGGCCGCTCAAGGGTACCGAGACCGGGGACGAGGCCTCCGAGGGGGAGGACAACCCCCGCAAGGAGTGGCGCTGATGGCTCTGCTCAAAGTACTGGACGTTCTGATGCTGCTGCTGGGTGGAGTGGGCATCGTCTACCAGGCCATCTGCATCGTCATCTCCTTCGTCTCCAAGCCGGTGGTCTTTCCCGAGGCTCCCTTCGACAAGCGGTTCGCCGTCCTTATTTCCGCCCGCAACGAGGAGAACGTGGTCGGTCATCTGATCAACTCCATCAAGGAGCAGACCTATCCATTCTCCATGGTCGACATATGGCTGGTGGCCGACAACTGCACCGACAACACAGCCGGGCTGGCCAGATCCCTCGGCTGTCACGTGGTCGAGCGGCAGGACCCGGACCGGGTGGGCAAGGGCTACGCTCTGACTTTCCTGCTGGAGCAGATACTCGATCGGGGTCTAGACTCCCGCTACGACGCCTACTTCGTCTTCGACGCGGACAACATCCTGGACCGTCATTACATAGAAGAGATGAACAAGGCCTTCCAGTCCGGCTTCCGCATACTGACTAGCTACCGGAACTCGGTAAACTTCTCGGACAACTGGGTCTCTTCGGGCTCGGCCCTATGGTTCATCCGCGAATCCCGGTTCCTCAACACCTCAAGGATGGTCATCGGCTCCAGCTGCCATGTGGGCGGCACCGGGTTCATGTTCTCCAGGGAGGTTATGGAGCGCAACAACGGTTGGAAGTTCCATCTGCTGACCGAGGATCTGGAGTTCACCATGGACTCGGTTCTGCATGGCGAGCGCATCGGCTATTGCGGCACCGCCATCCTCTATGACGAGCAGCCGGTCACCTTCAAGCAGAGCTGGCGGCAGCGGCTGCGCTGGAGCAAGGGCTTCCTTCAGGTCTTCCGCTACTATGGGCCTGCCCTGATCTCCCGGGCCTTCCGTGAGCGCGACTTCTCGGCCGTTGATCTGACCATCCTGATCTGTCCCCTGACGGTCCTGGGCCTGGTCCGCTGTTTCTTCGGGCTGCTCTTCCCGGCTCTGGGTTTTGTGACCTGGACCAGCCAGGTGACCACCCTGATCGATGGCATAGCGGCCGGGATTCTGGGCCTCCTGGCCATGATGGGTCTGGCTGCCCTGACCGTGCTGGCCGAGCGGGACAAGATCGGCGCATCGAACAAGGAGCTTTTCGCCTACTGCCTGAGCTTCCCCATCTTCATGCTCAGCTACGTGCCCATCTCCTTCCAGGCCATTTTCGCCAATCCGGGATGGAAGCCCATCGAGCACTCGGGGCATTAAGGCCGGTCATTCCTCGAATGCTAGACTTAAGGCCATGTCCGATGAAGCGCAACCAACCAGCATGACCGCCCGGACGGCAGTGGTTCCTCCGCCAGATCCGCAGGCGGCGGTTTCTATCCGCGCCTTGGTCAAGTGCTACCAGGGTCGGCCAGCTGTCAACGCCCTCTCTGTGGACATTCCCAGGGGGTCCTTCTACGGGATCGTCGGCCCCAATGGCGCAGGGAAGACCACCACGCTGAATATGATGACCGGACTTCTGGTGCCCGACTCCGGCAATGTCATGATTCTGGGCAGGGACGTGTGGTCGGACGTGGATACGGCCAAGCGGGTCATCGGCGTCATGCCCCAGGCCGATCAGATCTTCGACAGGCTGACGGGTCTGCAACTGCTGGTCTACTCGGGCATGCTTCGACGGATGCCGCGCAATGAGGCCCTGGGCCGGGCCAGGGACCTGCTGGAGGCCTTCGACCTGACTGATGCCGGCGGCAAGCGGGTCTGCGATTATTCATCGGGCATGACCAAGAAGATCTGCCTGGCTACGGCCATGATTCATTCCCCCAGGCTTCTGGTGCTGGACGAGCCCTTTGAATCGGTCGACCCGGTCTCCAGCGCCAATCTCAAGGACATTCTGGCCGAGTATGTCGATACCGGAGGGACGGTGGTCATTTCCTCCCATGTCATGGCCTTGGTGGAGCGGATGTGCACCCATGTGGCCATCATCGACCATGGTCTGGTTCGGGCTGATGGCACGGTGGCCCAGGTCGCTGCCGGCGAGGATCTGGAGGATCGCTTCCTGGAGCTTGTCGGCGGCCGTCATCAGGCTAAGCGAATCGCCTGGCTGAACGGCTCCGGGTCCGAGGAAGACCAGGGGACGCAATGAGCATGGCAGCCACCATCATCGCCATGCGTTGGTCCATCACCTGGGGCACAATCAAGCACTCCTCCTGGCAGGTGGTCGGGGCCATCATCAGCCTGCTCATGGCCATAGCCATCTGCCTGGCCTCGTGGCAGGCTGCGCTGACGCTGGGGGACTGGCTGCCCAGTGCCGGTCCGGGCGACCGGCAGCGTATGGGATCCATATTGGTCCTGTTCCTGGCCGGACTGACTCTGGGAGTGATCCTGATTCAACTGGCCTTTCTGGGCCAGGGGTCGAACCTGAGCCCTTCGCGATTCGTCCTTTACGGGATTCCTGACAGCCAGCTGCAAGTGGGGCTCTACCTGGCTGGGCTGATTGGGCCTGCGGGATTGACCGGCCTTGTCTGTTTCCTGGCCCTGACAGCCATCTATGCCCGCATGGGTGTCGGAGCCGCAATCGTGGCCTTGATCGCAGCCCTGCTGGCTGTCATGGTGATGCTGGCCTTGTCCCGGGCTGTTTTGGACCTGGTCGGTACCCTGGTGGTCTCCCGGCGCACCCGATCCGGGCTCTACCTGCTGGTCACCATGGTGATCATGCTTTTGTGCATGCTGCCCTCTCTGCTGGACAGCGGGATTACGGATGGCATGGCAGTCGACACTGACTCCCTCAAGTCCGTGGCCGACATACTGGCCTGGACGCCGCTGGGCGCCGCCGTCCGTCTGCCGGAGGATTTCCTTTCGGGATCATGGTGGGCTCTGGTCGGACGTCTGTGTATGGAGCTGGTCACCCTGGCTCTCTGTTCCATGATCGGCATGCTGTGTCTGCGCCATAGCCGTTTGCATGCCGGGGCGAGGACTGAACGGTCGACTGCGCCCAAGGGGCTGGGGATGCTGGGTCGTTCCCGGAACATAGTGGACGCCATGGCTGCGCGATCGCTGATCTATCTTCGTCAGGACCCCCGCAAGCTTGTCAGCTATCCGCTTCTGCTTGTTGTGGTGATTCTGTACGCGATAATCTTCCGCCAGATGCCCATGATGCTATGGCTGGGACCGATTGTGGGCGCCTGGGTGCTGGAGGTTCCCGAGGGCAACGCCCTGGCCTACGATGGGCTCGCCTTGCGCATGGAGATAGCGGCGGGAGTGAAAGGTCGTGAGGACCGGCTCTCCCGTGTCCGCAGCCATCTGAGTGTAGCTCTGCCCTGCATACTCCTGCTTGGGCTGGTGACTTTGGTATTCTCCGGGGCAATGAAGGGCGGACCAGATCTGGTCATCTCCTTGGATATGCTGGCTGCGACCATAGGATTGCTCCTGTCCGGGCTGGGAGTTGCCCAGGTCTTCTCGGCCCTGCTGATCTATCCGGTACCCTCCATGGATCAGCCCTTCACCTCACCACAGGGACGTGCCGTTGCCCAAGGCTTCCTGCCCATGCTGCAGTTGCTGGCCAGCCTGGTGATCATGCTGCCCACCTTCCTGGTGGCATTGCTGGCCATGATCACGGGCGGGATTCTTCCGTCCTGGCTGCCTATGCCGGTCGCACTGGCCAACGGCCTGATTGTGCTTGCCATAGGCGTCGCTTTGGGGTCCCGGATCTTCGATCGTCGACAGTCGGCCATTCTGCTGACACTGGATCGCTATGCCTCTCTGCAGTCCTGAGACGGTGACAGGACCAGTACTAGGCTGATTGGATGATGCCGACCGAGCCGAACTCGGTTGGCGAACACAAGCCAGGGAGTGAGCAATTGGGTGACAGACATCAGCTGCGCATGACACGCCGTCGTCAAACCAAGCGACGCTGGCGGGTGGCCCTGGCAGCGCTTGTGGCTATCATGTTGGTCCTCGGCTATGCATGCATGGACTTGGCCGACCTGGCTCCCGGACCGCTGACCTTGGCCAAGACCAGTCATTCTTCGGTTCCCCCTGCGGTCATGATGGGCGAGCCGCCCACCCTGGTCGCAGACAAGCCCGGGTCTGCAGTGGATGCCGGCCAGGTCCAGCAGCTGGTCAACGCCTTCGCCGGCACGCCGGGCCTGGGCAATGCATACTCGCTGGTCGTGCGGCAGGCTGATGGACGGGTGCTGGCTCAGAAGAACGCCGACCAGGCGCGCCAGCCGGCCTCCACCATGAAGACCTTGACAGCAGCCGCAGCCGCCTCCGTTCTGGACATGTCCTCCCAGCTGGATACCGAGGCTGTTCTGAATTCCTCTGCCTCCTCACAGGCGACGCTGACCCTGCGCGGTCACGGCGATATGCTTCTGGGGGTCGGCGAGGACGATCCCCTGCACGTCAATGGCCGGGCCGGCCTGGGGACCCTGGCCGGGAAGACGGCCCAGGCTCTGCGCCAGCAGGGAATCAGCCGAGTGACCCTGGCCTACCAAGACACGCTCTTCGGCGAGGATCGTGCGCCGAAGGGAATCGAAGCAAACAATGCTGATGGAATCTATTTCCAGGAGCCTGTCGCTATGGCCGTGGATGAGGCCAGACAGGGGCGGAATGAGCCTTTTGCCTATCCGGATGCGGGTGGTGTCTACCTGCCCAGGGTCCAAAATCCGGCAGGAGCCGCTGCGGCAGTCTTTGCCAGCCGCCTGATGGAGTCCGGGATCCAGGTGGACAATGCCCAAGGGCCAGACCGGACCGACCATGCCCAGGGCAAGGTTCTGGCCAGTATCAGCTCGGCACGGCTCAGCGAGATCATGTCGCTGATGCTACGCAACTCCGACAACAGTCTGGCCGAGCTTTTCGGCCGTCTGACCGCTTTGGCCCTGGACATGCCCAACAGCCCGGCCGGGGCTGTGAAAGCCGTGACCAGTACGCTGAACAAGCTGGGCGTAGACACCACAGGCCTCAACATGGCCGACTGCTCGGGGCTGACCCCTGGCTCAAGCCTAAAGGTGGGCACCTTGGCGGACGTCCAGCAGCTGGCCCTGTCCGAGAAGGGGCTGACCCCCCTGGTCAAGGGTCTGTCGGTGGTGGGGCTGACCGGCACGGCAGCCAGGCGGAAAATAGACAATCAGGCCGACGGGCTGATCCGGGTCAAGACCGGTACCTTGGACCATGTGACTTCATTGGCAGGCAATGTGATTCGACGCTCAGGCGGTGTTCTGGTCTTTGCCGTAGTCGTCAACGATCCCGAGGATGTGGCTGCTGCCCGGCATGCTGTGGACACCCTGGTCGGATCCCTGGATCGGCTCTGAGCGGGAAGCAGCCTGGACCATGGTCTATTCAGCGGAGATGAAAAAGGCGGTGGGGCTCCTGCGTTCGACCCTGGACAGTGAGGGCCTGGGCCTGCAGGATAGGCGGTTCACCCATCACGGGGTTCACCGGCCCGATTCGGATGCCCCATTGATCCTGGTGGCCTGCTCTGGAGGCCGTGATTCGCTGGCTCTGGCCTGCGTGGCCCACCTGGTGGCCGATATGACCGGGCTGCGGTGTGGGGCACTGCTGATCGATCATGGTCTGGTGCCTGATTCGGATCGTATCTCCGAACGTGCGGCTGGAACCTGCCGGGAGCTGGGAATGGATCCTGTCCGCGTCACCAGAGTGAAGGTACCCGTCACTTCGGCCGGCCCTGAGGCCGATGCCCGTGCGGCCCGCTACCAGGCCCTCTCCGAGCAGGCCCTCGGGTTGGGTGCCAGGGCCGTTCTTCTGGCGCACACCCGTGACGATCAGGCTGAAACGGTGCTGATCGGCCTGATCCGCTCCCAGGGGCTGGAGGCCATCACCGGCATGGCCCGGCGTGTGGAACGTGGAGGAATGTGCTATCTGCGTCCATTCCTGGACCTGGACCGGAAGGATACCACGGCCATTTGCCGCCAGCAGGGGATCGGTTGGTGGGACGACCCCACCAACGGCGATGATCAGCCGGCTGGTTCCGCGCTTCCCGAGACGCTGCCGCTGCGCTCGCGGATCCGTCATGACCTGCTGCCTGCCTTGAATCGCTTCGCAGGCCGGGACATGGTCCGCCGACTGGCCCTGGGCGCGGATATGGCCCGTCTGGATCAGGATTACCTGGATTCCCAGGTGGATGGGTTGTTCCAGCGACTGGTGGCCTGCCCTGACACGGACCAAAAGGCCGAAGGGGTGCTGGCCTGCTTGGATGCCCACGGATTGGCCGACTGCCACCCGGCCCTGCGCACCCGTCTGCTGGCCCAGGTGTTGACCAGGCTGGGCATACGGTTCACTGCCGTGCAGGTCCGGGCCCTGGATGATTTGGTCTGCCGATGGCACGGCCAGCAGGGCCCTCGCTTTCCCAGCTCCCATACAGCAATCCGTAAGGGTCAAGTCATTCTCATATGCAATGATGGAGACCATGCGCATCGCTGATATTCAATCCCATATCGACCATGAACTGGTGTCCAAGGAACGGATAGAAGAGCTGATCAACCGGACGGCCGAGCAGGTCAGCCGGGATTACCGGGGCAAGAACCCGATCATGCTGGCCGTGCTCAAGGGGGCTTTCAACACGCTCGCCGCCCTCTCACAGGCCGTCACCATACCGGTGCAGATCGAGTTCATGAGCATCTCCAGCTATCCGGCAGGCAAGACCAGCGTTTCCAGGGGGGACCTGGACATCAGGATGGATCTGGATTGCGATGTGCGCGGACGGCATATTCTGATCGTTGAGGATATTATCGATTCCGGCTACACCTTGCACTGGCTGGTCGAGCATCTCAAGGAGCGAGGAGCCGCATCGGTGGAGATCTTCACCCTGCTGGACAAGACCTCGCGACACGAGGTCGAGGTGGATGTCAAGTATCCAGGGTTCGCCATACCCGACGAATTCGTTGTGGGCTTCGGGTTGGATTACGACGAGCAGTACCGTAATCTCGACTCGATAGCCGTACTCAGGTCCGAGGAATACATGGACCCGACCCAGGAACAGGATCATCAGGATCAGGGGGAGCAGTCATGAGCTACTCGCAGGGACCGCAGCAGGGTCCGCCCAATGGGGGCAGGGACAACGGGGACAAGGGCAACAACCCCTTCAACTTCAATCTGGGCAACAACGGCTCCGGCCCCAACGGGGGCAACCGCTCCTTCTGGCGTTCCCCCTGGCTCTGGGGGATTCTGGCCGTGGTCATCATCCTGGCCATCTTCGGCTTCTTCAGCAGCCAGAACGGCGCTCAGACCATCAATACCCAGGATGGCCTGGAGCTGCTGAACGACCGCAGCAGCATGGTCAAGAAGGCCGAGATCACCGAGAAGATGCAGGTCGTCGAGCTCAAGCTCAATAGCGACTTCGTCAAGGATGTACCCGGCTTCCGCGGCAACCGCACCTCCAAGAACTTCGGCAAGGATGTGCAGTTCTACTACGTGGAGGCCCAGGGGGAGCAGGTTGTCAAGGCAGTCGAAAAGGCCAAGCCCTCCGAGGGGTACAACTCGGTGGTGCCGCAGACCAGCATGATGAGCTACCTGATCTCCTCCATCCTGCCCATGCTGATCATTCTGGGGGTCTTCTGGTTCCTGCTCTCGCGCATGTCCTCGGCGGCCGGCGGCGGCATGTTCGGCATGGGGGGCAAAAAGAACTCCGCCAAGCTCAGCGACGGACAGACCCCCAAGACCAAGTTCTCGGACGTGGCCGGCGAGGAGGCCGCAGTCCAGGAGGTGGAGGAGATCAAGGAGTTCCTCAAGGATCCCTCCAAGTACAAGGCCCTGGGCGCCCGCATACCCCGTGGCGTCCTGCTCTATGGTCCCCCCGGAACCGGCAAGACCCTGCTGGCCCGGGCCATCGCCGGTGAGGCCAGCGTGCCCTTCTACTCCATGGCAGGATCAGACTTCGTCGAGATGTTTGTCGGTCTGGGTGCCTCCCGAGTGCGTGACCTGTTCGACGAGGCCAAGAAGAATGCGCCGGCCATCATCTTCATCGACGAGATCGATGCAGTGGGCGGAAAGCGCGGCTCCGGCATGAGCGGCGGCCACGATGAGCGCGAGCAGACCCTGAACCAGCTGCTGGTCGAGATGGACGGCTTCGACAACGACACCAACCTGATCATCATTGCCGCCACCAACCGCCCGGACATCCTGGACCCGGCCCTGCTCAGGCCCGGCCGGTTCGACCGTCAGGTGGCCGTGGAGGCCCCGGACCTGGAGGGCCGCGAGGCCATCCTCAAGGTCCACGCCAAGGGCAAGCCCTTCGTGCCGGATGTGGATCTGCACACTGTGGCCGTGCGTACGCCTGGCTTCACCGGCGCCGACCTGGCCAATGTGCTCAACGAGGCGGCTCTGTTGACCGCTCGCTCGGATGCCCAGCTGATCGACAACCGGGCCATCGACGAGGCCATCGACCGTGTGCTGAGCGGACCTCGGCGGCGGACCAAGGGCATGGCCCTGGCTGAGATGCGCAACACCGCCTACCACGAGGGCGGCCACGCCATGGTTGCTGCGGCCCTGCACCACACCGACCCGGTCACCAAGGTGACCATTCTGCCGCGCGGGCGGGCCCTGGGCTACACCGCGGTCATGCCCACCACAGACCGCTACTCGCAGTCCCGCAACGAACTGCTGGACCAGATGGCCTACGCCATGGGCGGTCGCGTGGCGGAAGAGGTGGTCTTCCACGACCCGACCACCGGTGCCTCCAACGACATCGAGAAGGCCACCAGCATCGCCCGGCAGATGGTCCTGCAGTATGGATTCTCATCCAAGCTGGGGGCCATCAAGTGGGCTGATGAGAACGACCAGGATGCCGGACTCGATGCCCTGAAGCCCCACAACTATTCGGAGAAAACCGCCGAGGCCATCGATGAGGAAGTCCACAATCTTATCGAGACGGCCCACCAAGAGGCCTGGCGGATCATCACCGAGAACCGTGACGTGCTGGACGAGCTCGTTCGACAGCTGCTGGTCAAGGAGACCCTGAACAAAGACGAGCTGGCTGCGGTCTTCGCTGGTCTGCGCAAGGCTCCCGAGCGCCAGCTCTGGCTGTCTGCGCCGGATCGGCCGGACTCCGAGCAGCCCCCGGTGGAGATCCCCGAGGAGCTCAGGCGCAGCGTGAACGGGTCGTCCACAGAGGACCAGCACTGAATTCCGGATTGGCCCGGTGAAGTGAATGGTCCAAGGCGAGGGAGGAGCGTACATCATGGATTCCATCCGTTTGAGTTCCATCAAGGTCGCACCCCTGCACGGCCAGCATAAGCCTGGGTTGGGCTACCAGGTCGATGCCGTCCTTTACCTGGATTTGAGTGAGGCAGGCAGGCTCAACGACGGCACCCAGACCGTGGACTATGTGCAGATTGTCCGTCGGATCGTCAACCTGATCCAGAACGAGCCGGCTGATGAGATTCTGGAATCCCTGACTGCCAAGGTGGCTGATGCCATCCTGCTCTCCCACCAGATCCGCCGCACACGGGTCACGGTCACCCGTCTGGGTGCTGACCAGGGAACTGGGGTCGATTTTCAGGTGGGCGTCACCCTTGAGCGTGCAGCTGACGATCAGGTGGAAGGCAACCCTGCCAGCATGGAATCCGGGCGGGTTAGCGGCGGCGGGAATCCTTCTTTAGGGCATCCCTCCTTCCTGCTGTCTGGTCGGGCTGATTCTGGCCATGCGGCACAGGCCCGGCTGCGTCACCCCCTGACCTCCTCCATCCAGAGCGGCCTGTCCTCGGATCCGGATAGTGATAACGAAGCGTCTACTCAGCCGTCTGTTGGAGGAGTCAAGCCACAGGGCCTTCTGATGCGTGATGTGATTGCGCTGGAAGGAGCATCGGGAACCGACCGGTTGACCATGCTCCGTGCTCTTGCAGCCCTGGACGGAATTCCCGGCAGTCAGCTGGTCGGCATCTCGCCCCTATATGCCTACCGGGATGATCAGGGGGATCAGCGTCTATCGGCTGTGGTTATTCTGCAGACGCCGCTGAATCTTGGTGAGCTGCGGTCGGCCCTGGACATGGTGGCCGCTCCTATCAGACAGATGGGCGGACTGGATGCCGATGTGGTTGAGGTGGAGACCTCGGACGGTTCGGTTCTGTCTTCCCGGGACCGCCCCCCTCTGCTGACCGCCGATGCTCCATCGCGCATTCTGATTCCCTGGGCCTATTTGGAGCCTGAACACTGCCTGCCTGGGGCTGGCGGATCCTGTCTGGCCAGTCTGGCCAACCGTGCTCCTGACCGTGACCGTATCAGCCTGGTCTCGGAGGACTGGATTCTGGACGGTCTGTCATGAGGGCCCGCCGCACCCCGCTCGCGCACTATCTGGTCGCCCTGGTCCTGGGCCTGATGGGAGGCGCCGGCATCTCGGAACTGGGCATGTCCACCAGGACGGACCTGATGGGGGTTCCCTGGCTGGTCAGTGTATTGCTATTCCTACTGGGGTTGGCCATCCTGATTATGGCCTTCCAGGTGCATCGCTACGCCAAGGGGGACCGCAAGCAGATGGATTTGCGCTTCGCGGTCAACGTGCTGATCATGAGCAAGGCCTTGGGCATCGCCTGTGCCGCCCTGTTGGGCTGGTACGGCAGTCAGGCCCTGATCAGCATGGGTCATGCAGGCGCGCCCTATTACACACGGGTCATGCAGGAGTGCCTGGTCGCATCCCTGGTCTGTCTGCTCGATGTGGTGGCCGGAGCCGTGGGGGAGTGGCTCTGCCAGTTGCCCCCGGATGACGGGCCTGAGAACCCCGACCGTCGCAAGAAGTCCTCGCGAAGACCGATGGCCGATGCGGCCGATACCGCCGATAGGGCGGAGATAAAGGCCGATTCAAGCAAAAAGCACAGCTGAACAGCGTTCAAGGCCCTAACTGGGGACGTTTCTGAAGATAGCTGGCCTGCTGTCGACCAAGCTATTGATCCCTTGCTGGGGAAGAATATGCGATGACGTAGTGGAAGCTCAGTCTTTGGGCACCCTGATCATGGCCTCCTGAACCATGTAGGCAGCCAGGTCACCCTGGCGGTTATAGACCTTGGCCATGCACAGGTTGCGGCCGTGATCGGCTACAGGGGACTCCTGGATGAAGCAGTGCCAGTCACAGGG
This sequence comes from Bifidobacterium sp. W8103, assembly GCF_016100775.1. Lineage (NCBI taxonomy): Bacteria > Bacillati > Actinomycetota > Actinomycetes > Bifidobacteriales > Bifidobacteriaceae > Bifidobacterium > Bifidobacterium sp. W8103. Next base: position 1,484,254 of record NZ_JACFRV010000001.1, read on the forward strand.
GTCCAGATCCTGATACCACCACATGGCATGGTCGATGGACGCGAAGGAAATCCCTGGGGTGGTCATGCTCAGCCCGGCACGGCGCAGTGCGGGCTCCATCATGATCTGATCGCATTCCATGGCCAGCAGGGCCCGGCGCATCAGCGGGTCCAGTTCGGCTCTCCCCTGGGTACGGCTCCAAACGGCCTGGCGACTCCTGCTGTCATCCTTGGAATCCCCATGTTCTGCATCATCTGCATCGTCCAGCAGTACCGTGCCGCCGACATGACGCATATCGAAGGGACTCTGATGGGCGTAGTAGTCAGCGAAAGGGGACTTGTCGGCATAGGGTTCCATCAGCTCCCGGGAGCCAGGCAGGTCCTCCGGATCGGGCAGCCCCGTCGGCATGGGGTCGGCATAGAGGACGCCCTCCTGGCCGACCTGCTGATAGGAGAGCAGGGCGTTCAGGATGGTCCGTTCCCCCTGGTGCAGATCAACCCGTCGGGAGGAGAAGGAACGCCCGTCACGGATGGTCTCCACATCCGCCTGAACGTCCTGATCAAGCAGTCCAGTGCGCAGGTAATAGGCGTGCATCGAGTGGGGTAGTCGGCCTTCGGGCACGGTCCGCCCGCCGGCCATGATGGCCTGGCCCAACATCTGGCCCCCGTAGAGGCGGCCGGTGGGGAAGTCCAGCGATTTGCCCAGGAAACGGGAACGGCCATCGGCAGACTGCTGCTCCTGCAGGTTCAGCCCGGCGATGGCCTGGGCCAGTGATTCATCCTCGACGCTCATGCTTCTCCTTGGCCCTCGATCCCTTGTGATCTACTTTGTTCAGCGGGTCAGCTTGCGATGGATGCGGTGGGGCCTGGAGGCCTCCTCGCCCAGACGCTTGACCTTGTTCTCCTGGTAGGCCTGGAAGTTGCCTTCGAACCAGTACCAGGAGGCCGGATTTTCGTCCGTGCCCTCCCAGGCCAGGATATGGGTGGCGATACGGTCCAGGAACCAGCGGTCGTGGGAGATGACCACAGCGCAGCCGGGGAAGGCCAGAAGGGCATTCTCCAGACTTTCCAGGGTCTCCACGTCCAGATCGTTGGTGGGCTCGTCCAAGAGGAGGAGGTTGCCGCCCTGCTTGAGGGTGAGTGCCAGGTTCAGCCTGTTGCGCTCGCCTCCGGAAAGGACGCCGGCCGGCTTCTGCTGGTCCGAGCCCTTGAAGCCGAAGGATGCCACGTAGGCGCGGGTGGGCACCTCGACGCCGCCGACCTCGATGAAGTCCAGCCCTCCGGAGACCACCTCCCAGAGGTTCTTATCGGGGTCGATGCCCTCGCGGTTCTGATCCACGTAGGAGATCTTGACCGTGTCACCGACCTCCAGGGTGCCCGAGGTCAGGGGCTCCAGGCCCACAATGGTTTTGAAGAGCGTGGACTTGCCCACACCATTGGGTCCGATGACGCCCACAATGCCGTTTCGAGGCAGGGTGAAGCTCAGGTCGTCGATCAGAACGCGGTCGCCGAAGGCCTTGTGGATGTGCTCGGCCTCCAGCACCTTGGAGCCCAGGCGGGGTCCCGGCGGAATCTGGATCTCGGAAAAGTCCAGCTTCTTGTTGTTCCGAGCCTCGTTCTCCATCTGTTCGTAGCGCTCCAGGCGGGCCTTGTTCTTGGCCTGCCGGGCCTTGGGGGAGGAGCGGACCCATTCCAGTTCGTTGTTGAGACGCTTGGCCAGCTTGGCATCCTTCTGGCCCTGGACCTCAAGACGCTTGGCCTTGGTCTCCAGGTATGTGGAGTAGTTGCCCTGGTAGGGGTAGAGGTGGCCACGGTCCACCTCGCAGATCCATTCGGCCACGTTGTCCAGGAAGTACCGGTCGTGGGTCACGGCCAGGACCGCACCCTTGTAGGTGTGCAGGTACTGCTCCAGCCAGAGGATGGACTCGGCGTCCAGGTGGTTGGTGGGCTCGTCCAGGAGCAGCAGGTCGGGTGCCTCCAGCAGTAGACGGCATAGGGCCACCCGGCGGCGCTCGCCTCCCGAGATGACCGAGACCGGGGTGTCCGGGTCGGGGCACTGCAGCGCATCCATGGCCTGGTCAAGCTGGGAGTCAAGGTCCCAGCCATTGGCGGCATCGATCTGCTCCTGAAGCTGGCCCATCTCGGTCATCAGGGCATCGTAATCGGCATTGGGATCGGCCATCTGCTCGCCGATTTGGTTGAAGCGGTCGACCTTGCTCATGATGTCGCCGAAGGCCATGCGGATGTTCTCGCCCACGGTCTTGTCCTCGTCCAGCGGCGGCTCCTGCTGGAGGATGCCTACCGTATAGCCGGGGGTGAGCTGTGCCTCGCCGTTGCTGACCGTGTCCAGGCCGGCCATGATCCGCAGCAGGGTGGACTTGCCCATGCCGTTGGGGCCCACCACGCCGATCTTGGCGCCGGGCAGGAAACTCAGGGTCACATCGTCCAGGATGACGCGGTCGCCGAAGGACTTGCGCGCCTTGATCATCTGATAAATGAATTCGGCCAAGAAGCTACCTCACAGAACCATAGAAAGACAGTGCAAACTGCATTCATCGTAGTGGGAACTTCTGACTTATGCGCCGGGCTGATAAGCAAGGTCAGTCAGGTGGATGGCCGCCTATAAACAAGACCTATGACCAGACCCTGGTCCTGCCGCCTTGGTCGGGGTAGCCTTGAGTCGGCGTTCCCGCCCGGCATGCGCAGGTCAAGGAACGCCGGACGGGCCTTTGCCGGCTTGGGTGGGTTCCTTCCTATCGCTGTGCGCATGAGGAACGGACCGTCTGTTCTATGGCGGTCGTAAGGGAGTATCAATGACGGTGAAACAGCAACAGGGTCGGATTTCCGCATCTCATCGGTTGCGCTGGAGGCCGCTTGACATTGCGGTCGGCGCCGGCCTGGGCGCGGTGTCGGGGTTGATTTACTGGTTGGCCAGCCTGCTCGCCTCGTGGATATTCCCGCTGATGACGGCCCTTCTTCCCGGGGCGGCGGCCCTTTTGCATGGGGTCTTCTACTTTCCCTGCACCCTTTCCCTGCTGATACTGCGCAAGCCAGGCGCGGCCGTCTACGTCGGCATCATCAGCGTCCTGGTCGAGATTCTGCCTGGCAACGCCTATAACGTGCCGATGATTATGGTGGAGGCCATCGTCGAGGCCCTCTGCGCGGAACTGGCCTTCGGAATATTCCGCTACCGCCGCTGGACCCTGGGAACGACCGTTCTGGGGGGTATCCTGATAGCCTTGGTCTATAACGCTTTTCTCCTGGCCTTCTACTATCAGGGGGTCTCCCTCCTCAGCCCGAGGGGGATCATCGGCACCATCTGCGAGCTGATCAGTGGAGTGGTTCTGGCTGGACTGGTCAGCTGGTTCCTCTTCCGGGCCATCGGCAGCACCGGTGCTCTGGATCGGCTGGCATCCGGGCAGGATGTCAGGCAGGTCTGAATATCGGCATCCTCGCCCAATCGACTGATTGACTATATCTTTCGTGACAAGGCCCGTACCGGGCAGGAAGGGTCCTATCATGACCAAGCTTCGTTCCTACATCGCAGCAGTGGTGCTTCCGCTCGTCCTGGCAGCGGGCGCCTGCGGCACCTCCCAGGCTTCCCAAGAAGACCGGATCGATCCACAGGCCGCCATCAGCGTCAACAATGCCGAGCCTACGGCTCCCCTGATTCCCTCCAGCACCAACGACACCGCAGGCTGGAAGGTGGTGACCCAGCTCTTCGATGGTTTGGTCACCTTCGATGCCAAGGGCGGGATGACCATGCTTCAGGCCGACTCGATTACTCCCAATGAGGATGCCAGCCGGTACACGATTGTCCTCAAACCGGGACTCACCTTCAGCGATGGGGAGAAGATCACAGCCAAGACCTATGCGGATTCCTGGTCCTTCGCGGCGAATGCGGCCAATGGACAGCTGGGGGCCTCGGCGTTTTCGACCATCGCCGGGTACGAGCAGGTGCAGGATGAGCATGGCGACCCCAAGGCTCCTCTGTCTGGTCTCCGGGTGGTTGACGACCTGACCCTGGAGGTGACCATGGACAAGCCGGATTCCTCCTTCCCCTACAAGGTGGGAGACGTGGCCTTCCTGCCGCTGCCGGCATCCGCCTACAAGGACATCAAGGCCTTCGGCAAGAAACCAATCGGGAACGGGCCATACCGCTTCAAATCATGGGTGCCCAATCAGGGGATCAAGCTGGAGAAGGATCCTGCATACAAGGGACCTCGCAAGGCTCGGAACGGAAGCCTGGAGTTCAGGGACTACCAGAGCCTCGATGCCGCCTATGCCGATATCCAAGCCGGTCACCTGGATGTGCTCGATACGGTTCCGGTCTCCCGCCTGAAAACCTTCCACACCGATTCGGGCCTGCAGCCTTTGATTAAGCCGGGTCCGGCCTTCCGCTCCCTGACCATCCCGCAAGGCCTGCAACATTTCCAGGGGCAGGAAGGCGCCCTTCGCCGGGCGGCCCTGTCATATGCCCTTGATCGCGCGAAAATAGCCGACAAGGTCTTCGCTGGTTCAGTTACGCCGGCCACTGATTTCCTTGCCCCAACCATCAAGGGGAATGCCTCCGATATCAAAGGCAAAGAGGTGCTGAACCACGATCCGGACCAGGCCCGCAAACTTTGGAAGCAGGCTGACGCCATCTCTCCCTGGGAGGGCACGCTTCGCATCGCTTACAGCGCCGACGGGGCAGACAAGGACTGGGTTGATGCGGTTCTACATGAGTACGCCCAGGTTCTGGGCATCAGGACGGCACCGAATATCTTCCCGACGGGCAAGGAATTCAATACGGCGGTTCACAACCGTCAGGTCAACAGTATTTTCAATTCGGGCATCACTTCTGACTATCCCCACCCCGAAGGCTACCTGGTTCAGGGGTATGCCTCCAGCCAGGCCGATGGCAAGGGACTGAACAATGGGGACTACAAGAGCGCGGAATATGATGCCATCCTTTCCCGTGCCGCATCCAAGACCGACCAGGACGAAGCCATGCAGGATTACCGCCAGGCCGAGGCCGTGCTCTTCAAGGATCTTCCGGTGCTGCCGCTCTGGTACAGGAAGGTCTCGGCAGTGGCCGGCAAGCAGGTTCGCCAGGCTCCTTTCGGATACATGGGTCTGCCTGTCTACAATCAGGTCACCAAGTAGGTCCGACGACCCGGACCTGGCTGATGACGAGTCGTTTTGATACCATGACTCTGGCCGATATGTTCGGCGCGGGGCCTTAGCTCAGTCGGTTAGAGCAAACGACTCATAATCGTTCGGTCCAGGGTTCAAGCCCCTGAGGCCCCACACAAGCAAGCCTCGGAACCCTGAAAGTTCCGGGGCTTTATTGATAGATTGAATCGGGGAGACCAAGATGTCTCATCTCAAAGTCAATTGGGTAACTTAGCCCGATGCTGGTTCACGTCTTCAATGACTGCCAGTGGGCTGGTCAGGGTTTTGTGCCCCGAACTTTCTTGATAGTCTTAGTAGAAGGACAGCCCCGGCTATTGTCGGGGCCATCCTCTCGCCGCCTAGCTCTAGCATCCATGATTCACCGATGCAATATGTATGGCTTCACATGTAAGCCGGGGGAAAAGAGCTAGGCGCGTTTTTATGTCGGATCACAGGACACCTTCGGTGTATATCCACTTTTCGGTGTCCCAAGCGTGCATACGTAGACAGCCATAAGATCTGCGCATGTCGCAATAATCCGGAAGCGTTTCCGCAGAAGCGCTAAGTATGAGAATTTATCAGGGAAAAGAATACGGGACGAGCTCGAGTCGGAGCCGTCGGCATATGCCGGGAAACTATACGCATGTACATCTCCTCTGAGACTGAAAATAATTCAGCCCCTGTAGGTCCATCGTGTATACGTCCCCCGTATATCTGTTTTCAATCATACACCCTGGAGGGGGTGTGTCAAAGCTGAGCAGGGCGAGCCTAGGTGCTCTGATCAGGGCCTACAGCGGCATTGCGTATCGTATGCAAATAGCGGTAGACGCTGGGGGAGGAGATCCCTAGAGCCCGGGCAACCGTGTCCACTGAGCCCTTGACCAGAAAGACCCCTGACCCATCCAGTCGTGTAATAAGCTGCATTCGCTCCTGCAGGTTCATCCTTGCCGGAGAAATACCAAGCTCTGTGGCGAACTTGGCGATATTATGCGTAACCACTTCGTCTGCGTTGACGGAGAGGACTTCATGGACCGATTGGTCGGTTCCGGTCTCGGCCTCCGGTTCTTCTGGCGTGGCCTCATTGTCTTTCATTTCGGCAGTGGGATCGGCCAGTCCCAGAGCGTCCAGATAAGCGCTTGCCCGCCTGAGCTCTTGGCTGGCCTGTCGAAAGGCGGAATTGTCAAAATTGATGCAGAGAAAGCCGATCACCCGGCCTCTGGAATTCCGCACGAACAGGGTAGAGGAGACCACGGGATGCCCCTGAATGGTGTAGCCAGCGTAATGGGTCAGATAGTTGTGCTGGTCGTATTCGTGGTTTTGCCAGATGTGCCGGACCAGGTCGGTGGCGGGGCTGCCTATGGTGCGTCCGCTCAAATTGCCGTTGGCGATGGCAACCACCGAATGCGAGAAATCCTTGACGTTCTGAAGCACCACTTCCGTCTTAGGTCCGAGGATTTTACCCAGGAAGTCCACTAGCGGGACGAAAAGCTGCAGAGAAGATGAAACGGGTTTTGATGCACTCATTTTGTCACCCCATCCTCTGACTAAGGCCAGATAGTACCATCGCTGCTTTCGTATTGGACGCAGACACTCGGACGGAGCCCACGGCTGTAGACTGGCGTGAGGTCGCTGCGAGCGCATCTGCACGGGATGAGAGGTTGACTATGACATACGATTTCACCAGCATCATGGATAGGCACGGCAAGGACGCAATCGCGGTTGACGGCCTGGGTACCGAGCCTGGATTCGCCCCCGACCCTCCCAAGGAGGGCTTCGATGTCATCCCCATGTGGGTGGCCGATATGAATTTCCCCACGGTGCCGACCATACCCGAGGCCATCATCGAGCGTGCCAAGCATCCGGCCTTCGGCTATTTCAATCCCACTGACGAGTACTACGATGCCATCATCAACTGGCAGCGCACCCGCAATGGTGTGGAGGACCTGACGGCCGGGGACATCGGCTATGAGAACGGGGTCCTGGGCGGGGTTGTCTCGACTTTGACTGCCTTTGCCGCTCCCGGCGATGCGGTATTGCTCCACAGCCCTACCTATGTCGGCTTTACCTCCTGCATTGAGAATAACGGCTACCACATCGTGCACAGCCCCTTGAAGAAGGACGATAAGGGCGTCTGGCGTATGGACTTCGAGGATATGGACCGCAAGCTCAAGGAGAACAACATCCATGTGGCGGTCTTCTGCAGTCCGCACAACCCCTGCGGCCGTGTCTGGGAGAAGTGGGAGATCGAGAAGGCCATGGAGGTATATAAGGAGAACGACTGCGTGGTCATCTCCGACGAGATCTGGTCGGATCTGATCCTGTCGGGCCACAAGCACATCCCCACCCAGTCGGTCAGTGAAGATGCCCGCAACAGGACGGCTGCCTTCTATGCGCCCAGCAAGACCTTCAACCTGGCCGGGCTGGTCGGCTCCTACCACATCATCTACAACAAGTACCTGCGCGACAGGATTGTGGCCAAGGGATCCAAGGCCCACTACAACGACATGAACGTGCTGTCCATGCATGCCCTGATCGGAGCTTACAAGCCCCAGGGCCAGGAGTGGGTGGATGAACTCCGGCAGGTCCTGACCGGGAATGTGGACTACGCCTACGATTACATCCGGCAGCATTTTAAGGGAGTCGAGCTTTCCAAACCCCAGGGCACCTACATGCTCTTCCTTGATTGCACGCAATGGTGCAAGGATCACGATCTCAACCTGGACCAGTTGCTCAAGCGTGCCTGGGATGTGGGCGTCGCCGTCCAGGACGGGCGGCAGTTCAAGGCTCCCTGCGCCATCCGTATGAACCTGGCCCTGCCTTTGAGCCGTGTCAAGGAGGCCATGGATCGTCTGGACAAGTACGTCTTCAACGCCTGAATGATCCCTTGATGATCATGGACCCTCGCTGTCGGGTGGAACCGATCGGCGGGGGTCCATCATATGCGGGCGAATCCTTGCTACAGAATCACTGGAATTGCATGCCGCCGTCTACGATCAGGGTCTGTCCGGTTACGTAGTCGGAGTCATGCCCGGCCAGGAAGGCCACGGCGTTGGCCACGTCCTCCGGCTCGGAAAGCCGACCCAGGGCGATGCCGTCCGAGAAGGTGGACATGCCCCACTCGTCATCCTTGCCGGCGTTGACCCCGACCTGATGAGCGATGTCCATCATCATGGGCGTCTTGACAATGCCGGGGGCATAGGCGTTGGCGGTGATGCCCTCCTTGGCCAGATCGCGGGCTGCCACCTGGGTCAGGCCGCGGATGGCGAACTTGGTGGAGGAATAGAGCATCAGGTTGGGGTTGCCCACCACGCCTGCCTGGCTGGTGGCGTTGATGATCTTGCCCCCGTGGCCCCTATCGCGGAAGGCCTGAACGGCGGCCTGCATGCCCCAGATGGTTCCTGCCACGTTGACGTGGTAGACCTTGTCGAACAGCTCCGGGGTGATGGACTCGATGGGGGTGGTCGGTCCCAGGCCGGCGTTGTTGACAATCACGTTGAAGTCCCCCAGCTTGGTGGCGGTCTTCTCGACGGCCGAGCGCACCTGGACACGGTCGGTCACGTCCAGCGTGACGGCCATAGCCCGTCCGCCTGATTGATTGATGGAGTCGGCCACTGCCTGGGCCTTGTCCGTATTCATATCCGCCACGGCCACGGCGAACCCGTCCTTGGCCAGACGGCGGGCAATGGCCTCGCCGATTCCCTGAGCCGCCCCTGTAACGAACGCCACTTCCTGCTGCATTGCTGCCCTCCTTTGTCGCCTCGCCGGGCCGGTCGGTCCGACTGTTTGATTCTAGAGGACGCTCGACCGGCCACCTCGGTTGATTGATTCGGCGTGTGGCGCAAGGGTGCCGTAATCTCTTCGGGTTGCGCTAGACTATTACGCGGTTGCCGGTTCACGTCCGCCACAGGGGCGGTCGACCCGGGGCCCTTGGATCTAGGAGTAACCATGAAGCAGGGAATTCATCCCGATTATCATCCCGTTGAGGTCACGTGCTCGTGCGGCAATACCTTCATCACCCGTTCGACCGCTCCCGGCGATCATATGACGGTTGATGTCTGCTCGCACTGCCACCCCTTCTACACCGGCAAGCAGAAGATTCTGGACACCGGTGGTCGCGTGGCTCGGTTCGAAGCCCGTTACGGCAAGAGGACCAAGTAGCACTTCCAACGCCAGTCCCTTCCGGGTCGCTCTGCTATGCCCGGTGGGGACTGGCGTTTTTTATGACTTGAACCATGCGGATAAGCGGACGGGAAGGGTGCAGATGAGCGAGGAGCAGTTTCCGGCGGCGGTGGCTGCCGTCGAGGAGTACGGTCGCCTGGAAAAGCAGATGAGTCAGCCCGAAACGGCTTCAGATCCGGCACAGATTCGCAAGTTGGGCCGCAGACATGCTGAGCTCGCTCCCATCGTTGAAGCCTATAAGGCCTATCAAAGCGCCTTGGAGGACAGCCAGGCGGCCGAACAGATGGCACGGGAGGATCCTGACTTCGCGCAAGAGGCCAAGGCCATGGCTGACCGGATACCGGACCTGGAGCAGACCCTGCGTACCGCTCTTATCCCGCGCGACCCCGATGATGGCCGGGACACGATCATGGAGATCAAGGCCGGCAGCGGCGGCGAGGAGGCGGCCCTCTTCGCTGGCGATCTGATGCGCATGTATGTGCGTTATGCCGAAAAACGTGGTTGGACCACCGAGATCATGAGTGAGAACCGCACTCAGCTGGGCGGGGTCAAGGATGCCCAGCTGGCCATTCGCGCTCGCGGCCAGGTGGCTCCTGCCGACGGCGTCTGGGCTTCACTCAAGTACGAGGGCGGCGTCCATCGGGTCCAGCGTATTCCCGTCACCGAGTCCCAGGGCCGCATTCAGACTTCAGCCGCCGGAGTCATCGTCTTTCCTGAGGCCGACGAGGACGACGACGAGATCGAGATCGACCCCAAGGACCTCAAGGTCGACATCTTCATGAGTTCCGGCCCGGGAGGACAGTCCGTCAATACCACCTACTCGGCTGTGCGCATGACCCACATTCCCACCGGCATCGTGGTCTCCATGCAGGATGAGAAATCCCAGATACAGAATCGTCAGGCTGCCCTGCGGGTGCTCAAGTCGCGTCTGCTGGCCATGAAGCACGAGGAGGAGGCCGCCCAGGCCGCCGACATGCGTCATTCCCAGGTACGTTCCCTGGACCGGTCCGAGCGTATCAGAACCTACAACTTCCCCGAGAGCCGGATTGTGGACCATCGCACCGGCTACAAGGCCTACAACCTGGAGCAGGTGCTGGATGGCGACCTGCAAGCCGTCATCGACTCCGACATCCAGGCCGATGAGGCCCGCAGAATGGCTTCACAGGGGTGAATCAGCAGGAGCATGGGACCAGTCTGGCCGAGCTGGTTGACATGGGTCATCACTTGCTGGCCCAGGCCGGTGTGCCTACTCCGCTCAATGACGCCAGGCTGCTGCTGGCCGATGCCCTTGGGTGCGATCTGCATCAGCTGGATCAGGCTCTGCTCTTGGACCGGACAGCTGAGGAACTGTTGACGAATGAAGGTGGTCGCAGACAGGCTGGTGGTTTTCAGTCGGCGGCCCTGGAACGTTATCGGTCCTATCTGCAGAGGCGAACCGGACGCGAACCCCTGCAGTACATTCTTGGCCACGCCTACTTCCGTTATCTGGATCTCCGCCTGGGGCCGGGGGTCTTTATCCCACGTCCTGAGACCGAAACGGTGGTCCAGGCGGGAGTGGACGCCTTGACCGGAGTGAATCATCCGCTGGCTGTGGACCTGTGCTCAGGCAGCGGGGCCATCGGCCTGTCCTTGGCCACCGAGGTTCCAGGAGCTCGGGTCAGGGCCGTGGAGGTAGACGAGCAGGCGTATCGGTGGGGCGCCTTGAATGCCGCCGCTCAGGAGGCTGCCATCGGTGAGGCTGGGTCGGATTATCAGCTGCTGCAGGCCGATGCCGCGGATCCCGCCACACTCTCTGATTTGGATGCCCAGGTGGGTTTGGTCATCAGCAACCCTCCCTACGTCCCCCTGGATGCAATTCCTGACCAATCCGAAGTACGCGACTGGGATCCGGACCTGGCCCTCTATGGCGGTTCGCCTGACGGGTGCCTTTTGCCTTGCCGCATTCTGGACAGGGCCATGGTCTTGCTGGCTCCTGGCGGTCTGCTGGTCATGGAGCATGATGCCTCCCAGGGGCCGGCCATGGTTGCTGCTGCACTGGAGCGGGGGTTTGTTCAGGCACGTACTCATCAGGATCTGGCTGGTCGAGACCGCTACCTGACAGCCTGGCGGCCTGCCTTGGTCCTGGGATAGATTGGTAGCTGGTCGCATGAACATGTCGAGCCGAAAGGTTGTGATGCAGGGTATGAGCCGGGTGATGACCTATGACAGTCGGTCGCCGCAGTTGCTGGCCCGGGTGGTGGCCGCCGGAGGGCTGGCGGTCATTCCTACCGACACGGTCTATGGCATCGTCTGTGATCCATGCAATGATGCGGCCATCGATAGGCTCTTCCAGGCCAAGCACCGTCCCAGGACCAAGTCCATTCAGGTGCTGCTGGATGGGGTCGAGACCATGGACCGGCTGGATCTTAGCTTGCCTGCTCCTCTTGATCGCCTGGCCGATGCCCTGTTGCCGGGTCCCTTTTCGCCTATCGCCCTTGTGGGGAGGTCCTGCCCCCTGCGCACCCCTCGGATGGAGCCCGATGGTCCCACCCAGGCCGTCAGAGTTCCTGACTCGCCAATCTGTCGGGCGCTCCTGCAGGTGACCGGGCCTTTGGCCGCTTCCAGCGCCAATCGATCGGGCAATCCCAGCGTGGAGACCGCCAGGCAGGCCAGAGCCGAGCTGGGTGATAGCGTCGACCTTTACCTGGACGGGGGGCCGACTCCCGGTTCGGTGGCCAGCACGGTGGTGGAAGCCGACAAGGCTGATCCCGACGGAATACATGTGCTGCGGCAGGGCGTAATCGGCGAGGCCCGGGTCCGTGCTCTTCTGTCGGGCCGGTCCAGCGGAGGGGAGGGCCAGTGAGGGTATACCTGTTCATTGCCGCCATCGCTGGCGGGGCCACCTGGCTGGTCATGCCTATGGTTCGTCACCTCGCCATCAGGGTTGGCGCCGTAGGCGTGGTCCGCGCTCGCGACGTACATAAGGTGCCCACCCCCCGTATGGGCGGCCTGGGCATGTTGATCGGCTTTGCCGTGGCCATGTGCTTCGCCTCCCGCATCCCCTTCATCACAGGCCTCTTCCAGTCCGGACATCAGGCCTGGGTCATCCTGGCCGGGGCCGTAGCCATCTGCCTGCTGGGCATAGCCGACGACCTCTGGGACCTGGACTGGATGCTCAAGCTGGCCGGCCAGCTGCTGATCTCGGTCTTCGTCTCCTGGGGTGGCATCCAGATCATCTCCCTGCCGCTGGGATCCCTGGTGGCGGCCTCGCCCAGCCTGTCCATGGCCATCACGGCATTCCTGATCGTGGCCTCCATCAATGCGGTCAACTTCGTGGACGGACTGGACGGCCTGGCTGCAGGCATCGTGGCCATCGGGGGCATAGCCTTCGCCATCTACTCCTATATCATCGCCCGCATCTCGCCCGACTACGCCTCCCTGGCCACCCTGATCGACGTGGCCATGGTGGGCATTTGCGTGGGATTCCTCCTGCACAACTGGCATCCGGCCAAGCTCTTCATGGGCGACTCAGGATCCATGCTGCTGGGCTACCTGATCACCTGCGCCTCCATTGTGGTCACCGGCCGACTGGATCCGGCCACCATTCATGCCAGCATCTATCTGCCGGCCTTCATGCCCATTCTTCTGCCCATCCTGGTGCTTTTCCTGCCTGTTCTGGACATGTGCCTGGCCATCGTCCGGCGGCTCAGTCACGGGCAATCACCCATGCACCCCGACCGCATGCACCTGCACCACCGAATGCTGCGCATAGGCCACACGGTTCGTTCCGCTGTTCTTATTCTCTGGGGCTGGGCCGCCTTGATCGCCTTCGGCTCGCTCTTTACTCTTTTCTTCCGTCTGAGATATGTCTTGATCGGTCTGGCTCTGGCCGCCGTACTGCTGACCTTCGCCACCCTCTACCCCTACTACCGCCGTCGTCTTCCCGAAATCAGACGCGAGAACGCACTTCTCGCCGCACAAGGCTCGCAGCATGCGGCCAGACCGCCCTGGCATCGCAAGAGCCGCCACGATAAAGATGAGGAAGACTGATTCACCGGATGAAATAGTGTGGACACGGTGCTGTTAACGGTCAAGAAGCACTTGTAGCATGGTGCTATGGCTATGGAAAACCCACAAAGCGAACCCTCCTCCTACACTCAACTGCCCGACGCCTTCCAGAAAATCGGTCTGGCCTATGATGACGTCCTCCTGCTGCCCAACGAATCCGATGTCATCCCATCCGAAGTAGACACCACCACCCGGCTTACTCGGAACATCACCATGAAGTCCCCGGTCCTTTCGGCCGCCATGGACACCGTCACCGAGGCCACCATGGCTGTGGCCATGGCCCGCAACGGCGGCATCGGCGTCCTCCACCGCAATCTCAGCATCGAGGATCAGGCCAATCAGGTCGACATCGTCAAGCGCTCCGAGTCCGGCATGATCTCCGACCCCCTGACCGTCACCCCGGATGCCACGCTGACCGACCTGGACAAGCTCTGCTCCACCTACAAGGTCTCCGGTCTGCCTGTGGTGGATCGTCGCCAGCGGCTGGTGGGCATCATCACCAACCGTGACATGCGCTTCGTCAATCCCGCCGACTTCGACCGGCTCAAGGTCAGCGACATCATGACCAAGGATCACCTGATCACCGGTCCGTCCAACATCACCAAGGAGGATGCCCACCAGCTTCTGGCCAAGTACAAGGTGGAGAAGCTTCCCCTGGTCGATGACGAGGGCAAGCTGACCGGGCTGATCACCGTCAAGGACTTCGTCAAGACCGAGCAGTACCCCGAAGCCACCAAGGATGAGCGCGGCCGTCTGCGCGTGGCCGCCGCCGTCGGATTCTTCGGTGACGCCTGGCAGCGCATCACCGCCCTGGCCGATGCCGGGGTAGACATCTTGGTAGTGGACACCGCCCATGGCCACGCCAAGCTCATGCTGGATATGATTCGCCGGATCAAGGCTGATCACGCCTTCGACCATGTGGATGTGATCGGCGGCAATGTGGCTACCCGCGAGGGCGCCCAGGCACTGATCGATGCTGGAGTTGACGCGGTCAAGGTCGGCGTGGGCCCTGGCTCCATCTGCACCACCCGTGTGGTGGCTGGCGTGGGTGTGCCCCAGCTGACCGCGGTCTACGACGCCGCGTTGGCCTGCCGTCCTGCCGGGATCCCTCTGGTGGCCGACGGTGGAATCCATTACTCGGGCGACATCGCCAAGGCCATCGTGGCAGGAGCCGATTCGGTCATGCTGGGCGGTCTGCTGGCGGGTACTGAGGAGGCTCCTGGTGAGAAGGTCCTCCTGCACGGCAAGCAGTACAAGGTCTATCGGGGCATGGGCTCGCTGGGTGCCATGGCTCCGCGCGGCAAGAAGAGCTACTCCAAGGACCGCTACTTCCAGGCCGACGTCACCAGTTCCGACAAGGTGGTGCCCGAGGGCGTCGAGGGCGAGGTGCCCTACCGCGGTCCGCTCAATTACGTGCTCTACGAGCTGGTCGGCGGCCTGCACCAGACCATGTTCTACACCGGTGCCCGCACCATCCCCGAGCTGCAGCGCAAGGGCCGGTTCATTCGGATCACCGATGCCGGTCTGCGTGAATCGCATCCCCATGACATCGTCATGACCAAGGAGGCCCCCAACTACTCAGGCTTCCACAACTGAGCCCTACATAGGCAGGTGATCGGCGCAGGATCTCATCCGGACCTGCGCCGATTGCATATCTCATGTCAGTTACGGTCCGGTCGGCCGGGCTGAGGACCCCTCCGCCGGTCACGTGCTGGCGGTATCTTGTAATGTTCCGTCCAAGGCGGCGGAAGGAGCGATCCGGGAGGCAACCCGGATCTGAAAGGCGTACAGATGAGCGATAAGAATGATCTGACTTTCTCGGCGGAGGAATCCCGCATGATCTGGATAGACTGCGAGATGACCGGTCTGGATATCTTCCATGACGAGCTGTGTGAGGTCTCCGTGGTTCCCACCGACTTCAACATGAAGGTCCTGGACAAGGGCATCGACCTGGTCATCAAGCCCTCCCAGGCGGCCCTGGACCATATGGGGGATTTCGTCAGGAAGATGCACACCTCCTCCGGCCTGATCGAAGAGATGAAAACCGGCCTGGACCTTGAGGAAGCCCAGCGTCAGGTGATCGAGTATGTCAAGCCCTTCCTGCCCAAGAACGGCAAGGCCCATCTGGCAGGCAACTCGGTGGGCTCCGACAAGAAGTTCCTCGACAGGTACATGCCCGATCTGATGGCTCTTCTTCATTACCGGGTCATTGACGTGAGCACCCTCAAGGAGCTGTCCCGCCGCTGGTACCCGGACGTCTACAAGAACAAGCCGGCCAAGCATGGCGGCCACAGGGCCCTGGCCGACATCATCGAGTCGATGGACGAGCTGCGCTACTACCGCTCCATGTTCTTCGTTCCGGCTCCCGGACCCGACCAGGCCCAGTCCAAGGCCGGGGCGGAACAGATCGAGCAGACCAGTCTTCTGCGCCATTACGAAGAGTCCGGCAATCCTGTCGAGGATGCCAACAAGCCCGAGAAGACCGACTACTGACAGGCGTGGCCATGTACCTCTGACGTGGCACCATGGAGGCATGCAGCAATCCGAAGCCTTGACCATATTGAATGCGGGGGCCAATGCCTTCATCACAGGTGCCCCCGGGTCAGGCAAGACCTTTGTGCTCAACGAGTTCGTCGCCCAGGCCCGCCAGGCCGGGGCGGTTGTGGCGGTGACCGCCTCGACCGGCATCGCCGCCACGCACATCAACGGCCAGACCATCCACTCCTGGAGCGGGGTGGGAATCGCCACCTGCATGACCGAATCGCTCTTGAAGCGGATCAAGACCCGCCGCCGCAGGCAGATCGAGGGCACCGACATCCTGGTCATCGACGAGGTCTCCATGATGCACGCCTGGCTCTTCGACATGGTGGACCAGGCCTGCCGGGCCGTCCGTCACAGCCCCGAACCCTTCGGAGGGATCCAGGTGGTCCTTTCCGGGGACTTCTTCCAGCTGCCGCCGGTGACGAGGTCCAACCGAGCTTCAGGAATACCGCCCAGCCCTGAATTCCAGGCTGCCCGGGAACGCTACGCCCAGGCCGGCAAGGACCCGGACGGGTTCGTCACCGAATCCCTGGTCTGGCAGGACCTGGACCCGGTCATCTGTTACCTGACCGAGCAGCACCGCCAGGACGATGGACAGCTGTTGACCGTCTTGACTGACATCAGGGAGGGTGGCGTCACCCAGGAGGACCATGATGTCCTTGCCACCCGTGTGGGCGTAGTGCCCTCTCCCGGCCAGGTGGCGGTCCACCTCTTCCCGGTCAACAAGCAGGCTGACACTCTTAACGACAAACGTCTGGCCTCCATCGACGAACAGGCCCACCATTACCAGGCCACATCCCGGGGCGAGGCCAGGCTTGTGGAGCGCCTGAAGAAGAACATGCTGGCCCCCGAGGATCTGGCCCTGAAGACCGGAGCCGCAGTCATGGCCCTGCGCAACGACCAGGATCATCAATATGTCAACGGCTCTATAGGTACAGTCAGCGGATTCACCAGCTCGGCCAAGGGGGGATGGCCGATCGTCTCCTTCCAGAACGGCAACGTGGTCACCATGAAGCCGGCCGCCTGGGAGACCATGGATGGGGACACGGTCTTGGCCGCCGTCAACCAGGTGCCTCTTCGCTGTGCTTGGGGGATCACCATTCACAAGTCCCAAGGGATGACCTTGGACAGGGCGGTCATGGACCTGAGACGGACCTTTGCGCCAGGGATGGGATACGTGGCCCTCTCCCGCGTGGAAAGTCTGGATGGGCTCTACTTGACAGGCATCAATGAGCACGCCTTCCTGGTCTCTCCCGATGCTGTCGTTCTGGATGCTGGTTTGAGGGCTGAGTCCAAGGCGGCCTGTGTCCGTCTGAAGGATGAAGGTGCTGAGTCCTTTACCAAGCGTGCCGTGGGTCAGGAACCAGAAGACGAATTCAGCCAGGACCAGCTTTTCTGAAGGGTCGGCCTTACCTGTCTTGGGCCGGTGCGGTCGTTCGGGTCGCTAGAGACACCATGACAGACGGACCATGTCTTTAAGGGTGATTCCGTTCTCGACAATGGGCTGCTGGTAGCGGTCTACAAAATAATCCCGCACAATGCGGTCCATGCGAAATCCGCATGTCTGGTAGAAGCAAAGGGCTCCAAAACTGGTGGATCCGGTGCCGACTTCCAATCTTCTCAGACCCAGCCCGACAGTTTCCATCTTGGCTCGCTCTATTAATCTGCTTCCAAGTCCCTGTCTGCGAAAAGCCCGGTCTACGCTGATATTGGTGATTTCCAGGGTATCCGTGTTTCGTCTGACAAGCAGCATGACGCCGGCCAGGGCTTGTTCCACTCGGATTTCATAGGCGCGGGAATTGGTGAAAACGTCATGGATTATCCGTTCCGAAGGATCTGCCTCCAGGAGAAGCGTCATGTGCTCTGCATCGAGGTCGGTGAAGGTCTGGATGGTCACACCCGGCTCTGATGACATAGGTGTCCGCCTTGTCCTTGTAAATCAGAAAACCTGTTTGATATACAACCATCATATCTTGGCCCTCTTTATAGGAGAGGGTAATACTGGAGAGATGCCGGATGTCAGGATGTTAGGTTGAGGATTTGCCGACCTTTTCCGGTATGCGCCGTTTGGTTTGGGTTCTGCTGACGGCTAGGTGGACTCGGACAAACTCATGCACTGTTAAGGCCGGCAGGTTCTTGCACCTCTCACAAGCAGCTATGCTGGCTCTTTATTTCTTGTCCATGATCATTCCCCGGCCTCCGGTGACCGTCCAGAGTAAGACGGCGAAGACTGTCAAGACCGCTGCAATCGCCGGCCAGATCCCCTGTCCAGGAACAGGCGGTTTGATGTCCTCGGGGTATAGACGAAGCGTCAGCCCCATGCCTACCTGCATACCTTGGCTGGCGATATTGATCACTGCCAGCCCTACGCCCAGCCCAAGCCCGTAGAAACGACCCAGTAATGCGATGCCGAGCATGACCAAGGATGCGTCGACCAGGCCGTTGCAGGCAGCCAGTCTGAGCAGCGACTGTGCGGTTGTCGGGTCACCGTGGGAGCTAGGTATGGTAAGGAGGAGGCTGAAAAGAAACGGCAGCATCAGCACGCCTGTCCCAGCAGCCAGGGCTCGCCAACGGACGCGCGCCAGGTTCAGGCGCTCCCAGGTGGGCATAAGCGGGGCGAGCATGACCAAGGCACATGCGCTGAACGCCGCGTAGGCCAGCTCGGCCATGGGCACGACACTTGGCACGGCGCTTTTGCCTTGTGGGCATTGGGTGTGCACAGCGTCGTTGAATACCACTGCATGTGGATCAGGAAGGCAGACGTACCCGTAATAGGCTGGTCGAGCATAGATCTCTCCGCCGGTAGCGGAAGCGGAGACGGAGGCAAGCAGGAAGGGTACGGCCGCAGCCAGCGCGATGAATGCCAAGGCCGCCCATGGGTTGCGCCCAGCCAGCCATCCGACCGAGATTCCGCCCTTCATGGAACCACGTCGATGCCGGCCGCCCATCAGTGGTTCTTCCCCAGATCATTGATGACATTGGACGGCGTGACGGCGCAGCGTTCGATCTCAGAGAGGTTGCGACGCACATAGGCATGGAACTCTTCATTAGTGGCATCGTTGAGCAGATCGGCGGCAGGGCCTCGGGCGCTTCCCATCCCGGATGCCCCGCTTCCTCTGCCACCCATCGACTCGTAGGCGGTCTCGCTCATGCGCACGGGCAACTGCTCCAGCACGAAGGCGGACACGCTGGCACCGTCATCCAACGTCCCTTGTTTATAAACGTTTTCAAGTGCCGTAGCCGCGCAGTCGGCATGGACGAATTCCTTCACAATGGTCTCTGTGACGTTTTCTAGGCCGCTGTATCGTCCAGTGCGTTCGGTGACTGTGTCGGTCATTACCTGTATCTTTTTGCCGCCCAAGTGTTGCAGTTCGGTCATGCCTTGCCCGGTGAGATTCCATGCCTGGCCATGGGTTGTGGGCGTAAAGGCGTTGCCCAGCAAAAGCACAAGGCCCGAGCTGTCCTCCACACTGTCCTTGGGGAACCATGAGGCGGCCGACCGCATATATCGCATATAGCGTCTCAGGTGGGCATCATCATCCGGGTGGGCACACACTGATAGCGGCACGCCGTCTATGCTTTTGCAGACGGGGGTGAACGGAGCGGACCGGCGCCATTCTGCCGGACCGGACATGGCGACCAGGCCCCCGGCAGCAGTCGGAACAAGCAGAAGCACCGCCAAGGGGGCGACTATCCATGACAGGCCGGGCCGCCACCGGTGCGCGGTCAGAATGCATGCCGCTGTGGACGCGGCCAGCACTACTACGACCAAGACCCAGCGTGCTGTCACCGCTGAAGGGTTAATACTGAGTCCCGGCTCGGCACCGATGCCCGTGTTCATCACGGGCATCGCCACCGCAAGCGGCGACCCCCAAGATTGGGGAAACACATCTCCCCTGGGGGTGCGTGGCATCAGCAGCATCACGCTGACCCAACACAGAGCGGCAGGCAGGAGCGTGGCCGGAGCCAGGGACCAGCGGCTACCCATGATGGTGCCGAATGAGTAACCTAGGGCGAACATAGCTGCTGGCGCTGCCATGCCCATGAGCAAGGCTCCCACGGGAACCGACCCGCCAGTGAACCGCAGTGTCTGGACGATGGCAGGAAGACATCCTGCCGCATAGGCCAGGGCACACAATGCAGCACCCTTGAGGACAGGAACGCCGTATCTTCGGACAGCCGAGCCTCCAATCCAGGGTGGCGCCACCATAGATCGAGGGGAGCATGCCTTCCAGGCGCCCCATGCCCCGAACATGCAGGCGATTACATCAGTTACCAGATGCATGAAGGTCAGATCAAGCTGTAATTGGGCATTTGTCAACGCGAACAAAGACACGTCTGATCGGCCAATTCCATAGTTGCTCACCGAGCTTACGGCCGGATACGACATCATTGCAAGAAAGAACACCAGCGAGCTCACCGGTGACAAGGGATTAAGCAACCGGGCCATCATGAAATCCATTCCTGGTCGGATGGCAGAGGCTCGGTCCCTGTCAGCAGTCGTCGATAACCGGATTCCCAAGGAGATGCCATAGAGTCCTCAGGAGCGGCCAAGGCGGCGAGATCATCCATACCCCCGTTCAGGAGCAGATGCCCGTGATCGAGCACCAGTACACGGTCGGCAATTGCGGCCAGGTCCTCGACCAAATGCGTGCTCACCAGCACTGTGTGGCTGTCGGCATAGGCATCGAGGAATTTACGCACCTCAATGCGCTGCACTGGGTCGAGGCCAACGGTCGGCTCATCCAAGACAAGCACGTCGGGACGGGCGACAATTGCACACGCGATGCCCGCACGTTGACGCATGCCACCGGACAGGCTGCGCACCGGGCGGCGGGATTCCCCAGACAATCCCACCTGCTCCATGGCCCACACTGCCGCATCGCAGGAGGCATTCCAGGACAAGCCCCGCGCCCATGCGGCATACCGCACGTTGCGCATAAGACTGGAAGCATTCATCAGCTCGAAAGATTGTGGCAAATAGCCAATCCGACTCCTGGCCCGATGTCGTCCGGAGTTGGTCAGCACATTCGCGCCGGCTATCCTGACACTGCCCGACGAAGGACGCGACAAGGTGGTCACAATATTCATCAGCGTCGTCTTGCCGGCACCATTGGGTCCCAAGAGCCCGAATACGCCATTGCCGAAGCTCAAGGACACATCTGACAGCGCCTGTTTGCGGCCGTATGAGAAAGACACGTGCGAGAGAGAAACGTCTACTTTATAAGTCACCATTGAACCAAACCATAAAAAGAGAAGCGGCTCTTCTTTACAAAGAACCGCTTGACCAACCTAGTAGTCTTACGGGTTTCCTATTTCCATAGTCACAGGGTTACCGCTTGGAACATCGCTAACACCAAGTGGACACCCACCCGAATAACTGGTGCCGTTCTTAATCCAATTGGTGGCTTGATCGGACCAGAATCTACAGGCAATCTTTGCCCTGGCATATCTAGGCGAATTTTTGCAAGTAATTTTGGCTTGGTTATTATGCCGACTAGCTTTGCACGGGACAGATACCCTCGTCCCCGAGAACGTCACTGCCTCATCGGCGTATACTGCTGCTGGAACTGCTGCAAACATACCAAGCGCAGCAATAGCAACGAGAAGTTGTCTCATGATTTTGAAGAGCTTCATTGTTCCCCCTTACTTATAGAGTCCATTCTCTATTAGAGGTATTACCCTCAATACATAGTTTATAATAAATTATTATACGAGTCAAATCCAGCTTTCCCTGCGCTTCTTCCCAGATTCGCGGTCGTCATGATCGGCCTTGATTGTCCCTCTGGGTTATGGCCACCATGGCTAAGTGCAATTGGAGTTATCAATCGTGTCCGGGCAAGCGTTGTCTACCAGGATAATTTTCTTTCAACATTGTTGGGTAGTCGTATGTAACGAGAGCGGGTTTCTCTGCAAGAGCGTCCATAATCGCAGATTTCAGGCTCTCCTGCAGCAAATTGTAACAGGTCATCTTCTATGGCTGCTTGTCCCTTTGCGCGCATATCTTTGGGAGGTATGAGAACCAAAGCCATGTGCATGTCAACCCTCTTTCTGCGGACCCTCAGGGAGGATCCGGCCGACGCCGATGTGGACTCGGCCAAACTCCTTCAGCGGGCTGGTTACGTTCGCAAGGTGGCCCCGGGCATCTTTACCTGGCTGCCACTGGGTCTGAAAGTCCTTGACAAGGTCCAGGCCGTGGTCCGGGAGGAGATTAATGGCATTGGCGCCCAGGAGGTCCACTTCCCGGCCCTGCTGCCTCGCGAGCCCTACGAGGCCACCCACCGATGGGAGGAGTACGGCGAGAATCTCTTCCGCCTCCAGGACAGGCACGGCGCTGATTACCTGCTGGCTCCCACCCATGAGGAGATGTTCACCCTTTTGGTCAAGGACATGTACTCCTCATACAAGGACCTGCCGGTTGTCCTCTATCAGATCCAGACCAAGTACCGTGACGAGTTCCGTCCCCGCGCCGGGCTGATCAGGGGTCGCGAGTTCATTATGAAGGACGCTTACTCCTTCACTGTGGATGAGGAGGGGCTGAAGAAGGCCTACCAGGATGAGCGCGGCGCCTATGAACGAATCTTCAAGCGTCTGGGTGTCAATTACGTAATCGTCCATGCGGTCTCCGGACCCATGGGGGGATCCGAGTCCGAGGAATTCCTGGCTCCGCTGCCCATAGGTGAGGACACCTTTGCCCTGGCTCCCTCGGGGAAGGCGTGGAACGTGGAGGCGCTGACCACCCCGCACCCCGAGTCCGTCGACTATTCCGAGACCCCGGCCATGCAGGAGCTGGATACCCCCGACTCGACAACCATCGACACTCTGGTGGAGCGGTTCAATCAGCTGCATCCCCGCCAGGACGGCCGGGACTGGACCGCTGCCGATACTTTGAAGAACCTGATTGTGGCCGTCAAGCACCCTGCCGACGATGACCATCCCGAGGGCTGGCGGGAACTGGTGGCCGTCGGCCTGCCGGGCGACCGTCAGGTGGACATGAAGCGCTTGGAGGCCCAGTTCGCCCCGGCCGAGATCGAGGAGGCCAGTGAGACTGACCTTGCGGCCCATCCCGAGCTGGTCAAGGGGTACATTGGTCCTCGCGTGCTGGGCCCTCAGCGTTCGGACAGTGAGTCCGCCGCCCATATCCGCTACTTCCTCGACGCCCATGTGGCGCCCGGCTCAGCCTGGGTGACCGGTGCTGATGCCGAAGGCGTGCACCTGGCCAATGCGGTCTACGGGCGTGACTTCCAAGCCGACGGAGTGGTGGAGGCCGCCGAGGTCCGTCACGGGGATATGAGCCCTGACGGATCAGGACCGCTCAGCTTCGAACGTGGAGTGGAGATCGGGCAGGTCTTCCAGCTTGGACTGAAATACTCTGACGCATTGGGTCTGAAGGTTCTGGACCGCAACGGCAAGGCGGTGCCGGTCTGGATGGGTTGCTATGGCATCGGCATTTCCCGCGTGCTGGCCTGCATCGCGGAGATGCATCACGATGACAAGGGTCTGGCCTGGCCCAAGGCTGTCGCCCCTGCCGCGGTTCATGTGGTGGCCACCGGCAAGAAGCAGGAGGCCTTCGATGCCGCTGAGAAGCTGGTCGCCGATTTGGAGGACCGTGGCGTGGAGGTCCTCTACGATGACCGGCCCAAGGTATCCCCCGGGGTCAAGTTCAAGGATGCTGAGTTGATCGGGGTGCCCCTGGTCGCCATTGCCGGACGCGACACCATCGCCAACGGCACCATCGAGATTCGCAACCGCGACGGTTCGGATGTGCAAGCTGTTCCTGCTGATCAGGCCGCTCAGGTAATCGTGGATCGGATTGCAGCTCTGCAGTAGGATATGCCGCACTTATAGTTGCCTGCCGCAACCAATATAAATATAGAGGGGTGGGGCCTTGGCCGCGTTATGATCTATGCGACCAAGGCCCCACCCTTTTGGTTGCATCGGTTTTGGTTCGGGAACCTATCCGGTCAGATGCGCAGCAGGATGGGCAGGTGGTCCTGGCGCTCGCCTGTGTCCACGGGTTCGCTGGTGCTGACCTGGTCAGCGATTCTGTTGGAGGTCAGCCAGTAGTCGATGCGCCAACCGGAGTTGTTGATCTTGCTTTTTGGAGCCCGCTGGGCGAACCAAGTGTAGACGCTGCGGTGATCATCGTAGAAGCCGGCGGCATCGCCATGGATCTTTCGGAAGGTGTCGGTGAAGCCTGCGTCCAGCAGAAGGCCGAACTTCTCGCGCTCCTGATCAGTGAAGCCGGCGGAATGGTGGTTGGATGCCGGGTTGGCGATGTCGATCTCCTCATGGGCCACGTTGAAGTCGCCACAGGCCAGGACCGGCTTGCGGGCATCCAGTTCCTGCAGGTAGTGACGGTAGCAATCGTCCCAGACGCCGCGCGGCTTGAGCCTGACCAGTCCCGATCCGGAATTGGGGGTGTAGACCGTGGTGACGAAGCAGTCCGGGAACTCCAGAGTGAGCATGCGGCCCTCGTCGTCCATGGTGTCCGGAGCGCCGATGCGGGGACGGGTCACTGTAGGTTCCGGCAGGCTCTTGCGGTAGAGCATGAGCGTGCCTGCATAGCCTGTGCGGGCCGGGGCCTCGGAGCGGCGATCCACCTCCTGGTAATCGGGGAAGTAGCGCATGAGCGCCTTAAGGATGCCTGCGGATTTCTTCTGGTCACCGTTGAGTTTGGTCTCCTGGATGGCTACGACATCGGGGTCCAGATCCCGGATGGTCTCCACCACCTTCAGGGAGAGGGCGCTGCGGCTGCTCTTGCCCAGCAGGGCGGCGTTGAGCGAATCGATATTCCAACTGACCAGCGTGTGAACCATGACTGCGGGTCCTTCCAAACCGTACCGATGTATCTGCTCTCACAGTTTAGCCCAGGACCAATGTTCGATGGTTCTGGGCAGTGTAGAGGACATTCCGAATCCGGTTGTGGGTTCCGTTGATGAATTTTTCGGCATTGCGCGGAAGACAGCGGTGATCAGGCCTCCATCGAGAAATGCTGAGTGAATGCCATCCTCGAGCGCTGCTCGACTGGTTTCTCTCGCCGATCTTTCGGCCTTGTCGCACGTCTGCAGGTCAGCCTCGACCGGAATGATTCACACCTAGTGTTTGTTCGAGGAGGCTGTGACGGCGTCCGTTTTTCGTTATCGTGTTTTCCCTTGTTCCCGTTTTCATAATCATGGGTAAATCCACCTTGCTTTACCCAATGAGACAGGTCTTCCTGGCAATGGACCTATTTCATGTTTCTTATGGAAGAAAGGCTGGTTTGTCCACAAGGTGAATGAGCCGAGCCTGTTCGACCACAATGGTCTGCAAATCAGGTGCGGAGACGTGGGCGGAGGCAGGATGGATTCACCGTTCGACGGAGGGTTCCTGGCTGGGGCCAGTCCCTTCCCCCGCTCCGATTATCCGCGCTCCGGTCGGGGATCCTTCGTCGAATGGCCTCACCGCGCAAGATCAGGAATCGACTGGCAGATTTACAGCGTCGGATTCATAACAACAACAGAGAGGTTCCGGTATGTCCATCAACGAAATAAAAACGACCGTCTTCGGCTTTATGGGGACCCAGCCAACGCGTTTGGGACAGCCGGGGTCTACACCTGTCTGCTCTTTCAGGCTGGGCTCCACGCCGGCCTATTACGATGCTGCGGCTGGGGTTTGGAAACGAAAACCCACCACCTGGCTGACGGTCAAGGCTTTCAGGACTTTGGCGGTCAATGCCCTGGCCTGTCTGCACAAGGGTGATCCGGTAATTGTTTCAGGATCCTTGGTGACGGAGGAATGGACCAGCGATGGTCAGCCGCATAGCAGCCTGGTCTTGGTGGCGGATGGCATCGGTCACGACCTGGCCCGGGGACAGGACACCTTCACCAGGATCCAATCGGGTGTTGTGCCTATTGATGAGGAGGCCGACGGTCCGGATCCTTGGACCACGCCGCTATCATCTTCATCGTCCGAAACTGGATCGGCTCCTGCCTCATCTGTGTCATCTGCAGCCGATCGGACTTCGGTGAAGAATTCCAATGCCGGATGAGCAAAAGTTGTTGAGGCCGAGCAAGACGAAGGCGGGAGGCCAACTGATTCCCGTCGACCTACCGCCTTGATCAGCGGGCTGATTGAAACCGTCAACCAACCAACGATCTCAATCGAACCGGTTTACCAGATCTTGACCCGTGCTTCGGGTTCCAGCCACATACCGTCGTCGGCGGTGACCCCGAAGGCCTGGTAGAAGCGATCCACATTCCTGACGATGCCGTTGGTGCGGAATTCAGCAGGGGAGTGGGGGTCGATCTGCAGATATTGTTCGGCCAGCTGATCCCTGTTCTTGGTCCTCCAGATGGAGGCATAGGACAGGAAGAACCGTTGCAGGCCGGTGTAGCCGTCCATGACCGGAGCCGAGGCCAGTGCCCGGTCCATGGCGGCATCGTCCGTCCCTGCTGTGCCGCCCTCTTTCTTCTGCAAGGAGAGTGCATAGGCCTTGATGGCGATGTTGACGCCTCCCAGATCTCCGATGTTCTCGCCGATGGTCAGCGCTCCATTGACATGGGGTGCCTGCTTGGGCTTGTCGGCGTACTTCTCGGCGAGCTGTTGGGGGACGAACCCGTTGTACTGCTCGATGAGTGCCTTGGTCCGCTGCTCGAAGTTCTCACGGTCCTGCGGGGTCCACCAGTCCTGCAGACGCCCGTCGCCGTCGTACTTGGAGCCCTGATCGTCGAATCCATGGCCGATCTCGTGGCCGATGACCGAACCGATGCCTCCGTAGTTGACGGCATCGTCGGCTTCAGGATCGAAGAAGGGCGGCTGCAGAATGGCCGCGGGGAAGACGATGACGTTCAGAGTGGGCTCGTAGTAGGCGTTGACCGTCTGAGGGTTCATGAGCCACTCTTCCTTGTCCACAGGCTTACCGGCCTTGCCGAACTGGTAGCCGGACTCGTAGAGGTTGGCCCGCCGCACGTTGTCGACCAGACCCAGCTTTTCATCCACAGCCAGGGCCGTATAGTCGCGCCAGTGCTCGGTGTAGCCGATCTTGGGCGAGAATTTGTCCAGCTTGGCAAGAGCCTTGACCTTGGTCTGTTCGCCCAGCCAGTCGCTGGAGGTGATGGAGACCCGATAGGCGTCGATCAGGTCTGAGACCAGGGCCTCCATCCGGGCCTTGCTGGAGGCGGGGAAGTGCCGACGAACATATTCACGTCCGACATCCTCGCCGCAAATGCCGTTGACCAGGGAGACGGCTCGCTTCCAGCGGTCACGCATCTTGGTCGTGCCTGAAAGGACCTTGCCATAGAAGTCGAACCTGGCCTGATCGAAGTCGCCGCTGAGCAGACCTGCCCACTCGATCAGGGTGTGCACGCGGGCCCAGAGTTTCAGATCCTCCAGGTCGCTGGTCTTCCAGAGCTCGTTCAAACCCTGCAGGAAGGAGGGTTCGTGCACGATGGTTCTGGACAGGGCCGAGCTCAGATCGACCGGCTGCAGATTGGCGACAGGGCTGGCTGCGTATGCCTTCTGCCAGGACTCGATCCAGGTGTGCAGATCGAAATCGGCGAGTGTTGATTCCAGGTCAGTCAGGGTGGTGGGGTTGTAGGTACGATCCTCATCTCTGGTGGACACGTTGTCCCAGTGGCGTGCCGCTATGCGCGTCTCGATCTCGAGGAAGGACTCCGCCTGCCTGTGGGCATCCTCCTGGTCGTCGGCGTAGCCGGAGAGCCTGAGCAGGGAGGCGACCATGTCGGTGTAGGCCTGGCGGACTGGAGCGTAGCTCTTCTCCCGGTAGTAGGCCTCGTCGGGAAGCCCCAGCCCGGCCTGTTCCATATGGGCCACGTTGACACCGGCGTTGCCCGGGTCGCCATAGATGGCAATGCCGAACAGATCGGGGCCGCCAGTGGGATTGAGCCGGCCCAGCAGGCTGGTCAGTGCCTTCTTGTCGGTCACGGCATCAATGGCCTGCAGGTCTGGGCGAATGGGTTCCATTCCCGCGGCTTCGATGGCCTCGGTGTCCAGGAAACTGCGATAGAGCAGGGCTGACTTGACAGCCGGGGATTCCGGGTCCTCGAGGATTTCATGGATCTGGGCCTCGGCATCCTCGGCGAGCTTGTCGAAAGAGCCGAACCGGGAACGGTCCTCGGGCAGACTGTAGGTGTCGATCCAGGGGCCGTTGACGAAGCGGAAGAGGTCGTCCTGGGGGCGAATGACCGAGGAGAAGGAGGCCGGATCGAGTCCGGAGGAGGTCGTGGATTCTGTAGATTGTGCCATGCCACAAGCCTAGCCATCTTTGGTGACATGCCATGCCCCGGGGTCGCCGGGAATCAGCGGACCGGCGAACCATCCGCCGAAGGAAAAGCCGCGATTGCCTCCTTGGTGATTTAAACTTGGTAGACGGTAACAGGACGGCCGCTCGGTCGCCCTGAGCGAGCGAAAGAGGACGGTATGACGGATCCCATGCAGGGCGGTCAGCCCAATCAGTACGGTGGTCAGGATTCTTCGCAGAATAATAACGGCCAATACCAGAATTATTACGGACAGAATAATTATGGTCAGTATGGGCAATACCCCGGCTACCAGAGGCGCCCGCCACGGATGGATCCATTCTCCATGATCGCAGAGGATCTGGGATTCAGAACCCTGCGGGCCATTCGCATCATTATGGGCGTCATGGGTGTGATTGGCGTCATCCTGGGCCTGGCCCTGTTGCTCAGACCGGACAAGACCCTCATTGCCGTGACTGTGGTGCTGGGCATCTACTTCATCATCTCCGGTGTGGTCCGTCTGGCCACCTCCATCGTGTCCAAGGGGCTTCCTGGCGGTTGGCGGGTGCTGGGTGTCCTCTTTGGCGCCCTGATCGCCGTCGGCGGCATTGTCATCGTCAGGAACACGGCCCTGTCAGCTTCGGCGCTGACCCTACTGGTCACCATCATCGTGGGCATCAGCTGGATCATGGAGGGCGTGATGAGTTTGGCAGCATCCTGGGGGCTCCCGCATTCAGGCTGGGCCATCTTCTCGGGCATCGTCTCCATCATCGCCGGAATCATCGTCATGATCTACCCGCTGAGCTCCGTCATCTTCCTGGTCATTTTCAGCGGGTGTGCTCTTCTGGTGCTGGGAGTCGTCTCCATCATCAGGGCCTTCACCTTCGGTCGGAACTGAGAGCCGGACTCGTCCGACCGACCCGATAATACTGAGTGGTAGTACTTGGGCAGGATTCTGAGGGGTGGCACCCGCGGGCACCAATTATGAAAGGACGCAGAGGATGATCGAGCTCAAAACCAAGCAGGAGATCGAACAGATGAAGCCGGCGGGCAGATTTGTCGGCAGCATCCTCAAGGAGCTCAAGGCCATGAGCAAACCCGGGGTCAACCTGCTGGAGCTGGACGACTACGTCAAGGACAGGATCAACTCCCGTAAGGGAGCCACCTCCTGCTATGTGGACTACGCGCCTGATTTCGGCACCGGCCCCTTCGCCCACTACATCTGTCTGTCCGTCAACGATGCCGTCCTGCACGGGGTGCCATATGACTACAACCTCAAGGATGGCGATCTGCTCTCCCTGGACCTGGCCATCAACGTGGACGGCTGGGTGGGCGACTCGGCCATCAGCTTCGTGGTGGGCGAGCATGCAGATCCAGAGGATCTGCGCCTGATTCGAACCACGGAAGAGGCCCTGAAGGCGGGCATCGCCCAGGCTCAGCCCGGTAACCGCCTGGGTGATATCTCCGCCGCAGTCGGTCAGGTTGCCCATGAAAACGGATACAGCGTCAACCTGGAGTTCGGCGGACACGGAGTAGGGCGGATTATGCACGGTGACCCCCATGTGCCCAACGACGGCACGCCTCATCACGGCTACAAGCTGCGCCCGGGCCTGGTCATCGCCATTGAGCCTTGGTTCCTGGCGACCACCGATCAGATTTACCAGGATCCCAAGGATGGTTGGACCCTGCGTTCTGCAGACGGATCGCGCGGCGCCCACAGCGAGCACACCATCGCCATCACCGAGCAGGGGCCTGTCATCCTGACGACCAGGGACTGAGTCATAGGTTGCTCGCGGCCGAGCTAGGACTATAAGGGACCCAGGAATGTCCACAATGTGGATGCTTCTGGGTCCCTCTTTGATACCTGCCCTGTTTGACACTGGCCCTTTCTTCCCTGGCCTTGTGCCCGCAGGCTGGTGTGGGAACGAGGACGGCACTGGCCTGGCCCTGCGCGTCGTGGGTGGAGGTGACGGATTCATGCTTGTGGTTACAAGCCGGTAATCGAAGTCGTGGTTGTTTCTGCTAGCATGTCGGCAATTCCACGCCGGTACAGGTGCCGGTAGCCTGATCCGGCATGGCCGTCGACTCTCACTGGCACCTCACTGGTTGATTGACAGGAGGTGCGTGGTGTCCACAGCACGGTTGTCCATCGATTCCGAACAGGTTGATCTTCCCCTGGTTCGCGCCACCGAAGGGCCCGACGGCATTCTGGTCTCCTCCCTGCGCAACGACGGCTGGGTCACGCTGGATCCCGGCTTCCAGACCACGGCCCAGTGCGTCTCGGGAATCACCTTCATTGACGGCAAGCGGTCCATACTGCGCTACAGAGGCTATGCCATAGAGGACCTATGTGCCCAGTCCAATTTCCTCGAAGTGGCCTGGTTGCTGTCCCACGGTGAGTTGCCTGATGCCGAGCAGTACCAGCGGTTCCGCAGCCATGTCCTGGGCTACACGGTCGTAGGGGAGGACTTCCGCCATCTGCTCTCTTCCTTCCCCCGCCAGGCGCATCCCATGAGTGTGTTGGCTGCGGCGGTCAATGCTCTGGCCGGCTTCCACCCGGATACCTGTAATGTTGACGATTCCGATCAGCTGGATGAGGCCAGCGCCATCATCATGGCCAAGGTGCGCACCATCGTCTCCCTGATTCACCGTCGTCGCCGTGACCAGCCGCTGCTCTATCCGGACAGGACCTGGGGCTATGTGGAGGACTTCCTGCGGATGAGCTTCGCCATGCCCTACCAGCCCTATCAGGCCGATCCTCTCAAGGTGCAGGCCCTGGACAAGCTTCTGATCATCCATGCCGACCATGAACAGAACTGCTCCACCTCAGTGGTGCGGATTGCCGGATCGGCCCGGGCCAACCTGTATTCGGCAGTGGCCGCCGGCATCAATACCCTGTCAGGTCCCCTGCACGGCGGGGCCAACGAAGCCGTGCTGCGTCAGTTGAAGAGCATACGGGATTCCGGTCTGGGAGTGCGGGGGTATGTGGACCAGGCCAAGAGCGAGGGGCGGAAAATCGCGGGTCTGGGCCACCGGGTCTATAAGTCCTATGATCCGCGTGCGGCCATAGCCAAGCAGTGGCTCTACAAGCTCATGGACGAACCCGACCAGGATAGGAATGCCGAGGATGCGGAACTCTTCGACGTGGCTCTGGAACTGGAGGACCTGGCCCTGCATGACGACTACTTCGTCGAGCGCCACCTCTATCCAAATGTGGACTTCTACACCGGGCTCATCTACCGCGCCATCGGCTTCGACCCGGAGATGTTCACCACGCTCTTCGCATTAGGACGCATCCCCGGATGGATCGCCCAGTACAGGGAGATGCTGGACGATCCTGACACGAAAATCGGGCGTCCCAGGCAGGTCTATACCGGCCAGGGTCCGCGCGACTACCTGCCCATGGAGCAGCGCTGAGTCCGATGAGCGCCGGGGCTCAGTTGGCGTGCAGGCGCTCGTTCAGCTCGATCCCCTTCTTGCGGGGCAGGGCCTTGACCTGGCCGGTGCGGGAGTCGCGGATGAAGAGCAAATGATCCCGTCCGCTCAGCTCCGCCCCTTTGACCACTTGGTCGCCCAGGCCGATCTTGGTACCAGCGGTGACATAGAGCCCGGCTTCGACCACGCAGTCATCGCCCAGGGAGATGCCGATGCCGGCGTTGGCTCCCAGCAAGGAGTGCTCACCGATGGAGACCCGATGGCGGCCTCCACCGGACAGGGTGCCCATGATGGAGGCCCCGCCGCCGATGTCCGAACCGTCGCCGACCACAACCCCCTGGGAGATTCGCCCCTCGACCATGGAATGGCCCAGGGTTCCGGCGTTGAAGTTGACGAAGCCCTCATGCATCACCGTCGTTCCCGGCGCAAGGTGGGCGCCGAGCCGAATCCGATCGGCATTGCCGATGCGGACTCCCTCGGGAACCACGTAATCAACCATGCGTGGGAACTTGTCCACGCTCATCACCGTTACCTGCGTCACCGGGATACCCGGCATGGACCGGCTGGCTGCATCCATGACCCCTGACCTACGCAGGGCGAAGTCCTCCACGGCGAAGGGTCCGTAGTTGGTCCAGACCACCGTGGTCAGTTGTTCGAAGATCCCATCCAGGTTCATGCTGTTGGGCGGGGTCAGGCGCATGCTGAGCAGGTGAAGCCGCAGATAGGCGTCGGCGGCATCGGCTATCGGGCCATCCAGATCGGCCACGGTGAAGACAGGCACCCTGCGGATGCCGCGGGCGTCGGGCTGGTTGTGAACCTGGTCGCCGAAGTCGTGGTTGGGACGGTTCGCCGGGGTCGGCGGTGTGGAGATCTCGGCCTTGGGGTACCAGACGTCCAGGGTCCGGCCCTGTTCGTCCTGGCTGGCCAGGCCCCAACCCCATGCGGTGCGTGCTGTGCTCATCGTTCCTCCTTCAGGCGGTGCAGTCGTGTTGACATCAAGTTGTCTTACAGGATAAACCGGGTGATGCTCAAACACGGGCGGTCCGTCCGACAGCCGGGTCTGGATCGTCGTCAGCCAGGTCCCAGCCGATAGGTAAAATCATCAACTATGAGTGCCTACAGTCATGAGCGGGAGCGCCGGGAGCGCCGGCGTCGCAATACGGCCAGGGCGGTCTGCCTGGTCATCGCCGTGGCGTTGCTGGCCAGTCTCGTCATCCCTGCCATCTTCAGCGGCCTTTGACCCGGCCCGTCCGGTCGGCGGGAATTCGGCCGTCACAGGCAAAGGCAAACAGGAATGAAGACGGTGGCCGGCTCGTGCGGAGCCGGTCTGGAAAGCGGTGAGACGGTATGGCAGAGATGGATTTTGCTCAAGCATTGGAGCAGGCCAAGGCCAAGTACGAGATGATTTCCAAGGCGCTGGACCCGGAGGGTCTGCGCTCGCGGATTGCTGATTTGGAGCGTCAGGCCAGCGCGCCCGGACTCTGGGACGACCAGGAGAATGCGCAGAAGGTGACCAGCAGGCTCTCGGCCCTGCAATCCCAGCTCAAGCACCTGGAGTCCGCCTCCTCACGGCTGGACGATGTCCAGGCACTGGAGGAGCTGGGCCAGGAGGAGCATGATCAGGACACCCTGGTGGAGGCCCGCAAGGAGATCGACTCTTTGAGGTCCGACCTGGATGACATGGAGATTCAGACCCTGCTGGACGGGGAGTACGACGAGCGCGCTGCCGTGGTCACCATCCGCTCGGGCGCCGGCGGGGTGGATGCGGCCGACTGGGCCCAGATGCTCCTGCGAATGTACATGCGATGGGCTGAACGGCACGGCTTCTCTACCAAGGTCATGGACACCTCCTACGCGGAGGAGGCCGGCATCAAGTCGGCCACCTTCCAGGTGGACGCCCCCTATGCCTATGGGCGGTTGTCGGTGGAGGGCGGCACCCATCGTCTGGTGCGGATCTCGCCCTTTGACAACCAGGGCAGGCGGCAGACTTCTTTCGCTGCTGTCGAGGTCATCCCCCTGGTGGAGCCCACCGACCACATCGACATCCCCGACTCGGACATCCGAGTGGATACCTACTGCTCCTCCGGCCCCGGCGGCCAGGGTGTCAACACCACCTATTCGGCTGTGCGCATCACCCACCTGCCGACCAACATCGTGGTCACCATGCAGGATGAGCGCAGCCAGATCCAGAACCGCGCGGCTGCCATGGCCGTTCTGCAGTCCCGGCTGCTGGTTCTGCGGCATGAGGAGGAGGCCAAGAAGAAGAAGGAGCTGGCCGGCGACATCAAGGCCAGCTGGGGCGACCAGATGCGCTCCTATGTGCTGCATCCCTACCAGATGGTCAAGGACCTGCGCACCGGATACGAGACCTCGGATACCCAGGGGGTCTTCGACGGTGACATTGACGCCTTCATCGAGGCCGGCATTCGCTGGCGGCACCAGCAGCGGGTCCAGGCCCGCGAGGAGGAAGCCGACAAGTAGAGCTTCGTCCGGCTCAGGTCCGGTCGGTGTTTCATGGGTGAGTAGTGTCGGTCTTCTTGATAGCCTCTGTATGGGAATACCGAGGAACGGAGTGTAAATGGCGTTGATTTCGCTCAAGGGCGTGACCAAGATTTACCCCAAGGGGTCCCGTCCAGCCTTGGACAACATCAGCCTGGATGTCAATCGCGGGGATTTCGTCTTTCTGGTGGGTGCCAGCGGGTCGGGCAAGACCACTCTGCTGCGGCTGCTCCTGCGCGAGGAGGAGGCCACCGAGGGGGAGATCCGCGTGGCCGGCAACGACCTGCGACGTCTGCGCAACCGCGAGATCCCCGGCTATCGGCGTTCCATTGGTTTCGTATTCCAGGATTACAAACTGCTCAACAACAAGACAGTATGGCAGAACGTAGCCTTCACGCTGGAGGTCATCGGCGCTCGTCGGTCCACTATCAAGACCCTGGTGCCCCAGGTGCTCAAGACCGTGGGGCTGACCGGCAAGGAGCACAACTATCCCCACGAGCTCTCCGGCGGCGAGGCCCAGCGTGTGGCTCTGGCCCGGGCCTACGTCAACAACCCGGAAATTCTGCTGGCGGATGAGCCTACCGGCAATCTTGATCCCACCACTTCCTTGGGCATCATGGAGGTCCTGGACGCCATCAACAGGACCGGTACCACCGTGGTCATGGCCACCCACAACGAGGAGATCGTCAACTCCATGCGCAAGCGTGTGGTAGAGCTGCATACAGGTCGGATCATGCGTGATGAGGCCCACGGCTCCTATGATTCTTCCCGCTTCTTCCCCGATGCCGAAGTGGCTGCACGCTCCCATCATGCCATCGGGGATCCAGCTGATGGCGATGCCCTGGATCGTGTGCGTAAGGCTGGAGTTGCAGGGCGCCGTCCGGTGCAGGTCGTTGTGCAGGATGGGAACAGCTCGGCTACCGAGCCCATCGCGGATGGGACCAAGGGGGCCAAGCAGGTGGTCCAAGCGGTTGCACAGGCCGTCAACCAGGGTCAGTATGGCGACGAGGGGATCGCGCGTCTGGCCAAGTCCATGCATTCGGGCAGAACCGGGCGTTATGGACAGGTCTTCACCTCGGTGGAGGACACCCTGACCTGGGGCAAGGGTCTGGGCAGCCTTGAGTCCGCCCAGGAAGATCTCGGTCAGCACGAAGACGCCGGTGCAGGGCAGCTCGATCGGAGCAAAGGCTCTGACTCGGATGAGCGGTTCCGCAGGCCTGCGGCCCAGGGCAGCCAGGGTCGATCAGGTCAATCGAGTGACGATTCCAGGGACAGGGACCGCGACAAGGCAGGAACTGATCGTGATGAGTCCGCCAATCATCCCCGTGCGGAACGTACAGCCTCCAGAAAATCTCGGAAGTCCGCGCCTGGTTCGGATGTTGCCGAACCCAAGGTGACCGCTGAAAGCGGGTCCCAGGATCGGCAGACTGAAGATCCGGGCCTTCGGAAGCAGGACGGGAAACAAGGCATTGACCGTGGCCAGGGGGATAAACGAGACAGTGATGGCCAGCCTCAGAAGCATGAAAAGACCGAGGAACGTCCACACTTGAAGAGCTCTTCAGCCGAATCCTCTGATTCTGAACAACGGTTCAAGAGGCCCAATCAGCCCGCGGGGTCTGATGGCTCCAGCCCGGCAGAACCGACCGGCAAATCCGGTCAGACTACAGGCCGGAAGAAGCGGGACGACCTCAAATTCTCAAAACAGACCTCCAACAAGGCCAGGAGCAATAAAAAGGTCTCAACGAGCGAAAATCATCATGACATCAAGTCCATGGGGGCCCCGCCGGCTCCTCCTGCTCCGCCTGAAGTCCCCAAGGCGGCCAGGAAGTCCCATGGAGAGAACGACGCACAGGCTCGGGATGAGCATGATGACAAGAAGAAGGCGGCACGATGAGACTGCGGTTCATCCTTTCCAGCACCTGGGACAACCTGCGCCGCAACGGGTCCATGATCCTCTCGGTCATGCTGGTCACCTTCATCTCCTTTCTGTTCATAGGTGCCTCGGGCCTCATGCAGGCTCAAATCAGCAAGGCCAAGGGAGACTGGTACGACCAGGTGGAGGTGGTGGTCTGGCTCTGCCCGGACGGCACCAGCCAGGCGGCCTCGTGCGCGACCGGCAAGGCGCCCACCGATGATGAGATTGTCAAGCTGGAGAACACCATTAACAACGAGCTGAGCGACTCCGTGGCCAAGATCACCTATCAGAGCCGTGAGGACTTTTTCAAGAACACCTTCCTCAAGCAGTACCCTGACGGTACCTACGAGGGAAGGACCATGACCGCGGCGGACATGCAGGCCTCCCTGCGGCTCAAGCTCAAGGACCCGACCAAGTACCAGGTGGTCTCCGAGGTGCTGTCCGGACGCGATGGCGTAGAAGAGGTCTCCGACCAGCGTCAGATATTCGACCCGGTCTTCAAAATTCTCAACAGGGCCACGGCGGTCACTCTGGTCCTGGCTGTGGTCATGGTGATTGTGGCCATTCTGCTGACCGGCACCACTATCAGAATGAGCGCCGCCTCCCGTCGGAACGAGACGGAGATCATGAGACTGGTGGGAGCCTCCAACTGGACCATCCGGCTGCCCTTCATCCTGGAGGGCGTGGTGGCCTCCCTGCTGGGTTCGATTCTGGCTGTCGGAGCCCTGAGCGCCATCGTCAAGCTCTTCATTACCGACTGGCTGGCTCGCACGGTCCAATGGATGCCTTTTGTGAACCAGTCCACAGTACTGCTCATAGCGCCAGCCTTGATCCTGGGGGCCATGCTCTTGTCCGCACTGGCCTCCTCCATCTCCCTGCGGCGGTATTTGCGGACCTGATTTTCGGCGACTGGCCAATCGATTGGGGGCGCAATCTCTGTCATAATGGTGACTAGCATGGAAAACGATAGTGAGGGACTTGACCATGAATCGTACCAAACAGTGGGAGGCTATTTGCGGTCTCGTCGGATCGTTGGCCATGATGCTGGGCGGCGGAATCCTCGGACTGTCAGTAGCCCCCGAACCTGCCCGAGCCGACTGGAGCAGCTACCAGCAGCAAGTTCAGAACCACGCGGCCCTGAAGAGCAAGCTGGCTGGTGTCAGCGCCCAACTTGCCAACCAGATATTGAGCCTTGATGATCTGACCTCCAACCAGATTCCGGCTGCGCAGCAAAGCGCTAACGATGCCCAGCAGCAGGCCGAACAGGCCGACAGCCTGGTTCAGGCCACCAACGACCGCCTGGAGGCTGCCCGCAAGGATCGCGCAGACCTGGAGGCTAAGATACGTCAGACCGGCCTCGACTATGACGATGCCAAGGCTGGCGTGGCACAGATGGCCAGAAAGAGTTTTCATGGGTCCGAGACTTCTCAGATCATGGATGTGGTGACCAAGTCTTCAAGTACCCAGGATTTTGTAGACAAGATGCAGTCCGATGCGGCTGTAACCAGGTCCGAAGCCAATGCGGCCAACGATGCAGCCAATACCCTTAACTCCTCCATGAACCGCAAGCAGCGTCTGGAGGCCATCGAGGAGCAGATTAGCACGCTCAAGGCCAAGGCCGATCAACAGCAGGCGGTGGCCCAGCAGGCTGTAGCGGCGGCTCAGGCCAAGCAGGACCACCTGCAGGCCCTGCGTGACCAGGGGACCGCAGCACGTAAGCAGCTGGAGAGTCAAAAGGCTGCCCTGACCACACAGTCTGCCCGAGAGGCTGCAGAAATTGTAGCCACCGAATCCATGATTGACTCGCTGAACACCGGCAATGCGGGCGGCAGAGCTGACCCGCATGCCGGAGGAGCCCAGCAGATCAGCAATGGCGGCGGATCCCGTCCGGCACGGAATCCACGGCCTGCCCCGCCCAGTAACAATGGCGGCGGTGGTAATAGCGGTAGAGGCAACGGTGGCGGTAGCGGCGCCTCCGGTATGAATTATGCGGTGCCCGGTAGCTGTCCTTCAGGTTCTGGATTCTGTTATGGCCATAATACTGGCAATACAGTGGGCGGTAGTGCTTATTCTTACCCACAGTGTACACTTTGGGCCTATAAACGCCGCTCGCAGCTGTCTCTTCCTGTGGGATCCTATATGGGTAATGGGGCTGATTGGGCTGGCAATGCACGTAAATTGGGCTATTTAGTCAACAATACTCCCCATGTCGGTGCTGCCATGGTCTTCGCCCGTGGCCAGCGGGTAACTCGTTGGAACGCCAATTGGACCTATGGCCACGTGGCTGTGGTCGAGCGGGTCAATGCAGATGGATCGGTACTCATCTCCGAAGGAGGTGCAGGCTTCGCCTCCTTCCCTACCTATGAAACGGTCTATGGGGCAGGCAACTACCAATACATTCATTACTGATGCCGATGAGGGCCAGGTCCGCCGCTTGGAACGGTATTATCGCTGTCCGGAGTGCCAGGTAGCCTCCTTGGCGCGATCAGGAGGAGGATATTATGGCTAAGGAAACCGGCACGTCGATGATTGCCCAGAACCGCAGGGCCCGTCATGACTACCAGATCGAGGATCGGTACGAGGCCGGCATCGCGCTGACCGGGACCGAGGTCAAGTCTCTGCGCGAGGGGCGTGCCTCCCTGGCCGAGTCGTTCGTCAGCATTGACCGGCGGCACGAGGTCTGGTTGGAAAACGCCAACATCCCCGAGTACCTCAATGGCACCTGGAACAACCACGCACCCAAGCGCAAGCGCAAGCTGCTCCTCCACGCCCGGCAGATTGTTCGCTTGGAGCGGCAGATTCAGGCCAAGGGCTATACCATCGTTCCCTTGAGTCTGTATTTCAAGGACGGCAAGGTCAAGGTCGAGATCGCTGTGGCCCGAGGGAAGCGCGAGTATGACAAGCGCCAGTCTCTGCGGGAGGAGCAGGATCGCCGTGAGGCCCAAAGGGCCATGCGTTACCGCAACCGGCGCGGCTGAGTTCACAGATCAATTTTCCAGTTCCTCAACAAACCGACAGTCGCCCGTTTAAGTCTGCCTGCTCTATGCAGGCTCGACACGCCCGGGGCTGATGGCGATAGGCAGTCTTGAATAGCATCTTTGGCCTGCTATTGAGCCAAAAACATCAGGATAAGCAGTCAGTAATATCGCATTAATCTTATTCTGTATGCATAAAAATACAAATGTGTGCATAATAGTGCATGTCACTCAAGAGCAATGAGGGGTCGCTTCGGGGCGGTCCGGAAGAGGAGAAGACATGGGCAAGATCAAGGCGGTGTTGGCGGCGGCTCTGAGTATCACCCTGCTGGCCTCCATCGGAGCCTGCGGAACCACTGACGAGGCGGACACCAGCAGTGCGTCGGGCAAGGCCACCACCAGCTCCCATCCAGCGGCTTTTGACGTCAGTGGCATCAAGAAGGATCCGGCCATTGCGGCCAAGGTGCCCGAGTCAGTTTCCAAGGACGGCAAGCTGACCGTGGGTATGGAGACCTCATATGCGCCTGGCGAGTTCATGAATGAGGATGGAAAGACCCCCATCGGCTATGACGTGGACCTGTCGAACGCCATTGCCAAGGTCATGGGGCTCGAGGGGGAGATGGTCAGCGCCTCCTTCGATACCATCATCCCGGCCATCGGCAGCAAGTATGACGCGGGCATCTCCAGCTTCACCATCACCAAGGAGCGGATGCAGTCGGTCGACTTCGTCACCACATTCAAGGCGGGCACGGCCTTCGCCGTCAAGAAGGGGAACCCCTCCAAGATCAATCCTGACGACATCTGCGGCGTCAAGGTCGGCGTGCAAACCGGGACCATCGAAGAGCAGCAGGCAGCCGACAAGATCTCGGCCGAGTGCAAGGCCAAGGGCAAGAAGCCGGTGGATGTGCAGTCCTACAAGCAGCAGACCGATGCCGCCACGGCAGTGGTCAATGGCAAGATCGACGTCTTCTACGCCGATTCCCAGGTGACCGGGTATGCCATCAAGCAGACCGATGGACAGCTGGAGAAGCTGGGCAAGGATACCGACATCGTCCTGCAAGGTGCCGCTCTGAAGAAGGGCAGCGGCATGGCCGAAGCCACCCAGGCGGCTCTTCAGAAGTTGATTGACGACGGCGTCTACGCCAAGATCCTCAAGAACTGGGGCGTCCAGAGCGGTGCGATCGAAAAGGCCGAGATCAACCCTGCGGTCTCTGACTGAGGCAAGGCCAGGCGCGGGTCGTCATATCGGGCGACCCGCGCCTCAGCAGGTGGTTAGGCAGTAGATCAGGCCTCAACAAGTACAGCAGTGCGGAAGGAAGCAGGAGATGCATACCAAGAAGGGGACGGACCAGATTCAGATCCCCGGCAGAATACATGCCAGGCCGGTGCGCAAGCCGGGGCCGATCGTTGCTGCCGTCATCGTGGCCATCTTCGTGGCCATGCTGATCCACGGCATGGTGACCAATCCCAACTTCGATTGGCCCACGGTCTGGAAGTACCTCTTCAACGAGCACGTCCTGGACGGCATCAAGTGGACCCTTCTGCTGACCGTCTACGCCATGGTCCTGGCCACAATCCTGGCCATCATCCTGGCGGTCATGCGCAAATCGTCCAATCCGGTCCTGCGCTGGGTCAGCTGGTTCTTCATCTGGTTCTTCCGCGGTACTCCTGTATATACCCAGCTGGTCTTCTGGGGCCTGCTTTCCGTGCTGATTCCCAAGCTGGCCATCGGGATCCCCTTCGGTCCCGAATTCTGGAGCATCGATACCAAGACCGTGCTGAACGCCACAGTGGCCACAGTGCTGGGCCTGGGACTCAACGAGGCCGCCTATCTTTCCGAAATCGTCCGTGCCGGCATCGAGGCTGTGGACCCCGGCCAGGAGGAGGCAGCCAAGGCACTGGGCATGCCGCCGTCCATGATCATGCGGCGGATTGTCCTGCCTCAGGCCATGCGCATCATCGTGCCGCCCACCGGCAATGAGACCATCGGCATGCTCAAGACCACATCCCTGGCTCTTGCCGTGCCCTTCACCCTGGAACTT
Organism: Bifidobacterium sp. W8103; assembly: GCF_016100775.1. Taxonomy (NCBI): domain Bacteria; kingdom Bacillati; phylum Actinomycetota; class Actinomycetes; order Bifidobacteriales; family Bifidobacteriaceae; genus Bifidobacterium; species Bifidobacterium sp. W8103. Next base: position 1,525,261 of record NZ_JACFRV010000001.1, read on the forward strand.
CAGTTCGCCACCAACGCCATCGCCAACCGCATCTACAAGACCATCCCGCTGCTGATTGTGGCCTGCATCTGGTACCTGGTCATCACCTCCGTTCTCATGGTCATCCAGGCCCAGCTGGAAAAGCACTATGGCAAGGGCTTCGACTCGCGGCCCTTGGTCGGGTCGGGGACCAAGGACGGCAAGGATGGCGAGGACCCGCAGACCCGTCAGGAGACTGACAAGGTCAACAAGGTCATGATGGCCGGGCTGAACGCCTGAGCGCAGGAGGAGAATCATGGACGAGGACAGGCAGACCAAGAAGGACGGTCAAGGCGGCAAGGATCCGGCCATCGTCATCAGGAATGTGCACAAGGTATTCGGCGATCAGCATGTGCTGCGGGGAATCAACCTGGAGGTCATGCCCGGCACGGTGACGGCAGTCCTGGGACCTTCCGGTTCAGGCAAGTCAACGCTGTTGCGGCTGATCAACCAGCTGGAGACCCGCACAGCCGGCGAGATTTATGTGGACGGCGAGCTGACCGGATACCGGAAGATCGATACCGGCAAGGGCCCTGTGCTGCAGACCCTGGACGACAAGGCCGTTGCCAGGCAGCGCTCCAAGATCGGGATGGTCTTCCAGCGTTTCAACCTCTTTCCTCACATGACCGCCTTGGAGAACGTCATGGAGGCGCCGGTCCATGTGGGACGGGTTCCCAAGACCGATGCCCGCAAGGAGGCACAGGCCCAGCTGGAACGTGTGGGGCTGGAGGACAGGATGGATTACTATCCCGCCCAGCTCTCCGGCGGCCAGCAGCAGCGTGTGGCCATCGCGCGAGCACTGGCCATGCACCCCGACATCATGCTCTTCGACGAGCCCACCTCGGCCCTGGATCCGGAGCTGGTGGGGGAGGTCCTGGGGGTCATGCGGCAGGTGGCTCAACAGGGCATGACCATGGTGGTGGTCACCCATGAGATGGGCTTCGCCCGCGAGGTGGCCGAGCAGATCGTCTTCATGGACCAGGGCGTCGTGGTGGAACAGGGAGGCCCTGACATCATCGACCATCCTCATACCGAGAGGTTCGCTGAATTCCTGCATACCGTGCTCTAGAAGCAGGCAGGGTTCAGGTTGTAGAAATTCCGGCAAGAAGCCTTTCGGACGGGCAGCGGCGGAATTCCCATGGCTAAACTGGGGCCCATGTGCGGAATCGTCGGTTATGCGGGATCGGTACGGACGGCCTGCGGCAGGCCCCTGGAGGTCTGCCTCAAGGGTCTGGAACGCTTGGAGTACCGGGGTTATGACTCGGCCGGAGTGGCCCTGGCTGCCCCTGGGATGGCGCGGGTGGCCGTGCGCAAGAAGGCCGGGCGCCTGGGCAACCTGATTGCAGATTTGAAGGCCAAGCCCATGCCCGAGGCCACGGTGGGTATCGGCCACACACGTTGGGCCACCAATGGCGAACCCACTGACGTCAACGCCCATCCCCACATCAGCCGTGACGGCAAGGTCGCGCTGATCCACAACGGGATCATCGAGAACGCCTCCAGGCTGCGGTTGGACCTGGAGGCCGAGGGGTACACCTTCGTATCCTCCACGGACACCGAGGTGGCCGCCAAGCTTTTGGGCAAGATCGCCCAGGAGATTATCGATGCCACCGGCCAGCCCGACATCTTCGAAGCCATCAGGCGGCTGGCCCGCATGCTCAAAGGAGCTTTCACCATCCTGGCCGTGGACTCAAGGCAGCCCGATCTGGTGGTGGGCATCCGACACGATTCACCGCTGGTGGTCGGCCTGGGGGACGGGGAGAACTACCTGGGATCCGATGTAGCGGCCTTCGTGGCCTATACCCGTCAGGCCATGGAGCTGGGGCAGGACCAGGCTGTCTGCATCAGCGCGGACCAGGTCCTGGTCACCGACTTCCAGGGGCATCCTGTGGAGCATCCCCGCCGCTACACCATTGATTGGGATGCTTCGGCTGCCGAAAAGGGCGGATGGGACTCCTTCATGGACAAGGAGATCCACGAGGACCCCGCGGCGGTCTCCAACACCCTGCTGGGCCGGTACGACGAGTCGGGCGACCTGGATCTGGATGAGGTCCACATCGATGAGGAGGTCTTCCGCCAGATCGACAAGATCATTGTCGTGGCTTGCGGAACGGCCTCCTACGCAGGGTTGGTGGCCAAGTACGCCATCGAGCATTGGGTCCGCATCCCGGTGGAGGTCGAGCTGGCCCACGAGTTCCGCTACCGTGATCCCATTCTGACCCCGCGCACCCTGGTCGTGGCCATCTCCCAGTCCGGGGAGACCATGGACACGCTGATGGCGCTTCGGCATGCGCGCGAACAGGGTTCACGGGTTCTGGCCATCTGCAACACCCAGGGGTCGACCATCCCCAGGGAGTCCGATGCCGTGCTCTACACGCACGCCGGCCCCGAGGTGGCTGTGGCCTCCACCAAGGCCTTCCTGGCCCAGATTGTGGCGGCCTACCTGCTGGGGCTCTACCTGGCCCAGGTCAAGGGAACCATGTACCGGGACGAGATCCACCAGACCATCGACAACCTCAAGGCCATGCCTGCCAAGATCCAAAAGGTGCTGGACAGCCAGGCCGAGGTCATCAGCCAGACGGCTCAGCGCATGTCCAAGGCCCGCTCCTTCCTCTTCCTGGGGCGGCATGTGGGCTATCCGGTGGCACTGGAGGGGGCGCTCAAGCTCAAGGAGATCGCCTACATCTTTACCGAGGGGTTCGCCGCCGGCGAGCTCAAGCACGGCCCGATCGCCCTGGTGGAGCCGGGGGAGCCCGTGGTGGTCATCGTTCCCAGCGCCCGGGGCCGCAATGTGCTGCACGACAAGGTCATCTCGGCCATCGAGGAGGTCAAGGCCCGCGGCGCCTTCACCATCGTCGTGGCTGAGGAGGGCGATCCGGATGCCGACCGCTATGCTGACGTGGTCTTTTGGCGGCCGCCCTGCCCGACCCTGCTCAGCCCTCTGGTGGATGTGGTCCCCCTGCAGTTGTTCGCCCTGGACATGGCCAGGCTCAAGGGTCTGGACGTGGACAAGCCCCGCAACCTGGCCAAGTCGGTCACTGTGGAATAGAGGCTGTCCATGGTCGTCGGGTCCGAGCAGCGGGGGCATCGGATCGTTCTGGATGAGCCCTTGATTCCCTTCGAACCCAGAGTCATCTACGAGGACCGTCGCATCATTGTGGTCGACAAGCCCCATTTTCTGGCTACCATGCCCAGGGGGATGTGGTACGCGGGCACCGTACTGATTCGAATGCGCCAGCTGTATGGGGAGCCCGACATCATACCCGCCCACAGGCTCGACAGGGCCACTGCGGGCGTGCTGGTCCTGGTGCGAGATCCGGCTGCCAGGCGGGCCTACCAGATGCTTTTCCAGGAGCATCGCGTGCGCAAGGTCTACCAGTGCCTGGCGCCGGTGCGACCCATGGTTCGCCCGCGGACCGGCATCGTGCGACGCCTGGATCCGCCCCGGGTCTTCCCGCTGGAGCGCCGCTCCAGGGTGATGAAACGCCGAGGGATTCTCCAGGCCTGGGAGGAGCGTGGACCGGTCAATGCCGTCACCAGGGTCGAGCTGACGGCGGGCCGGGGATGTCTGGCCATTTACACCCTCTATCCGCAGACCGGCAAGACCCATCAGCTTCGTGTGCACATGAACGCTCTGGGCCTGCCCATCGTGGGCGACGATCTTTACCCCAGAGTCCAGACCCGGGCCTACGACGACTTCTCCCGGCCACTGCAATTGGTGGCACGTCGTCTGGAGTTCACCGACCCCTTCACCGGGGTTAAACGCATCTTCACCTCCTCCGTTCCCTTCGATTCTCAAGAAGAAGCCTGAACAGTCAGCCTGGTGGGACATAATGGTCAGGGGATACCGGAGCTGCGGGACAACGTGGACGCGGCAGGCATCCCCGTCCGAGGGTTGAGATGGACCAGGAGGTTCTACCCATGAGCATACCGACACGGCGGCCCTATCGATGGCCCAAGCATCTCAAGGGTCAGCAGTCCCTCTGGTACGGATGCGACTACAACCCCGACCAGTGGCCCGAGGATACATGGGATGAGGATGTCAGGCTGATGACCAAGGCAGGGGTCAACGTGGTGGCCCTGGCGGTCTTCTCCTGGTCGCGTATCGAGCCCAGCGAGGGCGTTTTCGACTTCGATTGGCTGGACCGGATCATCGACAAGCTTGGTCGTGCCGGCATCGGGGTCAACCTGGCTTCGGCCACGGCCTCGCCGCCGCTCTGGCTGACCCAGGCCCATCCCGAAGTCCTGCTCAGGGACGAGCGAGGCGACACGGTCTGGCCCGGGGCCCGGCAGCACTGGCGGCCCACGTCGCCGATCTTCCGCTCCTACGCCTTGAAGCTCTGCCGGGCCATGGCCGAGCACTACCGGGACAACCCCTATCTGGTGGCCTGGCATGTTGGCAATGAGTATGGCTGTCACAATCGCTTCGACTATTCCGACGATGCCATGAGGGCCTTCCAACGCTGGTGTCGTCGCCGCTACAAGGACATCGACGCCGTCAACCGCGCCTGGGGCACGGATTTCTGGTCACAGAAGCTGAGCGACTTCTCGCAGATTCTGCCCCCGCGTTTCATCGGCCAGGGGAATTTCCAGAATCCGGGCCGCATGCTGGACTTCGAGCGGTTCAGTTCCGACGCCCTCAAGGATTTCTACATGGCCGAGCGTGACACCTTGGCTGAGATCACCCCGGATATACCCTTGACCACCAACTTCATGGTCAGCGCCGGCGGATTTACCCTGGACTACGACGACTGGGGCGACCAGGTGGACTTTGTGGCCAATGACCACTACGCGACGCCAGGCAGGGATCATCTGGAGGAGCTGGCCTATTCCTCCAGCCTGGTGGACGCCATTGCCCGCCGACGTCCCTGGTGGCTTATGGAGCAGTCCACATCGGCCGTCAACTGGCGGCCGGTCAATCCCCGCAAGGAGCCTGGACAACTGGAGCGCGACTCCCTGGCTCACCTGGCACTCGGTGCTGATGCCATCTGCTACTTCCAGTGGAGACAGTCCCGGGCCGGCGCGGAAAAGTTCCACTCGGCCATGCTGCCCCATGCCGGCGAGGACACGGCTGTCTTCCGCGACGTCTGCCAGCTGGGTGGGGACCTGCAGGGGCTCTCGCAGGCCGGTTTGGCTGGCACTACGCTGGCCAAGGCCCCGGTAGCCTTGGTCCTCGACTACGCAAGCCAGTGGGCCAGCTCCCACGCGTCCTCGCCCAGCGACCGGGTCGAGCATGGCCAGGAGCCGCCGGTCTGGTACCGGGCCTTTCTGGACAACGCCATCCGGCCTGATGTCCTGCCGGTCAGGGCCACCTGGGAGGAGTATCCGCTGGTGGTCCTGCCGGCCCTCTACCTGATCGACGCCGAACTCTCCAAACGGCTGCACAAGTATGTGCATAGTGGAGGGCGGCTGATCGTCACCTGGGGCAGCGGTATCGCCGACGAGCAGGACCGTGTCTGGACCGGCGGGTATCCGGGGCCGCTTCGGGACCTGCTGGGGCTGTCGGTCGAGGAGTTCGTACCCATGGCTCCCGGCACGCCCGGTCTGCAGGACCATCTGGACCTGACCGACGGGGTCACCGCACACGATTGGGCCGATGTCATCGGCAACCTGGACAAGGACACCAAGGTCCTGGCAGGCTACCGGGCCGATCCCTGGACAGGGATGGATGGCATACCGGCCATGACCGTCCATGATTGGGGTCATGGCAAGGCCGCCTACCTGGGCTGCCGTCTGGATGCCCGGGATCTGGCCAAGGTCCTTCCTGCCCTATTGAAGGCCCTGGATGTGGCCGATATGAGGTCGGCCCAGGGCAATCCCGATCTGTTGAGAGTGGAGCGGGTCAGCAAGGATGATCGTACGCGCTTCGTTTTTCTGTTCAACCGGACCAGGCATCCGGTGCAGGTTCAGCTGGAAGGCCAGGTCCTGGTGGGTTCGCTGGCCAGCATCGCCGGGGATGGCAAGCAGGCCGATTTGCAGGTCAATGGTGCGCTGGTGCAGCGTGTGGTCGGCCATCGGCATTGAGCTGGTGAATCCTGTACATGCCGGTGAAGATCAGCTCGGGGTCGTAGACCTCGATCAGGTCGGTGTCCTCTGAGAAGGTACGACCCATGCCGCCCGTGGCCACTACGTGGAAGTCCCGGCCTATCTCGCTGCGGTACTGGCGGATGATCCGCTCCAGGCCGCCGAGGAAGTTGTAGTAGAGCCCGGCCTGCATGGCCGTCCTGGTGCCCGTGGCCATGATGGTCTGCGGACGGGTGATCTCCACCTGGGGCAGCTGGGCGGTCTGACCGGCAAGGGCCTGGGCCCCTGAGCGGATGCCCGGCACGATCAGGCCTGAGCGTATGGCGCCCTTGGCATCCACATAGTTGAAGGTGGTGGCTGTGCCGAAGTCGATGACCAGGACCGGCCCTCCGTAGCGGTGGAAGGCGCCCACGCAGTCGGCCAGGCAGTCGGCGCCCAGGGAGCGCGGGTCGGCCAATCGGATGTTCATGCCTGTCTTCACGCCGGGGCCGACCACCATGGGGTCGATGGAAAAGAAACGGATCAAGCAGGACCTCAAGGCGTGCATGACCGCAGGAGCCACTGAGGAGATGATGGCATCCTGCACATCCGCAGTCCTGTAGCCGGCCAGGGCCATGAGCTGTCCCAACAGAAGCCCGAACTCATCGGCCGTGTGATCGATCCTTGTGGTCAGTCTGTAGGAGGCGGCGACCCGGTCGCCCTCCATGAATCCGACCTCGATGTTGGTATTGCCGATGTCGATGGCCAGCAGCATGTCTTTTCCTCCCTGCCGTCGTCCGGGCGCGTGGCGCTTTCCGAATCCATCCTAAGCGCATAAGCCCAGGTGATGGCTTCAGGGAGTATGCTGGTGGGCGGTGATCGACCAGAACGGCGGTCAACCGCAGCATAAGGATTTGTCAATGAATGCAGATCGACACGGCACGCATGCCCACGGCAGCGTGACCGCAACAGATACAGACGCGGCCCAGGAGTCGGGACCCAGCACCGATCCCGAACTCAACGCCAGGATCAGGCCCATGAGGTCGGGTGGCAACACCCTGCCCTGGAAGCTGCTCAGCCTCCTGCTGGCTCTGGCCTTGGCTCTCTCCCTGTGGACCGGGCATCGTGGATCCGCCGGTCCGGCTCAGGGAGGAATCGTGGCGGATACGGTCACGGTGGGGCTCAAGCTGGCTCCCACCAATCTGGACATCCGCAACCAGTCGGGCACAGCGCTGGATCAGCTTCTGATCGGCAACGTCTATCAGGGCCTGGTGTCACGGGATTCCCGGAACCGGGTGCGTCCGGGCCTGGCCAGGACCTGGGATGTCTCCGAGGACGGCCTGGTCTACACCTTCCACCTGCATGAGGGCATCCGCTTCTCCAACGGTCATGCTCTTCGGGCCCAGGACGTGGTTGACTCCATTCGTGGGCTCATGGAAGGCCACTATCAGGGCAGCGAGATGCTGGAGGGCTTCCAGGGCGTTGAGGCCACAGATCCGCTGACGGTGCGCCTGACGCTTTCCAGACCCTACCAGGATCTGCTCTGGCAGCTGAGCGGCCGGGCCGGCCTGGTCCTTGACCGGCGGGCTCATTACGACATGAAGACCCAGGCCGTGGGATCCGGCCCATACCTGCTGGAAAACTTTCGGCCAAACGATTCGGTCACCCTCAAGGCCGATCCGCATTACTGGGGCAGCGACAAGCCCAAGACGCCAACAATTGTCATCCGCTATCTCAATGACGACAACGCCGCCGTCAACGCCCTGCGCAGCGGGGATGTGCAGGTGCTGGCTCCGATCACCGAGAACCTGGCCAGTCCCTTCCGCGAGAACCCCGACTTCCAGGTCAAGGCGGGCGACGACACCGACAAGTACGTCCTGGCCATGAACGGCAAGGGTGCCGCCACATCCGACCCGCGGGTGCGCCAGGCCATCCGCCATGCCATCGACCATCGGCAGCTGATCGCCTCCCGGGGCGGATCGGACAGGGCCCTAGGCGGCCCCATACCCTCCCTGGATCCCGGCTATCGGGATCTGACCGGGCTCTACCCCCACGATCCGGAGCAGTCACGGCGGCTTCTGGCCCAGGCCGGGTACGGTCCCGAGCACCGGCTCAAGCTGCGGTTGACCTACGCCAACACCTATGGCAGCGAGTTGGGCGATCAGCTGCGTTCGCAGCTGCGTCAGGTGGGCATCGACCTGGATGTCAGGGTGGTGGAGTTCTCGGTCTGGCTGCAGGACGTGCATGCCAACAAGGACTACGACCTGTCTCTGGTGGATCATGGCGAGAGCCACGACTTCCATCAGTGGGCCAACCCTAACTACTACTACAACTATGACAATCGTCAGGTCCAGGATCTCTACCAGAAGGCCATGGCCACGACCTCCGCCGATGACTCCGACAGGCTCCTGGCCCAGGCCGCACGGATTGTCAGCAGCGATGCGGCGGCGGATTGGCTCTTCAACTACCGGGTGACCACGGCCTGGCGGACGGGGTTGGAAGGCTTCCCGGTCGACCTGAACCAGTCCCTCATGCCCTTGTCCGACCTGATCTACAGGCGAGGATGACCATGGCTAGATTCCTGATGCGGCGCCTGGTGCTCTTCATCCTGGCGCTGATGGGCATCTCCCTGCTGATCTTCCTGGCCCTGCGTATCCTGCCAGGGGATGTGGCCGCCGTCATGGCCGGGCTGGATGCCCCGCCTGAGCGGGTCGACCGGCTGCGTCGGCAGATGGGCCTGGACCGCTCCTATCCCCGGCAGTATCTGGATTGGGTCAGCGGCTTTCTGCAAGGGGACCTGGGCAGGTCCATTCTGACCAACCGTTCCATCGCCTCCCAGGTGGGTATCCGGGCCCAGATCACCTTCCCGCTGATTCTTTTGGGACTGGGCGTGGCCCTGCTGCTGGGCATCCCCCTGGGTTGCGCAGCCGCCCTGGCGCGCTCGCCGCGGATGCAGTCCTTCAGTCACATGGCAGCCATCGTGGGCGGATCAGTACCGGCCCTCTGGTCAGGACTGCTGCTGATCATGCTCTTCGCCAAGGGAAGCGGCCTGATTGGTTTGCTGCCCTCCCAGGGCTTTCCTGCTCTCGGCTGGGCTCAGCCTGGGCAGGCCTTGGCAGCTTTGATTCTGCCCGCTCTGTCCACCGGAATCATCGTGGGCGCTGGCATCATGCGGTACACCCGCTCTCTGCTGGGCGACATGCTTTCTTCGGGGTATGTGGACATGGGCATGGCCTGCGGAATGACCCGAACCCAGGCCGCCCTGCGGATCGGTCTGCGGCTGGCTTCCCCCCAGCTGGTCTCGGTGATTGGGCTGACCATGGCCGAGATGATCACCGGGGTCATGGTCAGCGAGAACCTGTTCGCCCTGCCGGGACTTGGCTCCATGCTGGTCACTGACGTGGGCAACCGGGATCTTCCGGCCGTTCAGTCTGAGCTGCTTCTTCTGGCGGCCTTCTTCCTCTTCCTGGGACTGCTGGTGGACGTTGTCCATAGGCTGATCGATCCGCGTTTTCGAGGTGTGGCCAGGCAGGAGGTGGCTGACTGATGAGCTGGGTGCATACAGACAGGCCTCATCTGGGATTGAAGGCCGCCTTCCCCGGCCGATTGGGATTCTTCGGGCGGATGCGGGTGGTGCTGGCCAGCATGTGGTGCAAGGCCTCGGGGCGGTACTCGCTGATTATTCTGGCCATATGGATCCTGGTCTCCCTGGTCTCCAAGTTCTGGACCCCGGTCCCTATCTGGACCACCGACGGGTACCGGATCTGGCAGGCCCCCAGCCGCGCCCACCTTCTGGGAACGGATGGTACAGGAGCAGACATCCTCTCCTGGCTGATGGCGGGGTCGGCAACCAACCTGGTCATCAGCCTTCTGGCGGTCATCCTGTCGGGCGTATTGGGGCTTCTTCTGGTCATGGCCATGGTCTCGCGCAGTTCTGGAGTATCGCAGACGGTCGTGGTCCTGGTAGACGCCCTGATTTCCCTGCCCACGGTTCTGCTGGCCCTGATTCTGGCCGTTCCCCTGGGACCCAGCATCGCCGTGGTCGTCGTGGCCTGCGGATTCGGCTACGGACTCAACCTGGCCCGGATTGTAAGGCCCCAGGCGCTCCTGGCGGCGGAGTCGGACTACGTGCAATCCGCCCGGCACAGCGGGGTCGGGTCCTTCAGAATCTTCTGCACCCATCTGGTGCCCAACGTCATTCCGGTCCTGTGCGTGCAGCTTTCCATGTCGGCGGGGACCTCCGTTCTGGCTGAAGCAGGGTTGACCTACCTGGGGGTGGGTGTTCCATCCGGCCTGCCCTCCTGGGGGCACTCGCTGACCACCTCGGTCAAGTTCATCAACGTCTTTCCGCTGACCGTGCTCTGGCCTGGCCTGGTGGTCACCATGGTTGTGGTGGCGCTGAACCTGTTCGGTGATGCCTTGCGTGATGCCATCGATCCGGTCACCAACCCCAGGTTCAGGGTCGCCGTGGCTGCCTCCGGACGATCCGCTCTCCAGTCTGAGCGCCAGACACCTTCTCCGCAATCGGATGACTCCGGTCATCACGTCGAGAATGCGATCCATACAGGCGAAGGAGGTCGATGATGTCGCTGGTTATTGACGGCCTAGGTCTGTCCATCGGTGGTCGCACCATTCTTGACCGGGTGAACCTCAGGGTGGCGGACGGCCAACGGGTCGGCCTGATCGGCTCCTCGGGCTCCGGAAAGTCGATGATCGCCCGCAGCGTTCTGGGTACCGCACCACTGACGGCCTCCCTGTCCGGCTCCATTCTGGTGGACGGGCTCCAGATTCTTGGTTCCGATGACCGGTCCCTGGCGGACCTGCGCGGTTCCCGGATGGGCATGATCTTTCAGAATCCTTCCACGGCCCTGAACCCGGTCAAAAAGGTCTACAGCCAGGTGGAGCTCCCTCTCCGCCGCCACTACCGCCTGAGTGCCCAGGAAAGGCACAGACGGGTCATGGAGATGTTGGCCCAGGTCGGTCTGGATGCGGATCTGGCTGGCTCCTATCCGCATGAGCTGTCCGGGGGCCAGCAGCAGCGGGCGGCTATAGCCACGGCCCTGGTCACCAAGCCCAGACTGATACTGGCAGACGAGCCCACCACAGCCCTGGATGCCATCACCCAGCGGCAGATTGTGGACTTGCTGGTCTCCCTGGTCGACCAGAGCGGGGCCTCCCTCCTGTTCATCACCCATGACTTCTCCGTCCTGGCCCGGGTTGCTGATTACTGCTACATCCTTGACGCGGGCCGAGTGGTGGAAAGCGGGCAGACGCAGAGCATTCTGCGCGACCCATCCAGTCCACAGGGCAGGACCCTGGTGAGGGCGGCCAGAGAATTGACGCTGCGCGCGGATGGAGGCAAGCATGAGAACGACTGATGGTGCACAGGTCGACCCGATCCTGGTCGGGAAGGGCCTGACCAAGGTCTATGCTCCCGCCGGAAGCGGCATGGCTCGAAAGGCCGCGGTTGACGGAATCGATGTCTCCCTCCTGCCAGGGGAGTGCCTGGCGATCATAGGGGAGTCCGGTTCAGGGAAGACCACGCTTTCCCGCCTGCTTCTAGGGCAGTTGAGGCCTGATGGCGGACAGGTGATGTATCAGGGCAGACCGGTTCTCCACGGTTCTCCGGCCGCCAAGGCGCTTGCCCGGGACTCTGCTCTGGTCTTTCAGAATCCCTTTGCCTCCCTCGACCCGCGGTGGACCATCGGCCGATCGGTCGCCGAACCTCTTCTGGCTGCCAGGCGCAGGGGGGGTGGGCACCTATGGCATCGTCGTCAGGGTGGGACAGACCTTGCTGAGCGGGTGGCCGAGGTCTTGTCAAAGGTTCAGCTTGATCCGTGCAGGATCATGACGGCTTATCCCTCGGATCTGTCTGGAGGCCAGGCTCAGCGGGCGGCCATAGCCCGGGCCCTGATCGTCAAGCCCCGGATACTCTTGGCCGATGAGCCTATGAGCGCCATCGATGTCTCGGCACGCGTCGGGATCCTCCATACCCTTCAATCCATCATGACCCAGTCCAGGCAGCGGAGTGATTCGTCAAGTGGCATGTCCATGATCATCATCTCCCATGATCTGGGCGTGGTCCAGCACATAGCAGACAGGGTCATGGTGCTCGTCCAGGGGAAGGTGGTGGAGGAGGGTCCGGTGAAAGCCATCCTCAATCATCCCAGGCAGTCCTATACCCGGCAGTTGCTGGCAGCTGCAACCCTGTAGGTATCCGTCTTTGTCAGGCGATCGGAATACCAGTCATCGATAGCTGCCCGTGATTCAAGGATACGACCTCCTGGATTGGCTACCGGGGAATCGTGAAGCTCGGAGACGATCGACCACATGGTCGTTCGCCCACTGCTTGACTCCTGTTGGGGCAATAGACTGGGGAACCATGGTGGACATCCAGGATGCAGGACAGGCGCTGAAGCGGTATTTCGGGTATGAGTCCTTTCGCCCGGGTCAGGAGGATCTGGTCAAGGCCATCCTGAACGGGCAGGACTGCCTGGGTGTTATGCCGACCGGTGCCGGCAAGTCCATCTGCTATCAGATACCTGCCACTCTTCTGGACGGTCTGACCATCGTCATCTCCCCCTTGGTTTCCCTGATGAAGGACCAGGTGGACGGGTTGGAGGATGCCGGCATCCAGGCCTCCTTCGTCAATTCCACCCAGGATATGGATGAGCAGTCCCTGGCCCTGGCTCAGGCTGCCCAGGGACGCAGCAAGATCCTCTACGTGGCTCCCGAGCGGCTGGATGCCCCCAGATTCAGGGAGTTCGCCCAGCATACGAGGATCTCCCTGCTGGCTGTGGACGAAGCCCACTGCGTATCCCAGTGGGGTCAGGACTTCCGCCCTGCCTACTTGGGCATCGGCGACTTCATCGGATCCCTGCCCAACCGGCCCACGGTGGCGGCCTTCACTGCTACGGCGACAGAGAAGGTTCGGCGCGACATCATACACATGCTGGGCCTGAACGACCCTTACGTGGCGGTGACGGGATTCGACAGGCCCAACCTCTTCTTCGATGTGATCAAGCTGGAGAGCAAATACAAGAATCGCTGGGTGGTCCAGTATGCCCTGAAGCACGGCGATGACTCAGGCATCGTCTACTGCGCCACCCGCAAGGAGACCGAAGCCCTGGCTGATGATCTGCTCAAGGCTGGCGTCAGCGCTGTCAGCTACCACGCTGGTATGGATGCCCAGGACAGGGAGCAGGCGCAACGGGACTTCGTCAACGACAAGGTGCAGGTGGTCGTGGCCACCAACGCCTTCGGCATGGGCATCGACAAGTCCAACGTGCGCTATGTCATCCATCACAACATGCCCGAGAGCATCGAGGCCTACTACCAGGAAGCTGGCAGGGCGGGACGTGACGGCGAGCCCGCCAGATGCTCACTGCTGTGGAACGAGAGCGACATCGTCACCCGCAGGCGCCTGCTGGACATGGACAACGGCAACGACAGACTGACCGGTGAACAGGCCGAAGCGGTCAGGGCCGAACACCGGCGTCTGCTCAATGTCATGATTGGCTACTGTCGGACCACGGGTTGCCTTCACCAGTACATGTTGCGGTACTTTGGTGAGGAGGTGGATCAGGCTGCCGCGGGCCTTTCTCCTGCCGAGGCCGACAAGGGCAAATCCGTCCCGGTCGGGCATCCCGACACGGGCAGAGGCGGCTGTCGGAACTGTTCCAACTGTCTGAGCACCTTTAAGACCATCGACGTCAGCGATGTGGCCCGTGCCATCAGCAGGTGCGTGCATGATGTGAATCAGGGGTTCGGCTCCGGAAAGATCGCCCAGATCCTCCGTGGCTCGCGCTCGCAGGACCTTCTTCGGCGCGGGCTGGATCGGTGCCCCAGCTATGGCGTCCTGGCCCAGGTTCCAGAGGCACGAATCCGCGACGTGCTCAACCAGATGGCCTCGGACGGGTATCTGTACATCACCGAAGGACGGCTGCCCATGGTCCACTTCGGGCCCAAGGCCGCGCAGACCGTCAGTCCGGACTTTCACTATGAGATCAAACGGACGGAACGCCCGAGTACTTCAGACAAGGCCTTCGGCGGCGGGTCTTCTTCGACGGTCGACGATGACGGTCTCGATCAGGCCGGTGCAAGCGATGCCAGCCCAGAGGATGAGGAACTTTTCCAGAAACTGCGCGCACTGCGGACCAGCATAGCCCGCGAGATCGGCAAGCCTCCCTACATCGTCTTCTCCGACAAGGCCCTGCGCGATATGTGTCGCCTTCGGCCCGCCGATGATGCGACCTTCCTGGCCGTCAACGGGGTGGGACAGCACAAGCTGGAGCAGTATGGACCTCAGTTCATGGGGGTCATCTCCCAGTTCTCGGCCAGAAAAGGAGCGAATGTAGTCATGGGCGCTGCCTGATCTGATAGGCAGGTCGGCCTACCATGAGATATACATGACTTCATCAAGGTTGCCTTTCATACCGGGCGCCCGACAGGAAAGGAAATAACAATGGCTGACAAACCTATTGTAGAGAGCTTCCAGCTTGATCACACCAAGGTAAAGGCGCCCTACGTTCGTCTGATCGACGAGGAGAAGGGCCCCCAGGGAGACATCATCTCCAACTATGATCTGCGCCTGGTCCAGCCCAACCAGAACGCCATTCCAACTGCCGGGTTGCACACCATTGAGCACACCATCGCCGTGCTTCTGCGCGAGCGCATTCCCGGCTATATCGATTGCTCGCCTTTCGGCTGCCGGACGGGCTTCCACCTGCTGGCCTGGGGTCGTCATTCGACCGAAGATGTGGCCAAGGCCCTGAAGGAGTCGCTGGAGTTCATCGCCGAAAAGGCCACCTGGGACGACGTGCCCGGCACCGAGATCACCTCCTGCGGCAACTACCGCGACCATTCGCTCTTTTCGGCCAAGCAGTGGAGCCGTGACATCGTCGCTGCCGGCATCAGCTCCGATCCTTACGAACGCAAGCTGGTCTGAGCGCTGACAGACAAACAATGGGGTCGGAGGAAGGGTAAATTCCTTTTCTCAGGCCCCGTTCGATGCAACAGGTGAAATCTCAACTGCGCAGTATGGTCTCGATCTGTTTCATCTGGTCGTCATCAATCTGTATAGCAGGTTCTCGGATGCGTGTGCTGATGGGCAGACCCTGCAGCCGCACGGCTCCCTTGATGGCCGACACGAACAAATCCGCAGTGTCGTAAATCGCCATCAGGTGGTTGATGCGTCGGGCCTTGTCGAGCGCAGTCTGGTAATTGCCCTCTTGATAGGACTGATGCATGGCCACGAAGGTTTCCGGTTCCACGTTGGTCAGGCCCGATAAAACACCGTTGCCTCCGCAGATGCGATTGACCATATAGTATTCGTCGAATCCGGAGAACACCGAGAACTCAGGGCTGACACGTCTGACTGCCGATACGACTCGACGTGTGTGGCTGATCGTGTCCACGGTGTCTTTGATACCAACGATATTCGGACATTCCTGGGCCAGTTTCGCGACCAACTCCGGAGAGCAGTCGTTGCCTGTACGAGCCGGGAAATTGTAGAGGATCACCGGTACAGCCGAGGCGTGGGCGATGCTGGTGAAATATCGGTAAGCGGTCGGTTCCGAAGGGCCGAAATAATAGGGGCTGACAGCCACCACGGCATCGGCGCCGATTCGTCCGGCAAACCTGGTCAGCTCCATGACCCGGTCCATGTCGGTATCGCCTACCCCGACGAAGATCTTCATGCGCCCTCGTATATGGTCGACAGCGAATTGCAGGGCTGAGCGCTTCTCTTGAAGATCATAGGCATAAAATTCACCAATGCTTCCAAACAGAAGCACCCCATCAATGCCAGCCTGGATCAGATGGTCCAGGTGTCGTCCCCACAGGTCAGTGTCGATGGCTCCCTGATCGTCGCTGATGGTTATCGACGGGCAGAAAATTCCCTCGAATTTGGCTGATGATGTGCTCATGTTCGCCCTTCCACAGTAAGCATATCGGCATCGATTCCATAGGCCCTCATGGCATTGTGCTTGAAGAAGTCCTCATCAGGGCCAAAGGTGTCCAGCATCAGTTGCCAGTGTTCCCTGAGTGAGGAGTGCACGGTGACTACCGGCCAGTTGGAGGCATAAAGGATCCTGTCCGGGGGAAATGTGTCCCTGACGAAGGCGACGATGTCTCGATTGACCGGCAAGTCGCCTGATACCTTGATATAACAGTGTGGCAGGGCCGCCATGGCCTGCATGGCTTTTTTGCAGGCCGGCGACAAGTCGGGCATATTGCCCATATGGTCCATGACGACAGTCAGGGAAGGAACCTGAGAGAATGCCTGAGCCATGTCCGGCAGTTCTGCCCCCCTGTTGCATAGCTCGAAAGGCAGGCCCTTATCAGCCATGGCGTGGAGCCCGGCGATGAAGGAGGGTTCCATGCAACGGCCGCGCGGGGCAGAGTCAGTATGCAACGGCTCTCTGATGCCCGTAGCATTGATGGGCACCCTCGTATAGGGGCCTACCTGGGCTCTTAGCATTCGGGCAAGAATTTTCGGGTCATTGTCCTCATAGACCAAGCGGTCCTCTAATAAGGGGTCATCCGAGTCAACTTCCACGTAGACTCCCCCCAAAAATTCCACTCCCAACTGCTCGTACTCGTCTTCCAGCTCATGAAGAGAAAAGCTCCGGTTCAGTGATGGCATCCCGTCCAGCCAAGGTAGATGTTGCCGTTCAAGATCCCACATGTGGAAGTGAGCATCAATGACCTGTAATTGTCTCGTCATGTCAGGCTCCCTGCTTAAGGCCTATACGGCACCCACGGAAGGCATACCAGGCGATGTAGAGGAATCCGGGCACGGTCACCAGCATGGCGATTTCGATGCCCATGGCATCCTGGATGACACCCAGCAGCAGTGGAATCAGAGCCGCTCCGACGATGCTCATGACCAGCGCCGAAGATCCGGTCTTGGCGTCGTTGCCTCTGATGCCCTTGAGCGTCAGCGAGAAGATCGTGGGGTAGCCGATCGATATGAACAGATAGGCGATCAGGAAGCAGATGACCGAGAATCGTCCCAGACCCAGGAATACCAGAACCATCAGCACGGCAGTGATGCACATATAGATGCCCAGTATCTTGCCGGCATCGAATTTGGTCATCAACGGAGTGGTCAGGAACCGGCCAAGGGTGAACAGTAGCGACAGCAATGCCAACAGTGTGGCGGCCAGGCCGGCGGTGATGCCAGCGCCCCAATGTTTGAGAGCATAAGCGGAGAACATGGCCATGCCCGCCACCTGCAAACCGATAAAAATGAACTCGGCTACCACGCCCAGTACGAAGTAAGGGCGTTTCAGCAGGCTTGAGGTGCCCGAATCGGTGCCGGTGTTCCCTTCCTGCTCGTCATCGCCAGGGGGTGTTGGCAGTTTGAAGACGATGAAAACAGCCAACACCAGCAGCAGGACGATGCCTATGACGATATAGATCATTCTGGTATCAGACAGGAACTTGACCTTGGCTTGCTCAAAGCCTGGATCTTTTGGGGTCAGGGTTTTGGACAGGACTCCGCCCAGAATCAGAGGTCCCACAACGTTGCCGACGCCGTTGAAGCTCTGTGCCAGATTGAGTCTGAAGGATTCGCCTTTTTCGTCGCCCAACTTGGTGACGTAGGGGTTGCAGTTGGTTTCCAGAGAGGAGGCTCCCAGCGCTACCACGAACATGGCGAACAGGAAGAGTCCGTAGCTGGCCATATTTGTGGCCGGCACCACGATGAATGCTCCAACCGCGAACAGTATCAGTCCGGAGATGACCCCGCCCTTGTAGCCGAATCGCTTGGATATGATTCCAGCTGGGATGGCCATGATGAAGTAGGCTCCGTAGTAGGCCACCTGCAGCAGTGACGCCTGGGTGCTATTCAGTTCCATGTAGTTGCTGAACGGACTGTTGAGGGCGTTGACCAGGTTCATGGTCAGTCCCCAGATGAAGAAGAGTCCGATGACCAGGGTTATGGCCACGGTGGCTTTGGAGCCGCCCTTGTTTTGCGTATTTGTATTTTCCATGTCAGAGCTCAATTCAGTGCCCGGTCCAGGTGGACGTATCCGCCATCGACAAACACCCATTGGCCGGTGGTGTGTGATGCGCGATCGGAGAGTAGGAAGGTGGCGGTGTTCCCGATTTCCTCTGGTGTGGTCATGCGATGCTCCAGAGGAATCTTGTCTGTGATGACCGACAGGCGGGCCTGCTGGGCCTTTTCATCGCCAAAGGTCTTGATCCAGTCAGCATAGAGCGGGGTCCAGCATTCCGAGACCACAATGGCGTTCACTCGTACGTCATCGTGGACCAAAGCCGCAGCCCATTCTCTGGTCAGGCCCAGAATCCCGCCCTTGGCAGCCGCATAGGCGCTGGTCTTGCCCTGACCGGTCACAGCGGTTTTGGAGGTGATGTTGATGACGGACCCGTGGCTTTCCTTGAGGTAGGCACAAGAGGCATGCATGAGTTCGTAGTAGTGGGTGAGATTGCCATGCACGGAATGTTCGAACTCCCGCCAGTCAGTAGTCTCCAAGGCCTTGTTGTCGTTGACTCCAGCGTTGTTGACTATGCCATCGATATGGCCGAATTCCTTGTGCACCTGCTCCACAATGGGGGCTATGCCGTCGGTGTCATTCAGATCCAGGATGAAAGTCCGATAGGTATCGGTATAGGCCTCGATGTCTTTGCAGAACTGGCCCCTGGCTGACTCGTCACGGTCTATGACTGCGGTTATGGCGCCCTCCTGGGCCAGTTGCAGAGTGATGCCCCTGCCGATGCCCTTGAAGCCACCGGTGATGATGAATACCTTGTTCTTGAGATGCAGATCCATGAGAACTCCTTTGTCTATATGGATGGTTGATTTGTTGAGGTCCAGTGATTGGACCGAGTTTTGATTGACGGTGCCTGAAGTCATTCCTGGTGGAGGTAGCGCTGTGCAGTCTCCACGGTCATTTCAGCCCCATTGCCGGGAGCGGTCGGTGCCTGATACATGCCCTGGCTGATACGCACGGGGTTCACGAAATATTCATGCTGGTTGTCGACGTACTCGATCATCCGACCCTGTGTGGTGCAGGAGACGGCTGCGTAGTCGAACATGGCGAAGTGGCAGACCATCTCGCACAGTCCGACCCCGCCAGCGTGGGGGCAGACTGTCTTGTGGAACTTACGGGCCAGCAGGTATTCGAGAACTATCTCCTGTGGGCCCGCCACTCTGGTGGCGTCGATCTGCATGATGCCGAAGGCGTTGGCCTGCAGGAATTGCTTGAACATGATGCGGTTCTGCATCTGTTCACCGGTTGCCACGGGGATGGGATTGATGGCCCTGGCAATGGTTGCGTGGCCGATGATGTCGTCGGGGCTGGTGGGCTCTTCGACCCAAGCCAGGTCGAAGTCATGGAAATGGTTGATCCAATCAATGGCTTGAGGGACATCCCAGACCTGATTAGCGTCGACGGCCAGGCGGACGTCGGGGCCGATGGCATCCCTGGCCAGTCCCAGGCGGCGTATGTCATCATCGAGGTTCTGGCCTACTTTGAGCTTGATTTGCTTGAAGCCCTTTTCTTGAGTCTCCCGTTTGGCGATCTCCACCATTTTTTCGTCGCTGTAGCCAAGCCATCCTGGTGCTGTTGAGTAGCCGGGGTATCCGTGCTGGCGAATGTCCTCGATGCGCCCTTTCTTACCGGATTGCCCATCTTTGAGGATGTCTATGGCCTCTTCGGGGCGCAGGGCATCGGACAGATATCTAAAGTCCAGGGTGTTGACCAGGTCTTCGGGGTCCATTTCTGCCAACAGCAGCCATAGGGGTTTTCTCGCCCTTTTGGCTTTCATATCCCAAAGGGCGCTCAGCAGTGCGCCGATGGCCATGTGCTCGACTCCCTTTTCGGGTCCCAGCCAACGCAGCTGTGAATCATGAACCAATAAATCCCAGGCAAGACCCATGCTGTCCAGCAGACGTTCAACCTCCAGGCCGCGCAGAGTCTCTCCTATGGAATCTATGGCTCTACAAACAACATCGTTGCCCCGTCCGATGGTGAAGACCAAACCACAGCCTTTGATCCCGTCGTCAGCCGAGGTGTGTATTTCCACATAGGCGGCTGAATAGTCGGGGTCCTTGTTCATGGCATCCGATCCTGACAGGGTCAGAGAAGTGGGAAAACGAAAGTCATACGTTTTCACCGCAGTGATAGTACTCATCGTGGCTCCTTTGCCAATCTTGTGAACGTATACGTCAGTATAGGCGCAGAAATAGAAATTTGAAAATTAAGAATATAAAAATTCTAAATCCAGCGTGGGTACTATTGCAGCTTCGTTGGTTACGATAAGTGGGTAATGGAAAGGATGCACATGGCCAGACAGGAACCCGGCAATCCGCACGTCGGCGCTATAGCCGAGCAGCTCGGCATCTCAGCGTCGACCGTCTCCAAGGTGATTAACGGTCGACCGGGTGTGGCGGCAAAAACCCGTCGGAGAGTCGAAAAGGCCTTAGCCGATCAGGGCTATGCGCATCCGCTCGTCAGTACCAAAATCGCCCAGACCATTGAACTTGTGGTGGATTATATCGCCAACAATGGCACCATCGAGATGATACGCTATGCCTCAAAGTGGGCTTTGGATGCCGGTCTGGCTCTGACGGTGACACAGACTGACCACCAGAGGCGTGCCGAGGAATGTCTGAGGGGAATCATTGATCGAAACCCGCTGGGTGTGATCACTCAGATGTCCTCCATAGACCAGGAGGGCAAGAACGTGCTCAAAGCAAGGGGCATCCCCTTGGTGGCGGTCGATCCGGTGGACTTGGTCAGCGATGAGGACATGAGCATAACGCTCGACAATTGGACTGGCGGATACCAAGCGGCCAAATGTCTTCTGGATGCCGGACATCGGTGCATAGGCGTCATCGCTGGACCGGCGAATGTGCAATCCGCGCAAGCCAGACTTGCAGGATACCGAGCAGCACTGGCAGCCATCGGTGCCAGCCTGCCGTCGGGTATGGTTCAGCAGGGAGACTATCTGCCTGACAGAGGGTACCAAGCTGCCTGTGATCTGCTGGACCGTGCTCAACGTCCGACTGCGATTCTGGCATGCAACGACTTGACAGCCGTCAATATCTACAGAGCAGCGCGCGAACGTGGACTGGAGCCCGGGCGGGACCTGTCTGTGGTCGGATTCGACAACGTCTATCCATCCTCTTATCTGATGCCTTCACTTACCACGGTGGACCAGCCATTTGATTTGATGGCCAGGATGGCGGTGGGAATGATTCTTGATGCACGCCAAGGCAAGGAGTTCCAGCGGCATGTGGTCATGCCGACTCGACTGGTCAGCCGACACAGCGTGGTCAATCTGACCCGTGCCCGTCATCTGCGCTCGGAAAGTCGGGTTCAAGAGGCCGCACAATAGCCCAAACTATTCCCCGATTCGCTCAATGCGTACTCACTTCGTGACAGCTTCCTGATGGATACACTCGTACTTCGGCAATCGCGGGGGCGGGTTTTGCCCCTGCCGCACCGGTCGAGAAAGAGGTAGCCACAGTGAGCAGGTACGCGATGGAAACTGCACGTTGGATCCGTCATGCCACCATGGACGACTTTGAGGCGATCATGCCCGTCTACGCCTACGCCAGAAAGCGGATGGCCGAGACCGGCAACCCCCGTCAGTGGGGGGACAAGTACCCCCTGCCCGAACGCATCCGCGAGGACATCGCCGGGGGTCACACCATGCTCTTGGTTGACGATGCAGCTGGCATGGATCGGATTCCCGGGGATCCCGCCTACCCTGAACCTGAGTTGGACGAGCACAAGGGCAGCCACGAGCGCATCATAGGCGTCTTCGCCCTCTTCCATGACCCGGAACCAGATTATCGGGTCATCGATGGCAGCTGGCTGGATGACCGGCCCTATACCACCATCCATCGGGTGGCCGCCTCGGG
Organism: Bifidobacterium sp. W8103; assembly: GCF_016100775.1. Classification (NCBI taxonomy): domain Bacteria; kingdom Bacillati; phylum Actinomycetota; class Actinomycetes; order Bifidobacteriales; family Bifidobacteriaceae; genus Bifidobacterium; species Bifidobacterium sp. W8103. The sequence goes on from NZ_JACFRV010000001.1 coordinate 1,547,177, forward strand.
GCTGGGGCGTCACGCGGCCGGGGATCTGCTTGACTGGAGCATGCGCCGGTACGAGAACATCCGCGCCGATACGGGACTGAAGAACTATGCCATGCAGCACATCCTGGAGACCCATGGCTTCACCCGCTGCGGCAACATCATCATGCCCGAGAACAATGAGATCGAGAACGTGCGGGTGGCCTACCAGCGGCACGATCGTCCCCTTGACCTGGCTGAGCGCGAAAGGGCGGCCAAGCGCTTGGTAACTGTCTGAGGGCGGGTGCCGACCGTCGCAGCGCCGTCGCACAATGGAGCCATGACTTTGAGTGCAGCACCGGCATGGCAGTTCTCCGGGCCCGAGGGCCAGCGGCATTACGAGCAAGCTCTTCGGGCCTATCCTGGGCAGATCATCGTGGACTTGCGGACCTTGAAGGCCAATATGGCCACCCTGGTTAAGCTGGTTCATTCCACGAACCCCGGTGCTGCAGTCATGGGTGTGGTCAAGGCCGATGCTTACGGCCATGGGCTCATCCCTGTTGCCCTGGCTGCACTGGCTGGCGGGGCCACCTGGCTGGGCACGGCCCAGTCCAGCGAGGCCCTGCGTCTGCGTCGTGCAGGCATCGGCCCCGACCGTTGCCGGATTCTGTCCTGGATGTTCAACGGGGATCGCGCCCCCTTCGATCAGCTGATTCAGGCTGACATCGACCTGGGTGTTGGTTCCCTGAAGACCATGGACATGGCGGCGCAGGCGGCAGATCAGGTCGGCAGGCCTGCCCGCGTCCACATCAAGGTGGACACCGGCTTCGGACGCAACGGTTTTACTCCCGAAACCTTCGGGGATGCCCTGCGCGAGCTCTCCCGCCTGGCCGCCCAGGGTCTGTTGGAGCCCGTAGGGCTTTTCAGCCACCTGGCGGTGGCCGACATGCCTGGCGTGGACGAGTTCGTGTCGTCCACTGACGAGCAAATCGCCCTCTTTGAGGAGTTCTCCGATAGGATGACCGCCGCAGGCATGAAACCCGAAATCCGGCATCTGGCCAATACCGCCGCCACACTCACCCGTCCCGGGATACGTTACGACCTGACCCGTCCGGGCATCGGCCTGTATGGATACGAGCCCGATCCCTCCATGGGGGTTTCGGCCGATTATGGTCTGCGTCCGGCAATGACCCTTCAGGCCCAGCTCGGCACCGTCAAGGACATGCCGGCCGGTCATGGCGTATCCTATGGACGCACCTATCTGACACAGCAGCCGACAAGCACGGCCATCATGCCCCTGGGCTACGCCGACGGAATCCATCGGTCAGCCTCGGGCTTCGACCGGGAGGGTGCTATAGGCCGGGACCACTTGGGCGGCCCCGTCCGTCTGATGACTCTTCAAGGGCCCAGGTTGGTTCGCGTCGCTGGCAGGGTCTGCATGGACCAGTGTGTACTTGATCTAGAAGGCATGGCCTCTGACTTGGGAGTGCGCGAGGGCGATACCGTTGTTCTCTTTGGGCCAGGCCAGGGGGAGAATCGGGCTGAGCCAACTGCTGATGACTGGGCCCGGGCCGCCGACACCATCAGCTATGAGGTCTTCACTTGCCTGCGTAGTAGGATTCCACGGCTCTACCTGGGCGTGCATGATGTGGTCAACCCCTCCGACCTGCACCTGATTGCCTCTGAATCGATTCTTTGAGACCACGATTTTGAGACCACTATCACAGGTCGAACCCAGGCTTGGGGCCTTGTCAAGGGGCAATATAAGTGGTGAGATGAGGTTATGACTACATATTCAGGAAATGAACCAAGCAATATCTCATACACAGCCGTAGCTGACATCACCGGTGGCCGTGAGGGCCATGCGGACAGCCACGAGCCCGATCTCTCCCTGGACCTGGACACACCCAAGGCCATGGGGGGCAAGGGCCAAGGCACCAACCCCGAGCAGCTCTTCGCCATCGGTTGGGGCGCCTGCTTCCAGGGAGCCATGGGACTGGCCGGCAAGGAGTTGCGCGTGCCGGCCACCAAGCTGGCCCAGAGCAGGGTACGTACCCATATCTCCCTTGGCGACCAAGGCGAGTCCTTCGGTATCAAGGCTCTGATCGAGGTCTGCCTGCCCGGCGTCGATCGTGATCTGGCCACCCGCCTGGTGGAACGCACCCAGGAGCTCTGCCCCTACTCCAAGGCCACGGCGGGCAATGTGCCCACTGAAGTGGTGGTCGTGGACAATCTGGACTGAACGGAGCGGACGGGCCTGATGGGCACTGACGAGGAGGGCGGATCCCGCCTGCTGGCCGAGGGCTACTCCGCCCGGGATCAGGAACGGTGGGCTCCAGAGCCTCCAAAGACCAGCGGCAGGACTCCCTTCGAACGGGATCGGGCGCGTCTGGTCCATTCTTCGGCGCTCCGTAGGTTGGGGGCCAAGACGCAGATCCTGGTCGCCGGCACTGACGACTTTGCCCGCACACGGCTGACCCATACTTTGGAGGTGGCCCAGATCGGTCGGCAGATTGGGACCATGCTGGGCTGCGACCCCGATGTGGTGGACTGCGCCTGTCTGGCCCATGACCTGGGTCATCCGCCCTTTGGCCACAACGGTGAACGTGCCCTGTCCTCGCTGGCCTCGGATATTGGGGGGTTCGAGGGCAATGCGCAGACCCTCCGACTGCTGACCAGACTGGAGCCCAAGGTCTTCCATCCGGACGGACGTTCAGCAGGAGTCAACCTGACCAGGGCCGCCCTGGACGCTGCGGTCAAATATCCCTGGACCCTGGCCGAGGCCTCGGCTCATCCCAAGGGGGAGAGGACCGCCAAGTTCTGCGTCTATCCCGACGACCGGGAGGTCTTCCATTGGCTTAAGCAGGGGGCGCCTCAGGCCAGCACGCCTATGGAGTGCCAGGTCATGGACCTGGCTGATGACATCGCCTACAGCGTCCACGACGTGGAGGATGCCATCGTAGTCGGCTCCTTCATGCCTGAGCGACTGGCTGAGCCTCGAATCATCGATGGCGTGGTCCGGGCCGCCCGATCCTGGTATGGCGACCGCTGGGATGCCGACCAGTTGGTCCGAGCCCTGGAGGCTGTCCGTGGCATGTTGCCGACGGGCTTCGATGGTTCACGCCGGGCCCTGGCTACTTTGAAGAACACAACCAGCTATCTGATTGGCCGCTTTGCCGACTCTGTGGAGGAGGCCACCCGAAGCCGCCACGGCCAAGGTCCTCTGACCAGGTACTCGGCGGGACTGGTCATTCCTCCCCGGACCTCCTATGAGATTGTGGCCTTGAAGGGGATCGCTGTCTACTTCGTCATGGCTCCTCGTGAGAAGGAGCCCTTCCATGCTGAGCAGCTGAAAATCGTGACCGACCTGGTCGAGGTGATGATGGCCGACTCGCCAGCCCCCTCTGATGCCTTGGAGGACGTCTTCCTGGAGGATTGGCGCCAGGCGGGTTCGGATGCGGAGCGTCTGAGGGTGGCCATCGACCAGGTGGCCTCCCTGACCGACGGTTCGGCGCTGGCCCTGCATTCCCTGGTCTGCCCCTAGGCCAGCGGCATTTATGCCGGGCGCAACACATCGCCCTGGCCCGGTAGGCTGGGTGTCATGTCCGGAATGATCAAGAAGGAAGACATCGAGAAGGTCAGAGCCAAGGCCGATTTGTATGAGATCGTATCCGAAAGCGTGACCCTGAAGCCCTCCGGTTCCGGCACTTACATGGGCCTGTGCCCTTTCCATGACGAGAAGTCGCCCTCCTTCTCGGTGCGTCCTTCCATGGGGGTCTGGCACTGCTTCGGTTGCGGTCTGGGCGGCGATGTCTTCACCTATGTTGAGCAGGAGGAGAACGTCGAGTTCGGCGATGCCGTCGAGATCCTGGCTGACAAGTACCAGATCGAGCTGCATTACGAAAACTCCCGTCAGGACAAGCGTCGCGGGTCCAAACGTTCCCGGTTGCTGGAGGCCAACGAGGAGGCCCAGCGGTTTTTCGTCTCGCAGATCATGAGCAAGGAGGCGCTGGCCGCGCGAAAGCTCTTGGCGGGCAGGACCTTCTCCCAGGCTGACAGCGCCCATTTCGGCTGCGGATACGCCCCACGCGGATGGGACAACCTGGTTCGCCACCTGTCCACCAAGGGTTTCACCCAGCAGGAGATGCTGGATGCCGGGCTGGCCAGGCAGGGGCAGCGGGGAGTCTACGACTACTTTCGGGGCAGGGTTACCTGGCCCATCAGGGATTCCACGGGCCGGACCCTGGGCTTCGGCGCTCGCAAGCTCTACGAGGACGACGGAATCAACGCCAAGTACATCAACACGCCTGACACCCAGCTCTACCGCAAGAACCAGGTGCTCTACGGCATCGATCTGGCCAAGGACGCCATCGTCCAAAAGCGGCAGGTTGTCATCGTTGAGGGTTACACCGACGTCATGGCCTGTCACCTTGCCGGCGTCGACACGGCTGTAGCCACCTGCGGTACCGCATTCGGCGAGGACCATGCCAAGATCGTCCGCCGGCTCATCTCCGACGACGCCCTTGGCGCCATCCAGCTGGTGGGGCCGGTCCAAGGCTCCCGGGTGGTCTTCACCTTCGACGGGGATGCAGCCGGACAGAAGGCCGCCCTGCACGCCTTCGGCCTTGACGGGAGCTTTCTGACGCAGACCTTCGTGGCGGTGGCCCGGGAGAATCTGGATCCCTGTGATTTGCGCATCCAATATGGCGATGAGGCCGTGCGATCCCTGGTGGAGCATGCCCGACCGCTGTACGACTTCGTCATCGACACCGCCGTGGCCATGTTCGATACCCAGTACACCGCCGGACAGATGGGTGCGGTCAAGGCCGTTGCACCCATCCTGGCCCAGATCAGGGATCGCTCCCTGGTGGGGGCCTATACCCGCAAGACCGCCAGAAAAATCGGCGTGGATCTGGATCTGCTGCGCCAGGAGGTCAACAGGGCCCGTCGCAAGCTGCATGTAAAGGACCAGGATGCCTATGCGGTCCGCACTCCTCACCGCGGCGCAAATGAATCGGGGGGTCGCGCGGGCCATGGCAGCGACGACGCCATGCAACGCCGGAGGATACAGCGTGAGGATGCCCTCCGACAGGGCTATCATCACATCGATGATTCGGTCTTCATTTGCGAGCAGCAGTTCATGGGCGTGCTTATCCAGATTCCCAGGGCGGTCGGATCCGATGCCTTCGGCCAGCTGAGTCCGGAAAGTTTCGAGGTTCCGATTTTCCGCTCGCTCTATCGGGCGGTGCAGGCCGCGGGAGGACTGCCCGACAGGAAAACGCCCCAGGGACTGTGGATGCATAATTTGACCAAGGCTGGCGGGCCCATGCTGGAGTCGGCCATCAACGAACTGGCTGTCATGCCCTTGCCGCTGAATTTGGATAAACAGGAGGATAGGCAGAGGGGCTCAGGACCGGGCTCCAAGAAAAACGATAAGGGGGACGATCAGGGTGCGGGCTCCGAGGACACGGATGTTCAGCTGAAGCAGCCTAGCCCGGAGGAGCGTCAGTATGCTTCCGAGTTGCTGGCAAGACTGTTGGACGCCACCTACATGCGGCTTATTGCATCGGCCAGGCATCGGATGAATCAGTTGCCCGACGGTCAGGAGAAGTTCGACCTTCTTGGCCAGCTCACCCAGTACGAGACCCAGCGCAACGAATTGCGCAACCAGGTCTTCGGCAACGCCGAGTGAACTTGTGGTCGAATAAGTTGGTCCTCCCTGTCCTTGTCGAAGTTTTGCTTGTAGACAGGGGCAGGAAGGACTTAGGTCAGGTGTGGTCTCCCCGTCAGGCGGGGAATGATATCTGTGAGTTGATGCAGGTCATCACGGTGACAATGATCGCGGTAATGATGCCACCCAGATAGGGATTTCTGGTGTGACGGTAGATCGCCCGGGTCACCATAGGCATGACGGCCAGCGGGACCAAGGGTGTCAGCATCCAGTCCGGTATCTGTGTGTTGTTACCGAACAGGCCGTTGACTCCAGTGACGAAGAAATACCCGTATCCAACTACAGCTATAAGCAGGGCCGGCAGCATGTTGAAGAATGCCAGCAGACCTATGTTGGCTGTTGAGTTCCTCCCGAATGAGGTGGAGTAATTCAGACTATTGATGAAGACCGATGTGGTTCCGTAGGCTACAAGGAAGAAGGGCAGTAGCTTGAACTACGTCAGACCCAATTTTGGTGTAAGACAGAGCACGGTATTCGTCTCTCGTTTAAATAACCAGTAATGCCTTACTGATATAGTATTACCGGTAAGGCATGACAATTTGTCTCTGGTTTCTATCTTGGCTCTGTGGCACATTCTCAAGTACCGAGTGGATGGGCGGAATACGCCGTAATAATGGGCATGAACATACAACGCAGAAGGATGGCTCTGCACTACAGCCAAGAGTTCGTCGCCTACACTGCCAACCTTTCCCGGTTCGCATACCAACAGTTGGAGCATGGCCAGTCGCGACCCGGGAGTCCGGCCAATCCCAGTTTGATCAACATCATGGCAGTTGCCCAAGTGCTTAATGTGAGTCTGGATGAGCTGTTGCCTGATCCGTGGCCTGATCTTCATGCCAAGTAATTTGGGTGGCACCATTGTCAAGACAAGCCCTGCCGATAGGGTGAATGCATGAACATGGAGCATCAAATGGAGGAAAGTCGTGCCGGGTCGACTGACAAAGCCCGGTCTGCTGTGAGTCGCCGACCGCTCGCGGTCTTTTGGGACATGGACGGAACCCTGATCGATTCAGAGCCCTACTGGCATCAGGCGGAGGTCGATCTGGTGCGCGAGCATGGGGGAGACTGGAATGCCGACATGGGTTGGCAGGTTTCCGGCAGACCCCTGACCAAAGTGGCAAGGGTGATGCGCGATCGTGGTCTTGACCTTCCTGAGGATCAGATTCCGGATTTGTTGATCGATGGAGTAATCGCCATGGAGGAGCGTCACATGCCATGGATTGAAGGGGTTCGTGCCATCCTGACAGACCTGGTTGAGGCTGGCATCCCCTCGATTCTGGTCACTACTTCGCCACGCCGCATGGCTCAGGCTGTGGTCGCCAAGGCGCCCAAGGGGGCTTTTGCAGACTATGTTTGCGGGGATGATGGGCTGGCCCAGAAGCCCGATCCTGCCCCCTATCTGCATGCGGCCGGTCTGGTGGGCATCAAGAGCCCTGATTTGATGGCATCCTGCCTGGCTTTCGAAGATACCTTGACCGGTATCACTTCGGCTGTGGCATCAGGAGCCACCACTGTAGCCTATACCGGCACCAACCCGGTCGACACCTCATCAGGCCCTCAGTTCGCTTCCATAGATAGCTATGTTGGTGTCACCTTGGATGATCTGTCCGCACTGATCGCCAAGCGACTCGGGCAATCGGGGTTGCCGGCTGCGCAGACTTGCTGAATCGATCCGCCTACTGCAGCGGTCGGTATTTTCGGCTGGAGCCACGCGAGGTTGCCACCGGATATCTGTCGGCCGTCCTTTGCAGTTTGTCCAAGATGATTCGATCCATATCCAGATCCAGCCGATCTGCCAGCTGGATGCAATAGGTGAGCACGTCAGCCAGTTCGTCGGTAACGTGGCCTTCATCTCCGTCCCTGGGATCATCCCCCCACTGATAGCATTCCAAGAGCTCGGCGGCTTCGATGCAGATTGATTTGGCCAGGTTGGCGGGCGTGTGGAATTGATCCCAGTCGCGCTCGTGCACAAAATCCATCACCGCTGTTTCCGTTTCCTTGCTGATCATGATTTCGAGCCTATCAGTCGGCCCTCCTGCCATCAGATTGGTGTGGGTTCGTGGCATAGTGAAAACCATGGATTCATCAAGCGCGCCGCAGCCTGTGGTGATGACGCTGCCTTATGGCGATTTCAGAGATGAGGATTTTTCCAAGGCCATCGCTGAGTACAAGCAGGCGAAAGCTGTTGGCAGTCAGGGCAGTAAGTTGGAGGGGAGGCTGCTTGAGGAGCTGTTCCTGCGCTATCCCACTGTATATATTGTCTCTGCCGACGAAAGGGACAGCAGCAAAAAGCATGGCGGTGGGCCACCTTATGTGGTTTACGTCGGTGAGACCAACGACATCCGTTCTCGAACCAGGCAGCACATCGAGCTGGATCCACGTACACGAACGGATTGGGAACGCCTGGTGCGATTCATGCGCAATCATCAGGACAGGGTCTGCCAGTACATCATCGGTGATCGCCACTTCAATAAGTCCCTGACGCTGGATATGGAAAATCGGTTGATGGGGTATATGCAGAGCGTAGACGCGGTCAAGCTGGTTATGAACCGTAGAACCAACGCTCAGGATATGTATTACACCAGCGATGAGTTCGACAGCATCTTTTCCAAGGCCTGGCAGACCCTGCACGAAATGGAGCCCGATCTGTTCCCGGAAGAGAAGGCCATCCTGGACTCTGCCCTGTTCAAGGCCTCGCCCTTCCGCAAACTCACCGACGAACAACGGCGGGCTGAAGAGGCTGTTCTGCATGTGCTGGAGTCGGTCATTATTCAAAACCGTGACGAGGGTTTCCACTCGATGACAGAATCCATAGGCCCGGTTCGAATCAATGACAAGGCACGTACCCAGGTCATTGTCGTTCAGGGCATGTCAGGGACGGGCAAGACTGTTTTGCTCAGCCATCTCTTCTATCAGATATGTGCCAGATATGGCATCTACGGGAATTTGAACGGTAAGGACGATAACCGTTCGGCAAACGCCAGGCAGCGTTCCTACATCATTGTTAACCAGGCCGAGCAGGCTAATGTATACAATCAAATGGCTCTGAAGCTGGGACTGCAAAAGAAACGCGGCCAGTGCGTGGTTGGCGCTGTCCAGTTCATCAACCGGTTCAGCAAGCACACCAATCGAAATGGTCGGTCTACAGGCAGGGCGGCGGACCCCATGAATAGCGTCGACGCTCAGGCGGATGTGGTGCTGATTGACGAGGCGCACCTGCTGCTGACGCAAGGGTCGCAGAGCTACTCCGGAGGCAACCAGCTCTATGACATTCTGCGGCGGGCAAAAGTAGCCATCGTGGTCTTCGACCCGGAACAGGTCTTGCGCGGATCCCAGTTCGTAGATGCCCAGGAAAGTCGGCTTCTGGGATTGACGGGTTCCGAACATGACAAGACCTTCTCGCGCCCCATGCTCATCCGCGAAAGGTCAAGGGACGGTCAGCATGTACGCGAGGATACCTTCCAAGTCAGTCATGTTCGCTTGGATCAACAGATGCGCATTCAGGCTGATCCCGCAACATGCGCCTGGCTGGATCGGATGACAGCCAAGGATGGCGTCATCGGTCCACTGCGTCCGGATCCCTGGGAGCATACTTACGAGATCAAGGTTTTTGATTCGCCTAAGGATTTGAGGAAGTTCATCCGTCAAAAGGACCAGGAGCAAAGGGGCGAGGGCTCCTTGGGCCTCTGCCGGCTTCTGGCCACCTATGACTGGCCTTACAGCAGCAGGAATCACCCGGATCCACAGAATCCCTCCAGACACTGGCAGGTTGTACTGCGCCAAGAGGATTCAGGCCAGTGGGTGTGGGCCGAAGAGGGGCAGGACGGGGATGGTGAATTCGCCATGCCCTGGAATTACGAGCTATATGAGGCGCAGGGAAACTCCACTGCGAATCACCGGATCGCCTGGGCCGAGTTGCCTTTCACCATTGATGAGGTGGGCTCCATCTTCACCATCCAAGGTTTTGATCTCAACTACGCGGGGGTCATTATCGGGCCCTCGGTCACTTACAGGAACGGAAAGATCGAATTCGAACCCAAGCTCAGTTGCAACACATTGGCAACCAACCAGCGGTCGGAGCCGGAGATGAATCCTGTGGATAATCTTCGGCACGAGTTCAATGTGCTGCTCAAACGAGGGGTGCACGGATTGGGGCTATTCGCAGTTGATCCCGAGCTTCGGGATCGACTGGCCTGGGCAGTGGGTGGGTTCGCCCAGGTCCGGGACTGACCAGTCTAACGCGCCTACATCGATTGAATGCCAATCAGCGGTATCATGTCCTGGGCCATGGTCAATGGCCCAGGACATATTCATGAGAAAGGCGTAGGCGAGTATATGACGACGCGCAAGATCATCCTGGACTGCGATCCAGGTCATGACGATGCGGTGGCTATCCTTCTGGCAGTAGGCGATCCGCGGATCGACCTGATCGGAGTGACTACGGTTGGCGGCAACCAGAGTCTGGACAAGGTTACCTATAATGCGAGGGCTGTGCTGGAGAAGGCACATGCGCGCCAGGTGCCGGTCCATGCCGGATGCGATAGGCCGTTGGTGCGTCCTCAGGAGGTGGCTGCTTCCATTCATGGCCAGACCGGCCTGGACGGTGTCGAGCTGCCTGAGCCTACCCGGCCCCTGGATCCCGGCCATGCAGTCGATTGGATCATCGAAACCATCATGCGCGAGGAGCCCGGCACAGTGACACTGGTTCCCACTGGGCCCCTGACCAACATCGCCATGGCTGTCCGCAAGGAGCCCCGCATTGTCGACCGCGTCCGCGAGGTCGTGCTCATGGGTGGCGGCTACCATGTTGGCAACTGGAGTGCTGTCGCCGAATTCAACATAAAGGTGGATCCCGAGGCCGCGCATATCGTCTTCAACGAGCCCTGGCCAGTCACCATGGTTGGGCTGGATCTGACCCATCAGGCCCTGTGCACCCCGGAGGTCCAGCAGCGCATCGAGGGCATCGGCACCGATCTGGCCCATTTCGTCAGCGGGCTGATGGACTTCTTCCGCAAGTCCTACCAGGACAACCAGGACTTCGTGGATCCGCCGGTGCATGATCCCTGCACTGTGGCCTACCTGATCGACCCCTCTGTTGTGAGCACCCGTCGTTGCCCGGTTGATGTGGAGCTGCGTGGGGACCTGACCTGCGGGATGACCGTGGCCGATCTGCGCGGCCCGGAGCCCTCTGCCGAGGACTGCCACACCCAGGTGGCCGTCAAGCTGGACTTCCAGGGATTCTGGGACCTGGTGGTCAAGGCCATCACCGCGATTGGATGAGATCGATGAAGACTTCGAACACAGCCGCGCCCAAGAATGACAAGCCCGTTGCCACGACCGCTGGTGGCTCCGGCGCTTCTATAGTCGCCTTGATGACGGCCCTCATGGCCGCCGTCTTCGCCTTCCAGCTCAACGCCTCCATGCTCTCGCCGGCCCTGACGACCATGGGGACCGAGCTCAATGCCAGCAGCTCCAGCATCGGTCTGACCCAGACGGTGTTCTTCACCTCCTGTGCGGTCTTCTCCCTCTTTCTGCCTCGGCTGGGCGATCTGGCCGGCCGCAAGAAGGTGCTGTTGGGCATGCTGAGCCTCACTGCGCTGGGATGTGTGGTCTCCGCTCTGGCTCCCAATGTGACGATGCTCATGATTGGTCGCGTCATTCAGGGGGTGGCCGGTCCGGTCGTACCCATGACCCTGATCATGCTGCACGCCGAGGTGACCGATGAGGCCCGATACGCCAAGCTTATGGCCATTTTGACGGCGGTCAACGGCGGCATCGGCGGCGTGGATGCCATCCTGGGCGGTTGGCTGGCCGGCACCTTTGGCTTCCGCTCGGTCTTCTGGTTCATGGTGGCCATCGCCGTGATCGCCGTACTCCTGGTGGCCCTCTTCGCCCGTGAGAGCTATGCAGACGATCGTCCCCGCATGGACTGGGCCGGTGTGGTCTTCCTCTGCATCGCCTTCCTGGCGGCCTACTTGGCCATCAATGAGGTCGAGAAGTTGGCACAGGCGCGCTGGATCCTGGTGATCGTCGAGATCCTGGTGGCTGCGGTCTTCTTCATGATTTTCTGGAAAGTCGAGAGCACCACGTCGGCACCCATGGTCACCACCACCTACCTCAAGCAGCGGCGCACCTGGGGGCTTCTGCTGACGACTCTCACCACCATGGTCGGTGTCTTCGCCATCATGAACGGGATTGTTCCGGCCCTGGCCCAGGACGGCGAGGTCGGCGTCGGTTTGAAGGCCAGCATCGTCTCCTTTGCCACACTGACCCCCTATGCCCTGGTCGGTCTGGTCTTCGGCCCGGTTGCCGGGACGCTGGCATCGCGCTTCGGCTACCTCAAGGTTCTGAGAGTCGGTCAGCTGGTGAGCGTGTTGGGACTGGTCTTCGGCATCTACGTATGCCTGGTGCCCAGCATCTGGAGTCTGGTGGCCCTCTCCCTGATCCTGGGCGTCTCCTATGCGGGGACGGCCAACATCATGCTCAACGGGCTGGGTGTGGTCCTGTCTCCTGCGGACAACACTGGTTATCTGCCGGGACTCAACGCCGGAGCCTTCAACCTGGGCTCAGGTCTGAGCTATGCGGTCCTCTACGCATTCATGAGCGGCCTGGCGGCGTCCGGGGGAGCCCGCACCGGCTATGTTGCCGCCATGATCGGCGGCGGAGTACTGGTGCTGATTGCCCTGGCCCTGTCCTACCTGATTCCCGATCCGGAACGAATGGATGACAAGTAATATTGCGATCTAATAGGGGTTCTGCGAACGCGCTGATTCGCAGGACCCCTTTCCATGCTTCAGCCGGCCGGTATCCGACTCTATGAACATTCGACAAGGGCCGAAAGTCGGGGCCAGATAGGCTAACAGCCAGTAAGTGCCGAGTGTCCCGACCATAGGCTCAGAAGCGGAAAATAGCGCCTGGCAAGGTCCTGTAAGCCGGGGGCGGGCGCGTAAACTAAGTGAGGAATTCGTTCGCCGGAGGTGACCATGCAACATCGGGTGATCGGACTGTTGAAAAACGAGACCGTCCTGGTCGTCGCGGCAGTCATCGCTCTCGTATCCTGCATCCTCATTCCTCCAGACCGGCAGTATCTGGGCTACATCCACGTCAATACCCTCACCCAGCTGGGATCCCTGATGATGGTGGTCTGCGGATTTCAGCGCATCGGGGTCTTCCATGCCATTGGCGCCGGCCTGTTGAGTCGAGTCCGCTCGGTGCGGGGCCTGGCCTTGGTCCTGGTTTCTCTGCCTTTCTTCTCCAGTATGTTCATCACGAATGATGTGGCCCTGGTTACTTTCGTGCCTTTTGCCATCGCTGTTCTCATCATGGCTGGTCTGGAAAACCATGCCCTGCTGATCGTCACCCTGATGACCCTGGGTGCCAATGTAGGCAGCATGCTGACCCCCATCGGCAACGCTCACAACTTATATCTCAAGGCCCGCTCCGAGATGCCTACTGGTGAATTCCTGCTCCTCATGGCCCCTTACGCCCTGGCTGCAGCCCTGATGCTCTTCCTGTGCTGCTGGTTCGCCTTCAGGAATCAGCATCTGAACAAGTTCGAGGGGATGGATCCGCAGCAGATTCGCCGCAGCATACTAGCACCCAGGGAGGAGGGGATACAGCCTCAGGTGAAGGAGATGCAGCGGTCCAGCGGATGGCGCATCACCCTCTATCTATTCCTTTTCCTTGTTTGCCTGCTGGGTGTGGCCAAGCTGATTCCCCAGTGGGCCATGGTCCTGGTGGTAGCGGTGACCTTTCTGATCTGCGACAGGCGGGTCTATCTTCATGTGGATTGGGGACTGCTGCTGACCTTCGTGGCTTTCTTCATTTTCATCGGCAATGCCAGAAGGATTCCCCAGTTTTATAATCTGGTCAGTGGTCTGGTCAATATCCACCCTCTGATTACCTCGGTCCTGTGCAGCCAGGTCATCAGCAATGTGCCGACGGCCCTGCTGGTCTCAGGTTTTTCGACAGCCTGGCGTCCGATTATTCTGGGCACCAACCTGGGTGGGCTCGGAACTCTGGTGGCTTCAATGGCCTCACTGATTTCCTACAAGGCTGTAGTCAAGCAGTATCCGGGCAAGAAAGGCTATTACCTGAAAATCTATACCGTTTTTAATCTGCTCTTCCTCGTCGTGTTGGTTGGCATGGCCCTGCTGCTGGAGTAGACTGCCCTCCATCAACCAAATGGTGCCGCTAACATTAAGAGGGAGGCAGGAACGATGGAACCGGCCCCGTGCACGTCTAAGCCAAAGCACACAGGGATATTGACCAGACGGAATCTTGGGGTTCTGGTCGGAATCATGGCCTTGGCCATCATGTCGCGGTTTGACTCCATCATCTCTCCTTCCGTTGCAGCCATCCAGGCATCCTTTCCTCATACCGATCCCTCCACCGTTGAATCGGTGGTCTCCATAGGCTCTTCGGCAGCTATAGTTTCAGCTCTTTTATTTGGCCAACTCTTGACCAGAATGAGTTTCAGAATTGCTGCCTGCATCAGCTGTCTGTGCGTCGCCCTGGGCGGCTTGATGCCCTTGGTTGTGCACAGCAGCGTAAGCCAGCTTCTCCTGTTTGCTTTGGTAGTCGGGTTTGGCGTGGGTATCGCTACCACAGTTCTCCCTAGTCTGTCGGCCAGGTTCTTCTGCGGAAAGCAGTTGGCGGCGCTGATGGGGCTGGTCCTGGCTGTTCAGGATGGCTCTTCCATGCTGGTTCTTGCCCTGGGCGGTGTTCTGGCCAAGGGAGGGTGGCTGCACAACTATTGGCTTTATTTCCTGGCCTTGCCTGCCCTGGTCCTGGTCATCTTCATGGTCCCCGGGGTCGGTGCCGTCGAGGAGGAGTCGGGAAAGGCCGTAGGTTCTAAAGTATCGTCCTCCCGAAAAAGCGGACAATGCTGGTGGGCTACCATTGCCTGTGTTCTCATCGGGTTTCTGAGCATTTTCCTGGTCGCGGTCCTCTATAACAAGCTTGCGGTCTACATAGCCAAGTACGGTCTGGGCGGCACCAGTGCAGCCGGGGTGGCCCTGATGTTCAACACGGGTTCCTCGGTCGTGATCGGGCTTAGTGTCAACGCCATCAAGCGGATTTGTCGACAATGGACCATTCCGGTCGCCTTCCTTCTGATGGCCCTGGGTGCCCTGCTCTTCCTGACCACCCGCTCCTTCCCGCTGGTTTGTTTATCGGCCTTTTTGGTTGGTTCGGGCAGTGCCATCAATATGGCTACCTGCCCCTTCCTCCTGTCCAATCTGACTCCACGCAAGCGCTATCCACTGGTAATGGGAATCTTTTCGGCCACCACCAGCCTCGGTTTTACGGCATCCACCTGGGCCTTCAAGGCTTTTTCATCAGTGTTTGGTCTGGATCCGGTAACAGGCAGTTTCATAGGCATGCTGATCATCGCTCTGCTGGCTGCTGTCATTCTCTCGCTTGTCCGCTTCCAGAGCTGTGTTGAATCCCGCTACATTGAGCAATAGCCACCTTTTAGGCTGTAGAAATCAGAAGTATAGGATTCCGTCCTTTCATCGCGACAGGTAGCGGTTACCGGTGATGACGAACCGTCGTAGGGTCTCTTTGGCATGGGAGATGCCTATTCGCGGGGTTGCCGTGATGGTCTCGTCCTGATTCAGCCCTGCGGCTGCCAGGCGTATGGGCGGTTTCCTGAGGTCGTGGCCGTAGTGGCGCTTGTCTATGTCCAATGCCTGGCAGAGCTTGGCGGGGCCGTTGGTTAGTTCCCGATCCGGGTGACTGCCGTGCCTGTGGCTGCGTAGAAGATCCAGACCCTGCACTGGCTGGCAGGCTCGAATCAGTACCCCGGCGCCGAATCCGTCCTCCTGACAGGAGACGTTCATGCAGTAGTGCATTCCATAGGTAAAGTAGACGTACATGTGTCCGCTGGGGCCGAAAAGGGCATCGTTGCGGGCCGATCGCCCGTGGTAGGCATGGCTGGCCGGATCATTCTGATCGTAGGCCTCGGTTTCCACGATCCGAACCCTGGCCTGTTCACCTTCCGACTCGTAGTCCCGGATGATCAGGCAGCCCAGAAGCATCCGGGCGGCCTCCTCCACAGGGCGGTCCAAAAAGTCAGGGAAGACCAGGTGACCGTCATGGCTTGCACCGGCCTTCATTCCGTTTGGTCCTTGCGTACCCAGACCGCGCGCTGGCCGCGTGATTCCGGCTGAATGCAGACGAAGTTATCCTGGTGGGGCAAGGCGACGACCTTTGGATGGTCGTGATCATAGGGACCCTGGGCCTGTGCGCCGCCTGCATCGCCGACCTGGGCAAAGAAGTCTTCGGAGGCATCCTTGAACCAGGTCCATTCCTCCGGCAGGTCCTCTTCGTAGAAGATGGCTTCCACGGGGCAGACCGGCTCGCAGGCACCACAGTCGATGCATTCGTTGGGGTTGATATACAGGTTCCTGGGGCCCTCGTAGATGCAATCCACCGGGCACTCGTCCACGCAGGCCTTGTCCTTGACGTCCACGCAGGGCTGGGCAATTACGTAGGTCATTGCTTTACTTTCCTCCTTGGTTTGTTGTCCATTTTCGCTACTTTCAGGAAGCATCCTTTTGGCGAGGACAGGGGTTTCAGCAATACACGGGCCTTTTGATCCTTGGCCGCCTTGCTGTTGCCTTCCACAATTCCTTGGATCATGCCCAGATGGATTGTGCAGATAATGGGATGGCTGCTGACACTGTCCAAGAAGGGGCATGAGGTCAGATACAGACTCGCTGAATCCGGTTCTGCCGTAACCGGAGCAAACCCCAGGGTGGCCAGGATGTCCAACAGTGTCTGCGTCATGCTCGATGACACGCCCTTTTCCGCATTCGCCCTGCTTTGTCTGGCCAGGGCACGGCCCCAGGCCTGACCTGCTTTCAGTGCGGCCCTATCCCTGCTGCAAGTATCGGGGCAGGCGGTCTCCAGAGCCATGCAGAGCGAGGAGATCATATCCTCCTGGGCGTGGCTTGTGGATGTGGGGGAGTAGATGACAGCCGGTCTGCCTCGACCGGCTGATTGACCGTCACTGTCGTTTCTCCGGCGGACCGCTTCACCCTGTTCGACCAGACGTTCAAGATGGAAACGAGCGGTCGTCGGATGGATGCCAAAGGCAGCTCCGATCTGCTGTGCGGTCAGACCTGTGCCGGTCTGTTCGGCCGCCATATGCAGATAATCCAAGATTCCGGAGCGGATCTCCTCACCGCTTCTGCGCTTGCCGGGGGCTTGGACCAGTTGTTTACGGGCTTGAATTTCCTGACTCATCGATTAAATTGTATAACTATCAAATTAATTATCAAACCAGGACAAGGCGGACAGACCCATGCACAATGACCCAAAGATGCGCAAGTCCGGCGGCAGGACGGCCTTGCCCAGGTCCAGGATGGCCCTCCTCCTCGGCGCTGGTCTGGCTGCATTGCTTGGCCTGGTTGCGGCGCTGATCCGCGCGGATCTGATACACCCCTCAGGTAGGGTTCCCCTGGCGGATCTGCACGGCGGACTCATGGTCTACGGGTTTTTGGGCGCTGCCATCGGCCTGGAGAGGGCGGTGGCCTACCGTAGCGGCGGTTCCGGCAAACCTGCTTGGGGATTTCTCGCCCCTGCCTTGGGCCTGCTGGGGTCCCTGCTCTGCCTGCTGTCGCTGCTAGCTTCAAGCTGCGGTGCTGCGCCGGCATGGGTCAAGGTGGAACTTATTGGCGGCATTCCGTGGACTTTGTCCATGTTGGTCCTGACAGCCATCTACTCGGCCATCTGGCGTCGGCAACCCTCTGCGGAGGTGATCATACAGGTTCTCGGATCCCTGGTTGGTCTGGTCGGGGCCGCTGGCTGGGTTGCAGGATTGGACGCCGCGGTTCTGGCTCCGACCTGGCTCTTCTTTCTGGTTCTGACCATCGTCGGTGAGCGGGTGGAACTGGCAAGGGCGGTCTTTTCGGATGTCCGTCTTGAATCGGGGATTCTGGGACTCAGCCTCCTGGCGGTCCTGATGCTGCCGGTCCAAGCCATGGCGCCTTCGGTCGGCTATCCGCTTCTGGGGCTGTCCCTGGGTCTGCTCCTCCTGGTCATGGCCAGTCACGACGTAGCCAAGGGCACCTTCCGTCATGGCGGCCTGCCAGGGTTCATGGGCACCTGCATGCTATCGGCCTACGCCTGGGGACTTCTGGCTGCCCTCATCTGGATGGTGGCACCCCTGGATTCCAGCACCTACTGGGGCGACATGGCACTGCACGCGCTGGCTGTGGGATTCATCATGACCATGGTCATCGCCCATGTCTGCATGATCGTCCCCTCGGTCATTCGCAGGCCTCTGCCCTTCCATCCCCTCCTTTGGGGTGCCTGGGCGCTTATGCAGGTTGGTTTGCTGATCAGGCTCCTCGGAGCCATCCGGCTCTATACGCCCTTGTGGAAGGCGGGGAACCTGCTGAATGTTCTGGGAATCCTCTCCATGATGCTGACTGTGGTCTATCTGGCTGCTCGTGGCAAGCAGGTCCTGGCATCCAAGCGCTACCGTCGGCGCCAGCCAGAGGGTTCACAAGCCGAACATGTTGGGACCCTGGCCCTGCGGATGGACCTGATTGCCACCTCGGCTACAGTGCTGGTCCTGGTGGCCGCCGTTGTTTTGATGGCCCTGCGGCCGACGCTGGCCGTCTCGGTCGGGGCTGCGCCCACCGGAGGCGTCCAGGAGGCTTCATCGAAGAGCGTCCAGCCGACGGGTCACATCAGCCGAGCTTCAATCAGAGTAAAGGGGATGGCCTTTGTGCCGGATACCATCACCATTGAGGCAGGCGACCGGCTGGTTGTAAATTTTCAGAACACCGGAGATCAGCGGCATGACTTGGTTTTCGCCAATGGCAAGAGCACAGGGTCGGTTCCGGTGGGCAAGAGCGTCTCGGTCGATGTCGGGGTCCTGGGGGGCGACACACTGGGCTGGTGCTCGTTGGCAGGACACCGCCAGATGGGCATGGAGTTCAAGGTCGAAACACAGGGCGGAACTGTTGCCGAGCAAGGTCAGTCCTCTCTAGGGAAGGCGGCGTCAAGCCATGTCCCATCACCAGCCAAGCTCAAGTCGCAGGCCGAGAAGAGCGATCCTGCCATGGCGGCTCTTCCACCCTTGAATGATCAGGGGAAGGTTGGAACAAGAAAGTACACTTTGGAGGTCAAAGAGCGCAAGGAGCAGGTGGCAGCAGGGCTTGAGCGCACGGTCTGGAGCTTCGACGACGCGGGCGATCCACGGGATAAGGGGTCACGGCCTCTGGCTCAGGGTCCGGTGCTCAGAGGCCGGGTGGGAGACACCTTTGAAGTAACCATCAGAAACAAGGGAAGCATGAGTCATTCCATTGATTTTCATGCCGGTCCGGCCGTTCCGCAGACCATGATGCGCAACATAGAGCCAGGCAAGGAGCTCATGTACACCTTCACCGCTGATCGGGCCGGCATTTGGATGTACCACTGCAGCAGCGACCCCATGTCAAACCATATAGCCAACGGCATGTACGGGGCCGTGGTTGTCGATGACGGCACCCTGCCACCGGTGAATGCGGAGTATGTTCTGGTCCAGTCCGAAATCTATCTGGGGCCCAACGGAGGGACAGCCGATGCTGAAAAAGTGGCGGCCATGAACCCGGATATCATGACCTTCAATGGACGGGCCTTTCAATATGACGCCCATCCTCTCAAGCTGGAGAAGGGGCAAAGGGTCCGCATCTGGGTCCTGGATGCCGGACCCAACCAGCCGCTGTCCTTCCATATCGTGGGAACCCAGTTCGAGGCGGTCTGGACCGAGGGCCGCTACCTGATTGGCGCAGGCACAGGTGCAAATTTCGCCGGTGCTTCATCGGCCGGAGCGCAGGTCCTTCCTCTGCTGCCGGCCCAAGGCGGATTTGTCGAGCTCAAGGTCGATCAGCCGGGCGACTATTCCATAGTCAATCACGTCATGAGCCTGGCCGAAAAAGGCGCGCATGGCATCCTTCGGGTGTCGTGACGCGATTACACGACGTCTGTCGTCTTCAATCCTGCAGCTGGAGTCCCTTGCCGTCCATGTGGTAAGGCGAACCTGGATGTGAGCCAAGAATCTGTGCTCCTTCAACGATGGCCCAGACCGAGGAGATGAGAGGGCCGATGAAGAGCACGAAGATGGTGATCAGCAACTGTGCGACCCCACGCCCGGTCTTGCCCAGATAAAAGTTGTGTATGCCGAAGCCGCCCAGGAAGAAAGCCAGAATGGCCGCCGTGACCTTCGACTTGTTCGACATGCCGGGTCCGCTGACATATTGTGTCTGAAGCTGCCAAGGCTGAATTTGGACCGGTCCGCTGGTGCCGCTGGATTGAGGAGTATATGCGGTTTGGCCATAGGGATCCTGTGGACCTCCCTGGGCGTTTGAAGCCTGCCAGGACTGATCCGCATCAGGGTAGCCATCGGCAGCTGTCGAGGGATTCCCTTGTTGGGAAGCGGACTCGTAGTTGTTGTTGGCAGGCTCCTGGCTGTATCCCTTGTGGCCAGAGTCATTATTGTTTTCCTGAGCCGGGTCTTGGTTGTCGCCTGCTTGCTGATCTGTTGGTTGATACCGATCGTTCATGGTTGCCTTTCCTGTGGATGCCATTGTGGGAATGTATCATTATATCTCCGAGAAGGCTTGATTAAGGGGAGGGCCTGGCATTGAAAACCGTTCAGGCTTGTCCATATTGCCTCTGTCACCGCAATCGTCGTGGGTTGTCCATGGGTGACACATGATGCTATGGCGATATGAAGAAGGACACGAAGAATCCTTGCTCCTTGGGCAGAAGCAGGGAGTCCGATTGGTGACCCCGGAGAGATTCGAACTCTCGACCTACAGATTAGAAGTCAGTTGCTCTATCCAGCTGAGCTACGGGGCCAAACCCTTTCATTGTACCCGCCTGGGTCCACCGGCGGGTCAGATCTATGAAGCCTGGTCGGTAAGGGCATCCGATATGGCTCGAGTCATTGCCGGAACGGTCATGCCATACCTTTCCAGCAGGGTGGTCTTGGGGACCCGGTCGTTGAACTCCTTGGCCGCTCCGAAGGCCAGGGTGTGAACCTGACTAGGCCCGTAGTATGCAGCCACGGCTTGGCCCCAGCCGCCGTCCAGCTGACCGTCCTCGATGGTGACCACCAGGGGGTGGGTACTGGCCAGGGCATCCAGGGTCTGCTCATCCAGGCGGTCATAGCGATGTGGGTCCACCAGTGTGGGCTTCAGCCCCGTGGACCTCTCCAAGAAATCAGCAAGATCGCGGCCAAGTGGGAGGGCGTCGCCGAGAGCCAGCAGGGCTACGGTCTTACCTTCTTGCAGGATTCGATAGTGATCCCAGGGAGCAGCGTCCAATCCGCATTCAGCATTGGTCTTCGAGGGATTTGCAGCCAGCTCCATTGGCTTGCCTGCGCGTTCTGTCGCCAGCGTGCGCTCGCCGGGCACCCTGATGACCACGGGCTGCCGGGCCGGACCCGTGGCCCAGGCCAGCATGTCTAGGAATTCGGCCCCGCTGGTCGGAGCCAGGCAGGTCAGTCCGGGGATGCCTCGCATCATGACCATGTCGGCCGCGCCGGAATGTGTGGCATCGGTTTTGGCAACGCCGGTTGAGAAGACCAGCAGAGTCACCGCACTGCCGTTCAAGGCCATCTCCTGCTCAATCTGGTCGTAGGCCCTCTGGAAGAAGGTGGCCGAGGTGGCGACCACGGGCGTGCCTCCGGCCTTGGCGATGCCCGCAGCGTAGGCTATCGCGTGGGATTCGGCAATGCCCACGTCCCGGTAGTGGTTCCCGGCCCGCTGGCGGAAGTCGGGATCGATACCGTTGGACAGAGGCGTGGCGGGGGAGATGACCACCAGGCCCGGCTCTTGTGGGAACCTGGTCTCCAAGGCCTGCATGGCCATTCTTCCGTAAGTCTTTCGTGAGTTGGGCAGGCGACCAAGAGAGTCCAAACCGTCCTGCCAGTGGTTGGCCTCCACCGGACCTTCAGCGGGCAAATCCGGCAGGGAAGTCATATGAGCTGTTTGTCCATCGCTTTGAGTTATGGAAGTCGGGCCGATTTGTCCCTGACTGCCCTGTCCCAGCCCCAGGCCTTTGCGGGTGTGGATATGGACCACCACCGGATGGTCGGTGCCTTTAACCTGACGGAAGGCCTCGATCAGATTCTCAATCCGGTTGCCCTTATCCACGTAGCGGTAGTCCAGTCCGAGGGCGCGGAAGGGATTGTCCGGGCTGCGTCCCCCACTGGCACGCAGGGCGGCCAGGCTCCTGTAGAGCCCCCCGTGGTTCTCGGCGATGGACATTTCGTTGTCATTGACCACGATGATCAGGTTGCCGCCCTGTTCTGCGGCCCAGTCAAGCCCCTCGAAGGCCGGCCCGCTGCTTAGGGAGCCGTCACCGATGAAGGCGATGATGTTGGCCTTGCCGCCGGTTGCATCCCGCTGGGCGGCCATTCCGCAGGCCAGGCCGATGGAGGTGCCGGTGTGCCCCAGCATGAAGTCGTCGTAGGGGCTCTCCTTGGGCGAGGTGAATCCAGACAGATCCTCCTGCGACCCAGGGTCCGTGTAGGCCCGGCGCCGACCGGTCAGGATCTTGTGGGTGTAGGCCTGATGGGAGACGTCGAAGATCAGATGATCATGAGGCATATCGAAGACGTAGTGCAGGGCGATGATGGGCTCGATGGTGGCAAGGTTGGAGCCCAGGTGGCCGCCGTGACGTCGACAGAAGCGGATCAGCAGCTGACGGATCTCGCCGGCCAGTCGAGTCAGCTCTTCCGAAGAGAGAACCTTCAGATCCTGTGGGGAGTCGATGCTGTCCAGAAGCTTGCCCATAACCCTCCTGTCGGTTTCTGTAATGCAATCCAATGATTCTAGGTCTGGCACGAGGGTTCGGAGCCGCTGAAAGCCCGATGTTCACCAGGCCCGGCCCTTACATCCATAGGACCGTCACGATTGGCTGGCTTCTCCCCGGTCTTGCGTAGTATCGAATGTGCATGAACATTGGAGGGCCAATGGCTGACAATACACATGAAGGGGCACGCGTCGCAGTGATCATGGGATCATCGAGCGACTGGGAGACGATGAAGGAAGCCTGTCGGATGCTGGACCGGTTCGCTATCGTCTACACCAAGGAGGTCATCTCTGCCCATCGCACACCCGGGCGCATGGCGGAGTTCGCGCATCAGGCCCGGAGCCAGGGCATAGGGGTCATTATTGCAGGGGCTGGAGGAGCAGCCCATCTGCCTGGGATGGTAGCGGCTCAGACAACGCTGCCGGTCATCGGGGTGCCAGTAAAGTCCCATGCACTGAGCGGGGTTGATTCACTCCTGTCCATCGTGCAGATGCCTGCCGGCATTCCTGTGGCGACCACGGCTATTGGGGCGTCCGGGGCTACCAACGCCGGCCTGTTGGCGGCTTCGATTCTTTCCATCAACGATCCAAGGCTGGCTCAGTCCCTGGATGACTACCGTGCAGAGCTGGCCCGATCCGTGGAGGCTTCCAATGCCAAGCTTGTCTGAGGAGACCAAGGGAAGAATCGACCACCTGGAGCCGGGGTCCGTCATCGGTATCGTGGGTGGCGGCCAGCTGGGACGGATGATGGCCCTGAGCGCCCGCTACCACGGATTCCGTATCGGTGTGCTGGATCCCACGCCCGATGCTCCCGCGGCCCAGGTGGCCGACTTCCAGGAGACGGCCGACTATGACGACCTCGACGCTATCAAAAGGCTTGCCGACCGCAGCGATGTGCTCACCTACGAATTCGAGAACGTGGATGCCGACGCACTGGATCAGGTGAGGGACCGTGTGGCCATCCCCCAGGGAACCGACCTGCTCAGGGTCACCCAGGACCGGGTCCACGAGAAGACCTTCATCAACCGCCATGGCATCGATACCGCCCCTTGGAGGCAGGTTGACAGTCTTGATCAGCTTGATGCAGCCCTGAAAGAGCTGGGAATGCCCGCTGTGCTCAAGACGCGAACCGGCGGCTATGACGGCCACGGCCAGGCGGTCCTGCGCACGAAGGAGGATCTGCAGGCCCTGAAAGCGCGGATGAAGGGCCGGGACCTCCCGCCCTCCGTGTTGGAAGGGTTCGTGGACTTCGCCTTCGAGGCCTCCATACTGGTCTCAGGCAATGGGAAGGACTATGTCACCTTCCCCATGGTGCGCAATGAGCACCGTCACAACATCCTGCACATGACCCTGGCACCGGCCCAGGTCGAGCCTGGGATGGCCGACCGCGCGCGTGACATGGCCCTGACCCTGGCTGACGGCTTCAAGCTGGCCGGGACTTTGGCCCTCGAGCTCTTTGTCATGCCCGATGGCGGTCTGGTGGTCAACGAGTTGGCCCCGCGCCCCCATAACTCAGGCCACTACACCATTGAGGCCTGTTCCATGGACCAGTTCGATGCCCACGTCCGGGGCATTGCCGGGTGGCCCCTGCCCAATCCCCGCCTGCTCAGCCCCGCGGTCATGGTTAATGTTCTGGGCCAGCATGTGGCACCGGTCAGAAGGTTGCTTGGTGAGCATCCCGAATGGTTCCTGCATGATTACGGCAAGGCTGAAGTGCGCACCGACCGCAAGATGGGGCATCTGACCGTGCTGACCGACGATCTCGAGCAGACAGCCAAGGATCTGGAGGCCACAGGCTGCTGGTCCGACCTGGACTGAACCGAATCCTCACATCTGTTACGGCAATCCGGATGTAGGCTTGGTGGAGCCCAAGGAGTGTGTCTAATCATGAACGCTGGCTCATCCGTCGGTCGCCGGACGCGGCAGAAGAACGCCATCTGGAGGGTTCTTCAGGCCCAGAACGACTTCGTCTCAGCCAAGGAGCTGCACAGGCTCCTTCGCGATTCAGGCCAGCGAATCGGCTTGGCCACGGTCTATCGTCAGCTGGGGTCCCTGCATATGTCCGGCAGCCTGGACTGCATTGAGCATGGAGGCATTCGCCTGTACAGGGTCTGCCTGGCCCAGCGGAGGCACCACCATCATCTGGTCTGTGAACGCTGCGGCAGGACTGTGGAGATCAGCCCGCCGGACGATGGCTGGCTGAAGGACGTGGCGGCTGAACATGGTTTTACGGTCTCCTCGCACACCTTGGAGGTCTACGGCCTGTGCAGCAGTTGTCGGGGCCGCTCCGGTCAGACAGACGTCAGCGATCCTCCCGGCCCTTGGGCATGATGGTCTTGATGGCATCCCAGGCCTGCGAAGCCTTGAGATTGGGCAGGTAGGCCTGGACCACGGCCAGTCCGATCTGGGCCAGCTGGGCCGGGTCGGGGTAGCAGATATAGACCGGGTGCTCACTGGGCTGGAACTTCTTCTTGAAGAAGAAGAGGGAACGGAAGCCGTAGGCCGGTTCCATCAGGTCGGCCACCAGATGCAGGGCATGCTGCAGGAAGGCGGTCCGATCTTCACTGCTGTCCATGCCGGCCAAGGGAGCGGCCGACAGGCTCATGAATTCCGCCGTGCCCTGGTCGCGCAGCCGTTCGGCCATCCGCGCAATCAGGAACTCCATGATTCCATTGGGGCTGTCGGTCCTGTGCCGCATGAAGTCCAGGGTCCAGCCGATCACCTGGCCCTGGCGGTAGGTGGGCATCCAGCTGGTCACGGCCAGCACCTTGCCCTGGTCGTCCACGGCGTAGAGGATGGCCATGCGCGGGTCCCTCAGCTCATCCAGGCCGCCCAGGGTGAACTTCATCTCAGGCAGCGCCTTGAGTTCGGCCCACTGCTCGGAGATGTCCACGATCTGCGACTGGACGTCCCAAGACGCGTCGTTGAAGGTGGTCAGCAAGTCGGTGATGTTGTCACGCTTGGCCTTGTTGATGGCTGTGCGAATGTCCTGCCACTTTTTGCCCTTGGTCTGCCAGAGGCTGGGGGTGACAACCATCTCCGTGCCGACCGTCAGGGTGGACCAGCCGCGTGCGGCAAGCAGATCACGTTGGGGCTTGTGGATGCTGTAGAAGACCGGTGACCAGGAGTGTGCGGTGCAGAAACGCGTGAATTCGTCCAGGTCGTCCGCATATTCATCAGGGTCGCCGAATGGGCCAGTGGTGGTCAGGGCTATGCCGTGCAAAAGCCGGTAGGCTATGCCGGAGTGGCCGCTGGGGGAGAACCAGTAGCTGTTGCCCTCCCAGGTGGTCATGAAGGACATGCTTTCACCGCCGTATTCGACCAGCTTGTCGGCCTCCTGGCGTTCGCTGCCGTTCTGGATGACCGAGCTGCGCATCCAGGAGAGTAGGACCACCAGGACCACCAGCCAGAAGATCAGTCCTATACCGTGGCTGACTAGTCTGCCTGTGGGAGTGCGCGGCACCAGTGTTGGAAGGAAACGTGAAGCCACTCCATTGGGCAGATAGAGCCCGGGCAGCTGGGAGAGTGCCCTGCTAGTGGTGGGCCGTGGATTGAAGGAGCCCGGACTGATGGCGGTGAAGGCCATGTAGCCCATGGCGGTGGCCAGGAAGGCCAGGACGATGGCCGCCCAGCCCAGTTGCAGACGTGAGGTCTTGGTCCGGACCAGGAAGATGCCCAGGTTGCGCACCAGGAACCAGCTGAGAATCAGCGGCGGCAGGGTGATGATCAGCAGGGAGGGCAGGGCGCCGTGACGGATGGCCTGGGGCAGGCCTTCGCCGATGGTCAGTGGGAATACCAGGAAATAGAGCAGGGCCATGACGATGGTCAAAGCGTTGAGGACCACACCGGTGACAGCGGCGACCCGTCGGCCATGGTAGATGCCCCAAGCCGCAACCAGCATAACGAGGGTGGGCATGATCAGGGCGGAGATGCCAGTGGGGGCATGGCCGGCGACCAGGCCGTAGTGGGCGTAGCAGCTGACCTGGTTGTTTTCCGCAAGGCAGCGAGACAGTGCAGCGCTTCCGCCTGTATTGGAGCCCATGAATGTACCCAAGGGAGTCAGGAAGCCGGCGCGAATGCGGGAGGAAACGGTGACCAGGGGGCCGAGAGCCAGAACCGTGGCGACCGCTCCCAGCAGGTGGCGGGTCTCGTAGGATCCGCTATGGCCATGCGGGTTGGCATCCTGGACTGGCCCGTGCCAGAGGTGCCCGGTCAGGTGCCCGATCAGCGCGGCCGCCAGGGCGCAATAGGAGCCCGGATTGCCGGTGTAGAGCACCATAAGGATCAAGGCTGTGTAACCGATGGTGGCAATCCTGCGTCGCCAGAGGAAGTCGCTGAAGGGAATGGATGCCATCAGGGAACCGACCACCAGGATGATGGGGCTGAGCGACATGGGCACTCTGATGAACCAGGCCCAATGATTCTGGAGGGCGTTAATCAGCCAGCAGATGATCAGACCGACCGCCGCGCCGCCTATAGCGCTGATGACCGCTGCCAGCACGGTGCGCCTGCGCCCCAGCCTGGTTTCGGCGATGCATAGCATTACCAGCACCAGGGCAACGTCGATAGCCAGCGGCAGGGGACCGGGGGTGATGACCAAGGACACCAGTAGGCGTGCAAACTGGACCAAGAGCGGGGGGCGACCCTGTCCATGGAAGGGCCGGGAGGCCCGACGAATGATCAAATCGGACAGGGGCATGCCCAGCCGGTTTCTGCCGGGGATGCGCAGCAGCCAGATCAGCAGCCAGCTGATCAGGTTGAGCAGGATCAGTCCGAGGCTGAAGGCCAGTGCAAGGGCGTGGCGTCTGACCCATCGTGCCAGGTCTGTCAGCAAGACACTCTTGGCTGAAGGCTCCATCAGTCTGGATCCCTTATTCGTTGTCTGCATGATTGCGGCGGCTCTTTCTGCTGATGATCTCTATTGATCTGCTGTATCGGCGCTTCAGCTGATGTTCATCTCAACAATATCCGGAAAGTCCTGGATTGGTTGGGATATTGGCCCAAGACCCATGGCTTCGCCCAGCCATTCCAGTCCGGGCTTCCAGGCGGTCTTGACCGTGTGCCAGTCATGGCCCGACCCTTGGGCTATGACGGCCTCCACACTCATGCCTGCCTGGTCGGCGGCCTTGGCGATGACCATCATATTATGTTGGGACTCCTTGTCGTTGGAACCAGCGGCAGTGAATAGCCGCTGGCTCGATGGCGCCCGATCCATGATGGCTTTGGCGGGAACCTGGGCCAGGAAGCGTTTCCGGTCGCCGCCGAAGTAGTCCTGGATCATCTGGTCCTGCCGACCCTGGGTCGGCTCCAGCTCCCCGTCGGCCGGTAGCATGTTCCCGTAGACGTCGGGATGCCGCGCACCCAGCTGAGTGGAGCAGGTCCCTCCCTGGGAGAATCCTCCGATGGCCCAGAGCTGGGGTTTGCTGTCGACCGGCAGGTTGGCCCGGATCCACGTGGGCACGTCACGGCTCAAATAGGTTTCGGCCTTTCCATAGACAGGGGAGTCTACGCACAGGCTGTTGTGGAAGGAGGACCCGTTCTGGTCGGGGGAGACCACCACTGGAGCCAGTCCATCGTGTTCGGCCGCATAGGCATCCATCATGGCGGGGATGGACCCGGCGGTGAAGAGCCGGTCGGGGCTGCCGGGTTGACCGGCCAGAAGGACGAAGACGGGCAGGGCAGGAGGCTTCTTGCTCAACGCAGCGGGCGGTAGGTAAATATCGGCTGGACGTGCCAGGAAACGTGAGCTGTCATTGGGGATGTGCACGCTGTAGGAGCGGCCGGTGCGGGGATAGGTCGGCAGGTTGCCCCGGGAGGCACGGGCACGCCACTGGGCCACACTCATAGCCGGTCTGGCTGCCTGATGGCTCCCGTAGTCGGGATAGAGAGTGACATCGAACAGGGATCCCAGAGTGGTGAACTCTCCGTAGATGATATCCACCCGCAGGCCGGTGGACAGCAGACAGAGCAGGACGCTCAGGGCTGCCAGGAGCCGCCGCCATCCATGTGCAGTGATGAGGATGCATACGGTGAACCCCACGGTCAGGAAGCCCAAGGCCACGGTGATGATGACCATCCAGCCCAGGGAAACCCCGAAGAGCATGAAGACGTCGGAGACCAGCCAGGTGGCCAGAAGTCCCAGGGCTCCTATGCCTACGGCGATGGCGATCTGTTTCAGCAGCGTCCGCCAGCGTCCATGGGTCAGTCCGGTCAACACCAGCAGGGCCAGGGCCAGGGCCGTCAGGGTGAACAGCGTCGCGGGCAGCCATCCCTGGGTCAGATGGACCTTAGCCAGCCATGTACCCATGCAATTCCTTCCAGCCAAAACGTATCCGCAGTTCAGTATAGGGAGTGTCCAGGCGGATGACTGCCATTTGTATAGGCAACCTTTCTGATCATGGGTTGTTCTATGGTAGATTTATTGATAATCAATCTCAGTAACGCTCGTGGGGCTTGTCAAATGACCCAAGGCCGTCGCCAGGAAGGAACCCTCATCCATGTATCCCAGCAGCCCACGCCTTCGCCGGACCCGCACCTTGGTCGCCGCCCTCCTGGCCGGACTGACCCTGCTGACCAGTCTGACAGGCTGCGGGAGGAGCGAATCGACCCCATCCGCCTCCGGATCCGGACCTCTGCAGGTGGTGGCCAGCATCAATCAGTGGCAGTCTTTGGCCGAGGACCTGGGCGGCGATCAGGCCAGGGTGGACACCATTCTGAGCAACACTTCGACTGATGCCCATGACTATGAGCCGACAACGGCCGACATCGCCCGAATCAGCCGTGCCGATCTGGTCATAGTCAACGGGGCCGGCATCGACGACTGGGCTGCCAAGGCCGCCGAAACCGGGCAGGCCAAGTTGGTGGACGTATCCAAGGCATCGGGGCGCAGGGCTGGCGACAACCCCCATCTCTGGTTCTCCTCCCAGGGCAGGAGCGCGGCCGCCAAGGCCGTGCATGAGGCTTACCGGCAGCTGCGTCCAGGCCGCGAGGCCGACTTTGGCAAGGCCTACCGGGACTGGCAGGCTCGACAGACCCGGCTGGACAATCTGATTGCCGATGCGCGCAAGCAGACCCAGGGACGTCACTATGCGGCCACGGAATCGGCTGCCTACTATCTCTGTCATGATCTGGGGATGAAGGACCTGACCCCAGAGGGGTACCTGCGGGCGGCCGCCAACGAGAGCGAACCCTCGCCCGAGGACCTGGTGACCTTCCGCCATCTGCTGACATCCAGGCAGTTGGACATGCTGGTGCTCAACACCCAGGAGGTCAATCGAACCTCCAAGGAGCTGGCCATTGAGGCCCACAGGGCCCATGTGCCGGTCTTCGAGGTCAGCGAGCAGCGCCCCAACAAGTACAGGAACCTGGAGGATTGGATCAGCGCCCTGGTCCAGCAGGTGCCTGTCGCCAAGGTCTGATGGGCCCGCTGGCTCTTTTTGTTCGCTAAGGGGTGTTTTCACGGGGCTTGTCGTCCTTAATGGGAACAATGGCACAGGTATCGGTAAAGGCCCATGGGGCCCAGTCACCAAAGTCAGGAGTAAGCGGTGAAGGATCGTAAGCGTCAGCCCGGCCGGTGGACATCCTGGATGCAGAACATGACCGGACGTCTTCGGGTGCGTGGGTGGGTCTACCTGCTCGCCTTCATCCTGATTGACTTCCTGTCGGTAGGCATCCTTCAGTGGGGGGTCTCCCTGAACAGTTCCCGCGTAGAGCTGTCCAACCCGCTGATCGGCTTCTGGGGCTTCATCTCGGCCATGTGGACCCAGCGCCGGTTCGTCCTGGTGCTCAACATGCTGGCTGTGGGTCTGGTCTACCTGGCCCTGGCCTACCTGACCAATCGCTTCTGGGCGGCTTCAGGGCTGATTCTGGCCATCTGTGCGGTCATTGCGATCATCGAGCGCTTCAAGGTACGCGCACGGTATGAGGCCGTCCTGCCCTCCGATCTGGATTTTCTCCATGCCGATGCGGCCAACCTGGTCTCCTTCCTGCCGGCCCGGTCCCTGCTCATGATCGGGCTGGGGATTGTGGCCCTGATCATTCTCGGATTGCTCTGCTGGGTGGTGACACGGATGGATGCCCGTCGCGGCCGTCCTGTGGCCACCGGCAACAAGCCCCTGGGCGCCGGACTGCGTACGGTGGGGGTCCTGGTTCCGGTCCTGGTGGTGGCGCTCTTCATGTCCACTGTGGGCACCTACGGCAGCCCCGCCTATCGCTTCTCGCAGTTCATGGGCGACATACCCTCTATGTGGGACTCGGTCTATGATGCCCAGCGCAACGGGGTCTTTGTGTCCTTCTCCCGGCAGCTGCGGCCCAAGGTCATGGACCAGCCCGCAGGCTACAGCCGTGCCACCATGCAGACTTTGGCCCACCGTTACCAGCTTTCGGCGGACCGCATCAACCGTGACCGTAAGTCCTATATGAATGAGTCGAGCCTGGTCTACATCCTCTCCGAGTCCTTCTCGGATCCCACGCGGGTGCCGGGCGTCGCACTCAACCAGGACCCCATGCCCCATATCAGATCCATCAAGGACGGCACCACCAGCGGGCTCATGCTCTCCTCCGGCTATGGCGGGGGCACGGCCAATCTGGAGTTCCAGGCCATGACCGGCCTGTCCATGGCCAACTTCGATCCCTCGCTGACCTCTCCCTATCAGCAGGTCATCCCTCACCTGAGCTGGATACCCACGGTCAATCAGGCCTGGGGGTCGCCGTCCAAGTCCCTGGCCTTCCACCCCTATGAGTCCTCCATGTACTCCAGGGCCGAGAACTACAAGAAGTTCGGCTTCTCGCACTTCTACTCACTGACGGGCCCTGACCAGATAGCCCACCAGGACCGCATCGACCGCAGCCAGTACGTGGGGGATCACTCCGCCTACGACTCCGCCCTGGAGCAGATGGGTGACGACAAGGGCAACCAGTTCGTCGAGGTCATCACCATGCAGAACCACATGCCCTACAACGACTGGTATGACGACAACAACTTCTCGGTCAGCTCCTCCGACCCAAACATGCCCCTGGGCGACGATGAGATGCAATCCATCCGCACCTACGCCAAGGGGGTCAGTCTGACCGATCAGGCCACTGCCGATTTCCTGAACAGCCTGGATTCCCAGAGCAAACCGGTCACCGTGGTCTTCTACGGGGACCATCTGCCCGGCATCTACGGCACGGCCGGTTCGGACCAGCGCAACTCCCTGGCCCTGCATCTGACCGACTACTTCATCTGGTCAAACAAGGCCTCGGATGCATCGGGGACACAGGTCAGCAACAGCGCCTATTCCTCGCCCAACTTCTTCCAGGCCCAGGTGGCCGAACACATGGATACCAAGGTCTCTCCCTTCACGGCCTTCCTGACCGAGCTGCACGACAAGATCAGTGCCATCGAACCCCCGGTGGCCAACCAGATCCAGGACTGGAACAGGATCCCTGCAGGGCAGACCAACTATCTGGATGCCCAGGGTCAGCCCATGAACGCCCGTGACTTCGACCAGGCCACCCGGCAGCTCCTGAACGACTACAAGCTGATCCAGTACGACATCATGGCCGGCAAGCACTACCTGCAGGGGACCGGCTTCAACACCACGCCCACCCGCCATTCGGATGCCGCCCGGCAGAAGGCCAAGGAACAAGCCCGCCAGGAGGAGCAAAGCCAGGATAAGGACAGCGAGGACTCGACCAGCTCGGCCAATTAGGCTTCCAGGCCGCGGTGGCCGATGTCGTGCCGATAGAAGAGGCCGGGCATCGACAAGCCGTCCAGCCGGGAATAGACCCGGTGGGCTGCCTGGGCCAGGTCGTCGCCTTGGGCCACCACCAGGGCGGTCCTGCCCGAGGACGATGTCAGACCGGTTGAAGCCGAGCCGGACACTCCGGCGTAGTAGGCTCTGAGGTCCTGCTCTGGAGCAATCAAGGGCACGGGCACCCCGGTCTTGGGGTTGCCGGGATAGCCCTGTGCTGCCAGGACCACTCCAAGGCGGCTGTGGGAGTCGTCCCAGGTGAATTGCGGCTCTCCGCCCTCCATCAGTGTGCGGATGGCCGTGCCCAAGTCGCTGGTCAGTGCAGGCAGCACCACCTCGGTCTCCGGGTCACCCAATCGTGCATTGAATTCGATGACCTGAGGGCCTTGATCGGTGACCATCAACCCCGTGTACAGGACCCCGGTGAAGGGACTGCCTTCCCGGGCCAGGGCACGGACGGTGGGTGCGACGATGGTGTCCAGGGCCTTTTGGGTCAGTTCCGGGCCGAACTGCGGCAGAGGGGAGTAGGCCCCCATGCCGCCGGTGTTGGGACCCTGGTCCCCGTCATAGGCGGGCTTGTGGTCCTGCGACAGCGGCATGGGCCAGAACTGCTCACCCCGGACGAAGCACATGAGCGAACACTCCTGGCCCACCAGCTGATCCTCGATGACCACCTGGGCTCCGGCCTGCCCGAACTTATGATCGATGAAGATGGCATCCAGGGCCTGCATGGCCTGGTCAAGGTCGGTGGCCACCGTCACACCCTTGCCCGCAGCCAGCCCGTCAGCCTTGATGACCACTGGTGCTCCGTGCGAGCGCACATAGGACTTGGCACCGTCCAAGTCATGAAAGACCGAATAATCAGCGGTCGGGATTCCATGCCTGCGCATCAGGTCCTTGGCAAAGCCCTTGGATCCCTCTATGCGGGCCGCAGCCTTGCTGGGTCCAAAGGCGGGGATGCCGGCAGCCTGCAGTTCGTCGACCAATCCAGCCGTCAAAGGAGCCTCGGGCCCGACGAAGACCCAGTCGATTCCCAACTCGCGTATGGCAGCGATCAGTTTTTCGGGTTGTGTGGGATCCTCTCGAAGCAGGCTGATGCCGTCCGGTTCCATGCCCGGGTTGCCCGGGGCGCACCAGACCCGATCCACTCCTGGCCCGGACAGCAGGGTGGTGGCGATAACGTGCTCCCTGGCTCCCGATCCGATGACCAGTACCTTGTCCGCCATGATGGGCTCCTCTCGCTATTGCTGACGACCGTCTTCGTTAAGAATGACCTGCTGGCCGTTTTGAGCACCTGTCACCCGACCGATCAGGGCGTAGGGCTCCTGCTCCTCATCCAGGACTGCGCGGGTCTGGTCCAGCCGGTCAGGGGAGACGACCAGGACCATCCCAATGCCCATGTTGAAGATGTTGTACATCTCCAGATGGTCGACCCTGCCCATCTCCTCGATCATCGTGAAGATGGGCGGCACCTTCCAGGAATCGAGGTCGAAGCTGGCAGCCAGACCCTCGGGCAGAATCCGGGGTACCTTCTCCACGAAGCCGCCCCCGGTGATGTGCGCCGCACCCCTGAGCAGGCCAGAGGCGAAGAGCGGGCGCAGCGCCTTGACGTAGATGCGGGTGGGCGTCAGCAGTTCCTCACCCAGGGTCCGTCCGCCAAGCTGGTAGGGCCGGTCCTCCAGCTTCATGCCCCCCTGGTCAAGCAGGACCTGACGAATCAGGGAGAATCCGTTGGAGTGGACTCCCGAGGAGGGCAGGCCGATCAGCTGGTCGCCTTCTGTGATGGCCGAACCATCCACCAGGGACTCCCGTTCGACCACGCCCACGGTGAAACCGGCCAGGTCGTACTCGTCGGGCTGGTACATGTCGGGCATCTCGGCGGTCTCCCCGCCTACCAGGGCGGCCCCGGCCTGGACGCAGCCGTCGGCGACGCCCTTGACCACCTGCTCCAGCAGAGCCGGGTCGTTGTGCCCGCAGGCGATGTAGTCCAGGAAGATCAGTGGCTCGGCCCCCTGGGCGATGATGTCATTGACGCACATGGCCACGCAGTCCTGGCCGATGGTGTCATGGCGGCCGGCCTCCCGGGCCACCATCAGCTTGGTGCCCACGCCGTCGGTGCCTGAGACCAGGACAGGGTGGCGGTAGTTGAGTGCAGACAGGTCGAAGTCGCCGCCGAAGCCGCCGATGTCACCGGCGCCCGGCCTATGGGTTCTGGCCGTGTGGGAGCGGATCCTGTCGATCAGTTCGTATCCGGCCTCCACCGATACCCCAGCCTGCTCATATGCCTTCGGCATGGTTGCCCCTTTCTCTGCCCTGTCTGTCCTGCTCTTCGCTGATGCTCATTGGTTGGCTTCCTGCCTGGACCCTGCAGGCATGTCAAGCCCGTAGGATCCCTTGGAGGCTTCCAGCCGGGCCCGGTCCTCTGGGGTCAGCGAGGCCAGGAAGCCCTGCTCGTAGTCGTCAAGCCTGGTTGGGTAGTCTCCGTTGAAGTAGGCCACGCAGAGCCCCTGGTAGGGTGCATCACGACCCAGGCCGATGGATTCCACCAGACCGTCCAGGCTCAGGTAGGCCAGGGAATCGGCTTCGATGGCTTCCCTGATCTGCTCCACGGACTTCTTGGCGGCAATCAGTTCGGATGTCCGTTGGATGTCGATGCCGTAGTAGCAGGGGTAGCGCAGGGGCGGGGAGGCGATGCGCATGTGCACCTCGCTCGCCCCGGCCTCCCGGAGCAGGCGGACGATTCTGCGCGAGGTGGTGCCTCGGACGATGGAATCGTCGATGACCACCACCCGTTTGCCGGCCACGACGCCACGCACTGCGGCCAGTTTCATCCTGACGCCCTGCTCGCGCATGGCTTGGCTGGGTTGGATGAAGGTGCGTGCCACATACTGGTTCTTGATCAGTCCCATCTCGTTGGGCAGCCCGGCCGCCTCGGCATAGCCTGAGGCTGCGGAAAGGGAGGAGTTGGGCACCCCGATGACCATGTCGGCGTCCACCGGGGCCTCGCGGGCCAGCCTGGCTCCCATCCTCTTGCGGGCCGAGTGGACGTTGACCCCGTAAATATTGGAATCGGGCCTGGCGAAGTAGATGAATTCCATGGAGCAGATGGACAGGCAGGTCTGATCGGTATAGCGTTCGATGCTGTAGCCCGAGTCATCCACACGGACGATTTCGCCGGGACCGATGTCCCGCACCAGCGTGGCGCCGACCAGGTCCAAGGCGCAGGTCTCCGAAGCCAGGACGTATGCGCCACCTGGCAGCCGACCCAGCGAGAGGGGACGGAAGCCGTTGGGGTCCATGGCTCCGATCATGGCGTCCTCGGTCATGAGCAGGTAGGCGAAACCGCCGTGGACCTGGCGTAGGGCCTGTTTGAGCGCCGCCATGAACTCCTTCTCGGGGGTGCGGCGGATCAGGTGCATGAGCACCTCGGTGTCGGAGTTGGAGTGGAAAATGGCTCCCTGATCCTCCAGCTGCGCCTTGAGGCTGTTGCAGTTGGTCAGGTTGCCGTTGTGTGCCAGGGCTATGTCCCCGTCATGGAAGCGGAAGACGAAGGGCTGGATGTTCTCGATGGATCCTGAACCGGTCGTGGCGTAGCGCACATGGCCGATGGCCCGGTCCCCGGTCAGCGGTGTCAGGCTGGACTCGTCCGGGAAGACCTGAGTGAGCAGACCCAGACCGCGCCTTCCGATCAGCTGCCCCTGGTCGTTGGAAACGATGCCGGCACCCTCCTGGCCGCGGTGCTGCAGGGCGTGCAGGCCGAAGTAGGTCAGCCGGGCGGCGTCGGGGTGTCCCCAGACCCCGAAGATCCCACACTCCTCGTGGATGCCTTCAAGCTCCAACGACATGGTTTATGTCCTTTCCCCTAGGCGGCAAAGTAATCCACTCCAGACTGGAAGAGCGGCTGCGTTCGTTTTCCGGGCACGTTGAGATACAGGTCGGGACCACTGCGTTCCGTGTGGCCCATCTTGCCCAGCACCCGGCCGTCCGGGCTGGTGATGGCCTCGACGGCCATGTCGGATCCATTGGGGTTGACCAGCGGATCCATGGAGGGACGACCCTGCTCATCTACATACTGGGCAGCCACCTGGCCTCGGTCGATCAGGGTACGCAGGAGGCCAGGCTGCGCCACGAACCGCCCTTCGCCATGGCTGATGGGCATGGTGTGTATGTCACCCACCCGGCAGGCGCTAAGCCAAGGGGAGCGGGTGGAGCTGATCCGGGTATGGACCAGACGGCTCTGGTGGCGACCGATGGTATTGACGGCCAGGGTGGGATCCTCGGGCGAGCCGGTGACGATTTTGCCATAGGGAACCAGACCCAGCTTGATCAACGCCTGGAAGCCGTTGCAGATGCCCAGAACCAGCCCGTCCCGGTCCTGCAAAAGCTCCTGAAGGGCATCGGCAACCTGGCTCGAACGCAGGAAGGAAGCCACCAGTTTGGCCGAACCGTCGGGTTCATCGCCGCCGGAGAAGCCTCCGGGCAGCATCAGTATCTGGCTGTTGCGGATGGCCTGGGCCAGGCGGCGGGAGCTCTCGGTCACGTCCTCGGCATTCAGGTTGCGGATGACCACGGTATCCACTTGGGCTCCAGCGTCCCGGAAGGCCCGTGCGGAGTCGAATTCGCAATTGGTGCCGGGGAAGACGGGCATGACCACCCTGGGTCGGGCGGTCTTGAAAGTTCCCTTGGCCCTGCGCACTGCAGGCCTGCCGGACTGGCGGTCGGTGCGCCCGATGGTCGGCACCGGGTCGCCTTGGCCTCGGTACGGGAAGATGGATTCCAGACCTTCGGCACGGATTTCCTCGAGCTCGGCCAGGTCCAGATCTTCGCCGCCGCAGCGAAGGTGATAGCCCTCGCGAGTGTGCCCTAGCAGGCGCAAATGCAGGCCGGAATCCTGAATGAACAGGGACTCCGGACCCGAGGCCTCCAGGATGAAGCTTCCATAGGCGGGGCGGAAGAGCGCCGATACAGCAGTGTCTGACGCCAGATCCAGCCCGATTCTGTTACCCAGGCACATCTCCATCAGGGACTGGGCGATGCATCCGTAGCCCGGAGTGGCTGCAGCATCCACCAGGCCCTGGCTGATCAGCGCCTCCACCTGGTCCATGACGGTCCGTAGGCTCTCCGCATCGGGCAGCAATCCGTCCTCCCGGTATTCGGGGGTCAAGAGGTAGACCTGGCGGTCGGCGGCCTTGAATTCTGGGGAGACTGCATCCTTGGCCTGTCCCAGGGCCACAGCAAAGCTGATCAGGGTGGGCGGCACATCCAGGTCCTCGAAGCTGCCGGACATGGAGTCCTTGCCGCCTATGGCGCCCACGGAAAGATCCAGCTGGGCCTGGAGGGCTCCTAGGACGCCGGCCACAGGCAGACCCCAGCGCCGGGGGTCATCACCGGGCTTGGGGTAGTACTCCTGCAGGCTCAGGTGGGCCCGGGAACGGCTGAAGCCAGAGGCCACCAGCTTGGCCAGGCTCTCGACCACGGCCAGGTAGGCGCCTGTGTAAGGGTCCTGGCTGCTGATCCAGGGGTTGAATCCCCAGGCCATGGCCGAAGCGGAGGTGGTGTGCCCATCCACCGGCAGCTTGGCCACCATGGCCTGGGCCGGAGTCAGCTGTCGGGCTCCACCGAAAGGCATGAGGACGGTGCCTGCGCCGATGGTGGAGTCGAACTGTTCGGCCAGACCCTGCTGGGAGCAGACGTTGATGTCCGTAAGCAGGGCCCTCATGCGCGCATCCAGGCTGCCTTGGACCTCGAAGGGGGCGTGGTAGGGAGCGGGGACCGCCACCTGGGCATCGGCCTTATGCGGGGCGCCGTTGGAGGCCAGGAAGGCTCGGGGGATATCCACGATGGTCTTTGACCGCCAGGTCATCCGAAGCCGGGGTTCTTCGGTGACCTCGGCGATGACGGTGGCCTCAAGGTCCTCCTGTCGGGCGTAGTCGATGAAGGCGGGCGCGTCTTCGGCAGCCAGGGCTACGGCCATGCGTTCCTGGCTCTCGGAAATGGCGATTTCGGTCCCGTCCAGCCCCCGGTACTTGAGTGGCACCCGGTCCAGGTCCACGCTCAGTCCGTCCGCCAGCTCGCCTACGGCCACGGCAACGCCGCCGGCTCCGAAATCGTTGCAGCGCTCAATCAGCCTGGCTGCCTCCGGGCGGCGGAAGAGGCGCTGGAGCTTGCGCTCCTCAGGCGCGTCGCCCTTCTGCACCTCGGCTCCGCAACGTTCCAGACTCTGCTCGTCCTGGGACTTGGAAGCCCCTGTGGCGCCGCCGATTCCATCGCGGCCGGTCCTCCCGCCGACCAGGATGATCAGATCACCGGGGGCGGGTCGACGGCGGATCACATGGTCGGCCGGGGTGGCGGCCACCACAGCACCCACTTCCATCCGCTTGGCCGCATAGCCGGGGTGGTAGATCTCCCGAACCTGCCCGGTGGCCAGCCCTATCTGGTTGCCATAGGAGGAGTAGCCATCGGCCGCCTGACGGACGATCCGGCTCTGAGGCAGCTTGCCAGGCAGGGTCTGATCCAGGGGCTGACGGGGATCTGCTGCTCCGCTGACCCTCATGGCCTGGTAGACGTAGCCCCTTCCGGACAGTGGATCGCGGATGGCTCCGCCGATGCAGGTGGCGGCACCGCCGAAGGGTTCGATCTCGGTGGGATGGTTATGCGTTTCATTCTTGAAGAGGAAGAGCCAGTCCTGATCCTGGCCGTCCACGTCCACCTTGGTTCGGATAGTGCAGGCGTTGACCTCCTCGGACTGGTCCATGTCGTTGAGGATGCCGCGCTTCTGCAGGTACTTGGCTCCGATGGTGGCCATGTCCATCAGGCATTCCGGGCGGTCCTGGCGGCCCAACTCCGCGCGAATGGCCCGGTAATGCTCCAGCGCGGCGCGAGCCCGGGGGTCGTCCGCCTTGATCCGCTCCAGCCTGGTGTTGAAGGTGGTGTGCCGGCAGTGGTCGGACCAGTAGGTATCGATCACCTTGAGCTCGGTCAGCGTGGGGTCGCGCTTCTCCTGACGGTAGTGGTCCCGGCAGAAGCGGATATCGGGCAGATCCATGGCCAGGTCCAGCTTGTCGATCAGCGCTTCCAGTCCAGGATCATCCAGATCGCGGAACCCGTTTAATACCGGCACTGGATCCGGATCGTCATCAGGCATGGCCAGGGTCTTGGGCAGCTCCAGCCCCACCACCCGGGAGTCGACCGGGTTGACCAGGTAATTGCGGATTGCCTCGATCTGCTCGGCATTCAGGTCGCCCTGGAGCAGATAGACGGTGGCCGTGGCCACCAAGGGGCGGGCGCCCTGACCGATCAGCTGGACACACTGGGCTGCGGAGTCGGCTCGCTGATCGAACTGACCGGGCAGGGGGGCCACGGCGAAGAGCATGGGAGAGTCCAGCGCTGGCAGATCCTCATCGCCCTTCATGCGCAGGGCCTGCTCCAGTTGCGTGGCCACCAGGTCGGTCTGGGGCTGGGCGAAGACCGTGGGCAGGCAACGTTTGAAGAGGTCTTCGTCGATTCCTTCCAGATCGTAGCGGTTGATCATGCGCAGGCCGGTCAGCCCTTGCACGCCCGGCAGGGTGCGGAGCTGTTCGGCAAGCCTTTCGGCGGCCTGGTCGAAGCCCTGCTTTTTCTCGGTATAGACACGGAAGAGCACAATGGATCCTTTCGCGATGGACTGGTTGGGGACCAATGAAAAACCCGGAGGCGATATGCTCGCTTCCGGGTCCACCGATTCAGCTGTTCGATTGGCTTTCGCGTTCCTCCAATTCGGTCAGCCCATCCAGAATGGTTTGATAAGCCGGAATGATGCTGCCCAAATCCCTGCGGAAGATGTCCTTGTCCAGGTGGGTGACATGGCCGTTATTATTGTTGTCAATCGCCCAGAGCCGACAGGTGTCGGGGGTGATCTCGTCGCCGAGAAGGATGATGCCCGATCCGGTCTTGCCCATTTCGATCTTGAAATCCACCAGCTCCACGTTGATGGCGCGGAAGATGCCGGTCAGAGCCCCGTTGATCTCCCGGGTCTTGGCGGCGATGATGTCCAGATCCTGCTCGGTGGCCAGTCCCAGGGCCAGAATGTCATCCCGGTTGATAAACGGATCATCCAGGGGGTCGGACTTGTAGAAGAATTCCAGCACCGGCTGCTTCAGGGCGGTGCCCTCCGCAACCCCATACCGTTGGGCGAAGGAGCCTGCAGCCCGGTTGCGCATGACGATCTCCAGGGGGAACATGTCCAGCCGACGGTTGAGCTGTTCGGTATCCGAGATGCTGCGTACGAAGTGGCTGGGGATGCCCCGGCGGGCCAGCAGGGAGAATATCACCGTGGTGATCCTGTTGTTCAGTCTGGCCTTGCCTTCGATATTGGCCTTCTTGGCCCCGTTCCCCGCGGTGGCCTGGTCTGTGTACTCGACCCAGAGTATGTCCGGGTCATCCGTCTCGTACAGTTTCTTGGCCTTGCCTTGATAGCGCATTCCCAACTTTTCCATTGTTCGCCTTCCTCGAGTTTGTTGCGAATTGGAAACTTCTGCACTGCTTGGGACACGACCACCATAGCAAGCCCGGGTTACATCCCCGCGCCCACTCGTGGTTTCAGATCGTTGACCACGGCTTCGGCACGCCCGATGGCGGTCTGCAGGTCAGGACCCAGGGCCAGGGCCACGCCCATGCGACGCTGGCCATGCACTTCGGGCTTGGAGAAGATGCGCAGATCAGTGCCTGGGTGGTCCAAGGCCTGCGGCAAACCTTGGAAGCTGACCGGTCCCTGGCCCCTGACCAGGATGGGTCGGCTGACCGCGCATGTGCCTTCCGGCAGATTCGGGGCCAGATCCTCCTGGTGGACGGGAATGCCCAGGATGGCCCGGGCGTGAAGGTCGAACTCACTGAGCCGTTGGGAGATCATGGTCACCATGCCGGTGTCATGCGGGCGGGGAGCCACCTCGTTGAAGAGCAGCGAGCCATCGCGCAGGACGAAGATCTCCACACCGTAGATCCCCCAACCAGTCTCGCCACTCTGGCGGGCCAGGGAGGTCATGGCACCAACCAGCCGGGTGGCCATACTCCGGGCCTGCTGTAAGATGTCGGGATTGAGCTCCGCCGGTTGCCAGGAGAGGCGATAGTCCCCATCCTCCTGACGCTGGCCGATGGGTGTGCAGGTGGCCACGCCGGCAGAGGAGGCCACGGTCAGAACAGTCAGCTCATGGGCCAGGGGGGCCAGGGCTTCCACAATGACCTCGGCCTTGCCCTGGTGCCTGGTGGCCGCCCGGCCCTGGGTCAGTGCCGAATTCCAGGCTTGCGACAAGCCCTCCTTGCTTCGCACCAGGGTTTGTCCGTGGCCGGAGGAGCTCATCAGGGGTTTGACCATGCAAGGGTAGCCCACCTGATCCGCCGCGCTGGCCAGCTCTTCGGGGGAGTCGGCAAATCGGTAGGGGGTGGTGGGCAGGCCCACCTGCTCGTGGGCGAAGACGCGCAGGGCCCGGCGGTCCATACACATGGCCGCCAGTGGGGCGGCAGGCACCACCTGGATGCCCCGGGCCGCGGCGCCGACCAGGCGGTCTGTGGCGATGGCCTCGACCTCTGGCACGATCAAATCAGGCTGGACCTTGTCGATCAGGTCCTCCAGGGCCTGCGGATCACTCATCTTCACCTGGTAGCCGGCATGGGCCACCTGGGTGGCCGGTGCGCCAGGGTAGGAGTCCGCCGCACCTACCCAGGCACCCAGTCGCATCAGGCTGATGGCAATCTCGCGGCCGAGTTCGCCGGCTCCCAGGAGAAGGACTCGTGTAGGTCTTGGCCCCAGAGGAGAGCCGAACGGTCGCTCCCCGGGATTGATGGTGTTGATAATCCGCTGCTGACCGGATGCGCTCATACCCACATTCTGCCACCGACCCGTAGACCAAGCAGGCCAAGTATCGATACATGCCTATAAACGACATCTATAGAGGCCTTCTTGTCCACTGGCCGCCGGGACGATTACCATGTCATGCAGTCGACCAGGGAAGGCGGGAACGTGAGCGAGCGGACACCGGCGGTGCGGATGGAGCACCTGACCAAGACCTATCACAGCGACGACGAAGACAAGACGGCACTGGCCGACATCGATCTGACCGTCGAGGCTGGGGATATTTTTGGCATCATCGGACTGAGCGGGGCGGGCAAGTCCACACTGGTCCGCTGCATCAACGGGCTGGAGGATTATGACTCGGGCAGCGTCAAGGTCCGCGGCCGCGAGGTCAAGGATCTGTCACCGGCTGAGTTGAGGGACCTGAGGCGTCGTACCGGCATGATCTTCCAGCACTTCAACCTGATGCCTTCCAGGACGGTGGCCGACAATGTGGGTCTTCCTCTGCGGGGGAGCGGACACGACCGTGCCTCTCGACGGGCCCGGGTGTCGGAGCTTCTGGAACTGGTAGGGCTGACCGAGCTGGCCGACCACTATCCCGCTGAGCTCTCCGGCGGCCAGCAGCAGCGCGTGGCCATCGCCCGGGCCCTGGCCAACGAGCCGGATATCCTGCTCAGTGATGAGGCCACCAGCGCACTGGATCCGACCACCACACGCTCCATTCTTCAGCTGCTGCGTGACCTGCACGACCAGCTGGGCATCACCGTGGTCATGATCACCCATGAGATGTCGGTCATCCGGCAGATCTG
The DNA here is from genome assembly GCF_016100775.1 of Bifidobacterium sp. W8103. Taxonomy (NCBI): domain Bacteria; kingdom Bacillati; phylum Actinomycetota; class Actinomycetes; order Bifidobacteriales; family Bifidobacteriaceae; genus Bifidobacterium; species Bifidobacterium sp. W8103. The sequence goes on from NZ_JACFRV010000001.1 coordinate 1,590,046, forward strand.
CAACCGGGTGGCGGTCATCGACCAGGGTGTCATCGTGGAGCAGGGCAGGGTCTTCGACGTCTTTGCGGATCCCAAGGCCCAGCTGACCAAATCCTTCGTGGCCACAACCTCCAACCTGGACAAGGTCAAGGATCTGATGGCCGCCGATTCGCCCCTGGTGGCCCTGGAGCCCGGGCAGATCCTCATGCGCATGTCCTATGTCTCCAAGGAGGTCTCCGAGGCCCTGGTCTCCACCATCAGCCGTCGCTACAACCTGGACGTCAACATCATCTTCGGCGACATCGATGTGGTGGAGGGGGCGCCCCTGGGTGGACTGGTGGTCAGGATGGGCGGCGACGCTGAAAATATCCGCCAGGCCATGGAATACCTGCGCTCGCGCAACATCGGAATCGAGGTTCTCAAGTCATGACGTCCCTGCTTACCACCTGGTTCCCCAACGTCATGAGCCGGCTGCCGGAGTTCTTCAGCAGTATGGTTCAGACCCTGGTCATGGTCGGCGTCTCCGGGGTGATCTCCTTCCTGCTGGCTCTGGTCATCGGGGTGGGACTGATCATCAGCCGACGCGATGGCATCCGTCGCAACGGCCTGGTCTTCACCATCCTGGACAAGTTGATCGACCTTTTCCGCTCCATCCCCTTCATCATTCTGGCGGCGGCCCTGGTTCCGGTCACCAGGATGCTCATGGGCACGGCCATCGGGCCCAAGGGGGCGATCTTTCCCCTGGTCGTGGGCATCACGCCCTTCTTTTCCCGGCAGATCGAGTCGGCCCTTGCCGGTCTGGACCCTGGGTACGTCGAGGCGGCGGAGTCCATGGGCATGACCACCTGGCAGATCATCTGGCATGTCTACCTGCGTGAGGGCATCCCCTCCATCATCCGGGTGACCACCATCACCATCGTCAGCCTGGTGGGCGAGACCGCGACCGTGGGCATCGTGGGCGGCGGCGGTCTGGGCGACTTTGCCATTCGCCTGGGCTACCAGCGGTCCATGAACGACGTGACCATCGCCACCATCATCGTTCTGGTCATTTTCATCGCCCTGATCGAACTGTTCGGCCGGCTTCTGGCCGAGGTCGTCGAACACTGAACAACCCGGGAAAGGTCAGATTATCGTGGTCGGTCGCAGTCACGTCGGCAAAAAGAACAGAGCCAAGATCCAGCTGGCGGCGCTCAGCCTGGTCATCGTCCTCCTGCTGGCGCTGGTGGTCGGTACCGATGTCCGTCTGAACCAGGTGGGTGCCGATGTCAAGGTCGTCAAGGTCGGCGTCATCGGCAGTTCGGACGATCAGATCTGGAAGGCTGTCCAGGCGGAGCTGGATCGGCGTGGCGAACGCGTCAGGATCGATCTCAAGCCCTTCCAGGATGCCATCTACGTCAACCAGGCCACGTCCAACCGCGAGGTGGACTTCAACGCCGCCCAGCATTACGCCTACCTGCAGGACGACGTGAAGACCAACCACTACCAGCTGGCCGTGCTTGGCAATACCTACATCTCGCCCATGAACCTCTATTCGCAGCGCTATGCCAAGCCCTCACAGTTCCAGGACGGCGACCGGGTGGCCATCCCCAACAACGCCACCAACATGGGCCGGGCCCTGAAGGTCCTTGCCGATGCCAAGCTGATCGGGCTGCGCGACCCCAAGGCCACCAACCCGCTGCCCGAGGATGTGGTGGACAACCCCAAGCATCTGCGCATCGAGCAGGTGGATCCGGCCGGCATCCTCAACCTTCTTCCTGATTATGCGGGTGGGGTCACCAATGCCAACTTCGTGGTCGATGCGGGTCGCAGCGTGCACGATGCCATCCACGAGGTTCCCTACGACCTGCAGAACCCGGCCAACAAGCCCTATATCAACATCATCGTCACCACCAAGGATCAGCGGGACAACCCCACCTATGCCGCAGTGGTGCGCGCCTACCATTCCAAGCCCGTGGCCGACACCATCGTCCGTGTCTACAAGGGCGCCTGTCTGCCGGCCTTCAAGGTTTCCTGATGCGATAGGTTCCAGCAATGAAGGAGGACGGATATGAGCACCAGAAGAACCAAGGCCAAACGAGAGCTGGTGGCTGTCTCGGTCGTCATCCTGGTGGTCGCCGTCCTGATGGGTGTGGCCTATGTCAAGGTCAACCAGCCCGAACGTGGCCAGCGGGAGATCAGCATCGGCCTGGTAGGCGATGCCGATGAGGAAATCTGGAAGGCTGTTCAGCACGAGTTGGACCAGCGCCGGGCCGGCATAAAAATTAAGCTCCGGTCCTTCCAATATGGGCGTTACGCCAATCAGGCGCTGTCCAACGGGGAGATCGACCTGAATGCCTTCCAGCACTACGCCTTTCTGGAGCAGGAGTCCAAGCAGCACGGGTACCGGTTTGCCGCCATCGGCGACACTTACATCTCACCCCTCAACCTCTACTCAAAGAAGTACCGGAGCGTTGACCAAATTGGCTATGGTGAGCGTCTGGCCATACCCAGCGATCCCATCGACCTGGGCCGCTCCCTGAAGGTGCTTGCCAGCGCCGGGCTGATTGGGTTGCGCGACCCCAAGGCCACCACGCCGGTTCCTGAAGACATCGTCGACAATCCGCGCGGGCTGGTCCTGGACCAGGTAGATCCTCCGGGAATCGTCAAGGTCCTGCCCGACTATGCGGCCGGCATCACCAACACCAATTTCATCCTGGATGCCGGCATGAAGATCCAGGATGCCATTTACCAGGTGCCCGGCGATCTCAAATCGCCAGCCAATCACCCCTATGTCAACATCATCGTGGCCAGGCAGGCCGACAAAAACGACCCCGCATACAAGGCTCTGGTCTCCGCCTACCACAGCCGATATGTGGCTGACGCCATCAACCGCTACTACCGTGGGGCAGCCGTCCCGGCCTTCTCCTACTAATATTGGGTGCAATTAGTGGGTGCAATCGGGTCGTCGCCCTGTCTTGGTCCGGCCCAAGGCTGCTAATGATGGACAGCGGAGGGAGCGCTGATGAGGGATCATGATCGCCTGACGCTGGCCCTGGTTCTGGACTCCTTCGGCAACAGGGGCAATGGGACCTCCAACTCCGCCATCCAATACGCCCAGGGTCTGGAAGCGTTGGGACACCAGGTCCGCCTGGTGGGGGTGGGTTCGACCGACTATCCGGCACGGGTGCATCGAATTCCTCTGGTCTCCCGTGTGGCGGCCAGGCAGCAGATGAGCTTCGCTCGTGCCGATCCGGAACTCTTTCGAAGAGCCTTTGCCGGTGTGGACCTGGTCCATATCTACGAACCTTTCGCCTTCGGCCGCGCCGCCCTAGCGCAGGCCAGGTCCATGGGTATACCGGTTACCGCCGGGTTTCACATCCAGCCTGAAAACATCACCTATTCCGCAGGCCCATTGCGCTGGTTGCCCGGGGTGGACGCGGCTATCTACCGGCTCTTTCGGTTCTGGCTTTACGATCATGTCGGGCACATCCACGTTCCCACCCAGCTGACTGCCGACCTGCTGCGCTCGCATGGGTACAGGGCCCGTCTGCATGTCATATCCAACGGGTACCAGCCCAGATTCAACCCCGGTGACCGATATGAGCGGGACCGAAACGAGCGGCTGCAATCCGGACGACTGATCCAGGTCGTGGCCTCTGGCAGGCTGGCCCGGGAAAAGGACCATCTGACTCTGATCCGTGCCCTGGCCTTGTGCAGGAACAAATACAGAATCCGCTTGACCATAGCAGGCACAGGCCCCATGGAGCGCCGGCTGAAGGCGGAGGCATCCCGGCAGTTGGACGGCATGCGGGTCTCGATTGGATTCCACCAGAACGCGACCATGCCCGACCTGCTCAGGCGGGCCGATCTGCTGGTCCATCCGTCAATCGCGGATCTGGAATCGGTCAGCGTCCTGGAGGGGATGGCCTGTGGCGCAGTCCCGATCATTGCCCGATCCGACCTGAGCGCCGCAGGACACTTCGCCCTGACGCAGCATTCGCTCTTCCCGGTTGGCAAGGCCTGGGCGCTGGCTGAGCAAATCGACTGGTGGATAGACCATCCTGATGCCCTTGCAGTCTGGTCCGGACGCTACGCCGAACATGCCAAGGAACATTATTCCCTGGATGCCTCCGTCAAGGCCTTTGCCCATATGGCCATGCAGGCCGTCAGCGATCAAAGAGCCGGAGCAGGTATAGCCTGACCTGGCTTAGATCTCCTGCTTGGATATGATCAGAGCCGATCCGATGATGGCCGCCAGGACCACGCCCACGGATGCTCCGGCATAGATCCAGGCCTGATCGGCCTTCAGAGTGTTCAGAACGATCTGTTCGCCGAACCCGACGAAGTCGAAGTATTTCAGCCACTGCCATTTTGCTGTCAACTCTACGAGGCCGATCAGCACGGGCCATATCACGATCACCACCGCTGGGGCTACCAGGGATTTGGCAATGATCAAGAGGACAATGCCCAGACTGATGATGACGGAAATGCAGAAGCTCACCAGTAGGGTCATGACGGCCACATCCTTGCCCAAGACGCCCCAGTCGGCCCCCGGCTTCCTTCCTAGAGCCAGACCGGTGATCAGGATGGTGATGAAGTAGCACAGGGTCAGGAGGATGATGTCAATCAGGATGGTCACGTACTTGCCTAGGATGAACTGTATTCGTGAGATGCCTGATGTCAGCGTGTTCTTCAAAGTGTGCTGGCTGTATTCCGAACCAATGACGATAACGAAGACCGCGATGTAAAAGTAAACCAGGGACGAGGCGGAGGCGACACCTGCTTGCAGGCCTGTTCTGACTGTCCAGCCCTGGCGTTCGATTTCCGACAGTTTATGAGCGTATTCTTCGCCTCCGGTGGTGATTCCTATGGTCGTCTTGCCCCATGTGGTCACTATGCCGAGGACCACAGTGGCAATCAGCAGAAGCAGCATGCCGATGGATCGCCGCTGCCTGTAAAAGTCGGCCCTGATCTGGTTAATCATTGTTGTCTCCTAAGCTCTTGAGGGTCCTTGTTCAGCAGATCCGCGAAATATTCCTCCAGCGATCCCTTCTGCTGGCCGATCTGATTGACCAAGATGCCTTCCTGAACCAGAAGACTGTTGATGGGTCCCGGTTCCAGATTCCCTTGCTTGATCAGAATCTGATGGTCGTCAAGGACTTGGAAGGGGCCGATTCCCTTGCGATCCAGGAGCATAGCGGCCTTGGAGCTCTGGTCCACGTCGATCAACAGTCCATTCTGATTGATCCGATCCAGTTCATCCTTGTCTACCTCCTTGATCAGGCGACCGTGGCTGATGAATCCGAACCGGGAGGAGACCAGGTAGAGTTCGCTCAGAATGTGACTGGAGATGAGAATGGTCGTCTGGCGCTCCTTGTTGAGCTTGTCCAGGAGTGTTCTGAATTCCATGATTCCTGCCGGGTCCAGGCCGTTGATGGGCTCGTCCAGAATCAGGAAATCGGGTCGGGTGAGGATGGCCATGGCCAGCCCCAAGCGCTGACGCTGGCCCAGAGAGAGGTGACCGGCCCGAGTCTTGGCCTTTTCGCTCAGGCCGACGAAGTCGATGGTCTGATCGATGGCCTTGTCGTCGGCCAGCCCGTGCTGGATGGCTGTCAGCTTCATGTTCTGGCTGACGGTCAGTTTTTTGAAGGCGGCTGGTGCCTCAATGACCGAGCCTATTCTGCTCAGTATCCGGCTGTCCTTGCCAATTGTGTGCCCCATCAGCCTTATGGTTCCCTTCTGTATGGGGGACAGTCCGGTGATCAGACGCATCAGGGTGGTTTTGCCAGCGCCGTTCTCGCCGATCAGCCCGTAGATCTCGCCCTTGTTTATGGAGAGGCTGAGATCGTCCAGTGCCTGGAAGCGGCCGAACCGTTTGCTGACATGGTTAATATCCAGAATGGTATCGTCCATGGAATTCCTTTCCCTGTGTCGCTGCCTTAAAATCTAAAGTGCCTTTCTTAAGTGCTTGGCTAAGAAATCATTAAGAATTTCATAAATCCGATTGGGCGAGATCGGCATCGTTAGGCGGCTTCAGTAACATGAGAGTGACCTGCGAAAGGAAGAAAGTATGCCGACGATTCTGGTCGTGGAGGATCAGGAGGACATCCAGTCCCTGCTCAAGGATGTGTTGGGAGGGACCTACCGAATCATCCAAGCGACGACTGGCGCCCAGGCCTTGGCCCGCTTCCAGCAGGAGGAACCCGACCTGATTCTTCTGGATCTGATGCTCCCCGTAGTCACCGGGGACAGCGTTCTCAAGTCCATTCGGCATATGTCGTCAGTGCCGGTCATCATCCTCACGGCCGTCCAGGACAAGACCAGGACCGTCAGCCTCCTGGAGCAGGGCGCCAATGATTATGTAACCAAGCCATTTGACATCGATGAGCTTCGCGCTCGCGTACAGGTTCAGCTGCGCCAATCCGGGGCACTGAAAGCGGATGCGAATGCAACAGGTGAATCCGACACCAAAATTTGTTTCGAGGGGATCGAGCTGGACCGGATGGAGCACACGGTCAGCGTTGATGGGCACCGGGTCGAACTGGCGCGCAAGGAATTTGCCATTCTTGAGCTTCTGATGGATCATCCGCATCGGGTTTTCGAGAAGGAGGACCTCTACAGGCAGGTTTGGAACCAGCCATACATCAATGCCGAGAATACACTCAATGTGCACCTGAGCACCTTGCGGACCAGCCTGAACAGATACGCCGGCAGTCAGCGCTACATCGTGTCGGTCTGGGGCATCGGCGTTCGCCTGGTCTGAATTCGGATGGAAGAAAGAACGATGAATAAGGGTCGTCGGAGGTGAATTCGTGAAGGTGGCCGCACTTGTTTTGGGTCTTGTCGCCCTCGCCCTGGCGATTGGCCTGATAATGCTGATTACCGACCTCAAACGGATCAGTGATGATCTGGACTTCATCAACCATGCCGACACTAATGCCTTGGTAACCACTGGGTCCAATATCGGGCTCATTCGCACTCTGGCGGATAGGATCAACGCCGTTCTGAACAAGACCAGACGGCTGCAGATCACCCAGGCTGAGCAGAACAAGCAAGTCCGGCAGATGCTGACCAATCTGACCCATGACATCAAGACCCCTTTGACCGTGGCCAGGGGATACGCCCAGTTGCTCAAGGAGGGATCGGCTGATCAGGAGCAATTGGGCAAGATCCTCAACAACCTGCAGTCGGTGGATCACTATCTGCATTATCTGATGGATTTCAATCTGATACAGGAAAAGAGCGTGAGCCTGGATCTGACCAGGGTGAACCTATCGGCATTGGTTCAGCAGGAGCTCTTCAATGCCTTCGATTCTCTTACCGCGCGGTCCGTCACGGTGGAGCCCAGAATTCAAACTGGTGTGGAAATTACGACGGATCAGACCATGATGAGTCGAATAATTCAGAACCTGATTGGCAACTGGCTCAAGTATGCGGAGAAATCAGCCTGGGTGGACCTGTACAAGAGTGAAGATGGACGAATTCATTTGGACTTCGGCAACAAGACTACGGGTGGAGCCGTCGATGTGGACAGGCTCATGGAACGGTTCCAGACAGATGACCAATCACGGACCAAGATCAGAAGCACAGGTCTGGGTCTCAGTATTGTCGATTCCCTGGTGGATTCGCTCGGCGGCTCCATGAGCCTGGAATCGGCGGCCAACGGAATTTTCTTGGTCCACTTGCTGCTGAGTGATGCTCCCCAATCGAGTGAAGGATAAATACTGTGGGTTCAAGATCCCTTGGTGAGATGCTGTGGCCTGTCACGGCCTTCATGACAAGGCCGTGACAGGCCACAGTGTCTGTAGACGAAGAATGGTATCAGCTCATCGATCTGATTGTGCTCAAATCCGATTGTGCTTAACCCCAATCGATAGATGAGCTGCTTCTCCGTCTAGGATCAAGGGAAAATCAAGCCTTGGTGTGGGGGACTATGACGGCCCTGGCTGAGAGCTTGTTGTCGACCAGCTTGTGGTAGGCATCCAGAGCATTGTCCAGCGAGTAGGTTTCAATCTCGGTCTGGATCTGGCCGTGGCGATACATGTTGGCCACATCGTAGAGCTCAGGAATGGAGCCCCAGTACACGCCCAGCAGCTCCTGCTCCCAGGGCTTGGAATACCAGTCGTATTCCGCCTTGCCGCCGGCGATGCCGACCACGGTCACCCGGGATCCCGGGCCGCCCGAGGCCTGTGCGGCAGCAATGGTCGGGGCCACACCCACGAAATCGAAGGCGGCATCCACGCCCTCGCCATGGGTGATCTTCCTGATGTTCTCCACCTGGTGCTCGTCGCTCATAACGGGAATGGCACCCTTGGCCTCAGCCTTAGCCAGAGCCTCCGGCTTGGTGTCAGTGGCGATCACGGTGGCGCCGGTCAGAGCGTGCAGAATCTGAATGGCGATCTGGCCCAGCCCGCCCAGGCCAATGACCAGAGCGTACTTTCCGCCGCCGTTCAGGTGGGGCATGGCAGCCCGGATGGCGTGGTAGGGAGTCAGAGCCGCATCAGCCAGGGGTGCTGCGCCGATTGGATCCGCATCGCCCAGCGGCACCAGATTGCGGGCAGGGACAGTCATGTACTCAGCCATGCCGCCGTCGCGACCCAAACCCAGGGCCAGTGACTTATTGGTCGCGGCGCTGGAGCAGTAGTTCTCCTGGCCGGCCACGCAGTGAGGGCAGTGACCGCATCCGGTGGGCCCGTAGACGATGTAGGCATCACCCTTCTTGAAGCCCGTGACATCGGGTCCTACCTCTTCCACCCAGCCAGTGGTCTCATGCCCCAGAATGAATGGCGGCTTGGTGTGGCTCCCGGTTTCTGGGGTGTAGTCCTGGAAGACGGAGACGTCGGAATGGCAGCAACCTGCTCCGGCCACCTTGAGCAGAACTTCGCCGCTCCCAGGGGTCGGCTCCGGCACTTCCTTGAGGGTGGGGAAGGTATTGAATTGTTCGAAAACAACGGCTTTCATAAGCTTCCTTTCATCGTTGAAACATTTCGACCCCCTATGCTCAGGGCGGGGGTGTGTGCATCAGCATTGTTGCAATAAAGATCTTACTGAACGAGAGCTTTGCACTCACCCGAACGAGTGTGATATGTCCAACAATGTGGGATTGGTCGTGTTTGCAGGGCGGATGAAAAGTTCACGTACACATGCGAATACCCCTCCCTAAGGAAGACCAGCAGGGGAGGGGTAGCAGGATGACCGTGGTTTGTCTTGGTTGAGCTCGGAGGGCCTTTACAGCAAATTGATCAGGGCTTGGGTGTCCTCAACAGTCGTAGCCCATGAGGTGGCCAGTCGGATCACGGTGTGGGTGGCATCGCTGCGTTCCCAGAAGTCGAAGGCGACCTGCTTCGATAGCTCTTCCATGCGCTCATTATCCAAGCGGACGAAGGTCTGATTGGTGGGGGAGTCCATGACAATCTGATACCCCTTCTCCCGCAGGGCCTTTTTGATCATCGCTGCTGTCTGGATGGCGTTGCGGCTGATTCGCGAGTAGAGGCCGTCGGTAAAGAGGGCGTCGAACTGCGCTCCCAGGAGTCTTCCCTTGGCCAGAAGGGCACCTCTTCTTTTGATCATGGTGCTGAAATGCTCGGGAGCGTTCCCCTTGGGGAAGACCACAGCTTCTCCACAGAGTGCGCCGACCTTGGTCCCGCCGATGTAGAAGACGTCGCAGAGACGGGCTATGTCCGTCAGATCGACGTCGGTTCCGGGGGCCACCAGTCCGTACCCAAGCCTGGCCCCGTCCAGGTAGAGTGGAATCTTGTGTTCCCGACAGATTTGCGAAAGGTCTTCCAGCTCGTGGCGGGCATAGAGGGTTCCATACTCTGTGGGATGGGAGATGTAGACCATTCCGGGGAAGACCATCTGCTCATGGTTTTCGTCGGCGTAGAAGCCTTCCAAAAAGGCCTTAAGGTCCTCTGCACGAATCTTTCCACGTTCGCCGGGGATGGTCAGAACCTTGTGGCCTACGGCTTCAATGGCACCGGCCTCGTGGACGTTGACGTGGCCGGTGCCCGCAGCAATCACTCCCTGGTAAGGCTTCAGCAGGCAGGAGGTGACGACCTGGTTGGTTTGGGTCCCGCCGGCCAGGAAATAGACCTGAGCATGGGGGCAGTCGCAGGCCTGAGCGATCTTCTGAGCGGCGGAGGAGCAGTACCGATCCTTGCCATAGCCGGGAAGATGCTCCATGTTGGTGTCGATCAGCCGCTGCAGGACTTCGGGGTGGGCGCCCTCGGAATAGTCGTTGACGAATGACAGCATAAATACCCTTTCTGAGGACCGTACCCGTGTATGCCTTATGGTACACGTAAATTGAGTTCCAACTCCCTCTCCGAGCTTTCTTCATTCTGGCTCGGAGCATTGGCGCATAATAAGAAAGGTTCGTGTACAAGATCGCGAAGATGAGATTGAATACAGCGACGATTGCATTCAAGCTGGCACAAATTCAAGTGTTGATGATTGAGCCCTGCTTCTTGTCCCCACTTCCCATTGATGTGAAGAAAAGATGTCGATGATGAAGACCTAAATAGCGATTATGACGGTAGCAACTGTGACCGCCCTGCAATTGCTGTTGGTCGGTATTCTCCCGTTCTCTTCACGCTAGAGGGGCAAATCCGATAAGTTGTGGGAAACATGTACCAATATCAGAGAGGGTTGTACTCATGACAGGGAGAAAAAGGGCAGAATATATAGTGACCCTTTAGAACAGTTATGAAGCACACATTGCTACCCGGAGACACAAGTTACACGTCTATTCCACACCCTGTGTTCAAGGCTCCGATGTAGTCCCTGCTGCCAGCTGTCTGCTACTTTTGCATGTGCCTCATGAGAATTGCCGGTTTGCATCATACATTCGGAATCCTGCTGTTGTTTACTCCACTTTTGCCAGGTGGCTTCAGCGACGGAGTCTCCTGACTGGGCAGTCCCGGCCTCATACTCAGCAACCTGGGCTACGACAGCGAGTTATTTCTTATTCTTATCCATCATGTCTTTTTGGTCACGTTCGTTATTGTTCTTGTGTCCTTTCTTTCCTGTTCTTCGTCTCTAATTGCTGATTTCCACTTGATTTGTTAAAAGGTCTACGTAATCCTATGACGCACTCGCTTTATCAGAACGGTCTTAGTCATTTCAATTAGTATGAATTTGTAAGGCTACACAATCCTTCTAAACTAATGATCCCGGGCAAATGAGGTATGTGGCATTCGGCTGTTGTAGTTGACTTATTTTAGGGTTCAGATGGGAATGGGCATAACCTTACATGAACCTGCCTGCTGGTCCCATTACCACCGAGAAAGCGCATAACTGGAGTAAGTATACTTGTGACACATGGTGGAGATACAAAGGGACGTACCATATGATGACAGTAATGTCAGTAGCATTGAAGAGTATGCCAAGCGCATAGTAAATAAAACCCTGAGAGAAGCTTTGGATTTGCCGCCGGATGCCAGACCCAAGGGTAGCGGAGGCAAGGGTGCCATGGGTGAGACTGTCGAAGAATACTATTTTCGCATCAGAAACAACAATGTTCAAGGTCCTGATTTCCCAAAAGTCGGTGTTGAGCTTAAGACTACAGGTTTGAAATACGATGCCGACCACAAGCCTTGTGCCAAGGAACGGCTCGCTATAACTAACATCAACTGGATGACGATTCTCAACGAGGATTTCGAGAAGAGCCATCTTATGGATAAGATGTCGAAGATTCTCCTGCTGGCCTACGACTATGACCCAGGTAGCGACAGCGTTTTGGATATGAGATTCAGGCTGGCCACCATGTGGGGTGTGCCGGAAAGAGATAAGCCTCAGATGCTGGCGGACTGGAATACGGTTCTCGCAAAAGTGAGGAATGGGGATGCAGATAAGGTAAGTGGCCGTGACACCGTTTACCTTGAAGCTGCCACTACCGGTTCCGGCCACGGGAAAAAATACCCGCAACCCAAATCGGACCGGTGCGCCAAGCCAAGAAGGTGGGCGCTGAAATCATCCTATATGACCACGGTCATCAATCAGCTCTTCCAAAAGAAAAAGTACGCTCCAATCAAGAGGGAAAAGAATGAGGGGAATCTGACCCTCCACCAGTTGGTGGAGACGAGATTCGATCCTTACATGGGAAAAACGAAGAAAGAGCTGAAATCCATCCTGCAAATCTCTGCAAGCGAGCGTGCTAAGAACTATTACGCGATAATAACAAAGAAAATCCTCGGTATAGGTACTGATAGGAGCATAGAGGAATTCGACAAGGCCGGTATCATGGTGCGCACAATCAGGCGGAGCCACACAGGACGTGTCAAAGAGTCGCTTTCATTTCCTGCAATGGACTATAAGGAAGTAGCCTGCACTGATTGGGAGGATAGTAAGCTATACGGATACATGACCACACCCTACCTGTTTGTCGTCTTCAGGCAGCGTGAGGAGCACGGACCCTTGATTTTGTCGCAGTTGGTGTGGTGGACGCCAACCGATGAGGACCTGGCCGAAGCCTGCCAAGTGTACAATATAACTAGACAGCACATCATTGCTAATGATTATGATCACTTTCCCGGCATCAAGGGTTTGGATGGTAAGGGTTCGCATATACACGTGCGTCCTCACGCTACGAAAGGTGAGACCTGTCTTACCCCACAGGGAACTAGGGAAACGAAGAAATCTTTCTGGATTACGAACAGATACGTTCAGCAAATCATCGACCAGGCGTCAGACGGCAGGCAATGACCTTGCCAATCCTGTGAGGGATTCCGGTGACAAGGGCATTGCCCATGCAGAAGGCCCTGTGCCCGTCGCTCATGCCGTCATCTGTCCAGCCCCGTGGGAACATTTGCAGCTGGTCGAGTTCATCTGGTACCAGCCTTCTGAGCCTGCCGTCCTGCTTGACAACATGCTTCATACGACTGGCCCCCTTACCGCCTTCACCTGTCAGAATGGTGCGGCTGGGTTTGTCCAAAGAATCTGGAAAGGTGACGGGTCCTTCGGCGTAAGTGTATTCAAAACCTGACTTTGCCTCCCGCTTTTCCTTTTTTGCGCCCTTCAAATATGACCATTTCGATAGGGAGCCTTCGTCAATCCAGAACTGCGGTGGAACATCTTGCGGAGGTACAAGGATGTCTCCTAAGACAGTTTTTTGGCCAGCATACACCGCTTCTACCCGTTCGCTGAATACGACACCGTCTTGCATTACGCCTGCATTCCGGAAGAGCGAAGTCTTCGAATCGATGCCGAATCGTTTGGTTACGTCATAGGGGTCATCGTTAATACGAAATGTACCTGAATCTTTTTTCCCGGAAGGCTCTGCCGGAAAGGCTTCCGCCATGATTCCGCTGCTGTGCAAACGAGTCGAAAGGTCCCATGTATTCCGGGTGAGTTCTGCGAAGATGTAGACCCTCCTCCTCCGTTGAGGCATCCCATAATCTGCAGCATTAATCACTCTCCATTCGACCGAGTAACCAAGTCGGGACAAGCAGGAAAGAATGATGGCAAAATCCCGTCCACGCTGTGTAGATGGTGATTTCAACAGCCTATCTACGTTCTCGAGCAACACAAGACGTGGTCTACGTTTCTCCAAAAGTGTATTTATGCTCCACCAGAGGACACCTTTTTTGCCTTCTATACCTGAAGATTGAGAAAGAGGCTTAGCCACGCTGTAATCCTGGCATGGGAAGCCACCGACAAGCATATCGAACTGTGGAATATCGACTTTCCCCTTGTCGACTTTCCTCAGTACCTCGGCTATATCTTCGTTAACGCAGGATCCAGTTCCGAATCGGTCCTCGTAGCAGCGCCATGCAAATTGCCTGGCTTTGCTGCCATTGGGCTCCCACTGGTTGGCCCAGACGGTCTGGAAGGGGCCGGCGGCTTCCATGTGAAATTCGGGATGGTCAGGATTGTTGTAACCATCCAGGCCCAGACGAAATCCGCCCACACCTGCGAACAGTTCGACCACCCTGATGGACATAAACGCACCAACTTACTTCCGAGGAAACTCTGACATACCAATGATACGAGGATATATCGATTTGATCAACCGGGAGAGGTTCTCGGGAGCATCGGATGTCTGCTCGACAAAAACCAAGTTGAGATGAAAACTGGTATGATATTTTCCACTAAATGTTGACGAAATGTTCATGTTTTGCTGCGAGTCAACAGCTATCCTCAACATTCCGGCCTGTCTGTATAGGTTACCGATTGTCCTGAATAGTTGTGTGAGTTGCATTGAGTCCAAAGGTTTACACGTGACGCCTGCCAGAGGTTCTGTTTCCTCGCCTTCTTTGGGCGTATCTATATAGATACGCCTACTTTCTTTTCACAACGAACGGTTCCTGCATATAAATACATTTTAAAATAACTGTTTGGTATAAGTGGCGAAAAGTCTGGCAGCAATGCTGCTTCTATCTTAAGGCAGACTTGATAAGTCTGATTGGTCTAATCAAATGTCAGAAAGTACAGTTTGTCGGCTTTGAATACCATTCTGCGTTAGATATGAAAAGCGCGGGCTTGTCCGCCTTTAATAATCGAGGGCGAGGTCCGATGCTTATGGAGTGTGAACAGACAGCCACTTGCGATACCTGAGTTTTCTTAATTGAAAAATCTTTTTGAAATTTTACGGTTTACGTGTCTCTTTGTAAATCCGAGTTTGCGCAGATTTATGCTGGACAAGCTGTGTATTACTTGTGATTTGTGTTTGTAGAGCTTCTGTTGAAATCAAACCTCTCCGAACTACAAATACTGAGCCTTGCTTCAAAATTTTAAGTATAGTTTTCTAATTAGGTGGGAAAATACGTATAGCTAATTTAGCACGTATAGACTAGTATGCAGGTCCATATTGTTCGATGATAATTGGCTCCGGACCGGCCAAGCCAATCCGGAGCCATGGCTCTGACTACAGCATATGCTCAGGCAATGAGCTCCTTGACGGAGGCAATGATCGCTTGCAGGCTGGCCTTGGCATCATTGAAGAGCATCTGCGTGTTCGGGTTGAAGTAGAGCTCGTTCTCGATGCCGGCGTACCCCTTGCCCCTGCCTCTCTTGAGGACGACAACATGCTGGGCCTTGTCAACGTCCAGGATGGGCATGCCAGACACCGCGGTCCCCGGTCGGCGTGCAGCCGGGTTGGTCACGTCATTGGCGCCGACCACCAAGGCGACGTTCGCTGATGGGAACTGGGGATTGATGTCGTCGAGGTCGATCAATTCCTCATAGGGGACGTTGGCCTCGGCCAAGAGGACGTTCATATGTCCGGGCATACGGCCGGCCACAGGATGGATGGCATAGGAGACCTCCACGCCACGGCTCTTGAGCAGCTCGCCCAGGTCGGCCAGTTCGCGCTGGGCCTGGGCTTGCGCCAGACCGAAGCCGGGGACGAAGATGACCTTGTCAGCATAGACCAGCTGGACGGCTACATCGTCGGGCGTGGTCTCCTTCATGGTTCCTTGGGCGCTCGCGTCCTGGGAGGCGCTAGTCGAGGAGCCGCCGAACCCTCCGGCCAGCACGCTCAGGAGCGGCCGGTTCATGGCCTGGGCCATCAGGACGGACAGAGTGGCACCTGCTGCACCAACCAAAGCGCCTGCCACAATCAGAGCCACGTTGTCGATGGCCAGGCCGTTCATCGCGACAGCTGTGCCGGTGCAGGCGTTCAGGACGGAGATGACCACGGGCATGTCGGCACCGCCAATGGGGATGACGAAGACCAGTCCATAGCCCAGGGCGAAGATGGCCGTGAGGATGGCCCATAGGGTTCGATTGCCGGGATTCAGGCAGAGCATGACCAGGCTGAGGACCGTCAACAGGGCGAAAAGCACATTCCAGACGGCCTTGGCCGGCAGCTTCAGGTTTTTGATCAGGCCGATGCCCTGGAGCTTGCCGGCAGCTATCAGAGAGCCGGTGAAGGTGATGGAACCGATGACCACGCCCAGGCCGGCGGTGATCAGCACTACCAGAGTCGGAGTGCCCTCGGAAGTCAATATGTCGTTCAGGGCGACCAAGGCAGCTGCGCCGCCGCCGACCGTGTTGAAGACGGAAACCAGCTGAGGCATGTCCGTCATTTTGACCTTCTTGGCCGAGTAGACCCCTGCTGCGGACCCGATCAGGATGCCAAGCACGAGCAACACGATGGCCAGGGAGGAGGTGAAACCGGTGGCGAACAAATGGATGAAGGCCATAGCCACGGCGATGACCATGCCTGCCGCAGAAATCCTATTGCCTGTACGTGCCGTCTTGGGTGAGTTCATGTAGTGCAGACCCATGACGAACATGACTGAGGAAAGGAGATAGACGAACCAGGTGATGATGTCGAGGGTGTTCACTTGTCGGCCCCCTGATCCTTAGCGGTCTCGGTCGTGGCGGTCGGAGCCTGTTCGTCCTGACCGGCCTTTTTCTTTCCCTTGTCGGGTTTGGAGGATTTGAACATCTCCAGCATCCTGTCGGTCACCACGTAGCCGCCCACCACATTCATGGCGCCAAGGACGGCAGCCAGGAAAATAAGCACATAGGAAAGCGGGGAATGAGCCTCGGCTGCGATGATGACCACCCCGACGATCACAATGCCATGAATGGAGTTGGCGCCTGACATGAGCGGTGTGTGCAGCGTGGCCGGAACCTTGCCGATCACCTCCACGCCGATCAGCAGGGCCAGAATGAAGAGCGTAATGGCTATGACCACAGAATTCATTGCTCTTGACCTTTCTCTTCGGTCTCTTCGGCATCTGGAGCTTCTGTGCTTTCATGCGTGCCGGATTCGGCTGCTCCTGATACAACCAATGCTTGATCGATTTCGTCGTCCGCTCTGATGCCGAGCGCGCCATCACGAAGGAAATGCACCAGCACGTCCGCCACATTTCTGGACAGTAGGTTGGAGGCTGTCGTGGCTACGCCGCTGGCCAGGAATGGGGCCCCGATCAAAGTGACCCCCTTGTCGGTGGTCCTGGTTCCCACCTGTGATCCCTCGACGTTGCCGCCCAGGTCACTGGCAGCGCAGTCCACGATCACTGCTCCGGGGTGCAGATTGGCCACACCCTTGGCGCTCAAAAGGCGGGGAGGCTTTCCGCCTGGAACCTTGGCCGTGGTGATGACCACATCGAAGCCTGCCGCTTTGGCATCCACCGCAGCCTGCTGCTGGGCCTGCTCCTGATCGGTCAGCTGGCGCGCATAGCCGCCCTGGCCCTGTCCCTTGGAAAAGTCCAATCCCAGGTCGAGGAACTTGGCTCCCAAGGATTCCACCTCCTGCCTGGAAGCGGGTCTGACATCATAGGCGGTGACCACGGCTCCCAGACGTTTTGCAGTCCCGATGGCCTGCAGACCTGCGATCCCCGCGCCCAGGACCAGGACCTTGGCTGGTCGGATGGTCCCTGCTGCAGTGGTCATCATGGGGAAGAAGGATCCATAGGCATCGGCAGCCACCAGTGCTGCCTTGTATCCCATGACCGAGTTCTGCGAGGTCATCTCATCCATGGACTGGGCCGAGCTGAGCTGGCGGGGGAGTCGTTCCATGGCGATTCCGGTAAGCCCGGACGCTTCTAGGGACTTGATGTAGTCCTTGTCGCTCAAGGACCCCAGCATGCCGATGATCCATGTTCCGGCTGGAATTCGCTTGAGCAAGGAGCTATCCGGTCTGTTGACGAAACCCAGGACTTGTGACTTGGATAGGATGCTATCCCTGTCAGTGACTGTGGCTCCCGTCTGCTGGTAGTCCTCATCCCGGAAGCCGGCTCGGGCTCCGGCTCCGGACTCCAATAGGCAAGCAATGCCTTGCCTGGTCAGCCGAGTCACGATGTCAGGGGTTAGGGCCACACGGGACTCGTCATCGTCAGTTTCTTTGAGGACCCCGAAGGTTACAGGAGATTGTTCTGGTCCACTCATGTCTTTCCTTTTTCAAGCACAACTGTGTGTCAGCAATTTCACCAATGATTCTAGTCGGTGCATGTTGCTGTTGGGAGGTTATTGCAGCCTGTATGTGCTTGCGCTTTATAAGTATCAGTCGAGAAGGGACCGAGCTCAAGGTATTTTCCGAATGTGGACGAGAAATAGAAGGGACATGAAGCTGTGCCTGCATAGTTGCACCCGCGTAACCTATGCAATGTCTGAAGAGTTGTATTGTCCGAGGAGTGGGCTCACGGTTTTGTTGCCGAATTTTTTGGGAGCCGGTCGGCGTAGCACATGGCATCGTAGCCTCTGTCCATCCGACAGTTTCCAGCTATGACCAGCTACGGTATGTGGGTTGATTATGCAAGGGTGCCGCGCGTCTTCAAGAACGATACGTGGCACCCTGAGACGCAAAATCTCAGTGGGCACGAGACCTTGGCGACAGAACGACTTGGCGAGCTGATTTGTTCGTCTGCTGTGACGGTCTCACATTGACAGTCAGTCTGCCTTTCTGGACTTGTGTGTCGTCTCTGATTTATGTGCGCTGTGGCGCCTTATTCCTTTCCCTCATGCTTATCGTTTGCCGCGGAATCCTTGGGCTTGGACTGCAGGGGATTGTGATGGTAGATAAGGGCGAAGGCAGCCAGGGTCTCGATCATGCTGGCGATGATCCAGGCGATCACGATGGCGTTCTGGTGTTTGCCGACTGTTCCCATTCGGGTGAAGATGAAGACATCCATGATGAAGGTCTGCAGCACCAGAAGGACCGTCGCCACAACCACGGTCCTGGTATGCCTGTCCGTCTCCGTTCCCTCTCCCTCCGGCTTGCCGGGAGACTTGAAGCTGGCATAGGAGAGGAGCCAGATGCCGATTCCAAACAAGACTGCGGCAAGAGGCAGGGAGAAGAAGATCGGCATGGTGCTCAGGCTGAGGCCCAGAGCTGCGACTAGGACTGCTGAGGCCAGGCCTAGATAGAAGGAGTCATGGTTCTTCGCCTTGGGCGGTTTGGCAGGTTTACTTTCCCTAGTTGGCTGAGATGGCTTCTCGACAGGTACAGGCGCATCCTTTGCGGCAGACTTATTGGGTTGACTCGGCTTGTCGTCATAAGAGGGGCCATCATGCTCTCTGTCTACGTGGCCGGCTTGTTCCTGTTTATTTCGTGCTTCAGGTCTGCCATGATCAGTGTCCTTGCTGGATGAGTCCTTGCCTTCCTTCTCGCCTGTTTGTTCTGGTGCGGGCTTCGGCTTGGATGCATTTGCTGTTTGATTTTCTTTTCTGGCGTTCGCAGTTTCCACTGGTTTTGGCATGTGGTTCTTGTCGTTCATGGTTGTTTGTTGGGAATCTTCACGTGTGTCGTCACTCCGCGAGGAGTTGCCCTCATGCCTGCCTTGGTTCTTATTCGCACGTTCGTTTCGATTGTTGCTCATCTGATCCTCCAGGCTTGTACTTCCCGTCACTTGTGGCAGGTCATCTGGCAGCCTGCCTATTTTCAGGAAGCAACCTCTGTTGAGGCCAGTTTATGTGTCATTTTCTCGTAAAAGCGGCATTGACTGGCACTAGGTCGGCATCATTTCGATATTGACCAAGTGCAGGTGAAGCACATAGAGTTAGACGAGAGGCAGGGCCGGCAAAAGCGTAGGAGTCGTTGCAATATATTCAACGACGAAGGGTGTTTGTTTATGCATGGGCAGCATCGGCGGTCATGATTAATGTTGTTGTGGGTCAATCAGATGATTGTATATCCTGACTTGTCGAGGGCATCCAGGGCGGCAGGGAAGTCCTCGGCCTTGGTAAGGACATAATCCGTGTTGTAGGTCGAGACGGCGAAAATGCCTATGCCCTTGTTTGCCAGAATGGTGGCGATGGGCGCCAGGATGCCGATGAGTGAAAAGTCGAGAATGCCTTGGATGCGGAAGGCCCGCCAGCCGTCGCTGCGTTCCAGGGTCCGGCTGGGAACAATCTCGGTTGGACAGACTAATGAAGCTTCTTGGTCGGTTCGTCCTGTAAAAACAAAAGGTGAGTTCAGATCAATCTCTGTATAATCAGCAACTTTGCAGACAGTCAGTTCCGCTTCTATGGGTTGGATGCAGATACCCTGCCCTTGCCTTGTCGCTGAGCTGCAATTCTTGGTCGTGAATGAATCGCTTTTTAAATATGATCTGATGATGGCGTATAGCGCAACTAGGGCCCATACGCATTCAAGGGCAAAAAAGGCCCACCTCCGGTTAGCCAGAGCATCGACGGCCAGCAAACATGCGCCGATAAGGTTCAAAACAAGATTGACCCGGCTGCCGCTGGGCAGGCCTAGCAGCATCATCGAAGCAAAGGCCATGAGGAGCAGCAGAAATCCAATAAGCTGAGTCATTAGGAACAAACCAACCACATCCTTCCACGAGTGACCTGTTGAGCGTCGTCGTCGATCCGGGTACGGCGCGTCTCGTCCGGGGAAGGAATGCTTCCGAAAGATACTGTAGCATTACTGGCAGGGGTCGAAGGTCCGGTGTGCATCCCCATAAGCAGAGGATGGATATATAGCCAAAAGTGGTAGGCAATACTGTCTTCCTATGCTTTGTTAGATTGCAGGAGGGCATCACCAAGGAGACGATAGCGCATGGAAAAACTGCAGCTGAGCAATGGCTTCGAGCTTCCCATATTGGGATTCGGAGTCTACCAGATAGGTGATCTGGATGAATGCAGACGTGGTGTGGCATCGGCTCTCGATTGGGACTACCGCCTTATCGATACAGCTGCCTTCTATGGCAACGAGAGAGCAGTGGGGGATGCGCTGAGGGAATCTGCTATTCCTCGAGAGGAAGTGAGCCTTTCCTCAAAGGTCTGGATTCAGCAAAATGGTTACGAGGGGACGATGCAGTCCTTTGAAAAGACCCTGATCAACCTGCAGACGGACTACCTGGATCTGTACCTTATCCATATGCCTTATGGCGATTATCAGGGGTCGTGGAGAGCTATGGAAGACCTGTATGACCAAGGCCGCGTTTGTGCCATCGGAGTCTGCAATTTCCTGCCTGACCGGCTAATTGATTTGATCCTTTCCAGCAGAATCGCGCCTATGGTCAATCAGATTGAGCTGCATCCCTTCACTCAGCAGATCGCACTTCGAAAGGTCATGGACGAGCAGGGGGTTGCACCCATGGCCTGGGCGCCTCTGGCTAAAGGTCGTCGGGGAATTTTCGACAATCCTGTCCTCATGCGTATCGGCCAGCGCTACGGCAAGACACCGGCCCAGATAGTATTGCGCTGGCTGACCCAGCAGGGGATATGCTCCATCCCGAAATCCGCGCATGAGGAACGGATTCGCGAGAACCACAATATTGCAGATTTCAGTCTTGATGATGACGATATGCATGACATCAGAGCCATGGATACAGGAGGTCGCCTATTTCTTAATGTGGATACGCCTGAGGAGACCACACGTCTGCATGGGTTATCTTATACACAGTGACTGAGGTCCGCTGAGCTGATAAGACGAGGGCGCCCGCAATTTAAGATTCCTGTGTGGATGCCCTCGTCTTAATATTAGGGATTCTTGCTGAGGCTCTTCATGCGCATGCGCCTATTGTGCCGGCCAGTCGCCTTGCAGACAGCTCAAGTAATCTTTGGCTGCCTTTTCCAGGCTCTGATCGCTCATACCTGAGCTAACGCCGGTCAGAATAAAGGGCTTCCGATAGACGGTTCCAATGAGATTGCTGGTAGCTTTGAACGGAGCCAGGAGCTCGTCCACCGTATAGCCGAATTCGCCCTCATGGTGATAGTTCTCTCCGGCAGAGCCGACCGAGACGGCGAGCATGAGTTCCTTGCCTTTCAGGGCATTGCCGTGGGTACCGTAGGCCCATCCGTAGGTAAGTACCAGGTCTTCCCACTCCTTGAGCAGCGGAGGACAAGCTGTACCAATACATGGGAAACTGCCATACCAGACGGTCACAGCCTTTGACGAATGCTTGCTCACTAGGGATGTCGATCTGATTTGAGCGCAAGGCAGCATATTCGTCCCGGACCAGGATACCCTTATCCTCATGTCCCTTGGCTTCCCGCATCAGGCGGGCATTGATCCGTGAGGCTTCCATATGGGAGTGGAAGACCAGGACTGCCGTCTTGGCGTTTTGCTTCATGCCTTATTCTCCTTCAGTCATCATTTTGCCAGATTTGCTTGGCGCGGTTGAAAGCCGACCAGGCCTTCGGCCAGCCTGCGTAGAAGGCCAGATGGGTAATTTCGGCTGCTATTTCGTCCTTGGTGATGCCGTTCTTTTTCTCGATGTTCAGGTGAACGTCGAGCTGTTCTGTGCTACCCATGGCAATTAATGCGGCTATGGTGATCATGCTTCTGTCGTGCGCGGACAGTGCTTGTTCATCAGCCCAGACTTCGCCGATAGAACATCGTCATTCAGAGTTGCGAACTGAGGCGCGAATTCGCCCAATTGCTCTCTTCTTGCTGTTTGCTTTGTGGCCATGATGTTCCCTTCCTCATTGACCGTATGATCGCCCAAGACGCAGGTTCGCTGCTGTCTTGGATGCGAACGGCAATAGTTTATGGCCCTCGAAATGGTATGTATAATGCCGATTGCTTATATGTTGGTATTCGGTTTTTGCATGGGTCCATTGCCGAGCTTTCATCCGATTGGTTTCTTCTTGGCTCTGGCAGGTGTGTTGTCTGTTGTGACTATGGGTCGCCTTCTCTGCTGGCCGCAAGGCATTTTTTCGCATGCGCTCGCTTAGGCTGTCTTTTGAGTTATTAGGCGATAGGAGTTGAGCTCTTGAGAATCACTGGTTTGGACCATCTGGTCATCACGGTGCGGGATGTCGATGCGACCTGCGCGTTTTACCGTGATGTGCTGGCCATGAGATTGATCCCAAGGCGAATAGGCCTACGCCCGGCTCGGCTGACTTGTGTCTGCTTATGGAGGATTCGCTGGATGATGTGGTTGCCGCGTCATGAGCGTCATGTCAACTGTCTGGGTCCGGTCAATCAGACTGGTGCGCATGGGGCCATCACCTCGGTGTACGTCAGGGACCCCGATAGGAACCTGATCGAGCTTTCCAGATACGACCAGGACTGATATGGAATACCAGCCATTTACTAATGCTTGTTCTAAGCGGGATGGTTGATAAAACGTTTTTATGAGGATATCAATCCCAACCTCTCAATTGCCCTCTCCCCCAGAAAGTACCTCACTTCAATATGAACTTCACTGACCTGTGTGAGTTGTGTCAAGTTAGCAAAATTTGCACTTACTTCAAGAACTGATACAGCGTGGTAAATACATCGGATTTCAGAAAAACACTTCTTTGTTAGAACGATGAGATCATAATTTATTTGATATAGGTATAAATAAACAGCAATAAGAACCAGCGATAAAGCAAGGGGTGAGCCCCATGCTTATAGCAATGTTGAGAGTTTTGAGATCTATTGCTACATTATCCAAGGTTGTATCTTCAATTTATCCAAATCCTTTGGATTCCTTGGGTGAGGGTATCTGGGGTAACGTTGTTTTCCTTTGTAAGTGACGCCTAAACAGTGAAGCCCTTCCTTGGGGAGGAGATACAAAACGCTTTCAATTCTTTTCCTGAATCCAGGCAAAAACTCTTCTCCTCCTGCTCCCCATGCGACGATTATGTTGTTTGGGTATTGCTGAACCACATCTTGTATAATTATGTCGTTTTCAGGGCCTACTGCATCTATGTATGACCTTTCGATAATTTTGTGTGAGTTGGAGTCAATAAAAGCATATAAATTGAGAATAACTATACCGTCATACGGTTTATTATTATCATCTTTTCCCCATGAATAAGTTTTATACAGGCATCTATTGCCGGATCGTCAACATACTCGTCACCCTTTGAAGGGTTCTGCATGATGAAGCATGCCAGATTTGGTTTTTCAACACCAGTTTTCCATTCCCTGGTTAGCAGGTAACGGTGGGTTCTTTTTTTAGGATTGGTATCGTTAAAAACAGCAGTCTGCCTCATATTTTCAGTAAGCGTAGGAAGTGAAGAGGTCAAATCTCTCATAATTCCTCCTTTTCAAATTTACAACTTGGCTGTTGCGTAAATATGTCATAGTGAATGAAAGAACTCTTTTATTTTAGTCTTTATTTTTAACTCGTAATCTTAGCTCTAAAGAGTAAGTTCTCATTTAACGAACTGTAAAGCAAGTCGGAAGTAAGGGTTTGATGTGAGGTGGTTAATGAGGTTCGAGCACGCGACCTTCTGGATCAGGATAAGAGGATGTTGGAGACTTGGCTTTGTGCCTGTAGATGTCTTCAGCAGCGTCAGCGTCTTGCTTGCTGGCTTCGTGACTCAACATACTATCATCGGATTTATGGAGAAATCCGGGCTCCGTAGAAAACACACCATATGTGTGGAAGGCTATGAACAGCCCCGGTGAAGCGATGCTAGAAATAAAAGGTCAAGGCTCACTAGTCGTTCAGATGCTGAAAGGTGCAATCAGCCTCCTACAATGTGAATTTGTCGGATTTACTTGTTGCTTGGTCACGGTCGGTGGCGGGGATCATGTTGTGGGCCGGTCGATTTATGTGCCGTCTCGTTGTGCGTTTCGATGGGTTTTGCTTGGATAAATAGGCCTGGGTATGCTGCTGGTCAGTGGCAGCGTGAGGCTGCTGGCTCAGTGATAGTGTTCGGTTCTGGTCAAGGTGAATAGTACACGGTTGATTGAAGGGGACGTTTGCGAGGGCCGAAAGAATGTTGTCTTCTACTCACTGTACTTAGTGATGGTGCTCTTATTGTTGGTCAAGTGGTGAGTAGTAGCGCTACTCCCGTTCAGCAGATTGATAATTATGGGAGTTCATGTCATATTTTCCTGCCAAAAGGTCAGTATCAGATCATACTGCGTACAACAGGTGCCACGGAGATTTTGAGATGAGTGGTGGAGCTATTTACGTTTGTCTCAACGATCCGAGAATTAAGGGGAAGCTTTTACCAGTATGCATTCATGACCGATTGGCAGCTATTCATATAAAAGAGATAACAGTTATCGTGTGTGAATGTATAAGCGTATCTGTAATTAATGGCGTGGTTTACCTCATAGTGAGGTACTTGCAATAACAGGTAGTAAATAGAGTTGAAAGTTCAATGGCAAGCTTAACAGCAGTCCGATCGTACTTCGGCTATGGAGGAGGGGATGCGGGTGCTCAAGAAGGGTGAGCTGGCGGCGTTACATCATCGCTATGTGAAGCAGTCCAGCCCTGTGTCGATTGCGACTAAAGATGAAGCTAATTAAGTGCATGAAGCAATTATGCTATAGGTGGTAACGACACTGGCACTCACTTGTATCAGGAGCTCATGGACTCCCCGTCCAAGAATTGTTGTTTTTGTCACGTGCAACATCCTGATGAATGGTTATATGCCTTGAAGTGCGCGAACATGAACATCGGTAATCAACCTGTACGCCAGCTGCAAGTTGATAGCGTGCCGCTAGTAAATATCGCACGGGAGGTTACGCCACAGCCAGACGAAGCAAGCTCTGGGAGGGTGGTGATGCTCGCGGCTAGCGTGCAAGTGTTGTAAATCGGATGTGCTACTGGTGTAATCTCGCCAATATAGGTTACAGCCAATCTGGCCGGTTGAACTTCTATCAATTTGGCAATGATTGCGACTGTAGTTCGCTGGTGATCAGAAATCTGCATAAGATGCTAACTTCTACGCCAGTGACGCTACCCATACAGGTAACCTGAGCGCGAATCTGGCGGTTCATGGCTGGGTGCGTCTGCCTAATGATAGGAACTTCCCGCCGTGAGACATTTTGTTCAATGAAGCGGATCATGTTGGCCGTGTATGTCTGCAGGGGCCGTCTGGCTCAAACCTATGAGAGTGAGTAAGGCACAGCATACGGTAACTCTGGTGATCAAAACCGACGGGGGAACTAACATCATTCAGTATTAGAACTTTTCGTGGAATTGCTGCTTGGGGTATGAATGAAACGAGAACACATCCGCAGCACAAGACTTATATGAGACGAAAGGCAACGACAGGCGCAACATTTACGATAATGTGACTCAATCTCTTTATGATACGGTAGTGTTGGAAACAATTATTACCGCTCAAGCCACCGCTATCGAGATCCTAGCCAAAGCAGTAGGTATAACCCTGCTGACATTGAATCTACCGTGCAGAAGCCGTCAAAAACAAGATCGGCCAGCTACACATCATCGTCAACGAGGAAGGCAAACAATGAGCAGCACACCAACTGGCTCACCATCCATACCATCTGTAGCGTGGGAGTAAGAGCACTCCGACAACCCAGCATACTGGCTGCCGGATAAGTTCTCTCAAGCGATCAATTGGGCCGGACTAGCGTTACAGCCTGCACTGGCTGCCTTTGTTGATGCCGTCGGACCAGCTTGTGGGTGGCTACATGCGAGGTATCGTCATCTTCCTCAATAGTGGAGTGTGCTCATAACTGTGACCATGGTAGTAAGGCAAACCAAAACCAGCTACATAAGCAAGTCTTCAAAATCACAAGTTTCAAGAAACTTTGATATTGATTTTTGCGTAAAGAATTGCTGGAGATCGAAAAGTCCATTAGCTTCATCATCAGCTGACTCATGGAAGCCGAACGGAGTATCACCATCTCCTGCCTCGCCTTCGGGGTAGAAACTTGTGATTCCCGATTGCATGACAATTTGTCCGATTTTTCTCTGATGTTGCTGTGCCGTGTCATGATAAATCAATTCAGTCACTTTGTCCAAGGTCTTATATGTAAAATAAGGCGGACGAACGTCAAGTTGCCAGGCAGAAGGGCTGTCATTGCCGTGATCATATAAACAGGAAATAACTTGTCTGGTTTGTTCAGTCTGACCCCACCAGTAATTCTGAAAATTGTTTATATTATCAAGTGTTACTTCAAGTTGCGTATCATCCAGGGGATGATTGGGATTCTGACTGTTCAACTTAAATATTTTTTTAAACACTTCAGAATCTTTCGTTAGGGACATTGGTTTGTTTTCTTCTGCCATCCTCCAACTATTTGTTATCTGCGTTCTTATTGTATTGATACATCCATTTAAATAAAGTTCTACTTCAGATATCCTTTTGTCACAAGGTTTGGCATCTACTTCAATTTTACGGAATATATCAGCCTGTGAAAAAATTTTCAATTTAGTTTCATCGTATTTTCCTTGAAGATTAGAGAACTCTGATATAAATATGATGTATGTTGTGTATCCGTCACAGTCACCGCTTTGCTTCAGTTTTTCAATCTGCCTTTTTGTATTTGATATTTTTTCCTTTATATTTTTATTAGCAGTTATTTGAATAAGAATATGATTTTCGTCATCACGTAAGTCATAGCCTGGTTTGTTTATTGCTTTCTTATTTGCATTGTCAACTTCGATATTGAAAGCTAGACCGGCAATTTCCCGATAAAAAGTTTCACAGTTGTGAGTTATATCGCTGCGACCGTTCATCACTCCAATTTTTGCTGCAGCTCCGAGTGTCGCCATGTCTAACTGAATCAGTTGTAGTTGTGCAGTAAGGGGTATATTATCCATATTTATATAGTATGCACATCAATTACGATTGTGACTTAAAATGACAATGGACGCTATAGCAAGTCTCGAGTGGCGAGATAATTGTTGCACCCCATTCGGTTCTACGAGGTTAGCCTGAAGCGGAGACAGGTTAATTGCAGCCGCATCCTGCTAAACGCACCTGTATCTTGAATGATGACGATTCTGCTGATGCGTCCATGCGATACCGAGGTCTCTAAGACTACAGCGAGTCCTGTGAGCGCCGCCTGAGAGGCAAGAACCTCTCGGAGCGGCGCAAAACCGGATCATTGACCAGCTGCAAGGCTCCGCCTCCGCAACTGAGTCGGCGCCCGTAGTTGGACACGCAAAAGGCCGAGGCTAAGGCTGATACAGCTGTTATCCGCCTGGGTAGGGGAGGGTGCGAGAATGGGAATATCAGGCGTAAGCATCGTGACTTCACGTTACGCGCTTACTGTTTTGTCTCGTTGAAGCATGGGATAAACACATTTTAGTTTTGTGTGTTCAAATTAAAAAATGAAAAACTACTAAACTGTTGGGAGAGTAGAGGTTGGAGATGGGGTGGCTAACGCGGCTCGAACGCGCGACCTCCTGAACCACAATCAGGTGCTCTACCGACTGAGCTATAGCCACCATGGTGAATCAACCCGTATCGCGGATCAATGCAACAGATGAAACTATACACGATGGCATGACATGGCACGCCGGTGAAATATGACCCATGCCTAAAGACAGTGCTTTGTCTTTGGGCCTTCAGTTCACGACCATGGCCTCTACATAAAAAGTCTCCAGTACCACCAGGGTCTGGTCGTCGACATTGAAGTCCGGATCTCCCAGTGCCTGTCGCATGTTCTCTGAGGTCCAGAAGGACTCATGAGCCTGGCGCCACTCAGGAAGGCTTTTATAGTCTTCTCCTTCATTCAGAACATGCTGCAGCGTGACCAGGCCGAGTCGGGTCACGCTCACCGAGTCATATCTGAGGACGGCAAGAGGCTGGTCATCTGAGTTCAACAGAAGCGTTCGTCGTCCGGCGGAGGGGAGTGGCTCATGATCATGAATGAACTCTGCCATCAGGCTGGTCGTAGTAGTTTTGCGCCCCTCCAGGATCGCTTCCACCAGGCAATCGCGTTCTGGACCGGGGAAGGCGAATTCATCCTTGGGAAGGTTCGCAACATCTTGGGCTTTGACCGTTGGTATTTGCCTATTTGTCATAGTCGTTGCGATTGTCTTGCCTATCAAGCTTGGGCTTTTTGTCGTCGAGCACTTTTCTTATGGGTCGGTAGGCCTTGATCAGATCGGCCAGGCTCATAGCGGCGTTGGCGGGACTGGTGGATGGCAGATTGATCATCGTCGGTCGATATCCCCTCTCCTGCAGGATCGGCAGGCAGTAGCGGCGGTAAAGCTGGCCGGCTTTGCGTCCTGTGGTGAATATGGTGCCGATGGGCACACGGTCCAGCAAGCCAGCGATGTCAGTCGGCACGACATTGGTTATTGAAGCGTCGGAGGCACCGTGGATGTCGCATTCCTGGATGACATCCCAGAGTGCTATGCAATGATTGAGGGCAAACCTAGCGCGGACAGCCGGATCAGGCCCTGGAACAGGCTGGTCGAAGAGTGCAGCCAGCACGGGCCAGAAGCGGTTGTGCGGAAACATGTAGTAGAAGCCGGCTTCACGCGAACTTGGGCTGGGAATGGATCCCAGGATCAGCACACGGGACCGGTCATCCCAGACTGGTCCGAACCCGTGGGTGACGTGTGTGACGGAACCTGCAGTCATGCGCCAAGCAGGCTTGTCAGAGACGCGGTCATCACGTCAGCCTGGGCAATCACCAGAATGAAGACCAGGAGGCTGGTTGCGCATTCAACCAGGCCCACATACAGAATGGGAATGCGGCGCCGACGGGAGATGGCAGGCAGCAGGGCCGCGCGCACCAACAGAACCAGAGCGGTCAACAGAGGCCACCATCCTGCGGTGCGTACCATGGCGACCCCGATCAGGCAGAGGGCCAGGTTCCAAGCCAGTGAAAGCAGGTAGCACCAGGTCTTGCCGCGCTCGCGGATCATGGTCTTGACGAAGATGACCGAACCGAACTGGGTCACAGCGAATACAGCTGCACTGACGACTCCGATCGATGGCAGGGCGGCGCTTGGCAGGAATCCGCTGGCGAAGCAGTCCACAGCAGGATTCGGCTGGCACCCGAAGTAGCCGGCGTTGGCACCTTCCAGTCCTGGTCCGGGCTTCTGGAATCGTGACCCCAGGGAGACAGCGATCAGACAGAGCGTGCAGGCCGCAATCACGACTACCGTATCGTTCCACCAGGAGCGCTCTGCACGCATCCAGGCGGCGGCAAAGTTCAGCACGCCCAGCACCAGGTAGAGCGGGGCCCATCGCAGAAGCCCAGGGGTGCCGACCAATAGGATCAGTCCGGTCACGGCCGTGAGCAGGGCGTAACCCAGAGCTGGTGGTGCGAATCTGGCAGCCCGGTGCGAGACCATCCATCGCGAGCCGGTGAACTCAAAGCAGTAGCAGAAGGCCCAGGCGACCATGAGCAGCAGACCCCTCCAGGTCGGGCCTCCGATCAGCAGACCGGCTAGGCCCGGCATCAAGGCCATGGCCCAGCCGCCTATCTGGTCGGGTATCCATAGCCGCCGCCACTGTCGTCCCTTGGATCCTGATCCGGTCGATTCTGCCGATTTGCGGGCTTGAGGGTTTGGTCTGCTGCCGTTCGACCCGGCGGCCTTGCCCTTGTCTGCGTCTGTAAGCATACTCATCAGCCTACGCCCCGGTATGGCTGTCACTGCCTCTTCCGTAATGCCGATTCGGTCAATATCATGGTCCAAGGAGATATGAATCACTCGGGTTCCTGGTTTCAGGAGGTAGATGATGGGTCAGGTGGATATCAAGCGCGTATACGAGCAGGCCGCCGACGAGGACGGGGTCCGCATCCTGGTCGACAGGCTTTGGCCACGTGGCGTCAGCAAGGAGCGGGCAGCGCTGTCCGGCTGGCTCAAGGATGTCGCACCCAGTCCGGACCTGCGACGCTGGTGGCACCATGATCCTGACCGCTTCGAGGACTTCGCCCGCCGGTACCGTACTGAGCTGGATGACAATCCTGCCTTGGAGGATCTGTTGAGCATTGTGCGCGAACACGATCGGACGACACTGGTATATGCGGCCAAGAATCCAGCCGTCAACCATGCCCTGATCCTGCGCGACTATATTCGGCAGGCTCTTGAGAAGGAAGACAGGTAGACGGCTGGCCATCCACGAATTCCAGATCACAACCGGACAATAACATTTGTGTCATCGGATGCCGACACTTACGTCCCCGGACACCGGCAGCTATGTTTCCGGCATCGATATTTACTGATTGAGCTATGTATTTTCCGACACCTATATAGAAACCACACCTATATAGACACCTATATACTAGGGAGCTGTTATAGGTGGATACCCGATTATTAAGCTATGGATACAAGTATGCGAATCCATGAATACGGGTATGCGTAAGGATTTGTTACAGATCTCTTCCAAGCCTTTCCTATTGACGGTTCCGGTGCGGTACCACAGTGAGCAAAGCCCAGAGCATACTTCCAAGTGCAAAACGTGGCCATGTCCGCCCGGGTGATATACTTTCCAACGTGTGTGCCGACAGCACGCCTTATGTCACAGGTGAGCTTGTCGGGATATCCCCGAATCCGAAGAGTGCAGGCAGCAATGCCCGGCAGGAGGATCAGGGGCCATCGGGCCGGTGGACAGTGGCTGATCTCTCCTCCTGGGAGCGACTGCGGCTGCGGTGCGGCGGTCTCGCAGTGCAAACGAAGACAAGTTCATCGAAGGAATCGGAGAGAGTCAGTTGCCAACAATTGAACAGCTCGTCCGCAAAGGGCGCAAGGCCAAGCCTCGCAAGTCGAAGACTTTGGCACTCAAGGGCAGCCCGCTGCGTCGCGGCGTGTGCACCCGTGTCTACACCACCACCCCCAGGAAGCCGAACTCGGCTCTGCGGAAGGTTGCCCGTGTCCGTCTGAGCTCCGGCATTGAAGTTTCCGCCTACATCCCCGGAGAGGGACACAACCTGCAGGAGCACTCCATCGTGCTGGTGCGCGGCGGACGTGTCAAGGATCTGCCCGGCGTGCGCTACCACATCGTGCGCGGAGCGCTGGATACCCAGGGAGTCAAGGATCGCAAGCAGGGCCGTTCCCTGTACGGAGCAAAGAAGGCCAAGTAACACATGTCACGCAAAGGACCAGCTAAAAAGCACCAGCTCCTGCCCGATCCCATCTACGGTTCCACCGTGGTGGCCCAGCTGATCAACAAGATCCTGCTGGACGGCAAGAAGTCCATCGCCGAGAACATCGTCTACACCGCCCTGGAGCAGGTCAAGGAGAAGACCGACCAGGAGCCTGTGGCCGTGCTCAAGCGCGCCTTGGACAACATTCGTCCCAGCCTGGAGGTCCGCAGCCGTCGTGTCGGCGGCGCCACCTACCAGGTCCCCGTCGAGGTCAAGCCGAACCGCGCCAATACGCTCTCGTTGCGGTGGCTGACCGATTACAGCCGCGCCCGTCGTGAGAAGACCATGTCGGAGCGGCTGGCCAACGAGATCCTTGATGCCTCCAACGGCCTGGGTGCCGCGGTCAAGCGCCGCGAGGACACCCACAAGATGGCCGAGGCCAACAAGGCGTTCGCCCACTATCGCTGGTAATCCAAGAGAGCGAGAACAAGGAATTATGGCACAAGACGTGCTCACGGACCTGACCAAGGTCCGCAACATCGGCATCATGGCCCACATCGATGCCGGCAAGACAACGACGACCGAGCGTATCCTCTACTACACCGGCGTCAACTACAAGATCGGCGAGACCCACGACGGCGCCTCCACCATGGACTGGATGGACCAGGAGAAGGAACGTGGCATCACGATCACTTCCGCCGCCATCACGGCCTTCTGGAACCGCCAGTCCCATGATCCTGAGGACCGCTACCAGATCAACATCATCGACACCCCCGGCCACGTGGACTTCACCGCCGAGGTGGAGCGCTCCCTGCGCGTGCTCGATGGCGCTGTGGCGGTGTTCGACGGCAAGGAGGGTGTGGAGCCCCAGTCCGAGACCGTCTGGCGTCAGGCCGACAAGTATGGCGTGCCCCGCATCTGCTTCATCAACAAGATGGACAAGCTGGGCGCCGACTTCTACTACTCGGTGGACACCATCAAGGACAAGCTGGGTGTCAAGCCACTAGTCATGCAGCTGCCCATCGGCGCTGAGAGCGACTTCCACGGCGTGGTCGACCTGGTGCGCATGGTGGCCTACTACTGGAAGGACGAGGCCGATTTGGGCGCCAAGTACGACACCATCGACATCCCCGACGACCTCAAGGACAAGGCCGAGCAGTACCACACCGAGCTGCTCGAGGCCGTGGCCGAGTCGGACGAGGATCTGCTGGAGAAGTACCTGGGCGGCGAGGAGATCTCCCAGCAGGAGATCCGCAGCGCTGTGCGCAAGATGACCATCGAGCAGTCGGCCTTCCCGGTCTTCTGCGGATCCGCCTTCAAGGACAAGGGCGTGCAGCCCATGCTGGACGCGGTCGTGGACTACCTGCCCAGCCCCGAGGACGTGCCGGCCATCAAGGGCTACAAGATCGGCGACGAGTCCGTCGAGATCGACCGCAAGCCCACCGTGGACGAGCCCTTCTCGGCCCTGGCCTTCAAGGTGGCCACCCACCCCTTCTACGGCAAGCTGATCTACGTACGTGTCTACTCCGGCAAGGTGGCCCAGGGCGAAACGGTCCTGGACTCCACCAAGGACAAGAAGGAGCGCGTCGGCAAGCTCTTCCAGATGCACTCCAACAAGGAGAATCCGGTCGACGAGGCCATCGCCGGCAACATCTACGCCTTCGTCGGGCTCAAGAACGTCACCACCGGTGACACCCTGTGCGACGAGAAGGCACCGCTGGTGCTGGAATCCATGACCTTCCCCGATCCTGTGATCGAGGTCGCCGTGGAGCCCAAGACCAAGGCCGACCAGGAGAAGATGGGCATCGCCCTGCAGAAGCTCTCCGAGGAGGATCCCACCTTCCAGGTCAAGACCGACGAGGAGTCCGGCCAGACCCTGATCTCCGGCATGGGTGAGCTCCAGCTGGATATCCTGGTGGACCGCATGCGCCGCGAGTTCCATGTGGAGTGCAACGTGGGCAAGCCCCAGGTGGCTTACCGCGAGACCATCCGCAAGCCCGTCATGAACCAGGAGTACACCCACAAGAAGCAGACCGGTGGTTCCGGCCAGTTCGCCAAGGTGCTCATGAACTTCGAGCCCCTGGACACTTCCGAGGGCGAATCCTACATCTTCGAGAACAAGGTCACCGGCGGCCACATCACCAAGGAGTTCATCCCCTCGGTCGATGCGGGCGTGCAGGAGGCCATGGAGTCCGGCGTGCTGGCAGGCTTCCCGGTCGTGGGCGTCAAGGCGACCCTGACCGATGGCCAGATCCACGAGGTCGACTCTTCGGAGATGGCCTTCAAGATCGCCGGCTCCATGTGCTTCAAGGAGGCCGCTCCCAAGGCCAAGCCCGTCATCCTCGAGCCCATCATGGCCGTCGAGGTCCGTACTCCCGAGGAGTACATGGGCGACGTCATGGGCGACATCAACTCCCGTCGTGGCTCCATCCAGTCCATGACCGACGCCACCGGCGTCAAGGTCATCGACGCCAAGGTGCCCCTGTCGGAGATGTTCGGCTACATCGGCGACCTCAGGTCCAAGACCCAGGGCCGCGCAATGTTCACCATGCAGATGGACTCCTACGCTGAGGTTCCCAAGACCGTCAGCGACGAGATCATCAAGGCCCAGCGAGGCGAGTAATGCCGGTCCGGTCCGCCGCCACGGCGGGCCTGCGCAAAAAGGCTCTTCTGTCACAAGTCGGCGTTACACTCTTGTAGCGCTGACTGGGCGGAGGGCAAAAGTGGCAAAGAACCCGATAACCCAGTAATATGTAGCGAGTGCTCTGTGCGTGGTTCGCGCAGGCAACCTACGAGACGTCCAGGAGGACAAAACACAATGGCAAAGGAAAAGTACGAGCGGACCAAGCCGCACGTTAACATTGGCACCATCGGCCACGTCGATCACGGCAAGACCACCCTGACCGCGGCCATCTCCAAGGTGCTGCATGAGGAGTACCCGGACGTCAACCCCGAGTACGATTTCGCTCAGATTGATGCTGCTCCTGAGGAGAAGGAGCGCGGCATCACCATCAACATCGCGCACATCGAGTACCAGACCGCCAAGCGCCATTACGCCCACGTGGACTGCCCCGGGCACGCCGACTTCGTCAAGAACATGATCACCGGCGCTGCTCAGATGGATGGCGCCATCCTGGTGGTCGCCGCCACCGACGGCCCCATGGCCCAGACTCGCGAGCACGTGCTGCTGGCCCGCCAGGTCGGTGTGCCGAAGATCCTGGTCGCCCTGAACAAGTGCGACATGGTCGACGACGAAGAGCTGATCGAGCTGGTCGAGGAGGAAGTCCGCGATCTGCTGGACGAGAACGGCTTCGACCGCGACTGCCCCGTCATCCGCACCTCCGCCTACGGCGCCCTGCATGACGATGCCCCTGACCACGACAAGTGGGTTCAGACCATCAAGGACCTCATGGATGCCGTCGACGACTACATCCCCACCCCGGTCCACGACCTGGACAAGCCCTTCCTGATGCCCATCGAGGATGTCTTCACCATCTCCGGCCGTGGCACCGTGGTGACCGGTCGTGTCGAGCGCGGCAAGCTGCCCGTGAACACCAACGTAGAGATTGTCGGTCTGCGGGACACCCAGTCCACCACCGTCACCTCCATCGAGACCTTCCACAAGCAGATGGACGAGGCCGAGGCCGGTGACAACACTGGTCTGCTGCTGCGCGGCATCGGCCGTGAGGACGTCGAGCGTGGCCAGGTCGTGGCTGCTCCCGGCACCGTGACCCCTCACCACAAGTTCGAGGGCGAGGTCTACGTGCTGACCAAGGACGAGGGTGGACGCCACTCGCCGTTCTTCTCAAACTACCGTCCGCAGTTCTACTTCCGGACCACCGACGTCACCGGCGTCATCACCCTGCCCGAGGGCGTGGAGATGGTTCAGCCCGGCGACCACGCCACCTTCTCCGTCGAGCTGATCCAGCCCGTCGCCATGGAGGAGGGCCTGACCTTCGCTGTTCGTGAAGGCGGCCACACGGTCGGCTCAGGTCGAGTCACCAAGATCATCGAGTAGGATTGTCTGTCGCTTGTCGACACAATCCGTGACGGGGCCCGGAATCCTTCCTGTGATTCCGGGCCCCGCCCATATCCGGCAGACTTCGCCGCCGGACCAGCCGCGGTGTTCATGCGCCGTGGCATAATAGGCGAGGATTTATCGCGAGCGGGCCGGATCCTGTGTGGCCCGGTGCTTTCGGCAGATGGCCAGGAGCCCTCCGAAGGAACGTTCATCAGAATGAGGTGGTATCAAGGTGGCACAGACTTCCAACGACATCAAGAACGGATCGGTCATCAACCTGGACGGCAAGCTTTGGACCGTCATCAAGTTCCAGCACGTCAAGCCGGGCAAGGGGCCCGCCTTTGTGCGCACGACCATCAAGGACGTCCTCTCGGGCAAGATCGTGGACCGCACCTTCAACGCGGGCATGAAGATGGACTTCGAGACCGTCGACAATAGGACCATGCAGTACTCCTACCGGGATGGCGACTCCTTCGTCTTCATGGATATGAACACCTACGAGCAGGTCAACATCCCCGAGGCCCTGGTCGGCGATCAGGAGCGCTTCCTGCTTGAGGGCACCGACTGCATCATCAGCTTCCATGACGGCAACCCCCTGTCCGTGGAGCTGCCTGCATCCGTGGTGCTGACCGTGACTGAAACCGAGCCCGGCGTCCAGGGCAACCGCTCCAACGCCGGTACCAAGCCCGCCACTGTGGAGACAGGGGCCGAGATTCAGGTGCCCCTCTTCGTAGGCGAGGGCGAGAAGGTCAAGGTGGACACCCGCGACGGCTCCTACCTGGGCCGCGAGAACTGAGCAAGGCGGAAATCACACATCCATGGCACGTTCCACAGCCCGCAAGCGGGCCTTGAACACCCTGTATGAGGCCGATGAGAAGAGCCAGGATTTCCTTTCCCTGCTGGAAGAGCGCAAGGTTCGGCCGGGGGCTCAGACACCTCTGCCTGCTTATGCGGTGACCATCGTCGAGGGTGTGGCAGATCATCGTCGCGATATCGATGAGGCTTTGCAAACCCATTCCACCCGATGGCCGCTGAGCCGGATGCATGCCATCGACCGCAACATATTGCGTATCGCCGCCTGGGAGATGCTCTACAACCCCGAGGTTCCTGACAAGGTGGCCATCGATGAGGCCCTGTCCTTGGCCAAGACACTTTCGGATGCCGATGCTCCCTCCTTCATTCACGGCGTTCTCAGCGCCCTGGAGCAGGAGAAGGATGAGCATCAGGCTCGTCGTGAGCAAGCCGATCAAATCGCTGCTCTGGCTGATGCCGAGGCCGATGCAGATGTTTCGGATGATGAATCCGATAAAGCAAAAGCAGAGGTCGTAACCTCCGAGCCCGTTTCCTCCGAGGACGCCCATGCTGACAGCGAGTCGGAATCGGCAGCGAGTGGATCCGAAGGAGGGGAATCCGGTCAGGTTCCTGACCATACTGTTGATCAGTGGGCCCCCAGCTTGGACCAGCTGAAACTGACCCTGCCGGAGGAACTGACCTCCGATGTGGATCGTCCTTCAGGCAACTGAGCAATGATTCGGATAAAGGCCGACCGATGTCCGTTAGCTATCAGGGCATCAGGTCGGCCTTTTGCCATGTTCAGACAGGTTGGCCAGCAGTCTATTTTGCAAGATTTGACCAACCATTTTTTGGCTGGGTCTGCCGGCATAATCCATGGGGGTCATTAGTATGGGTGCGAATATCCGCGGTAATCAAGGGGGTTCGGTGAACCTGAAAGACACCAACACCATCACCTCCGATAGCCGTTTCTCCAATCGTGCCTTGCTCATCCTTGAGGATGGGGAAGTGTATGCGGGGAGAGCCTTCGGAGCGGTGGGCACTACCATAGGTGAAATTGTTTTCTCGACCGGAATGACTGGGTATCAAGAAACCCTGACGGATCCCAGCTATGCTCGGCAGATCGTTGTGCAGACCTTCCCCCACATCGGTAATACCGGCGTCAATGACCAGGATGGGGAGTCAGACAGGATCTGGGTGGCAGGGTATGTAGTCCGGGAACCCAGCCCCAACGTCAGCAACTGGCGGGCTCGGGGCAGTCTCCATGACCAGCTGGTCGATCAGGGCATCGTCGGTATCAGTCACATAGACACCCGCCGGCTCGTGCGACACTTGCGTTCTGCAGGTGTCATGCGGGCCGGTATTTTTTCAGGCCCGGACCCAATGCTCAACGGCGGCGGCAGGCCCAGGACCATGCAGGAACTCCTTGACCAGGTCCGTTCGGCTCCCAAGATGAGCGGGTCCCATCTGACCGGCGAGGTCAGCACGCACAGGTCCTATATCGTCGAACCAATGGGAGACCGTCAGGCGAGAGAGCCTGTCTGCACGGTGGCGGCGGTGGATTTGGGAATCAAGTCCATGACCCCTCACAGGCTGGCTGAGCGCGGGTGCAGGGTCCACGTACTCCCCGTCGACACCACCATCGAGCAGATACAGGCCCTGCGGCCTGACGGGGTTTTCTTCTCCAACGGTCCAGGCGATCCATCAACCGCAGAAGAGGAGGTGTCGCTCCTCAGGCAAGTTTTGGATGCCGGACTGCCATTCTTCGGCATCTGCCTGGGCAACCAGCTTCTGGGCCGTGCCCTGGGCTTCGAGACCTATAAGCTGAAATTCGGTCATCGCGGCATCAATCAGCCGGTCATGGATCTCAGCACTGGCAAGGTTGAGATCACCGCCCATAATCACGGATTCGCAGTCAAGGCACCCAAGGGGGAACCAGTGCCCTCACCGTATGGTGAAGGCCGATATGGCCGTGTCCGGGTGTCTCATGTCGATCTCAACGACGGCGTGGTCGAGGGTCTGGAGTGTCTGGACATTCCGGCCTTCTCCGTTCAGTACCATCCGGAGGCGGCGGCTGGTCCGCACGATGCCTCCTATCTGTTTGACAGGTTCGTCACTTTGATGCAGGACGCCAAGGAAGGGAAGGCACATGCCTAAGCGGCAGGACATCCATTCGGTCATGGTCATCGGCTCGGGACCCATCGTCATCGGGCAGGCGGCCGAGTTCGACTATTCGGGGACCCAGGCCTGCCGGGTGCTGCGTGAAGAGGGGATTCGCGTCATCCTGGTCAACTCCAATCCCGCCACCATCATGACGGACCCCGAGATGGCCGATGCCACCTACATCGAGCCCATCGCCCTGCCCTTCCTGGAGCGGATCATCGCCAAGGAACGGCCGGATGCGCTGCTGCCCACCCTGGGTGGCCAGACTGCGCTGAATGCCGCCGTGGAGCTGGGCAAGGCCGGCGTGCTGGAGCGCTACGGGGTTGAGCTGATCGGCGCTTCGCTGGAGGCCATCGACAGGGGAGAGGACCGTGAGCTCTTCAAACAGGTGGTGGACCAGGCCGGTGCCGAGTCGGCCAGGTCCCGCATCGCCCACAGTCTGGATGATGCCGAAGCAGTAGCCGGCGAATTGGGCTACCCCCTGGTTGTTCGTCCCTCCTTCACCATGGGCGGCCTGGGCTCTGGGATCGCCCATGATCGTGAGGAGCTGCGGCGGAT
This sequence comes from Bifidobacterium sp. W8103, assembly GCF_016100775.1. Lineage (NCBI taxonomy): Bacteria > Bacillati > Actinomycetota > Actinomycetes > Bifidobacteriales > Bifidobacteriaceae > Bifidobacterium > Bifidobacterium sp. W8103. The sequence continues at coordinate 1,629,132 of NZ_JACFRV010000001.1, forward strand.
CGCCGGTGCGGGCATCCATTATTCGCCCACCGACGAGATCCTTCTGGAGGAGGGCATCGAGGGGTGGAAGGAGTATGAGCTGGAGCTCATGCGTGACCGCCTGGACAATGTGGTTGTGGTCTGCCCCATCGAGAATGTGGACCCGGTCGGCGTGCACACCGGAGACTCCATCACCGTGGCACCGGTCTTCACCCTGACCGACCGGGAATATCAGCGCATGCGCGACATCGGGATCGCCATCATCCGCGGCGTGGGGGTGGATACGGGCGGCTGCAACATCCAGTTTGCTGTCAACCCCAAGAACGGCCGGATCATCGTCATTGAAATGAATCCACGTGTTTCGCGGTCTTCGGCCCTGGCTTCCAAGGCCACCGGCTTCCCCATCGCCAAGATTGCGGTCAAGCTGGCCCTGGGATACACCTTGGATGAGATCGAGAACGACATCACCCGTTCAACCCCTGCCTCCTTCGAGCCGACCATCGACTACGTGGTCACCAAGATTCCGCGTTTCACCTTCGAGAAGTTCCCCGGGGCGGATACGACCCTGACCACCTCGATGAAGTCCGTGGGTGAGGCCATGGCCCTGGCCGGCAACTTCCGCGAATCCCTGGGCAAGGCCATGCGCTCCATCGACAAGCGGCACATGACCTTCTCTTGGGATGGCCCCCGGCCCGACCAGGCCGAGACCGACCAGCTGCTGGAGGCCATGCATACTCCCACCGAGCATCGCTACCTGCAGATTCAGCGGGCCTTCTGGGGAGGGGCTACCGTGGAGCAGGTCCACCAGGCCACCAGGATCGACCCCTGGTTCCTGGAGCAGATCAGCATGATCAACGAGCTGGCCCTTCAGGTGCGCCAGTCCGAGGTCCTGGACGAGGACCTGCTGCGCCAGGCCAAGCAATCAGGACTGAGCGACCTGCAGATCGCCCACCTGCGCGGCATGGGCGACCAGGGTGAGGCAGTCGTCAGGGAGCTGCGCTGGGCCTTCGGTCTTCATCCTGTCTACAAGACCGTGGACACCTGTGCAGCCGAGTTCGATGCCGTTACGCCCTACTACTACTCCTGCTACGCCGACGAGTCCGAGCTGCGCCCCCGCCAACGCGAGGCGGTCATCATCCTGGGCTCGGGGCCCAACCGGATCGGACAGGGGGTCGAGTTCGACTACACCTGCGTACACGCCGTCCAGGAGCTGGGCAAGGACTATGACACCATCATGGTCAATTGCAATCCAGAGACGGTCTCCACCGACTATGACATGTCGGACAGGCTCTATTTCGAGCCGCTGACCTTCGAGGACGTTCTGGAGATCTACCGGGCCGAGAAGGCCATGGGACCTGTCAAAGGGGTCATCGTCCAGCTGGGTGGTCAGACACCCCTCTCTCTGGCTGCCAGGCTCAAGGCGGCCGGGGTGCCCATCCTTGGCACCAGTCCCGAGTCCATCGACCTGGCCGAGAACCGCGAGCTCTTCGGTCAGGTGCTCAGCAAGGAGCACTTGAACGCTCCACGGTACGGCACCGCCCTTTCTCTGGATGAGGCCAAGAAGGCAGCCCATGCCATCGGCTACCCGGTTCTGGTCAGGCCCTCCTACGTGCTTGGCGGACGAGGTATGGAGATCGTCTACGACGACCAGCAGCTGGCCACCTACGTGGATCGCGCCCTGGATGAGGCCAAGGCTGATACGGTGGTCTCTGGCCGCCTGCCCTCGCCCCTGCTGATTGACAAGTTCCTCCAGGACGCCATCGAAATAGACGTGGATGCCCTCTATGACGGGCAGGAGCTCTACATCGGCGGAATCATGGAGCATGTGGAGGAGGCCGGGGTCCACTCCGGTGATGCGGCCTGCACCCTGCCGCCTTCGACCCTCTCCGACGACCAGATCAATCGGTTGCGGCAGGCCACCCTGGCTATAGCCCAAGGCTGCGGGGTCCAGGGACTGATCAACGTTCAGTATGCCTTCATGGCCAACACCCTCTATGTGATCGAGGCCAATCCCCGCGCATCCCGGACCGTCCCCTTCGCCTCCAAGGCCACGGGTACGGCACTGGCCAAGGCCGCGGCACGGATCATGGTGGGGGAGTCCATCGCCCAGCAACGAGCCAATGGTCTGCTCCTGCCTGTCGGCGACGGTGGCATGGTCCGCGTCGGCCAGCCTGTGGCTGTCAAGGAGTCGGTTCTGCCCTTCAAGCGCTTCCGCACACCGGTTGGTCGGACCGTGGACATCCTGCTGGGCCCGGAGATGCGCTCCACCGGAGAGGTCATGGGCTTCGATCGGGACTTTCCGCACGCCTTCGCCAAGAGCCAGCTGGCCGCCTACCAGGGAGGATTGCCCACCGGTGGAGTAGCCTTCCTGTCGGTCAACGACACGGACAAGCGCCAGCTGCCCATGCTGGCCGCCCGTCTGCTGGAGCAGGGCTTCAGCATCTGCGCCACCAGTGGCACGGCCTCTGTCCTGCGTCGGTACGGCTTCGACGTGGCCGTTGTAGACAAGATCAGCGATGGCGAAGAGCAGGGTCGGGCTTTCACGGATTCGGACGGGGTCAAACACATGGGCCGCAATCCTGTCCAGCTTATTGAGGAAGGGGCCATTGACATGATCCTCAACACACCCAGCTCCAGGGGTTCGCGCTCCGATGGCTATCTGATCCGGGTGGCCGCCATCGCCGCCGATCTGCCGCAGTTCACCACCATCACCGAATTCTCAGCCGCCCTGATGGCCATTGACGTGGTCAAAAAGGACGACTACGAGGTCATGAGCATCCAGGAACACGCGGCCCGACTGCTGGAGCTGGAGGAGGCCAGGTAGGTACTGGCTATATGATTGACCCATATTCCGGTCCGGATATGCCGGAGGATGACCTTAAGGAAAGGAAGTGGCCGTGTCAGCGATCAACGGTGCCGACATGTCGAGTCAGGACTCTTCGGGGGAACAGACCGGAGATCCAGGGGAGGCGGGCGGCCGGCTGATCGTGCTGACGGGGCCCACGGCCGTAGGCAAGGGCACTGTGGAGGCGGCCCTGCGCCATGCCCACCCTGAGGTCTGGGTCTCCGTCTCGGCCACCACTCGGGCACCGCGTCCGGGCGAAAAGGACGGCATCACCTACTGGTTCATGGATGAACAGGAGTTTGCCCGCAGGGAGGCCACTGGGGACTTTCTGGAGACCGCCCTGGTCCATGGCATGTCCCACTATGGCACCCCGCTGCAGCCGGTTCTGGACCATCTGGCGGCAGGGGTGCCCACGATTTTGGAAATAGATCTGCAGGGGGCGCATCGTGTCCGCCAACGGGCAGGGGAGCTGGGCCTGGAAGTGTTCTACGTCTTCCTGGCGCCGCCCTCATTCCAGGACCTCGTCACCAGGCTGAACATGCGGGGAACCGAAAATGAGGAGCAGCGGGCCCGCAGGTTGGAGACAGCCAAGGTGGAACTGGCCTCAGAGGATCAGTTCGACCAGGTCATAGTCAATGACAGCGTGGATAAGGCAGCCCAGGCGCTCTGGGAGGTAATCGCCAAGGAATACGGTCTCTGAGCACCTGGCCTTTATTCCAGAAGAGTCAAAAAATCCCCCAATCGAGTGGGAGCCCGATTGGGGGATTTTGGTCTATCAGTCCAGACCCGAAAGTTGGTTGATCAAATCCGGGTCGCGGGTCGCGCCCTTGTCTGCCGAGCGGGCGAATGCGGCGTAGGCCTTCAGAGCCAGGGAGACCTTGCGGTCCCTGTGGGCCACATAGCCTTCGCCGGCCTCCAGCTCTGCGCGGCGCTGGGCGAGTTCCTCATCGCTCAGCTCCACGTCTACACGCCGGTTGGGGATGTCGATGCGGATCATGTCGCCGTTGCGGATCAGGGCGATGGGGCCCTTGTTGGCTGCTTCAGGAGCGATATGGCCGATGGCCAGGCCTGACGAGCCGCCGGAGTAGCGGCCATCGGTCAGCAGGGCCACGTCCTTGCCGATGCCCTTGCCCTTGACGAATGAGGTGGGGTAGAGCATCTCCTGCATGCCTGGGCCACCCTTGGGTCCCTCGTAACGGATGACCAGGGCCTGCCCCTTGTGCAGGGTGCCGTTGAGTATGACCTCCACGGCCTGTTCCTGCGATTCGACCACCAGGGCCGGTCCGCGGAAGTTCCAGATTTCCTTGGGCACGCCTGCGGTCTTGACCACGCAGCCATCGGGGGCCAGATTGCCTCGCAGTATGGCCAGGCCGCCTTCGGAGACGGCCGGGTGATCCAGGTCGTGAATGGCGCCGTTGACGCGGTCGGTGTCCAGGTCCTCCCACTCCTTGGACTGGTTGAAGGGCTCGGGGGAGGTGATGTGTCCGGGCGCTGCGTGGTAGAGCTCCTTGGCCTGGTCCAGGCAGGTGGGGCGCATGATGTCCCAGTCGTTGAGCTTGGACTCCAGGTCCGGGTAGTCAATGGAATGTGTGTCCTGGTGGAGGACCCCGCCACGGTCCAGTTCGCCCAGGATGCCACAGATGCCGCCGGCCCGGTGGACGTCGGATATCTCCCAGTCTCCGGAGGGGGAGGCCTTGCAGATGCAGGGGACCGTGTGGGAGATGCGCTCGATGTCGTCCAGGGTGAAGTCCACATCCGCCGACTGTGCGGCGGCCAGGATGTGCAGGACGGTGTTGGTCGATCCGCCCATGGCCACATCCATGGTCATGGCGTTTTCGAAGGCTTTCTTGGTGGCGATGGAACGTGGCAGGACCGAGTCGTCGTCATCCTGGTAGTACCGGTTGGCAATCTCGACAACCAGCTTGCCTGCCCGCTCGAAGAGCATCTTCCGGGCTGTGTGCGAGGCCAGGGTGGTGCCGTTGCCGGGCAGGGCCAGACCCATGGCCTCGGTCAGGCAGTTCATGGAGTTGGCGGTGAACATGCCGGCGCAGGAACCACAGGTGGGGCAGACCGTCTTCTCCAAGGCCAGCAGACCTTCATCATCGATGCTGTCATCGGCCGAGGCGTACATGACATCGATCAGGTCGGTGCTCTCCTGGACCGTTCCATCGGGCATGACGGTACGTCCGGCCTCCATGGGGCCGCCGGAGACGAAGACCGTGGGGATGTTCAGACGCAGAGCGGCCATGAGCATGCCGGGGGTGATCTTATCGCAGTTGGAAATACAGATCAGGGCATCGGCGCAGTGGGCGTTGACCGAGTATTCCACGGCGTCAGCTATCAGGTCACGGCTGGGCAGAGAGTAGAGCATGCCGGTATGGCCCATGGCGATGCCGTCGTCCACGGCGATGGTGTTGAACTCGCGGGGGATGCCGCCCGCTTCCTTGACGGCCTTGGAGACCAGGCGCCCCACCTTGTTCAGGTGGACGTGGCCGGGCACGAACTCGGAGAATGAGTTGGCGATGGCCACGATGGGCTTGCCGAAGTCCTCACCCTTGACGCCAGCGGCACGATAGAGAGCACGGGCGCCCGCGAACTCTCGTTCCTTCATCAACTTGGCTGATCGCATCTGCATAGTTTTATTCAAGTGATCGTGGGCATCAACGGGTTGATCATGACCACATGTTGGAACTTTCGGTCTTTTCACCCTGCTTTTTCCGGCAGAGAAGCATCCGAAGCTAAAATCGAGCCCGGGCGGTAAAATCATTCAGATTGAATGAATGGTTCATCCAGTTGAATTGGAGAAACATCTTATGGCATTCGGTACCGAGCCCCATCCGCAGGGATTTGCGAATCCTCCCATCGACGATCTCATGAAGCACGCCGATTCGAAGTATGCGCTCTCTATCTTCGCGGCCAAGCGGGCCCGTCAGATCAATTCCTATTTCACGCAGCTCAACGAGGGCCTGCTGCAGAACGTTGGCCCACTGGTCGAGTACCAGAACCAGGAGAAGCCCCTGTCCATCGCCTTCCGTGAAATCAACGAGGGCCTGCTTGAGGAGACCCTGGGTGAGGACGATCTGAGCGAAGGCAACTGAGCCTTCGACTCTCAGTGCGGGGTTCTCGGGCGGTGACGGTTTCTAGACAAAGGTGAATGAAATGACAGAGCGACGGCTGATTTCGGCTGAATCAGTGACCGAGGGCCATCCAGACAAGGTCTGCGACCAGATTTCCGATGCCATCCTGGACGATCTGATCGCCCAGGATCCGCACTCGCATGTGGCTGTGGAGACCTCGGCGGCCACGGGCCTCTTCTTCGTCTTCGGAGAGGTCTCATCCCAGGGCTACACGGACATTCAGTCCCAGGTCCGGTCGGTGCTGCGCAGGATCGGCTACACATCGTCGGAAATTGGTCTGGACGCGGATTCCTGCGGCGTGACCGTGGCTCTGAGCGAGCAGAGCAAGGAAATCAACCAGGGTGTGGAACGGCTGTCGGCCAGTCAGGAAAGTGCTGCCACCCGTGAGGAACGTTACCAGTCCCAGGGGGCCGGCGACCAGGGCGTCATGTTCGGGTACGCCTGTGATGAGACCGACACGCTCATGCCCCTGCCCATCTATCTGGCCCATCAGCTGGCCTTCCGGCTGGCACAGGTTCGCAAGGAGGGGATCATCCCCCATCTGCGGCCCGACGGCAAGACCCAGGTCACCATCGAATACGATCAGGATGACCGTCCCCGCCGGGTGGACACGGTCCTCATCTCCACTCAGCACGATCCCGAGGTGGGTCATGACTGGCTGCAGGAGCAGTTGATGGAGCATGTCATCACGCCCGTGCTGGATCGCGTCTGCGGCAAGGCCGTCGAGCACCAGGGCTACCGGGTGCTGGTCAATCCGACCGGTTCCTTTATTCTGGGCGGCCCTGCGGCTGACGCAGGACTGACCGGTCGCAAGATCATCGTGGACACCTATGGCGGTGCGGCCCATCATGGAGGCGGCGCCTTCTCCGGCAAGGATCCCAGCAAGGTCGACCGGTCCGCTGCCTACGCCGCGCGTTGGGTGGCCAAGAACATCGTGGCCGCTGGACTGGCGCACAGGGTCGAGGTCCAGATGGCCTATGCCATTGGCGTAGCCGATCCGGTCAGCGTCAACGTGGAGACCTATGGCACAGAGCAGGGGGTCAGCCGGGAGCGGATCCAGGAGGCTGTGCGCGAGGTCTTCGACCTGCGGCCTGCTGCCATCATCGACGAGCTGAATCTGTTGAGACCCATCTATGCCAAGACTGCAGCCTATGGGCACTTCGGCCGGGAGGACCCCGACTTCACCTGGGAGCAGGTGGACAAGGTGGGCGAGCTCAAGGCCGCCATCGGCATGACCAGGTAGTAGCTGTTCGTCAAGAGCCACGGTGGGTTTCCAGGTCATCGACCGGGGGAATCCGCCGTGGTTCTCTTAATTGTGAAAGCGAGGGGAGCAGCCATGGATTCGCAGGCCGTCAGTCAGCCCGCCCTGGATGGTCTTGCCCCACGCCGTCGTTCGAGCAGCAGTCGAAAGAAGCCACCCCGCCGACCGGCCGATGAACTTCCTGTGGCACGGGTGGTGCTGGACGTGCAGGCCACTCATCTGGGCGGGACCTTCGATTATCTGGTGGATGCCGACCAGGACGATCATGCACAGCCGGGATGCCTGGTTCGCGTCCGGTTCGGGGCGCGCAGGGTCAACGGCATCATCTGGGAACGCGTGGCAGACAGCCAGGTTCCCCGCGCATCCCTGCGTTTCCTGGAGCGGGTGGTGCTGGATCGCAGCCTGATCTCACCTTCCCTGCGCGCGGACATCACTGCCATCGCCAGAGCCTATGGGGGCACCGAGGCCAACATTCTGCGGCTGGCCCTTCCCCCTCGCGTGGCGCGTATCGACAAGGAGCAGCAGCTGGTTCCCGGTCAGCCCCGATTGGCGTCCGACCCCGCCTGGGTGGCCGGGCTGGCCCAGCGACACAAGGACCTGAAACAAAGGCTTGATCCGGGCTATCAGGGGTTGGAGAATCTGGACCAATCGCTGGAAGACGATGCCTTCGCCTCCTTTTTGGCTGACATTCTGCCCGGCATGGACCAGGCCGCCCTGCTGGCTGCCAGGGTGCTGATAGCTGCCTTGCTGGCCGGCCGGTCGGCGGTTATGGTGCTGCCGGGCACCCGTCAGGTGGTCCACTTGTCTGCAGTCCTCCAGCAACTTGGGTTGCGTCCCTTTGGCCCTTCTGTCACCGCAGGTCCAGGCCAACAGGAGGCGCGCGGCTGGTCCGGGGATTTCGCCATTCTGGACAGCGGCACGGCTCCTGCCGAGCGTTACAGGGCCTACCTTGCCCTGGCTTCCGGTCAGGTCCGCTGTGCCATCGGGCTGCGGGCTGCGATGTACGCCCCGGTGGAGGGTCCAGCCCTCTTCGCTCTGATGGACGATGCCAGCTACCAGTATGCCGACGGGATGATGCCATACGCCAACGCCCGTGGGGTGTTGAGGCTGCGGGCGCGTGCCCATGGCGGCGTCTTCCTGGCCATGGCCCGTGCCAGAAGTGTGCGTTCCCACTGGGAGAGTCTGCCCGAGGCTGCCGAAGCAGACTCTGGCGTGACCGGTCCAGGCACCGCTTTGACGCTTGACCGGCCTGCGGTGACGACCCTACAGCCTTGGATTCGCTGGCTGAACCGGGAGGAACTGAGCCATCTGGCCGACCCGACCATGGGCGCCCGGGTTCCTCATACCGCTGTCGCTGTTATCAACAAAGCCTTGGAGCGTGGCCCGGTTCTGCTGTCCATTCCTCAGGACGGCATTTTCGAAAGCCTGAGTTGCGCTCGCTGCCATCATCAGGCTCGTTGCCCGCGTTGCACCGGACCCCTGTGGGCCAGGCGGCCTGGCGCGCCGCGATGCGCCTGGTGCGGGGCTGCGGCTACGGACTGGTCCTGCCCGGATTGCGGGGGTTCACGGCTTCGGGTGGTCAGGGTAGGTGCCGCCGGGACGGCCCAGGAGCTGCGCATGCTCTTCAGAAATGTGCCCATCGTCATCTCTTCGCCCAGCCAGCCCCGTGGAGTGGTCGAGCGTGTACAGGATCGTCCCAGTCTGGTCATCGCCACCCCGGGCGCCGAGCCCAGGGTGGTTGGTTCGGGCGTCGATGGCAACAATACAGACACTGGCGATTCGCATCTGCCTCGGCTGTCGCGAGGATACCGTGCCGTGGCCATTCTGGACGCCTGGACCAGCCTGTATGCCCCTGGCGTCGATGCTCGTATGGACACCCTGGGAGCCTGGATGCGCGTGGCCTCCTTCTGCTGTTCCCGGGCACAGGGAGGTCAGGTGCTCCTGCTGGGGGAGTGCGATCCTCAGCTGGCCCAGGCGCTGATGACCTGGCAGGGGCCGGTGTTGGCCGCCGCCGATTTGGAGGACCGTCGGCTGACCGCCATGCCCCCTGCGGTCGGCATGGCTGCAATCTGGGGCGAAAGGGAGGCCGTCGTCTGGATGTTGGACGCCGTCGGGATTGCGCCAGGTCAGGAGGCTGTGACGGATGCTGGTCCTGAGCCTGTTCCTGCCCTGCTTGGGCCTGTGCCCATACCGGCGCCGTCCACGCTGAAAGCCGGCTATCTGGAGGGAACCCAGGACAGGGTCCGAGCCCTGGTCCGGGTGCCCACCGCCCGCCGGGACAAGCTGGCTGATGATCTCAAGCAGGCTCAGGCCAAGTACCTGGCCGGCCGTGGGCGAGGAGAGCTGCGCTTCCGGATGGATCCCAAGGATCTGACCTGATTGGCGCTCCAGGCGGATATGCAGGGGGTCTATGCGACGTGGTTTCATGAGGGAACGCAGTCAAAGGTGTATAAGAACGAACTCAGGAAAGGCGGAGAGCCATGAAGGGATGGCCGGGCGAGATCCGGGTTGAGGCAGATGTGATCCAGGCTGGGCAGGAAGCAGCTCAGGCCCAGGGTCAGCCCATTGAGCAGGTCATCTTCGACTTCGGCAACGTCCTGATTCGTTGGCAGCCCGAGATGGCCATGGTGGCCCGATACGGGCGCGGGAGCATCGAAGCCCTTCTGGACGACAACCGTTCCGGCTTCTACCGGGCCAACAACATGATGGACGGCGGAGCCACCTGCGCCCAGGCCCGTGACTGGGTGGCCGCCAACTGCGGGTCACCCTGGGATGACATGTTCGCCTACTACTGTGACCACTTCGTCGATTCGCTGACCGGCCCGGTGCCCGGTGCCCGCATGCTGGTGGATGATCTGAAGGCGGCAGGCTTGGGTGTATGGGGGTTGACCAATTGGGGCGCAGAGCTCTTCCATTACGCCTGGGACGGCGACTCCTTCCTGCATAGGCTGGACGGGGTGGTGGTCTCCGGGCCCATCCACATGCGCAAACCCGACCCGGCCATTTACCGCTATGCCCTGGATCAGTTCGGAATCCAGGCTGACAGGACCCTCTTCGTGGATGACAAGGGTATGAATGTAGTCGGTGCCAACAAGGCCGGCATCCGCAGCCTGCGATTCAGTGACCCCTATGGACTGCGCACAGCTCTGATCGAGGCAGGGGTGAACATTCCTCAGGTGCAGTGAACGTGCAGAGGTCCGAAGTCGTCAGATGAAAAGGAGATTGCCGATATGGTCATGACATTGCTGTTTGCAGGCACGCCTCAGGTCGCCTTGCCATCTCTAAGATTGTTGACGGCCGATCAGGAGCATTTCCGGGTTGCTGCCGTGCTCACCAGACCCGACGCTCCCCAGGGGCGTGGAAGGCATCTGCATCCCAGTCCGGTCAAGGCTGAGGCCCTGAAGCTGGGGATTCCCGTTCTTGAAAACAACCCATCCGATCCGGATTTTCCGGCACGGCTGCAGGATACTGGTGCCAGCTGTGCAGCCGTCGTGGCCTACGGGCGGATCCTGCGTCAGCAGGTCCTGGATGCCTTTGAGGGGGGCTGGTACAACCTGCACTTTTCCCTGCTGCCGCAGTGGCGGGGGGCGGCTCCGGTACAGCGGGCCATCTGGGCCGGGGATACCATCACCGGCGCCACGGTCTTCCGTCTGACGGCCGGTATGGATGAGGGGCCCATCCTGGCCCAGTCCACGGTCGAGATCGGGCCGCACGAGACCTCGGGCGAGCTGCTGGATCGCCTGGCTGAGGACGGATCCCACCTGCTGGCTGCAAGCCTGGAGGCCCTTGCGGAAGGTCGGATTCAACCGAAGAAGCAGACTCAGGGCGCTTACCAGGTGGCCGCCAAAATCACCCACCAGGATGCCCACATGCGTTTCGATGTGCCCGTCTTCGCCCTGGATCGACAGGTCCGGGCCTGCAGCCCGGAACCGGGAGCCTGGTGTCTGTATCGGCAAGGCGATGACCCGCAGGACAGGCAGACAGGGCTGACCGTGCTCAGGGCGGCACCAGCCCGAGGGGATGAGCCCGGTCTTCCCTTGCATCTGGAGCCGGGTCGGCTGGCCATGGACCGTCGCCATCTCTGGGTGGGTACCAAGACCCTGCCCCTGGAGCTGCAGATGGTCAAGGCTGCCGGCAAGCGCGCCATGAAGGCCATGGACTGGGCCCGTGGAGCTCGTTTGGAGGACGGAGCCCGCTGCAGCTGAGTCCCTCCGCCCGGCTGGCTGTCCAGGCCGAGCGGGGCTCCCAGGGCGGACGAAGGAGAGAAGAGAGAAGTCATGCAGTCCGACGATGTTGAGCAGGCTGAATCTGCCAATGACCAGGGTCAGGCCGCTGATCGGCGCAACCGGGCCCTGGCTGCGGCGCTGACCAGGGCTGCCAAGGAACTGTCCAAGGCCAAGAGCCAGTTGGCCCAGCTGGGCCAACCGCCCTTGACTGTCGCCCTCGCCCTGGGTGTGGATTCCGTCGCCTATGACAGTCAGGGGGTGCAGCAGGCCCGTCTGTTGATCCTGAACGGTTCCAGGCGGATGGTGGTGCCCCTGGCGCCCGATATCCACGCCGAGCGGATCCGGGGCGGCCAGGAGGTTCTGCTCAATGCCGATATGGTGGTGGTGCGTGTGGGCGATCAGCCGGTGACCGGTCAGGTCCGCACACTGCGGGAGACCTTGGAATCCGGTGCCCTGCTGGTGGAAGACCCCTCCGGGCAGACCCGCGTCGCTGCTCGTGCGGGCTCTCTGCAGGACCAGCCCATCGAGGCAGGCAGCGCCTTGCTCATGGACGAAAGCTGTTCGATGGCCCTGGCTGTTCTGCCTGAGTCTGACCGGTCCGACATGCTGCTGGAGGAGACCCCCGACGTGGACTTCTCGGATATTGGGGGTCTGGACAGGCAGATTGAGCGGATTCGTGATGCGGTCCAGCTGCCCTTCCAACATGCCGATCTGATGCGTCGTTATGGGCTTCAGGCCCCCAAGGGTGTCCTGCTCTACGGGCCGCCCGGCAACGGCAAGACCATGATCGCCAAGGCCCTGGCCCGAGCACTGGCCCAGGAGAGCGACGGCCACGGGATCTTCCTGTCGGTAAAGGGCCCCGAGGTGCTCAACAAGTTCGTGGGGGAGTCGGAACGGCTGGTCCGCCGCCTGTTCGCCAGGGCCCGCAGCCTGGCAGGCCAGGGTGGACCGGTGGTGGTCTTCATCGACGAGATGGATGCCCTGCTGCGAACCCGGGGATCGGGCATCTCGTCGGATGTTGAGACCACCATCGTCCCCCAGTTCCTGACCGAGCTTGACGGTGTCGAGTCCCTGGACCAGGTCATGGTCATCGGTGCCTCCAACCGCATCGACATGATCGACCCGGCGGTTCTGCGCCCAGGACGGCTGGATGTCAAGATCCGCATCGACCGGCCCGACAGGACCAGGTCCGCCGCCATCCTGGGCAAGTATCTGAGCTCCGATATGCCCATGGAGGATGATGCCAGTCCGGAGGAGCTGATCCAGGTATTGGTCGATGGACTCTTCGCACGGGATGGTGACCATCTGCTGGGCAAGGTCATGGATGCCACGGGCCGCTGGCAGCCCCTCTACCTGGAGTCTGCGGTCTCCGGCGCCATGCTGCACAACCTGGTTGATCGGGTCAAGACCATGGCGGTCAAGGCCTCCATCGAGCAGGGTCGACAGGTGGGTCTTGACCGTGGGTTCTGCACGAGGGCGGTCCGCGGGCAGTATGAGGACACTCTTGAGGAGCTGCGTGGCCAGGATCCGGACCGCTGGGCCGATCTGGCCGGACTGCGTCCGGGACAGGTCCAGGAGGTTCGCCCGGTCGACGGGCCAGTGGAGCGGTCATGAATGCCGGGCGGGTTATGGGCACCGAAACGGAGTATGCCATTGCCGACCCCCAGGATCCCGGCGCTGATCCGCGTACTTTGGCCCTGCGTCTGGTAAGGGCCGCTGCCCAGCCGGACTTGGCGCACATCCGCTGGGACTACGGGAATGAGGATCCGGTCAATGATGCCAGGGGAGGTCGGCTACCACGTTCAGCTGCCGCTCCGAGCATGCTCACCGATGCGCCTGGTGCCCGGCTGATCGATGTGGCAGCTCCCAATGGCGCTCGGATTTATGTGGATCATGCCCATCCCGAGTATGCCTCGGCGGAAACGGTGAATGCCTTCGATGCGCTGGTCCAGGACCGCGCGGGGGACCGGATGATGGCCCTGGCCGCAGAAAGGGCCGGAGGCCTGGCTCTTTACAAGAACAATGTGGACGGCAAGGGTGCCGCCTGGGGATCGCATGAGAACTACCTGATGGATAGGGCGGTGCCCTTCGCCAGGGTGGCGGCCCTGATGACTATTCATTTCGTTACCCGGCAGATCTACACCGGTTCGGGCAGAGTGGGCCTGGGGCCCAGGAGCGAGGGGGCTGGCTTCCAGCTCAGCCAGCGCGCCGACTATCTGACCAGCCGGATTGGACTGCAGACCACCTTCGGACGACCGATCATCAATACCCGGGACGAGTCCCATGCGGGGCCGGGCAGCCGCCGTCTCCATGTGATTGTGGGCGATGCCAACCGGCTGGATGCGCCCCTTATCCTCAAGCTGGGGACCACCGATCTGCTGCTGGCGCTCCTGGAGTCGGAGGGGGATTCGACCCGTCTGGTCGATGAACTGCTGGATCGCTGGACGCTGGATGATCCGGTGTCGGCCCTGCACACGGTTTCCCGTGATGTCACCCTGACCAAGTCTTTGGCCTTGGCAAACGGAGGATTCGCCGATGCGCTGACCATTCAAGGGGCCTTGCTGGATGCGGTCCGACAGGTCAGAAGGGATGCCGACCGGCCAGGTTGTGCCGACGACCGGGTTCTGAACCTCTGGGGCCAGGTGCTCGAGGATCTGGCTCTGGTTCGTTCTTGCGACGACGAGGCCCGTCTGGCCATGCACGATCAGGCAGGCAGGCTGGAATGGCTGCTCAAGTGGCAGCTCTTGGAGCGTCTGCGCCGCCGTCGGTCCCTATCCGACTGGTCGGATCCCCGTCTGGCGGCCCTGGATCTGGCCTGGGCACGGGTGGATCCCGGCCGTGACCTGCCCTGGCGACTCAGAGGATCCGTTCTGCAACTGGCCAATCCCGACCAGATCACCAGGGCCATGGACCAGGGCCCGGAGCAGACCCGGGCCTGGTGCCGTTCCCAGCTGCTCCACCGTTGCCCTGATGTGGTCAGGGCAGTCTCCTGGAGTCGTGTCATTCTTGAGGAGCAGGGACCTGAGGAGGAGTCTAGGATCAGGGTCGTGGACCTGTCCGATCCGCTGGGTCACACACGGTCTTCCTGCCGGGATGGCCGCGACATATACTGCTCATAGCGCAGAAAATAGTCCGATATCAGACCGGACGACCACCGGTGGACCACGGTCGGCAATGCCTCGACCACCCGTTTGAAAGAGAAGAGAAGTATGGAATTGCGCGATTTGGCCATGCAGGCCGCCACCATCGCTGTGGAGGCCGGCCGTCATGCCCTCCAGGACCAGATCAATCCCCACGATCCCCGCTCCACATCAGCCATTGGCCAGGGCACCCAGTTCTCTCCGGGCATTGACACGCGTCTGATCCGTTACTGCCGGACCAAGATCGCCGCCCTGGACCCCATGGATGGCTTCTGGGAGGAGGAGGCCGGCAACCGCCGTCCGGGCGGCCGCTACTGGTGCCTGGGCCATATCGACGGTCCGGTCAACTACGTACGCAACATGGCCGAATGGACGCTGACCATCTCCCTGTTCGCCGTGGATGAGAAGGGCCACGCCTCACCGGTCCTGGGTATCGTGCATGCCCCGGTCCTGGGCCTGACCTATCTGGCAGCCAAGGGCCAGGGCGCCATCAGGATCCGACGAACCATCGTGGGCGACAAGCGGGAGAAGATCATCCCCTCCACTATGACCACCCTGACCGGATCAGTGATCAGCTTCGGCATGTCCTACTTCCCCAACGAGTCCGAAAAGGTCCTGCAGATCGTCTCGCGCATGGCCGGCAAGCCTGCCGACATCAAGCGCGTCGGTCCTGTCTCGCTGGATCTGTGCCGGGTGGCGGACGGAAGCTACGACGCCTATTTCGAGCCGGCCCTGCACTCCTGGGACATCCCTGCTGTCTCTGCGGCGGCTGTCGTGGTCCGGGAGGCCAAGGGCACTCTCTGGCGCTGGGACGGCGGACATGTGCGCTGGGAGGGGAGCAACGACGTGGTGGCCACCAACGGACTCATCGCGGAGGATTTGAACACGTATCTGAGCGGGCGCTGATCCGCGCAGGGAAGGAGAGCGACCATGGCTGAGGCATCCCAGCAGGGGCGGCGCATGGCAGCCGGGCAGCAGCAGGAGCAGGAAGAGGATCTGCCGCAGACCGGTGCACAGGAACAGGGCCAGACGGCTGGATCCGACCTGGATGCCGTCCTGGATGACATCGAGACCACCCTGGAGACCAACGCCAAGGAGTATGTGCAGGGCTTCGTCCAGAAGGGCGGTCAGTGATCCATGGCGGAAGGGCAGGGGCAGGGGACTGACTCGGACTTTCACAGGATATTCGGCATCGAGACCGAGTATGGACTGAGCCTGACCGGTGCCAGTGCCCCCTACGCCGCCGGCAGGGTGGCTATGGCCATGTTCCGCCCTCTCATTGATAAGCACGGATCAACCAACATCTATCTACCCAATGGTGCCCGGCTCTACCTGGACGTGGGCTCCCACCCGGAGTATGCTACAGCGGAGGCCCGTGATCCGCTGACAGCCCTGACCCAGGTGCTGGCCGGGGAGCGGATCATGGCCGACCTTGCAGATCGCGCCCGGAATCGT
Organism: Bifidobacterium sp. W8103; assembly: GCF_016100775.1. Classification (NCBI taxonomy): domain Bacteria; kingdom Bacillati; phylum Actinomycetota; class Actinomycetes; order Bifidobacteriales; family Bifidobacteriaceae; genus Bifidobacterium; species Bifidobacterium sp. W8103. The sequence goes on from NZ_JACFRV010000001.1 coordinate 1,645,175, forward strand.
CTGGCGGAGGACCTGGGCAGGCCCGTCAAGGTTCACGTCTTCGCCAACAATGTGGATGCCCAAGGCCATGCCTTCGGCTGCCATGAGAATTACCTGTTGGACCGGCGAGTCCCCTTGGACATGGTTGGAGCCTGCCTGGTCCCCTTCTTGGTCACCCGGCAACTGATCACCGGGGCGGGTCGTCTGAGTCCCGATGGGTTCCAGCTCAGCCAGCGGGCCGACTTTCTGGATGAGGCGGTCTCCTCGGCCACCACCCGTGCCCGTCCCATGGTCAACACCCGTGACGAGCCTCTGGCTGATCCCGAGCGATGGCGTCGTCTGCATGTGATCGTAGGGGATACCAACCGGTCGCCGCTGGCCACTTGGTTCAAGATGGCTAGCACCCACCTTGTCCTCAATCTGATCGAGCAAGCCTGCCGTCGGGGCAGACGGCCAGACCTGGTCGACTGCGCCCTGGCTGACCCCGGTGCAGCCGTCCGAGCCGTCAGTCGGGATCGGACCGGCCGTGTCACCCTGGACCTGCAGGCTTCCACGAAGACCGGTGGCATCAGCGCTCTGGGTCTACAAGAGTCCTATTGGTCGGCCTGCAAGGCCTTGGTGGACCAGCAGGAGGATATAGGCATCGACCGGTCCCAGGCTCTGCGTGCCCTGCAACTTTGGAGGGCAGCCTTGGATGCGCTGGACGCGGGGCGTTGGCAGGATCTGGCTGACTGGGTGGATTGGGCCGCCAAGCTGCGGCTGCTCCAGGGCCTGAGTCGACGAGGCGCCGGACGGGATCTGGAAGAGGCGGTGGACCTGGACTATCACGATCTGAGCGAGGGAAGGTCCTTCCCCGGCCTGGTCAGGCATGGGCTCATGTGCTCACCGATCGACGATTCCGAGGTACAGCGCGCCATGGACCAGCCTCCGGAGGATACCCGGGCCCGTCTGCGTGGCGACTTCGTCCGTATGGCGGACCGGGGAACGCGCACATGGTCATGCGACTGGAGCCACCTGGTCCTGGGTGGTTCCCACCGAGTCGAGGTGGCCCTGCCTGATCCCTTCGACCAGCTGGGTCCACCCCGATACCATTCCCTGATGGACTTCCTGAGGGGTGCTGCAAAGCCGAGTGCCTAGGGTCCGGTTTGCACTGCTGATCATCCGTCAGGTCTTGCTGTAAAAAGAAGGGCCCCGGCATCCGTGGATGGATGTCTGGGCCCTTGCGGAAAGGCTGGTTTCACTTCTTGTTGGTGACGGCCTTCTTCAGCAGCGAGCCGGCAGAGATGCGCACGCCATAGCTGGCCGGAATCTTGATGGTCTCACCGGTGCGGGGGTTGCGTCCGGTACGGGCGGCACGCTTGACACGCTCGGCCGAGAACAGACCGGTCAGCTTCAGACCCTCACCGGACTTCATGGCCTCGACGAAGACATCCTGGAAGGCGTTGACAGCAGCTTCCGCCTGAGCCTTGGTCAGGTTGGACTTCTGTGCAATCTTCGAAACGAGATCAGACTTGTTGTATGCCATAGAACATCCTTCTTTCGGGGGCCTCCCACTGCTTGATTTGGGGAAAGCCCAACGGTCAATGACTGATATTAGCGCAGATTAGGCCCAAACACCGCATTTTCCGGGGGTTTTCGACATTTCACCACGCGATTTTTGAGGCCGTCGGGATTGGGACTGCCCGAAGGTTCCTCAGATGCGATTATGGCTGCTCAACCAGCGCATGGCCAGGGCTCCCAGGGGGATGCGTAGCCAGTAGGTGGCCACCCGGAAGACCAGGGTGGCCGATATGGCCACGCCCGAGGGAACACCTGCCAGGCGGAAGGCGGAGAAGAGCACCGCTTCGATGGCCCCCAGGCCGCCGGGGGTGGGGACGGCCGAGCCTAGTGTGTTGGCCAGGAGGAAGACGAAGGTGGTCTCGAACACGTTGGTCCTGCATCCGAAGGCCATCAGGGCGGCCCAGAAACTCATGCCCAGGGCGGCTGACTGCAGCACGGCCCCAAGCACGGCCACCACCAGCTGCCTGGGCTGGGTCAGAATCTCCACAAGGTGGCGGGCGTAGGAGGCCACGATGGGCATCAGCCGTTCCATGACCAGCCGCCGTGTGTATGGGATGGCCATGATCAGGGCCGCGATGATGGCCACCGTCCCGATGACGATGACCAGGGTGTTGGTGGGGATCATCCCGGATAGGGTGTTACGCCCGGTGAACAGCCCGATGACGATCAGCAGACAGAAGGTGGTTGCGAACTGAACTGCCACCACGGCGCTCATGATGGCCGTGGCCATGGTGTTGTCGTAACCGTCCCGCCGCAGGAACTGCAGGTTGACGAAGGCCGGCCCCACCCCTGCAGGCATGGAGACCGAGGTGAACGAGGAGGCGACCTGGGACAGGAAGATGCCCTTGAAGTCGCGTTTGGCCGGGTCGATGAAGACTCCCAGGGTGATGGCGCAGCCCACCCAGGACAGTGACCCCAGCAGGAAGGAGAGTCCGGCCATCCAAGGGTTGGCGTTGCGGACGGCGCTGATGACCTGGGGCAGGTTGAACTGGGTGATGATGACCGCCACAGCCACCACCAAGAGGGCCAGTGCCACGAAGCTACGCAGGCTGAAGCGGGAAAGGGTCACCTGGCCGGTCTCCGCCACCGACTCAGGTGGAGCCAGGGCCCGCAGCTGTTTGCGAAGGTCTGCCAGAATCTGCCGATCCCAGCCGGGCAGGGACTGGGTCTGTGAGGGAATGGCCACCATCTGGCAGAAGGGCGACAGTCCGGCCAGGGTCTTGACCCCCCAGGAGGCACGGGCGGCCTCGATGGCTTGGTCCACACCGATCATCGTGGCAACCAGGGCCAGAAGCTGGATACGGTCCAGGGCGATGTTGGCTTGGGAGCTGGCGCTGTCGCCGTTCTCCCAGCCGGCGATGACCATGGAGCCCGACTGGTCCATGGCCAGTGTCTCCGGGCGGATGCGGCGGTGTGTAAAGCCGCGATCGTTGGCCCGGCGGAGGTAGTCCATCAGCTGCTTGGCCCTGTCCGTGTCCAGGCTTCCAGGTTCCAGGGGCCGAAGGTGGACGTCATCCTCCAGGACCAGAATCGAGGATTCCGCGCTCTCCGCCAGGCCATAGGGGTGCAGGGCGGTCAGCCCCAGGTCCCGCAGTTCAGCCAGCATGGCCATGTGGTGCTGCATGGAGTTTCTGACCGACCGGTCCCGGCGCATGGAGACTCCGGACAGCTTGATCCACTGCCAGAGTTGCATCAGATAGCCCATGGTGTGCAGCTGGCCGTCCATGACCGACACCGTATAGTTGCGGCCATTCCTGTCCTGGGCTCTGTAGATGCGGGAAGCTTCGATAAGGTCGTCGTCGAGGGCGGGCAGAGGCTGGCCATCGGCATCCAGACTGGGATCCTGACGTTCCAGACTGGCGGTTTGGATGCCGATGGATGCTATGGCCTGTACCACTCCCTGTCCCCAGGCTCCCTTGTTCTGCGTGCCCGCCAGATATCGGACGACCATGCCCATGATCCGTCCCAGAATCAGCGAGACCAGAACCCCGCTGGCCGAGTTGGAGGATATGGCGACCATGATGACGGCCACAATATATAGGGCGTTCCATCCCCACTTGACCGAGCTGCGCAAGCGACGGGGTCCTGCTGCGCTCAGGAAGGCAGCCAGACCGGCATAGAAGTCGGGAAGCAGGACGGGTGACCCTATGGCGTTCTGGGAGCTGAATGAGGCAATCAAGGTCGGGTTGCCCGCCTTCAGGATCAGGTTGGAGGTCAGCATGACCAGCCCGAACCCTAGGAACATGGCCAGGGGGGCGGTGATGGCCTGGATCCATTCCCTGTTGACCAGTAGGTGGACAATCACGGTCAGGACCACGGTCACGGTCACTGCCTGCTGGAGGAAGGCGGTAGGTACGTCCATGAGCCAGTCCATGGCATTGCCGGCCTGGCGCATGTCCGATTCGACCCCGGCCGCTATGCCCTTCAGATAGACAGCCGCCAGGGTAACCAGGATTCCCAGGATCAGAGCAGCCAAGGCTCGCAGCAGATCCTCGGCATCGTGGACCCGTTGGGGCGGGGTGTCCCGGATGACGACCTGATCCGCCTTGACAGGATCGGCGGAATCGGTGTCCTCGGGGGTTATGGTCGACTGGGACGGGGTCATGGTCAGTCGCGATCGAAGTCCACCAAGGTTCCGGCTGCGCCTGTGTAGGTTGCCGGCGTCAAGGCCTTGAGCCGACTGGCCGTGTCCCGGTCCAAATCCAAGCCATCGATGAAGTGCTCGACATCCTCCCGTCCGATTCTCTTGCCCCGCATCAGCTCCTTGACCTGCTCATAGGGATGATCCATGCCTGAACGTCCCGCCAGTCCAGCGGCCCGCATGGCCGTCTGTATAGGCTCGCCCAGGACCTCCCAGTTGCTGTCCAGCTCGCGGGCCATCAGTGCCTTGTCCGGGTGGATGGTCTGCAGTCCGCCGTCCAGGTTGTCCAGAGCCAGCATGCTGTATCCCAGGGCCGAACCGATGTTGCGCTGGGTGGTGGAGTCGGTCAGGTCCCGCTGCCAACGGGTTTCGGTCAGGGTGGTGGCCAGGGTGTCCAGCAGGGCTCCTGAGATCTCCAGATTGGCTTCGGCGTTCTCGAAGCGTATGGGGTTGACCTTGTGGGGCATGGTACTGGATCCTGTCGCGCCCTTGACGGGTTCCTGGGCAAAGACGCCGCGGGATATGTACATCCAGACATCCACTGACAGGTTGTGCAGGATCCGGCCCAGGTGGGCGATGTTGCTGAAGAGCTCGGCCTGCCAGTCGTGCGACTCGATCTGGGTCGTCAGCGGGTTCCAGACCAGACCCATCCGCTCCACGATGAAGGTGCGGGTCAGATTGATCCAATCCACCTGCGGCAGGGCGGCAAGATGGGCGCCAAAGGTTCCGGTGGCGCCATTCATCTTGCCCATATAGTCCTGATTGTGGATTCGGTCCAGCTGCCGGTGCAGCCGATGGACGTAGACCGCCATCTCCTTGCCCAGGGTGGTGGGTGTGGCCGGCTGGCCGTGGGTCAGGGCGAGCATGGGCAGATCCCGGTACTGCTCCGCCATGGTTGCGAGATGCTTCTCGATCCGGGTGGCCTTGGGGAGCCAGACCTGCTCGACCCCGCCTCGGATGCAGCGGGCATAGGCCAGGTTGTTGATGTCCTCGCTGGTACAGGCGAAGTGGACCAGGGGTGTCAGCCTAGGGAGTTGGGACTCGGGGCCAAGGGCTGTGGCTGCAGCCTCCAGGCGGCGGTCGATGTAATATTCCACAGCTTTGACATCGTGGTGGGTCTGGGCTTCGATGCCTGCCAGTTCGGTGATGCCGTCGGCGTCGAAATCCTCGGGTATGGCGCGCAGGTAGGCCTGTTCTGCCTCGGTCAGAGGCTCTACGCCCGGCAGGACCGGGTGCTGGCCGTTGCCCTGGTAGCCGTTGGCCAGCATGATCATCCATTCGACCTCGACCCGCATGCGCTCGCGGTTCAGGGCAGGCTCGCTCAGATAATCCACCAGATCGGCGGTCTGTCTGCGGTAACGTCCGTCCAGGGGATTGAGGGGGATGACTGGGGTGATTCGGCTCAGGTTCATGCCTCCAGCCTAGACGACCGGGTCAACCAGCAGGAAGCGGCATGGGTGCTCCTGGGGGGCCGCGTGTCCCGCTCACCGTCGTAGCCTGCCACGGTAGTAGCGGGTCTCCTGCAGATCGCCCTCGATGGCATGGGCGAAGTGGTCGTCCTGACGTCGTACTGCTGGTGAGTTCTGATCTCGGGCATCAGCCCAGGCCGCCTGCTGGTAGGCCATGCCGTGGGTGGATTCCTTGCCGGGGCCGGCAGTGGTCACTGTCCGGCCGGTCTGTGTCCCACCTGGAGGGGGAGGCCCGCCCGCTCGTCCCCTGACTGTCAGCTGATTGGATCGAGAGGGGTTGTCGGCCCCATCAAGGCTGGAGACCAGCTCTTCGCGCATCTCCACGCTGGTCACCCAGGTGTCAGGCTGTATTTTCCGATGGGCGATGGGCGAGCCGACGGTCACGATGTGATCGAAGCTGTAGCGGTCCGAAAGATCCGAAGCCATGGTGGCGGCCACAATCCCACCCTGGGAATGGCCCACCAGGCTGACCGGATCGTCCGGGCGCACCCCTGCATCCTGCATGGCCTGGTCCACCAGACGCAGGGAGGCCGCCCTGTCGCGCACTGATGCCTTGTCACTCATGAGCTGGATGTTCTGGGCCCAACCGATGGGGGAGTCCAGATGGGAGCTGGTGCCGGGTATGTAGACCAGCCAGTGGTCTTTGCCGTCGGCCTCCCGATAACGCTGTACGGCGACTGTGGCGTAGGGAATGCCGTCCCGACAGGATCCCAGGGTCTCTAGGTTGTGCAGAGCACCGGCGATGTTATGGGCCTCGCCCAATCCTTCGCCTTGCGGATGAACGGGCTCCATAGCGATTCGGTCACCCTGGAAATGAGCGAGTATCAATGGCATCAGCAGGCCGGGGCCGGTGACCAATCCGCCAATGGGATCATGACGGTCCGATGACAGGCCGGATGCGACCGCGGTCAGCAGGGGCTGTTGGATGCTGGCCGTGGTTTCCAGAATTTCCTGGAATTGCGATGAGTCCAGGTGGCCGGTCAGTTTGGCTACTCCCAGGCCCAAACCGATGGATCCCAGCATGAACGGGGAAATAGGCCGGAAGACAGTCAAGGCCTTGGACGTCAGGGAGTTCATCAGCCTGTCAATGAATGATTCAGCCTGCGAGTAGAGCCCATAGGCCTTGGTCAGCCGGTCGGCCACGGACTGGAGCCGGGTGCGCAGGTCTTCGCAGGCCTGGGCCTGGTCACTGCAGAAGGACACCATCCGATCCATTGGCAGATGGGCGTGATCCGGCGGCGGCACGGCAGCCTGGGTGCAGGGGAGGGCAGGCAGCCCCGGCATGATTCTGCAGATGGCCCGATTAGTCAGAACCCACTGGGACTGCATGGTGGCCAAGGCACCACCTGCTTGGTTGAGCCTGTCCGCCATGCCGGTCAGGTGGTCCAGCTCGGTGCGCGTATAGCCGTTGGCGTCGGGGGCAGCGGTGATGGTCCGCTTCATGGCCGGATCTCTTGATCGATCAGGTTCAGGGTGCGGCCTGCCTGGATGCGCTGATCCTGGCAGACGGCATCCATGGCCCGCACCTGGGCCTTATAGGCCTCAGCAGCCCGGCCTTCCCAGTCGACCCTCAGAGCTTGGTCGGCTAATTCACTCAGATGGACCAGAGTGGTTCGCGACTGCCGTGCCATATCGAACAGCATGGCCCGGCAGCGGGCCGCTCTCGCATGACAGGGGCAGGTTTGGGCCTCTTCCGGATCAGTCAGGAAGGATTGCTGTTCGAGGAAGGGACCCAGGGTGGGTAGTGACGAGGATGACCTATACATGTCTCTACTACAACATTGCAATCATCTTGAAATGATCCCCGTAGGGCCATGTGGTCGAATGAGGTCCGGTTCATCTGGCTGTGGACGGATTTACCGCTAATTCTGTCGGTCTGATAGTCATGGGACGTTCGTCTGCATGGGAATCGATTTGTTGGGAAAGAGGGTGGTGGAATGACTCACGCGAAAGGTTGTGCGCGGTCGGTCACCAAGGCTTGACATTCTTCCCCTGACTCTTGTTGTCGTCCGGCTTGCCTGTCGGCGTGGGGGAGGCGGACGGTTCGCTCTGCTGCTGGTTGCGCTTGAGCAGGTCCTCCACCTCGGCCTCCTGCTGCTTGGTCAGTCCTGAAGAGGACCCTTTTCCGGATTCGTTCTTTCCGTCCTGGGCCTTATCGGCCTTCTGCTTCTTGAGCAGACGCTCCGTGCGGCTGGTCAGCGCAGCGTTGGCAGCACGGTTGGCCTGGGCAGCCTGTCTGGTCTGTGGCAGGATCAGGGGTCCCGGCCGTTCGACCTGGGCGAAGAGATGTTCGGCCTGGTCCTGCAGGGCCTTGATGGATGCTGGATCGGCCTGGGGGTTTTGGGCCTGTCGAACGTTGGTGCTCAACGTGTGCGTGCCCTCGTTATAGGAGGCAATGGCTTTGACGTTGATCAGGCCCCAGGCCCCGGTCAGGGCTGCAATCAAGGCCAGGCCAGCCAAAATCAGGCGCGCTCGCAGGCGGCCTGCGTCTCTTGCTCCTTGCCGGGACTTCCTACTCATAGCAGTCTCCTCGAAGTGCGGATCCAGAGCCCCGCCTCAATCAGGATCAGGACCAGCTCCACCAGGGCCAGCGGCCAGACCAGCGGGGCGACATGCTGGCGGACCTGGTCGACCTTGGTCACCCGGTAGCGCTTGGAAGCCGCAGCCGTGGCTCCTTCACCTACCGTGGTTCCCTTGGCCAGGGCCTGGTAGTGGCCGCTCATCTCGTCCGCAATGGCCTTGAGGGTTTTCGGGTCCATGGCGGAGATGCCCGGCTGCCCGGTCTTGGGGTCAGTCACCCAGCTGTCGGCATCGCTTCCACCGACATCGGAGCTCAAGGGCACCATACCGCCCTTGGCCGAGCCGGTTCCCAGCACAAAGGCATCGTCCAATCCCTCCCTGAGAACGCTGAAGGATCGTCGTTCATCGGGTCCGGTCTGTTCGCCGTCGCTGATCAGGTAGAGCAGGATTCGGTCGTCGGGATGCCGGTCCTTGGTCTGTTTCAAGACCAGGCTCAGGCGATCCAGTGGAGCATCCAGGCTGGAGCCGGAGGATCGGGATGTGGGCTCTGTAGCCAGCCCCCTGGCCCAGTTGTCCACAGCCCGCACGTCGGGGGTCAGGGGCAGATCGACGCTGGCCGAGGCGCCGAAGCTCAAGGCCGAGAAGGAGGCATCGGGGTAGATGCGTGTCAGGTCGTGCACGGCTGACCGGGCCGCATCCAGTCGGCTGATTCCTTCCTGGTCGCCATATCCGGCATCTTTGACCGCCATGGAACCGGTCACGTCAACCGCAATGAAGACATCAGTGGCGTTGACGGCTTTATTGGTGGTCTTGCTGACCGTGCTGGGGGTCATGACCATGAGGGCCAGGATCAGGACCATGGCAGTGCGTCGGGTCAGGGCCCAGCGGTCGGCATCCGTATCCCGACCCTCGCGCAGTCCATGGATGACCAACGCAATGGCCAGGAGCAGCAGCAGACCCGCCAGTAGGCCGCCGGCCAACCAGCCCAGGGAAGGCTCAAAGGTCACGGACTTGAGTATGTTCATCGCTTCAGCCTCCAGGCCAGGAGCAGATATCCCGACAGCGCCAGGGTCAGGGCCAGGGTCCACCAGCCGGGTGCATCCACCAGGCTGGACTGCTCCTGCTGGTGGGGGTCGGCTCCGTGTCGATGCTCTATCCGGCGGACCAAGGCGTTGATGGAGTTTCCATCCTGACGTCGCAGGAAAATACCGCCACGGGCTTCGATCAGCCTCTGCATCTGCCGGGTGCTCTCATCCTCGCTGCCCTGGTCCGGTCCTGAATAGAGCCCGTCCACCGCGATTCCTGCGGCCGAGGTCAGCTTGAGTGCCTCCTCCAGGGTGTATGTGGGTTTGCCGGAGACAACGTTATCGGTGGCCAGGACCAGTGAGCTGGACCGTTGGTCGGCCTTTGCCGATCCGGTCTGGTCCTTGGGAGCGAATTGTGGGAGGAGTGCAGCGCAGCCCACCAGCCCGTCGCCGATCAGCGAGGTGGTGTCCCGGCGGTTCTGCGTGCCCTCCAGCCAGTCGCTGATGTCCTGGTATTGTCGTCCGCTCATGGCATCGATACGGTCCTGGGACTGCACCCCGTCCAGGATCCGCCGCGCCTTGCCCAATTCTGCGGTGATCATCCCGTAGTCGTCGGTCAGGGGGAAGACGGTGCGCGAGGTGGAGTTGAATATGCTCAGGGCCATGCGTTCGCCCCGGAAGTTGCGGACCAAGTCAAGGTAGGAGGCAATCACCTGTCGGTCGTAGGGCAGGGTGGAGCCGGACACATCCAGACATAGGACAATATCGCGGTTATGGCCCTGTTCCAATGTCCGATCGACCCGGGCGGGCCTTGCGGCCAGGCTCAAAACCATCAGCAGGGCCAGAGCGAGCAGGATTGCGGAACAACGGTTCAGTCGTCGCCAGTGCCGCAGTGCCTCATGGCCCTCCTCGGTGTCCAGGTCGCTGTCCAAGGTCCAGACCCGTGCTCCCGGTTCCTGATCCAACTTGCCGCGACGTGCCATACGGTAGGCCAGCAGGCCGAACGCCAGGGCCAGGACCAGGGCCAGAACCGGCAGCCAGGGCCACCTCCAGGACAGATTGCCTATGCTCATCGCGGCCACCGTTCAATCAAATCCCGTACCCAGTCGGCAGCCTGATCCACTGTGGCATCGGTTCCTGCGCTGTCCCGGGGAAGGGCGAATTCAGGCGGATATAAAGCATCTATGGTCTGCCGAAGCAGGTCCAGGCCCTTCCGTGTACTGGGCGTACGGGGCTGGGCCTGGATTTCGGCCAAAGTCTTGGACTTCATGTCGCTGTTCCAGCAGCGGGAGGCAAATCCACGCGCTATGGTGGCCAGTGCCGTCATGGCCTGGTCGCGGTCCAGCTGGCCCTTGTCGTACCGGGCCACCACCTTATCGATTTGCTGACGCCACGCATCGCGGGAGTCGGAGCTCGCTTGGATCGGAGGCTCTTCCTGGTGCCGGCGGAACCTGGGCAGGAGAAGGGCCGCGGCAGCCAGGACCAGGGTCAGTATGATGGCGGCCGTCGTCAGAGCCAGTAGCCAGATGGGCTGGGTCATGGTGGGCATGACCTTGATTCGGCCATGACCGGACGCCAGACGAATCAGGACGACAGCACTCATGCCGACATCACTGTCCGTCGCATGGGGATGCCTGGTCTTCCGGCTGAAAGCAGGTGGATGAACCTGTTGAACATGGCTGTGCTGGAGTCGGCCCGGATCAGCGAGGCTCCGATTCTGGACAGTTCCCGGCTGAAGGCCTCTATCTGATAGCGTCTGTGCAGATCCACCGCCCGCGTCCCGTTCGCAGTGCGCAGGAATGCCGGGATCTTGCGTCCGCTGGGCGCATCCGTTACCGAGCCCGTAGCGGGCTGCAGGCGCAGGGGATTCATGGTCTCCACTCCGATGAGGTTCAGGGGGTGGGTGGTGGCCAACCGTCTGATGGTCGGAATCAGGTCGACCTTCAATGCCGACTGGTCGGTGGCGATGACCAGCATGGCCTGCCGGTCCTGGATGCCGGCGGCGTAGCCCAGCAGGGCCTCAAGGTTGCGCGGCTGATCCAGCCGTGACTCCAGAGCCCGGTCCAGGGTCTGCTCGAATCGGGCGAAACCGCCCTGGCAGGGTACGCGTCGGATGGCGGACGAATCGACCAGGACCAGATCCACTTCATCGCTGCGGCGCAGGCAGAGGGAGGCGAACATGCACAGGGCGTTGGCCGCCACTTGGATGGCCTGCTCCCCGTCAGGGCATGTTCCTGACATCTCGCGGCCGACATCCAGCAGCAGCCAGACCCTACTGGTGACCAGGCGCTCGCGCTCCACCACCATGGGCCGACCCATCCGGGCGCTGGCGTGCCAGTCGATCATGCGTGTTTCGTCCCCGAACTCGTATGCGCGCAGGTCGGCTCGTTCGTCCCCGCCGCCACGACGGCCGGAGGAGTGCTCGCCCTCCAGCAGGCCCAGGGCCCTGCGCACCGTGGGAAGCCGCAGGCTGGTGTCCAAGGACTCGATCCGCCTGCGGACCGGGTCATGATCCGGACGTCGACGGCTCATGGCACCGGCACCGTGTCGACGATCTGATCGATGATGTCGTCGCTGCTGACGCCGTCGGCCTGGGCCTCGAAGGTCAGCAGGATCCGGTGGCGGAGCACCGAATGGGCCCAGTCCTTCAAATCCTCGGGAATGACGTAATCCCTGCCTGTCAGCAGGGCTCTGGCCTGGCCGATGCGAACCAGGGCGATGGAGGCGCGCGGGCTGGCCCCCAGCCTCACCTGCTCTGCAAGCCCTTGGATGGGTCGCGATCCAGCCCCCCTGCTGGTGGCTGCCAGATCGACCGCATATCGCATGATGGGCTGTGCTACGTGGACCTGCCGGGCCTTCTGCCTGAGGAAGTCCACATCGGCGATGGTCAGTGCATCCCGATCGTCCTTGCCGGGCATATCGGTGCCTCGGCTGGTCAGCATCTGCAACATTCGGATCTCCTGGCCGGCATCAGGATAGGTCATGACGGCCTTGAGCATGAACCGGTCCATCTGGGCCTCGGGCAGGTTGTAGGTGCCCTCCTCCTCGATGGGGTTCTGGGTGGCGATCACCATGAAGGGCCGGGGCAGGGCTATACGCTCGCCGCCGATTGTGGTGGCACCCTCGGCCATGGCCTCCAGCATGGCTGACTGGGTTTTGGCGTTGGATCGGTTGATCTCGTCCAGAAGGACGAAGTTGGCGTGGATGGGGCCCAGCTGTGTGGAGAAGCGCTGTGTGGAGAAGTCATAGACCTGGGTGCCTACCAGATCCGAGGGCATCAGGTCGGGAGTGCACTGGATCCGCTTGAAGCTGCCGGAGACCGAGGTGGCCAGGGTCTGGGCGGCCGTGGTCTTGGCCAGGCCGGGCACGGATTCGATCAGGATGTGTCCTGAGGCCACCAAAGTCAGGATCAGGGCCTCCCGCAGGTTCTCCTGGCCTACCAGAGTCCTCGAAAAGCGGGTCCGGATCCGGTCGGCCAACTGGCGGCAACGTTGCAGGTCGTCCTGGCTGATTGGCGGAACCTGGCGGTCCTGACCGGGCTGAACAGATGGGGACTGACTGGGTCGAGGTGGGAATAATGCCATAGCAGACATGGTAACGGCATTTCCTGACGACTCAGCCGGCAGGACTCAGGTCAGTGACCAGTCCACCGGTTCGGCGCCCATGGCCTCCAGCGCTTGGTTGGCCTTGGAGAACGGACGGGAGCCGAAGAAGCCGTACCGGGCCGACAAGGGGCTGGGATGCGGGGATTTGATGATGGCCGCGTTGGTCAAGAGGGGCTCAAGGCTCTGGGCCTGCCTTCCCCAAAGAATTGCCACCAGGGGCCGGACCTTGCCCTCCTGGTCGCGTCTGTCGTTCAGAGCTCGGATGGCGGCGTCGGTGATCTCCTCCCAGCCCTTGTTCCGGTGGCTGGCCGGTTTGCCCACCCGCACAGTCAGGCAGCGGTTGAGCAGCATGACCCCTCGCCTGGTCCAAGGTGTCAGATCGCCGTTGGAAGGTGTGGGCAGGCCCAGGTCGGAGTTCAGCTCGGCATAGATATTGCGCAGGGAGCCGGGAATGGGGCTGACTGCAGGGTCTACGCAGAAGCTCAGGCCCACCGGATGGCCGGGCGTCGGGTAGGGATCCTGGCCCACGATCAGGACCTTGATGGAGTCGAAGGGGATGGTAAAGGCGCGCAGAATGTTCTTGCTGGCAGGCAGGTAGCGGTGACCCTGTGCCAGCTCGGATCTGAGGAAGTCGCCCATCCGATGAATGTTGGGCTCGACGGGTGCCAGAGCGCGGGCCCAGCCGGGGTCCACCAAAGCGCTCAAAGGTTTGCGCTGGGTTCGGCCCTGGCCTCCTGCTATGGTCGGAGGGTTGGTACCGGTTCGGTTCGTCGGCTCAGGGGGGGTTGCGGCAATTGGCTGGCTGCTGTTCATAAGGTCACTATATCGCTTGGCAATATGGGCCGGTCAGGACTGCCTCGGCCATTCCAGGGTTGGCGGAGGACGTCGAATGGTCAGTTGAATGTTGACCCGGCGACGCATTACTTATAATGGTTCAGGATCCGGTGGAGCAGAGGAGAGTTCATGGCTAGCACGCGCGACAATGGGACGCAGGCGCGCCCTCAGGTTCATGATGCGTTCGATAACCCTCCCAAGGGCCCGGTCGGCGTGCATCGCGGGCCGCGTTCCCTGTCGGTCAGGGTCCTGCCCTACCTGCTGGTGGTTGTCTTGGCGGTGCTGTGCGGTCTGGGCGTATGGGCTGCGGTCAGCGGCTCCCTGCCCTGGCAGCAGACGCACACTGAAGCCTCCCGGGTCATCAGCAGCCATCTGCCCAAGCGTTCAGCCTCCTCTTCGGCTTCAAGTAGCGCGACCGCTACCGATCAAGCCTCCCAGGAACAAACTTCTGAGCCGTCCACCCAGTCGCCTTCGGCCAGTGCCTCCAGCAGCAGCCCGGCTCCGGTGGTCAACCGGGGCACGCGGGTCACCGTCATCAACGGAACCAGGGTCACCGGGTATGCCGGCAAGAAGCGCCAGGTTCTGGTCAATGCCGGTTACACTGCGGTCACGGCATCCAACCCGCAAGGTGCCCTGCCTGGCGTGAGCATGGTCCGCTACCGTGACGAGGCGGATAAGGCCACTGCCCAAGAGGTGGCCAACGTGCTGGGCATCGCACAGGTGGAGCAATCCTCTGTGGCCTCCACTCCGGTGGAAGCCATCCTCATGCAGTGAGGCTCGGCCAACCTGGCAGCGGAAGAAAACGACGGCAAAACATTCAGAGTTTCGGCTCGGCGTTTTGCAATTGCCCCATAAATGGGCCTAAACTGACCTTGCCGACCAGGCAGATGCGGTCAGTCTCGTATCTGTTGTGACGCGGCACCTATGTTAAGGAAGTTAGTTATGGCACAAGGCACTGTGAAATTCTTCAGCGCTGGCAAGGGTTACGGATTCATCAATCCCGACGATGGCGGCGAGGACGTGTTCGTGCACTACTCGGCCATTCAGTCAGATGGCTTCAAGACCCTTGATGAGGGAGATAAGGTCGAATATCAGGTGGAGCAGGGCCCCAAGGGTCTGCAGGCAACCAAGGTCACCAAGCTCTGATTGTCATCTTCTGTATTCGTCATGGGGGCCCCGGTCATTCCGGGGTCCTTTTTTATGGCATCTTGCCTACATCCGGATGCTGAGCCAGGACTGTGCAGTGTGCGGATTATCCGTCGCCGCTACCGACATGTCAGGGCAAACATGACATACAGCCTGCAGCGTATTTTCCCTTCGGGTTGGCACTCGGCCCCATCGAGTGCTAATCTGCTGAATTAGCACTCGAGGTGCGGGAGTGATAACACGACAGCTGACGGTCGGGTTCCGTTCCACGCCGACGGTGGGTCATGAAACCTCAAGCCATGACGGAGGAAGCAACAATGGCAAAAATCATCGAGTATGACGAGGAAGCTCGTCAGGGCATGCTTGCCGGCCTGGACAAGCTGGCCGACACAGTCAAGGTCACGCTGGGCCCCAAGGGTCGCAATGTCGTGCTGGACAAGTCCTACGGCGCACCGACCATCACCAACGACGGCGTCTCCATCGCCAAGGAGATCGATCTGGAGGATCCCTACGAGCGCATTGGCGCCGAGCTGGTCAAGGAAGTCGCCAAGAAGACTGACGACGTCGCCGGAGACGGCACCACCACCGCCACCGTGCTGGCCCAGTCCCTGGTGCATGAGGGACTGAAGAACGTGGCCGCCGGTTCCAACCCCATCGCCCTGCGCCGCGGCATCGAGAAGGCTGCTGACGCCATCGTCAAGGAGCTTGTGGCCCAGTCCAAGGAAGTCGAGACCAAGGATCAGATCGCAGCCACCGCCACCATTTCTGCAGGCGACCCCGAGATCGGCAATGAGATCGCCGAGGCTCTGGACAAGGTCGGCCAGGACGGTGTGGTCACCGTCGAGGACAACAACCGCTTCGGACTGGACCTGGAGTTCACCGAGGGCATGCGCTTCGACAAGGGCTACATCGCTCCCTACTTCGTCACCAACAATGATGACCAGACCGCGGTTCTGGATGATCCTTACATTCTGCTGACCTCGGGCAAGGTCTCCAGCCAGCAGGACGTGGTCCACATCGCCGAACTGGTCATGAAGACCGGCAAGCCCCTGCTGATCGTGGCCGAGGATGTGGACGGCGAGGCGCTGCCCACCCTGATCCTCAACAAGATCCGCGGTACCTTCAACTCCTGCGCCGTCAAGGCTCCTGGCTTTGGTGACCGCCGCAAGGCCATGCTGCAGGATATGGCCATTCTGACCGGTGCACAGGTGGTCTCCGATGAGCTCGGTCTCAAGCTGGACTCCATCGACATGAGCGTGCTGGGCACCGCCAAGAAGGTCATCGTCTCCAAGGATGAGACCACCATCGTCTCCGGTGGCGGTTCCAAGGATGAGGTCTCCGCCCGCGTGGGCCAGATCCGCACCGAGATCGAGAACACCGACTCCGACTACGACCGCGAGAAGCTGCAGGAGCGGCTGGCCAAGCTGGCCGGTGGCGTGGCCGTCATCAAGGTCGGCGCAGCCACCGAGGTCGAGGCCAAGGAGCGCAAGCACCGTATCGAGGATGCTGTCCGTAACGCCAAGGCCGCCATTGAGGAGGGTCTGCTGCCCGGAGGCGGCGTGGCCCTGGTTCAGGCCGCTGCCAAGGCCGAGAAGGATGTCAAGCTGGATGGCGACGAGTCCACCGGCGCCTCCATTGTCTTCCGCGCCATCGAGGCCCCCATCAAGCAGATCGCCGAGAACAGCGGCGTCTCCGGTGACGTGGTCATCAACAAGGTCCGTTCGCTGCCTGCCGGCCAGGGCTTCAACGCCGCCAACAACGAGTACCAGGACCTGCTGGAGGCCGGCGTGGCCGACCCCGTCAAGGTGACCCGTTCCGCCCTGCAGAACGCTGCCTCCATCGCCGGGCTCTTCCTGACCACCGAGGCCGTCGTGGCCAACAAGCCCGAGCCGCCGGCACCTGCCGCAGCTCAGCCTCAGGGCGACATGGGCTACTGATCCCTTGAGGTTCGGCCGCATTCTCGGCTGAACCGGGTGATCGCCAAAGGCGGGGGCCTGCGCATCGGACAATGGTGCGCAGGCCCCTGCCTTTGTTATGTTCGGTCTTTCCATATGCCTGTCAGGTCTGGATCCGATAAGCAATGGACATGCCTTGGTCGAACGGATTCGAGCTGCCTGCATGTATCAGCCAGGCGTTCAGGCTCCGGCGAAGAGGCGGGTGGCCTGGGCCTCGGTGTCCGCGTAGAGAGCCGAGGCCTGGGTCAGGGCTGCCTGGATGCCTTCAAGCGCCTGCTCCATCTGGGCCTGCGAAGCGCGCCACTGCTGGGCCACCGTGGCGAATTGGCTGGCTGCCGAGCCCTGCCAGACGCTTTGGAGATTGTCCAGGTTGGTGTACATCCCCGCCACGGCATCTCTGATGGCCCCTATCGAGCCGCTGACCGCGCCGGAGGCCGTCTGTATCTGATCCGAATCAACTTGGAACCTTGTCATGGTTGTCCTTTCCGTGAATGGCGGTGATGGTGGGGGAGTCCGATGCCGTCAACCGCTACTGTGGACACTATGACAGTGTTCACGCAGTTGCCCCGTCCGCGGACCCATGTGGTCGAACGAGTTCCCCTCCACAGGACGAGTCGGTTCAGCTTTCCTGCCATGCAGCGGGTTCTGGCTCTCCTGCTCTTGATGGTTTTGGCGATCAGCGGCCTTGGATCGACCAGGGCTTTTGCCGATGAACCTCAAAACGGGGCAGGAACCATGACAGATACGATCACCGATCCGCAGAATCTGCTGGGTTCTGATGTGGGCTCCGTCAAGGATGCAATCAAGGAGACTGCAGAGCAAACCGGAGTATCGGTCCGACTGCTCTACCTGCCGCATTTCTATGAGGGCGTCAAGCCGGAGACCTGGGCATCCCGGGTGCTCGAATCGATGAAGCCCGCCCACGACACGGTCATGCTGGCCGTGGCCTCTCAGGACGGCAAATTGGTTGTGGCGGTCTCCAGCAACTCGCAGTCCTGGCTCAAGGACCAGTCCAGCGTGGATCAGCTCTCGCAGGCCGCTCTGGAGCCGGTCACCAAGGGCCGCAATCCCGACTGGGTGGGCTCGGCCAGGGCCATGATGGCCCAAGTGGAGACCCTGAAACAAAACCAGCGACATCATCGGATCATGATTGTCGCTCTTTCGGTGACGGTTGTGGTCCTGGTCATTCTGGTCGTGGTCGTGGCGATCTGGTGGCGTCGCAGCAGCCGAACAGGGGCTCATCATCGCAAGTCCAGCGCAGCGAAGAAGGAACCAAAGTAGACAGAGACGGTCAGCGAACTTTCAGACAATACCCAGAAAGAGGCGGCAAGCTGAAGCCATGAGCAAACCGACGCAAGCACAACTGGTCGTGGTCGACGACGAACCGTCCATCAGGGATCTGCTGGTGGCCTCCCTGCACTTCGCGGGCTTTGCTGTCGAGACCGCGGCATCCGGCTCCGAGGCCATCCAGGTCATCGAACGCATCCAGCCGGATCTGATCGTCTTGGATGTCATGCTGCCTGACATCGATGGGTTTACGGTCACCTCCCGCATCCGTCAGGAGGGAATCGATGCGCCGGTGCTCTTTCTGACGGCCAGGGATGATACCCAGGACAAGGTCATGGGGCTGACTGTGGGCGGCGACGATTATGTGACCAAGCCCTTCAGCCTGGAGGAGGTCGTGGCCAGAATCAAGGCCATACTGCGCAGGACCCGCGAGCACCAGGAGGATGACCCGATCATCCGCGTGGGCGATCTGGAGATCAACGAGGATTCCCATGACGTCACCAGGGCCGGCCGACCCATCGACCTGAGCCCGACCGAATACAAGCTGCTGCGCTACCTGATGGACAATGAGGGTCGCGTGCTCAGCAAAGCCCAGATCCTGGACCACGTCTGGCAGTACGACTGGGGCGGCGATGCGGCCATTGTGGAATCCTACATCTCCTACCTGCGCAAGAAGGTGGATGGCATCACCGTCAGCGACGGACACGGCGGGGAGCGCAAGGTCACCCCGCTGATCGAGACCAAGCGCGGCATCGGCTACATGATCAGGGCTCCCAGGCAGAACGCATCGGATGGCGGCGATGGTGACTAGTCCCCAGGGTCCGGCCCCCAAGACGGAGCCGTCGGCCGCTCCCGACCCGAGGGCGGCTGACGGGTCCAGGTCCTTCATGGGATCGGACTCCGGCAAGACAGCCGGCTCCGTCAAGCCGAGGGGTCGCTCCATGCCTAGGTCGCCTCTGGCTGCCATCCCCCTAAGCACCAAACTTGTGGCCAGCATGCTCATCCTGCTCATCGTGGGCACGGTGGGCGTCTCTGTAGCCATCTGCCAGATGGCCGACGACTATCTGATGAAGCGCACGGACACGCAATTAATCCGCCAGGCCAACCTGGGAATTCGCAACGCCACCCTTCTTCGCCAGGAGGACCTGAGCAAGAACGGCCTGGGTCCAACCGATTACTTCCTGCAGATCCGCGACAACGACCTGCACATCATTTCGGACGATCTGAATCCCATGCAGGTCAACGGGGTCATCTCCCGCCCGCGCCTGCCCGCCGATGGCAGCCTGGGATCGATACCCCTGGGCCAGCCGACCACGGTACCAGCCTACGTGCGCATCTCCAAGCAGGCCTCGCCCGACCGGGACACCATGAAGCGGGCCCGGGCCTCCTGGCGGGTGGTGGCCATGCAGTGGAAGCTGCGGAACGAACTGGACGATTCCGAGATCAGCGGCGTGCTCTTCATCGGCCTGTCCATGAGCGATCAGGACGAGGCTGTGCATGATCTGACGGCTTTCTGCATGATCATCTCCGTCGTGGTGGTCCTTCTGGGAGGAGTCATCTCGGTCCTGCTGATCCAGTCCACCCTGGTTCCACTCAAACGCATCGAGAAGACCGCTGCAAAGATAGCGGCCGGCGACCTTTCCCAACGCATTCCCAGCTTCCCGGAGAATACCGAGGTGGGTTCCCTGGCAGCATCCCTGAATGCCATGCTGACGCGAATCGAGCATTCCTTCGAAGAGCAGCGCCAGACCACCGAGAAGATGAAACAGTTCGTTTCGGATGCCAGTCATGAGCTGCGCACACCGCTGGCCGCCATCCATGGCTATGCAGAGCTCTACAGGATGCAGCGCGACTATCCAGGGGCTCTGGAGCGGGCCGACAAATCCATTCAGCACATCGAGGACTCTTCCACCAGGATGACGGTCCTGGTCACGGATCTGCTCTCGCTTGCACGCCTGGATGAGGGCAGGGGAATCGACACGACCCTGCCGGTCGATCTGACCGGACTGGTGGGTGACGGGGTGGACGACTTGCATGCCCTGGATCCGGGAAGGGATGTGGCTACAGGAAAGGTTTGCCTGGACACCGAGGATCAGCCAGCCCCCCAGGAGGTCCCGGTCGCAGCCAACAAGGGTCTGCCGGGCCTCAAGGCACGCAGCAAGGAGAAAATCACCGTGGGTGGGCACCTTGGTCCATCCGTCAGCCTGGACATCCAGGAGGGCCCCCTGCCCCCGGTACAGGTGACTGGCGACCCCAGCCGCCTGCGTCAGGTGATCACCAATATCGTGGGCAATATCCACCGCTACACTCCGTCTGATTCGCCGGTTCAGGTGGGATTGGGCCTGGTCAAGGCGACCATTGCTCCAGCGGATCTGACCAGGCTGGAGGCCACCGAATCCTCTCTGGGACACCTTACCGAGGCGATCCAGGTGGCTGAGAACAGCCATGTGGGCACTGACTACGCCATCATCCGGGTGGTCGACCACGGGCCAGGCGTCCCGGAGGAGTCCAGGTCCAGGCTCTTCGAGCGCTTCTATACGGCCGACCCGTCCAGGGCTCGGGAGAAGGGCGGCACGGGGCTGGGCCTGGCCATTGTGCAATCGATCGTCAAGGCTCATCAGGGGTTCATCTGCGCCTCGCAGACCCCGGGAGGCGGTTTGACCTTCACCATCGTCATACCCCAGGGCGTCAGGCGGAATCAGGGCGGCGTTGAGGGTTAGGCCAATCCTGCCACCAACCGCCCCGTACGCCTATGACAAGATGGGTCGTCCTGCCCGTCCTGTTCAGGTAAACTGATTTCGGATATACCTGTTCAAGAAGCAACGTAAGGAAGTGGCAGAGCATGCCCAGCGGGAGAGTACGGTGGTACGACGCCAAGCGGGGGTTCGGGTTCATCACGGATGAACAAGGTGGGGATGTCTTCCTGCCCTCGTCAGCCCTGCCTGCCGGGGTATCCACCATACGCAAGGGATCCCGGGTGGAGTTCTCGGTGGCTGAGGGCCGCAAGGGCCCCCAGGCCCTTGATCTGAAGCTGGTGGGGCCGACCCCTTCCATTCTGCGTGCCAAGCGACCCGATCCGGACGATATGGCCGCCATCGTGGAGGATCTGATCAAGCTGTTGGATTCGGCTGGCAACGGCCTGCGTCGGCACCACTATCCGGGTCGGGCCGAATCCGCCAAGCTGGCCATCCTCCTGAGGGCTGTGGCCGATGACTTTGACGTGCCGGACTGAGTGGACGGCGAGAAGAATCCGACGTGGATCGGTTGATCCGGTCCCACTGATGATGAAGGTGTGATAGATGGTTCAAGAGGACCTGGATCCTGAGGAACTGGCCAGGCAGGTGGCTCTGAGCGTGGCTGCCGACAGCGATGAGGTCGGTGCGCTGGTCGGCCGCACCCTGATCGGGGATGGAGTCTGGGACTACCGGTTTGCCTCGGCCATCAAGGGCTACGAGGGCTGGCAGTGGTCGGTCACCCTCTACCGTGATGAGGATGCCGATACCTGGACTGTGGATGAATCGTCTCTGGTGCCCACCGATGCGGCCCTGCAACCCCCGGCATGGGTTCCCTGGAAGGATCGCCTGCTGCCCTCGGATCTGAGCGTGACCGATGCCATGGGAACCGACCCCGACGACCCCAGGCTGACGGCCGGATACAGGCCTGCGCAGGCTGAGCCTAGGAATCCTGAAGTACAGCAGACCCCGGAGGACAATGAAGAGGGCCGGAAAGCATCAGCCTCGGTTGATGCTGACGGTACTGATGGCACTGATGCGGAGACCGACGGTGCGATCTTCCGCCTGGTGGACCGCTCAGGTGACGAAAAAGACGTTCACGGGCAGGAACCGAACGAACAGGTCTCCTTCGATGCCCAGACCTCTTCCGACGACCTGGATGAGGCCGTCGACCGCTTCGCTCTGACTCGTCGGCACCTGATGACCGCCGAGGCCAGGTCCGCCACTGCCAAGCGCTGGTACGAGGGGCAGCACGGCCCCAAGTCCCTGTCGACCCGGACGGCCAAGGGCAAGGCCTGCGAGACCTGCGGCTTCATGATTTCCCTGGCAGGTGATCTGGGGACCATGTTCGGTGTCTGTGCCAATCGTTGGAGCCCGGACGACGGGCGTGTGGTCTCCCTGGATCACGGCTGCGGCGAGCATTCTGAGATCGAGCCCCAGGAGGAGTCCCATCTCTGGGTCCAGTCCGAGCCGGCCTATGATGATCTTCATATCGATGTGGTCAGGCAGAAGCCCCGCGAGGAGCGCCCTGAGGTGGAACTCATGGAGCAGATGCAGTCGGAAGACGGCCCAGAGGACTGATTCCAAGGCCCCGTTGCGTTCAGAGCGCAATCCCCGGTGGGCCGAGAATAAACGTCACCGTAAATCTGTAGAGTGAATTACGGATCAAAGGGAAGGACAAGTATGTTCGAACGGTTTACCGACCGTGCGCGGCGGGTGATTGTGCTGGCGCAGGAAGAGGCCCGCACTCTGCAGCACAATTACATCGGCACCGAGCACCTCCTCCTGGGCCTGATCAGGGAAGGTGACGGTGTCGCCGCCAAGGCCCTGGCCTCCAAGGGCGTGGAACTGGATGCCACCCGCAAACAGGTCGAGGAGATGATCGGTAAGGGCAATGCGGTTCCCAATGGGCACATCCCATTTACGCCGCACGCCCGTCAGGTCCTGGAGCTGTCGCTGCGTGAGGCGCTTCAGCTGGGTCACTCTTACATTGGCACTGAGCACATTCTGCTGGGACTCATCCGCGAGGGTGAGGGTGTCGGCACCCAGGTGCTGATCAAGATGGGTGTGGACCTGGGCGATCTGCGGACCGCCACCATTGACATGATTCGTGGCAACCACGAGGGCGGCGACGCCGGCAAGGGAGATCTGGCCAATGCCGGTGGTGTTGCCAACAAGGGCGGACAGACCGGTTCGGCCATTCTGGACCAGTTCGGCAGGAACCTGACCCAGGAGGCCGCTGAAGGCAAGCTGGACCCCGTCATCGGCCGGGCCAACGAGATTGAGCGGGTCATGGTCGTCCTGTCCAGGAGGACCAAGAACAACCCGGTGTTGATCGGCGAGCCCGGTGTAGGCAAGACCGCCGTGGTCGAGGGCCTGGCGCAGAAGATCCACGAGGGCGACGTGCCCGAGACCCTCAAGGGCAAGCAGGTCTACTCGCTGGATCTGGGCTCCATGGTGGCCGGTTCACGCTACCGGGGCGACTTCGAGGAGCGTCTGAAGAAGGTGCTCAAGGAGATCAAGACCCGGGGCGACATCATTCTCTTCATCGACGAGATCCACACCATCGTCGGCGCAGGTTCTGCCGACGGGGCCTTGGGAGCCTCTGACATGCTCAAGCCTCTGCTGGCCCGTGGCGAGCTGCAGACCATCGGAGCGACCACCACCGACGAGTACCGCAAGTACATCGAGAAGGACGCAGCCCTTGAGCGGCGCTTCCAGCCCATTCAGGTTTCCGAGCCCACCATCGCCCAGACCATCGAGATCCTCAAGGGTCTGCGCGGCCGCTACGAGCATCACCACCATGTCACGATCACCGACAAGGCCCTGCAGTCGGCGGCCGAGCTTTCTGCACGTTACATCCAGGACAGGAACCTGCCTGACAAGGCTATCGACCTGATTGATGAGGCCGGCGCACGTCTGCGCATCAAGCGGCTGACCGCCCCGCCGGAGCTCAAGGAGCTGGATGCCAAGGTGGATCGCATCTCCGCTCAGAAGGACCAGGCCATCAAGGACCAGGACTTCGAGAAGGCAGCTCAGCTGCGCGACAGCCAGGAGAAGCTGGAGGCCGAGCGCAAGGAGAAGGAGCAGGCCTGGCATGAGGGCGAGTCCGATGTCAAGATGGTTGTCGACGAGGATGTGATTGCCGAGGTGGTCTCCTCGACCACCGGCATCCCGGTCTTCAAGCTGACCCAGGCCGAGTCCAAGAAGCTCCTGGGTATGGAGAAGGAGCTGCACAAGCGGATCATCGGCCAGGATGAGGCCGTGTCCGCCCTGTCCCGCTCCATCCGCCGCACCCGTGTGGGCCTCAAGGATCCAAAGCGTCCCGCAGGTTCCTTCATCTTCGCCGGTCCCACCGGCGTGGGCAAGACCGAGCTGGCCAAGGCTCTGGCCCAGTTCCTCTTTGACGATGAGGATGCCCTGATCCGGGTGGATATGTCCGAGTTCTCGGAGAAGTACTCCACCTCTCGTCTCTTCGGCGCCCCTCCGGGGTACGTGGGATACGAAGAGGGTGGCGAGTTGACCGAGAAGGTCAGGCGCAAGCCGTTCTCCGTGGTCCTCTTCGACGAGATCGAGAAGGCTCATCCGGACATCTTCAACACCCTTCTGCAGGTGCTGGACGACGGTCACCTGACTGATGGACAGGGTCGCATGGTGGACTTCAAGAACACCATCATCATCCTGACCACCAACCTGGGAACCCGCGACATCGCCAAGGCGGCCAATACCGGCTTCAACGTGAGTGGCAACACCGAGACCTCCTATCAGAGGATGAAGGACCAGGTGACCAGCGAGCTCAAGCAGCAGTTCAGGCCCGAGTTCCTGAACCGCCTGGATGACATCATCGTCTTCCAGCAGCTGACCGAGCCCCAGGTCCGTCAGATCGTCGATCTGGACATCGCTCAGCTCAACGACCGTCTCTTCGAGCGCCACATGTCCCTGGACCTGACCGACAAGGCCAAGGATCTGCTGGCCGAGAAGGGCTTCGATCCGCTCCTGGGTGCCCGGCCTCTGCGTCGCGTCATCCAGCGGGACATCGAGGATGCCGTCTCCGAGAAGATCCTCATGGGCGACCTTACGGACAATGAGTCCGTCCAGGTCGACGCCGAAGGCGAGGGCATCCTGGGTGAATTCACCTTCACCGGCAAGCCCTTTGAGGGACCCCGGCATGCGGCCAGCTCCGCTGATGGGCAGGACCAGAAGTCTGAACTGGTCGGAGCTTCGGTTGGTTCCACCGACGCTGATGTTCCGCCAGTAGGCGAGGCTGACAGCCGGAGCCAGGATGGTCATGGTCCTGAGCAGTCCGGCCAGAGTTCGCCTGCCAGTGATTGAGACAGAGGGTTAAGTCCTGACGCAGCTTACTGAAGAGGGACTGGAGCACTGTAATGCGCTCCAGTCCCTCTTATTCTGTACTGCTGAGCATTTGCGTTGATTGCTGCGATGTCGTTCCTGGAGCCTCGTTGGGGTATATGGCATCTATTGGCAGAATGAGCTCGCATTCGCTTTTGCCTTACGAGTCCACCGAAGGGCTCGATCATTTCCTTATATGAATCTCAAGTCTGAGATGCAATCGACAGTAAGTGACGCTAGTGTTCCCGAGTCAGCATTCCATTCATAACGGTTCCTTTGCCCGAACAGCCGACAACTCAGCAAGTTGCGTGATTGAGCACTTAGCTAGGCGTGAAGAAGGCCTAGCCGACTGAAAGGACTGCGGGCTAAGCGCTTGGTGCAGCCTTTTTGCTCAGAACAAGGGATGCAGCAGCAGGGCCAGCAGGTAGAAGGCCATGAGAGCGATGAACAGGATGTCCATCCTGCCCAGTCGCAGCAATCGGTAGTGGGTGCGCTCTTGACGGCTGCCTTCATAGCAGCGGGCGTCCAGGGCCCGGCTCAGGTTGTCAGCGTGTCGTAGGGCTCCAGCGAAGACGGGGACCGTGATGGCTATGGCTGCATGAAGGCGTTGTGAGAGCGATCCCGACTCGATGGATCCGCCGCGGGCGGCCTGGGCTTCCACGATGGCCTGAACTTCACGTCCCAGGGTGGGGATGAAACGCAGGGCCAATGAGAGGACCAGGGCAATCTCGTTGGTGTGAATGCCCAGCTTGGACAGTGGGCTCAGCAGGGATTCGCAGGCATCGGTCATCTGTGTTGGGGTGGTGGTCTCCACCAGGAGCGCCCCCAAAAAGATGATCAGCATGAAGCGGCAGGCATAGAGCACAGCCACCCAAATTCCTCCTGTAGTCAGCACAAATGGACCCCAGGCGGCCAGCCTGCGGCCGGTCTGCGTGACCAAAAGATTGAACAGGGCCAGCAGAAGCATGAGGACCAGAAAGCCTTTGACCGAGTTCATAATGGAACGCAGTGGGGCTCGGGCGGCGGCAAAGAGGCCGACAGTGACCACCAGCGCGAGAACGAGCTGCGTCGGCGTGGAAATGGCGAAGGCGGTGAACATGGCTAGGAGGAAGGTCACCAGCTTGGCTCGCGGGTCAAGTCTTGCCAGCAAGGATGGAGGTTTCTGGTCGGTCTGAGCTTGATTCACTTCCTGCTTCGCTGTATCTGTAGTGAGTAGCTGGTGGTAACGTTCCACGACTTCGGCAGTCGGCCCATAGTCCAGCGTTTCCCCATGCTCCAGGAGTAGCGTCTGGTCGGCCAGATCCAGGGCCTCGCGATCGGCGTGGGTGCTCATGACGATGGTGACCCCGCGCTGATGGAGTACACGAAGCAGCCTCATGATGCGTGCGCAGGCCTGGGGGTCGAGACTGGCGGTGGCCTCGTCCAAAACGAGCAGTTGTGGGCTGCAGGCCACAACTCCGGCGATGGCCACCAGCCGCCGCTGACCCCCCGACAGGTCGAAGGGGGAGCGATCAGCAAGATCACTGATGCCCAGCAGTTTCATGGCCTCATCCACCCGTTGCTGCACCTGCTCGGACCCATAGCCCAGGTTGTGCGGGCCATAGGCGATGTCCTGGGCAACGGTATCCGCAAAAAGCTGATGTTCCGGGTATTGCATGACATAGCCGACCTTTTGGCGCAGAAGCTTCAGATTCTGGCGCCGCAGATGCTTGGCCTTGGGTCGGTCGGGCCCGGCCAGGGGCAGGCCGGCCACCTGGATGGAACCGCTGTCTGGGGCGGCCAGGGCACAGATGAGCCTGGCCAGTGTGGACTTGCCGGATCCGTTGCGCCCGATGATGGCCAGGGTCTGTCCTGCCGCCAGCTCCAGATTCACCTGGCTGAGGGCTTTGCTTCCAGCATCCGGAAAACTGTAAGAGACATCCGACAACTTGACCATGGGACTAGTGTGGTTGCCGACTGCGGTTTTGGCGTCCGTATCTGATGTCCTGCTTTGTGTCAGTGGATTTTGGTCAGGTTCGCCAACAAGGGCAAATAGATCCTGACTGTTCAGGATCTGATCAGGTCTTCCGGAGGCCACGATGCGTCCATGGTCAAGTACGAGGACCCGATCGGCCTGTCTGGCCTGCTCGAGCAGGTGGGTGATATGGACGACAGCCGTGCCCTGGGCTGTCAGCCGGCAGAGGATTGATTGGATCTCCTGTCGGCCGGCTGCATCGAGCATGGCACCAGGTTCGTCCAGCACCATCATGCCTGGATTCATGGCCAGGCTGCCGGCCAGGGCCAGTCGTTGCTGCTGTCCGCCAGACATGCGGGTGGGATCATCATTCATCCGCGTCTGCAGATCCACCTGCCTCAGGGCCGCTGGCACGCAGGAGAGCATTCTCTGACGGGGCAGGCCCAGATTCTCGGGTCCGAAGGCCACGTCGTCCTGGACGACAGTGGTCACGATCTGGTCCTCGGGGTTCTGAAAGACCATGCCGATGCTCCGTCGCGCCTGCCGGTAGGCCTCAGTGTCGATCCGGCGGCCCTGGTCCGAGGTATCGGAGCAGACCACCCGGCCCATAAGCTCGACCTGGCCTCGGTCAGGTGCCGTCGCACCCGAGAGTATGCTTCCCAGGGTGGATTTGCCGGAACCATTTGCTCCCAGGATGCACAGGTGCTCGCCTGCATGCACCTCCATGGTCAAGTTGTCCAAGGCCCAGGTCTGGCCTCCGTCATAGGAGAAGGAGACCTGATTCAGGCGGGCGACCGTTGTCTTCGAAACCGCAGAATCCGAGCCTGCGGATTGGGTCATGGATGCTGCCATGACGTTCCGAACCGCCGAGGCTTACTTGTTGATCAGCGTGGAGATGGGCTTGTAGATCAGGAAGGTGACCACGCCGTGGATGGCGAACTTCATCAGGTTGAAGGGCAGGAGGATGGGCACGATCATGGCGACCACCTTGGCCATGGACATGTGCGCATAGAAGGGGGTGATCACCACGTTGCACAGGATGGCTGCGATCACGCCCAGAATGGCGCCGGTGAGGATTCCGATGACCGCTCCCTTGCGGCTGTGCATCCTGCGGTAGACCAAGGCTGCCGGCACACTCAGGGCCAGGGCCACAATCATCGAGATCAGAGCGCCGAACGGGTTGGTGAACAGGTGCGGTACGAATCCCAGGATGGAGATGATGGCTGCAGCCGCCGGTCCGAAGGCGAAGCCGCAAACCAGCACGACGATGCCTGAAGGGTCGTATTTGAGCCAAGGGGCGGCAGGAAAGATCGGGAAGGAGAAGAAGCTCAGAACCATGGCCAGGGCTACGAAAAGCGCGTAGACCGCGATTCGCTTGGTCGACCAGCGTCCTGAACCGCCTGCACCTGTGGAGTGGACATCGTTGAAGCGCGTGTCCTTGTTTGTAGTGGTGTGTGAATGAGAATTGGGCATGCTCATAGAGGGCCTCGTTTCTTCCATCCGGACTGTAACCGTTGGCTTCGGATTTTGACCGATATCCACCGCTTGCGCGGGTCGCGGGCTCCCGGCATTCAGCCGGATACCGCCAGTAAGGACTTTCACCTTCCCTGAAACTGACGCTTTCAATATAGCTGCGCTCCTTGGAATGGTCAATTCCCTCTTGCTGCCGGTGCATTTGCAGACACGCCAGGAAGAAAGTAAAACCATTAAAAATCTAATGGCCGAAGAAGTGCAGCGCGCTTGAAAGTTCCGCCCGCTACTTGTCCTGACTCCCTGCCTGGAAATACTCCATCGAGCTGACCGGGCCCGCCAAGCGGAAGCCGTCATCCCCATAAATCACCTTGGTGACTGCGGTGTTGTCCATGTCAGGGATGGGACAGTGGTCATCGATGGCCACCAGGAACTGTTGCAGGCACATGCCCGAGGAGACCACCAGGACGGGCCCGCCGCCCTCTTCGAGGGCAGACTGGGCGATGCGCGTCAGTGCGCCGATCATTCTGCTACGGACCTGGGCCGTGGTCTCAGCCCGATCCTCTTTCTCCAGTCCTGCGGACAGGACGTCCTGGGCATCCAGCCGATGGAAGGTATCCTGCATATGGACGGGAATGTCCCTGCCGTAGGTTGCCTTGGCTGCGGCGAAGTCCTTGAACCCCATGGCGGCGCAGACCTGGTCCAGAGTGGTGCGCTCGTCCCGGCCCTCGAAACTGCCGAAGTTGTCCTCGCGCAGGTCAGGGTCCACGCCCACACGCAGATCTCCATTGCCGGACATGTCAAGGGCCAGGCGGGCCGTTTCATACTGTCGGCTCAGATTGCCGCTCCAGGCCGCACGGAAACGAATGGGGCGCAGTCCCCGGCCGAACTGGCATACATCCTCACGACCTCGCCTGGTCAGGGGGAAATCGGACCAGCCCTGCATCAGATGCATGACGTTGGCCGTCGTCCTGCCGTGCCGGGTCAGGTAAAGGGTTGTCGAACCTGCTTCAGCGCCCGGTTCGGCGACGGATTGTGATGAAGATGCTCCATTGTTCATAGTTCATCACCCTACACGGCCCCCTTGCCGGGTCACCGGGGTACAGCTATGGTCAGGACCTGATGAAACGGCCCCCGTCGCCCCAGGTCCAGGTGCCGCCGCCGGCTCCGATCTGGAAGTTCATTTTGGCTATGCCCAGGTCGACTGCGGACCCGTAGGAGACCGAGGGGTCCAGGGTGGCGATCGCATCGCCTGAATCCTTGTCCAAGGCGAAAACCACCGGCTGTCCGTTCATGGCCGAAGGAGCCTTGGCGGCGGCAGCCACGCCGGCCTTGAACCATTCCGGAGCATCCCGGCGGTCCTGCGCGCTCATGGCTGAGGTCAACTCCTCATAGCTCTTGGAGGGTCGATGCTCGCTCTGTCGTTGGCAAAGCTTGTCGAAGTCCTGGTTGCCGTAGCCGATCTGGTCAGCCGGATAGCCGATGGTGACCACCAGATAGAGCGACTGGCTGGGGGTTATCCGACAGTGGCGCTCGGCCGCCTTACGATCCCAGCTGCCCGACACCCATCCTGTCCCCAGTCCGTACAGGGTGGCGGCCAGAACCATGCGCTCACCATAGAAGCCGGCTTTTTCCAGGCTTTCCCCTTCATCTTTGGGTCCGACCAGGGCCAGGTAGTTGGCCGCATTGGCCAGGTGACCGGAAGCGTTGTCGGCCGCAAAGGCGTCGGGTTTGCCCAGGACCAGCTGCATGTCCAGGCCACTCAGCGTATTCAGGGCGTTCAGGGTGCTGCCCAGCTGTCTGGCCAGGTCGGGATCGATGGGTTTGGGGTCGTATTCTCTGGTGGTGATGCGCACGTTGACTGCGTCAATAAGCTGTGTATGTTCGGTCATAACCTCATTATCCCACCCAATTCCGCTTCCTGCAGGTGGTGGCACAAAGGCCGGCGGAAGAGTCCACGCCTGGTCCGGTTTGTGCCGCTGCCAGGGGTCGCAGAGGCATGGCTTGGGGTACAATCGCTACCGTGCCGGTTCGGACCCTCATCTTTGATCAGCTAAGGAGCAGCAATGATTGAAACAGCGCAGGCTTTCGGAGTGGATATCGGTGGATCCGGTATCAAGGCTGCCCCTGTTGACCTGACGATCGGCGATTTTGCAGAGCCTCGCAAGAAAATTCTGACTCCCGAGCACTCCACGCCAGAGGCTGTGGGGGTTGTGGTCAAGGAGCTCTTGGATCGATTCGAGGTTTCCTCGGATGTGCCTGTAGGCATCGCTTTCCCGGCTCCTGTCAAGCCTGACAAGCCGCTCGATTTCATGGCCAACCTGGACCAGGCCTGGGTGGGTACCAATGTTCAGGAGGTCCTTTCCAAGGCCTGCGGCAGGCCCGTCAGTGTCGTCAACGACGCGGACGCAGCTGGTCTGGCCGAGGTGCAGTATGGGGCGGCCAAGGGACAGAAGGGTCTGGTCATCGCCACGACACTGGGCACCGGCATCGGCACGGCTCTGATATACAACGGCGTGCTGATTCCCAACAGTGAGCTGGGCCACCTGACGCTGGACGGCAAGGATGCGGAAAAGTACGCAGCCTCTTCGGTGCGCGACCGCAAGAAGCTGAGTTATAAGAAGTGGGCCAACCGTCTGACCAAGTACTACCGACTGCTTGAGCACTACTTCAATCCCGATTTCTTCGTCGTCGGCGGCGGTGTCAGTCGGATGAGCGAGAAGTTCCTGCCTCACATCGACATCAAGACTCCCATCGTTGCTGCCAAGTTGCGCAATCAGGCCGGCATCGTTGGCGCCGCCTATCTTGCTGATCTACGGCAAAAGCATCTGGGGTGAGGCAGGGCTTTTTCTGCGACTGTCCTGTATTGGGCGTTCTGGCGACTGCCGGATCGGAGGAGGAGCTGAAGAATCGTGCATTTTTCTCACCGTACCGGGTCCGACCACCCCAATCGCATTGCTCTGGCCGAGTCGGAGGCACGTTCCCAGGGTCTCAAGCTGGGCAGGTTGAATGATTCCAACCCCACGCACTTCGGGCTGGCCCCCTCATTCCTGTCCCAGGTATATGAGGCGGAACCGAGAGGACCTCGTAAGGCCCGACAGGCCCTAGCCGAGTTTCTGACCGGGCGTCAGGAATTGAGCCAGAGCGAGGACGGTGCGGCGGTCGATCCTGATGACCTCTACCTGCTCTCATCCACATCACAGGCTTATTCATGGCTGATGAAGCTCCTCTGCGACCCGGATGACGCCATTCTGGAGCCCAGGCCCGGATATCCCTTGATCGAATCCATTGCCGGCCTGGAATGCATCCGAACAATCCCATACCGCCTGGCCTACGACGGGTCCTGGGTCCTTGACCTGGCCACGGTCAGGCAGGCCCTGGAGGGACCCGGAGGCGATCGCATCCGTGCTCTGGTCCTTATCAACCCCAACAACCCTACCGGTTCCTACATTCATCCGGAAGAACGCCAGTCACTGATGGAACTCTGTCGACGGCAGGGGGTGGCCATCATAGCGGATGAGGTCTTTTTCGATTACCCTCTGGATCCTCTGCCGGGTCGTGCCCGGTTGGCTGGTGAGGATCGGGTGCTGACTTTTGCCCTGGACGGGTTCTCGAAGAGCCTGGCAGCTCCTCACGCCAAGGTGGGCTGGATCCAGGTTTCCGGGCCGGCCAACCAGGTTGCCGCCGCCAAGCGCCATCTTGACCTGATAGCCGACGATTACCTGCCCATGAGCCTTCTGATCACCAAGGATATGGAAGCCATGCTCTCGGATATCCCTGGCCAGACCAGTCGGGTGGGGGAGCGTGTCAGGGGCAATCTCGAAATCCTCAGACAGACACTGGACCAAAAGCAGTCCTGCGTCTCCCTGCTCAGGCCTGAGGGCGGCTGGAACGTTCTGCTGCGTTTTCCCGAGGTCATCGACGAGGAGGATCTGGTCCTTCGCCTGATTGGGTCATACGGGTTGACCGGCCAGCCGGGATACTTTTTCGACATGCCAGGCAACGGATATCTGGCCCTGTCGCTCCTGCCGGAATCCTCGGAATTCCGCCGAAATGTGAACTCAGTTGTCTCAGCTATAGAAAAAATATTGTGATTATAACCCTCCTCTTGCCTGGTTTGCTCCGATAATAAGTTCTGAACAATTGTCGGTTATGGAAGGGGGAGATTGGCACGGCTCAATGATGAGCCACTGATTGCAAGGCTGCACACGAAGGAGTGATAACGATGATAGACGAGAATAAGGATCGAAGGGGAAATCCAGCCGAGGGGGTTGGTGCTCGAGTCGGGGAAGACATCAAGGCCATGGCCTCTGTAGATGAGACCGGAGGTGCTGTGGCGAATCAAGGCGTGGATCCAAGCCTGGCTCCGGATACGGGCAGAAGGCTCAACAATGCGGAGAAGGTCCGCTTTGCCATTGGCTTCGTCCTGGTATCCCTGCTCTGGGCCGCGCCCTTTACCATGGGGTCCGGGGTCCTCCTGCCTCAGATTTTCAATTCCCTGCATGGAGTCAGCGCTGAAGCGGCTCTGGGGACAATGAATTCGATTGGCTGTGTGTTCGCCCTGGTGGCCAATGTTGTTTTTGGCGCTCTCTCGGATATGTCCAGGTTCCGGGTCGGCAAGCGCACCCCCTGGATCGTGCTGGGCGGCATCATCGGCGCTCTTGGCTTCCTGCTGGTCATCCAGTCCCATACACTTCCCATGATCATCTTCGGCTGGTGCATTGTTCAGGTGGGCATCAACTGCCTGATAGCCCCGGCCGTGGCGGTCCTCTCCGACAGGATTCCCGAGTCGACCAGGGGAACCTATTCGGCACTCTATGGGGCCAGCCAGGTCATCGGCCAGCAATTGGGAACCATCATCGGCAGCTCGTTCATGGCCAACATCCACACCGGCCTGGTGGTCGCCATGATCATCTTCCTCTTTTCTGGTATTCTCACCGTGTTGATCTGGCCCCGGGAGAAATCGGCTGCCAACACGGTCGTGGAACGAACCTGGGCGGATGTCGGCCGGTCCTTCATACCGCCCACCAAAAACAGCCGCGACTTCTACCTGGCGCTTCTGGGCAGGTTCACCTTCGTCGTCGGCTGCTTCATGATTCAGGGCTACCAGCTTTACATACTGCAGAAGTACTGCCACCTGAGCGATGCCCAGGCCGCATCCACACTCAAGGTCATGGCCTTGATTTCGGTGGTGACAACCATCCTGGCGTCCGTGGTCTCGGGTCCCCTCTCGGACTTCCTGCACAGGCGGAAGGTGATCGTAGCCACTAGCTGTCTGATTCTCGCCGTCGGCATACTCTTCCCCTTCCTGATGCCAACCGCCACGGGCATGTACTTCTATGCCGCCCTGGCCGGAATCGGCAACGGCTGCTACATGTCAGTCGACCAGGCGCTGAACGTCGATGTGCTGCCAAACGCCAAGGAGGCCGGCAAGGACCTGGGCATCCTCAACCTGGCCAATACGATCGGCCAGGTGATCGCCCCCGGGTGCACCACGCTGGTTATTGGCCTCTTCGGCGGCTACAGGATGATCTTCCCAGTCGCCATCGCCTGCCTGCTGGTGGGAACCGTCTTCATCATGATGATTCGCAAGGTCAAGTGAGTCTGAAAACCTGTAATCCGGACCTGTGCTGAGCAGTGGCCCGGCTAATCGAACCCGAAAGGAAAAAGACATGACAGAAGAATCGCATACCAAAGCCAAGGATCTGAATCTGCAAGAGGAGGCCTCGCTGACCTCGGGAGCCGACTCCTGGCACCTGCAGGGGCTGCCCGACAAGGGCTATGAAGGCTATATGATCACCGACGGCCCCTACGGACTGCGCAAGGCCACTGGCTCCGATGTCTATGGCTCGGTCCCGGCTACCTGCTTCCCCCCGACCGCTGGACTGGCCTCTTCATGGAACCCAGATCTGACCTACCAGGTGGGCCAGGCCATGGGCGAGGAGTGCATCCAGGAGAAGGTGGCCGTCATTCTGGGCCCCGGCATCAACATCAAGCGTAGCCCGCTGGGCGGCCGAAACTTCGAGTTTTACTCGGAGGATCCTGTACTGGCCGGGCATGAAGCTGCAGGTCTGGTCGAGGGGGTTCAGTCCAAGGGGGTGGGCACCTCTCTGAAGCACTTTGCAGCCAACAATCAGGAGACCGACCGGCTCAGGGTCAGCTCTGACGTGGACGCGCGCACCCTGCGCGAGATCTACCTGCCGGCCTTCGAATATGTGGTCAGGAATGCCAAGCCCTGGACCATCATGTGCGCCTACAACAAGATCAACGGGGTCTTCAGCTCGGAAAACCGCTGGCTGCTGACAGACGTTCTGCGCGGGGAGTGGGGCTACCAGGGCATGGTCATGTCCGACTGGGGTGCCGTCCACAACAGGGTCCATGCCCTGCAGGCCGGGCTCAACCTGGAGATGCCGCCCTCCCGCACTGACGACCAGGTGGTCCAGGCCGTACAGGCTGGCAAGCTGGACAAGGAACAGCTGGACCGGATGGCCCAGGGGATCCTGGACCTGATCGACAAGGCCCGTCCGGCCATGTCCCAGCAGGGTTATCGCTACGATGTCCAGGAACACAACAACATGGCCCGTCGCGCGGCCCAGGAGTCCATCGTCCTCTTGCGCAACGAGGACCGGATCCTGCCTCTTGATCCGAAGGAGAAGGTCGCCGTCATCGGCGAATTCGCCCGGACTCCCCGCTACCAAG
Organism: Bifidobacterium sp. W8103; assembly: GCF_016100775.1. Lineage (NCBI taxonomy): Bacteria > Bacillati > Actinomycetota > Actinomycetes > Bifidobacteriales > Bifidobacteriaceae > Bifidobacterium > Bifidobacterium sp. W8103. The sequence goes on from NZ_JACFRV010000001.1 coordinate 1,680,401, forward strand.
GTGGCGGTTCTTCGCACATCACGCCCACTGAGGTCTCCTCGGCCCTGGATGGCTTCAAAGAGGCTGGCATAAATGTGGACTTCGCTCCCGGGTTCACACTGGACGAGAAGGAGCAGGATCCTGCCCTGACCCAGCAGGCGCTTGATGTTGCGCGTGGAGCCGACACCGTGGTGCTCTTCCTGGGTCTGCCTGAATACGCCGAGTCCGAGGGTTTCGACCGCACCAGCATGGATCTTCCCGACAAGCAGGTGGCTTTGCTCAAGGCCGTGTCCGAGGTCAATGACCGGGTGGTCGCCGTCCTCTCCAATGGAGCCGTGGTGACTGTTGCCGACTGGATGGAGAAGACCAAGGGTCTGCTGGAGACCTGGCTGCTGGGACAGGAGGGAGGACGCGCCGTGGTGGATGTGCTGACCGGTGCCGCCGACCCCTCGGGCCATCTGCCTGAAACCATTCCTGTTTGGTTGGAGGACAACCCCACCATCACCTCCTTCCCCGGCGAGGAGGGTCACTCCCGTTACGGTGAGGGCGTCTACGTGGGCTACCGCTACTACGACACCTTCCAGCGTCCGGTGGCCTTCCCCTTCGGATTCGGCCTGTCCTATGCCGACTTCGACTTGGATCAGGTCGTGGTGACCAAGACCGGAGCCAACTCGGCTCGGGTGGAGGTGACCGTGACCAACACCTCGCAGGTGGATGGCGCTCAGACCGTGCAGGTCTATGTGGCCCCCTGCGCCAGCCGGGTGAATCGGCCTAGCCATGAGCTCAAGGCCTTCACCAAGGTCTTCCTGAAGGCGGGACAGTCCAGCCGGGTGAGCATGGACCTGACCGAGCGCGACTTCGCTTACTGGTCGACGGCCATGGATGCCTGGCATGTGGAGGCGGGCACCTACCGCATCCAGGTGGGTACTTCCAGCCGCGATCTGGTTGCAGAAGAGAACCTGCAGGTGGATGGCGACGGCCGGTTCATGCCACTGAATGCCGAATCGACCATGGCCGAGTGGCGCGAGAATTCGATTGGCGGACCTATCCTGCGCGATCGTATCGATCAGGATGGCATACCGCTGCCCGACGATCCCAACACAGCTCAGCTTTTCGACACCATGCCACTGGCCTCGGTCATCACCTTATCGGGTGGCGATGGCAATGGCATCGTGGCTGACATGGTCGACCGGTATCACCAGGCCCTCAAGCAACAGGGTCTGGACTCCTGACATCACTGTCGGCTGGGCTCAGGGTGCTATAAACCAGACGGCTACGTTCATGGCCTGACTGAGGTCGAAGTGCTCCAGCAGGACCATGGCGTTGATGAATGTCAGGACCAGTCCAGCCAGACAGGCCAGTGTTAGCAGGCTCATGACGGCCGCTCCCGCTGTGGAGCGGCCGTCTTCGTATGTTGAGGATGCGGTGGCCATGACCACAACAGCTGCCAGGCAGATCAGCCAGGCGAAATCGATGGTGTAGCGCACCGAGAATCCACCCAGATATGAGTCTGCAACCATGACCAGGACTGCCAGGGCCAGGGCCATGATCGAGGCGGGCATCCATCCCCGACGATGCAGTTCTTTTCGCACCCGAGGCAGAGCAAGAAGAGCAAGGGCCAGTACAAGTACCGGGGTGGTGACCAGAAGCCCGCCCAGGCCGGGTTCGGTGAAGTGCCAGACCCGCATGGGAGCGGGGGAGAATTGCAGGTAGGGGAAGACCGGCAGGGTCGTCAACGGCTGCAGCAGGTAGTAGCCAAAGATCTGCAGCAGGCCGCGGGTGCCGGGATGATAGTTGGTCAGGTCCAGGACGGTCATCTGATACCGGTTGCCGAAGTCCAGCAGGGATCCGAAGCGCCAGCGGTTGTACAAGAGCAGGGGGGCGGCGACCAGGAGGACCGGCAAGAGGCCGCAGACCAGCAGGGACAGCGCCCGCCTCCGAGACAGGTTGGCAGGCTGGTTCCCGCGCGTGAACAGGGCGTTGATGACTGCCCTTATCTCCTTGGCAAACAGGGGCAGCGCCAGCAGTCCGGCAGCCAGGAAGGTTGGTCGGCAGCCCAGGGTGGCAGCCACTGACAGCGATCCCAGGAAGAGCCGTGATCCGGACAGATGCCAGGGTCGGTCCCCATCCTCCACGGTCCACATCCGTGTTGATCCACGACCCGAATGCTCACCGGCGTCCACAGATTGTCGCTGGATCCGTCTGGCCCCCATCCAGAGCCAGAGTCCTGTCATGACCGCCAGCAGGGAGGCATCGAAGGGAATCGTATAGAAGTTGCGGCGGCACCAGAGGTAGACCATGCCGGATCCTCCCAGCATGGTCATGAGGGCCATGCCGACCACGGCCAGGTTGACCCGGGGAAACCAGCGGGCCAGCAGGCGGATGGTGGCCAGGGCGGTCATGATGGTTGCCGCCGCGACCAGCAGGGCCGCAGCCGAGCTGGTGGGCAGGGCATAGCCGCCCGGATGCACCAGGCTGGTTATCACACGGTAGGGCAGGAAGAGCAGCAGCACTGGCAGGACACCGAAGTAGGAGTACCAATGGCCGTTCCGGTAGACGTAGTCCCAATATATGGGTTGCTGGTCCTGGGCCAGCAGCGCGTTGCGGGTGGCTATGTCGAAGGGGTTGGCTGCCTTGGCCAGACCCGGTGCCTGGCCAAGGTCCAGCCAGGGGCGTCCATGCAGCAGGGCCTGGGCCACATGATCGTACTGGTTGAAGTCGTAGACGTATGCATTCGGCTGGTGGTAGGCCATGGGAGTGAAGGTGGACAGATCGTGCTGGATGTTCCAGCAGGACCAGGCTGCCAGCGGAGCCAGAATCAGGGCCAGGGCCAGACGCTGGCTCACCGAGCCGGTGTCCAGCGGGGTCCGCCAGAGGACCGAGCCGGGCAGGTAGCCCAGGATCAGCGCCACCAGACAGGCCAGCATCAGTATCCGCGCCGGGTTGAGGTCCAGGGGGACCACCTTTGCCGGGGTCATTCCGGTCAGCTGCATCCGGGCTCCGATGGGCTCCTGTATCCACAGTCGCATGGCCTGGATCCGGGCTCCGCTGGGTTTGCCTCTGATGCGCAGGTAGTGGCTGCGGGACTGACCGGGGCAGATCAGTCCTCGGGTGCCCTGGGTCCAGCCCTTGTCGCCGGCCAAGCGCAGATCCAGACGTACATGGATCTGCGACAGGAATGAACCCTCGATGTCCTCTGCAAAGTGGGCCTGGACGAAGGATGCCTTTCCATCTGCGACGGGGACATCCACCCAGGCACCAGCCGGATCGGTGATCTTTAATCCTCCGCCGTGCAGCGGGGACAGCCCTGGGCCCAGCCTGTCCGGTCGGGGCTGGATACTGCCCGCAGTCCCTGCCGAAGAGCCCGAGGCGGAACCCGCCAGCGACTGCCAATGAGCCAGGTTGAATACCCCCAGTTCGAGGATAAGCACAACAATAAGTGCTACCAGCAGTCGGATGGTCGTGCCCCTGGCCGGGGTGGGGCGTCGCAGGGCTGGCAGAGTCATCACGGTTTTATTCTAACGGCGACATGTCGGGCTGGATTGGGACAATCAAAGGTATGTCCAAGAACGCGAAGAAGTCCCGGGGGTTCGGGAATCTGTCCGGCCTGGGCCGTTCCATTCTTTCCGCACTGGAAGGACTGGTAGGCTCCTCTCGGCCGACCACAGGGGGTCGTGGGGATCGTCCCCTGGATTCTTCGGTGGCCGACATGGTCGATCTGATCAACCGCACGGGGCGCCATCCTGACGATCGGCAGATGCGCGAATTTCTGGCCTCCCACAGCCGTATTCTGGGTGTCGCCGTCAAGCGCCGGCTTTTTCCCCGCCTGCAGGGCTTGCCCGAGGGGCTGACGCTGGGCTGGGTTCAGTGGCCTGATGCGCCCGGCCGTGGCTTCGCGTTGGGAATCTTTACCGATCGTCGTCACTTTGCTCAGATCGCTCTGGCCGACGACCATGGCAGGGTCTTCATCGGCGAGCAGAGCCGGATGGACCTGCAGAACATGGAGCCTGCCTTCTTGCTGGGCCGGGAGGAGGAGGTGACCCTGGCCGACGGTCGTCGGCTGGGCCGCGATCCGGGTCAGGATTCGGGACCGGTCCGTGCCTTACAGGGTGCTGTGGCAGGCCGTGACGATGCCGGCCATATGCGTTGGTTGGCCTCCTGGCTGCGAGCCGATGGGCGCTATTCGCTTGAGCAGCTGCGTCCACTCCTGCCTCCGGAGATGCGCCTGGACCTGGAGTACCGGGATGCCGTGGCCATCGCCTTTTTCGCCGCCTACCTGCTGCCGCGCATCCAGGGAACCTTCACCGGGTTCGGCTCGGGCAACATCTTCTACCGGCTCAACCGGGAGGCGCCAATGGGTGCCATCCGACGCAGTGTGGGCGACATGATCCAGGCGCGCTCCCACGGACAACGGGTCTCCGGCCTGGAGGATCTGTTCGCCGACCTGATGCGCGAGGCCGGGGCCTTATCACCTGTCTCCGGTCTTGAGGCTGTTCACGGGGCCGAGCCCCTGCATCTGTATGCTTCCTCGTATTCCGGCGCCTACTTCCTGAGCTGGGACAACGGACTGGAGTTCACCGCCGCCCTTGCGGCCCTGCGTATCGAGGGCAATCTCAATAGGTTCGCCGCAGTCAGCGCCTGGCTGGAGCGCAATGCCCGCCTGGGGACGCTGCCCACCGAGGACTCGATCAACCGCGTCCAGGCAACCCGGCTGGACCAGGCTCTGTTGGACGATCCTGCCATTGTCGCCCTGATGCGCCCCGGGGACTATCCGATTCGCTTCGATCCCCTGGAGGACGACGGGCGGACTGCCATCAACGCCATGGTTGACAAGGCTGCGGCTACCGCCGTCATGGTCCGTCAACAGGCTCCCCAGGCTCTGCCGGTGCGAGCGGACGGCCAGGGTCAGGAGCCGGTGCGTTCCGAGTGGGTCTACCGGCAGACGCTGTCCATGCTCATGCGATCCCTCCGGCTGCCCTTCCGCTTCGATGTGGAGTTCAGATCCGATCTCGCCCAGGGGAAGGTGGCCCTGGCTTTCACTGCGGCAGGACGCACCATGATGCCCTCCAGCCGCTATGAGGATCAGTCACGGGCCTGGCGGGACCTGGACGACGGTGAGCGTTCCGCCATGAGCGCTGACTACAACCTGCGCGTCGGACTGATGATGGCTGCCCTGGCATTCGGGGTGGATCCGGCCGTGCGCGAGGTCAGCCTGCAGATCGACTCCATCGGTCTGGAGGAGGCTGTCGACCAGCAGAACTCGGCCATCAGGACCATGATGGGACAGGCCCTGGAGGCCTTTGAGCGCATGCGTTCCGGCGAGGTGGCCCCCACTGGGTCCAAGGCTGATCCCAAGGATGGCGACGTGCATGGCGATCCCACCAAGCCCATCGCCTCCCGTATGGCTCCTGAGCAGCAAGAGGGCAATGAGGAGGACAAGGCCGAGGATCAGGGTGAAAAGGAATCCGTTGATCGAGAATTCAAGGATCTCATGCAGGGTGTGGACCTTGACACTGCAGCCTTTGCGACGCCATCGTCGGCCAATGGGTCCGATGCGGATGAGTCGACCACCGATGAGGCATCCAAGGAGGATGCCTCGGATGAGGATGTCTCTGCGGATCAGACTGGCGACGACGCGTCCCGGAATCCACTCAGCGCCTTGCAGAGCAATCCGACCATCCGCACCCTGGTCTCGGTGGTCTTCAGCAGGGAACTCTTCCTCTCCCGCATCCGTTCGCAGGGTCTGAAAGAACCACGTGGCATATACCGCTTCTTCGATGCGGCCATGCAGGTGGATTCCCAGGGTGGGCTCAAGCCCACTGAGGCCGTGTTCGACATGCGCGATGACCGCTTCAGTCCCCACGGCAGCCAGGAGGAGCCCGAGTTTTCCGAGGTGACCTTTGCCGACAAGTCTGCCAAGGCCCTGGGTGCACATAAGGCCGTGGACCTTTCCATCCAACGGGCCGACCTGCTTCAGAGGGCTGTAGGAGGTTTCCACCAACTGGCCTCGGACCGGACCATGACATCAGCAGCCAAAGCCCAGGAGGCTACAAGCATCATCGAAAGCATCGGCGACCCGGAGCTGGAACAGTTGTCCCCGCAGGTTGCCAGCGCCATGATCGACGGCAGCTCTGTTCCAGACTTTGACTTCTCCCTGTCCTCCCAACTGGACAAGGAGCGTGTCAGGGCCCGCGATCTGCTCTTTTCTGGCGGAGCGGCCCAGGGCATACAGGTGGAGCAAGACGCCATCGCCCATCTGGATGCCGTCTTTGCGGCTGAGGGCCAGGTGCCCCGCTACTTCAATTCATACGCCGAGCGTGTGGTCTATAACCGCCTCTTCGCCACACCGGGGGAGCGGACCCTGCTCATTCCTGACAACCTCTTCTACGCCCACCTGGAAATTGCCGACCTGCTGGCCCAGCTCAAGGAGGATCAGGCTGCCCTCAAGCATCTGAACGCCATGGTGGCCTATGCGCCCGCCTACCCGCTCTCCCACCTGAAGCTGGCGGTCATGCTGGCCAACCGGGAGGACTGGGATTCGGCCCGGGCTGCCACCCTGAACGCCCTGCGGGTGGCCCTGGACCGTGACGATGCCTCCTTCGCTTACTACCGTCTGGCCTATGCCTCATGGATGCGCGATGAGTTCGACGTGGCTGCAGCGGCTTATTTGATGAGCGAGCACATCAGTCCCGACCGGATACCGGCCCTCAAGAGTGAGCTGGCCGAGCTGCAGGCCAGGGCCCGCTCCCAGTGCGTGGTCCTGCCCGAAGACCACCGGCAGGCCCGTCGGGTGCTGGCCGAACATGGCCTGCCGGTCTGGCCTCACACCGAGGTGGCCTCCATAGTGCGCCAGGCCGCGCGCATCTGTGTGGACGGCGGGCTCTTTGTCCCCGCCCGAACACTGTCAATGGCGGCCGCCAGGATGAACGACGACGATAATGAAGGTGTTGATGTGGTACAGGCACAGTTCATGAGGTCGCTCAATGCATGACAAAACAGCTCAGGAAGATAATCGGCAAACCAGTGATGAGGGCGGGAATGCCGAATCCAGGCCCAGGCCGGGTACTGACCGATGGATAGCCTCCCTCCAGCCCGACGATGCTGATGCCATGCGACTGGGGGAGCTTGACCTTGACTCCTTGGGAGCCCAACAGGCCCAGCGCCTCTGGTCCAGGCTGGCCGCCTGGGTCGAGTCCGACCAGGTCGCCTACTATATAGACGATGCGCCGGTCTCCTCCGACGCGGCCTATGACGCCAGGATGCGTTGCCTGCAGGAGCTGGAGTCCCGCTTCCCCAGCCTGGATACCCCCCAGTCGCCGACGCACCGGGTCGGGGGGACCTTCTCCAACGACTTCGCCTCCGTTCGTCACCCCTCCCGGATGCTCAGCCTGGATGACGTTTTCAGTGTCGCCGAGCTGCGCCAATGGTATGACGGGCTTCGCAACGAGCTCGATTGGCCGCAGGACAAGGCCCTGCCCATGACCAGCGAGGTCAAGATAGACGGCCTGGCCCTTAACCTCCTCTACCGCAACGGGGTCCTGGAGCAGGGCCTGACCAGGGGGGACGGGGTGACCGGCGAGGACATCACCCTCAACGTCAGGACCATTCCAAGCATTCCCCAGAACCTGTCGGGCCCGTCCCGCGACATCCCCGAATTCGTGGAGGTCCGCGGCGAGGTCTTCATGCGGTTCGATGACTTCAACGCCTTGAACGGGCAGCAGGAGCAGGAGGGCAAGGCGCCCTTCGCCAACCCCCGCAACGCCGCCGCCGGATCCCTGAGGCAGAAGGATCCACGCATCACGGCCAGCCGTCGTCTGAGCTTCTACGCCCATGGCCTGGGCTCCCTGAGGTGGGGCCCGGCCCATCCCAAGGGGTCCCATGACGAGGTCATCGACCAGTCCCAGGCCTACGACCTCTATAAGCAGTGGGGGATTCCGGTCTCACCCCACAACCGGGTCGTCACCTCCTTCGACCAGATTCTTGACATGATCGACTATTACGGCCAGCACCGCAATGACATCGAGCACGCCCTGGACGGCATCGTGGTCAAGCTTCAGGACCGGGATCTTCAGCGCAGGCTGGGTGCCACCTCCCGTGCCCCCCGCTGGGCCGTGGCCTACAAGTACCCTCCGGAGGAGGTCAATACCCGGCTTCTGGATATCACCGTCCAGGTGGGCCGGACCGGGCGGATCACCCCGGTGGCGGTTCTCACCCCGGTCACCGTGGCCGGGTCCACGGTCTCCAGGACCACTCTTCACAACGCCTCCGAGGTCAAGCGCAAGGGCATTCTGATTGGGGACACGGTGGTGGTCCGCAAGGCAGGCGATGTGATCCCCGAGCTGGTCGGACCGGTCGTCGAAGCCAGGAAGGGGCGCGAGAAGGACCTGAGACCCTTCATCATGCCCGATACCTGCCCCAGCTGCGGCGCTCGGCTGGCTCCGGCCAAGGAGGGCGACGTGGACATCCGCTGCCCCAATGTGGAGTCCTGTCCGGCCCAGCTGACCGAGCGGATCATCCACATGGCCTCGCGAAAGGCCCTGGACATCGAGCACCTGGGGGAGCAGAGCGCCATAGCCCTGACCAATCCGGATGAGAACCGGCCTGATTCCGTTGAAGTCTATGCCCCCGGCCTGCGTGAGGTCCTGGTTGACCAGGGCGGCCAGGCTGCTGCCTACCAGCCGGACCCGGATTTGAAGCTTCCCCCGCGTCAGGATCCGGTCCTGACCAGCGAGGCCGGCCTGTTCGACCTGAAGGTTGAGGACCTGCGTCAGGTCTATGTCTGGCGTGAGGTTCCCCTGATGGAGCAGGTGGAGGTGGAAGGTCGGCAGGGTCGCACCACGACCAAGCGTCGGACTGGCGGCAGCGGTCTCTGGTACCGGGTGCCCGCCTTCTATAACCAGGGCGAGCGGGCCATGAACAGTCATGAGACCCAGGTCCAGGAGGCCGCCCTGGGCACTGCCGATGCCCAACCCTCCAGGAACACCCTGCAGATGCTGGAAGAGATCGACAAGGCCAGGCATGCCGACCTGTGGAGGGTTCTGGTTGCTCTGTCCATTCGGCACCTGGGACCGACCTCGGCCCGGGCCATAGCCACCCGCTTCCCGTCGCTCAAGGCCGTGGAGGAGGCCAGCGTGGAGGACCTGTTCGAGCTGGACGGGGTGGGCCCGGAAATTGCGCACTCCGTCCACGACTGGTTCCAGGGCGCTCGACAGCCCGGCGACTGGCGTGGACGTATCCTGGATGCCTGGCAGGCCGCCGGGGTGGGTGCTCACGTCGAACGCAGCACCAAGCCGCAGACGCTGAAGGGCATGACCGTTGTGGTCACCGGCAGTCTGGAGGACTTCTCCAGGGACTCCGCCAAGGAGGCCATCGTGGAGCGCGGCGGCAAGGCCTCGGGGTCCGTCAGCAAAAAGACCACCTATGTGGTGGTCGGCGCCAACCCGGGATCCAAGGCCGACAAGGCTGAGAGCCTGGGCCTGCCCATCCTGGACGAGGCGGGCTTCCACCGCCTGCTTGACACCGGCGACCCCAAACCGGCCCAAGGTTGATTGTGACATTCGCAATATCCGACCAGCCGTCCCCTGGCAGCCGATGGCTGGGCGCGATATGGTGACGGCATGGAACAAGTAGAGCATCGCAAGGAAGGGACCCGGAATCTGGAGGAGCTGCCTCGAAGAATAAAGGGGGAGGTCTATGAGCGGCTCAGTCGGGTCATCGATCCGGAACTGGGACGGTCCATCACCGATCTGGGCATGATCACCGACATCATCGTCGAGCCAGCCAGGGATGTCCAGGCCGACTATGAGGTGACCGTGCGGGTGGAGCTGACCATCAAGGGATGCCCGCTGTCGACCACCATCACCAACCAGATCAACGGGACCGTGACCTCCTATCCGCGAGCTCGGCTGCGCCCGCATATCGATGTCTCCTCCATGAGTCGGGAGAAGCTGGACAACCTGGTGGCCGACCTCAAGGCGGCCCGGCGCAGCAATCCCTTCTCCAAGCCTGGCGTGGGCACCCGCATCTTCGCCATCGCCTCGGGCAAGGGAGGCGTGGGCAAGTCCTCGGTGACCGTCAATCTGGCGGCCACGCTGGCAGCACTGGGTTATGACACGGCCGCCATCGACGCGGACATCTACGGGTTCTCCCTGCCTGGGCTCTTCGGCGTGCACAGCAGGCCCACCAATCTGCACGGCATGCTGATGCCGGTCACTGCCTGGGGGGTCAAGCTGATCTCCATCGGCATGTTCGCCGGTTCGGATCGGGCCATCCTCTGGAGGGGTCCGCGCCTGCAGCGCTCGCTGGAGCAGTTCCTCTCCGATGTCTGGTGGGGCGACCCCGACGTGCTCCTGCTGGATCTGGCCCCAGGCACCGGAGACATGGCCCTGTCCGTGGCCCAGGCTCTGCCCAACAGCCGACTGATCGTGGTCACCACCCCCCAACCTTCGGCCTCGCAGGTTGCCGTGCGTTCAGGGCTGGTGGCCCTCCAGCTGCCCACCAAGGTCCAGGGTGTGATCGAAAACATGTCCTGGTACGAGCACAATGGCGAGCGTCTGCGCATCTTCGGTCAGGGGGGAGGCCAGCGTGTGGCCGACCAGCTGACCCGGGATCTGGGGTATCAGGTGCCCCTGCTGGAACAACTGCCCCTGCAGACCGACCTGCGCGAGTCGGGGGAGTCCGGACGTCCGGCCGTGCTCAGACCAGATGGTTCCCTGGACGATTCTCCGCTGACCAGACGGTTTGTGGACCTGGCCAAGACCCTGATGGCGGGTTCGGAGCCCGGCGATGCCCATAGGGCAGCCGATGAAGACTGACTCTCAAGAGATAACACGGTCTGCTGGACTGGCCACTGCCGGTATGCTTTCTCGGTCGGGCTTCGAATCAACCACCCTTCAAAGTTTCCAATCCGGTTCCGCGCCTTGCCTGAGGTCAGACGGCGGCCGGGCTCTTCTTGCTGGTGATCTGCTGCGAGGGGATGGCCAGGAACCAGGGGACGGCCAGCACGACCAGGCCGATGGCGCACATGGCCAGGAAGGGAATGGCCTCATGCCCGGCCAGGATGTAAGAGGCGAACATGGGTCCCACGATGTAGCCCAGGGAAGCGGCGGTGTTGAGCAGGCCAAACATGCGCCCGCTGAACGAGGGTCCGGCCAGCTCGGCGGCCACCACCGGCTGGGAGATGCCCATCATGACCTCGCCCAGCCCGAAGATGGTGATGCCCAGGGATGCCACGCTCAGGGCGCCGGCAGTGGAATCCAGGCGCAGGCCCAGGACGATGATCACCCAGGCCGCAGCCCAGAAGACCGGTACGGTGCGCAACATTCGCACATGGTTGGCGTCCTTGAGGCGGGGCAGCAGCACGATGTTCATGATGACCACCGAGAAGGTGTTGACCACATCCACCACCGACAGGGACCAGCGGGGGATGTGCGGATCGGAGATCAGGGTGGTGACCAGGCCGGCGTCGAACTGGGAGTAGCCGAACAGGTCCATGAAGAAGGTGCCCAGGGTCAGCAGGGCCATGGATGCCAGCACCCTGGTCAGTGAGCTGGTCCGCCCTCCGAAGGTGCCGTTGATGGTTGTGTTTTCCTTCCTGTTCGGCTGGCTGGCCTGAAGAGGGTGGGTTGCCCCGGCGGATTCCTTGATGGCCTCCCGCTCCGCCTGGGCCTTGAGCTCGGCCGTCAGGCGACGCAGCTGCCAGTGGCGTTCGATGACCAGCAGGGACAGGCTGAGCAGGGCGAATCCCAGGGCCCTGCCGCCAAAACCAATGCGATAGAGGAAGTCCTGACCGCCCGCGGCCAGCAGTCCGCCCACGGCCGCTCCCAGGCCGATGCCCAGGTTGAGCTCGGCCTGGTTGATTCCGTAGACGATCCGGTGTTGCTCCCTGGTGGAGATCTGTGTCAGAATGCTGGCCCAGGAGGTCTGCATGCCCATCCCCAGGCCCGAGACGAAGGCGCCCGCCACCGCTGCCCGGTAGTCGTGGGCCATGGTGAAGATCAGGGGGCCGATGACCGAGAAGATCATGGCCGTGTGCATGGCCAGCCAGGAGGAGCGACGGTCCGAGACCCATCCGATGATGGGGTTGGAGATCAGGGACCCCACCGAGCTGATGGTCACCAGAAGGGCGGCCTCGCTCATGGTGGCGCCCAGGGAGTGGGTGGCGAAGAGCAACTCAATGGGCATGACCAGGCCGATGCCGAAGTTGCACATGAGGTCCACGATGAGCATGGCTCGCAGATATACGGGCAACTCCATGAACTCACGCAGCCAGCGCATCGGTCTCCACCTCCATCGGATCTGTTTCCATACCTCTCCTCATTCTGGCCTGACCGCCTGCCGGTATGCCGGGGCTGGCGTGTTGCCATCAATGGGCGAATGCCGATGGTTGTGTGACGACGCAAAAGGCCCGATCCCTCAGCAGGAAGAATCGGGCCTTTTGCGACCTGTCCGGTCAGCCGGCCTTGGTCGTCATGCGAACTCAGATGTGGAAGTAGAGCTCGTACTCCAGGGGGGTGGGGGCCAGACGGGTCTGGTCCAGTTCACCGCGCTTCAAGTCCAGCCAGGTCTGGATCAGATCGTCGGTGAAGACGTCGCCCTCGCTGAGGAAGTCGTGGTCCTCCTCCAGGGCGTTCAGGGCCTCCTCCAGGGAGCCGGGCACCTGCTTGATCTGGGCGTGCTCCTCCGGAGGCAGCTCGTAGAGGTCCTTGTCGATGGGTGCCGGAGGCTCGGTGTGGTTGAGGATGCCGTCCAGTCCCGCCATCAGCTGGGCCGAGAAGGCCAGGAAGGGGTTGCAGGAGGGGTCGGGGGCACGGAACTCGATCCGCTTGGCAGCTGGTGAGGTGCCGGCCAGGGGGATGCGGATGGCCGCCGAACGGTTCCGGGCGGAGTAGACCAGGTTGACCGGGGCCTCATACCCGGGCACCAGCCGCTTGTAGGAGTTGGTGGAGGGGTTGGTGAAAGCCAGGACGGACGAGGCATGCTCGATCAGGCCGCCCACATACCAGCGGGCGATGTCGGAGAGCCCGCCGTAGCCATTCTCGTCGTAGAAGAGGGGCTTGCCATCCTTCCAGAGGGACTGGTGGCAGTGCATGCCGGTTCCGTTGTCCCCAGCGATGGGCTTGGGCATGAAGGTGGCCGCCTTGCCGGCCATGGCAGCGGTCTCGTGGACCACGTACTTGTACTTCATCAGGTCGTCGCCAGCGTGCAGCAGGGTGTTGAAGCGGTAGTTGATCTCCTGCTGGCCGGCGCCGCCCACCTCGTGATGGGAGCGCTCCAGAATCAGGCCCACCTTCTGCAGGTTGGCCACCATGTCGTCGCGCAGATCCTGATAGTGGTCAATTGGCGGTACTGGGAAGTAGCCCTTCTTGACCCGGTTCTTGAAACCGATGTTGTCGGAGCCGTCCTCCTCGACATCCACGCCCGAGTTCCAGGGGGCCTCGATGGAGTCGACCTCGTAGAAGGAGCGTTGCATGCTGTTCTCGAAGCGGACCTTGTCGAAGATGAAGAACTCAGCCTCAGGAGCGAAGGAAGCCGTGTCGGCGATGCCGGTGGAGCGCAGGTAGGCCTCGGCCTTGGAAGCGATCTGCCGGGGGTCGCGGGAGTAGGGCTCGTCGGTCACCGGGTCCACGATGGAGAAAGCCACATTCAAAGTGCGGTGGCGGCGGAAGGGATCCAGATAGGCTGTTTCAGGATCCGGAATCAGCTTCATGTCGGACTCGTTGATGGCTTGGAAGCCTTGGACGGAGGAGCCGTCGAAGGCCATGCCGTCCGTGAAAGCCTCTTTGAGGAATTCGCTGGCGGGGACGGTGAAGTGCTGCTGGACCCCGATCAGGTCCGTGAACCTGACTGAGACATATTCCACGCCCTCCTGGTTTATCAGAGCTTCGCAATCGGCCTTTGACTTAAGTTCGCTCACTGAACTGCTCCTTTCGTGGAAACCGTAACGGTCACCCAGTCTAGGGGACCGGTTTTTTCGGCAATTCGCCACTGAGGTTACGGGGGTGTTTCATGCGAAGGTCCCGGCGCCTCCCTGCTGGAAGATGCCGGGACCTTCAAAACATCAGCGCCCGCGCATGGCCTTGCGGCTGACGTGTATCCTGGTCGGATCGATGCCCTTGGGCATTCCCAGGGCGCTCTGCCGCTTTTGCAGGGTGACCAGCCGGTCGTTCAGGGTCTCCAGCTCGGTGGCGGTCAGCTTGATCTTCTTTTTGACCACGGTGCGCTGGAGCTTGTTCAGCGGAACCTGGTCGGGGCCGTGGCCCACGCTGATCCGGTATATGGGTATGGCAGACCCACGGGTGATGCGGCGGATTTTCTCCTCCTCGCGGTTCATGGCCTTGTTGACGCGGTTGTAATCGCCCTCGGCTATCAGGTAGACCCCGGTGCGACCGGTGCCCCTCCAGACGGCATCCTTGGTCTTGGCGTCGATCCAGACGGGTTCCTGGGGGAAGGAGAAGCCTGCCTTGGAGATGCTGCTCAGCACGGCGGCGGCAGCGCCTGGACGACCCTCCATCTTGGCGTAGCCGACCCGGTCGGAGCGTCTGGTCAGGGTCATGGTGGCCAGGAGCAGGCCGACCATGATGCCCAGAAGCACGGTCAGAATCCATGACAGCCAGCCGAAGTGGGCCAGCAGGCAGATTACCACCGCTATCAGTGTGGGTACCAGAATGGCCGCGGCCAGCAGCCAGGGAAGGGCCTTGTCCTCTGCGTAAGTGAATTGGTAGATCTTGATGATTTGACTGATCGTGCTGGTCTTCTTTTTTGCTTTTTTGCCCTTGGTGTCCTCTGTAGCCATGCCATCCTCACTTGGAAACGTTCACTGGTTGACCAGTCTACCGCATGCCTACCGCATGTTCAGGGGTCTGCCGTCAGCCTTGAGCAGGGCCTCTCCAATGGCTTCCGAGAAGGTGGGATGGGGGTGGATGAGCCCGGCCGCCCGGTGCAGGGGGATCTGGTTGCCAACCAGCTGCTGGGCCTCGGCGATGTTCTCGGAGGCCTGGGGGGATACCATCTCCAGACCGACAACCATCTGCTTCTCCATGTCGGTGGCCGGGCAGGCGGTGATCAGGCTGAGGGTTCCCTGCATGCCGCTCATGCGCATGCGCGAGTTGGACATCATGGGGTAGATGGTCTCCTTGACCTGGTTCAGCGATGGATCGTCCTCGGCTTCCTGACGGCTGAAGCCCACAGCTGCGGCCTGGGGGGAGGAGAAGACCACGCGGGGGATGGTGGCCTCGTTGACCGGCTCGGGGTCCAGGCCGGAGGCGGCATCGGCCAGGGTGATGCCCTGCTGGAAGGCCCTGTGGGCCAGATGGTGACCCGGGGTGATGTCGCCCAGGGCCCAGACCCGGTCACGGCTGGTGCGCCCCTGGGAGTCGGTCAGGACCTGGCCATGGTCGTCCAGATCGATGCCCAGCTCCTTCATGTGCTCGGGATCGGTATTGGGGTCCCTGCCGATGGCCACCAGGACCAGATCAGTCTCGATCGTTCCCGCCTGGCCCTTGTCGTCCGTTGGCCGGTAGTCGACCTGAATGCCTCCATCAGCGGGTAGACGGTGCCCGCCCGAACAGCGGGCGTGGGTGATGATCTGAATTCCCTGACGCTCCAACTCCCGGGTCAGAATCTGACCGGTCCGCCGACCCCAGTGGGAGAGCACCCGGTCCCGTCTGACCATCAGGGTCACCTGGCAACCGGCTTGATTCCAAATGGTGGCGAATTCCAGGGCCACAGCCCCTGATCCGATAATCAGAGCCCGGTGGGGGAAAGGCTTGAGGGTCAGGGCCCGGTCGGTGTCGATGACCAGATCATCGAAGGGGAGTTCTTCCAGGGCCCTGGCATGAGAACCGGTGGCCAGGATGGTGTCGCAGGTTGTCAGGCGGGTTCGATTGCCGTCATCGTCGGTCACCTCCACCAGGCCGTCACCGACGATGGTGCCGTGGCCGTGCACCACGGTGATGCCGCGTTGCTTCAGCAGGCTCGACAGGCCGCCGGTCATGGCGTCCACCATTCGGTCCTGATAATCCTGGAGCTTCTGGTAGTCGATGTCTGCCGACTCGATATTAATGCCCATGGCGGCCCCAAGGTCAGCCTGTTCGAGAACCTGGGTGGCGGTCAGCAGGGCCTTGGTGGGGATGCATCCGCGGTTCAGGCAGACGCCGCCGACCACAGGGTCCTGCTCGACCAGGGCCACCCTTCCGCCCAGCTCTGCCGTGCGCAGGGCCGTGGCATAGCCGCCCGGACCGGATCCGATGATGATGGTGTCGTACTGGCGGCTGTTGGCATCCCAGGGGTCCAGGGACTGCGTACCGGGTTGGTTGATCGATTGCTGCATAACAATCAATGCTAGCCGTGGAGGCTGGGAGAATGAAGACCATCAGCAGAATGTGGAGTGAATACGAAGAACGCCCGGAACCTCAAGTGGAACCGGGCGGCGCGGCTAATCGATGGGTCGGTAAGTCAGGACAACCGGCTGTCACTTGGGCCAGTGCCCACGCTTGCTCTGGCTGGGCTTGGGGACCCGCCAGCGCCGGACCATCATAGCCCGCTGCCATGCATAGGAGGCCGAGCGTGAACCCTTGGCCACCGAGCGCTCGCCGAACTTGTCGATCAGCAGCCGCTTGAGCTTGCGCCACATCAGCCAGGTGTCGATCAGGGCCACGATCAGGTAGCCATATAGAAGGATGGTCACCACCATGGTGAAAGTGGCGTAATGCTGCGGACCCACGAACATACCCATCAGGGTGGCCACGAACATGAGGATGATGGCCGGGAAGATCCATTCCAGCAGATTGAAGCGGGCATCCACATAGTCGCGGATGTAGATTCTCCAGGGAAGGCGCTCCGACTTGGGCATGTGGTCGATGTCGCCGGTCCTCATGGCCTCGTACTGGGCATCCTCACGGGCTCGGATCCTGGCCTTGGCGGCCTTGCGTGAGGCCTTGCGGTCCTTGGGGACCAGAGGGCGCAGGTTCCGGGCCTCGGCCTGCTTGCGCTTAGGGGTGGGGCGTCCCTTGCCTCGTGCCTCTTCAGTGGAGGCCTTCTGGTCCGCCTCCGCCTCTTTGTCCCGTCGATCCTTGCGTGAGAAGGGGTTCCATGTCATGCGAACAGGTTACGGTGACGCCTAGACTCGCAAGCATTGATACGCAAGCAATTATAGGAGGTAGCGATGGCGGGACTGGGCCTGGAGACGATCCGCACCCGTGTGCAGGACGATAGAAGCCGGATCGTCGATCTGCTCAAGGACAAGATCGCCCTGGCCTCGGTCTCGGCCAAGGGGATCACCGGGGATCACATGCGCCGCTCGGCCGACTATGTGGCCGGGCAGCTTAGACAGGTGGGCGTGGATGCCCGGGTGGTCCAGGCCACCAATCCTGACGGCACCCCGGGCGCCTTCGAGGTGATCGGATCCCGGCAGGTGGATCCCGATGCCCCGACTGTCCTTCTCTATGCCCATCACGATGTGCAGCCGGTGCCCGATCCCTCCCAGTGGTCCACTGATCCCTTTACCGGTGTCGAGAAGGATGGACGGCTCTACGGACGCGGATCGGCCGACGACGGCGGCGGCATCGCCATCCACTCGGGGGCCCTGCACGCCTTGGACAAGGACCTGCGCGTCAATGTCAAGGTCTTCATCGAGGGTGAGGAGGAGATGGGCTCGCGCAGCTTCATCCCCTTCCTCCAGGCTCATCGGGGCGACTTCGCATCGGACCTGATCATCGTGGCCGACTCGGGCAACTGGTCGGCGGACACCCCAAGCCTGACCACTTCACTGCGAGGGAATGCGGACCTGGATGTCACGGTCACAGCCCTGGAGCATCCGGTCCATTCCGGGCAGTTCGGCGGGCCCATCCTGGATGCCAACACCCTGGCCGCCATGCTGATCGCCTCCATGTATGACGACCAGGGCCAGCTTGCCGTGCCCGGCCTGGAGGGCGGCCAACCCATCGGCGGCCTGCAGCGTGACCTGGACCAGGCCCAGCTGTGTGCCGATGCCGGGGTGGTGGACTCCTACAGGCTGGCCGGAACCGACTCCCTGGCCTCCCGGCTCTGGACCAAGCCGGCGGCGGCGGTGATCGGCTTCGATGCCCACCCGGTGGAGGGGTCCTTCAACGTGCTGGCCGATAAGACCCGCTTCCGCATTTCCCTGCGCACCGCCCCCACCCAGCGGCCCGAGCAGGCCGCGCAGGCACTGGCCGATTTCCTGATTGCCCATGCCCCTCATGGGGCCAGGGTGGAGGTCACGCCCGGCGACATGGGCATGGGATGGGCCATGGATGCCGACAGCCCGGTGGTCCGGCAGGCCGAGGAGGCCATGCGGCAGGCCTTCGGACGCGACCCGGTCAACAAGGGCGAGGGCGGATCCATCCCCTTCATTCCCGAACTCAAGCGGCTCTTCCCTGAGGCTCAGGTTCTGGTGACCGGCCCCGAGGATCCCCAGTCCAATGCCCACAGTCCGAACGAGTCCATCTCCCTGCAGGGGCTGGTCGACAACATCATCACCGAGGCCCTCCTGCTGGATTCCCTTGACCATCGTATGTTCTAGGATGGCAGGTGACACGGGGGCCGTATGCCTGAGGGCGTGCGGCTGAGAGGAGGCTCAGCCTCAACCGGACGAACGTTTACCGGGCAATGCCGGCGCACGGATGTCACTGGACCCGTGCCTGAACGGGATGGCGCTCATAGGGAGCGCCCCGAGGAAAGGCACAAGATCATGACCGATGGTCATTTCATGAACAATACTGCTTCCGGATCAGAGCCGGAGTCCGGGGGGACTCCCTCCCAGGTCAGAATCCCCTCCAAACGGTGGAGGGTGGTGGATATCGCCGTCGCCTCGGTCATCGGTGTGGCTTCCGCCGTCATCTACTGGGTGGTCGCCATGGTGACCACCATTCCCTGGTCCTTCCTGGACGGGGTTGTGCCCGGTCTGGGAGGTATCCTCAACGGTCTCTATCTATTCGCCGGGCCCTTGGCCCTAGTCATCGTGCGCAAGCCGGGGGCTGCCGTCTATGCCGAGTTGGTCGCAGCCATCCTGGAGTCGCTGCTGGGCAGCCTCTGGGTGCCTGTGGAGACCATACTGATCGGTCTGCTTCAGGGCTTCATGGCCGAGCTGGTCTTCATGCTGCTGCGTTACCGGCGCTGGAACATGTCCACGGTGGCGCTGTCCGGTGCGGCAGCTGGTTTCGGCTGCTGGCTGTATTCCTTCTGCACGCACCTGCAGGCCATCAACCTGACCGGTCCCTACGGGGTGATCTATCTGATAGCCACCCTGATTTCGGGTGCTCTGATTGCCGGAGTGCTGGTTTGGTACCTCTATAAGGCCATCGCCGCGACCGGAGCTCTGGACCGCTTCGCCTCCGGCCGCGATATTCGTACGGCCGGGAAGTAGAGGCCCGGGCGTGGACCAGAGCATCCAGGACAACCCCTACCGACCAGCGGCCTTGGAACTGCGCGGCTGGGGTTATCGGCATGCCTACCGGAACCACTTCGCCGTCAGGGATCTTTCCCTGAGCATTCCTGCAGGTCAGCGGGTGCTTCTGCTGGGAGCTTCCGGCATTGGCAAATCGACAATCCTTGAGGGTGTGGCCGGGTTGCTGGGCGATCATGCCCCGCAGAGCAGCCAGGACCAGGTAGAGGATGACGAGGGCGGGGTGACCCAGGGCCAGGTCCTGATTGACGGTAATCCCGCTGTCTCCAGCCGGGGGCGTGTGGGCCTGGTCCTGCAGGATCCGGATGCTCAGGCCATCTTTCAACGGTTGGGTGACAATGTGGCCTTCGGGCCCGAGAACATGGGGCTGCCCCGCCAGGAGATTTGGCCACGGGTGCGGAAGGCCATGGCCGAGGTGGGTTTGGCTGACCTGCAACTGACCCGGTCCACCATGCACCTGAGCGGAGGGCAGATGCAGCGTCTGGCCCTGGCCGGCGCCCTGGCCATGCAGCCTGGGCTGCTCTTATTGGACGAACCTACGGCCAACCTGGACCCGGTCGGCGTCGAGCAGATAGTAGATGCCGTCAGGAAGGTCCTGGACCGGCAAGGCTCCACCATGGTTCTGGTCGAGCACCGGGCAGGACCTTGGATGGACATGATCGACCGGGTCATCGTGCTTGGGCTGGGCGAGGTTGAAGATGGCACCGGCGGTTCGGGTGCTGCGGCCTATCGCAAGACTGTGATCATGGCCGACGGCAGCCCCCAGGAGGTCTTCACTGATTCCGGGTTGGACCTGGCATCCCTGGGTGTCTGGGTTCCAGAAGCCTACAGGAGCGCCGGGGATTCGCTCCCTGAGCTTGGACGGGTCCAGGCCAGGTCAAGGCAATCCTGCTCCGGCCAGGATGGTCATCCCGTCCTGCTGGCTGCTCAGGATCTGGCGGTGGGTCGTCAGGGCAAGGCAGTGGCCGAGCACATCAATCTGGAATTCAGGGCCGGTCAGGTCACCGCCCTGGTGGGGGCCAACGGGGCCGGCAAGTCCACTTTGGCCATGACCCTGGCTGGTCTGCTGGAGCCGGTGACCGGTTCGGTCCTTGCCCGGGATCGCCTGCTTCGGGGACCCCAGGGGCAGATGCCTGAGGAGCCCGAGCCCATCCGGTGGACCTCATCCCAGCTGGCCGCGCGCATCGCCTACGTCTTTCAGAATCCTGAGCATCAGTTCGCCCGGGGTACGGTTCTGGATGAGGTCAAACTGGCCCCTATCCGCACCGGCATGAGCGAGGAGCAGGCCCAGGTTCGTGCCCAGGAACTGTTGGGCCGCTTCAGGCTGAGGCAGTATGCCCGCGCCAACCCCTACACGCTCTCGGGCGGCGAAAAGAGGCGGCTCACCGTGGCCTCGGCCCTGGCCGCTGCACCCCAGGTGCTGATTCTTGACGAGCCCACCTTCGGCCAGGACAGGAACACCTGGGTCAGCATGGCCCAGCTGATTGCAGACCTGCGCGACCAGGGAGCCTGCATCATCCTGGTCACCCACGACCGGGAGCTGGTTCAGGCCCTGGATGCCCGTCTGGTGGAGATGACGCCTCCGGGAGCCCAGAAGACCGTCTGGCCTGCAGCCGGGTCAGATTTGCAGACTCGTCAGAAGACTGTTGCCGCCAGGCTGACCGTCACACCAATGGACCAGCGGGACGAGCCGGTCAAGCCGGCCAGCCGGTCGCCATACATAGCCTCCATCAATCCGGCCTTCCGTCTGATCGGGGCCTTTCTGGCGGCTCTGCCCCTGCTGATCAGCCTGGACTCGGTCTCGGCCACGACGGCCCTGATTCTGGAGTTCCTGCTGCTGGGCTCGGCAGGCTTCACGCCCCTGCGCGTGGTCAGATCCACCTGGCCCATCTTCCTGGGGGCGCCAGGTTCGGCCCTGGCGATCATCCTCTATGGCAAGAGCGGCGGCGCGACCTTCTGGCAGTGGGGAATGATCCACATCACCCAGCGCTCGCTGGATCTGGCCCTGGCCACTGCCTTGCGAATCCTGGCCATCGGAATCCCCGCCATCATCACCGTACTGGGAATAGACGCTACCGACCTGGCCGACGCCTTCAGCCAGGTGCTCCACCTGCCTGATCGCTTCGTCTACGGGGGGCTGGCCGGTATGCGGCTCTTCACTGTTCTCAAGGATGATTGGTCGGCCCTGACCGCCTCGCGTCGCAGCCGTGGACTGGGCGATGAGAACCGTTTCAAGGCCTTTATGCCACAGGCTTTCGCCCTGTTGGTCCTGTCCATCAGGCGTTCGACGACCTTGGCCACGGCCATGGAGGCCAGGGGCTTCGGCGGCAGCACACCGCGCACCCATGCCCGGGTCTCCCAGATCAGACCACGTGATGCGGGCTTCCTGCTCATATGCCTGGCCGTGCCCGCGATTTCCCTTACCGTGGCTGCGCTGACCGGCTCCATCGCCTTCTTCGGCAACTGACTGTCGGGGACTGTCGGCGATTTCTGCAGCAGACTCCGGATATGGAGGGACCCCGGTCCTTTCCGCCTCCCGCAGAGAGGGGAAAGGACCGAGGTCCGCCTGTGGGTGGAAGCGCTGGTCTTTTACCTGGCCAGTGTGGTGTTGATGTTGCGCACCTCGTCAAAGCGCTTGGAAGCATCCTCCCAGTTGACGATGTGCCACCAGGCCTTGACGTAGCTGGCCCGGTCGTTCAGGTACTCCAGGTAGTAGGCGTGCTCCCAGAGGTCCAGCAGAACCAGCGGGAAGATGGTGACGGGCAGGTTGCCCTGGTGGTCGTACATCTGCAGGGTGACCAGGCGCTCGCCCAGGGTATCCCAGGCAAGGACGGCCCAGCCGGAGCCCTGGATGCCTGCGCACATGGACTCGAAGTAAGTCTGGAAGCCCTGGAAGGACCCGAACTGGTCCTCGATGGCGGCCTTGAGCTCGCCAGTGGGCTCCTGGCCGATGGCCGGGGCCATGTTCTTCCAGAAGATGGAGTGGTTCTTGTGCCCGGCCAGGTTGAAGGCCAGGTTCTTCTCCAGCAGGTTGGACTGAGCCACGTTGCCGGACTCGGCCGCGTCGTGGATCTGCTCCAGGGCCTTGTTGGCACCGTTCACATAAGCCTGATGGTGCTTGTCATGGTGCAGCTCCATGATCTTGCCGGACACGTACGGCTCCAGCGCCGAGTAGTCGTAGGGCAGATCGGGAAGTGTGTATACGGGCATATCGTCTCCTCACAATGATTCTGGCCAAGCCAGATGAGTGATGGTCGGTCTGCGCCATACCAACGACGGACGTGGTCGACCCGACCGGTTCTTTCACACTAGCCCCTTGTTCGCCGAGCACAAGGGGCGCAGACCTTTCTTTCAGTGAACTTTCCCACAGATGTAGATTCACCGAGGTGAAGCCGCAGGCTTCTGGACTGCGGGGCTCTCGACTGGCGGGGCTAGAGTGGTGCCCATGCCCTTTGATGACACCCTTCTTGACAATCCCCATGCCCAACGCGTTCATCGCTTGGCTGAACTGCAGGATCGGCGGGCCCGGCATCGTCATGGCCGCTTCCTGATAGAGGGGCCGCAGAGCGTGCGCGAGGCGGTCCGCTGGCGTCCCGACCTGCTGACTGACCTCTATATTCAGGCGGATGAGTCCTCTCCTGCAGCCCAGGGAAGCCGTCTGCGCCCGCTCAACGAGACCGTAGGCGCCATCATGGAGCAGGCCAGGGAGCTGCCTGATTGCTACGGGCACTTCGTCTCCGCCCGGGTCATGCGTGCCATCAGCGGCAATGCCCAGGGGATCCTGGCTCAGGCGCGCACGGACGGATTCCAGGCCCAGCCGACGGACCTTGACGATCCCCGCAGCCTGACCGGGGAGGGGTCCGACCTGGTGGCAGCCTTCTGGCAGATTCGTGATCCAGGCAACGCCGGAACCGTCATCCGCACCGCCGACGCTGCCGGTTGCAGGGCGGTCATTCTCGTGGACCAGTGCGTGGAACCCACCAATCCCAAGGTCATTCGCTCCACAGCTGGATCGGCCTTTCATATACCCCTGATAACTATGGGCACCGAGGACTTCCTGGCCCTGTGCAGACGGCAGGGACGGATCATGGTGGCGGCCGATGTCTATGGCACGCCGGACAAACCGGTCCGCTCCCTGACTGATTTGATGGCAAGCGGCGCCCTGTCACAGCCGGATTCAGCGGGTCAGCCCATGGCCCTTCTCTTCGGCAATGAGGCACGTGGACTGCCCAATGACCTGTTGCAGTCCATGGATCAGATCGTCCGCATACCCATATACGGGCGGGCTGAATCACTCAACTTGGCCACCTCGGCGGCGGTGCTGCTCTACGCCATGGCCATGTCGAGTCGTATTGAAAGAATGTGAAGGCGTCAACGACCGGGATTTCCGCTGATTCGCGGCCCGGACACGGCATTGGCAACAGTGGAAAGGTCCATGGTGGCACAGGAAGAATTCGACCCCGCGGCGATGACCGACGAGGTCAACGAGGGCATCGGCAGGATTCGCGAAGCCTCCGATCTGGAAGAACTCAAGGCGATCAAGGCCAAGTATGCAGGGACAGGTTCAGCCCTGGCCGGATCAGGCCGGATCATCGGACGGCTGCCAGCGGATCAGAAGAAGACCGCCGGGCGTCTGGCAGGCAAGCTCAAGGCCGACTTCGGCCGTGCCTACGGGCTCAAGGAGCGGCAGCTGCGCCAGGAGGAGGAGTCCCGCCGCCTGGCCGCCGAACAGGTGGATATGACCCTGCCGGTCAACCGCCGCCCCCAGGGCGCCCGCCACCCGTTGTCCAAACTCATGGAAGATGTGGAGGACTTCTTCGTCTCCATGGGTTGGAGCATCGCGCAGGGTCCTGAGCTGGAGGCCGAGTGGTACAACTTCGATGCCCTCAACTTCGGCCCTGACCATCCCGCCCGCCAGATGCAGGACACCTTCTACGTCAAGGGCAGTCAGGCCAGGGACGCCGCCGGCTTCGTCGGGTCCAACATGGTTATGCGCACCCATACCTCACCCGACCAGGCCCGTTCCCTGATAACCCGTGGTGTGCCGCTCTACGTGGCCTGCACGGGAAGGGTCTTCCGCACCGACGAACTGGATGCCACCCACACCCCGGTATTCCACCAGTGCGAGGCCATCGCCGTCGATGAGCACCTGACCATGGCCGACCTCAAGGGCACCCTGGACAAGCTCGCCGTGGCCATGTTCGGTCCCGAGGCCCGGACCAGACTGCGGCCCTCATACTTCCCCTTCACCGAGCCCAGCGCCGAGATGGATCTTTGGTTCCCCGACAAGAAGGGCGGTCCCGGATGGATCGAATGGGGAGGCTGCGGCATGGTCAATCCCAACGTTCTGAGGTCGGCCGGCGTGGACCCGCAGCGGTACTCAGGCTTCGCCTTCGGCGTGGGCATGGAACGGACCCTGCTCTTGCGCCACGACATCAACGACATGCACGACCTGGTCGAGGGCGACGTGCGGTTCAGCCAGCAGTTCGAGATGGGGGAGTGATCGTCAGATGCCAATGGTAGATATCGACTGGCTCAAGGAGCATGTGCAGGTCCCTGAGGATCTGACCTATGAACAGCTGGCCAAGGACCTGGTCCGGGTCGGTCTGGAGGAAGAGGACATCCACCAGTCCACGGTGACCGGCCCCATCGTGGTCGGCTATGTGGTGGATGCCGAGCCTGAGCCTCAGAAGAACGGCAAAACCATCAACTGGTGCCATGTGGATGTGGGTGAGCAGTACAACGCCGTGGACGACCAGGGCCGCAAGGTGCCCCGGGGCGTCGTCTGCGGGGCCCCCAACATGGCTACGGGCGAGAAGGTGGTGGTGACCCTGCCGGGAGCCGTTCTGCCTGGGGACTTCCGCATCGAACCGCGCAAGACCTATGGCCACATCTCGGACGGCATGTGCGCCTCCGAGCGTGAGCTGGGGCTGGGCTCGGACCATCAGGGCATTATCCTGCTGCGCGATTACGGGTTCACCCCCGAGCAGTACGATCAGCTCAAGCCCGGGGACGATGCCATGACCCTGTTGCATATGAACAGGCCCGTGCTTGAAATCAACATCACCCCGGACCGTGGCTACGCCTTCTCCTACCGGGGGGTTGCCCGGGAATACCACCACTCCACGGGCGCCGAGTACACGGATCCGGTGATCGAGCTGAACAAGACCGTGCCAGCCTCCGCAACTCAGGAGGATCAGGCTCCGCTGGCCGTGCATGTTGAGGACAACAACCCCATTCATGGTCAGGTCGGCTGTGACCGCTACTATCTGCGGGCCCTGACCGGGTGCGACCCCAAAGCCGCCACTCCCAGCTGGATGCGTCGTCGGCTGGTTCGGGCCGGCATGCGCTCCATCAGCCTGCCGGTGGACATCACCAACTACGTCATGCTGGATCTGGGCCAGCCCCTGCACGCCTACGATCTGGACAAGCTCAGCGGCCCCATCGTCGTCCGCAGGGCCAGGCAGGGCGAGCACCTGACAACTCTGGATGGCAAGGATCGCGAGCTCAGCACCGAAGATCTGCTCATCACCGACTCACCCGAGGGACAAGAGGGCTCCCGCATTCTGGGTCTGGCCGGGGTCATGGGCGGTCTGTATGGGGAGGTGACCGATCAGACGAAGAACATCCTGATCGAGTCCGCCCACTTCGACCAGGTGACCATCGCCCGGACCGCCCGTCGCCACAAGCTGCCCTCGGAGGCCTCCAAGCGCTTTGAACGTGGGGTCGATCCGCAGATGCAGCCGGCCGCCGCGGCCATGGCCGCCGACCTGTTGCATCGCCTTGCCGGTGGCCAGGACCTGGATGCCCCGCTGGATATGGACCAGACCAAGCCCATGCCGGTCATCGACTTCGCGGTCAGCGAGGTGGCACGTCTGACCGGACTGGAGGTGGAGCCCCAACGCATCGTCGCCATCCTGCGTGACATCGGCTGCACGGTCCAGGGTGATCCTCAGGACCGGCTGTCGGTGACCCCGCCAACCTGGAGGCCCGACCTGGGCGAGGGTTGCGACCTGGTCGAGGAGGTGGCCCGTCTGGTGGGCTATGACCGCATCCCCGTCACCGTGCCATCACCCAAGGTGTCCGGTGCGGTTGGTCTGACCGACCGCCAGCAGCGTCGCCGTTGGGTGGCCGACACCCTGGCCGAGTACGGGCTGACCGAGGTCCTGGACTACCCGTTCGTCGGCGATAATGATTTCAAGGCCTTCGGCATGGATCCTGACGAGGTCCATGTCAACAGCGTGGAGCTGGCCAATCCCATGGCCGCTGACCGGCCCTACCTGCGGCAGAGCCTGCTGCTGCCACTGGCCAATACCGTGGAGCGCAACCTGCGCCGCGGTAACACGGACGTGCGCCTCTTCGAGATCGGCTATGTTTTCCGTCGCGACCCTCAGGCTCCTGCTGTGCCCACCCTTCCTGGCGGCGTGCGGCCCAGCGACGAGGATCTGGCCCGACTCGACCAGGGTCTGCCGGAGCAGCGGCTGCATGTGGCGGCCCTGCTGACCGGCCGCGCCCAGGAGGACGGCTGGCTCAAGGACAGCAGGGACGTGGATTGGACCGATGCAGTCGAATCGGCTCGTCGGGTTCTGGATAGGCTGGGCGCCGACTATCGGCTGGAGCAGCCCCCGGCCGAGCAGGTGCCCGATCAGTGGCATCCGGGCCGTACCGCCAGACTGCTCCTTGATGATGGCACGCTTGCCGGTATGGTGGGCGAGCTGCATCCCCGGGTTGATCAGGCTCTGGGCCTTCCTGCCCATTCGGCCGCCTTCGAGCTGAGTCTGGACACGGTGCTGGACCACCTGGACTACACGCCCCTGCAGGCCAAGCCGGTCTCGACCTTCCCGCCGGTCCGTCAGGATCTGGCCTTCACCGTGCCGGACACGGTCTCGGCCGCCGACCTGACTTCCGCCATCAGAGAAGCGGCTGGGTCTAGTCTTGAATCCATCGAGCTGTTCGACGTTTTCACTGGCGATCAGATCGGTGAGCATGCAAAATCGCTGGCCTTCGCAGTCACTTTCCGCGCCCCGGACCGTACATTGACGTCCGAGGACAGCGAATCCCTGCGCCAGGCCATCGTTGACAAGACTGCGGGTCTGGGTGCCGTACTGCGCGCCTGACCGGGCATCAAGGGGACCGAGGGACATGACGGATTCTCAAGAACAGGGCACAGCCGGTGGACCTGACCGCCAGGATCATGATGGGGTCGACCAGCCCTTGTACGGCGCGCGCGCCGATCGTTATCCAGGATGGAATCCGTACATATACGGTCGCCCGGATCCCGAACCCAAGGCCAAGGAATCCGACTCGTCCCAGGGTAGCCCCGCCAACCGGCCCATGCCCATGGCGGGGCAGCCGGGCCCCGGTGGCGGCGGAAATCCTGGCAATCCCCAAACAGCCCGTCCTGGCACTCCTGGATGGCCTGCCCAGGGCATGCCCAATTTGAACGATCCCTCCCAAAATCCTGTCTACGGTCACTGGGATCCCTGTGCCATCATCGCCTTTTTCATGGCCCTCTTTCTTCCAATGCCTGTGGTTCCAGCTCTGCTCGGCGGCATTTCCATGTATCGGACACGTCACCTGCATATGAAGGGCTACGGGCTGGCCATGGCTGCCCTGATCATCAACCTGCTCTTCACCCTGGCTTGGCTCTGGCTGCTGGCCAACGGCATTTCCCTGAACGACTTCTACCAGCAGATGATGCCGTCGCCCTCAACGGGTGGCGGCGGCTCTGGCGGGGATGGCGTCAGCGCCTGAACTCTCAAGGTACAGGTGCCGCCAGTGTCAGCAGAAGTTTGCGCACCTGTGCAAGCTCATACCCCGTGGGCTGAGAGCAAGAAGCTGTGAAAGAGTGCCAGGAAGGACCTGGCAGTTATGGGCCTGGCGGTACCATCGATTGAGGCGGTGATGTCACTTCCCGGAAGTGAGCATTGGCGCCAATGAGTATTCATGCCTGTGCGACTGATGTCAGCCTTGAGACTGATGAGTTGCAGGTCTGCCAGTGGGGAGAGGTTCATTCGAATGGTGCCGGATGTCAATATTGTCGTATTCGACGGATTCGAACCCCTGGATGTCTTCGGGCCCTTTGAGGTTTTCATCAACACAGATGGCGCCTGCGTGCGGATATTCTCCTTGGATGGTCCTGGCGTGAAAGTCAGCGAGGGCGGTGCCAGGGTCGAGGCCCTGGGACCAGAGGAGATCGATCCCAGGGGGGTTCTGCTTATACCGGGCGGGTCGGGCGCGCGCGCCCTGGTTGACGATGACCGCTGGCTAAACAATCTGCGGAGCCTGGTTGCGCAGTCTTCGCAGGTGCTGACTGTCTGCACGGGTTCGGCTCTGCTGGCTGCTGCCGGTGCTCTGGATGGTCGGCGGGCCACCTCCAACGATCTGGCCTTTGACTGGGTGGTCAGCACGGGTGAGAGGGTGGATTGGATCAAAGAGGCCCGTTGGGTGGTCGATGGAAAGTTCCGCACCTCCTCGGGCATCTCGGCTGGCATCGATATGGCCTTGGATTATGTTGAAGATACTTGCGGGCCCGAGACTGCGGACAAGGCCAGCACCCAGATGGAATACATCCGCAACCGGGAGTCCGGTTATGACGCTTTTGCACGGTCGAAAGCATAACGACACGCCAGATTGCATAATTATGCATTTTGTCGCATGACTATTTATGATGGTGCCCGATGAAAGGAGCGTTCATGCACCAATATACAGTGGCCGTGGTGGGAGCCTCCGGGTATGCCGGTTCTGAAATGATCCGGCTCATGGCCGCTCACCCCGCCTTCCGGGTATGCACGGTCACTGGGCGCGATTCAGCGGGTCGACAGCTGGGGGAGTTCTCGCCCAATCTTCCCAATTCACTGGCCTCGCTACGGATTCAGACCACGGATCCGAAGGTCCTGGCTGGCCATGATCTGGTGGTGCTGGCTCTGCCCCATGGTGCCTCTGGTCCCCTGGCAGAACAGCTGGATTCGAAATCCATGCTGATCGATCTGGGTGCCGACCATCGGCTGGAGGATCCGGCCGACTGGCAGGACTACTACGGCGGCCACTTTTTCTCCCCCTGGACCTACGGGATGCCGGAACTATTGACAGCAGAAGGCGTCCGTCAGCGTGAACTGCTCAAACACGCCCGCCGGATAGCAGGTCCGGGTTGCAACGTAACCGCAGTCACCCTGGCTTTCCAGCCGGCCCTGGCTGCCGGTTTGGTGCAGGCCGATGACCTGGTGGCCGACCTTGCCGTGGCTTACTCGGGTGCCGGTCGCTCCAGCAGCAGGATGGATCTGCTCGCGGCCGAGGCCATCAACTCAGCCCATCCCTATTCGGTCGGCGGCACCCACAGGCACATCCCTGAAATCCTGCAGAACCTGCGCAAGGCAGAATCTGCCGATCCGGACCTCGGTGGAGATCGTCAGCCGATTCGCTTGGGGCTGACCCCCATCCTGGTGCCCATGTCACGTGGAATCCTGGCCGTGGTTTCGGCCAGGCTGAACGCGCGTGGACGTGCATTGGGGGCGGAGGGCATTCGCGCTGTATGGGAAAAGGTCTATGCCAAGGAGCCGTTCGTTGATTTGCTGCCCCAAGGCAGGCTCCCCTCCACAGCCGACGTGTACGGTTCGAACCTGGCCCAGGTTCAGGTCCTCACGGACGAACGCGCGGACCGTCTCTATGCTTTCGCAGCCATCGACAACCTGACCCGGGGCACCGCCGGCCAGGCCCTTCAGGCCGTCAACCTGGCCCTGGGTCTGCCCGAGGAAACCGGTCTGACAACCATAGGAGTGGCACCATGAGCATCACCTACGCCGCGGGCTTCCAGACAGGCACCGCCATCGCCCACCGCCCGGGAGGCTCACGTCGCCGCAACCTGGCCCTGGTTGTCAACAAGGGGCCCATGGACACTGCTGTAGGCGTCTTCACTCCCAACCGCTTCCGGGCCGCTCCGGTCATCTGGACCAGCAGGATTTTGGAAGAGGGTCGGGCAGGAGCCGTGGTCATCAACTCGGGCAATGCCAACGCCTGCACTGGTTCCGAGGGTTTGGACCAGGCCAAGGCCATGGCTGAGCGGACAGGCAGGAATCTGGGCCTGCCAGCCGAGCGGGTTGCCGTCTGCTCCACAGGGATCATCGGCCACCTGCTGCACCTGGACCCCATACTGGCCGGCATCGACCAGGCGGCCCAGGAGCTGTCGACCAGCCAGGAGGCAGGCGAGGCGGCAGCCAAGGCCATATTGACCACCGATACCTGCACCAAGACCGTGGCCCTGGACGGCTCCGGCTGGCGGCTGGGCGGCATGGTCAAGGGTTCGGGGATGATTGCCCCGCAGCTGGCCACCATGATCTGTCTGATCACCACTGATGCCGTTGTGGAGCCTGACCAGGCCCGCCGCGCTCTGTCTGAAGCCTGCCGGCTCAGCTTCAACCGGATTGATGTGGACGGTTGCATGTCCACCAATGACACGGTCCTGCTCATGGCTTCGGGCGCTTCTGGCGTTCGGCCTGACCCCGATCAGTTCCAGGAGTTGCTCAGCCAGGCCTGCGGTGAGCTGTCCCGCCGCATTGTGGCCGATGGTGAGGGCAGCCGCCACCGTATCCGCATCCAGGTGGAAGGGGCCGAAAGCGAGGACGCGGCCCTGGCCTGTGCCCGCGCTGTCTCCGGCTCCACCCTGCTCAAGTGCGCCGTGGCTGGCGAGGATCCCAACTGGGGTCGCGTAGTGGCCTCCCTGGGCACCGTGCCGGCCTCGACGGCGGCCTATGATCCTGACCGTGTGGATGTCAGCTTCAACGGAGTCAAAGTCTGCCAAGGAGGCCGCCCCGGCCAGGATCCGTCCCTGGTCGACCTGCACGTGCCCGAGGTCCATATCGATATCGATCTTGGCCAGGGCGACCGCCAGGCCACGGTTTGGACAGATGATCTGACCCACGAATATGTGACCATCAACGCCGACTACCACACCTGATCCGGCACCTGTGCACGAGCGTGAGGCACCGGAGGCAGAAGCGGCAATGAGGAAAGGGAAAAGGATGGCAGATGGCGAGCAGGAGGCAGAAGCCGAACGGGCCCTGGATGATGTCAGCAAGGCCCAGGTGCTGATTGAGGCCCTACCCTGGCTGGAGGAGTTTGCAGGTCAGCGGATCGTGGTCAAGTACGGCGGCCATGCCATGGTTGATGACCACCTGCGCCGGTGCTTTGCCCAGGACATGGTCTTCCTGCGGCAGGTTGGCATGCACCCGGTGGTTGTCCATGGGGGAGGCCCCCAGATCTCTGCCATGCTTCAGGCCCTGGGTATCCCCTCGGTGTTCCGCGGTGGTCTTCGGGTGACCACGCCGGAAATCATGAAGGTGGTCCGCATGGTCCTGACCGGTCAGGTGGGCAGGGATTTGGTCGGTGCCATCAATGCCCATGGTCCCATGGCCGTCGGTCTGTCTGGAGAAGATGCCGGTCTGTTCAGCGCTGCCCGTCGTACCGCTATGGTGGATGGTCACCCGGTGGACTTGGGACTGGTGGGCGAAGTCGTGGCTGTGGATGCTTCGGCCGTGGAGGATCTGATTGATGCCGGGCGGATACCTGTGGTTTCTTCGGTGGCCCCGGACGAGCAGGACGCCACCCAGGTGCTCAACGTGAATGCCGATGCCGCCGCCTCTGCCCTGGCTGCGGCCTTGGGCGCCAGGAAGCTGGTCATTCTCACCGATGTGGAGGGACTCTATGCCAACTGGCCTCAGACCGATTCCCTGGTTTCCAGCATCGGCGTGGACTGTCTGGATGGTCTGCTTGGAGACATGAAGGCAGGGATGCGTCCCAAGATGGAGGCCTGCCTGCAGGCTGTGCGTGCCGGGGTCAGTCAGGCCCACATCATCGACGGGCGGCAGCCGCACTCCATGCTCACCGAAATCTTCACCCAAAACGGGATCGGCACCGTCGTCGTGCCGGGCCATGAAATGGTCATGAGGAGGAGTCATGAATAAGGCTGATCAACATTGCGCCAACGTCGCGGAGCCAGCCGAAACAGTAGAGGGTCCCCGGAGTCGCCAATGGGCCGATCGCTATGACCATGTCCACATGCAGGTCTTCGGAAGGCCGGGCAGGGTCATGGACCACGGCCAAGGCGCATGGATATGGGACGTTGACGGCAATCGTTATCTGGACATGCTGGCCGGGATCGCGGTCAATGCCCTGGGTTACGCCCATCCTGCTTGGAACAAGGCCCTGGCCGAGCAGGCCGGCAAGATGGCCCATATCAGCAACTTCTTCGCCTCCCGGCCTCAGATTGAACTGGCCGAGCGGCTGCTGGAGCTGGCCCAGGCCCCGGATGGTTCACGCGTCTTCTTCTGCAACTCCGGAACCGAGGCCAATGAGGCGGCCATCAAGCTGGCCCGGCTGCATGGCACTCGCATGGGCGGCCATCCCGGGCGGATCCTGGCCCTGACCCACAGTTTTCACGGTCGCAGTATGGGCTCGCTGAGCCTGACCTGGAAGCCTGCCATCCGCGAGCCCTTCCAGCCCCTGGTGCCGGGTATGGGCTTCCTGCCCTCCGGCGACCCCGAAGCCCTGGAGGAGGCCTTCACCGGAGAAGAGGCTTCCGACCAGCCAGTGGTCGCTGTCATACTGGAGCTCATCCAGGGTGAGGCTGGCGTGCTGCCGCTGGAGCCCGACTATGTGCAAAAGGTGCGTGAGCTCTGCAGCCAGCATGGTGCATTGATGATTCTTGACGAGGTGCAGACCGGCATGGGCAGAACCGGCCACTGGTTCGCCTTCCAGGATCAAAGCCTGTCCGGCGGTGCCTGCCCTGATGTGCTCACCTTCGCCAAGGGGGTGGCCGGCGGTTTCCCCATGGGCGGGATGATCACCTTCGGCTCCGGGCCTTCCGGTCTGCTGACCCCAGGTACACACGGGTCCACCTTCGGCGGCAACCCCCTGGGATCGGCCCTGGCGCTGACCACCCTGGAGACCATCCAGCGGGAGGGTCTGCTGGAACGGGCAGAGCGGATGGGGAAGAGGCTGCGCGATGGCATAGCCGCCTGCGGCCACCCCCTCTTCACTTCGGTCAGAGGCAGGGGTCTGCTGGATGCCATCCAGCTGAGGTCCCCCTGTGCCAGCAAGGTGGCCGCCTGGTGCCTGGACCACGGGCTGATAGTCAATCCCGTGGCCCCTGATGCCCTGCGTCTGGCGCCGCCGCTGATCATCCAGGCCGATCAGATCGACCTGGCCGTTGACATTCTTTCCAAGGTCCCGACCCGTCTCGGGGACGTGGATCCGCCGCAGGGTGATCGGTGATTTACAGCATTCAGAGACAATCGTGACGACACCGTAAGGGAGGCAGAGATGAACAGCGGTTTGCGGCACATGCTTCGTGACGACGACCTCAACCACGAGGAGCAGCTGGAGGTGCTTCGGCTGGGCATGGCCTTCAGGGCCAATCCCTATTTGTCCAGGCCTTTCCTGGGTCCTCAAGCCGTGGCGATCATCTTCGACAAACCCAGCACGCGCACCAGAACCAGCTTCTGCGTAGGCGTGGCCCAGCTGGGCGGCTACCCCATGGTCATCGACAGCCCAGGCTCGCAGCTGGGCCGTGGCGAGCCCGTGGCGGACACCGCCAACGTGCTGACGCGGA
Source organism: Bifidobacterium sp. W8103 (assembly GCF_016100775.1). Classification (NCBI taxonomy): domain Bacteria; kingdom Bacillati; phylum Actinomycetota; class Actinomycetes; order Bifidobacteriales; family Bifidobacteriaceae; genus Bifidobacterium; species Bifidobacterium sp. W8103. The sequence continues at coordinate 1,714,408 of NZ_JACFRV010000001.1, forward strand.
TGACATCCGCCATAGTCTGGCGCACCTTCGGCCAGGATCGGGTGGAGACCATGGCCGCCCATGCCACCGTGCCCGTCATCAATGCGCTGACCGACTCCTTCCACCCCTGCCAGGTCCTGGCCGACTTCCTGACCCTGGCCCAGCACCGGGGCGGGGTCGACGCCCTGGCCGGCATGACCATCGCGTATTTGGGCGACGCAGCCAACAACATGGCCAACTCCTATCTGCTGGGCGGGGCGGTGGCCGGCATGAACGTGCGGATTGCCGGCCCCCACGGCTTCCTGCCAGATCCGAGCCTGGTGGAACAGGCGCGAACCCTGGCCGCTGAAAACGGAGGATCCATTCTGGTCACCACGGATCCGGTCCAGGCCGTGGAGGACGCCGACTGCGTCTTTACCGACACCTGGGTCTCCATGGGCGAGGAGGACCAGTACGACGTTCGCTCCCATCCCTTCCTGCCCTATCAGGTCAACGCCCGACTTATGGCCCATGCCCGCCCGGATGCCCTCTTCCAGCACTGCCTGCCCGCTTACAGGGGCCGGGAGGTGACGGCCGAGGTCATCGACGGCCCCCAGTCCGTGGTCTGGGACGAGGCTGAAAACCGGTTGCACGCCCAGAAGGCACTGATGACCTGGTTGGTGGCCCGCTCCCGGGGTGACGAATCCCTCCTGCAGGGGGTGTGCTGATGCGTCCGACGACCAAGGTGGCCCGGTTGGATGCCATCCGCCAGGCCTTGAACCGACATCGGGTCAACTCCCAGCAGCAGCTGTCCTCCCTCCTGGCTGAGCAGGGCATCGAGGTGACCCAGGCCACCCTGAGCCGGGACCTGGACGACCTGCATGCCACCAAGCTGCGGTATGCAGACGGGAGCATGGCCTACTGGATTCCCGCCACCACCGATCAGCAGGCCATGGAGGCCGCTGCCGCCGAAGGGCCTGAGGTCGAGGGGGAGAACAAGACCGACGCCTACCTGGCCAAGATCCTGACCGGGCTGATCACCTCGGTGGCCCGGGCCCGCAACCTGTTGGTGGTAAGAACCCCGGCCGGCGCCGCCCAGTATGCGGCTTCCGCCCTGGACCGTCAGCCGATCAAGGGCATCCTGGGCACCATAGCCGGGGACGACACGATTCTGATCATCGCAGCCGACGATGAAGCGGCATCATCCCGGGCCGACTGGCTCATGACCATCGTCTCCGGTCAGGAGGACTCCCGGGCCCGATGATCGGTGAAAGCGCGAACTGAATATCTGCAAGTGTGAAATTAGAAGGAAAGAGGATCGCCATGACCGAAAACAATCGCATCGTGCTGGCCTACTCGGGCGGCTTGGACACCTCGGTGTCCATTCCCTACCTCAAGGAGCGCACCGGCAAGGATGTGGTGGCCGTCTCCCTGGATGTTGGGCAGGGCGGGGAGCGTCTGCAGACCATCCGCCAGCGGGCCCTGGACTGCGGGGCCGTCGAGTCAGTCGTGGTGGATGCCCGGGACGAGTTCGCCAGGGATTACTGCATGCTGGCGCTCAAGGCCAATGCCATGTACGAGGGCGTCTACCCGCTGGTGTCGGCCATCTCCAGGCCGCTGATCACCAAGCATCTGGTCCAGGCGGCCCACCAGTACGGTGCCGACACCATAGCCCACGGCTGCACCGGCAAGGGCAACGACCAGGTCCGTTTCGAGGTCTCCATCATGTCCATCGACCCGTCGCTGAAGGCCATCAGCCCCATCCGCGACCTGGGATTGATGCGCGATGTGGAGATCGCCTACGCCAAGGAGCACCACCTGCCCATCGAACAGACCGAGGAGAGCCCCTATTCCATCGACCAGAATGTCTGGGGACGGGCCATCGAGACCGGCTACCTGGAGGATCCCTGGAACGGACCCACCAAGGATGTCTACTCCTACACCGACGACCCGGCCTTCCCGCCGGTCGAGGACGAGGTGACCATCGACTTCGAGCAGGGCATTCCCGTGCGCATCGACGGCAGGGCCGTCACCCCTCTGGAGGCCATCGAGGAGATGAACCGCCGCGCCGGAGCCCAGGGGATCGGACGTGTGGATCTGATTGAGGACAGGCTGGTGGGCATCAAGTCCCGCGAGCTCTACGAGGCTCCGGGGGCCGTGGCCCTGATCACCGCCCACCAGGAGTTGGAGAACTGCTGCCTGGAGCGCGAACAGCACCGGATCAAGCGCGACATCGACAAGCGCTGGGGCGAACTGGTCTACGACGCCCAGTGGTACTCGCCTGCCGTCCGTTCACTGAACGCCTTCATCGAAGAGACCCAACGCTATGTCTCCGGTCGCATCCGCATGGTCATGCACGGGGGACGGGCCGTGGTCACCGGCCGGCACTCCGACAGCTCCCTCTACGACTACAGCCTGGCCACCTATGAGTCCGGCGACAGCTTCGACCAGAACGCCTCCAACGGGTTCATCGCCATCTACGGCCTGGCAGACAAGGTGGCCGCCGCTCGTGACATGCGCTTCGGCAACGGCATCGCACAGGACGGACAAGAACAGGACGGACAAGAGCGGTGAGCAGCGGCGACAAGCCCATGGCCCTCTGGGGCGGGCGTTTCAGCAGTGGGCCCTCGCCGGCCCTGGTCGAGCTCAGCCGATCCACCCAGTTCGACTGGCGGCTGGCCGACGACGACCTGGCTGGTTCCCGAGCCCACGCTCGGGCCCTCAACCGTGCTGGACTGCTGGATGATGACGAGCTGGCACGTATGGAGCAGGCTCTGGATGAACTCCAGGACCAGGTGGACTCCGGCGCCTTCGCCCCTGAGCCTGGCGACGAGGATGAGGCCACGGCCCTGGAGCGCGGCCTCATTGACATAGCGGGGGACCAGCTGGGCGGCAAACTGCGGGCCGGGCGCTCGCGCAACGATCAGATCGCCACCCTCATTCGGATCTGGCTGCGTCGCCACGCCCGGGTGCTGGCCAAGGACCTGCTGAGCACGGCCCAGGCTCTGATGGATCAGGCTCAAGCTGCGGGAACCACGGTCATGCCCGGCCGCACCCATATGCAGCACGCCCAACCCGTCCTGCTGGCCCACCAACTCATGGCCCATGTCTGGCCTCTTGTCCGTGACCTGGAACGCCTGAGGGACTGGGATAAGCGTGCCGATGCCAGCCCATATGGATCTGGCGCGCTCGCCGGCACCACCCTGGGTCTGGACCCCCTGCCGGTGGCCCGGGATCTGGGCTTTAGCCGGGTCTGCGCCAACTCCATCGACGGGACCGCCGCCAGGGATGTGGTGGCTGAGTTCGCCTTCGTCGCCGCCATGATCGGCGTGGATCTGTCCAGGCTGGCTGAGGAGATCATCATCTGGAACACCCAGGAGTTCGCTTTTGTACGCTTGGACGACGGCTACTCGACCGGTTCCTCCATCATGCCCCAGAAGAAGAATCCGGACGTGGCCGAGCTGGCCCGAGGCAAGGCCGGTCGACTGGTCGGGGATCTGGCAGGCCTGCTGACCACTCTCAAGGGGCTGCCGACAGCCTATGCACGCGATCTGCAGGAGGATAAGGAGGCGGTCTTCGACCAGGTGGACACCCTGGAAGTCCTGTTGCCTGCCTTTGCCGGCATGGTCGCCACCTTGACCTTCAACAAGGACCGCCTGGAGGAGCAGGCCCCCACAGGATTCGCCCTGGCCACCGACCTGGCTGAGTGGCTGGTCAGGCAGGGTGTGCCCTTCCGGCATGCCCACGAACTCTCCGGGGCCTGCGTCAAGCTGGCCGAGGGTCGTGGTTGTGAGCTGGCTGACCTGGATGATGACGATTTCGTCAAGGTCTTCGCTGACTGGGTGCCCGCTGATCGGGCTCCAGAGGTCCGTACTGTGCTGACTGCCGGGGGAGCCGTGCGCGCTCGCCGGGGCCAGGGGGGCACTGCACCGGAGAGGGTAAAGGAGCAGATGGATCAGGCTGCACATGCGCTGGAGGAACTGAAGACCTTCGCCGACTCGCAGTCTGATGGGCCTGCCTACCGTCCTCCCAGGTGATCTTTCTGGTCTGCGTCGGACCGATGGCCGCGCTAGAATGCCCAACGGCAATCCATCAAGGTGAACGGCAAACAGCGAAAGGCGGCGGTGATTATGAATCCGGTGGCACTGGTCCAGGCTTGGTGGGCCAAGCAGCACATCACTCTGGCCAAGGAGCCGCCCGGTTCCCGCCAGGGGCTGTGCTCGCCTCCGAACCAAGGCCGCGACCCGGAGCCATTGACCATGCTGGTGGTGGGCGACTCCATGGCGGTCGGCTGCGGGGTGAAGGACCAGAGCCAGGGCTTCGTTCCTGACATAGCCGCCTGCCTGGCCACCCGGCTGGGGCGTCCGGTATCCTGGTCGACCCAGGGTCGGCTGGGGGCCACCATCCGCAGGGTGCGCTACCGGTTCCTGCCCGCCCTGCAGGACCATCCCGATCTGCTGGTCCTGTGTGCAGGATCCAACGACATCATGGCCAATCGCACCGATGAGCAGTGGCGGGATGACCTGGCTGCCAGCATCGAGCTGGCCAAAAACAAGGGCCGCCAGGTGCTGGTCCTGAGCTCCGGTCAACTTTATCGGGATCCTGCCCTGGGCCGGGCACTCAGGGCCGAGGTGGAGCGTCGGATAGCCCGCCAGACTCAGACCAGTCGTCAGGTCTGTCAAGATGCCTCGGTGCCCTTCGTGGATGCCACCCGCGACGATGTCGGCACCGATCGACCCGACTTCTGGGGCATCGATCACTTCCATCCGGGGGTTGAAGGTTACCGGCGCATGGCCGCCTGCGTGGTCGACCACATCCCTCAAGACCTGATCAATCAGTTGTCTGTGTCTGCGCGTTCCTGACTTAGACGCGGTGGTTTTGCTGAGAGGATTCAGTCGGCCGCCCCGTCTTGGCAAAAGCAGCCAGCGGTTAATCGCCAATCCGCAGTGGTCGATTCACAGTGATTATCCGGTTTCGCCCCCTGGGGATTTCTGCTTGGTGAGGCCTTGTCTGCGGCGGTCCGGGGCTCTGCCGTGTCGGTATCTGTTGCAAGAATAGTAGGGTTTAGCATACATTCATCAAGTATTCGATAGGGAGTAGCCTCTCATGTCGCAGGTCACCGATTTCAGGCAGGCGGGTTTCGACTCGCTTTTCGACGAACTCAAGTGGCGCGGTCTCATTGCCCAGTGCACGGACGAGTCCGAGCTCAGGAAGGTGCTGGCCGACCCCTCGGTGACCTATTATTGCGGATTCGACCCCACAGCTCCTTCACTGCACGTGGGCAATCTGGTCCAGTTGCTCAACATGCGCCACCTGCAGGCGGCCGGTCTGCATCCCATCGCCGTTGTGGGCGGGGCCACAGGGCTTATCGGCGACCCTCGGCAGTCGGGTGAGCGCACCCTGAATCCCAAGCAGACCGTGGCCGAGTGGACCGAGCGTCTTCGTGGTCAGATCGGGCGCTTCCTGGATACCGAGGGGGACAACCCCGTCCGGTTCGTCAATAATTATGAGTGGACCGGGTCCATGAGCACCATCGACTTCCTGCGCGATGTGGGCAAGAACTTCCGCATGGGCACCATGCTGGCCAAGGACACGGTGGCCCGCCGTCTGAATTCCGACGAGGGCATCTCCTTTACCGAGTTCAGCTACCAGGTGCTCCAGGGCAACGACTTCCTGGAGCTCTTCGACCGCTACGGATGCAGTCTGCAGCTGGGCGGCAGCGACCAGTGGGGGAACCTGACCAGCGGTCTGGACCTGATCCGCAAGGTGCGCAATGCCTCCGTCAACGTCATGACCAGCCCGTTGATCACGGACTCCCAGGGCAAGAAGTTCGGCAAGTCCGAGGGCAACGCGGTCTGGCTGGATCCCACCATGTTCAGCCCCTACCGCTTCTACCAGTTCTGGTTCAACCAGCCCGATGACCAGGTGGTCAAGCTGTTGAAGACCTTCACCTTCCTGCCCAAGGCCGAGATCGAGCGTCTGGAGGAGCGGACCGCCCAGGATCCGGGCGCTCGCGAGGCCCAGAAGGTTCTGGCCTGGCAGGTGACCTCCTATGTGCACGGAGAGCATGCCGCCCAGGGGGCCATCGATGCCTCGGGCGCCCTCTTCGGCCGCGGCAAGACCCTGGAGGAGCTGGACGAGGATGTGCTGGATTCCGCACTGGACGGCCTCAAGGTCGATGATGGTCAAGGCGGGCGAGCTCTGCCCGCAGCCCGCGAGGGTCAGCGTCTGGTGGAGGCCGGGGTTGCGGCCGGACTCTTCCGTTCGGTATCCGAGGCTCGTAAGACTGTGGCATCGGGCGGTTTCTATCTGAATAACCAGCGGGTCGAGGATCCGGATCAGGTATTGGGCAACAAGGACTTTCTGCATGGGCGCTTCGCCCTGGTTCGCAGAGGAAAGAAGGCCTTGGGCGCGCTTGAGCGCCGGGCCGGCAAGTAGGAACGTAGAAACGTAGGAATTAAGGACACTGATGGCAGAAGAACACAATCATTCCCGGGGCGATCGCGGACGGGGCCGGGGCGGTTCGCGTCCGGGCGGCTTCCGGTCGGGCGGCCGTCGCTCTTCGGGCTTCCACAAGGGGGGTTCGCACTCGGGCGGATACCGCTCCGGAGGCTATCGTTCTGGAGGTCACCGTTCCGGCAACTTCCACAACCATGACGGCGAAGGCGGCGAAGAGCGTCGTTCCGAGAACAGGAATGGCCAGCGGCCCTTCCGCGGGCGAGGGCACGACCGGTTCGACCGTGACAATCGCGGATACAGGCATGACCGTCAGGATGGTCACGGCGGCTTCCGTAGGGATTCCGACCGGGACCGGCATTTCGACAAGCGTGACGACCGCCACGGCCGTCGGCAGGATGGCGACCGTCCACGTCGGGATTTCCATGCCAACGGGAATGGCGGCTACAGGCATCGCGATCATGACAACGACCGCGGTCGGTCGGGGTATGGTGATCGTCGTTCCGGTCGCGGCTACCAGCGGCATGACCGTGACCGTGATCGTGGTCAGGGCTTCCGCGGGGACCGCCGTCGGGGTGACGACCGGAGGTTTGATCGTCGGCAGAATGAGCGGTCCGGCGGGGATCGCCCGTGGAACAACCGCTCGCGGGATGACCGTCCACGTCAAGACCGTTCACATGGGGACCGTCCCTACGGCAACCGCTCCTACGGCGACCGTTCCCGTGACGACCATCGTCAAGGCGGCTATCGGGGCGACCGCTACCATGGCGACCGCTACCAGGGCCAGCGTGGCCGCGATGACCGTCGCCATGACGACCGTCGCGGGACCTATCAGCGTGACCGCCAGAATGGCTATGACCGCGGTCGCCGCAACTCAGACGGGACCATCTCCTATCCTTCGCAGAACCCCTACACGGATCGCCGGCCTGGCGAGCCCAAGATGCCCAAGGGCCTTGAATGGTCCATGCTCTCCAAGGATGACCGTCTGCGCCTGCGCGGGCTGAGCAAGGAGCATGCCGAGAACATCGGTTTGCACATCCTGGCCGCCTACGCGCTGGAGGAGACCGATCCCCAGGGGGCCCTTGCTCATGCCAAGTGGGCTGCACGGCAGGCCTCGCGGATCGATCTCGCTCGTGAGACGCTGGCCCTGGTGGCCTACCGTCAAGGCGACTACAAGCTTGCCTTAAAGGAGTTCCGCACTGCACACCGCATGAACGGCTATTCCGATTATCTGCCCTTCATCGCCGACTGCGAGCGTGGTCTGGGCAATCCCCGCAAGGCCATTGAGGAGGCCACCTCTGAGGAAGGCAGCCAGCTCCAGGGCGAGTCCAAGGCGGAGATGTTCCTGGTCTATGCCGGAGCCTTGGGCGATCTGGGCCTGTGGGACAAGGCCATCGAGACCGTTCAGGCCCTGGCCAAGGCCCGTGGGCTCAGCGGCGACTACCGGATGCGTGCCGTGCAGGCCGAGCAGAACTTCCTCGAACAGGCTGGTCGCAGCCAGGAGGCCCTGGAGCTGGAACCCCTGCTGGATCGGCTGGAAGCGGAGTATGCCGACGAGGATGAGGACGAGGATGGCCAGAAGGACGGACAGTCCGAGGAGATCCTGATCGACTACGACCTGGAGCACCTGGATTCGGCCATGATGGAGGATCTCTCCATTGACCCGGATGGCGGCGAGGATGATTCGGATGAGGCTGATGTCACTGACGCATCCGAGCAGGGTGCCGATGACGGTAAGGCTGAGGAACCTTCTGAATCAGTAGATTCGAACGATTCAGCGGACTCAACCGGCGCATCTGATTCTGCGGGTTCATCCGACAAAGTTGATTCGACAGGTTCGTCCGACTCAGCTGGTTCGTCCGAAATGCCGGAATCTGAAATGGCAGAATCATCAGATGTTGTGGAGCAGACCGAGGGAGAGTCTTCCCGCCTTGACGCAGAAACTTCGGATGATGGTTCTCAAAGCGGCCAGAACGATAACGAAGCTGACGTAACTGTTACTGACGAAGCTGCTGACAATGGTGATGCGACTATTCAGGATTCAGGATCCGAAGCAGACACCATCGATGCTCAAAATGAACAGGTCAAGGATGAGCAGGTCAACCCGTCCGAAACCACTGATGAAGACAAGGCAGAATCGTGACCGTCTTCCTCAAAGGAACTGATGACGCCCCGGCAAAGACCTACCGTCTGGCTCTACTGGACCTGGATGGGGTGGTCTACCGGGGAGCCGACCCTGTAGAGCATGCGGCCGAGGGTATCGACCGCGCTCAGGCGCTCGGCATGCGAATGGCTTACACCACCAACAATGCATCTCGATTCCCACAGGTGGTGGCCGATCAGTTGCGCGGGTTCGGTCTGACCCTGAACGATGGCCAGGTCATCACCTCGGCCGTCGTTGCCGCACGGATGCTGCGCCGATACCTGCAAAAGGGCGCCAGGGTGCTGGTCATCGGATCTGATCATCTACGTGACCAGATTCGCCTCAATGGGATGGTGCCGGTGGACAAGGCAGCAGATCTGCCAGAGGCCGTTATTCAGGCTTGGTACCCGGAGTTGAGCTGGCAGGACCTGGCCCAGGCCGCCTTTGCCATTGAAAATGGTGCACGTTACTTTACTACCAACAAAGATCAGACCCTGCCCCGTGAAGGTGGCATGGCGCCCGGCAATGGAGCTATGCTCCAACCGGTGATTCTGGCTACCGGAAAGCAGCCGGAGGATTCGGCCGGTAAGCCGGAATCGGCCATGTATGACGAGGCTCGGCAGCTCTTGACCAGCAGCCAGGAGGAGATCCTGAACGTTGACCGATGCTTGCCTGTGGGCGATCGTCTGGACACTGACATCGAGGCAGCCAACCGGGGCGGGTACGACTCCATGCTCGTCCTGACGGGTGTGGCCCGAACACCGGCTATTCTGACTGCACCGGCCAAGTTGCGGCCGACCTATCTGGCTGAAGACTTGCGCAGCCTGACTGCACCACAGCCCCAGCCCAGTAAGGAGGCAGACCAAACCTGGCACTGCGGCGGCCAAACCGCAAGGGTGGACGATGACGGGCATGTCACCCTGCGCGCTCTTGAGGCAGGTGACGATCCCCTGTCTGATTTGGATGCTGTGCGAGCCTGTGCCTGTGCGCTCTGGGAGTACCAGGATCGTGGTGGAGATATGGACTCGCTGGATCTGCCCGCCTTTGTCGTAGGGGCATAGCGGACATGTTTGAAGAGGTCAAGTCCGGACAGCCTGAAGCGAGCGAATCATCCCAGGAATCCAATCACTACGGGCTACATGGGCAGCCTGGTCAGACCGAGCAGCCTGTAGAGTCCGAGCGTTCTGAGTGGTCTTCACGAGCAGACGATGAGGATACAACTGCGTCAGCACCTGAGGAGCCCATGGATAAGCAAGCCATGGCCCCTCTTTTGGAACGTTTCCCTGATTTGGCTCAATTGGATGACCTGGACGATGCCCAACAGGTTGAGCTGCTCGGCAAGGTGCTGGCCGGGCTCCAGCAGGATCTGAATCAGGAGGGCAAGTGAACGATGAGGACACGGTCGTCAGCGCTGGGTCCGGTCGGCGAAGAACTGTGGCTCTCACCCGCGACCGGCTTGACCGCATTCTACCTGCACAGGGACTCACAGATTCGCGTGCCAGAGCCCAGACTCTGATTCGTCAGGGCCGGGTTATGGTTAACGATCATCCGGCTTCAAGACCTGCTCAGAGTGTCCAGCCAGGCGATGTGATCCTGCTGGACCCGGGCGATGACTATGCCTCTCGGGGAGCGTTGAAGCTGGAAGGCGCCCTGACGACATTTGCGGCGCAGGGGATGGCCGGTCCGCGGGGCAGGCTCTGCCTCGATATCGGGGCCTCTACGGGCGGCTTCACAGACGTCCTGCTCAGGCATGGCGCACGGCGAGTTATCGCCCTAGATGTGGGCCACGGACAGTTGCTTGAACGGATTGCCGCTGATCCTAGGGTGATTGACATGAGTGGTGTCAACATACGCAAAGTTCAGCCGGGGGACCTGTCTTATCGCCCGGAATATGTGGTCTCGGATGTGTCTTTCATCTCGCTGACTTATGTCATTCCAGTCCTGCCTGCCTTGCTGGCGCCTGTTGCTAACTGCCTGCTGCTGGTCAAGCCCCAGTTTGAGGTCGGACGTAGCCTGCTGGGTCATCATGGCATTGTGACGGACGAGGACAGCAGGCAAGAGGGTTTGGAGCGGGTCTTGGCCTGTGCGCGTGAGCATGGATTTGTTGTCCGTGCTACCATGCCATCGCCCATAACAGGTGCCCATGGCAACATGGAATATCTACTATGGCTGTCTTGGTCGCAGTCGGCTTAAAGCCTGTGGCTTTCCGCTTCCCACACGACACACCAGACTGGACAGAATCTACAGTTGCGGTAATATAAATGAGTTGTCAAAACGAGTTCCTCGTCGAGATGACATGCGCCAGTAGCCCAACGGATTAGAGCAGCTGACTACGGATCAGCAGGTTGCAGGTTCGAATCCTGTCTGGCGCACGAGAAACCCTTGGAAACATTAGCTTCCAGGGGTTATTTAATATGAGGATCATTTTCTTTCAGACACGATTAGACACGACGGGCGAAAATGCTTTAGTTCAGTTTCCTGTCTCGCTGCTTTCTATGATCTCGGCCACTTCATCTAAACGGTTAGGCCAGAGCGACGCATACACATTCAGGGTATGCTGGCATCTGCATGACCCAAGGCGTTCTGGACCATCTTCACGTCACCCCCCCCCCCCCGTAGCGATGGATAGAGATGCGAAAGTGTGGTGGAGACTATGTATCGTGAGTCCGCTCCCGGCTACCGCTTTCACCCAGATGCGGTTATACCAGTTCTTTATGTTGATGTGTTCTCCGCGTTTGGGCCGGAAAACGAAGACTTTGGGTGGTTGCCCTGAACAGAGCCTTTTGAGGGGGGGGGGGACGACGAGGAAAAGGGGAATCGCAACCCGCTTGTGTTCCCACGTTTTCGCAGATCCTAGGGCTGGTTTGCTTTTATCATCTTCGGTCCAGATTCGTAGGATGTTGACCCGCAGCTTCTCGAAGTCCATATTTGAGACTTTCAGTGCTGCTGTCTTGCCGATCCGCAGACCCACATATGCGAGGAATCGAACTAAGGTGTCCGACATAGATGGATTGAGCTTATCTGTTTTTCTGCCGGTCTTCTGTTTCCACATAGGTCAGATATAGCGCTTCATCTGTGATCTGCTTGCGTGAGAGTTTGGTTCCCGACAGTGGGTCGATAGTAAGCCACTGACGTTTAGGAGTTACCTCTCATATTGGAACACGCTGCCGAAAGTAACTTACACTATGTTGTGAATGCTGGGGGACAGTGGCTTGGATTTGCGGGTTGCCCCGAACATACAAGATGATTCGCCTTTGTTGGAATCCTCGCTCCAGGTGTTTATGTCCGTCTCGGTTATGGCGTTAAGTTGCACGTCGCTCATCGTGGAAGCACTTGTGTCTTCAGTTCGCAACGGTATCAATTGATGCTTGACGCCTTCAGCCCATGCTTCAAACTCTGGTAGTCCTCAGCTAACTCTCTGGAAGTCTGTTGTCGGAGTGCGTCCGGTACGTACTTGCTGCCTCTAAGATTTCCCTTCCCCGCCACCCGACTGCATCTCTGTATTATTCCGTCATATTCAGCTTGAGGAATGCCTTGATGTGTCTGGTATTGGTTCTGCTTGAGTTGGGGTAGTACCAATTGACCTTCTACCTGAGGCCCCTGCCATAGAGTCTTGTTCGCCACCGTTCCGACACGTTTGCGCTTGCCGGGTTCTTGGCTGAGTATGTAACACCGCGCGTCAAGGAATGCAAGACTAGCCTGTGCCGCGGCCGGCCCATGGCTTACGACCACATGCTCGTGGAACGCGCCCACGCCATGCCGGCCGGCATCTGCCCCCGATGCTGCATGCTGAAGGAGCGCATGGACCGGCAGATGCTCGATCCGGGAACCCCCAGCACCTTCACCGCGTTCGCCATCGTCATCCAGGACATGATCGAACTCCAGAGGATGACCGTGCCCGAAATGGCCGAGAAGGCCGGCATCAGCCAGCGCACGCTGAACACGGAAGCCCGCACCGGCATCATCAGCATGACCCACCTGGACAGGCTCCTGCAGGTGCAGGGCCACGGATGGAGCGCCCTGCTCGCCGACATCAGCGACCTGTGCCGCCGCGGGCAACGCTACATCGCCATCATCGAAACCATCAGAAGCAAGGAGACCGCCGATGAGTGAGGAACAGGACGCCGAATTCGCCCGCCGCCTGGAGGAGGCCGAACGGCTGGACGAGCAGGCCGCGAAGACCGTGGGCCTGCGGGTGATGATGGACTGGGTGCTGCTGGCGGGCAGGGCGTACGCGCTGGGCGTGGGCGAGGTGCGGGTGGCCCTGCCCTGCGCGAACCCGGACACCCCGGAGCGTACGCGGCTGATGGTGGCCGCCGTGCTGCGCAACGTGGCCGAAGGCCTCCTGGGCCTGCAGGAAAGCCAGGCCAGGGAACGCGGCAGCGACCCGGGCACCCTCCTGCTGGAGGCCTGCGACCGGCTCGGCCTGCCCTACGCCACGATCAGCGGCTGGCGGAAACAGGCCGGCACGGGCCCCGCATGAGCCGTCTGCGAGGAGTATAATAAGAGGGTGTCCGCGTGCAGGCCATGCGGATGCCTCACCTTATATATAACTTCAGCGGCGTGCAGGCCATGCCAGCCGTGCCAGGGTCCAGGGAGACCGGCGCGGGAACATGAACATCGACTCATCTACCAGCATGAGCATGGCCGCCGCATACCCGGACAGGTTCCCGACGCGCCATGCGGAACAGGAACATCACCATGACGGACACCGCCAACATCATCACCACCGGCACCGGCAAGGAAGGCCTGTGGCCCGGCTCCACCTTCTACCCGGCCCAGACCATCGCGCCCGACGCGCTCATCTTCAGCCAGACCTGCGTCGGCGGCACCATCAGCGGCGACGGGCCCGTGGCCCGCATCCCCTACATCAAGGACGGGCTGGACGCGGCCATCGTCGCCGAAGGCACCAGGATCACGGAAACCGACCCCGACCTGAGCGAAATGTACGTGCACACCCACAAGATCGCCATCCTCACCCCCATCAGCAACGAAGCCGCCGACCACACGCAGACCACCAGCCTCATCCAGGCCGGCATGGTCAAGGCCATCACCGACAAGGCCGACAGGCTCCTCCTGCAGGGCGACGAAGCCGGCATCAAAGGCCTGGCCCTGACCCCCGACATGGTCGACGCGGGAGACATCAACGCCGCCACAGGGCTCAACCCCCTCCTGGACGCCATCGGCAAGGTCGGCGACAACGGAGGCAGCCCCACCGGCATCATCATGGGCTACAGCACCTGGGCCAGCCTGCTCAAGCTCACCGACAGGAACGACCGGCCCCTCATCGCCACCGACATGGCCAACAGCCCCACGCCGGCCATCTACGGGATCCCCATCATCCTGAACATGCAGACCCCCACGGGCACCATCCTGCTCAACGACAGCAGCCAGGTGCTCAGCGCCGCCAGCCAAGCCGCCGTCGCCACCAGCGACCAGGCATACTTCGCCAACGACTCCCTGGCCATCCGCGTCACCATGCGCCTGGGCTTCGGCGTCCTCCGCCCCAACCGGCTCGCCCGACTCACCGTCAACAAGACACCAGCCAAACAGTAAAACAACACCACCAAAGGAGACTCAGCAAGAGCCACGCCTGCCCGGCCACGCCACAGCCCAAACCCCGGGCACAGGCCAGAGCCAGGGCAGGCGGCAAATGCCACCAGAACACAGTGGTTTACAGTAAAGGCCAGGCAGAGATACCCGGCCCTCAGCTATTTAGCGCTAACGACTATGGCACTCATGAGTCTCCCCAACTCATGTGCGGCGTCCTTACCATCATTTGTATCATGAGTGATAATTTCGATATCGACTCGATACCCATAGGCAGCAAGCGCTATGCAAAGAGCGCTCACTTGAGGCATATAAGTGACTGCCTCTTCTAGGTTTTTTGCGTTCCGAACGCGCATAGAATTAGCACACAATTGCAATGCAGCATCTAGAGCCTTATCGCGGGTTTCGCGCTTATGCTGGAGCTCCTCATATTTCCTTGAATGAACAATATTATATACGCCGAGCACCAAGGCAACAATACAGCTGATTGCAGAACAGATGGAACTGACAGCAGTCAAAATAATGTTTATATTCATGCTTACATATTACTTGCGCAGGCTCTTTCCGTGACTGGCAGCGGATCAGAACCGAAGCCAAGACCGCAAGGGAAACCGCAGCGCGCAATTCATGGTATCGTGAAACCAGGCTTCATCCCGTCGAAAAAAATCCGGGATCGATTCCACCCGGGGTGGGGGGTACCTCCCCGGGCACCGCGGATTAACCGCCGGATAGCACCTCCGATTATGCATGCGCCTTTCCGTTCGTTTTTCGCCCGGATTCCGTCTTCCCTAGGTCTCATGGCGCTGGCCGTTCTACGGCCTGTTTCTGTGGCTTGCAGGGGCATTCCGGGAATGCGCCAGGCTCTGCATTCCGTGACAGGAACCGTGTTTTTACCGTTGTCACGTAATAAATTCAAGCATTGATATTACTGAGTTATATGTGTTTTATTAGTCTTGTCACGATATAATTAAAGCATGACACGATGCGAGTTCTGCGGCAAGCCTATCGCTGAGCATTCCGGGAGGGGTCGTCGGCGCAGGTTCTGCTCGGATGCCTGCCGTCAGCGGGCCCATCGGGCGGGCAGGGCGATGCCGGTGCCCCCGGACATGGCCATGGCCGACCGGTGGCTGCGCTGGGAACTAGCCCACAGAGGCGACGGAACCAGCAAGAGGCCGATCCGCTTCGACGGAGGCCCGGCCTCCAGCACCGACCCGGCCACCTGGACCAGCCTGCCTACGGCCGAGCAGTCCAAGGCGGGTGATGGTCTGGGTTTCGCCCTGGGAGGCGGGTTCGCTTGCATCGATCTGGCCCACTGCTACGACTCACGGGGCCACCTGGCCGACTGGGCCAAGATGCTGCTCGCGCCCGTGATAGGCAGGACCTGGGTCGAGATCAGCCCCTCCGGACAGGGGTTGCACATCTGGGGCCGGTGCGCCGAACGCAAGGGCGTCAAGGTGCGCGGCCTGATGGACGCGGAAGCCTACTCGCAGGGCCGGTACATGACCTACACGGGCCACGCCTGGCGGAACAGCCCAGCCAGGCTCGCCGACCTCACCCTCCTCTTCGAAGTAATCAAGCGCATGAGCGCCTAAGCAAAAGCGAACCCGACGCAAAGAACCCAATGGCAGCAGACCGCATCCCACAGCCATAAGCCATGCACCGACCCTAACCCAGAGGTAGGGTCAGGCCCCTAGATTCAATCTAGGGCGATGACGTAAGCCAGCCATACCCCATAGGGACAATGAAAGAAATATCCAGACACGATTCAGACACGATGAACGTCGTTTTTCTCCCAATTTCAGCCTAGCTTTATCTGTATTGATCAGCTCAATTTCCCTTCTGCTATATAGCTTTAGGTAGTTCGGCACAGTATGGGGTATTTGCTCTCAGTACATCAGCGGGTTGCAGGTTCGAAACATGTCTAGCATACAACACTGAAGTCTACAACCACAAAAACTGTGATGCTTTGTAGTTATTGGGCAAAATATCTAGTATTCAAAGATGCAAAATAATATACTTGCATATAAATAGCCCATAAGGAATGTAAAAAGCGCCGTCGAAAATGCCTGATTGCTGGTGCTGCTCTTCAGGCTAACGTCGCGGATATTAGCAGATGAAACATAAATTGTCTTAATAAATCATGAGTGAATGCCAATTTCAGCTTTAGGAAGGTCAGTTTTATCTTTATGGACGGTCCATGGAATTTTTCCGAATTGCTCCCATAATTTTATAGTTGCCGACGTGGTTACAACGGCTCCTAGTAGGCCTATTGCTGATTTCATGTCAACCCATTCGGAGATTGCTAGGAAAAACATGATAGAACAGAGAATCGGATATATTCCTAATACTCGCATCCATTCATAAAATACATCTGGAGATTTTTTGCATGAAAGATAAATTGCAGTAGAACCAATCAGAAACAAGATAACTCCCGACCAAAATGTGACAGCAGCCGTAATTTGGAATGATTCATAATCGTCTATAAGCGTCATATAGGTTTTGAAATCCCCTACTTTTGCATCCCCTACACGTGTGACATTGTCGACTAAGCGTAGTTCATCCTCCGCTCTCTTCCTTCTGATTGAAAGATAGCGGAGCTGACAGAAACCCCATCCTGCACTACCGATACCAATTCCAAGTTCTACAGCTGCAACAATCCGGGTTATCCAGACTTTTGGATTATTTGTCATAAGGATATGCCTTTTCTGCATTTCGCCTTCATATATCATTGACATACTACAGCAGGCATCTGTCGAGGAATCCAATGTGTTTATACTATAAACATGTTCACTGGGTAGTACAAGTTGTGTAGGGTCAATAAACAATGTTGGCTTAAGAAATCAGACCAGTTATAGAGACTATATTACCGCAAATGTCAAGGAGAAGACTGCCAATTATTAATACTGCATAATTCAGTCCAATAGCTGGACTGCTACTCTCTATTTCAAATTCAATTATTTTGATAATGTTGTAGTACAGTTTGTCTCAGTTCAAAATGAAACTTGAAGTCAATCCATATTGATTATTGCTAATTGGCAAGCTTTACTGCTTTTAAAACGTCGTTTTTACCTTCCCTTGATTACTAATTAGCTTTTAAAAAGTAACGAACATTCTCATTATTTACTTTTTGGCAATCTGTATTGAATTACGTGAAAGGTAAATCTACAACTTCTTGAACTCAATATAAGAGACATTCCTCTGTTCTATTATCTTGGGAAATAAAAATTCTAAATTTGCTAAGAAATTAGACGCACTATCTGTTAATAATATGATGCACTCCGAAAGACTCACTTCGAATGTAAGTTTGTTGGTTCGACTACCTATTTGAAATACGAGAAAACTCCTCAACCGCTTTAATCCACCAGCTTTCTTGCTGCTTTCGCAGTTGATTTCGAACCAGCGACATATTGACTAATTATTGGAAGACGATGCTTTCTGGGTTGATGATATTTCAGCGATAGAACCAATTTTATACATCTTACCGACCTGGCGACAAGTTGTTGCTCTCTTTAAGCCGCTCTCATGCTATGTAATAGCAGGCAACTGTTATTGCCAATGTCGTAGTTATTCTGATGTGCGGGTGTCATTTAGGTAATAGCTTTAGATGGCAAAGCCTTGCAAGTATGTTCGCCCGTATACTTATGTTGGAAAGCTCTTTTCTAATTTGGCAGCGTCCTGATTGCCCATCATTTTTTCACTCAGTGACTAAAGTCAAGACTAATCCTTGGTATATCTCTATTGCTGTATCGGGAATTGATGTCAAGTACCTTTGCTGGTGCGGACCACGTTATCTTCGTGATCATGGTATTAGGTCTCATTCTTCCTTTCAATATCTATGAGTATCTTGCTATCTGCTGCAAGCGCCATCTCTATTTGCCGGCAACTCTAAAGGAATGCTAATTTTAGACTTGAAACTGTCAGAAAGTCGGCTGATTCTATAATGCATTGCAGTTAATATGTATTCAATACTGTTACACATACTAGCGGTCCTCATGCGTCTTTCCAAAATGTGAGCATATAAATCGAAGTGTATTGGATTGTGCAGGTCTGTTGCCAGCCTGAACTTTGTTAGAAAGATTAACCGGGCAGCATGCTGTTATGACAGCATTATCTTCACAACGAAAAGGCTGCCTTTGACTATGAGAGTAATAAGCGTAACTGAGTGAACGTTACTTCATTAGCCGCGCCACTGATAATTGTTGTTATACTATATCAGCGATTCCATTTGGGATTGACGTACCGCATAATGAGAAAAAGAAGCGTGTTGGCAGAATTGATAATACCCATCCTTATTGAAAATTCAATCTTGGCATAATAACATCCCTGGTGAGAGACTACTGGAATCAACTGGTAAAGAGGGGGCATGCTAAGCTATTAGCAATAGCACAAAACAAGAATTTGTAGGCTTTTATTTGATCAACGAACGAATAACGTTTGAACTAACGGGTGAATTGGCGGATATCATGTTCGCCTTTCTGCAATGTCTATTTGCCGAGTTTTGTCTATTCCCACTCAGGCTCAATGGTTATTTGGCTTGCAAACTTCAATAGACCTAAATGATACTGGCTGAATGCACATTCGCTTTTGGTTGGTTAGCAACAATAATGCATCTTTGTTAATTATGATGTTGAGGGCTTTGATAGGTTTTCTTGAAGATTGGGGGGGGGGGGGGGGGGGGGGGGGGGGGGGGGGGGGGGGGGGGGGGGGGGGGGGGGGGGGGGGGGGGGGGGGGGGGGGGGGGGG
>NZ_JACFRV010000002.1:0-330421 GCF_016100775.1 Bifidobacterium sp. W8103
AAAATTCCCTAAATTTTAAGGGGGTATTGCACAGTCGCGTTTGGTTGGTTTTCAAAAATTATTTTTTTTTTTTTTTTTTTTTTTTTTGGGGTTTTTTTTGTTTTTTTTAATTTTCCCCCCCCCCCCCCCCCCCCCTGTGGTTTGGGAAGAATAAGGATGTAATTTTGTTGTAAGATAGACTAATCTTTGATGTGAGGGCATCTTCTTCGCGTTGGCTTTGAGGCTACCTTTTATGCCGCAAATGGTACTACTCGAACTTTTTAATATCTACACCAGTAGTTTATATAAGTTAAAAAACAGCTAAATTTATAACTTAGTAAATAATTAAGTCCAAAACTATAGAGGTAGCCGAAGAAACAGCTAAATTAGTGGCTAAACTGAACCTGTAGCTGAATGGGCATTGCAATTGGCGGCCGAAAAGCAAGTAAAAATGATTCGCAAGGCATTTGAGAGGTAACTGTGAAGGCACCTAAGGCACATAAGTATGTGTTTAAGCAGGCAACTCTGCGAGTAACTAGTATAGAGGCCAATCGTGATCTGGTCGAGACCACTTTCTTACATGACCTTCGCAATGAGGTTGATGCGTTCAACTCGTTTCACATAACGTCTGGTGTTCAGTGTGCTGGCTTAGCATATTGTTATATATAGCTATGTGTTGCTTGTGGACAAGTGAGCAGGATCAGATAGTAGTTGAGTTTTTCTGATGAAATTGGTTCTAATATTCTAATCTTAGAAATTGGCATGCTTTCTAGCAGAGGTGCGCGAGCGATGGATAACATTCAAGGTTTCAGCGTAGCGCCGCATCTGCTCATAGGATGAGTTCGCTTAAGGTTGTCCATGAGCCCTAAATCGTTATCTGCCATTTCCGTCCTTGTTCTCATTCGCCGTTTTTAGATTGGTGCAATTTCTTGGCACCTTATTGCTAATTTGATTTTCTTTGCTACTAAAGCACCTTTTCTTACTTGGGTAGCCGATGAGGGCCCGCCGTTAATGGTGATAAGTGTTGCATGGGAGGATTGCCGCGCTCCTGAACCATATATGTCCATTTCTGTGACCACACACAGACCTGATAGAATAGAGAGGTGCCCACAATACGGACTTGTGGCGCAAGTGCTTCCGCAAAGATCACGACCTCTCGGCGCGCAGCAGACATGCTCAGATGCCCTGGTCGACGAAGTTAATGGTTATTCCAGAGAACCTCAGGCTATATGAGATTTTGCCTACAAATTCACAAATTGTTCACCAACTACGATCAATACGAGATTTGGCATACAAGTTAAGCCCAGAAAATATCATAGGATCCGCAATAAGCCATACTTATTTACATGCTGTTGGCTCGGTAATCCAAAACAATTCTTAAAGAATGTTGTTTCGTAAGACGTAACAAAGAAAACCATATCCATAGAAAATGGGGTGTTATCACACTCAGCAAATTGGATGCGTATTTCTTGTTTGTGGCCGCCGCGAACTGCGCTTGCTTGCATTTCGGGAATATCATAACTAATTTAGGGATTCAATGATACAGAGCATTTAAAGACTGGTTTTCATCAGTTGATTACGGTGGTGTATCGAGGGCGTGTAAACCGAGTGTTGCATTACAATGTTCTTTTAGTGAGCTGAAAAATTTGGTCGTCCGCTCCTATGTGCTATTGGATTAAGAATATAATATATTTGGAGCAATTTATACTTGACTATGCAATAGCATAGCTGCATAAAAGATGATGAGTATTCAAAAAATGATTAAATTACTCTAGCTTTCTATCAGATGAGGACTGATTAAGTGTAAATATTGAAATTTCGAATTAGGTATTACAAGCTTTCTGTTTGGGGTTCTCAGAGACATATATAATTCCAATGCTGCATGCAAATATTCATGTTGGATACTCACCAAAATAGACTGCCGCGTCAGTGCTTAAGTAGAAGATCGTTTTAATGAAGAAAATAGGCAAACTCAAATTCCGTAGCAAAAGAATAGGGCTTTAAAAGTATGTCGAGAATGATTTTGACGGGAAGTAATGAGATAGTCAATACTTTACCTGAAAGCCCTTTTGTGAATATATTGTAATTATCATCAATTAATGATAAAAAAAGTTATATATTCCGATGATAATAACTTGTGCTTAATGATAGATAGAAAGAGGTAAAGATGAAAGATAAGTCTAAGAGCTCAGGCGAAGACGGTAATTCATATGACAACGACTGGTCTCGGCAATTGCATGAAGCAAAGACAAATATGGAGGAAATGACCAGGTTAAATTACAAAGTGATTGAATATCTTGAGAAAGAATTGAGCATGCTTAGAAAAGTAAATGATGAATTTGCGAGACTCGGACAAAAACACAAGAGTTAAAAATAATGCACAACACTTTCCTGCCACGAGAATTTCAGTTGAGGTTAGAATAAAGTAACAGAATTAACGCAAAAACTTAATAAAATAGCTTGAAGTTTAATTCCCATCAAGTTATCTGCATAGAAAGTATAAGGACTGTCCACTGCCAAAGATTTGTTAGATATAAAGGCGCCTGATTGACAGTGTGGAGAAGCCCTCACTATGTTTGTGATACGTGTTGAAGTAATTAAAGATGATTGAAATAACACCGTATCTGTCAAATTAGGTTTATAGGTGTAAATGTAAATAATAAACACTTTTCATCAAATAGTGTTTCTCGTTAAATTTTGTATATACCGGCATTCGGAATGATTGGCAAATAGAGTTATTGCTTGCTCGTTGGCTAAAACGCTGCTCGCATTGTTGGAACTGTAACGTTTCTATCGAAATATTCAGCAATGCTATTGCATAGTAATGCTATTACATATATTGATAGTCTAAAATACTCATTTTCATGTGATTGAACGATAGATATATTGAGTTTTAATACGAGTTTTCTATATTGGCCTATGAGGTTTTTGCATAATATATATGTTCAAAAAAACTATAAAGTATAGTAAGAAATTAGGACAAAATCCGCTCTGATTTCCAGTAAGTCACTGTATGTATGAAGACATGTCCTGTTGATGATTCCAGCCAGAGTTAGGTTTTGTGCCTTCCTGTAACGGCAATTTTATGCATTATTGGTCTAAAGTATTTTGGCATGCTTTAAATGTACCTGCCAGAGCTATCTATTTTTAGCTCATATCTCAAGCTAAATATAAATCGCGTTCACTTAATCTATTGATAAGTCAGAGCTGCCGAATCGTTATATTACTCTATCTTCCCTGTGATCTTGTTAATCTTTTTTCACATGGAGATACTAAAGTTATTCAGTCAAGCCTGAGGGACTTTCCTGGTTGACATAAGGAGCCCGCTCCTTCCTGTCATGTCTAATATTAAAGTCGGGAGCTAAGGGGGCCAATTACCTGTATGGGCTCATGTGTCGAAACGTGCAAAGATTATCAGGCCACAGGTTTCGTGAGCATCTGCAAGGCTCTCGATACTGCGGATGTATCGGTTGCAGCGAGCCTAATCGGCGCGGTTACACTGCTCGCGCCAAGTGATTGGAGCGATCCCGGTTTCTTTGGTGAAAGCCGCGCTGAATGAACTGGGACGCACGTATCCGAGCCGCCTGCCAATCCGGGCAATGTCTTCCGTGGTTGACGAGAGAAGGAGGCGGGCCTGGTCCATTCTTTGCTCTCTAATGTACCTGGCCAGACTTGTGCCGGTCTCACGCTTGAATGCCAGGCATAGACGTGTGCGTCCCACATACAGGGATTGGGCTATCCGATCAATGGAGAGGTCGCCGCCCAAGTGGGATCGGATGTGGGCTTTGACCTGCTGGACCAGGTCGCGGTCGTGTGATGATTCGTGGCTCTGTTCAGGGGCAGAGGAAGCCTGGGCCAACATTGCCATGAGGAGGTCGATGTGTGCTTTGATGAGGAACTCCGTCTGGCCCGGCCTTCCGGGGGACAACTTTGACATGGCGGTTAAAGCGGCCAGGGCAATATCGGATGGCCAGGGTTGGCGGAAGGCGTCAAAGAGTCCCTTGACCTGGCCAGGCCATTGGTTTTCCAACTCCATGAAATAGTCGGGCAGGATGCAGATGCTCCGAGTTCGCGAGCGGGAGCCTGCCGGTATGCGGTTGGCGACCGATCCTGCCTGCTGGACCAGGGAGACCATATTGCCCTCCTGCTTTGTACATGGCTGCAACCCATAAGGAGCGGGGTTGGCTGCCGGGCTTTCATCCAGGGTCAGGCAGGCGTAGTCGGTCATGGCGTACTCGCTGAAATCCATCTCGCGCAGGAAGGTGATGTCGTGCCATATGACCAGGCAATGAGGACCTGCCGGATTGGCTTGGAATCTTCCCTGGCAGATATCGCCATCGACCTGCCCTTCCAGTCTTCCCGATCGGTGATGGAGTTCCATGCCGAGTTGCTCCACCTGGGGGCGATACAGGGTCTGTATCTCGCGGGATTCGAAGCGTATCGCGTGGTCTGTCATGGCTCACCTGCTTTCATCCTGCCGGCTTTCACAGCAATCTCGGCGGACTTTCGTTTTCGTTCGCACCTTTTACGGATTCATTCGGCGCTCTGTGACGGTCTTCCGGGCATTGACTTCTCAGATTACGTTCGATGGCAGCGAACGACAAGAGTTTTGAATGAACCTGGAGGAAAGAGATGACCACAGATCAGGCGGATTCGAGAAGCAAACCGGATCCTGCAGAAGGTAAAGCACAGGGCGGGGGAGGTGCGCCTAATCGTGAGAGGTCGCATGGGCGTAGTTCCCTCAGGCGGCTGCTTGATTTCGCCGGCCCTCGTAAGGTGTTCTCCTATCTCGGCTGTGGTCTGTCCGCCCTCTCCACGATTGCTGGCCTTGGACCCTACATCTGCATATGGCTGGCGGTAAAAGACCTCATCGCCGTTGCTCCGGGGTGGTCTCAGGCTACGGAAATCGCCATTTATGGATGGCTGGGATTCGGGTTTGCGGCGGCTTCCGTCGTTCTGTACTGTGCAGGGCTGCTGATGACGCATCTGGCGGCTTTCCGGAGCGCATCCAACATGCGCAAAGCGGCCATAGGCCACCTGCTGAGCCTTCCCTTGGGGTATTTCGACCTCCATGCCTCCGGCGAGCTGCGTCGCACCATTGATGGCTCGGCGGGCGATACCGAGAATCTGCTCGCCCATATCCTCCCCGACGCGGCTGGATCCTTCGCCATGATTCTAGGCATGCCGATACTGATGCTGGTCTTCGACTGGCGTATGGGCCTGGCCTGCCTTTTTCCCATTCTGATAGCCCTGGTCTGTATCCGCGTGATGATGAACGATCAGGGACAGTCCTTTATGACGGAATACCAGGATGCGCTGGTGCGGATGTCGAAGACCGGGACAGAATATGTCCGTGATATTCCGGTCGTCAAGGTCTTCCAACAGACGGTGTACTCCTTCAAGGCGTTCCATGAGGCCATCGAGCATTACAGCCGAATAGCCAGGAACTATGCTATGCAAATCTGCCACCTGCCCCAGACCATTCAGATGACGGCCCTGAACGGGACCGTGATCTTCCTGATTCCTGTGGCCATCCTGCTGGCTTCGGGGCAGAGTGACTTCACCTCTTTTGTGGCCGATTTCGCCTTCTACGCCGTCTTCTCGGGCATGGTCCCCACGGCCATGATCCGTCTGCAGTTCTCCAGTGAGTCCTTCAGCAAGGCCGACGATGCCTTAAACAGAATTACCGGCGTGCTCAGTATTGATCCCCTGACGGTAGCTGACGAACCGGAACGCCCGAAGTCGGCAGATGCTTCCCTGGAACATGCGTCATATACCTATCCAGGTGCTGATCTCCCGGCATTGGATCGGATTGACTTCAAGGTGCCGGAGGGTGGAATGGTCGCTCTGGTCGGTCCCTCGGGAGGCGGCAAATCGACCTGTGCCAGTCTGTTGCCACGTTTTTGGGATGTGGATTCGGGTAGGGTCGCTGTGGGTGGCATTGATGTCAGATCCATCGATCCACATGATCTGATGGGGCAGGTCGCCTTTGTCTTCCAGACCAACAGGCTCTTTTCGACCACCCTGCTGGAGAACGTTCGCGCAGCCAGACCGGACGCCGCTCCTGAGCAGGTTATGGAGGCATTGAGAGCGGCTCAGTGCATGGACATCGTTGACAAGCTTCCCGAGGGGCTGGATACCATGCTCGGCTCAGGTGGAACCTACCTTTCCGGGGGAGAGGTCCAGCGTGTGGCCCTGGCCAGGGCAATCCTCAAGGAGTCTCCCATTGTGGTCCTGGATGAGGCGACTGCTTTTGCCGATCCCGAGAATGAATTCTTGATACAGAAGGCGCTGACCAAATTGACACGCGGCGAAGGGGGCCGACGGCGAACCGTTCTCATGATCGCCCACCGTCTATCGACTGTGGCTCATGTCGATCGAATCCTGGTATTGGACGGGGGCCACCTGGTAGAGCAGGGCACTCATCGCCAGCTTCTTGACGTACAGGGTACCTATGCCCGTATCTGGTCTGATTACGAACGGGCGGTCTCCTGGAAGGTCGACAATTCTTCAAAGGCTGTCGGCAAAGCGGATCAAGACCCAGCAGGCTCCACTGCGGGCGAGGAGCACGCCGCTTCCGGTGCCGGACCGTTAGCTGCGGACTCGTCTACCGGTGATTCCGACATCCAGAGGAAAGGAGGTGAGGCATAAGTGTTCGCCTCATTCAAGAAGAAGTACGCCCTGTCCGACCGAGGCATGAAGATCGTGGTTTTGGGAACGCTGTGGACCACACTGACCAATCTGATCATCATGGCGGGAACAACCTCCCTCCTGCTGGTCATGAACGCTTTTGTTGAGCACCTGACGGCAGGGGCGTCTTTACCGAAGGTCCTGCCCTATCTGGTTGGTCTCCTGGTCTTTGTGCTTATTCTCTTCGGCACCTCCTGGTTTCAGTACAGTTATTCCTACGGTGCGGTCTTCAGCCAGACCGGAACCCAGCGGATCGACCTGGCCGAGAGACTCCGCAAACTGCCGCTCTCATTTTTCGGGCGGCGTGACCTGGCTGATCTGACCGATACAATTCTGGGTGACGTGGCCACCATGGAACATGCCTACGCCCATGCGCTGAGCCAGCTCTATGGCGCAGTCGTTTCATCCGTCCTGATATTCCTGTCGCTTCTGCCCATCAATTGGGCACTTGATCTGGCTGCATTCTGGAGCGTACCGGTGGCTTTCACTATCATCTTTGCCACTCGACGATTCGTTGAAGCTTCGTCACGGCGTACGAGGCAGGCCCAGATTCGGGTCAGTGACGGCATTCAGGAGGCGCTTGACTGCGTTCGGGAGATTCACGCCACCAACCAGGAAGAGAGGTATCTGGAGAGGCTCTCCTCGACCATCGATGACACCGAAGCCACTACGGTCCGAACCGAGATGACCAATGGCCTTATATTGAACTCCGCCATGGTGGTTTTGAGGTTGGGTGTGGCAACGACCTTCCTGGTGGCTGCCGGATTGATCATCCAGGGCAGGATCGACTTCATGGTCATGTTCCTCTTCCTCCTGATGGTCTCACGGATTTACTCGCCCTTTGATCAGGCGCTGATGCTGGTTTCGGAACTCTTCCAATCCCAGGGCTCGGCCCGGCGGATTCGCTCCATCAATGAGGAACCTGTAGCCGAGGGGAGTACGGAATTTCATCCCGATGGGCACGATATCGTCTTCGACCACGTTGCCTTCTCCTATCCCGGCCTTGCTGGTAAGGCGGCAGGTGAGCCGGTTCTTGAAGATGTTGGTTTCACTGCCAAGGAGGGGGAGATTACGGCCCTGGTGGGCCCCTCGGGGTCCGGGAAATCGACCTGCGCTCGATTGGCGGCTCGCTTCTGGGATGCCGCAACAGGTTCCATCACCGTGGGAGGGGTTGATGTGAGCCAAGTGGATCCGGAGGTTCTCCTGCGGGACTATGCCGTGGTCTTCCAGGACGTGATGCTCTTTGACGACACGGTCATGGGCAATATTCGGATGGGGCGGTGCGGTGCCAGTGACGAGGAGGTGTTGGCTGCGGCCAGGGCCGCCAACTGCGACCAGTTTGTATCGCGCCTGCCACAGGGGTACCAGACGATGATTGGTGAAAATGGCTCCAGACTTTCCGGAGGTGAACGGCAGCGAATCTCCATTGCCAGAGCCATTCTCAAGGACGCCCCGATCGTTTTGCTAGACGAGGCCACCGCCTCACTGGATGTGGAGAACGAGACGCAGGTGCAGGAAGCCCTGTCACAACTGCTGGTGGGGAAGACCGTCATGGTCATCGCCCACCGGATGCGCACTGTCGAGCAGGCTGACAAGATTGTGGTTCTGGGCCATGGGCGCGTGGTCGAGCAAGGTTCCCCGCAGGAGCTCATGGCCGCAGATGGTGAATTTGCGCGGATGGTTCGTTTGCAGGCAGAGAGCGCAGACTGGTCCTTGTAGAGAGGGCTTGGACCGACTCTTGGTATCGCCAAACGGCAGAGAAGGGCAGCACTAAATCATAGGCAGTCAGAATATTTCCGAACAAACTGAGGAACGAGTGGCTGAATTCGAGATTTAATTCCAAAATTGATTGTTCCTAAGACTGTTCCGAGTAAGCTTGAACTGTTTGCATTTATATTGCTGACTTTTATCAACGCGTAGTATAAAGTTTTAATTTATAAGTTTTAGTGTAAACTTACATGCTTCACAAGGAGGTGGCTTTACAGAGAGAATTGGATTTGATTGAGCCTCTTCTGCCGCTCGAAACAAGTCATGAAATTTGATCAGTATCATCAAAGGTAAGTATCACTGGATAATCAAGCAGCTCGGACATGTCGAAATTAGCCTGGTGGCGTCTGCGAAAGGTGGCACGGTGAGACGCTTTATGGATAGATCGATACTGAGGCTCAACAATCGCCTGGAGTTGGTCTTTCTGTATTTGGGCTGCTTTCTATTGGCTGGGTTTTTCGTGTATTTGAAACACCAGGCGGATGATTCGGAAGTGTTGATGAGTTACATCAAATTCATGATCGAAAAACGGCGCGCTTTCGTGCTGGGGTTTTCTGCGTTTGTGTTGGTGTTTCTTTATCAATTGGTGACAAAAGCCAGAACTGAGGTCAGATGCCGGGTACTGGTGGGAGATACGTTGAGGCAGATAAAACTCCGGTATCTTGTCGAATGCCTGATATTGCTCGGCATTTCTTTCTTGCTTTCGACTGTGGTCCATCTGCTGTTGGGTTTCGAGATAGTTGATAGCTTCTATGTGCTCTTGGCCCTGGCCGCATACGTACTGTTGAGCGCTGCGTTCTTGGGGGCAAGATGAAGGTTTTCCGCTTCTTTCTGACTCGTGTATTTCTCAGGAAACCAATCTTTGCCATAGGTGCGCTGGTCTTGTTCTTGATGGCCAACTACATGGCATTCCTGACAGCTCATAGTGTTTTGTCCACGCGTGAGGGATACCAGCAAATGGCGCATTTTGACAAGGAGGGAACATTCGTAGCGAACCTGGATCCGAATTCAGATTTTGGTAACAAGGACATCTCAAAAGCATCGATTCAGAAAGTCTACGATCGTCTGGACAGCCGATATCACTACGCGCTCTATACGGACGGAATGATGACCAATCTGGCTAATGGTTGCGGGGTTAAGGTTCCAGTGAGTTATATGAATCAGCGATATAACGACCTGGATGGGTTTCCCATTGCTCAAGGAAGCGGGTTGACGTTTGATTACAGCCTGGTGCGGAACGATGCCATTCCCGTGTTGGTGGGCGAGGGACTGGCCGACGACTATCCGCTTGGCACGCAATTCAAGATGCATGACCCTGCCCTGCTGCGAGAAGTAAGGGTGAAGGTCGTCGGTGTCATCGCCGAGAACTCGGTGCGTTCAAACTTCTACGCGCTTAATTCGAAGAAGTACTATAACTTTTCAGTAGTTGTGCCCGTCACCACGGCTTTCATCAAACAGGCTGATGTCAGTTTTAATATCAACGCGCTCAACGATCTCGTTCTATCTGATACCGATCGTGCGGACGTGTCCGAATTGGGCGATTACATCGACAAGACGATTGGGGTCAAGTTCAACCTTTACAGTTATCAGGACAACATAGACTATTACAACGAATATTTGTTCTCTTCTTTGCGTTTTCTGACCGTGGCTTCCGGTGTACTGCTTATTCTCATCGTTTTGCTGTCTGTCTGGAGTGCACTGATCAGTGTGCGGGTAATGATGCGTGATTTCACGATCAACCTCATGGTGGGGCTGAGCTATGGCAGGCTTCGTCGGCTTTTCTACGCATATTATGCGGGCCTTTCCTTAATTGCATTGCTTGCCGTTTTCGCTATGGCAGCTTATTCGCGGCATAGCTACTGGCGAAAGAAGGATGCATTCTTAATGACCTATGGCTTGTGGGGAATGATCAGGATGGACTGGCTGGCCTTACTTGTCGCGTCGCTGTTCGATTTTCTTCTGGTTGCTATGCTCGCTCAATTGATCACTTGGAGGCTCAGGCGTGTTCCTATCTCATTGGGGGTGCTGCAATAATGGACAAGGTCATCGATCTCAACCTGGATCATAAAACATACAGGAAGGGCTCATCTTCAGTCACTCTTCTTGAACATTTCTCGCTGACAGTCACCGAGGGCGAGAAGGTCGCAATCGTTGGAGAGTCTGGCGTTGGCAAGAGCACATTGCTGAACATCCTCGGTCTGCTCGATACGCGCTATGAAGGCTCTTACAGGCTGCTGGGCAGATCCGCGCGCACGCTTTCCGACCTCGAATCGGCCGCATGGAGGAATGAGAAAATCGGATTCGTCCTGCAGGAATCAGCACTTATCAGCTCCTTGAGCATAGAGGACAACATCAAGCTGCCCCTGCTTTACGCGCGGAAACCGCGCAAGGGGGATTCTCGAAGGTTCAACCAGGTGGTGGACTCTTTAGGTATCGGGTCGATACTGAGCAAAAAACCGCTTGAATGCTCCGGAGGGGAAAAATCAAGAGCAGTCTTCGCACGAGCCGTCATTATGAACCCCGAGGTTGTTCTTGCGGATGAGCCCACTGCCTCACTCGATTCAGAGAACCGGTCGAGGATCATCGCCCTGCTCTTTGCCCTGAACCACGATTCAGGATCCACAATCGTCACCGTTACCCATGATGCCTCACTGGCTGACCAACATGATCGAATCATCAAACTTCAACGAAAGGCCTAGAATATGGGTTTCCGGATTATGGTATTCGAGGCTTTTCTCGGGCTGGTGCTTCTAATTCTGGGAGTCGTTCGGGCAAGAATGACAAGCGCTGGTTTGCGCTGTGCATATTGGGCGTAGCATGCCTGGCATTCGCCGTTTGGCTTGCCATATGAGCACCTGGTGAAACAATAAGACTCACATTTGGCGACCGTACAGATCCTTGTCATAGTAGGCGCATCAGCATTGCCCAATCTGCTTTCGTTCAGGGATGTTGGTCTAGTTTTTGTCCTGTTCTTATTGGGCCTGGTCATGTTCCTTTATTAAGCATGTATAACAGTTGAACTGTCAAAGTGAGTCGTAAGTTATCTATGCCGCCAGCCATAAGACGGTTAGAGGGCCGAACTAGGTTTTTCTCTTAGTTATTTGTCCATGTCTGAGACTGCAACACCATACTCCGTTGATCTGATTCGAGTCGTCCACGCTACACTCATCGCTTGGGGCGATTTCTTCAGATATGAATCTGGCCTTGCCATCAGCCAGGCGGCGGGGGCCGCTATCATGAGAGCCGGAACAGGATCGAGCGGGTCCTTCTGATCGGGGCCCGATGAAGGAATGCGTACATGGCGGATATAGTTGACAATCACAATGACGACGAAGGCCCGGACCTGGGCCGGACCTACCACAGCGGTCCGGTCATCATGCGCGGGCCCATGATTCCCGAGGCGGATGCCAATGCTGGGTTGCTCTCGTCGGGCGGTGACACGGACTGGCTGCATATGGATCCCTGGCGGGTGCTGCGCATCCAGGCCGAGTTCGTCGACGGGTTCGGTGCGCTGGCGGAGCTGGGTCCGGCGGCAGCGATCTTTGGATCAGCCCGGACCGGCAGGGATGATCCCACCTATTCTGCTGCTCGCAAGATGGGCGGCGACTTGGCCAAGGCCGGTATGGCAGTCATCACCGGGGGAGGGCCTGGCATCATGGAGGCGGCCAACAAGGGCGCCGCTGAGGTCGGTGGCAAGTCCGTCGGCCTGGGCATCGAATTGCCCATGGAGCAGGGACTGAACCGCTGGGTGAATCTGGGCATCACCTTCCGCTACTTCTTCGTGCGCAAGATGATGTTCATGAAATACTCCTCGGGCATCATCGTCTGCCCTGGTGGGTTCGGCACCCTGGATGAGATGTTCGAGGTGCTGACCCTGGTCCAAACCCATAAGGCGCCCAGCATGCCCATCGTCCTCTTCGACAGGGCCTACTGGCAGGGGCTCTTCGATTGGATCTCAGACACGGTGAGGCAGCGGGGCATGATCTCTGATCTGGACCCCGATCTGGTCATCCGCACTGATGATCCTGATGAGGCTGTCCAGGCTATCCTGCGTCACCGTGCCTGAAAATTAGGCGAGCGGCAGTCAGCGGGCGCGGGTGGCCATGATCATGCCCGTGCCGATGGGCAGCAGGCAGGATTCC
This sequence comes from Bifidobacterium sp. W8103, assembly GCF_016100775.1. Lineage (NCBI taxonomy): Bacteria > Bacillati > Actinomycetota > Actinomycetes > Bifidobacteriales > Bifidobacteriaceae > Bifidobacterium > Bifidobacterium sp. W8103. The sequence goes on from NZ_JACFRV010000002.1 coordinate 12,579, forward strand.
CAGGCATTGTCTTTGCTTATGTCTTCCATGATGGTGCGTAAGGTGGTCGTTTTCTCGGATCTATTGGCCGGGTTGAGCACGCCGCCCTTGTCAGGCTCGTCCAGCAGATCGAAGGCATCGGTAAAGATCAGCTGTCCCCTGTCCTTGAGCAGGCGTGGAGCCTGGTCCATGACCTGTTGGTAGTTTTCCCCATTGCCCGAGACGACGATAAGGTCGTAGTCGCTGGGGTTGAGCCTGGGGAAGTAGGTTCTGGCAGCGGCATTGACCGCCCGCAGCCTCATGCCTGGGTGGGCTTTTTCCATACCAGCGAATATTTTTTTGACCAGAGAGGTGCCTTGGGCTGTGGAGTCAACGGCGGTGAACTGGCCATGGCCGTGTAGGCCCGTCATCAGGCGCAGAGCTTCAACCACGGAGCCGTTGCCGACCAGGATGATGGATGCCGGAGCGTTTCGGCCTGCCAAAAACTGCAGAAAGGCGCCTTGAGACCGGGAACACTGGGCGAATCCGGCCTCCGAAGCCTTGTCTCGCAAGGCCTGCAACTTGTCGGATTCGACGTTCAGAGCGCTTGCCTCGGCGAATTCCCATCCTCTGGCGATGTTGTTGTACGAGGTTTTGTCCATGCTAACCATGGTAACGACCAGAGGGCACAAGCCTGTCGTCAGCTCCTAGTGCCCTGTGTGTGCGCAGGAGTCTGACTACTCCTTGACGGCTTCGACAAGCTTCCACATCTCTTCACCCACGTCGATGCCTCTGGGGCAGGGTCGGGTGCAGGCCCGTATGGACTGGCATGCCTGGATCCCGTCCACCTGGTCAATGGTCTCAAGACGTTCCTGACGATGGCCGTCGCGGGAATCGTTGATGAATCGAGCCGCTGCGATCATGGCCGCCGGACCGGCAAAGGCCTCACCGCCCGCATAAATAGGACAGGCGCCCTGGCAGAGCCCGCAGGCGATACAGGTGCTGAGCAGTTCATACCGGGCCAGCTCTTCCGGCGTTTGCTTGTATTCTGACACTGGTTCTGTGCTGGCTGCTTTCGTCCGGTTCGCTTGGCCGCTATCGGCAGAGGAGTCATCATGGAGCAGATAAGGCTTGAAGCGCCGAATCTGCTCGAACATGGCATTGGTGTCCACTATCAGGTCCCTGAGCGGGGTGAAGCCGGGAAGCGGGCGAATCTCTATTATGAAAGATTCTGCATGACCCGATGTTTCTGGGGGATGTGGGGTGTCTGCTGTAAGGCGTCTAGCTTCTGTAGGGTCTGCAGGCACTGGGGTTCCTGCAAGATCTGTGGCCGTAGAGTCTGAGACCGAATCCGAATGCGGTGTCGGTTGGGGCACGGTCGTTGCTGTGGCCGCCGCACCGGTACGACGGAAAGCTGGAGGCTGTTGGACCTGTGGATTTCCAGCAGCTACACCGGGTGAGGCAAATGCGTTTGGTATGGATTTGGACGCAGACAGGTAGTCGGCGATGGTGGCTGTGCAGAGCAGATCCGGACGGCCGTTGATGAGCACGGCATCCGATCCGCACATGCCATGTCCACAGGAGTACCGGAAGTTCAGTGTCGGATCCACCCTCCGCTTGATCTGCAGAAGGGCATCCAGAACAGTGCACTGTGGAGCAATCCGGATTGTGTACTCCTGCGTCCAACGGCGACCTCGAGCCCGTCGGTTGCCTGTCGTGGCGAAAGGATTGCTTTTGGAGAATGGGTTGGTTCGTGCCGACCGCTCTGATTGAGGTCGTGGGGTAAACCGGGCTATTCTAAAGGTCACTGGACGAGGATCGCGGTCCGGTGAGGAATCCTTGGATCCTTCTGATTCCGTGGACTGTGATGTCACGGTTGCTCCTGTCCTTGTTCGTGAAACGGTCCGATGCCCACTGATATGCGCGAATTCCATCCTAATCCCTGACTGACCTGGGAAGGTGCTGAACAGGTGCCTGACTGAACAGATTGGGCCCAGATTCCCCATAATCAGGGTCCATCAGTAGTTGCGACCCTTGGGAGGCATGTCGACGATATGAACGGGCTGCCAGGAGACGTTTTCCTCGGCATCGATCATGGTGTGAGCCAGGTAGTGTTCGTCATCGCGCTGCGGATAATCACTCCGGTACAGGGCACCGCGGGACTCCCGACGCTGCAGGCTGGCGTTCAGGACGGCCCGGGCCAGGGTCAGCAGGTTGTCCACCTCCATGATGGCGGTCACCTCCTGGTTGAGCACTGCTGTGTCACTGTGCGCATGCAGCTGTCTGGCATCGGCATCCAGTTGATTTAATCCTTGCAAACCCTTTTCAATGCTGCTTTGATCGCATCGGACGGCAACGGCCTCCTCCATCAGCCGTCCCAGTCGACTCATCAGCGCATAAGGGTTGTTCAGGTCGGCATCGACACCGGTGTTGGCTTCTTCGTTTTGGTTGTCGGCCAATGCTGGTTCCGTGGGCTCGGCCTTGCTTGCGCCAGCCAGCAACACGTCCATGAAGGCCTGACGCCTTTGCAGGGCTGGTGCGAGCGGAGACGTGTCGGTCATGTCGTTTGGCTCGTCGGCATTGGACATGGCGGCGGCGATGGTCTGCCCAGTCCGGGTGCCAAAGAGGCAGGCGTCCAGCAGGGAATTGCCGCCCAGCCGGTTGGCCCCGTGAACGCTGACACAGGAGCATTCCCCGGCGGCGAACAGTCCGTTGACGATTCGACGGTGGCCATTCTGCCAGCGGTAGACGCGACCACGATCGGTAATGGGAATGCCTCCCATGGTGTAGTGGGCGGTGGGTTTGACCGGAACCATGTCCACAGAGGGATCCAGATGTGCGTAGCGATGGATGGTCTCGGTGACCTGGGGGAGCAGGGTGGTCATGCGCTGGCTGTCAATGCCGGTCATATCCAGCCAGACGCAATCATGAGGTCCGTCAGGGTCCGATGGATCGGCCACTCCCCGGCCTGCATCAATCTCGGCCATGATGGAACGGCTGACCACATCCCTGGCGGCCAGGTCGCCGTGTCCCGGCGCGTAGTCCTGCATGAAGGCCCGTCCCTGACTGTTCCTGAGCACGCCGCCTTCTGCGCGGGAGGCTTCTGAAAGCAGGATGCCCGTGTGGCCCAGGCCCGTGGGATGGAATTGGATAAACTCCACATCCTCCAGCTGCAGGCCGGCCTGCAGGGCGAGCGCCATGCCATCGCCGGTCAGATCCCAGGAGTTGGAGGTCGTATGGAAGAGGCGGCCGGCCCCGCCCGTGCACAGGACGATATTGTCGGCTTGGATGGCCTGCAGCTTGCCGACGTGAGTGTCCAAAACGATCAGTCCTCGGGCCTGGCCGCCGGATTCCTCATCAGCGGGCGGATCCACGACCAGATCGGTCACATACCATTCCTCGGCGAACTCGACTCCTTGACGCAGGCACTGCTGCCAAAGGGCGTGCAGGATCTGGTGGCCGATACGGTCGGCTGCATAGGCTGCTCTTCGGACTGGATGGCCGCCATAATCGGCGGTATGGCCGCCGAACTTCCGCTGGGCGATGTGCCCGTCTTCGGTTCTTGAGAAGGCCACCCCGTCATGCTCCAGCTCGATGACGATGCCCGGGGCCTGCTCGGCCAGAATCCGCACGGCATCCTGGTCAGCCAGCCAGTCGCTGCCCTTGATGGTGTCGTAGTAGTGCCAATGCCAGTCGTCCTTCTCCTGGTTGCCCAGACTGGCCGCAATGCCGCCCTCTGCTGAGCCGGTGTGGGATCGCAGGGGCTGCAGCTTGGAGACGACCAGGACCTTTGGTGACGAGCTGTTTTCGCTCTGTTTGCCCTCTAAAGCTCTGTAGAGTCCCAGAGCCGTCGACAACCCGGCGGCTCCGGCTCCGACGATGACGGCATCATAGCGGTTTCTGACCTTCTGCGGATTCATACCATTGATACTGTCACGACCTATTGATAGCGGCGGCTCCTCCAGCCCATGTCTGCTTGCGCGGGCAGAATGGGTCTTATGACCGAACTTTCCTTCTCCCAGCAGGTGTATCAGGTCGTCAGGCGGATCCCTCGCGGCAAGGTGGCCACCTACGGTCAGGTCGCCTCTCTGACTGGCCATCCGCGCAACGCCAGGTTCGTGGGTTATGCGCTTCATGACAATCCTGAACCTGGGGTGATTCCCTGTCATCGCGTGGTCTTCCGCGATGGTTCTCTGGCACCTGGATTCGCTTTTGGCGGGCCTGAACGTCAGCGTCAGCTGCTGGAGGATGAAGGCGTTCATTTTGTTCCTCCCCGCAGCGATGAATCGGCTGGTGCGGACGGCTGGGTGGTGGATTTGGATCGCTGTCGCTGGAAGGCTTGATTCTTCTGGTCTTCAGCTGCCACGCATCCATTCTGCAGGCTGATCAGACCACAAATCTCCAGGGAACCCAGCAGCTGCATCAGATGCCTGACTGAGAGCTCATGTCCCTGATTGGCCAGCTCAGCGCGAAGCTGTCCCATCATGGGCGGACCGCCCCAGCGCTGGCAGGTACGGATAGCCGCCAGCACGGTTGCCTCTTCCTTGGTTAAAGGCAAGTCGTCAGTTTTTTCACATTCACAGTCCCTACCTGGATTCGATGGCGGGGTTGGAGGATGCTCTTTGTGCTGAGAGTGGGTCGGAAGCCTACCTCCATTAGTGCCGGATTGTTTGAGTGTGATTGGGAGCGGCTGATTGCCGTGAGTGGTTTGGATCGGATAATCACAGTCAAGCGGCGGTGTGCGCTGCGTGGGTTGTCTACTTGCTTGATGCTCATGATCTTCGGTGGTTTTGGCTGAAACTCCGGCTCCTTGTTGAACAGACTCGTCAGGGTGGATAGGTGCATGGGCGGGATGGCAGATGTCTTGGACGTCGGAGGCCGACAGGAGCAGCTCCGCCTTGCCTTCATGGATAAGCCGGTTGCAGCCGTTGTTTTCCGGCTGGTCGATTCTGCCTGGGGCAGCCAGTACGCGACGGCCCAATTCCACACCCCAATTGGCGGTGTTCAGCGCACCGGATCGGTGACGAGCCTGTGCTACAACGATGTCGGAGGCCAGGGCGGCGATGATCCTGTTGCGCAGAAGGAACCGACGCGCCTCGGGGATGGTGCCAGGCGGCAGCTCGCTGATCAGCGCGCCGCCATCTGCCTCAATGTTCTCGAACAGACGGCTGTTGCGTTTGGGACCCATATGCAACAAGCCTCCGGCAAAAACGGCCACCGTGCGTCCGCCGCCGGCGGCCAGGGCTCCCCAGTGGGCCGCGGCGTCCGTGCCCATGGCTCCGCCGGAGACGACCAGGTGGCCTTGGCCGGCGGCCTGTCTGGCGATCTGATGGGCGATGGACCGTCCATACTCGTCGCAGGCTCTGGACCCGACCACGGCCAGGGGGTGGTCACAGCAGATCAATGTTTTAGGATTGCCTCGTCCCCACAGGCAGAGGGGAGGGGCCCAGTCGGAGCGGCGTGCCAGGTCATCCACCTGGCCTGGCCAGCAGGGGTCATCTGGGGTCATCACCCAGAATTGGCCCCCACCTGTCATCATGGTTCGTACCTGGTCGGTGTCCATGGCCAGCAAGGGCGCCAGGCGTTTTCGCCAGGAATTGCTGATTTTGTGGAACCGGGTGAGGTCCTCAGGGCTCGTTTGCCGTCCCCATCGAACCGCCCCTTTAAGAAAGCGTTCGTCCAGACTGACACGAGCAGCATCATGGGGACTGCCGCTCTCCGACTGATTCGGCGCTCCCAACTCGATCAGATTTCGGCACAGGTCGGCAGCCTGGTCCGAGCCCAGCAGGCAGGCAATCATGAAGGCATCGGGGCCGTCTGCCGCCAGGGTCAGTACAGCTCTGGCAAGCCAGTCGTTTTCAGCCATGGACATCGGTCGCGGTTTACCGGCGGGCATGGTTCTCATCAAAGGTTTGGACATCTCATACGGCCCTTGTCCTGAGAAGGATGCCTGTGGTCACATCATCGGCACCGGGGCTGGTCCGCCCGTCCAGGTCAGCCAGAGTCCATGCCAGGCGCATGGTTCGGTCGGCTCCGCGCAGACTGATACGTTGCTTGTGCAGGGCCTGATCCACGACCGAACGTGCCTTGGCTGATGTGTTCTGGCGCAGCCATTCGCCGCTGATCTGTGCGTTGCAGGTCCAGCCTTCCTTGTGGAAACGCTCTTTCGCCGCCTGGCGGGCGCGGGTTACCCGCTGGCGGATCTTGGCGCTGCGCTGGCGTGGACGGTGGTCGTCGAAATCCGGGTTGGTCACCGGAGGGACTGTGATCTGGATGTCGATGCGGTCCATGATGGGTCCTGACAGCCTGTTCCAGTAGCGGAGGCGTTCGCGGGGCGTGCAGGTGCAGCGCTCGCCGGTGCCGTATCCGTATCCGCAGGGGCAGGGATTGGCGGCCATGACCAGCTGGAAACGAGCAGGGAAGGTGGTGCTGCCCTTGGCGCGGGACAGGAAGATTCGTCCGATTTCCAGGGGCTCGCGCAGGGATTGGATCACCCTTGGAGAGAACTCCGGAGCCTCATCCATGAAGAGGACGCCACGATGGGCACGGGTAATGGCGCCGGGCGTGGCCAGTCCTGCGCCGCCCCCGACCATGGCCGCCATGGAGATCGTATGATGTGGGGCCTCGAAGGGCGGCACATCGGTGATTCCATACTGGCTCAGCGTACCGCACAGGGATCGGACGGAGGCTACCTCCAACTGTTGAACAGCATCCAGAGCGGGCATGATGCTGGGTAGCCGTTCTGCAAGCATGCTCTTGCCGGCTCCCGGGGGACCGACCATGAGCATGTGGTGACCGCCGGCTGCAGCCACCATCATGGCCCACTTGGTCTCCTCCTGACCGATCACGTCAGCCATATCCGGCTTGGGGGGAGTTGGGCCGGCATTGGCGGGGGAGTTGTCTTGATGACCTGGGTTCCTGGGGTGCACACTCGCTATGTCGGCCGGTTTGTCAGAGTTCTTGTGGCTGTCTGACTCAGGTACGGCAACCCTGCTTTGCCCGCCCAAGGCCTGGATGAGCTGGCCCAGGTGGCGCAGTCCCACGACTTCTATATCGGGAACCAGACGGGCCTCGTCAAGGTTGTCTGCGGGGACGAAAGCCCGTGTGATTCCCTGAGCTCTGGCCTGAGTCAGAATGGGCAGCAGGCCATTGATGGGCAGAATCGTGCCGTCCAGGTTGAGTTCGCCCAGGATGACCGTATGGTCCAGGCCTTCCGTCGGCAGCGCTCCGCCGGCTTCCAGAACACTGGTCGCAATGGCCAGATCGTGTGAGGAGCCATGCTTGGGTTTTGAAGCAGGGGACATGTTGACGGTGACCCTGGTCTGCGGCCACCGGAATCCGCAGGCCGAGCAGGCGGATTTGACCCGTTCTCGCGACTCCGACAAGGAGGCGTCCGGCAGACCGATGATGGAGAAGTAGGGCAGACCAGGGGAGATGAAGGACTGTACGTGGATGAGAAAGGCCTTGAGGCCTATCAGTCCCACGGATTCAGCGGATCCAAGACGCATCAGAAGGCCTCCCTGGTGTGTCTGAGGAAGACCGATCCCGGATTCCAGCCGCCCCTGCCCGAACGGTTGGATCCCCTGACGGCCTCGGTGGATGCCTGACTGGAAGCCAAAGGATAAGGGCTCTCGGAATGAATGTTTCTGCCAGGGTCGGACTTGACTGACAGACTGATGACATCGAAACGGGTGCCGCGATGTCGCGCGCTGGGATCTCGGTCGTGGCTGATCAGCCATTGGACTGCTGCGCGACGCAGGTGGGTCTGCTTGCGCGGGCCGACAGCCTCTTCTGGGGATCCGAACCGACCGGTGCGCCTGGTCTTGACCTCTACGAAGACCAGAATCGCCTCGGGATCCAGGGCGATGATGTCCAGCTCGCCGAACCGGCTTCTCCAATTCCGGGCCAGGATTCTCCAATTTCGTTGCCGCAGCCACTGGCAGGCGTAGTCCTCGCCCAATCGTCCTAGCTCTCGGCTGTTTATGCCACTGGCTCCGATCTGTCGTTCAAGATCCGCCAGCTCTATGTCGAAGGATTCATCGTTGCTTGTGCCTAACCTTGTCCTCCCAGGGCGCATGGTTTCTGGATTGTCGACGGACCTTATGGAATCGGGCAGAGCGCTTATGGGCTGTGTGACCGATGGGTCTGCGATCATAGCGTCAGCATCGGTTCTGTCGTCTTTGTCATTGATGAATGCGCGGAGATTGGTTGGTCTAGTCAGTGCTTGTGTGTCCATGTTTCTAGGAGACCACTGGAAGGAGGTCGGCGACTAGTCGAACCAGGCATGTGGTCGAATGAACCTTTGCACGCACGAAAGTGGATGAACGAGTGGATTGACGATGCTGACGCTGTATCGATTCTATTCATTTCTGTATCAGGCAGCGGCCACAGAGGCAAGAAGAACTGAGACGGAAGAAAGCAGTGCCAAGTAAAGTAGAAACCGGGCAAAAAGGACCAGGTAAAGCCGAACTAGGGGAACAGAAACCAAGGAAGCAAGGGAGGGCATGACAGTAGGCAGCTAAATGAACCAGAAACAAAGAGATAACAGAGACCGGAAGGCACCGCCGGCGAATTCGTTGGCAATGCCTTCCGATCTGCTGTGGTCAGCAACTTATCTTTATGACTGATTTGTCACCCTGTCGACCGGGTCTTTGGCTGGCAAAATGCAGTGATTTATGCGGTCTGGATTCCATTCATCCACCTTGGCCTCCCACTCTTGACACATGCCTGGACGCCTATGCCGCTTTCACCGGCCTTGGGCTCACTGCCCCTGCATCAGGGCGGTCATCTGCCCCAGGTCCAGCTCGAAGCTGACCCCGCGCTGCTGATAGTCGGGCTGATTGCGTGTGTGCTGCATGGCCGAGCGGACGAATTCGCCGGCGATCCGGGCGGCATCGGCCAGGCCTCGCCCCGCAAAGAGCGCCCCGCATAGGCTGGATGCAAAGGCATCGCCGGTTCCGTGGATCATGAAAGGCAGCTTATCGTGGACCAGCTCGGTGCGCTCGCCGACTCCACCATGATCTGCCGAGGCCACGAAGTTGCGCAGCTTGCCATCCTTCCGGTCGATGCCCTTGATGATGACGTTTTTCGCGCCCATGTCCAGCAGACGGCCCAGACGCTCGCCAACCTGGGCGTCGTCGAGGTCCTGGCCTTCGTAGTCGATGCCGGTCAGCAGACTGACCTCGGTCAGGTTCGGCATGAGCAGGTCGGCGCCATCGACCAGGTTGGTCACGGCCCGGCACATCTCCTCGGTGTAGGTGGGGTACATGGATCCGCCGTCGCCCATGACCGGGTCGACCAGCCGCAGGGCCCTGGGGTATTCCCGATACATGCGCTGGATGATGTCGACCTGCTCGGCGCTGCCCAGGAACCCGCTGTAGATCCCGTCCAGCTCGACGCCCTCCTTCTGCCAGGCATCCAGGTATCCCGGCAGCATCTCGGTGGTGTCGTGGAAGGTGTAGTCCTTGAACATGGTGTGTGCGCTGAACAGGGCCGTGGGCACCGGGCAGACGTCGCATCCTGCTGCCGAAAGGATGGGGATGGCGGCCGTCAGCGAGCACTTGCCATACCCGCACATGTCATGCACAGCGGCGACTCGGGGGATGTACTTGCTGTCGCGCTGGTAGAGCCTGTTCTGATCGTCCGACTGTCCGGCCATCTTTTGAACTCCTTCATGCCTGCTGAGGCTGTTCGCAGCGGAGCCTTCTCCGTTGCTTACTCGACTCTACAGCGGAGGGGTTAAAGGGGCGCCGCCGCGTGTGCAATGTCGAGACGGAAAAGGCCCGCTTTCAACCTTTTGGAAGCTGTTATAAAAAAGGACGATACCGAAAAGTCCTTTCCGGCTTGAACAGGTGGGCTTGGGCCGCTTATGGTCACATCAAGAACTTGACCGATGACGTACGTCACCAACAGATAGGAATCGACATGACCGACCAGAACCCGCACAAGTACCATTTCGAGACGCTTCAGCTCCATGTAGGCCAGGAGCAGGCCGACCCCGCCACTGATTCCCGGGCCGTGCCCATCTACGCCACCACCAGCTACGTCTTCCACGACTTCGATCACGCCGAGGCCCGATTCGCCTTGAATGATCCGGGCAACATCTACGGCCGCCTGACCAACTCCACCCAGGGGGTCTTCGAGGACAGGATCGCCGCCCTGGAGAACGGCACCGCCGGTTTGGCCGTGGCCTCGGGAGCGGCAGCCGTGGAGTATGCCTTCCGGAACATCACCCAGACCGGGGACCATATTGTGTCCTCCAAGAACATCTATGGGGGCACTTTCAACCTCCTCAAGCACACCCTGCCCCGCGATGGTGTCGAGACCACCTTCGTAGATCCTTCGGACCCGGCCAACTTCGAGTCGGCCATCCAGGAGAACACCAAGCTGGTCTTCTTCGAGACCTTCGGCAACCCCAACGCCGACCTGCCCGACTTCGAGGCCATTTCAAAGATCGCCCATGACCACAACCTGCCGGTGATTGTCGACAACACTTTTGCCACCCCTTACCTGTTCCGTCCGCTGGAGCACGGTGCTGACATCGTCGTGGAATCGGCGACCAAGTTCATCGGCGGCCATGGCACCACCCTGGGCGGGGTCGTCGTGGAAGGCGGCAAGTTCGACTGGGCGGCAGTGCCCGGCAAGTTCCCCACCTTGACCGAACCCGACCCCAGCTACCACGGTCTGCGCTTCTATCAGGATCTGGGGGCTGCGGCCTTCGTCACCCGTATCCGCGCCATCCTCCTGCGCGACACCGGCGCCGTCATCTCGCCCTTTGCAGCCTTCCTCCTCCTGCAAGGGACCGAGACGCTCTCGCTGAGGGTTGAGCGTCATGTCGAGAACGCCCTGAAGGTGGTGGATTACCTGCAGACTGTGCCGGAGGTGGAGTCGGTCAGCCATCCGGCCATCGAGGGCCGCCCCGACCACGAACTCTACAAGCGCTACTTCCCCAACGGCGCCGGCTCCATCTTCACCTTCGATCTGAAGGGCGGCAAGGACGCGGCCAGGGTCTTCATCAACAACCTGCATCTCTTCTCCCTTCTGGCCAACGTGGCAGATGTGAAGTCCCTGGCTATCCATCCGGCATCGACCACCCACTCCCAGGAGACGCCGGAGGAGCTGGAGGATCAGGCCATCCATCCCGGTACCATCAGGCTCTCCATTGGCACGGAGAACATCGAGGATATTCTGGATGATCTCAAGGGTGCCTTCCAGGCACTGAAGGAGTCCGGTCTGGCCAAGTAGCCGGCAATCATACTTCCTTCTTGGTCCCGTATATGCGTGATATATGACCGAGAAGGCGAAGAAATACAAGGTGCCTGTCGAAACCTCATTACGTTTCGATGGGTGCCTTTGTATGTGCCCTCTCTTCACCCCTTTCCAGTCGCAGACACCACCTGACCGGTCAGGCGGAAATGTTGCGGTGAGTAAGATGGAGGCATGAAACATGGAGCAAAGACGAGGTCGTCTTCCGATCCGTCGTCCGGTGTGGGGAAACCGAGGCAGATTGCCCAGGTGGCCATCAGGGCCAAGGGATTGACCAAGGACTATGGGAGTGGGGAGAACCTGGTCCATGCCCTGCGGGGTGTCGATGTCGAATTCGAGCGGGGCAGGTTCACGGTCATCATGGGTCCCTCCGGATCGGGCAAATCCACCCTCATGCATACCTTGGCCGGCTTGGACACTGTTACCTCCGGACATGTCTACCTGAACGGGACCGATGCCGCCGGGGTGAAGGGCAAGCGGACCAGCCGTCGTGGAGGGCGGAGGGGAGTGGTCGACCTGACCAAGCTCAACGACAATCAGCTGACCCTCTTGAGGCGCCAGAGTCTGGGCTTCATTTTCCAGAGCTTCAACCTCCTGCCCATGTTTACGGCCAAGCAGAATATCCTTATGCCCTTGATCCTGGATGGGGTCAAGCCAGACACAGCCTGGCTGGAGGTTCTGGCCAAGACCCTGGGCCTGGAGGAGAGGCTGAGCCACCGGCCCAGTGAGCTATCGGGTGGTCAGCAGCAGCGTGTGGCCATCGCCAGGGCCCTCATCACCAAGCCTTCAATCGTCTTTGCGGACGAGCCTACGGGAAACCTGGACACGGCCTCATCGACCGAAGTGCTCAGCTTCCTGCGGGATTCGGTCCGCGAGCTGGGGCAGACCATCATCATGGTCACTCATGATGTCTTTGCGGCCTCATTTGCCGACCGGGCTTTGGTATTTGCGGATGGGCGGATCGTGGCAGACCAGGACAGACCCACTGTGGATTCCATGAACTCCCTGCTCTCCGAGGAAGTCATGGCCTCCGCAGCTACAGCTGGCTCAGCTGCTCATCGCTGAGGGGAATGCTCATGTGGTTCGTCGCCAGAAAAATGATGCGGCATGACCTGGGCATGATGGTTCCCGCGGGCATCGCCATTGTCGTCGGAACACTGTTTATTGCCATGACCTTCCTCTTCGGCAACACCATGGACGTTTCCATGCGGCGGATGGTCTCATCCGATGCGGCCCAGGCCAACTACGCCATCATCCCCGGGGAAGGCAGCAATCCAGATCAGAAGAGAGTGAAGGACTTCAAAACCGAGGAGCTGGCAAAAGTCCCAGGCGTTCACGCAGTCAGATCAGACACCCAGCTCATGGCGGATGTCCGCGCCGGCAAAATCAAAAGCGAGAGCGTGATTGCCATTCCTATGGCGGATTCATCGCTGATGCCGGTCGGTCTCGCCAAGGGATCCTGGCCCAGTGCCGACGACCAAGTGGTCCTACCCGGGCCGACTGTGTCCAGGCTCAAGCTCTCCCTGGGCGACAAGGTGAATCTGAATCTGTCGCCTAACATGCTGTATATTTCCGAGGATCTTGGGTCGAAAAATCAGGCCAGTGCCGACCAGGTGGCAGGCAGGTTCATATCGGAGCCCCTGACCTTGTCGGGCGTCAGTTCGAACCAGGGCAGCGAAGGCGGCGAGTTTGGCGAGTCGGGCGGTGCAATCGTGTTGACCCCCAAGACCATAGATGCCTTTATGGCTACAGCAGGTCTTGGCGACATGGGTAATCTGTATGCACAAAATGCATACTTGAATGTTGCCGGACAGGGCAGCGACCTCGATGGGACTCTGGCCTCTCTGCGCAAGCTCATGCCTTCGGGCTATTCCCTTGAGGACCGTCACACTATGGAGGACCGACTGGTCAAGACCGCGCTCGGCGGTTCCCAAAACCCCGTGACCACCTTTCTTCTGGTCTTTGGCACACTGGCCATGTTCGTGGCTGCCACCGTCATCGCTAACACCTTCCAGGTCATGGTCGCACGGCAACGTCGCTATTTGGCCCTCCTAAGGACGATAGGCGCCAATAAGAACCAGGTCAGGGCCAGCGTCCTGATGCGTTCAATCATCCTGGGCGCTGTGGCATCCCTGATCGGGGTTGGCGTCGCCATCGGCATCATGGCAGTTCTGGGTGCAGCCAAAGCTCATACGAGTTCCCTCTACTTCCAATTGAAACTGACTCCGGCAGTCTTCCTGGTGCCTATTGTTTTCGGCATCATTGTCACGGTCCTGGCCTCCCTGGGCTCCTCGTGGGCCGCCACCAGGGTCAGTCCTTTGGAGGCGCTGAGGCCTGCCGATCTTTTGGAGAACAAGCGGACGAGCAGGATGCGTCTGTTTGTCAGCGTGGTCATGATTCTGCTGGGCATCACCATGACGGTCTGGTCCCTCTGGCAGGTCAGGCTCAGTGTCACGGCAGACAAGGCCAGCAAGACATCCGGAGACGGGCCGAACATTGTTGCTGCCATGGCCGTCATCGGCATTGTTCTTGCATTCCTGGGCATTTTGTTCAGTGCCAATCGTTGGATTCCCTTCATGCTCAGGGGAGTCGGGTCCCTGGTTTCTCGGATCGGGCCCTCGTCCACAATCGCTGTGGCCAACATCGCTCGGAACCGCTCCCGCGTGGCGGCTACGGGTACCGCCCTCCTGATTGGCGTGACACTGGTCGCCACCCTGGCCACGGGCGCCGCCAGCGCCAAGCAGACCATGGCCGACATGCTGGACGAGCACTACTCCGTCGATCTGCAGATCAGCGCCGATGGCCTGGATGACAAGGCTCTGAATGCCATTCGGCGAATCGACGGGGTCGCTCAGGCCGAGCTGGTGCCCCAGTATGCTGCCATGGTCAAATCAGGCGGCGAGAACGGTGCGGGAATGACTATTTTCGCCCTTGACTCGCAGAAGATCGATCGTCTCCTGAACGCCAAGGTCGGCAAGGATCTTTCCGGACAGGATGCCCTTCTGCTTCCAGAAAGCCGCATGGACAAACAGAAGGATTTTCATGACGGAGGGAATCTGGGGCTCAATATTCTCAACCCGATTCAAGGCGACGCTCATGGGGGATCCGCATCGGTTGCTCAAAGACTCTTCGTGACCAGTGTCTATGCGCCCTTCCAGGGGATTGATGCCAGTAATTTCTATGGTCTGACTGACTCATCCTCGCTAAATGGCGTTCAGCCTCAGACCGTGCAGATCTGGGCCAAGGTCGATGGTTCACCAACAGTCTCAGCATTCATTGACAAGGTGAAAGACGCGCTTTCCGGTTATTCGGCTGTTTCCGTCAAGGGTGGTCTGGCTGAAAAGCAGCAGTGGGATCGGACCATCGACAGCCTGCTCATGATCATCCTGGCTCTCTTGGCGGTTGCAGTGGCCATCGCCGTGATTGGCGTGGCCAACACGCTTTCCCTCTCGGTACTGGAACGCAGACGGGAGTCCGCCACCCTGCGGGCCATCGGGATGACCCGGAAGCAGATCAGGCGGTCCCTGGCTGTGGAGTCAGGGTTGATAGCTCTGGTGTCGTCCTTGTCTGGCATGGTCCTGGGCCTGCTTTTCGGCTGGGCTGCAGCCTATGAGATCTTCTCCTCGCTGGGTACGGTGGCTTTCCCCATTCCCTGGTCCACTGGTCTGGTGATTCTGCTGGTGGCGCTCGTAGCCGCGATCTTGGCAAGCGTTCTGCCTGCAAGACGCGTCAACCGGACTCCGCCGGTCGTGGCTCTTGCAGAGGAATGACGGCAAGCCAACCTTCATTCTGGCATGCCTTGGTCGGCGCCGGGAATGAATGACTCATTCTGCCAGGTGATGTTTTCCTTGACGCTGCTTGGGTGTTCCTGTAGTCAATCACGGGAATCTAGGCAACTGTTTCAATCCCTTGGTCCGATGGTTGCATGTCTTGTGACTCGTGTCTTTTGTGTTGAGCAAGATGCTTGACATGATTTGCTTCATCTCCGCAAATGTCCATTCCCGCAGCCCCGCGTTGAGTTGGATGGTGTCAGCCTAACAGGAGGACTTCTTCAGCGCACTCATCCGTAAGGATGATTATCTTCATCGCTCCCAGGGAGCATATCGCGGCAGCTAATAGCCGCATAGGGTCGGAAGCTGACGGGAGAAAGGTTTCCTCGCGGATAAGGAGCACCATGCAGAACAAAGCGGATACTTCGTCTTCACAAGGGTTGATCGACAGAGCAGGTCCAGGCATCGTGGGTCAGCCGGCCGTCAGCGCCAGGCAGCTGACCAAGGATTATGGGCAAGGATCTAACGCCGTCCATGCCCTGCGCGGAATTGACGTGAATTTCGAGCGTGGCCGGTTCACCGCCATCATGGGTCCTTCAGGTTCGGGCAAGTCAACGCTCATGCACGTTCTGGCTGGTCTGGATACTGTCACCTCAGGCCATGTCTATATGGCCGCTGATCTTCTGCATTCGAAGAGCGGAGATCGTCACCATCCATCGATTGATCAGGCCGGCCGAGTCGACCTGACACGAATGGACGACCGTCAGCTGACCCTTATCAGGAGACGGCATCTGGGATTCATCTTCCAGAGCTTCAACCTATTGCCTATGTTCACTGCCAAACAGAACATCCTCATGCCGCTGGTACTGGACGATGTTCGGCCAGACACCTCATGGATGGAGCAGCTGGTAGAGACTCTGGGATTGTCGGAGAGGTTGGACCATCGGCCCAGCGAGCTCTCGGGTGGCCAGCAGCAGCGTGTGGCCATTGCCAGGGCCCTCATCACCAAGCCTTCAATCGTCTTTGCGGACGAGCCTACGGGAAACCTGGACACGGTTTCCTCGACCGAGGTGCTCAGCTTCCTTCGGGATTCGGTCCGCGAGCTGGGGCAGACCGTCATCATGGTCACTCATGATGCCTATGCCGCATCCTATGCCGACCGTGCGCTGGTCTTTGCCGACGGACGGATAGTTGCGGACCGACAGAATCCGACAGTGAAAGCCATGAATGACCTTTTGGCTGAACAAGTCTCGGCTGGCACTGCTGGCGATTCCCAGGTACAGGACTAGGGGGGTGCACTGTGTGGCGGATAACCCGTACGATGATGAAGCGCGATGCACGTATGATGATGCCGGCTGGTCTGGCCATTGTTATCGGCACCCTCTTTATGTGCCTGACGCTCCTTTTTGGCAACGTGGCGAATGCCTCCATGCGTCGCGAAATCAGCATGGATGCAGGTCAAGCCAACTATGCTGTGACATCCAGAAGGGATCAGGACAAGCCGATTCTGCTCGACGAATTCGATGGCAAGAGGCTGTCGAAAGTGCGCGGTGTTAGTGGTTTGCGCCCTGATGTCGACCTCATGGTGGATACGGAAGCAAACGGTCATTCCAGCAAGGGGATTCTGGCCATTGTGGGTGCCAGGCAGGAGCTTATGCCTATCGATCTGGTTCGGGGGCAATGGCCGGATTCAGACGACCAGGTTGTGCTTCCGCATTCCGTCTCCGACAGGCTCCAAGCGGACCCGGGTGATAAGGTGCGCCTTCATCTGTCCCCGTTGATGCTGCCAGGAAGTGACGGTGCTCAGGATTCTTCAAGAAGAGAACGCCTTGTCGACCAAGGCACTGTGGATTTGACCATTTCAGGCATCAGCAAGAGCCGTGGTGGACAGTACGACGATTTCGGTGGAGCTGTGGTGCTTACGGATTCTCGGATTGATCGTTTGTTGACTATGGCGAGAATGGTTGGACCAGAATCCCTCCCTGTGGAAAACATCTATCTGCAGGTTGATGGCCAAGGCGAGGAACTTCAGAACACTCTGCACGACATCAGGCGATACGTTCCCAAGGGATACCGGCTGGAGGACCGTCGTGCCATGGAGAACAGGCTGCTCAGTGAACAGACCGGCAATGGTGTGAACATCATGACTGTCTTCCTCATGACCTTTGGTGTGCTGGCCATGGTGGTGGCTGCCTTGGTGATTGCCAACACCTTCCAGATCATGGTGGCCAGACAGCGCAGGTATCTGGCCCTGCTAAGGGTTATTGGTGCTGATCGTCGGCAACTCAGAGTAGGCGTGCTGCAGCAGGCTTTGCTCCTTGGTGTCATATCGTCCCTGATCGGCATCCTGCTGGCCATGGGTTTGATGGGCCTTGCCGGTTGTCTTGGTTTGCACTCGGGCACCATGAAGCTTGAACTCCTGCTTACACCTGCCGCCCTCCTGGTTCCGTTTGTGCTCGGCGTTTTGGCAACCCTGGTGGCTGCCTTTGGATCTACTCATACGGCTATAAGGGTCAGACCGCTTGAAGCCCTGCAACCAGTGGATTATCAGGAGCAGGACAGCAGGAATCGGACCGGTTTACGAATCAGTATCCTGCTGGCTGTCATTGGTCTGGCGTTGGTGATTTGGTCCTCTTGGCGCGTGGGGGAGCTAGTCAGGACAGACTCTGGCGATACAGTCCAGACCAGTAATCAGCAGGAACTACTGCTAGGTCTCGCGGTATTGGGTGTTTTGCTGATCTTTCTGGGTGCGCTGATAGGGGCTCGTCGATGGATTCCGGCTCTTCTGCGTTGTTTGGGTAAACCTGTGTCCAAGATTGGACCATCTTGCAGGGTTGGAGTGGCGAATATCGCTCGAAATCCCTCACGTGTCGCTGCCACAGGTGTTGCTCTGCTGATTGGCGTAACTCTGGTCTCCACTCTGGCTACAGGTGCGGTAACCACTAAACGGACCTTGGCCAAGGATATCGATCAGCGTTATTCCGTGGATATTGAAATATCTGGTCAGGGGCTGAACAAGAGAAATGTGCGGGCAATTGAGCGTATCCAAGGTGTTGCAGATGCAGAGCTGGTGCAGCGATACAATGCCAAGGTCGAGTCAGGAGGCCCCACGCAAGCATCCATGACTATCTACGCCCTGGATGCTTCACGGATCAGGCGTGTGCTCCATGCCGATCTGGGTCCAGGTATGCAAAGGTCGGATTCACTGCTGGTGTCGACCAGAACGATTTCCAAGCATTCCGGTTACCGGGATGGAAGTCAGTTGAAGTTGTCGATAGCTGATCCTCAGGCGGATGATGAACGTGTAAAAGAGGCAGATGCAAGAAGAACGTTGACTGGTGTATTTGCCGGATTCGGCGGGTTGGATAACAGTGGCGTCTATGCAATCACGGACTCCCGGAATGTTGCCGGGGTTGACACGAAGACGCATGAAATCTGGATCAGGACGCAGGGAGATCGCGATGCCGCACTGCTCTTGGATGACGTACGTCAGGCTGTAGGAGAGCATGACGACATGGCCGTCAGCGGAGGACTGACGCAAAAGAGGCTATGGGGCGAAAGAATCGATTCCTTATTGGCGATTATGGTGGCATTGCTGGGCGTTGCCGTCATTATCGCCCTCATAGGGGTTTCCAACACTTTGATGATGTCGGTGCTGGAACGCCGTCGTGAGACCGCCACGCTCAGAGCAATCGGCATGAGCAGCGTCCAGGTTCGTCGATCCTTGGGAGTCGAAGCCTGCATGATTGCCCTAGGAGCCAGTCTGGCTGGAATCATTCTAGGAATGCTATTCGGGTGGATAGGAGCCTATCAGATCTTTGTGCCCTTAGGATCCGTGACCTTCACCGTGCCATGGTCGGCTTTTGCGCTGATACTGCCAGTGGCCTTGCTGGCTGCGGTGGCAGCCAGTGTGCTGCCAGCCAGGGAGGCAGTCAAGGTTTCACCCATTGAGGCACTTAGTGACGATTGATGCTGCATGACGGCCGGGTTCATACCAGATGGTTTTCGTAAGCGAAGACCACCGCCTGGACGCGGTCGCGGGCATTGATCTTCTGGAGAATGTGAGTGACATGAGTTTTCACTGTGGGCAGTGAGATTCCCAGACTGTCGGCTATCTCCTGGTTGCTCAGACCTTGGGCTATGTGAACCAGGACCTGCAGTTCGCGATCAGTGAGCAGGTCCGCTTCGGGATCACGATAGGTCGATCCCGAAGGCATGGACCCGGTCGCAGGCATGTCCTGGGCCATGTGTTCGATCAGGCGTTTTGTAGCCGAGGGGGCGATGATCGCATTGCCTTGGTGAACTGTACGGATGGAGGACAGGAGGGTTTCAGGTTCGGTATCCTTGAGCAGAAATCCTGATGCGCCGGCTTTTATAGCAGCCATGACGTATTCGTCAAGATCGAAGGTTGTCAGCACAATGACCCTGGACTCGGGACGATCAGGTGACAAAGCAGTGATTCGGCGGGTGGCTGTCAAACCATCCATGCCGGGCATGCGAACATCCATAAGGATCACATCGGGCCGCAGACGTGAAGCCAGGTCCACTGCTTGCTCGCCGTCCGCACCTTGGCCAACCACGGTCATGTCATCCTGGGAGCCGATGACCATGGCAAAGCCAGCCCGGACCAGATCCTGGTCATCCACGATGGCAACGCTGATGGGTTCGGTCCGTTCCATGACTGCCTGCTTCTTTCCGCTAGATAATGGCCAGTGCCACCATCCGATTTTATCTGAGGTGAGTGTTGCTAGGAATTACGACTGGATTCAATTTGGAGTCAGGGTAATCGCTGTCTGGTTGATTGTTGTTTGAGTAATTGTTGCCTGAGTAATTGTGGCTACGTGACTGTCGTCGCAGGGACTTTCAACTGGTGAAGTTATGCTCGTCAGCAATCGATTCTCGGGGTGGCTGATCTTCGAGTGCGTGATTCATGGAGCGCTCAATTTTTCGACTGTACTGATTACCTGACATGATCATTTTCCTGTGTGCTATCCATAAGAAATGCTCATCATCAAGAACGCCTATGTCAGGAGTTCGATTGGTTCGATTGGGCATGCTCTGGTTCCTTATCCTGTTGCGAATGTTGTGGACGGTCGTCTAGTTGATCGTTAAGATCTACTGGCAGGGGTTTGGCTGGGTGAAGGGCCGGCAAAGGTGTGGTCTTGTGGCTGCTGTCTGAATTGGGGTGCTTGTCTGTGGAATCGGAGGGGTCAGTGTTTGAATGCAAATCCATGCTGGAACTGTGCCGCAGGACGGTGAGCAGTTGTCGCATGCGAGCCAGGGCCTGGCGTCCTTGAGTTGCAATGTCGCCGAAGGCTTGCGCTACCTGCTCCGGGGGAGGGTCCACCCTCTTGACTTGATAATCGTTCAACTTGGCGATGGCTTTGCTGGTGGATGCAATGACTGTATTCAGTGTTGCGGCCACTTCTACCTGCATGGTAGAGCCAATGAGTTCTCGCTCTTGATTAGCGGCCAGAGCCTGGCTTTCCTGCAGGGTCTGGTTTAGCGCGCGCTCGCGATCCTGCTGGAGAAGCAGGACCGAGCCACGAGTGCGTCGGCGTGATGCAATCAGAATGGCCAGTAGACAGATCAAGGCCGGTGCCGCCATCACTATGAAAAGGGTTAAATGGGATTCAGAGAAAGATGATTCTACTGGTCCTTCTGTCATGTAGGACAGAATGGTTGGACATCCTTGGTTATTGACTACACATCTGACGGCCCATAAAACCATATCCGTGATGACCGCCAACGGAACCCATCGCCTGGTGGCATCTTTACCGTAAACCATTGCCGAATAGACGGCGACGGGGGACAAGACTGCAGCTTCAGGCAGCCAGGGCGAGAAGAGCAGCAACAGGGCGGCAACTGCAGCCACTATGGCGGCGCAAATGCCGGGACGGACTCTGCGCACAATCAAAGGCAAAGCGATACCTAGAGTAGCGATAATCCTTACTGGCCGGCCCGGATCATATTGGCGCGTGACAGGTGCAATAGCAAGAGCCTGACCTGGATTTTCAACCAATACGAGTCCGATTACCAAACCCAGGTCGGCCGTCAATGGATGGCGTTGAAACCAAACGAAGAGCGTGGAAACAATCGAGCGCAGGGACCATTGAGCTTGTCGCTTTGCATGTATCCCCACTTCGGTTTCGGATTTTGGCGGGCCGACAAAGGGAATCCACGCCTTGAGGTGGTAACCGCCTTCTGGTTTGGGACCAGCTTGAAGGTTGCCTCCCAGAAAAGTCAGTCGTTCGCGCATCCCTAAAAGGCCGAAACCTGAATGCTCAGGTCGTTCGATCTGTGATGGGGAATTTTCGGTCGTAGTGGCATGGTCGAGCGGGCGGTCGTCAATGGTTAGACTCAGACCGTCCGTGAGCCATTGTTCTTCAACAAGCACAGCTGAATCCAGAGCGGCATGCTTGCGAACATTGGTCAAAGCCTCTTGGAGGACCCTGTATGCAGTTAAAGCGCGGCTGTGATCCAACTTTTCTGGGTGGGGTCGGCCTTCAATGCGTCGGCTGAATCGGGATTCCGGCTGTGCGAGTCGGGCCGCAGCTATCAAGTCTGTCCATGATCCGTAGCTGGTCGGTGGATTGCTTGATGAGGTGGTAGCCGAGGACCAAGTATGTCCATTGTCGGTCGTATCAACGTTGGCTTCGGCAGTGTTAACAGTTGGAGTCTCTTTAATTGTGGGAAGATAACCGCTGGCCTGGCTTGGTTGAGCACGTTCTGCATCAACTGAATTGCAATCATGCGCGTTCGTAAATTGACGAGTAAAACCCGTTTGGGTATTTACTTGAGATTGGTCAAGTATCTGGATGTTGGCAGGGTCCATTGGTTGTGGGGAAGAGGGGTGCTGGCTGGGAAGAGAATCAGTGGTTTTTTGGCTGGTTTCTGTTGCCGAGTTGGTTGGAGCCTTGAGTTTGCCGAAGAGCGAGCTCAGCTCACGTAGGGCGCGACGGCTCTCTTGATCAATGGTGCGCATGGTCTTGAGAGCCAGGTTCACATCGGCAGTAGCTGCGTACCTGCCGGCATCTGCCTGCACAATGACAATGGACAGAGTGTGGGCGACGACATCGTGCATGTCACGCGCTATGCGGGCCCGTTCAGCGCTGGCAGACAGGGCCGCACTTTGTTCTGCCTGCAAAGCCAAGGCGTGGTTGCGTCGCCGGGCCTCGTCAAGGGCATTCCGTCTGGTCCGCGTCCAGTAGGCTGCAACGATGGCTATGAGCAGCAAAAGACCCTCGATCAGAAAATTCGATAGGAAGGTGATTGCCAGATCTTTGAATGAGGTCGGCAACTTTGAGGTGTCGTCCGGCTGCGTCTTGTCCGGAGGCAGAAACCCCAAATCGACTAATGTGAAGATAAGGCAGGATAGGGGCGTCATGACCCAGGCCAAGGTGAGATAGAGCCGACGTAAGGATGGGCGTCCGTAGAGCAGACAGGAATAGACCATCACCAGGCAGACTGCATCAGTGAGCATGATGGCAGGACCCAAAAGGAGCTGAGCCAGAGCCACAGCAATGAAAAGTCCGGCTGCTAGGTCGGGGAATCGGCGACGGATAACGACAGGTGCTATGAGCAGTCCTGTCCACATCAGAATTAGGTTTTCCTGCAAGGGGATCAGGGCCCCATCTCTTAGATTGGCACTGGAGCCGCTCATCACCAGAAATAGAAGGATGGCGAAGAGAGCATCAGTCAGCAGCATTCGATTGTTGGACCTGGTGATTGGTTGTTGCGCTGTTTGACTGGCTGTGCTCATGGAATCAACAATATTCGGGGGTGGCGGAAGGTGCCATCAATCAGAGGGATGATGTGGTCAAACGTGGTCGCAGGCTGTCGCAGGCTGGATGAGCCGGAGCAGTTATAATCGGGGATGAGCGCTTTAATAGTTGGTGGGAGGATTACGGCTTTGCAGATGCAGGTCGTGTTTATCGGTCCAGCCGTTTTGGCTTTGGGAGACCTAGTAGCTTCCTTGCGTAGCATGCTCGGTCAAGGCATACATGTACTCCAATGCACAACGCGACCTTTAGATGCATTTAACAGGCAATAAGAACGGATTACGTACTTAAATTCAGTTGACAATTGGATTCAGCTGGCAATAAGAGCGGATATCGGACTTGTCCTTAGTTGGTAATAGGTATGGATTCCATATTCGCACTCAACTGGCAACAAGTATGCATCCAGTATCCATCCATCCAGCCTGTATCGCACAGATACCAGTCAGGCCGACGAATCGTGGTGCATTCCGCAACGGTTCATCGGCCTGACAACGTAGGGAGGGGGTCAGCAGCGCTCTACTTGTATAATCGGTGGACCCTGACCAGCGGACCCTGGTTACAAGATCCCGGTGGTCAGGATTCCGATGGCTCGACCTTGATGGCTCCGGCCCCGAACGTCCAAACTCAGGAGAAACGCAGCCGAATCTGCTCGGCTGTGCCGTAGGAGGCCTGCGCCCCCTGCCCGGTGGCGGCGTAGGCGGAGACGTAGGAGGCCAGCTGGGCGGCCTGCACAAGGGTCATGTCGGAGGCAAGGCCGGCCAGCACGGTGCCCATGAAGGCGTCCCCGCAGCCGGTGGTGTCCACGGCGTCCACATGCACGGCGTGAATCCGGTAGGTCTGGCCCTGGTCCAGCACCATGGATCCCTCGCCGCCCAAGGTGACGATGGCCCGGTGGAAGCCGAAGTCCTGCATGGTCTGGTTGATCCGGTCCCAGTCGGCCCCCAGCCAGTCGCCGTCCTCGGGCTCGTCGATGCCCAGCAGCTGAGCCATCTCATGCTCGTTGACCAGGATCAGATCCGAGTTGGCGATCAGGTCGGCAGGCAGGTCGGCGCGGAAGGGGGAGTCGTTGAGCAGCACGGTCATGCCGGCCTCGTGGCCCATGCGCGCGGCCTCGGTGACCGTCTCGATGGGGCTCTCCAGGCACAGGCCCAGCACCTTGGCCGAGGTCAGGGCCTGGCGGGAGCGGTGGGCGTAGTCCACATCCACCTTGCCGTTGGAGCCGGGAGAGTAGACGATGGTGTTCTCGCCGCGCGCATCCACGGTGATGACTGTGGTTCCGCTGGCTCCCGGCACGGTCATCACATGGGAGACGTCCACCCCGGCGTTGCCCAGCTGCCCCAGCAGGAAGTCGGCGTTGGAGTCGGATCCCACAGCCCCGAAGAGCCTGACCTGGGCGCCGATGCGGGCCGCGGTCGCCGCCTGGTTGGCCGACTTGCCCCCGGGCAGCACCTGCAGGGGACCCCCGTTGATGGTCTCGCCGGGCTTGGGCAGCCGGTCGGTGTTGACGGTGTAGTCCGCATTCATGGACCCGACCACCGAGATGGACCCCGTGATGGCATCCAGTCCTTTGAGCACCTGGTCGGGTGCCGCCGCCATATCTTGAATCATGTTTCTCCGTTCCTTGATGAGCTTGTCCGCCTTGATGATCACGCTGTGACAGGTTCAGGGATCCTGGCCGGTGTGCGCGGGCGGGCGACCCACCGAGGCGCAGTGGCGGTAGCTGGTCTGCAGCCGGACCGACCGCACGGGCGAGCCTGCCATCAGAGCCAGGAGCATATCCACGCAGCGGGTCCCCATGGTCTCGATCTGCTGGGAGATGGTCGACACGGCCGGGGTCAGGATGCGGAAGACGGGCAGGTCGTCGAAGGTGATCATGGACAGGTCCTCGCCGATGCCGATTCCTCGGGACTGTGCCGTTTTGATGGCGCGTATGGCATCCAGGGAGGATCCGAAGAGCACGCCGGTGATGCCCTGCCGGGCCCAGAGGTCGATCATGTCGGGGTCGAAGGTGCCGGGCTCTACCTGGTCGGCCAGGGGGTCGTCCATGTCCTTGATGCCTGCCAGCAGGTTCCGGTAGACGTTCAGGCGTTCGCGGAAGGTGGCCGATTCCTTGAGGGGTCCGGGCACCAGGGTGATGCGCCGGTGGCCCTGGGCGTGCAGATCCTCAAGGGCCTGCCGCAGGCCAGGCTCGGGGTCGGCGTCCACGCAGGGGATGGCCCGCCCGTCGTGTCCGGTGGCACCCTCGGCGGCACGGTCCACGCAGACCAGGGGCAGCCCGCGTCTGGTCAGCTCCTCCAGGGTGTGCGAGGAACGCGGCCCGGGCACGATGATGGCTCCGTCGATGTGCTGGCCCAGCAGGTTGCGCACCTGGGCACGGTCTTCGCCGGGGTCGCCCTGGGTGGAGGTGCAGATCAGGGTCTGGAAGCCGTGGTTGAGCAGCCGGCCCTGGATCAGATAGGCCAGATCCGCGAAGTAGGAGTTGCGGATGTCGGGGATGAGCAGGCCGATGGTGCGCGAGTGGGCGGAGTGCATGGACCGGGCCCGGGAGTCCGGCACATAGTGCAGGTCGTGGATGACCTGGTTGATGCGCTGTCGTGTGGCGGGGGAGATGCGCCCGGAATCGTTGAGGGCTCGAGAGACAGTCGATACGGAGACTCCGGCCCGCTGGGCCACATCCCTGATCGTCGCGTACGCCATCATGGCCTTTCGTCGAAGTGGTCGGCCGCCGGGCCGGACTGCCGACCTCGGCGGTTGCCTGACCGCCGCCATGGGCAGGCGAACGGTTCTGACAGCCTTCAGTTATATCAGTGCGGTAACGATACCGCAACTTTCACAGCATGGCCCGTCGAGGCTTGGCTTTGAGTGAAGATAATCGAAGCTGAATGCCCGGGGAAAGGTTACTGTTTTGCGCGATTATGCTGGGATAGGGAGATGAACAGCGGCCGGGCCGACTGGAGGCTGTTGAGTCTCTTGGTCGGCCTGGCCGTGTTCCCCTCTCTCCCAGGCGGGGCGCGGGCGTGCATGCCTGCCCTCGGCTTCCGCCTGCAGAAGTGTGGTGGGGGCGCGGAAGGGAAGTGTCGGCTCTCTTGGGGATGAGCCTTCAGTGACACGTTTCCTCCCTGCTCCCCCTGTATGGGCCGGGGGCGGGGGGATTGATACGCCGCCCGGCCGCTCTTACTCGAGTGAAGCATGAAGCAGTCGGTGTTGTTCCCTGCGGTGGCGGCGGGATGCCAGCACCCCGCCCATGCCGGTCATGCCCGTGGCCAGGGCGAGCAGGATGCCTTCCCCTCCTGCCTTGGGGAGCACGCCTGCAGGCAGGTACGTGTATCGAAGGGAGGTGTCGGGCGTTTGGGGTGCGCCGCCCAGCGTGTAGTCCACGCTGACGGTGACCGGGCCCGGCTGGTGCGCGGGCGTAGTCACGGTGACGCTGCTGCCGTCGCCGCGCGTCAGCCCTGATGCGGCGGTCTGGTCGAACCTGACGCCGGTGATCACCAGCTGCAGGTTGAACGACACCGGCACAGGAACAAGACTCCTAGCGCTACTGTTATATTGCCCTGTGGGGATGCTGTCGTTGCCGAGCTGGCCATAGTAGTTGCGTCCGTAGGCGTAGGCGTTCCCGTCGCTGCCCACTGCCAGCGAATAATGGTATCCGCCGCTGACCTGCGTGGCTTGCAGTCCTTTGCTCTTATCAGTGGGGCTGGCGGGGTCGCGCACGCGCACAGGAACAAGACTCGGATTGTAGCTGCCGCCGGTGTTGTTGCCGAGGCTACCATACAGGTTGCATCCCCAGGCGTAGGCGTATCCGTCGCTGCCCAGGGCCAGCGAATGATCTAATCCGGTGCTGACCTGAGCGTAGGTGAAATCCTGGGGCAGGTCCGGGTACGCCTTGCGGTCGGGCGTCCTCACCCTGACCGGCGTATACCGAGTGGCGTATGTCCCGTCGCCGAGCTGGCCATTGTCGTTCCGTCCCCAGGAGTAGGCGTTCCCGTCGCTGCCCACGGCCAGCGAAAAATCGTTTCCGGCGCTGACCTGCACGTAGGTGAAATCCTTGGGCAGGTCCGGGTACATGTTGCGGTCGGGCGTCCTCACCATGACCGGCGCATGCCGGTCGCTGTCTGTCCCGTCGCCGAGCTGGCCAAAGCCGTTGGCTCCCCAGGCGTAAACGTTGCCGTCGCTGCCCAGGGCCAGGGAATGAGTGCCTCCGGCGCTGACCTGCAGGTAGGTGAAATCCGCAGGCAGGTCCGGGTACGC
This sequence comes from Bifidobacterium sp. W8103, assembly GCF_016100775.1. Lineage (NCBI taxonomy): Bacteria > Bacillati > Actinomycetota > Actinomycetes > Bifidobacteriales > Bifidobacteriaceae > Bifidobacterium > Bifidobacterium sp. W8103. Next base: position 39,604 of record NZ_JACFRV010000002.1, read on the forward strand.
CTTGCGGTCAGGCGTCTTCACCCTGACCGGCGCATTCTTGTCGGTGCTCGTCCCGTCGCCGAGCCGGCCATAGCCGTTGTATCCCCAGGCGTAGGCGTTGCCGTCGCTGCCCACGGCCAGCGAAAAATCGTTTCCGGCGCTGACCTGCACGTAGGTGAAATCCTTGGGCAGGTCCGGGTACGTGTTGCGGTCGGGCGTCCTCACCCTGACCGGCGCATGCCGTTCGGTGCCCGTCCCCTCCCCGAGCTGGCCATAGCCGTTGTATCCCCAGGAGTAGGCGTTCCCGTCGCTGCCCAGGGCTAGGGAATGCCGGTATCCGGCGCTGACCTGCACGTAGGTGAAATCCTGGGGCAGGTCCGGGTACGTGTTGCGGTCGGGCGTCTTCACTATGACCGGTGTAGTCCGTTGAGTTCTCGTCCCGTCGCCGAGCTGGCCAAACTGGTTGTTTCCCCAGGCGTAGGCGTTCCCGTCGCTGCCCACAGCCAAGGAAAAACCATAGGAAGGATATCTGTCATCTATTGATGCGCTGACCTGGTTGAACCTGATGCCCCGGCTGGCGCTGTCAGGCGGAGTGATGGTGGTGGATTCCCTGCCCAGCTGGCTGCCCTTGTCCGGGCTGATGCTCCACGTGCTGTTCCCGCTGTCCGGCGACCAGTGGGCGGTCAGGGCCAGGTCCTTGTCGACGGGCCTGCTGAAATCGTAGGCGACCTGCCCGGTGAACCATCCGTCGAACAGGAAGCCTTCCCGCACAGGGTCGGGGGAGGGCCGCTTCGCCCTCCCGTATGGGGCGGGGACGGTCTGGTCTGCTGGTTTGGGGTTTCCGCCTCCCGTGTCGAAGCGGACCGTGAACGCGGATCCTGGTTCCGCAGCTCGTGCCGGCGGCTGGTCGACTGTGTACGCAAGGCTCCTGGCGAAAGGCTGCCCGTCCTGCCTGCCGGTGATGAGGATGGCGGCTGGCCCTGGCTTATGCGCGGGCATGCTTGTCTGCCATGAGTTGTTGTTCTTGGTGAGTTTGAGCGGTTGGCTGTCCATGCTGGCTGTTTCCAAGATGGGCGCGGCTGTGGTGTCGAGTCTGGCTGTGGTGTCGAGTCTGGCTGGCTTGCCGGGCCGGCCCTGCTTATCTAGGCTCCAAGTGAACATATTGCCCTGCCTGCTGATGGCGGCGATCCTGCCGCCGGCAGCGGTGGCCTGCATGTACTGCTGGCTCCCGTCGTCCGCGCGCTTGGGGGTTTCTCCGGGCTGCCAGGCCCAGACGTGGCCGTGTTTGTCGATGATCGTGGCCTGATCGTCGCTGCTGTTGATTCTGCCGGTTTGCTCGCCGCCGGGCAGGCTGACGATTGTCGGGCTGCTCTTCCCGTCTGGCAGGTACCGGGCCTGCCCGTCCGCGTCCAGGAGGAGGAACCCCTGGCTGAGGGCCTGGGCCTGGACGATACGGGTTTCCGGCTGCTGCTTGACGCGTGCAGGCTCGGCTTTCCCGAGATTGCTCATCTCCCAGGTCCAGACCTGCCCGTCCTCGTCCACGATGAGCGCCTGGCTGGCGGAGGCGACGGCGGTGACGGCCTGCGCCTGCCCGGGCAGGCTGATGGCGGCCTGCTCCAAGAATTTCGGGTTCAGGCCCTGGCTGTCGGCATTGCTGGCCTGATAGGCGTGGACCTGTCCCTGCCGGTCCACCGCCAGCAGGAGGTCATTGTCCGTGCTGATGCTGGTGAACCCGGCATCCTTGCCGGTGTCGAGGATGGTGGGCGTTGCTTGTCTGCTGTTCCAGGTGTATATCCGCTGGTCGGATCCTAACGCGGCCTGCGATCGGCTGCCTGCTGCGGCCTGCAGGTAGCGGAACCCGGCAGGGGCCTGCACGGGGGAGGGAGCCTGTTTGGGTGTGCTCTCCTGCGTCCAGGTGTAGATGCGGCCGTCGCCGGCCAAGCCGAGGAACTGGCCGCCTGCCGTTTGGATGCTGGCGAATTGAGGCTCCTGCCTGTCGGGCGGGCTGATTGTCAGCCGGGCGCCGGAGGCGGGCCCATGATCCGGGTTCAGCGTCCAGTCCGTGGTTTTCGACCATTGGGCTTTCAGGGTCGTGTCCTGGAGGATGGGGGTCTGCAAGTCGAAGGGCTGGCCGTCGTGTGTCCATCCGTCGAACCGGAAGCCCTCACGTTGAGGGTTCTGCTGCGGGGGATCGGCGAGGGTGCCGGTTTTCACGCTCGTTTGGGTGGGTTTGCTGCCGTCGGCCGGGTCGAAGCGCACTATGTGCGAAGCCTGACCATCCCTCTTTTCGGCTGGTTTGGTCTGGGCGGAGCCTATGCTGCCGGGTGTTCCCGTCGTCGATGACGGGGTTCCTGTACTTGCTGTTTGGCTTAACGGTGTGGCGGCTTGTATCGGCGATGGCGAGGGCAGTGGGGTTTCTGGAGTGTTGCTGGGGGGAATGCCGGGGGTTTGCTCAGCTACGCGAGGGGTCTGACGACCCCCCCCCCCCGGTGAGGACAGGAGCATCCGCCGCCTGGGCGGATGCGACGCCCAGGCCTGCCAGCAGGCTGATCAGGACGGTCATCATCGCCATGATGCGACGCAGACGGGAAACCAGATGCATCAAACCAAAACCCCTTCACCAAACACCAAACGGAATCAACGCCGCTTGCATAACAAAGTTCTTCTTTTCGGAAAGCCGCCCATTGCTCAATACCAGCCCGTGCAACAGACTGCACGAGTCACGACAAAAGCCAGCCGTCTTCTCGACATCCCCCGCTTTTCACCCTACCACCCGGCCCACGGACAACACACGAGCCAGGTCCAACCGCCCGGGAACAATGAATCCGACTGATCTCAAAGAAAGGAGCCAGCATATGACCACCCAGGGATACTATCTGCCGGGACTCTACGTTCGGGAGGGGTCCATCCCCGTTCCCTTGGACTGGGCGGGCAGTGAACCTGGCGTCTGGCGAGCCGAAGATCATTCGGACCAGGCGGTCATCCGCTGCTTCTACCGCGTGGTCTGCGCCCCCGAGCACATCCACGACGACCTGCCGCTGCTGGTCTACCTGCAGGGCGGACCAGGCTCGGGCGCCCCACGGCCACTGAACGCCACCGCCGACGGGTGGATGGCCGAGGCCCTGCGCCACTTCCGCATTGTCCTGCCCGACCAGCGGGGTACGGGCCGGTCCAGCGCCATCGACGGCTCCACCATGGCCTCCCTAGGCCAGCCCCGGGCCCAGGCCGACTATCTGAAGCATTTTCTGGCGGACTCCATCATCCGGGACTTCGAGCACCTGCGTCGCACGGTCTTCGCCGGCCGTCCCTGGGTCGCTCTGGGGCAGAGCTTTGGCGGCTATCTGACCCTGGCCTACCTGTCGAACTTCCCAGAAGGGCTGGCTGTGGCCTTCACTGCCGGAGGCGTACCCCACATCCCCACTGATGCATACGAGCTCTTCTCCCACACCTTTACCAAGATGGCCCAGCGGTCCCAGGCCTTCTACCAGCGCTATCCGGGGGATCAAGACCGTGTGGCGGCCATTGCCGACCGGCTGGCCCAGGGCGATGTGGTTCTGCCCGGAGGCGACCCCCTGAGCGTGGAGCGGCTGCAGACCCTGGGCGCCGACCTGGGCAAGAGTGGCGGGTTCGAGCGCCTCCACTGGCTGCTGGACACGGCCTTCCTGGAAGGCGACGGCAGCCTGCCCGCCTCCGGCCCCAGCAGCTCACGGGCCACCCTCTCGCAGACCTTCCTGGAAGGGGTGCGGGCGGCCACTGCCGTTACACCGCTCTACTGGCCTTTGCAGGAGTTCATCTACGCCGATGGGGACTGTGAACCCCCGCGCTGGGCGGGGCAGCGGGTGCGCGATGCCCGTCCTGAATTCGACACTGCTGCCCGTCCGCTCATGTTCACCGGGGAGGCGATCTTCCCCTGGATGTTCGAGCAGGAGGCGGCCCTGCGTCCCTTTGGCCCAGCGGTCAGCCTGCTCATGGAGGAGGGCTCCTGGGGCCACCTGTACGATCCCGACCGTCTGGCCGACAATCAGGTCCCCCTACAGGCCGCGGTCTATGCCGACGACCTCTATGTGCCCTCCGAGCTCCAGCTGGACACCCTCTCGCGCGTGGGTCACGCCCATGCCTGGGTGACCAACGAGTTCGAGCACGACGGCCTGCACGGGGACAGGGTCTTCGCCCACCTCTACCGGCTGGCCCTGGAGCGCGGCGATCTGGAGGGGCTCTTCCCGGCGCGCAGCTAGACTTGAGGGCATGAACACAGACTCATTGACTCTCGGATTCATCGGATACGGCAACATGGCCCAGGCCATGGCCCAGGGGCTTGTCGACGCGGGTGTGCTGCCCGGCGGCCGGATTGTGGCCTGTGCAGCCCACTACGACCGGCTGGTGGAGCGGACGGCACAGCTGGGGGTACGACCCATGCACTCCGGCACCGAGGTGGCTGCTGCCGCCGATCTGGTGATTCTGGCCGTCAAGCCGGGGCAGGTGGCCCAGGTCTGCGAGCCCATCCGCCATGAGCTGGCTGACCCGGACCGCATGGTCCTTTCGGTGGTGGGCGGCATGACCCTTGAGGACTATGCCGACCTCCTGGAGGAGGGCACCCACCTGATCTGCGCCATCCCCAACACCCCCATTTCCGTAGGGCAGGGGGTTCTGGTCACCCAGGAGGACGATACCCTGACCGACCAGCAGCGGGAGCTCTTCACCCAGGTCTTCGATCCGGTGGCCATGATCGAGCGGCTGCCCCGGGAGCTGGTCTCGGTGGGCACGACCATCGCCGGATGCGCGCCCGCCTACACGGCCATGTACATGGAGGCCATGGCCGACGCCGGGGTGGAGCACGGGCTGCCCAGGCAGGCGGCCTACCGGCTGGCGGCTCGCATGGTTCAAGGGACCGGGGCCCTCTACCTGGCCACCGGCACCAGCCCCGGGGCCATGAAGGACGCGGTCTGCTCGCCGGGCGGAACCACCATCAAGGGGGTCGCCTCCCTGGAGAAGCACGGCTTCCGTGGAGCGGTCATCGAGGCCATCGATGCGGTGGAGCGCGGCGACTAGGGGGAGCCACGCCGGGGCAGTCCGGGCAATAGACTGGTACATATGTCGTTAACCATAGGAATCGTCGGGCTGCCCAACGTTGGCAAGTCCACACTCTTCAACGCCCTCACCCGCAACAACGTTCTGGCGGAGAACTACCCCTTCGCCACCATCGAGCCCAACACCGGCATCGTGCCCCTGCCCGACGACCGGCTGCCCGTCCTGGCCAAGCTGGTCCACACGGACAAGATCGTGCCCGCCACGGTCACCTTCGTGGACATCGCCGGCATCGTCAAGGGGGCCTCGGAGGGGGAGGGGCTGGGCAACCAGTTCCTGGCCAACATCCGCGAGGCCGACGCCATCTGCGAGGTGGTCCGCGCCTTCAATGACGACGACATCGTCCACGTCAACGGCAAGGTGGATCCGGCCGACGACATCGACACCATCAACACCGAGCTGATCCTGGCCGACATGCAGACCATCGACAAGGCCCTGCCCAAGCTGGAGAAGGACCAGCGCGGCGGCAAGATCAAGCCCGCCTACCTGGACACCGTTCGCAAGGCCAAGGAGATTCTGGGCCAGGGGAGGACCATCGACCAGGCGGCCCAGGCCGGGGACATCGACAAGGACGAGCTCTACGACCTGCATCTGATGACGGCCAAGCCCTTCATCTACGTCTTCAACGTGGACGACGACGAGCTGCAGAACGAGGACATGAAGAAGCAGCTGGCCGACTCCGTGGCTCCGGCGCCCGCCATCTTCCTCAACGCCCAGTTCGAGTCCGAGCTGACCGAGCTGGATGAGGCCGACGCCCGCGAGATGCTGACTGACGCCGGACTCAAGGAGTCCGGCCTGGACCAGCTGGCCCGGGTGGGCTTCGACATCCTTGGCCTGCAGACCTTCCTGACCGCCGGGGTCAAGGAGGTGCGCGCCTGGCAGATCCACAAGGGCTGGACCGCCCCCCAGGCCGCCGGGGTCATCCACACCGACTTCGAGAAGGGCTTCATCAAGGCCGAGGTGGTATCCTACGACGACTTCGTGGCCGCCGACGGCTCCTACGCCAAGGTGCGCGAGGAGGGCAAGATGCGCCTCGAGGGCAAGGACTACGTCATGCAGGACGGCGACATCGTGGAGTTCAAGACCGGCATTCCCTCCGGTTCCAAGAAGTGAGCGCCAGGCCCGGGTTCGCCATTCGTCGTGGTCATGGGCTGCCGCTGATCTTCGTGCATGGGTCCGGCGTGGATCACCACGTATTCGACGACCTGGACCCCGTCTTCGAGCGGGTGGGCGGCTTCGAGCGGATCTATCTGGATCAGCCCGGCTTCGGCCGCACACCGCCCGACCCGTCCATCCTCGACCTGGACGGTCTGGCCCGGTGGCTGGATGATCAGGTGGACATTTTCAGCGGTGGCGGCCCCTTCGCCCTGGTGGGCAACTCCCTGGGCGGGCTGCTCAGTCGCCATGCTGCAGCCGGTCGGTTGGACCGCTGCCGGGGGATGGCTCTGCTTTCTTCAGTGGTCGACCCGGTGACCGCCCACAGGCGCCTGCCCCCGCGTCAGGTGCTGGTCCGGGACGACCAGGGACTGGCCGATGTGGACGAGTTCACCAGGCATGCTTACCGGCAGATGGCTGTGGTCGAGTCCCGGGAGCATCTTGAGGCCTACCAACGCACCATCATGCCCGGCATTCGTTCGGCCGATGCCGATACGGTGGCTCGAATGGAGGGGCGCTACCAGCTGGATATGGAATTCGACCAGGTCTGGTCCGGATTCATAGCCCCTGTGCTCTTTGTCTGCGGCCGCCAGGACGACCGTGTGGGCTACCTGGACCAATTCGACCTGGCCTGTCGCTTCCCCCGGGCCTCCTACTCGGTGCTGGATCGGGCCGGCCACAATGTGCAAATCGAGCAGACCGCCCTGGTCTGCGACCTGCTGGAGGATTGGGCCAGGCAAGTGCTGAAAGGCTGAGTCCTCCCTGTTTCCTTCTGCCGCTAAAATGAACTGTGCATATAGGTTCGTTCGATGGCGACGAAGGGGAAGGACATGGCTGTCTGGGGATTGGATAGCGAACGCCTTAAGCGGCGTGTGCTTGCCATGCTCCGTTGGCTGCTGGACCCTGTCCGCCGCACGCCTGTGGTGGTGACAACCGCCCTGTTGACGCTGTTGCTGACAGTCATGATTGTCAATCTGATCCAGCCGGTGGATGCGGCTCATGCGGAACGATCAGCAGGTGCGAACGCTTCCAGCACAGCCACCGTTTCGGCGAGACAATTTCCCAAGGCGCATCATTCCGGTAAATCCAAGTCCTCCTCTTCATCAGCGACAAAGAGGCACACAAAGGAACAAGATGAGGAGCAGACAAAGGTTGAGAAGGCAGACTCTGCTAGCTCCTCCACTCAGCCTGTCGATTGGCTCAAGCCTTCGCAGCAGGTCGATTACCCGGATCCTGCGGCCCACCCTGGCCTCTCCCTGGAGGTCAGCCTTCAGGATCAGCGGGTCTATGTGCGCGACGGGTCTCAACTGCTATACACCATGTACGCCTCGACGGGCATGGACGATTCCACGCCCAAAGGCAGCTTCCGCATCCAGTCTGAGCGCGGCGACCACTTCTATAACCCCAGGGAGGGGATGGGCGCCCGCTACTACACCAGCTTTCTGAACCACGGGGTCTTCCTCTTCCACTCGGTCCCCACTGATTCCAGCGGAAGCTACATCAAGGAGGAGGCTGACTTGCTGGGTGTCCGCCCTAGCTCCCACGGTTGCATCCGACTGACCGCGCCCGACGCCCTATGGATCATGCAGTCCGTGCCCGCCGGCACACCCGTCCTGGTCAAGTGAATTTCAGCACGTCCAAAATGTGACCATTCACCTGCGCTCTCGACTTGGGTTTCCTAATTTTGCCCCTACAACAGAGAGAACTATCGAGAGGAAGTGGTCAGGAATCATGCAAAAGGTGCAGCGGTTCAGTGACTGGTTGACTAAGTGGTTCATTCTGGTGGTCCTAGTTTGGGCCGCCATCAACTTCTTTGTCCCGCAGATTAGCATTTGGGCCCGCAGCTACACCAACTACTTCCTGAGCATTATTCTCTTCGGCATGGGACTGACCCTGAGCCTGGACGACTTCAAGCGAATCGTCAAAATGCCGCTCATGGTCATAGTCGGCACCATAGCCCATTACCTGATCATGCCCCTGCTGGCCGTGCTGCTCTGCCGCATCTTCCGGCTGGACGGCATGATCGCCGTGGGAGTCATCCTGGTGGGCTGCTGCCCCTCGGGGACCTCCTCCAACGTCATGTCCTACCTGTCGCGTGGCGATGTGGCCCTGGACGTGTCCATAGGCCTGCTTTCCACGCTTTGCGCGCCCTTCATGATCCCCATGCTGATGAACCTGCTGGCCAGCCAGTATGTGGCCATCCCCACCAAGCAGCTCTTCCTGACCGCCCTTGAGGTGGTGCTGATCCCCATCGCCCTGGGCCTGGCCGTCCACGCCATCTTCAAGGAGAAGGTGCAGAAGGTGACCTTGGCCCTGCCGGCAGTCTCGCAGATCGCCATCCTGGTCATCATCGGCGTGGTCGTCTCCGTCAACCATGCCAAGCTCTTCACCGCCGCCACTGCCCTGGTTCTGCCGGTGGTCATGCTCCACAACCTGTGCGGGTACGGGCTGGGCTTCCTCTTCAGCCGGCTCATGTACCGCATCTACCCCAAGGGGTTCCGCTACGCCCAGCAGAAGGCCATCACCTTCGAGGTGGGCATGCAGGATTCCGGACTGGGCGCGACCCTGGCCCTGCAGGCCTTCGCCGCCGACCCGATCGTGGCCATCCCCTCCACCTTCTTCAGCGTCTGGCACAACATCTCCGGCTCGGTGCTGTCCGCCTGGTGGCGTCGGCATGACGACCGGCTGGGGATTGCCGCAGACTCCGCCCAGGGTCGCCCGGAACCGGTTCGTGCCTGATTCTCGAACGCCTTGATTGCTGGCTGTATCTGCTACATGCCTGGTCCGGCCAGCAGGAACCCAAGGACTGTCAGCAGAGGCGGCAGGAAGATCGAAGCTGCCAGATAGCCCAGAGCCGCCAGGCGCCGTCTCTGCCGGGCCAGGGCCAGCATCTCGTTGACCGCCGTCGAGAAGGTGGAGAAGCCGCCCAGCAGGCCTGTGGCCAGCAGCAGCCGTCCCCAGTTAGGCAGTCCATGGAAGGCAGCCAGGGCAGCCACCAGCCCTGCGGCCAATCCGGCCAGCAGGTTGATGAGCATGGTCGACAGGGGCAGGTCCACCTGCCAGAGGGCCTTGACCAGGGTGTCCAGCAGGTAGCGCAGTGCGGCACCCAGGCCGCCGCACAGGCAAATCAGCAACGTAAACGTAATGGTCATCGCGCACCTGCCTGGATGCGTGCGGCCAAACGCGCTCCCAGCGCTGCCATGGCCAAGGAGACTAAGAGGCCTCCGGCGAAGGAGACCAGCAGGTAGGCAAGGGTTGCTTGGAGTTGACCGCCTGACAGGCCTTGGACCAGTTCCAGCGAGAGCGTGGACATGGTCGACAGTCCTCCACACAGGCCCATGCCCAGGCCCTTGTCGGTCAGCTGTCTTCGGCGCGCATGCCTGCTTTTGGGCAGCCCGGCCAGGAAGGCGGTCAGCAGGGCGTAGCCTGCGCAAGCGATCAGGTTGGCCAGGAGGGTTCCCGGATGCAGTGGGCCGCTCTGGCCCGGCAGCAGGCTTAGGGCGTACCGGCAGCCGGTGCCCAGGGTTCCGCCCAGCATCACCACCAGGGCCGTGGCCATGTCAGGTCCGGTAGGGGGTTTGGTCATGGAAGGTCTCGGTTCCCGACGAATCAGCATCCGCAGGGTCGGGCTGAAAGACATGCGCCTGCACCCGGCCCGCAGACGGGTCGTCGAATCATGGTGCAGGAACTGTCAGCGGTTTGCGGTTCGGGGCTCAAGCCCCGGGCGGGTTCCATCGCCCGGGGTTCATTTTAGGAGTGCAAGGGGACCGCAGCCGCCACAGCTGTCGTGGCTGCTCACTCGGTGTGGTTCTCCGGGTCCAGGGTCAGCCGGTCGTCGTCGGCATCGTAGTCGAAGAGCTCGCCGTAGCGGCCCCAGGTGATGGCGGTGTCGAACTGCTGGACGGCCTCCTTGTCCGAGTGGTGGGCCCTCAGCAGGTCCAGGATCAAGGAGCCATGCAGACTCTTGTCGTCGCTGTTCTTCAGAGCCCGGTCGATGATGCGGATTAGCGGGACGTGATCCATCAGCATCCGCGAGAACATCTCCTTGCTCTCCAGGATGTCCGCGTCGTGCCAGGCCCGGCCCTGGTCGGTCAGCCTGACGTGCCCGTTGTCCGCCTGGAAGATGCCCAGCATGAGCCCGGCGTCGATCAGGGGGAAGAGGTCGTCCACCTCGAAGGAGAGCTTGGCCGCCAGGTCGGCCAGGTCCATGCCGTTGGGCTGGTTGACCATGACATCGGCCAGACCGGCCAGGCCGCCGGGGGTGGCGTCGGGCAGGTTGCGCTCGGCGGTGTCCTCGTCCCGCACCGAGTCCCGCACGGCCTGGCGGTTGCGCACCTTGGTCTGCAGACGGCGGCGGATGTCCTCGCTGTCGCGCTGGCCGGTCAGGATGGAATAGAGGTAGTCCACGCAGGACTGGAAGAGGTCGGACTGCTTGTCCCGAGGCCTGTCCAGGTTGATGGGCACGTTGGCGATGACCCGGCCCGGATGCGAGTCCAGGACCAGGACCCGGTCGGCCATCTCCACGGCCTCCTCGATGTTGTGGGTGACGATCAGGACCGACTTGACGCTGCCCGCCTCCTCGGACCAGACCTTGAGGACCTCCTGGCGAAGGTTTTCGGCTGTCAGCACGTCCAGGGCCGAGAAGGGCTCGTCCATGAAGAGGGCGTCCGGCTTGAGGACCAGGGCACGAGCGATGCCCACGCGCTGGCGCATGCCGCCGGAGAGCTCCTTGGGGTAGGCGCTTTCGAAACCGTCCAGACCGATGGCGTCAATGGCGGCCAGGGAGAGTTTCTCGCGTTCCTTCTTGGGCACGCCACGGGCCTGCAGGCCCAGCTCCACGTTGTCCTTGACGGTCAGCCATGGCATCAGGGCGAAGCTCTGAAAGACCAGGGCCACGCCGGGGTTGGGCCCGTCCAGCTGCTTGCCCCGGTATTCGACGCTGCCCTTGCTGGCCGGTACCAGGCCGGCCAGGATGCGCAGCAGGGTGGACTTGCCGGCGCCCGAGCGGCCCAGGATGGCCACCACCTCGCCCTCGTGCAGGGTGAAGTCGATGTTGTCCAGAACGGTCAGCTCCGCGCCCTTGTCGGACTGGTAGGTTTTGGTCACGTGCTCGGCCGTGATGATCCCGTTGGAATTGATCTTGGTCATTGTCGAACCTCTCAGACTTCTCATGTCAGGGAATAGCGCCGTTGTGCCAGTGATTGCAGGGGAGACCAGAAGAACCGGTCGGCCAGGACCACGAAGATGCTCATGACGGCCACCCCCAGGATGATGCGGGGGGTGTCGCCGGTGGCGGTCACCTGGGCGATGTAGGCACCCAGGCCCCGGGCCGTCAGTTCGGTCTTCCCGTAGGAGACGACCTCGGAGACGATGGAGGCGTTCCAGGCCCCGCCGGCCGCTGTGATGCCGCCGGTGCACCAGGAGCCGAACAGAGCCGGCAGGATCAGGGTCTTCCATCGTTGCCAGCGGTTCTGGCCCAGGCTGCGCGACATCTCCAGCAGGTCGTCGGGGATGGCCGAGGCCCCGGCGATGACGTTGAAGAGGATGTACCACTGGGTGCCCAGGGCCATGAGCAGGATGCTGCCCCAGTTGATGTCGATCCGCCAGATGATGAAGACCATGGTGACGAAGGGGAAGATGAAGTTGGCCGGGAAGGAGGCCAGGATCTGCACCAGGGGCTGCAGGTAGCGGGAGATGCGCGGATTCATGCCGATCAGGGCGCCGATGGGCACCCAGACGATGGTGCAGACCACCATCAGGATCAGCACCCGCAGGAAGGTCAGCAGGCCCAGCTGGAAGACGTGGCCGACCTCGCCCAGCCCCAGCGGGCGGATGACCAGACGGTCCAGCTGCCAGAGACCCCACAGGCCGATCAGGGCCAGGCAGGCCCACCAGACCAGGTCGCCTGTCCGCCTGTGTCCGCCGCCACGGCTCCAGCGTGCCCCGGTGCGGCCCAGGGGGCGGGTGATCCGGTCCAGCAGGTCGGCCAGGGGGTGGCCCACCAGGCCCAAGAGGTCCTTGACCCCGGACAGGCGGATGACCGTCAGCACCAGGCTGCGTCGGGGCTCGGTGGACTGGCTGCTGGTGTAGCGGAACTTCTCGGCCCAGGCGGTCAGCGGCTTCCAGAGCAGGAAGTCAATCAATAGGACCACCACAATCATGGTCAGGATGGCCAGGCCCACCTTGCCCAGGTCCTGCTCGGCGGTGGCCTCCTCCACGAAGGAGCCGATGCCGGGCAGGGCCAGGGTCCTGTTGTTGACCGAGATCATCTCGGAGGCGGTCAGGAAGAACCAGCCGCCGCCCATGCTCATCATGCAGTTCCAGAGCAGGGGGATCATGGAGTTGGGCACGTCCAGCTTCCAGAAGCGCTGCCAGCGGGTCAGGCGCATCAGCCTCACCGCCTCGTCCAGGTCGGAGGGCTCGCTGGTCAGGGAGTTATAGAAGGAGAAGGCCATGTTCCAGGCCTGGCTGGTGAAGATGGCGAAGATGGAGGCCGCCTCCACGCCCATGATGGACCCGGGGAAGAGGACCAGCCAGATGGAGATGGTGGCCGACAGGAAGCCCAGGACGGGCACCGACTGCAGAATGTCCAGCAGGGGGATGAGCACGGAGCCCAGGCGGCGGGAGCGTGCGGCGGCCAGTCCGTAGAGGAAGGCGAAGACCAGGGAGATGATCAGGGCCGTGAACATGCGGAAGAGGGAGCGCAACGCGTAGTAGGGCAGGTTGGCCGGGTCGGTGGAGACGTGCGAGGGCACACCTGCAGGGCCGATGGGCGCGCCCAGGGCCGGCAGCAGATAGGCCAGGGCCCCCAATAGGACCAGAGCGCCTATGGCTACGGCCAGACCCGTCCATATACGGGTGGAGCGCGATGCCTGGCTGCGGTCGTCGTTCAATGGAGAACGGAGCATTCCTGGCAGTGCGACAGTATTCACGATGGCCTCCCTCCAAGGTGCGGAACATCCCTGTCGGCAGCCTCGAAGACGGCGTGGCGATCGGCCATGCGCCGATCATTGTCATCGTTCAAGCTTCGGCTTCGCATGGTATTTGGCCCTGCATTAGTCCCTGCCTTGATCCGACGGGGACTGTTGACCTGCGCGGGGTGTCTCCACCACTTTGCGGCAGCATGCCTTGTCCATGCGGTAGCTTCACCTACCGACCACCCAATAACATAGATGGGCCCAGGAGCAGTGTCAAGCATTTGCCAAACCAGTGTTGCCGTCCTTGCCAGGACTGACAATGACAAGGGTCTGTACGCAGTCGGTGCAGGCGCGAAATGGAATGTAAGGAGCGAATCCCTATGAAGATCGTGGCAGTCACGGCCAACCCCGAACCCAAGAGCCTGACCGATGCGGCGGGCAATGCCCTGCTGGACGGGGCGGCCGAGGGCGGGGCTCGCACCGAGTTGATCGACCTTTGCGCCGAGGGGTTCAATCCCGTCTTCGGCATGGAGGACAGGACCCACTACCTGGGCCAGGGACCCATGCCCGAGGATGCCCAGGCCATGCAGGAGCGCATCAAGGATGCGGACGTGCTGGCCCTGGTCTTCCCCGTCTACTGGTACAGCATGCCGTCCATCATGAAGGGCTTCATCGACCGGGTCATTTGCCGAGGCTTCGCCTACCACGCTGACGGAACCCCGGGGGCCTTGGCCGGGCGCCGGGTGGAGCTGATCATGCTGACCGGCGGAGACAAGGAATGGTACCAGTCCAGCGGCATCGGAGAGGCCTTGGACAACCAGCTGCGCAGGCAGACCTTCCTCAAGTACTGCCAGGCCGCCCAGGTGGAGACCATTTATGTGGACAAGCTGGACTCGGGCAACGACGAGCAGCAGGCGAGGGAGGCCGCCGACCGGCACCTGGTGGCCTTGGCCTTGAAGGGTCGTCAGCTGGCTGCAGGGACCGAGCCCGGAGCAGGCCAGGACGCTCAGTGACGCTCAACATCGGGTTCGTCTTCGATGACACCCTGGATGTGTTTGACGGGGTTCAGCAGCACATTCTGACCCTGGGACGGGAGCTGGGCAGGCGGGGCCATAGGGTCCAGTACCTGGTCGGGCAGACCGCCCATCCGCCGGTTGACGGGGTTCACACCCTATCCCGTAACGTCATGGTCTCCTTCAACGGCAACAGGATGCGCATACCGCTGCCTGCGCCCAAGGCGCCCATCCGCCGGGTCCTGGAGGCCGGGCACTTCGACCTGCTGCATGTTCAGGCACCCTACAGCCCCTTCCTGGCCGGGCGGGTCATCCGGGCCGCAGATCCGGCAACGGCCCTGGTGGCCACCTACCACATCGCCCCCACGGGAGACCTGCAGCTCTTGGGCGGCCGGTTGCTGGGGATGATCAACCGCAGGACCCACAGGCGCATCGACAGGGTCATCGCGGTCTCGCCTGTGGCGGCCGGCTATGCCCGGCGGACTGCCGGTGTGCCCAGCAGGGTGGTGGCCAATCCCGTGGATGTGGTTGCCCTGCGCCGGGCCCGACAGGCCGCCGGAGACCAGGAGGTGGCGCGTCTGCACGGTCAGGGGCCGCATCTGGTCTTTCTGGGACGGTTCGTGGCCCGCAAAGGGGCTGGGATCCTGCTTTCGGCCCTCCAGGCAGGGGAGCGGGACGGCATTCTGCCTGAGGGCCTGCATGTGACCATGGCCGGCAAGGGCCCGCTGCTGGAGGACTGCCGTCGACAGGCCGCTGTCCTGCACACCCCGGTGGCCTTCCCCGGTTTTGTGGACGAGAAGGACAAGCCCGCCCTGCTGGCCTCCTCCGACCTGACCGTCTTTCCCTCCACCGGGGGCGAGTCCTTCGGCATCGTCCTGCTGGAGGCCATCGCCTCGGGCACGGCTCCTGTGCTGGCCGGGGACAATCCCGGCTACCGGTCCACCCTGATGGGCGATGAGCGGGCTCTGGTGCCCGTCGACTCGCCCAACACCCCCGAACTGCTGGCCCGGCGAGTTGCCCAGGCTCTGGGGGACCCCTCCTGGAGGCGGAACGTGCGCCATGACCAGATTGCGCTCCTGGACCGCTACGACGTGACCACCGTGGCCGATCAGGTGGAGGAGGTCTACCGGCAAGCCATTCAAGACCGCCGTCTCATGTAGGCTAGGTACATGTCATTCTTTGATTTCTTCGGTTCCATGTTCGACCCTGAGGGCGGTCCAGGAGGACCAGGCCGGCGTCGCAATGAAGACGACCCGGTCATCCTGCACGTGCAAACCGATGGGGAGGGTCCCGGCCAGGGGGGCGGCGGCACACCCCGTTTTCGCTTCCCCGGACCAGGTGACCCCCGGCTGACTTCCCGCAGAAAGGGCAATGACGGGCCTTCGCGGGGTTCGCGGATCCTGGCCGTGGTTGTGGCAGTCGTCCTGGTCGTCTTCCTGCTCCTGTTCGCGCTCAGCCGCTTCATCACTGATGTCATGTGGTTCTCGCAGCTGGGGGCGGCGCAGATTGTCTGGACCCAGCTGGGCATCAAGGTGGGACTTTGGCTGGCCTATGCCCTGCTGCTGGCTGCGGTGACCCTGCTCTCGGCCATCCTGGCCATTCGCAGCCGTCCCGATTCGCCTGACGGGTCCACCATTAGGGTCAAGGGCGATCTGATTGAGGTAGGCAAGGGAGTCTCCTCACGCACGGCGCTCAAGGTGGCCGTGGTGGTCTCCCTGGTCGTCGGCGTCTTCTTCGGCTTCCAGTTCAACGCGGACTGGAAGCAGGTGCTCCTGCTCTTCAACGCCCAGTCCTTCGGGGTGCGCGACCCCCAGTTCGGCCTGGACAACGGCTTCTATGTCTTCATCCTGCCCGGCCTGCAGCTGCTGGTCTCCTCCCTGCTGATGATGCTGCTGGCGGCCACGGTCTTCAGCCTGGTCACCAACTTCCTCATGGGCGGCATTCGGCTGACCATGCCCGTGCATGGACGCGGCATTCTTGAGATGACCCGTCC
Organism: Bifidobacterium sp. W8103; assembly: GCF_016100775.1. Lineage (NCBI taxonomy): Bacteria > Bacillati > Actinomycetota > Actinomycetes > Bifidobacteriales > Bifidobacteriaceae > Bifidobacterium > Bifidobacterium sp. W8103. The sequence continues at coordinate 55,746 of NZ_JACFRV010000002.1, forward strand.
CGCCCGTCGTCAGGTGGCCGTCTGGCTGGTCCTGTTCATGCTGGTCTGGGCCGGTGACACGGCCCTGGGCGTCTTCGGCAGGCTGACCGAGGAGGGTGATCGGATCACCGGCGCCTCTTACACCTCGGTCAAGGCGGCCATCCCCGTGACCCTGATCATGGCTGTGGTCTTGGCCCTGCTGGGTATCATCCTGGCCGTCTGGATTCTGCGCTCGCGCACTCTGGAACCCGGCCGTATCCATGCAGGCTCCCTGGGTTCGGCCGTCAAGCAGTGGCGGGTGCCTGTACTGGCTGTGGCCGTCACCGTTGTCCTGTCCCTGCTGCTGACCGTCTTCTGGCCGGCACTGGTCCAGCGTTTCCGGGTCAACCCGAACGCACAGGAGATGGAGTCCGCCTACATCCAGCGCAACATCGCCGCGACCACCAAGGCCTATGGTCTGGACAAGCTCAAGACCGAGGCCTATGACGCCACCACCGAGGTCCAGTCGGGCGCCCTCTCCCGTGATGCGGAGACCACCGCCCAGATTCGTCTGCTGGATCCCCAGGTGGTTTCCCCCACCTTCCGCCAGCTGCAGCAGTCCAAGCAGTACTACACCTTCGAGGACACCCTGGCCGTCGACAAGTACGACATCGACGGAGTCAGCCAGGACACGGTCATCGGCGCTCGCGAGCTGGACCTGGAGGGCAACGACAACCGCAACTGGGTCAACGACCACACGGTCTTCACCCACGGCTACGGCATCGTGGCCGCCTACGGCAACAAGGTCACCCCGGACGGGCAGCCCGAGTTCTTCGAGCAGGACATCCCCACCAAGGGCAAGCTGACCGACAGCCAGCACTACGAGCCGCGAATCTACTTCTCGCCCAACGCGCCCGAGTATTCCATCGTCGGCGCGCCACAGGGCTCGTCGGGCTGGGAGTTCGACTACCCCACCGGCTCCAAGGGAGCCACCAACACCTTCAAGGGCAACGGCGGTCCCTCGGTGGGCAACTTCCTGGCCCGGGTCCTCTACGCCATCCGCTTTGGATCCGACCAGATCCTCTTCTCGGACCGCGTCACCCCCGATTCGCAGATCCTCTACAACCGCTCACCCAAGGAGCGTGTGGCCCAGATCGCCCCCTATCTGACCCTGGACGGGCGCGTCTACCCGGCTGTGGTTGACGGACGTGTCAAGTGGATCGTCGACGGCTACACCACCTCAGACGCCTACCCCTACTCCCAGAAGGTGGACCTGGGTCCCATCACCCAGGACACGACCACCCTGAGCTCGGAGGCCGTCAAGGGCCTGGGCTCCCAGAAGGCCAACTACATCCGCAACTCCGTCAAGGCTACGGTCGATGCCTACGACGGCTCGGTGGACCTGTATGCCTGGGATGCAAAGGATCCGGTGCTCAAGGCCTGGCAGAAGGTCTTCCCCGGCCAGTTCAAGCCGCTCTCGTCCATCTCGGGCGACCTGATGAGCCACATGCGCTACCCGGAGAGCCTGTTCAAGGTGCAGCGCCAGCTCCTGTCCCAGTACCACGTCAACTCGGCCAGCCAGTTCTTCTCCGGCGAGGACTTCTGGCAGACCCCTGTGGATCCGACCGGGACCAGCAAGGAGCAGAAGGCCGGGATCAAGCAACCTCCCTACTATCTGACCCTGCAGACCCCGGGGACCGACAAGCCCGCCTTCTCGCTGACCTCCACATTCATCCCCGCCGGCACCTCCACCAGGGAGATCCTGACCGGGTTCCTGTCCGTGGATTCCGACGCCGGGTCGACCAAGGGGGTGATAGGCCCGGACTACGGGACCATCCGGCTGATGGAGCTACCCAAGAATTCCAATGTGCCTGGCCCTGGGCAGGCGCAGAACAACTTCAACTCGGATGCTGCGGTCTCCACCGAGCTCAACCTGCTCCAGTCCGGGTCAACCAAGGTCAAACGAGGCAACCTGCTGACCCTGCCCATAGGCGGCGGACTGATCTACATCCAGCCGGTCTACGTGCAGTCCAGCGGCGCCACCAGCTTCCCCCTGCTCAAGCGGGTTTTGGTGGCCTTCGGAGACAAGGTCTCCTCCTCGGCGACGCTGGATGCGGCCCTCGACAAGACCTTCCAGGGCAACTCGGGCGCATCGGCAGGTGATGCCGACAACACCGGGCGTACCAATGCCGATAAGGCCCCTGATTCCGATAAGGCCCTGGATAAGACCGCCGGGTCCAGCGGGGCGTCGGCGACAGGAGGGCAGGCCCTGAAACAGGCCCTGGACAAGGCCAACCAGGCCATGAGCGACGGCGATGCCGCCCTGAAGAAGGGCGACTTCAGCGCTTACGGCGAGGCGCAGAACCGCCTGCGTGAAGCCCTCAAGGAGGCCTCCGACCAGGAGGGCGGCAACAAGTGAGCGCCACCCCGCGCATCCGGCTCTGCCGTCGCGGGGACCTGGAGGCGGTCACCGCCATCTACAACCAGGCGGTCATGGACGGTGGTTCCACAGCGGATACGGCCCCGGTCAGCCTGGACCAGCGCCTGCAGTGGTGGCTGGGCCACGAGCCGGACCAGGGCCATCCGGTCCTGGTCCTGGAGCAGGAGGGCAAGGTGCTGGCCTTCGGCTCCCTGTCGGCCTACTACGACCGGCCCGGCTACCAGGAGACCTGCGAGCTGGGCTACTACGTGGACCGCGACAGCCGTGGGCGGGGCCTGGGGGCCCTGATGGTCCATTCCCTGCTGGAGCGCGCCCAGCAAGTGGGCATGCGTCTGGCCGTGGCCATCATCTTCGATGACAATTCGGCCTCCAAGGCCCTGCTGCACAGGTTCGGTTTCAGCCGCTTCGGTCTTCTTCCCCAGGCCGCCTGGGACCGGTTCGCCCTGCATGATGTCTCCTACTGGAGCCTGTCCCTTGAGCGAAACGGGGTCGGGGAGCCTGTGTAGAATCTCACCGTCCCGTTTGAGAGCAGGAGGTATCACCTACATGGCATCCGATTTCTGGCTGATAGCCGGACTGGGCAACCCGGGTGACGAGTATGAGGGCACCAGGCACAACATGGGCTTCATGTGCGCCGATCTGCTGGCCGAACGATGGTCGGTCAACCTGCGCGACCACAAGGGTCTGGCCCAACTGGGTCGTGGCACCCTGGATCTTGACGGACGGCGCATACCTTTCTTCCTGGCCAAGCCGCTGACCTTCATGAACGACTCCGGCGACGCCCTGGCCTCCATCTGCTCCTACTACCACATACCGGTTGGCCGGGTCGTGGTCATCCATGACGACATGGACCTGGAGTTCGGCCGAATCAAGGTCAAGGCCGGTGGGTCCTCGGGCGGGCACAACGGCATCCGTTCCATCGACCGCTCTTTGGGCAGCAACGCATACGCCCGGGTTCGCATGGGCGTGGGACATGCCCGGAGAGGCCCGGAGGCCCACCGCCGCACTGTGGACTGGGTCCTGGGCACCTTTGTCGGCGATCAGCGCAAACGTCTGCCCGAGTTTCTGGCCGACGGCGCGGATGCCGCAGAAATCGTCGTTACCAAGGGCCTCAGCCAGGCTCAGGAGCAGTTCAATGGTCGATGAGGATACCCAGAAGTCGGAGCCCAAGGAATCGTTGAACGGGTCCCTGCGTCCTCTGTTGGACGACCTGCAGGCGGATGCTGCCTTCAAGAGGTTGGTCCAAGGGGACTCCGAACCTGCGGCTGACACCGACACCTCCCTTATGGTCCAGGCTCCCCAGGGCATCAGGCCGGCCCTGGCAGCCGCAGCAGCCGGACGTGCCCCGGTTGTCCTGGTGGTCCCCTCCGAGCGTGACGCCCAGGAAATGACCGGCGCCATCCGCTCCTGGTATGAGGGCGACCCGGCGGATGTGGCCCTGTTGCGCTCCTGGGAGACCCTGCCTCACGAGCGGCTCTCGCCCCGGGCAGACACCGTGGCCTCCCGGATGGCCGTCTTCAGGCGGCTGGCCCATCCGGTCCAGGACGATCCCGACTTCGGACCCATCCGCATCCTGGTCATGCCCGTGCGCTCCCTGCTGCAGCCGGTGGTCAAGGGTCTGCAGGATGTGGAGCCCCTGGTCTTTCTGCGCGGCCAGGATCTGCCCCTGGACCAGGCGGTCGAAGCTCTGGTCCGCAACGCCTACACTCGGGTGGACCTGGTCATGGAGCGCGGCCAGTTCGCCGTTCGAGGCGGCATCCTGGATGTCTTCGTCCCCACCATGGCCCACCCGGTGCGCATCGAGTTCTTCGGCGACGAGGTGGACACCATCCGCAGCTTCCACGCCTCCGACCAGCGCACCTACGGCAACGACCTGGACCGGATCTGGGCACCGCCATGCCGCGAGCTGCAGCTGACCGACCAGGTCCGCGCCCGTGCCCGCTCCCTGATCGGGAGCATCCCCAACGCCGACGACATGCTGGAGTCCATCGCCCAGGCCATTCCGGTGGAGGGCATGGAGTCCCTCCTGCCGGCCCTGGTCGACGACCTGGTGCCGGTGGGGTCCATGCTGCCCGAGGGTGCTCTGATTCTGCTATCTGAGCCGCAGCTTCTGGCCCGCTCCGCCCAGGACCTGGTCAAGACGGCCAACGAGTTCCTGGCCGCCAGCTGGCATGTGGCAGCCTCCGGGCAGGGCTCGGGCGCGCCCATCAGCTTCGACAGGGCCAGCTTCCTGGAATATGACGAGGTCATCTCATCCCTGGAGTACCGCAAGGGGGAGGTCTGGAAGCTGACCGACCTGTCGGTGGACCCGGACCGGGAGGGGGCCGAGCGTCTGGATGCCCTGGCTCCGGACCAGTACCGCGGCGACGAGGATCGGGCCGCTTCGGGCATCGCCTCCCTGCTGGAGCGCGGCGACCGGGTTGTGGTGACCGCTCCGGCCCAGGGGACGCTCAGCCGTCTGCGCCGGGCCGTACAGACCACTGGCGTTGTCGGGGTGGAGTACCACCGCTCCCTGGCCGTGGACGGCTTCGTGGACCAGTCCGCCCATCTGGCCCTGCTGACCGAACGTGACCTGACCGGCCGTACCAGCGTGGCCGCCGGAAGCAAGACCTCCAACCGTCGGCGCAAGGCCATCGACCTGGACGAGCTCAAGCCCGGCGACTACGTGGTCCACGACCAGCACGGCATCGGCCGCTTCCTGGGCATGCGTCAGCGCAGCGTGGGCGTGGGCCCCAGCAAGGGCAGCCGGGAGTATTTGGTCCTGGAGTACGCCCCCTCCAAGCGCAATGCCCCACCGGACAAGCTCTTCGTGCCCGCTGACCAGCTGGACCAGGTCAGCCGCTACATCGGCGCCGAGATCCCCAGGCTCAACAAGCTGGGCGGATCCGACTGGTCGGCCACCAAGGCCAAGGCCCGTAAGCACGTCCACAAGATCGCCCAGGGCCTGGTCAAGCTCTACTCGGCCCGGCAGCGCACCAAGGGCTTCGCCTTCAGTCCAGACACCCCCTGGCAGAAGGAGCTGGAGGACGCCTTCCCCTACCAGGAGACCCCCGACCAGCTGACCGCCATCGACGAAGTCAAGGCCGACATGGAGAAGCCGGTGCCCATGGACCGGCTGATCTGCGGGGATGTGGGCTTCGGCAAGACCGAAATAGCCATCCGTGCCGCCTTCAAGGCCGTCCAGGACGGCAAACAGGTGGTGGTCCTGGTGCCCACGACCCTGCTGGTCCAGCAGCACTACCAGACCTTCACCGAGCGCTTCGAGGGCTTCCCTGTGGACGTGGCCGCCATGAGCCGCTTCCAGACCGCCAAGGAGAACCAGGCCACCATGGAGGGCCTGGCCAGCGGGGCCGTGGACGTGGTCATCGGCACCCACAAGCTGCTCAACCCGCGCATCCGCTTCAAGGATCTGGGCCTGATGATCGTGGACGAGGAGCAGCGCTTCGGCGTGGAGGCCAAGGAGACCCTCAAGGCCCTGCGGACCAACGTGGACGTCCTGTCCCTGTCGGCCACGCCCATTCCCCGCACCCTGGAGATGGCGGTGACCGGCATCCGGGAGATGTCCACCCTGGCCACGCCCCCCGAGGACCGTCTGCCTGTCCTGACCTATGTGGGCGCCTACGAGGATGCCCAGGTGACGGCGGCCATTCGCCGCGAGCTCCTACGCGGGGGGCAAATCTTCTACATCCACAACCGGGTGGAGGACATCGGCAAGGTCTCGGCCAAGGTCCAGACCCTGGTCCCCGAGGCCAAGGTGGGCGTGGCCCACGGCAAGATGGGGGAGAAGCAGCTGGACGGGGTCATCCGCGACTTCTGGCACCGGGACATCGATGTGCTGGTCTGCACGACCATCGTCGAGACCGGACTGGATATCCCCAACGCCAACACGCTGATCGTGGACCGGGCCGACCGCTTCGGGCTCTCCCAGCTCCACCAGCTGCGCGGTCGGGTGGGACGTGGCCGGGAGCGTGCCTACGCCTACTTCCTCTACGACCCCAGCAAGCCCATGACCCAGACCGCCCACGACAGGCTGGCCACCATCGCCCAGAACACGGCCCTGGGTTCCGGCTACGACGTGGCCATGAAGGACCTGGAGCTGCGCGGCACCGGCAACCTGCTGGGCGACGAGCAGTCCGGACACATCGAGGGGGTAGGCTTCGACCTCTACGTGCGCATGGTCTCCGAAGCGGTGGAAGAGTACAAGGAGCCCGGGCGGACCGAGCCGGTCACCGTCAGCATCGACCTGCCCCTGGAGGCCTCCATTCCGGTGGACTACATCGACTCGGACAAGCTGCGCCTGGAGGCCTACCGCAAGCTGGCCTCGGCCCGCAACGAGCAGGACCTGCGCGACCTGCACGAGGAGCTGACCGACCGCTACGGACGTCCGCCGGCCCAGTTCGACACCCTCTTCGCGGTGGCCAGGCTCCGGGCCAAGGCTCGCTCCCTGGGCATTGCGGAGATCGCCTCCCAGGGCTCCAGGGTGCGGATCAGGCCCGTTGCCATGCCCGACTCCCTGCAGGCCAGGATCGCACGCATCTACAAGGGCAGCCAGTACCGCCCGGTGACGCAGACCCTGCTGATCCCGGCGCCCTTCGCGGGCTCCTTGGGATCGGGACCCATGGATTCGGCGGCCATGACCGCCTGGGTGGACACCCTGCTGGACGACCTGGCCTGGGGGCTGCCCAAGTCCTCGGACGATGGCACGCCAGCGGGTCCCGCGCCCGTCCAACAAAACTAGTATCCTGTAAGAGACATCACAACAACTTATTGAAGGAGCAGTTGTGGCAGCAATTGAAAGCGTGTTCGCGCGCGAAATTCTTGATTCCCGTGGCAACCCGACCGTCGAGGTCGTTCTGCAGACCGAGGACGGCGCCGAGGGGCGTGGTCTGGTTCCCTCCGGTGCCTCCACCGGCGAGGCCGAGGCCTGGGAACGTAGGGATGGCGACAAGAAGCGCTATCAGGGCAAGGGTGTGCTGGACGCCGTCAAGGCGGTCAATGAGACCATCGCTCCCAATGTCATCGGCATGGACGCCACCGATCAGCGCGCCCTGGACGAGACCATGATTGACCTGGACGGAACCCCCAACAAGGGCAAGCTGGGCGCCAACGCCATCCTGGGCGTCTCCCTGGCTGCGCTCTATGCGGCTGCCGAGTCCGCCGAACTGCCTCTCTACCGTTACCTGGGCGGCACCAACGGCCACATCCTGCCTGTGCCCAACATGAACATCATGAACGGCGGCGCCCATGCTGACTTCGCCACCGACATCCAGGAGTACATGATCTCCCCCTATGGCTTCGACTCCTACCGGGAGGCCCTGCGCGCCGGCGTCGAGGTCTACCACACCCTCAAGGGCATCCTCAAGAAGGACGGCCACGAGACCGGCCTGGGCGACGAGGGCGGCTTTGCCCCCAAGATGAAGTCCAACGAGGACTCCCTGAAGTACATCGTCGATGCCATTGAAGCCGCCGGTTACGAGCCCGGCAAGCAGATCGGCCTGTGCCTGGACGTGGCCTCCTCGGAGTTCTACAACAAGGACACCGACAAGTACCACTTCGACGGTGAGGACCGCGACGCCGACTACATGCTGGACTACTACCAGGGTCTGGTCGAGCGCTATCCGCTGGTCTCCATCGAGGATCCCTTCGCTGAGGAGGACTGGGGTGCCTGGCAGAAGATCACCGCCGCCATGGGCGACCGCCTGCAGTTCGTGGGCGACGATCTGCTGGTGACCAACCCCAAGAGGCTGCAGAAGGGCATCGACCTGAAGGCCGCCAACTCCCTGCTGGTCAAGCTCAACCAGATCGGCACCGTCACCGAGACCCTGGACGCCATCGAGCTGGCCACCGCCAACGGATTCACCTCCATGGTTTCCCACCGTTCCGGCGAGACCTCCGACACCACCATCGCCGACCTGGCTGTGGCCAAGAACACCCGCCAGATCAAGACCGGTGCCCCGGCCCGTGGCGAGCGCATCGCCAAGTACAACCGTCTGCTGGAGATCGAGGAGGAGCTGGGCTCCACCGCCGAGTACGCCGGCTACAGCGCCTTCAAGGCCTGCAAGAAGTACACCAAGTAAGGTCCTGCCGGTCGGGTCGGAGCCTCTGCAGGTTTTGACCCGACCGTGAAGTCTTTCACCCGTGGCGGTCCGCGTCGGCTGCCGCGGGTATTTTTATGGGTATGGCCAAGAACAAACGTGACGGCGCCGACCGGCGGACAAGCAGGCGGTCGTCGGGACCCATCACCTTCTTTGTGGCGGTCATCGTCGTGGCCCTGGGGCTGATCCAGCTGGTCTCCACCTTCCACGCCTACGCCATCAATCTTTCCGAGCTCAACGGCCTGCGCAACCAGCAGGCCCAGCTTGTAGAGCACAAGCGTGAACTGGAGAACCAGATCCGCCGCTGGGACGACAAGGCCTATGTGACCGCCCAGGCCCGGGACCGTCTGGGATTCGTCTTCCCCGACGAGGAGGCCATCCGGGTCCTGCATCCGGAGGCGGTCACGGGCGGCAAGGACAAGGACCAGGCCGGGAGCAAGGGGGTTCGGGCCCCCAGGAGGAACTCCCTGCCCTGGTATCAGGAGATGGCCTACTCCTTCGCCAAGGCCGACCAGGACCCGGTGGGCAATAGGAGCAAGGGGAGCGCGGGTCAGCAACCTGGTGACGGAGCCAGTCCGAGCGGATCTGCTGGTCCAGCTGGTTCCAACAGTCCAGGTGGCTCTGACAGTCCCTCTCCATCCAAGGGTGGGGAAGCGCAGTGAACTCCGAAGGTTCGGATTCCGTTGCGTCAACAGTCAATGAACCCATCAGCGGCAAACAATTAGGAAAGACGAGGAAAGCGTGATCAAGGCCCAGGGAAGGCCCCAGGCAGCGGTGGAACCTCAAGCCGGCGACAAGGCCCGGGTCGAGCCACAGGTTGGGCAGGACAAGGTCGAAATTTCCGGCCTGGTTGCTGACCGGGATCTGGCCGCGGTAAGAGAAAGAGTCCAGGAGCTTCTGGCGACTCCGGCCACACCGGAGCAGATAGCCGTCGTGAACCGGCAGCTTGGCCGCTATCCGCGGGGCATGGTGGCCGTCGGCGCCCGCTGTGTCTGTGGCAACCCCCTGGCTGTGGTCACCCGGCCCCAGCTGGAGGATGGCACGCCCTTTCCGACCACCTGCTATCTGACCAGCCCCGAGGCCGTCAAGGCCGTCTCACGACTTGAGGCCGACGGCATCATGGCCGACTGGAACACCGAATTGGGTTCGGATGCGAACCTGGCCAGCGCCTACCGCAGGGCCCACGAGCTCTATCTGGCCTTCCGCTCTGTCCTGGCCCAGCGGCTGGGCGACGACGAGGGGCACATCACGGGAATCTCGGCCGGGGGCATGCCCAAGCGGGTCAAGTGTCTGCACGCTCTGACCGCCCAGTCCCTGGTTATGGGCCCTGGGATCAATCCACTGGGTGACCGGGTTCTGGGTCTGGTGCGTCAGGTGTTCGATCCGCAGGTCTGCAGGTGCGCCCAGCCCCGGACTGAGGCATCCCGGCAAGAGGATCGACAAGAGAAGCAATGAAGGGGGTTTCCATGGATCAGGTGACAGTGGCTGGCGTGGACTGCGGCACCAACTCCATACGTCTGCTGATGGCCCGGGTTGACCGGCAGGGGCTCCACCCGGTGGCTCCCAGGCTGATGCGGGTCATCCGGCTGGGGGAGGGTGTGGATCGCAACCACCGCTTCTCCGACCAGGCCCTTGAGCGCGCCTTTGAGGCCTGTCGGCTCTTCGCCCAGCAACTGCAGGAGCATCCTGTGGATGGCCTGCGCTTTGTGGCCACTTCGGCCACCAGGGATGCCGACAATCGGGAAAGTTTTGAAGAGGGGGTGCGCTCCATCCTGGGGGTCACGCCCAAGGTGATCAGCGGCTCCCAGGAGGCCTCGCTGAGTTTTCTGGGCGCGGTCAGCGTGCTGGAGCAGCGGGGCAGCGCCGACATGCCGCCTGCACCATACCTGGTGGTCGACCTGGGTGGCGGATCCACCGAACTGGTCCTGGGCGGGGACGGAAAGAATCTGCCCGTGGATCAGGTCAGGGCCTCCTACTCCATGAACATCGGCTCCGTTCGGATGACCGAGCGCCATCTGCTGGATGATCCGCCCACTCAGGAAGAGATTGACCAGGCCCTCGGGGATGTTGACGACTGGATTGACCGGGCCTTCGACCAGGTTCCTGTAGCCGGGGTGGGCAGCTTGATCGGGGTCTCCGGCACGGTCACCACCATGAGCGCCCTGGCCCTGGGATGCCAGGTCTACGATCGCCATGCCGTCGATGGGCGGTCCATTTCCGTTGATGCGGCCCGCCGGGTTGACGACCAGGTGCTGACCATGAGCCGTCAGGAGCGTCGGAAGCTCAAGACCATCCATCCCGGACGTGTGGATGTGATCGGCGGGGGTGCCCTGATCTGGAGCCGTCTGCTGGAGCGACTGGGTCAGGCCAGCCCGAGCGCGCTGGCTTCGGGTACCTATGTGGCCAGCGAGCACGGCCTCCTGGATGGCCTGGTCCTGGACTACGGCAGGACCCTCCTGCGCGAATGATATACTAAGGCGTTATGGGTTACGGCCCCGGTGGCGAAATGGTATACGCATCGGACTTAAAATCCGCCGCCTTCACCGGCTTGTGGGTTCGATTCCCACCCGGGGCACCAAGGCCTCATCGGCTTGGAGGGCAGTGTCGCGACTTGTCACCCGGCCGACGAACCGATACTCTGGTACGCAAGAAAACCAAAGGAGTTGTCATGAGTGACCAATCCATGCCCGAGGTGAACGCCGAATTCGGCGCCACGCCGACCATAACCTTCCATGGTCCGGCACCCAGCGGGCTGCGCGCCGTGGAGCTGGTCGAGGGGGACGGTCCGGTCGTCCGCAAGGGCGATACCGTCACCGTCAACTATCACGGTGTCGTCTGGGGTTCGGATCAGGTCTTCGACTCCAGCTTCCAGCGTCATCAGCCGGCCAGCTTCGGCATTGGCGTGGGGCAGGTCATTCGCGGCTGGGACCAGACGGTGCCCGGTCACAACGTGGGGTCCAGGTTGGTGGTCTCCATTCCGCCGGAGTATGGCTATGGTCGTCAGGGGATGCCCCAGGCGGGCATCGGCGGCGACGATACCCTGGTTTTCGTGATCGACATCATATCGACACGGTAGACAAGGGTCTCCAGGCGCCGGTGAGGGCCGGCGCCTTTTTCATACCCTTGACTTTGCAGTTCAGGTCGGGCCACGAGACAAGTGCATCAAACAAGGAGGAATCACATGGCTGAGGAAAAGACGATTCTGCTGACACAGGCCGCTTACGACAAGCTGAAGGAGGAGCTTGACCACCGTCAGGGCGAGTACCGCGACGAGATCACCGAACGCATCGCGGCGGCTCGGGCCGAGGGCGATCTGAGCGAGAACGGCGGTTATCAGGCTGCCCGCGAGGAGCAGGGCAAGAACGAAGGGCGGATCAACGAGCTGATCGTCAAGCTGCGCAACGCCAAGATCCTCAAGGCCCCCAAGGCGGGCACGGTGGGCAATGGCTCCCTGGTGACCCTGACCATGGCCGGCAACGAAATGGTCTATGTACTGGGCTCCAGGGATCTGACCGTGGCCACCGACTACGACGTCATCAGCCCCGAGTCGCCCATCGGCGCGGCCCTGATGGGTGCCAAGAAGGGTCAGACCGTGACCTACAAGGCTCCCAATGGCAAGGACATCTCGGTCACCGTCAAGGATGCCCAGCCCCTCAAGTAGCGGGACGACCCCTCACCGTCCCAGCCCTGCCTGAATGAAGCCGCTCCCCGCCCTGGTCGACGGAGGGCGGCTTCGTCCATGAATGACCACTCTATGAATGACTGTTTGCTTCTTGGGATAGGCCGCCGATCTCAGTTGGGTGGCGTCTGATGAAAAGACCGTCAGGCTGCCAATCTGCTCAGCGTAGGTTGCAGACCACCAGGTAGATGGCCACGATGTGGCAGGCGTAGCCGATGACCGTGCCGCAGTGGAAGATCTCGTGGAAGCCGAATACCCGGGGCCAGGGGTCCGGCCGGCGCAGACCGTAGACAATCGCCCCCAGGATATAAGCCAGGCCGCCGGCCACAATCAGCCAAACCACGGGCGGACCGGCCATGGGGGAGTCCCAGAAGAGCTTCAGGAAGCCTACACCCGAAACCCCGAAGACAACGTAGACCAGGGTGTAGAGCCAGCGGGGAGCATCGATCCAGAAGACGTGGACGATCATGGCCACCAGGCTGGCCCCCCACATGCCCAGGATGATGATCCGCCGCCAGAAGGGGTCCAGCGCGAAGGAGATCGGCGTGTAGGTGCCGGCGATGAGCAGAAAGATGTTGACGTGGTCCAGGCGGCGCAGCACGTCCGTGGTCCCCGGGGTCCAGTCGCCCAGATGGTAGAGGGCGGAGTTGCCGAAGAGGGCCAGCGAGGCGACCATGAAGACCGCACAGGCCAGCTTGAGCCCAGTGCCGTGGGCCAGGCAGATCAGGACAATGCCGGCGGCCAGGGCCAGGGGGGCGGCCACGGCGTGGATCCAGCCGCGCAGTAGTGGCTTGGGGCGTCCGTGCACGTCCAGACGGACCTTGCGCTCGATTTCCATGTCGGGGATGCCCTCGATCCGCGAAGCCTTGATCTCCGCCTTGGTCATGATCCGTGCAGCCTTGGCCTTGGCCTTGGCGCGCACAGCGTCGGCCCTGGCCTGCAGATGGGCCTCGTGGGCCACCTCCGCGTCCCGGCGCAGGTAGGTCAGCTCCTGGCGGCGCTGCTGGCGGCGGCGTTCGAGATCGGGATCGATCTCCTGATTCTCGGGCGATCCGCCGTTCTCGCTGGTCCTGGTTGCCATGGCCCTCCCTTGGCCCCTTGGCTGGTCCGGGCCTGTCGGGTCCGGTCGCCGGGGCGAAACATCCGTGAACCACCCTACCCCAGACCTATGTATTGGGCGCGCATGTCATCATCGCCCTTGGCATGACCCGCCTGTCTGCTTCCGAGGGCCCTTTGTATGATGGAGTGCATGGCTGATTTTTCCGAGATTCTGGCATCCTGTGACGACTGCAATGAGGAGGACCGCGAGTGGCTCCACCACCTGGTGGCCGACTGGCAGGTCATCGCCGATCTAAGTTTTGCCGATTTGCTGCTCCTGCTGCGCACGGGTGAGGGGGAGTTCACCGTGGCCGAGCAGTGCCGGCCCTCTACGGTCATGTCCCTGCGCACCGAGGATGTGGTGGGGGAGCACTTCCCGGCGGATCAGCGTGAGGAGCTGGAAGCAGCCATGCGGTCCAAGGGTGTGCTGCGGTCCAACAAGCTGCGCACCATCGGCCGCGCCACGGTCTGCGATGTCTACGCTCCCATCCGCCACCAGGGCAAAACCCTGGGCCTGGTGGTCCGCGAGACCAACATGGCCACCCGCGAGTCCAACGGTCGCTACGAGAGCGAGAGCATCAACGCGGGCAAGGAACTCTTCGAGATGATCACCCGCGGCGAGTTCCCCTATGCGGATTCGGTGCTCAACCAGCGGCACAACGCCAGGGTGGCCGACGGCTTCTTTGTGCTGACGGCAAGCGGCGTGGTGCGTTATGCTTCGCCCAACGCCATTAGCTGCTTCCGCAGGCTTGGCTCGGTGGAGACCATGATCGGCCAGTATCTGAGCGAGATCGGCACCTCCCTGCTCAAGGAGAACGATCCGGTGCCCGACTCCCTGCCGCTGGTCCTGTCGGGCAAGGCGGCTGTGGACTCGGAGCTGGACGCCAACGGGTCGGCCGTCTCCATGCGCTCCCTGCCCCTGTACGGCAAGCAGGGAAGGACGGGCGCCATCGTGCTCTGCCGGGACGTGACCGAGCTGCGCCGCCGGGAGAAGGAGTTACAGACCAAGGATGCCACCATCTCCGAGATTCACCACCGGGTCAAGAACAACCTCCAGGCCGTGTCGGCCCTGCTGCGGCTGCAGGCCAGGCGGACCAAGTCCGACGAGGTCCGCAAGGAGCTCGAGGAGGCCCAGCGCCGCGTCCAGACCATCGCCGTGGTTCACGAGGGCCTCAGTCAGACCGCCGACGAGATTGTGGACTTCGACAAGGTGATCGCCAACCTGCTGAAGATGAGCGTGGACCTGGCCACCACCAGCGACCAGCACATCACCATCTCCTACGTGGGCAAGTTCGGGATGATGCCCGCCCAGGATGCCACGCCCCTGTCCCTGGTGCTGACCGAGCTGGTCAACAATGCGGTCGAGCACGGCTTTGAGGGCCGTGACGAGGGGCATATCACCATATCGGTAGGCCGGGGCGGCAACAACCTCAATGTCGTGGTCGAGGATGACGGCAACGGCTACAGCACGGAGTCGGATCAGGGCCAGGCTCGCTCCACCGGGTCCGGACTGGGCACGCAGATCATCAACACCTTCGTCACCAACGACTTCGGCGGCACGGTCAAGTGGGAGCCCCGTCGGGATGGCGGCACCCGGGTGGTCATCAACATCAAGCTGCGCGTGGCCCAGGACGTGTGATACCGGGCATCTTGCAACCCGTACACCTTACAGTCCGGACTCCTTTTGCGAGGGGTGCTTTTCAGAAAAAGAAGGGGGGCAATGGCATCGAGCCATCGCCCCCCTGCTGTTTGGCGCAATCGAGAAGATTCAGGACTGCATCTGCATGGCCTGGGACCTGCGCGCACGCATGGCCCGGCGCTTCAGAGCCCTGCGTTCGTCCTCGCTCAGTCCGCCCCAGACGCCGTAATCCTGATTGGTGTCCAAGGCGCACTTCAGACAGGCGTCGATGACCTTGCAGGTCCGGCACACGGCCTTGGCCTCCTCGATCTGCTGATAGGCTGCACCTGTGTTGCCGACGGGGAAGAACAGCTCAGGATCCTTGTCACGGCAAGCAGCCTTAGCGCGCCAATCAAACGCATTACTCATCTACCTAAGCCTCCAAGAAGTTTTTATCGGTGCTTTATCACTACCCTATGCAAGATAAGCACGATGAGTGACTTTTTTCAAGGGTCCGATTGTTTTACGGCTAAAGAGAACACCTGTAGCGGAATGGCGAGACCTGCCTCCAGGACCAGACACCGTCCGGGAATGGCGCTGGCTCGGGAGGATAGGTTGGCCAGCTGATCGGCGGGGATGCCAGCTGCCAGGTCGGCCCCTCTTTCGCCACAGGGGAACACCAGACGACGGCTGAAACGCTCAGGTCTGCGCAGGGCACCGGCCGTCTCCACGGCCAGAACCACGGTGGTTCCCTCCTGCCCCAGAGCCTCCTGCAGAAGAGGGGCCAGAGGATCCCGGCAGAGCGGATCCAGCAGGTCCTGTGCATCGTCAAGGATCCAGACCAGCCTTCGGCTGCCATTGTGGCGACCCTTAGGCGGTTCCGGTAGCGGGCCTGGGAAATCCCTACTGCTGTAGCCGTGGCCTGTCCGGCGGGTGATACGCAGATCGAAACTGGGTCCTGGTCGGGCTCCCGGCTGCATCAGGGGGATCAGGGAACGAGCCAGCAGGGCCAGCAGGGTGCTCTTACCACGGCCAGGCGGTCCGATCAGGGCCGTATGACCTTTGAGTGGTAGGCGATAGAGGTGGAGCAGGACCCCGTCATCGGAGCGTCCCAGGGGTATCAAGGGCCGTCCCGACTGCCAGAGGATATTTCCGCAGGCCGGATCATGCTCTGGCAGGGGAGGGGAGAAGAGCGGCGCTGGCGGACGGCAGCCGCAGAAGCGGCTGGCTTTGATGACCTGTTCCACCAGGGCCTGCGGATCGACCGCAGGGCAGGTGCGGAAGGCTTGTGGGCCCCGACCATGCTCCAGAAAGCCCAGACCAGGACAGGCGGGGTCGATTGCCGTGGCGCAGGAGGAGCCCAGCAATTCCCTGGACTGCAGGGGATCCCGCACCCGTAGACAGATACCCAGGTTCATGTTGGCCCGCATCTGGGCACTGACCTGTCCCATGGTCTGCTGGGTGCAGGCCACCAGGTTCATGCCCAGGGACCGGCCCTGGGAAGCCAGTGAGGTCAGCCTGTCCAGATAGTCGGGCAGGAGTTGGCGCAGGGCCTGGAATTCGTCGATGACCACCACCAGGCGCGCCGGAGGGTCGGCCATCAGGGCCGTGTCCTCCACTCCAGCTTTGGCCACCAGGCGCTGACGTCGCTCCAACTCCCGCTGAAGGCCGTTCAGCGCCCGCACCGCTCGGTCCAGATCCAGATTGGTCACGCAGCCCACGGTGTGCGGCAGTCGGGCCAACAGGCCGAATCCGGCACCGCCCTTGAAGTCCAGCAGAACCAGATTGAGCCGGTCCGGCGGCTGGCTGGCGGCCAGGGCCAGGCACCAGGTCTGCAGAAAGACCGATTTGCCTGATCCGGTGGTGCCCGCCACCAGGGCGTGGGGTCCGTCACGGGGCAGGTCGATGACCAGCGGGCGGTGATCGGGGCGGATGCCGATGACTGCCGGCGCTGTAGGACCAGATGCGGCAAGCCAGGCATGGACGATGCCCTGCCAAAGCAGGCCATGTGTTCCCGGAGCCCCTGATGCCAACAGTCGGGTCTCTAGTTCAGGGCCTGGGTCGGAGACCAGTTGAGCCAGGTCTTGCCGGGTCTGGTCCTCTCTGGTTCTCAACGGTGATGCACGATCCGATGCTGGGCTGTATGCCAATTGCGCGCGAGCGGGGGAAGCGGGGGATGGCCGACGGTGCGCTCGCAGCAGGCTCAAAAGCACCATGGCCAGGGTACCGGTCAGGCTGGGCAACAGGAGGAGAAGCAGCATCCAGCGGCCGTGGCCGACCACGTACCAGATCATGCCCGCCTGGGCCAGGGCCGGAGCCGTCTGGGCAACCACGGTCAGAATGACCTGGGCTCTGCCCTTGTTGGCATAGCGTGGATGGTCATACTCAGCATCGTTTGCAGACCCGTGGCCGACCGCCGCCGATGAAGGGCGTGCAGATGCTAACGAATGGACCTTGGTCATACTTCCAGCATGAAAGGTCCGGTGCCTGAATGCCAGGGCGAACCTGGCATGTGGTCGAACGTGGACGGTGCCTGCCAGGTGGTGCTGTCAGTTGCCGCCGACGGTGCCCGGGTCGTGACTGCCCTGAACCAGCTGGTCGAACAGCTCGGTGTTGCGGGCCTGATCCAGCAGGACGGTGGAGCCGACTCGCCTGTTGGGGAAGTAGTTGGGGTTGGTCCAATACAGGCTTCCGGTGACGCCCTTTGGGCCGCTGGCGCTGCGGAAGGCCAGGACCATGCGCACCAGGTCTATGGCGTTGGCCCGCTCATCCACCACCAGGGAATCCAGACCTGCAGAAAGGACCTTGCCGGCCGTGACGGGATTGAGCAGGACCGAAGGCTGCAGGGCCTTGGAGGTGATTGCTGAGATGGCCTGACGCTGCCGTTCGGCCCGCCCGAAGTCACCCTTGGGATCCGAGTAGCGCATGCGGGTGAAGGCCAGGGTCATGCCGCCATCGGCCTGATGGCAGCCCTTGGACCAGACCATGCCTGATCTGGCGTCGTTGACATCGGCGTCATAGCAGAGTTTGACGCCACCCATGGCATCGACCACCTTGCTGAGGCCTCCGAAGCGGATCAGGGCCACATGGTCGACCTTATGGCCGGTGATGTCCTCAATTTGGCTGGTCAGGGACCGATAGCCCGAGGTGTAGGCCACGGCGTTGATCTTCATGTATCTCCCGTCCTCTTTGACCAGGGAGTCACGGGGGACGGAAATCAGGGAAGCGGCCCCGTGCCGGGGCTTGGTCAGCACCAGGATGGTGTCGGTCCGGAAACCGGTGATGCTGGTATCCTGGCCGGCCCCCGGGGAGCCGTCACGCTGGTCCGACCCCAGCAGCAGCCAGGTGGTGGCTCCAGAGCCCGGGGCGTCCGTCAGCATTTGCTCGCGGTTGAGTCTGGCGTTGATCCAGAACCATCCGCCGCCTGCTAGTACGACCAGAGCCAAGAGGATGATCAGCAGCAGTATGCCTATGAACCTGCGCACTGGATGCTTATGGGCCAGGGCGGTACCGGAACGCAAGCCCCGATTGCCTCGACCACCGCCGTTACCCCAGCCGTTCCCACTGGGAGCAGGCTGGGCCGCTGGTCTGGGCGTGGTCCGCGAGGAGCCGCTGGTGCGTCTGGCTGTTCGGGTCCTGCCGACTTGCTTCGGCTGAGTTGCGCCTCTTGAGGAAGGCGAGAAGCTTGGAAGCTCCTGCTGTCTGCGGCTGTGCCTGGACGAGGCGGCGGGAGCGCTGGCAGCACTTTCGGGACGACGATGCCTGGAGGGCATGAAGCTTGGTGGCTCCTGCTCTTGTCCGCCTTGGTCTGAACCAGTCCGCATGCCTTCAACCTCCATAGCTTTGGCCGACTAGGCAAGCAATAGCATGTCTGAACGACCCGAGAGAGTCAATCCGCTATCTCTGCGCCGGAACCGCACAGACCGTGGCGAACAGGTAGCGGTCGGCCATGCCGATGTACTGTCCGGTGTTCGCGTCCTTGATGGTCCCGTCGTTCGGATCGACGATTCCGCCTGTGCTTGGATCAATCAGGGTCTTATTGGGCATGGTGATCAGTCCCGTGCGCGGATCCGGATCGGGCAGAGCGGTGGCGGAAGCGGAGGGGGTCTGGGTGGGGGACTGTGTTTCGGAGTTCCTGCTCCGGGTTTGGGCCTTGCCCTGTGCTCTTTGGGTGCCTTGGGTCTGATTGTCCGAGGAGGAGGTGGATGACGAGGAGGCTGTCTCGGCTTCCTCATTGGCCTGTGTCAACGGCTTGCCCTGGCGCAGCAGACGCCAGATGGTTTCGGCCTGCTCGGTCCATACCACCCGGTAGCGGTCCTGGGACCATTCCTTGACCGGTATGGTCCGGGCGTAGATGTGCGCGGTGTCGATGTGCTTGAGCGAGTTGCCCAGGCCCAGCAGGGTCTGGAAGCTGCCCAGACCCTCGCTCAGCTGCAGGGTGGACATGGAGGTGGTGGCCAGGCGGTAGGCCTTGGGAAGGTCTGAATAAATGTCGACGTTCTTGGCCTCGTTGACCAGGCTCTTGATCAGGTACTGCTGGCGGGTGGTGCGCATAATGTCCGATCCGTCGGCGCCGGTGCCATGGCGCATGCGGGCGTACTCGGTGGCCTGGGTCCCGTCCAGATGGTGCAGGCCGCGCTTCAGATCAATGCCGGTGTAGCTGTCCTTGGTGTCCTTGGGGATGCATACGTCGACCCCGCCCAGGGCGTCGATGATGGATTTGAATCCGTTGAAGTCGGCCACCACGAACTGCTGGATGTCCAGGCCGGTCAGGGAGCGGACCGCAGCAAGGGAGCAGCTGGCGGCCGAATTCGCATCGCCGCCTTGGTTGTAGCCCTCAGCGAAGATGGAGTTGAACATGACCTGTCGGCGGGCCGGGATGGTCTCGCCCTTGCTGGTGACGCAGGCCGGGGCGTTCACAATGGAGTCCCTGGGGATGGAGACCACGTTCACATAGGAGCGGTCGGCGGCGATCTGGACCACCATGGCCGTGTCGGACTGGTGGTTCTCCTCCAGGCCGTCCCCGCTGCCGCCCACCTCCGAATTGCCCTTGCCGTCGCGGGTGTCCTGGCCCAGTACCAGGACGTTCAGGGTCTTGCCCTTGTAGATGTCTTCCGGGGCCTTGTGGGCTTGGGTCAGGTTGATGGGCTCGAGCACGTGCATATGCCCATTGATGTCTGTCCAGAAGGCTGCCACGGTCGAGGCCAGGAAGCAAAGAACGAAGGTGAGGGCCAGACAGATGCCCGTGCGCAGGGAGTGGCTGCTGCGGAACCCGTCGCTGTGCTGGGGTTTGCCGTTCCTGCCCGCCTTGATGTTGGGCAGACCCATCTTTCTGGTTGGGGACGTCAATGGTATGCCTTCCTCATCGGCTGTCGCTGTAGGGGCCATTCCGGCGGGAAGAACCGGGATGGCGCTGGCGCGTGCTTGAACCAGTCACAGTATAGTCTGACCCCCATCCGCAGCTCCTCTTGGGGCGATACGAATCCCTCAACGTGTCGCTTAGTTGCGCTTGCAGGCATTTAGGGGTTGACAGAAGACCCCGGCAGTGTCTGTAATAAAAGTGTGTAAACACACTAGGGACTGGGGGGTCGCTATGAGTGGTTTTGTAGACACTCGATACAGCAATACAACTAAAAACAGGCTGACGCCGCTGATGCAATGGTTCGAGGTCAACATCGGACCATCCTGGCGGAGCGAGGCGCTCTGTGCACAGACCGACCCGGAGGCGTTCTTCCCGGGCAAGGGAGGCTCCACACAGGAGGCCAAACGGGTCTGCGCCGACTGCACCGTCCGCAAGCAGTGCCTGGACTGGGCGGTCGAACACGACGAGCGCTTTGGCATCTGGGGCGGCATGAGCGAACGGGAGCGCCGCCGTTACAAGAAGAGGATGCGCGCGCAGCGTCAGGTCTGAATCGCCGCAGGTGCCCGAGCGGGGCATCCGGTGACCTGGATTGCGTAGACTGGAACGCATGAGTTTCGTCGCGCCTCAAGCCCAGGATGTCCGGCAGGTACTCTCTGCAGTCATGAACGAATGTTCGCCTGCCGCCAGCCCTCATGTTGAGGATGCGGTGGCTGCGGTGATCACCGTCGAGCATGACCTGACCTACCTGCCTGACACCCTGCGTGCCCTCTTGCGGCAGAGCCTCTTGCCGCGCCTTCTGATCATCGCGGACTGCTCGGGGGCCACTGTGGAGCCTCTCTATGCGCAATTCCCGGTGGACGGGCCAGTGCGGATGGAGGTGCAGGTGGTTCGCGCCCGGGGCGCCTCCTCCTTCGGCGATGCCGTGGACAAGGCGCTTGGCTATGCCCGTCTGCCTGGTCGGGTTCGAGCACTTTGGCTTCTGCACGACGACTGCCGTCCATTGGACAATCATTGCCTGGATCAGCTGGTGGACACCTGGCACAGCAATCCCACTGCCTCCCTGTTGGGCGCCAAGCAGTACGACTGGCAGGGCGAGGGCCTGCGGGACGTGGGTCGGTATGCCTATCGTCACCGAACGGTTGGCCTGGTAGTGGACAGCGAGCCCGACCAGGAACAGTATGACGCGCGTCAGGATGTCTTCGCGGTGAGCCTGGCCGGCGCCCTGGTGCCCATGCAGACCATGAAGGACCTGGGCGGACCGGGTGCCTGGGCCGGCACTTTCGGCCAGGCCGACGATCTCTGCCGCCGCATCTGCCTGTCCGGCGGACGTGTGGTGGTGGTGCCCGGCGCCCGGATGGCCCATGCCGGCGCCCGGTTGAGCGGATTGCGCGACCGGAATGGACGGCCGGTGCAGCCCGACCACCGCTTGGATGCCTCCATGGGCCCCATACTGGCTCGGGAGCGTTACCTGCTGACCGATTTTGCCCTGCCCTGGTGGCTCCTGGTCTGGCTCTGGCGGGCCCTGGCGGCACTGTGGTTCACGGTCGTTGATCTTATCGGCAAGCGGCCCTACAGGGCCCTCTGCCGTCTGTGTGCGCCCTGGCGGATCCTGGCTCGTCCTGCAGCCTTGCTGACCATGCGTCGCCGTCTGACTTCCGCCTGCCATGGCGGTCCCCGTCGATTGGACGTTCTTCAGGCCAACGGTCAGCAGATCCGGCAGTGGCGGCAGCGCAGGCAGGCCTTCCGCGACCAGCAGGAGCACCCCATGCTCAGCCACCTAGCCCTGGCCCATCTGCGCCGGCAGTTTCTGCGTCGCCTGGCCTGGGCGACAGGCATGACCCTGGCCGTCTTGGTGGCCCTGGTGGCCACCCACTGGCCCCTGTGTCGTGCCATCTTCTCAGGAGGGGCCATCCATGCGCCCTCCCTGCCCTCGTCGGGAGCCGACTGGTCCCGCCTGCTGGAGGCGGCAACCACCTCCTGGTCCTGGGCCGGGGGCGTGGGACAGCCCGCAGTTCCTGCCCCCTTCCTTCTGGTCCTTCTGCCCTTCGCTCTGCTCACCGGCGGTCATGTGGCCCAGGCCATGGCCCTGATGCTCCTGGCAGAGACGGGACTGGCCGCTCTGTCTTTCTGGGCGCTGGTCGGCGTGGTCACCAGGTCCAATCCCATCCGCGTCCTGCTGGGGCTGCTCTGGGCTAGCCTGGCATTCGCCCTGGGCATGGTGGATGGTCTGCAGCTGCCCATGCTGACGGTCATGGCCTTCATGCCCG
Source organism: Bifidobacterium sp. W8103 (assembly GCF_016100775.1). Classification (NCBI taxonomy): domain Bacteria; kingdom Bacillati; phylum Actinomycetota; class Actinomycetes; order Bifidobacteriales; family Bifidobacteriaceae; genus Bifidobacterium; species Bifidobacterium sp. W8103. The sequence continues at coordinate 78,263 of NZ_JACFRV010000002.1, forward strand.
CTGCCTTTGCCTTCGTTTTCAAGGCCGTGGGGCTGTATCAGACCGAGGCTCCCGTGCACCCCAAGGCTTCGGTGCAGCAGGCGGCTCTGGCCTCCATCTGCTTTCTGCCGGTCCTGGCAGCCGAACCTCAGCTCATACTGGCCATGATTCCGCTCTTCATCATGGCGATCTGCCTGGTGCCCTCCCATCGGATCATGCTGCTGCTGATGCCCCTGCCTTCGGTGCTGGCCCTGGCACCCACCCTGGTCAACTCCCTGCATCATGCCAAGGATGGGCTTTGGAGGCAGCTTTTCGCAGACCTGATGGTTCCTTCGGCAGACCTGACTGGCCAGCCTCGAACCGGGAGCCTGGGGGAGATGCTGGCCCGTCTGCTGGGCCTGGATGTTTCGGCTCTGTGGCCTATCAGGTGGCGGGCTGAACTCTGGCGTCCGGTCACCCTGGTCTGCTGTCTGCTGGCGGTTGCCCTGCTGGCCTTTGTTGCCCTGGTTGTGCCTCGGGTGCTCAAGGCGGCCAGGATTCTGTGGATCACGGTACTGCTGGGTCTGGTCCTGGCGCTGGTCTCGCAGGCGGTCTGCACAGGTCTGGATGAAACAGGTCCAGTGGCTGGTTCAGTCCTGCCCGGCGTGATGATGGCCTTCATGGGGTTGCTGACGTGTCTGGGCCTCCTGGCAGGCAGGGCCGTCCGTCCCTTCTCGCCCCTTGCTCCCGGGCATGACCAGGCCCCCGACAACGATGCCGATCGTCCGCCCCTGCCTCCTGCGCAGTCATCCCCGACGTCAGCGGTTGCAGTCGGTGGTGGCGGAAGGGTTTTAAGGCTCCTCCTGGGCCTGCTCCTGACCCTGGTCACTGCAGGCGTGGCGGTGGCCGGTCTGGCTGCGCCTGCCGGCGGGCCCCTGTCGGCTGACGGCCGACAGCTTCCGGCAGTCGCGGTGGACTACCTTGACAAGGATCCATCCCACCGGGTGCTGGTGCTGACCTCGCCCTCCCATGGCCGCGTGGCCTACACCGGTCTGCACACTTCACGAGGGGATCTGATCGATGCCTCGCCTGCCCTGCGTGCCCAGCGGGTGAACGGCGGGCGGATGACCGGCGAGGATGTCCTCTCGCATTCGGCGGCGTCTCTGATGGCCAATGCCGACTCCAAGGCCGTAGCCGCGGTGACCGACCTGGGCTTCGGCGGAATCTACGTGCCCGTCGACCGTTCCGGGGCAGCGGGCTTGGGGTCCACGCCCAACGATGACCTGGTATCCAACATCACTGCCAGCGATGGCGCGCAGCTGGTGGTGGCCAACGCCCAGGGAACCTATTTCCGTTTGAGCTCGCAGTCCGGCAAGGATGTGGGCGTTGATATGGCCGGGGTCGATCAAGCAGAGGCCAGCACCTGGAGGAGGGTCTGGCTGTGGACCCTGGGTCTGATCCTGCTGGGATACTGCCTGGTGGCGCTGCCGCGTCCGGGCTATTTCGGAGGGGAGCAACTATGAGTGGACGAAGCAAGGGATCCCTGGTGGCCGCTCTGGTCACGGCACCCCTGGTGGCGGTTTTGATTGCAGCGCTGCTGATCTGGACGCCTCCTGCCTCCCTGGCCGATGGGGCCAAGGGCTCGACTGTCGTAGCCAGCCGGGTCAGCCAGCGGGAGGTGGCGGCCTACTGTCCGGCCCGCCTGGCGGTAGCGGACGAGGACAAGGTCGGCGATGACCAGTTCAAGGCATCGGAGGGCGATCTGAGCTCACGTGTCACTGCTGCCGCCTTCGGATCCATCGGCGGTTCCAGCCTGACTCCAATGGGGGGTGGGCAACGCACCACGGTGACTGATCCTGATCTCTTGGACGGGCAGAAGGCCATGGCCGCATCGCTCGATCCCGGTGCCTCGGCAACAGCCTTCGATTCCCGGATGCTCAAGTCCCAGCCGGGCACAGGGGCTGCCGTCGGCATGGTCTCATGGGCCACCAAGGGCGATCTTAGGGGGATTCAGGCGCTGGCCTGCCCCCGGGCCGTCATGAATGCGGACTTCCTGCTGCCCGCCACCAGCAGAGGGACCACCCAACGGCTGGTGGCCTACAATCCGTCATCCAAAGCCACGGTGATCAGTATTGAGGTCCAGGGTTCGCACTCCTCGGGCCATTTGTCCCTGGAGACAGGGAAGACCATGACCGTGGCTCCCGGCGGCCATGCCTCATACGATCTGTCTGCGGCGGCTCCTGGCCAGCAGGCCATTTACGTCCGGGCTCGCAGCTCCCAGGCCCCGGTGGCCATGTCGGTCTCCGTCAATGTCATGTCGGGGCTTGATCCACGCGGGTCGGATCAGATGGCTGCCTTGCCGGCTCCAGGCCGTGATCTGGTCATTGCCGGCCTGCGAGGTGCAGACCAGGCCACCCTGCTTCTTCAGGGCTCCCATGCCACGGCGGTGGACCTGTCCTGGGTGGATGAAGGCGGTCAGCAATCCCTGCGACGGGTGGATCTGGAGGGTTCTCAGGCCACGGCGGTGGATCTTGGCGGCGTGCCCGATGGCAAGCTGGCTCTGCACGTGCATGCCGACCGGCCTGTGCGAGCGGTCCTGCAGGTGACCGGCCAGGGCAGTCAGGACCAGTCGCAGTCCGACCTGGCTCTGATTCCTGCGGGGACTGCTGCAGCATCCTCGGCCCTGACCATATCCCAGCCTGCCCAGGCTGCGCTGACCCTGGTCAACCCATCGGCGAATCCGGTCAAGGCCGAACTGGTTGGATTCGATGACAAGGGCAACAAATTGGAAGAGCGCTCACTGACTGTTGAGGCGGGTCGAGCCAGCGAGCTTTCGACTCACGATCTGGGCGATCAGGTGGCCGCCGTGCGGCTGAATGAGGAATCTGGGCATGGCTCCTCACGGCTGATCTGGAACGCCCGCCTGAGTGTGGACGCGGTCAACCAGGCTGGCCTGGCCGGTCTGGCGGTCATGGTCCCTGACGGGCTCATGCCCACCACCACCGTGATCCGCTCCGGCCCCGACTCCACCGTCCTGCCCTAAGATTCGGCCCTCAGCGTCCCCACATGGGGTCGATCTCCTCGGGGTCGCGCCCGTAGAGGTCTGCCAGCTGCAGGACCAGCTCGTCGCGGATGATCAGCTCCAGCTCGGTGCGGTCCCGGGTCTTGCTTTGGATTGGCATTCGGTATAGGACAATCCTGGCGGGGATGCCACGTCCTGCCGGGAAACTGCGCGAGAAGAGGTCCGACCTGTCCTCCCAGGGGGTGGGGTCGGAGGGTGGCACATCCTCGACCGCGAATTGGACAGGTTTGACCAGCTGAGGCCAGCCGGCGCCCAGCCGCCGGATCTGGGCTGCGGTCAGATCGTCGAAGATTCCACACCTGGTGCGATAGCGGGGCAGGCGGGTGCCGAAGGTGGGCCGACGGATCCCCCGGCCATGGCTGTCCCGATAGACGGTGCGGGCCCAAGGCGGCTGATCGTTGATCATGACACTCACCATAGCCCCTCAACTCGGTGGCAGTTTCGATTCAGGGTGTCTTGTAGCATGGAGCGATGATCGACAAGTGGATGGGAGCAATCATGGCGGAGGACGGTGCGATGAACGTGGCCTGGTGGGGCAGCCAGGACATAGGGTCCATCTGCGCACGGGCACGGATGCTGGCCTTCGATCTGGACAATACTCTGGCGCTGTCCAAGACCCGTATGGACCAGACCATGGCCGTCCATTTCGCCGCCCTGACCCGGCTCAGGCCCGTGGCCATCGTCTCGGGCGGACGGTTCAGCCAGTTCCGCGACCAGGTGCTGGATGCCCTGCCCGACGATACCCGTTTCGATCAGCTTCATCTGATGCCCACCAGTGGCACCCGCTACTACCGCTGGCAGGACGGAAGCTGGAATTGCGTCTACGCGCACGACCTGAGTGCCCAGGACCGGCAGGCCGCCGAGGCCAGTCTGGAGCGCAGGGCCAAGCAGCTGGGCGACTGGGAGGATCAGGTCTGGGGGCCTCGCATCGAGGATCGCGGCAGCCAGATAACCTTCTCCGCCCTGGGTCAGCAGGCGCCCGTGGAAGCCAAGGAGGCCTGGGATCCCGACAACAGCCGCAAGGATGCCCTGGCCCGGGCCGTGGCCGCCGATCTGCCCCACCTGCAGGTGCGCTCCGGCGGCTCCACCAGCGTGGACATCTCAGCCAAGGGCATCGACAAGGCCTATGCCATGACCTCCCTGGCCAGGATACTGGGCGTGGAAGTCGGCCAGATCGCCTTCGTGGGCGACCGGATGGATCCGGACGGCAACGACTATCCGGCGGCTGAGGCCGGGGCCATGGCTCTGCGTGTGCACAATCCGGCCGATGCACTGGACCTGATCCGGGCCTTGGAGGCTGACCTGGCCTGAACCTGTCTGCAGACAATTCTGTGAACAGCGATTCTGTGAACAGCTGGCCCGTTCATGCACATGGTCTTCCCCTGCTTGCCTATCCTCTGCACTTGAGGGTTGGCTGGGCTATATGCGCAACCTTTCATTGGCATCCGTCCGATTCCGACAGGCGGTTTGTGCTGTTGCCTCAGCCGTGGCCAGCTCGGCCCTGGACCTGCTGGCTCCTCGGGCCTGCGCCGGCTGCGATCGCCCTGACTTTCTGCTCTGCTCCTCTTGCAGATCTCTGCTCTTCCGGCCCCTGTTGGTGCCTGCGCCCGCCTATGCCCTTGGTCTGGCCCTGGCATGCGCTCCATATCGCGGACCCGTCCGGCGAATCATTCTGGCATGGAAGGACCATGACAACCGGCCCTTGGATGGACCCTTGGGCCAGGTCATGGCCGGTCTGGCTCCGGTCCTGTCCAGGCTGATCGATCCCCTGCTCCGGTCCAAGCCCGCGAAGGCGATTCTGGTGGTTCCCGCCCCCTCCTCGGCTGCCTCCTTGCGGAGGCGGGGGAGGGTTCATCTGCAGCCGATCCTTTTGTCTCTGGTCCAGGCCCTGCAGTGGCAGGGTCTGGACGCCCGGGCGGAGCCGGCACTGATCATGGACTCCGTGAGAACCAAGTCTGTCCAGGCGGGCGGCCGCCGGAACCGTTCGCGTCGGCTGGCGGGCCGGATTACAGTTGCGGATCCATCGCAGTTGGTCGACCATCCTGTCCTGGTGGTGGACGACATCATCACCACGGGATCCACCATCCGCCAGTGCGCTCGTGCCCTGGAGGCCGCAGGCGCCCTGCCCCTGGCCGCCCTGGCTCTGGCGGCCGTTCCTCCAGGCCATGAGGATCTCTAGCGGGCCCGGGCCACGGCCATCTCATCCCAGCGGGTGGTGGACCGGGGGGAGAGCATGCCCCGGTTCATGGCCCAGTCGGCACCCGTATCCTCATCGCCCCGGCCCTGGCCGCGGATGCCACCGTAGCCTACGCCTACCCGGAAGGGACCGAAACGGCGGGTGGCATCCTCCAGGACGTCCCCCAGGCCACGGGTGTCCCGGGCTGCGTCCAGGCCTTCCAGGGTGTGGAAGTGGTCAGCATCGGTCAGGTCCAGTAGAACCACCCCGGCCCGGATCCAGCGGGCGTGCGGATCCACACGGCCCTTGAGCGCCCGGCTGGCTGCGCCGGCGATGACCAGGGGATCGTCGCTGGGATCCTCCAGGACGACGGTCCTGCTGGCTGCGCAGAACTGCTGGGGTGCATAAGGACTGGTGGAACAGAAGACCTGCACTTTTCCGCACAGACCATGCTGTCGACGCAGACGGCGGCAGGCCTTCTGGGCGTAGATGCTCAATGCCTGGGCCAGGGTGGCGTAGCCCTCGATGGGGTGGGAGAACATGCGCGAGCACAGAATCTGATTGGTGCGCACGCCCCTGGCGGCATCCGTCTCGGGCTCGATGCAGGGCCGTCCCCTCAATTCCAGCACGGTGCGCTGCAGCATGACGGAGAACCGGTGACGGATCAGTGAGGGGTCGGCATCGCGCAGGTCCAGGGCGGTGGTGATGCCCATGCCCATGAGCCTGCCGGTCAGCCGTCGGCCCACCCCCCAGACCTGGTCGACGGGCACTGATGCCAGAGCCTGATCGCCGTACTGGGCCTCTACTTGGCTCCAGAGGGTGATCCCTTCGGTCGAGGGATGGTCCTTGGCCCAGTGGTTGGCCACCTTGGCCAGGGTCTTGGTGGGCGCCACACCCACACTGACGGGGATGCCGGTCGATCGCAGGACCGCGGCGCGCAGCTCCCGGCAGATTTCGACGGTGTGTTTGTCGTTCCAGATGCTGTCCATGAAGCACTCGTCGATGGAGTAGACCTCCTGGTTGGGCAGGAAATGGGCCATGATGGCCATCATGCGCCTGGAGAGACTGGCGTAGAGCTCATAGTTGGAACTGCGGGCCACCACCCCGTCCTGCAGGGCCCGTTCGCGAATGGTGAACCAGGGTGTGCCGTTGGTGATGCCCAGGGCCTTGGCCGGGCGGTTGCGGGCCACCACGCAGCCGTCGTTATTGGACAGCACGACCACCGGGCGGTCAGCCAGGGAGGGGTCGAAGACAGCCTCGCAGGAGGCAAAGAAAGAGTTGGCGTCGGCCAGGACCACCTGACTGGTCAGAGCGGTCCCGGCTGCAGGATAGGCCGGTCTCTGCGCGCTCATACCGAGCCCCAGCCCGTGGAAGGGTAGACGGGCCTCCGGCCTTGACCTCCCGTCGTGCGCCCACGCCCGTGCGGGGTGTGTCCGGGATAGGTGACCTGAGGCAGGGGAGAGCCGCTCCGGGATTCGCCTTTGGTATCCACCCGCTGCCAGTGGTAGTTGCCGATGACCACCCCCCAGATGACCAGTTCCTCGCCCTCCTGGGGCATGAAGTCGGGGTAGGCGGGGTTTTCGGCCCGCAGCATGGTCCTTCCCTTGCGCCTGGCCAGCCGCTTGACCAGCAGCTCGTCGTCCAGGATGGCGATGACGATGTCCCCTTCGCGCGGCTCCAGGGAACGGTCGACCACCAGCAGGTCCCCATCGAAGATGCCGGCGCCGGTCATGGAATCGCCGGCCACATGGATGATGAAGGTGGAGTCGGGGTGGACGATGACGTTCTGGTCGAAGCTGAAGTCGCCGCTGAAGTAGTCCTGGGCCACTGAGGGGAAGCCGGCGTGGACGGCCTCCAGGGCCTGGGGGACAGGGCTGGGGTGTCCTCGGAAGAGGCTCAGGGCATCGACCCGGCACTCCGGCAGGGAAGCAGGGGCCGCATCCGGCGACCCATGAATGGTAGCGACCATGGCACACCTCGAACTCGATGGCATTCGAACAAATGTTCGATTTCATTATGAGTCGAAGTGCGCCTCCCCGTCAATGCGGCGCGTCGGAACCGCCGGAGCGGCTCCCGTCCCCCTCGTCCTCGTCGGGTTCGCGGTGATATCTGGGCAGGGTGATCTCGAAGTCCGCTCCGCGCGGATCGTCCACCACCTGTACCTGGCCTCCATGCAGCTGGGCCGCCCAGCGGGCGATGGACAGCCCCAGCCCGGTGCCGCCGGACTCCGTACCAGGCCCGGCCTTGCCCTTGACGAAGCGCCGGAAGATGTCGGTACGGGCCTCGGGGGGTATCTGCGAGCCGAAGTTGACTACGTTGGTGACTATGGCCTCCTGCTGCCGGTCCTCGTGGGCCTGGATCAGCACCGTGGTGCCGTCGGCCGAGTGCTTCAGTGCATTGCTGATGACGTTGGTGAAGAGCTGGCGCAGCCGGTCCTGGTCGCCCTCCATCCTCAGACCCTTCTCCAGATCAACCTGGATGTCGTGGGCGTGCCCGGCGTCGGCTATGGCCAGGGGCTGAAGGGTCTCGTCGATGAAATCCCCGAAGTCGAAGTCCTCGATCTGCAGGCTGGCGGCACCGGCCTCCATCCGCGACAGGTCCAGCAGGAAGGCGATCAGGTCGGACAGCCGGTGGGTCTGTTCCAGAATCCCCTCCAGGTTGGCTGGCGTGGGCTCGGTCACCCCGTCCGCCATGTTCTCCACCATGGCCTGCAGGGCCGAGACGGGGGTGCGCAGCTCGTGGCTGACATTGGCCACCATGTCCCGGCGCATCTGGTCGGCATGCTGGAGCTCCTCGGCCATCTCGTTGAAGGACTGGGCCAGGAGCCCCACCTCGTCATGGCTGGTCGTGGTGGCGTGGACCCGGACCGTATAGTCCCCGTCGGCCATGGCTTCGGCCGCATCCCGCATCTGCCGCAGGGGGGCGGTGAGCCCTCGGGAAAAGAAGTAGGTGATCCCCAGGGCCACCACCAGGGTCAGCGGCATGGCGATCCAGCCGCTCCAGCCCATTTTCAGCAGGAACCAGGCCATGACGAAGGCGATGGCTGTGGAGATGATGATCAGGACGCTCAGCTCCACCTTCAACGAGGCGAAGGATCCGATGGGCCGTTCGCGGTCCACCCGCGCACTCAGACCGGGCCCCTTACGCCGGCTTCTGCCGTCCTTGCTCATGGCGTGCATCCGTGGCCGCTACCGCTGGTCCTGGTCCTGTTCCTGATCCTCGGGCGGTTCGAAGGCGTAGCCCACCCCATGCACGGTACGGATCATCTGGGAGCCCAGCTTGTGGCGCAGGGCCTTGACGTGGGAGTCCACCGTCCTGGTGCCCGAGGCATCCACCCAGTCCCAGACCTCCTCCAGCAGCTTCTCGCGGGTGAGCACGGACTTGGGCCGACGGGCCAGCGTGGCCAGCAGGTCGAATTCGGTGGGGGTCAGGTGGATCTGTTCCCCGCGCAGGGTCACGATGCGCTGGGCCGGGTCGATGACCAGGGATCCGAAGTCCAGCACCTTCTCGTTCTCGGAGTTCTTGGCGATGACCTTGGCCCGCTCCACCCGGCGCAGAAGGGCCTTGCAGCGGGCGATCAGCTCGCGCATGGAGAAGGGCTTGGTCATATAGTCGTCGGCCCCGGCGCCCAGACCGGTCACCTTGTCGGCCTCGTCGTCCCGGGCGGTCAGGATGAGCACCGGCACCGGCCGCTCGGCCACGATCCGCTTGGTGGCCTCCAGTCCGTCCATGACGGGCAGCATGATGTCCATGATGATCAGGTCGGGTTTGATCTGGGACGCGGCCTGCACGGCGCTGGCACCGTCCGAGGCCACCCGTGCCGTCCACCCTTCGGCGGTGATGCGTTGGGCGATGGCGGTGGCCAGGGTGGGTTCGTCCTCAACCACCAGGATGGTGCTGGGTGTAGTGTAGCGGCTTGTGTTTTTGATCATGCCTACCTCTGTCTTCGATCACTGATCCGCAAAACGATGCTCGTCATGCGGGGTGGAGCCTTGCCGACATTCGTTCCACCACCGTCGTTTCTTCCAGAATAGTCTTCAGAGCCTCCAGGGGAAGTGTGCTCGCAGAGAATCGCGTCGCCTCCGAGCCCCGTCGGCAAGTCCATGCGCAATGACATTATTATATGGTATTTTATCGACTCGTTCTGGAGGACATATGGGTTACAAGGTCGGTGACATGGTCGTCTATCCGCGTCATGGGGCCGCCAGGGTGGATGCCATCACCGAACGGACCGTCAAGGGCGTCACCCGCAAGTACCTGCAGCTTTCCGTGCTCTCCTCTGATGGGCTGGTCATCAACGTCCCCGTCGAGAACGCGGCCAAGGTGGGCGTCAGGGACATCGTCGACGCCAAGGCGGTGGCCAAGGTCTTCGAGATCCTTCGCACCCCGGTGGTCGAGGAGAAGGAGATGAACTGGTCCCGCCGCTACAAGCTGAACGTGGAGAAGATCGCCACCGGCGAGGTCAACAAGATCGCCGAGGTCGTGCGCGACCTCTCCCAGCGTGACGTGGACGAGCATGGACTTTCGGCGGGCGAGAAGCGGATGCTGATCAAGGCCCGCAAGATTCTGACCTCCGAGATCGCCCTGTCCGAGAAGCTGGACGAGGACGAGGCCCAGCGTCTGCTGGACGTCAACCTGGGCTATGCGGAGCCCATGCCCGGCGACGACAAGCACCATACCAAGTCCCCCAAGGAGCCGGCTTCCAAGACCCTGGCACGGGTGGCCCAGGAAGCCGCCAAGAACAAGGCCAAGGGCAAGACCAAGGCCAAGCGCTGAGGCCGGATCCGGTCATGGGCCATCCAAGCGTCGGACTGGGCTTTGACGCCCATCGCTTCGACCCGACCGGCGGGCGTCGCCTCTGGCTGGCCTGCCTGTCCTGGAATGACGGAACCCCCGGCCTGCTGGGCGATTCTGACGGCGATGCGGCCGCCCATGCCCTGATTGATGCCATCCTGTCAGCCGCCGACCTGGGCGACATCGGCACCTTGTTCGGCCTGGGATCACAGTCCCCCGGAGCGGGCATGCATGGGGCGGACATGCTGGAGAAGACCATGGACTGCCTGCATGAACACGGTCGCAGGCTGCTCAACGCCTCCCTGGTCATCGTCGGACAGCGTCCCAGAATTTCCTCCCGTCGTCACCTGGCCCAGCAGGCCATGAGCCAGGCTGTTGGTGCACCGGTTCGGTTGACCGCTACCACTACCGATGGCATGGGTTTCACTGGTCACGACGAGGGCATCGCCGTCATGGCCACCGCCCTGGTGGACTGACCGGCATCAGGTGCGCAGGGCCGCCCACCCCCTGGCCAGAGCCCAGAAGAGGGTGGACAGGGTCACGATGACGAAGCTTGGAGGGGCTGGCACCATGGCCGAAATCACCAGGCCTCCCCAGATGGAAGCCAGGCAGATCAGTCCCGACAGGAGCATGGCCCGCAGGGGAGAGGCCACCAGGATGTTGGCAGTGGCCGCCGGGGTGACGACCAGGGCGAAGATGAGCAGGGTTCCCACTGCCGGCACGGCGATGGTGATGACACCGGCCATGATGGCCATGAAGGTCAGGTTCATCAGCCCGATGGGCACGCCACGGGCCTGGGCCACCTGCTCATCCAGGGAGCTGAAAAGCAGGGGCCGGTAGATCAGGGCCAGCAGGATCAGCAGGATTGCATCGAAGATTATGAAGCCGACGACCTGGCCCAGGGTGATGGTCAGGATGGATCCGAAGAGGATGGCCTGCATCTGCTGGGAGGCCGAGCTGGACATCCTGGCGAAGAAGAGTCCCAGACCGGTGGCGAAAGCCAGGACCGTGCCCGTGGCGATCTCCCTCTGGGAGGCCCGTTTGCCCAGGGCTCCGATGACCAACGCCCCGCCCAGGGCGAACAGACCCATGCCGGCAGAGACCGGCAGCCCCAGCAGGACGGCCCCTGTGGCGCCTGGCAGACCGATGTGGGCCAGGGCATGGGCGGCGAAGGTGGAGTGCCTGGCAATGGTGAAATAGCCCATGGCTCCGGCGGCCACGGCGATGCACAATCCGGCCACCATGGCGTTGCGCATGAAGGGGGCGGCGAGGATCTCCGTCCAATGGGGGTCGAAGACTGGTGTTGTCATGAGGTCCTTTCCCGGTCCGCCCCGTGCAGGCGGGCCACCTGGCTGGGTTGGTAGCGATTGTGGACGGGTCCGATCGGCTCATCCATGTCGGGGGCCACGAACATGTCCCCCTGGGGAGTGGTGACCACCTCCACCTTGGTGCCGTAGAGGTGGGTGAGCAGATCCGAGTCCAGTACGTCGTCCATGCGGGCGTAGTGGGGATGCCCGTCCAGCAGGTAGACCGCCCCGGTGAGCACAGGCAGCAGCATGTTCAGGTCATGGGCCACCACCTGGATGGTCATGCCCAGACGGCTGTTGAGCTGGGCCAGCAGGTGGACGGTGGCGCGCTGTCCGGCCAGGTCCAGATTGGCCAGGGGCTCGTCCAGCATGAGCAGGTCAGGATCGCAGACCAGGGCCTGGGCGATGGCCACCCGCTGTCGCAGGCCGCCGGAGAGTTGGGACAGGCGCAGGTGGGCCCTGTCCTCCACACCGACGAAGCGCATGGCCTTTCCGGCGCGCTCGCGGTCCTGCCGGGTGACGGGGTGGATGCCGAAGCGGGTGCCGGTCAGCCCCAGCAGGACGGACTGCTCGGCCGTCAGGTTGGAGTCGATGTCAGAGGTGTAGCTCTGGGGTACGTAGCCGATGCGGTCGTTGGCCTGGCCGGCCGGCTGTCCCAGGACCTGCAGACTTCCTGCATCCAGGGGGAGTAGACCAAGCTCTGCCTGCATCATACTGGTTTTGCCGGTGCCGTTGGTGCCCACGATGGCTGTCACGGTCCCTGCAGGAATGGTGAAGGTCCCCTCCGACCAGATCAGCCGCCCGGATCGGCGGATGGCGGCATGGTCGAAGACGATGCAGGCCTGCGTGGATGTGCTGTCCGTGTCCGTATCCATGGCTTCCTTTCCTGCAAGGGCTCACAAGGTGAACCTGCTCTTATTGAGCATGATTCTCATTATTGTTGGGGAGGGGACAGCGCGCAACTTCAGCAGTCGAGTCCTCCTGTACCGGCCCTTGGACGGAGCTTCCGGTCGGGGAGGAATCTGCGCTAGGCTGGCCCAGACGACTTCGACAAGGGTTTGCGCCCGCTTGAATGATGGAGATGTATTGACTGCAGTGAAACTGGACGGCAAGGCGGCGGCTGCGGAACTCAAAGAGGACCTGCGCGCTCGCGTGGCGAGGCTGACGGCCATGGGACGCACTCCCGGCCTGGGTACCATCCTGGTGGGGGAGGACCCCGGCTCGCTCAAATATGTCGAGGGCAAGCATCGGGACTGCGGCCAGGTGGGCATCCGGTCGATCAGGATTGATCTGCCCGCCGATGCCGGCAAGGAGCGGATTCTCGCTGCAGTGGATCAGCTCAACCAGGATCCCGACTGCACCGGTTACATCGTCCAGCTGCCCTTGCCCGAGGGCGTGGATCCCACTGAGATCATCGATCGTATCGATCCGGCCAAGGATGCCGACGGCATGCATCCATACAACCTGGGCCAGCTGGTCCTGCATACCGACGGCCGGGTGCGGACCCCACTGCCCTGCACTCCACGGGGGATCCTGTATCTGCTGGACCATTACGGGATTGACCTGGCCGGCAAGGAGGTCTGCGTGCTGGGCCGGGGATTGACCGTGGGCCGCACCATCGGACTGCTCCTGACCAACCGCGGGGTGGATGCCACCGTGACCCTCTGCCATACCCGCACCAGGGATATCGATGCCCACCTGCGCAGGGCTGACGTGATCATCGCAGCCGTGGGACGAGCCGGGCTGGTCGGCCCGGACCAGGTTCGCCAGGGTGCTGTCTTGGTGGATGTAGGCGTCTCCCGGATCCGGGATCAGCAGGAGGGGCGCTGGCGGATCAAGGGCGACATCGATCCGGCCGCCAGGTTTTCCGCAGCCGCCTACACGCCCAATCCCGGCGGGGTGGGGCCCATGACCCGGGCCATGCTCCTGGTCAATGTGGTCGAAACCGCCGAGCGGGCCGCCGGAATCCCTGCCTGCGACACGCCCGAGGTCTCCCGGCGACAATGACCGTGGTGTCTCCTATCATGGAGAATGTTCGCGCCTGCCGGCGGGAACGCATAACTCAATACGGAAAAAATATCCACCAACTATACAAGAAACAATTCAATTAATGGCAGAGAACAAGAAGGAAGTCCCCCAGGTCGCGGTCAATGACATCGGGTCCGAGGAAGACTTCATCAAGGCAGTCGATTCCACCATCAAGAACTTCGACGATGGGGATCTGGTCGAGGGGACGGTCGTTAAGATCGACCATGACGAGGTTTTGCTGGACATCGGCTACAAGACCGAGGGCGTGATTCCCTCCCGCGAGCTTTCCATCAAGAAGGATGTCGATCCCGACGATGTGGTCCAGGTCGGTGACACCATCGAGGCCTTGGTCGTCACCAAGGAGGACAAGGAAGGCCGTCTGATCCTGTCCAAGAAGCGCGCCCAGTACGAGCGCGCCTGGGGCGACATCGAGAAGATCAAGGAGGCTGACGGCGTCGTTGAGGGCACCGTCATCGAGGCCGTCAAGGGCGGACTCATCGTCGACATCGGCCTGCGTGGCTTCCTGCCCGCATCCCTGGTCGAGATGCGCCGCGTGCGCGACCTGTCTCCCTACATCGGGCAGAAGATCAAAGCCAAGATCCTGGAGCTGGACAAGAACCGCAACAACGTGGTCCTCTCCCGCCGCCAGTACCTGGAGGAGACCCAGTCCGAGGTGCGCGAGACCTTCATGGCCCAGCTCAAGAAGGGCCAGATCCGCGAGGGTACGGTCAGCTCCATCGTCAACTTCGGCGCCTTCGTCGACCTGGGCGGTGTGGACGGCCTGATCCACGTCTCCGAGCTCTCCTGGAAGCACATCGATCACCCCAGCGAGGTCGTCAAGGTGGGCGACAAGGTCACCGTCGAGGTGCTGGATGTCGATATGGACCGCGAGCGCATCTCGCTGTCCCTCAAGGCCACCCAGGAAGACCCCTGGCAGCGCTTCGCCCGGACCCACGTGCCCGGACAGATCGTCAAGGGCAAGGTCACCAAGATCGTGCAGTTCGGCGTCTTCGTCTCCGTCGAGGACGGCATCGAGGGCCTGGTCCACATCTCCGAGCTGGCCAATCGCCACGTGGAGAACCCCGAGACCGTGGTCAAGCAGGGCGAGGAGATCTTCGTCAAGGTCATCGACGTCGACCTGGATCGCCGCCGTATCTCCCTGTCCCTCAAGCAGGCCGACGACTCCGTCGATCCGACCTCCGAGGACTTCGATCCGGCCATCTACGGCATGCCCGCCGAGTACGACGAGGAGGGCAACTACAAGTACCCCGAGGGCTTCGACCCCGAGAGCAATGAGTGGATCGCCGGCTACGAGAAGCAGCGGGAGGAGTGGGAGTCCCAGTATGCGGCCGCCCACGACCTCTGGGAGCAGCACAAGGCCTTCGTGGCCAAGGAGCTGGAGAACGCCGAGGCTTCGGCCGCCGAGGACAGCCGGTCCTCCCAGGCGCCCGCCTCCGGTTCGCGCTCTCGTCGTCAGAGCTCCGAGGAGACCACCAACTACAGCTCGGAGTCCAGCTCCGAGGGCACTTTGGCCTCCGACGACCAGCTGGCCGCTCTGCGCGAGCAGCTGCTCAAGGAAAAGAAGTGAGCATCAAGCGGTGAATGGAGGGGTCCGGCCTCGGTCGGGCCCCTCCATTTGTATCTGCTGCCATAAGGTATATGCGGGAGGTCGGGATGATACGTGTGGGATTGACCGGCGGAATAGCGGCTGGCAAGAGCACGGTGGCGGCTCGGCTGGCCCAGGACGGGGCCAGGGTCATCGACTACGACCGGCTCTCCCATGAGGTCATCGCTCTGGGCGGACCCGGCGTGGGACCGGTTCTGGAGCGCTTCGGTTCAGACTGCGGGGACGGTCATGGTGGTGTGGACAGGTCAGCCTTGGCGGCAAGGGTCTTCGGCGGGCCGACGGCCGACCGGGATCGCAGGGACCTGGACGAGATCATCCATCCGCTGGTCTATGACCTGGCTTCCAAGGCCGAGCAGCCCTGGCTGGAGGGTTCCGAGGTGGTGGTCCATGAGGTGCCCCTGCTGACCGAGGTTGGGTCGGCCATTCCCTTTCATTTCGACAGGGTGCTGCTGGTGGAGGCACCAAGCCAGGTGAGGATTGCGCGTATGGTGAATCAGCGGCATATGACTGAAAGCCAGGCTGTTGAGCGTATCGGTTCCCAGACCAGCAGCAGTTTGCGACGCGCTCGGGCCGATCTGCTGGTGGACGGGTCCCAGCCTATCGAACAAATGTTCGAGTCTGTTGATAGAATATATGAAGAGCTGAAATCCTTGGCCCGGGGATCCTCGCACAGCGACTGAGGGGCCTTGGGCGAATGACGCATCCTGGAAGGGAGTTTCATGGGGTTCAACATTGAGCGGACCGACAAGCCCTTCGTGGTCAAGTCCCCCTATAAGCCCTCCGGCGACCAGCCAGAGGCCATCGAGGAACTGGCCACGCGGATTGAGAATGGCGAGAACGACGTGGTGCTCATGGGCGCCACCGGCACCGGCAAGACCGCGACCACGGCCTGGCTGATCGAGCGCCTGCAGCGGCCCACCCTGATTCTGGAACCCAACAAGACCCTGGCGGCCCAGCTCTGCGCCGAGTTCCGCGAGCTCATGCCCGACAACGCGGTCTCCTACTTCGTCTCCTACTACGACTACTACCAGCCCGAGGCCTACATCCCCCAGACGGATACCTATATCGAGAAGGACTCCAACATCAACGACGATGTGGAGCGGCTCCGGCACGCCGCAACGGCTAATCTGCTTACCAGGCGCGACTGCGTGGTGGTGGCCACCGTCTCCTGCATCTACGGCTTGGGCACGCCCGAGGAGTACGCCGGGCGCATGCTCTTCCTGCACGAGGGGGACCGGATCAACCGGGACGACCTGCTGCGCAAGTTCGTGGACATGCAGTACAAGCGCAACGACATCGCCTTCACCCGAGGCACTTTCCGCGTGCGCGGCGACACGGTCGAGATCATCCCCGTCTATGAGGAGCTGGCCGTTCGCATCGAATTCTTCGGCGACGAGATCGACCGCATCTCCACCCTGCACCCGCTGACCGGGGACGAGATAGCCCACGAATCCTCAGTGCATATTTTCCCCGCCTCCCACTATGTGGCCGGTCCCGAGCGGATGGAGCGCGCCCTGAAGACCATCAAGGAGGAGCTGGACTGGCGTGTGGGCCAGCTGCGCAAGCAGGGCAAGGAGCTGGAGGCCCAGAGGCTGACCATGCGCACCACCTACGACCTGGAGATGCTCACCCAGATCGGCACCTGCTCCGGAGTGGAGAACTACTCCCGCCACTTCGACGGGCGCGAGCCCGGGACGCCGCCCCACACCCTGCTGGATTTCTTCCCCGACGACTTCCTGCTGGTCATCGACGAGTCCCATGTGACCGTTCCCCAGATCGGAGCCATGTACGAGGGGGATGCCAGCCGCAAGCGGACCCTGGTCGAGCACGGCTTCCGTCTGCCCTCGGCCATGGACAACCGTCCGCTGAAGTGGCCCGAGTTTCTGGACAAGGTGGGCCAGACCGTCTATCTGTCGGCAACGCCGGGCGACTATGAGATGGGTCTGTCAGACGGGGTGGTGGAACAGGTCATCCGCCCCACCGGTCTGCTGGATCCCGAGGTGGAGGTCAGGCCTGTCAAGGGCCAGGTGGACGACCTCCTGGACGAGATCAAGGCCCGGGTGGCCCGTCACGAGCGGGTCCTGGTGACCACGCTGACCAAGAAGATGGCCGAGGACCTGACCGACTACCTGCTGGAGCGCGACATCAAGGTGGAGTATCTGCACTCGGATGTGGACACCCTGCGGCGGGTGGAGCTCCTGCGGGAGCTGCGCGAGGGCAAGATCGACGTCATCGTGGGCATCAACCTCCTGCGTGAAGGGCTGGACCTGCCCGAGGTCTCCCTGGTGGCCATACTGGATGCGGACAAGGAGGGCTTCCTGCGTTCCTACCGTTCCCTGATCCAGACCATCGGCCGTGCGGCCAGGAACGTGTCCGGCAAGGTCATCATGTACGCGGATGAGGTCACCGACTCCATGGAGAAGGCCATCAGCGAGACCAACCGTCGCCGTGCCAAGCAGATAGCCTATAACAAGGAGCATGGGGTGGACCCCAAGCCGTTGATCAAGAAGATCAGTGATGTCAACGACATGCTGGCCAAGGAGGATGTGGACACCCAGACCCTGCTGGCGGGAGGCTACCGCAATGCCAACAAGGCCGGCAACTCCCACCTGGGCGTGCCCCTCTACGACAAGGAGGAGGCCGACAAGCGGCATCAGGAGATCCTCCAGGCCGGTCTGCCGGCGCAGGACCTTGCCGACCTGATCCGTCAGCTGAGCGACCAGATGCACACGGCTGCGCAACAGCTGCAGTTCGAGCTCGCAGCCCGTCTGCGCGACGAAATCAAGGACCTGAAGAAAGAGCTGCGGCAGATGACCGAGGCCAAAAAGTAAGTCTGGCCTTTGGCCGGTGGTCCCAACCCCGACCATGCATGTTGCGGGCCTGTGATGCGAGGCAAGTCATCACAGGCCGGACCAGCAGACAACTCTCTGTGAGGGTGTTCTGATATGCAGAGGGGGCAGATGAGCACGTCATATCTTGCCGCTAAAGTCAGGTGATATGTCCGAAACACCTCTGCCGTTCATGGTTGTGAGCCTGGTTGTACTGGCCGTCTTCTTCGTGGTCGATCTTTTGGTGATCGGACGGCGGCCGCACGTCCCTTCGACCGGCGAATGCGTGAGGCACATCGGCTTCTTTGTGGTCATGGCCCTGATTTTCGGGGCGCTGATCTGGAAGGTGGCAGGTTCCAAGCCGGCCATCGAGTTCTACTCGGGCTGGCTGACTGAGTACTCGCTCAGCATCGACAACCTCTTTGTCTTCGTCATCATCATGGGCAATTTTGCCGTACCCCTGCGGCTTCAGCGCTATGTGCTCAGCGTCGGCATCACCATCGCCCTGCTGTTGCGCGGGGTCTTCATCCTGGCTGGAACGGCGCTGATCACCCGCTTCACATGGGTCTTTTTCATCTTCGGCTTCTTCCTGCTTTACACCGCCTGGAACATGGTCTCCAGCCGAGGCAAGCAGGAGGAGTACCACGAGAACGGGCTGATCAGGGTCCTGCGTCGGGTCATCCCCATCACCAGCCACTACGACGGTGAGCGCCTGCGGACCACCTTTGAGGGCAAGCGCTACTTCACGCCCATGCTGGTGGTCTTTCTGGCCATCGGCACCACCGATGTCATGTTCGCCTTTGACTCCATTCCGGCCATCTTCGGACTGACCAAGGACCCCTTCATCGTCTTCACCTCCAATGTCTTCGCCCTGTTGGGCCTTCAGCAGCTCTACTTCCTGCTGGGATCCCTGCTGGACAAGCTGGAGTATCTGCCCCTGGGGCTGGCCGTGGTCCTGGCCTTCATCGGGGTCAAGCTGATCATGGAGGCTCTGCACGGCAACACGCTGCCCTTCATCAACGGCGGGCGGCCCCTGGAAGCAGTGCCGGAAATACCGACCTGGGCATCTCTGCTCGTCATCGTTTTGGCCGTGGGCATCGCGGCCCTGGCTTCGGTACTCAAGAGCCGCCATATGTCCTCTGCAGCCGCTCCCCAGGGAGCAAAGCAATAAGGGAAGCGTTGAAGCACAAGGGTTGTTAGCGCTAACGGGAAATAGTGGTTCCCAGCGGCCTGAGTCTGTACAATAGAACGGTAAGTAAGAAAAAGAACAGGCAGGTAGCATATGCGCAAAGCCAAGATCGTCGATACCATCGGGCCGGCTTCGGAGTCGCTGGAAAACATCACCAAGCTGGTCAAGGCCGGCATGGATGTGGCCAGACTCAACCGGTCCCACGGCACCCCCGAAGATCACCTCAAGGTTTACAACAACGTGCGTCAGGCCAGCAAGGAGACCGGACGCAACGTGGCGGCCCTGGTCGATCTGCAGGGTCCCAAGATTCGTTGTGGCTGGTTCAAGAAGAACGAGCAGGGCGAGGACAAGGTCATCCTCAAGGAGGGCCAGGAGTTCACCATCACCACCGACGATGTCGAGGGTGACGAGCACATGACCTCCACCACCTTCAAAGGTCTGCCCGGGGATTGCCACCCCGGCGATCCCATCCTGATCGATGACGGCAAGGTCCGTCTGGAGGTCACCAAGGTCGAGGGCAACCAGGTCCACACCAAGGTGGTCGTGGCTGGTCCGGTCTCCTCCCACAAGGGCATCAACCTGCCCGGCGTGGCCGTGAGCCTGCCGGCACTGACTCCCAAGGATGAGGAGGACCTGCGCTGGGGTATCCGCACCGGCGCCGACATCATCGCCATGTCCTTCGTCCGCTTCGCCACTGACATCGACCGCGCCCATGAGATCATGGACGAGGAGGGTCGCCGCATTCCCATCGTGGCCAAGATCGAGAAGCCCCAGGCGGTTGAGAACCTGGAGGAGATCGTGAAGGCCTTCGACGGCATCATGGTGGCCCGTGGTGACATGGCCGTGGAGATGCCCTTCGAGCAGGTCCCCCTGGTGACCAAGCGCTGCATCGAACTGGCCCGTCAGTATGCCAAGCCGGTCATCGTCGCCACTGAGGTCCTGGGCTCCATGGTTCATTCGCCCATCCCCAGCCGCGCCGAGGCCTCCGACTGCGCCAACGCCGTCCTGGACGGTGCCGATGCCACCATGACCTCCAACGAGACCGCCGTGGGCGACTACCCCGACACCACGGTCTCCACCATGGCCCGGATTTCCGAGTACGCCACCACCCACGGGTTCGACCGCATCCCGGATATGCACGACCTGGACATGTCCAACTCCGGTGCCGTCTCCTCCGCCGCTGTGGATTTGGCCGACAAGATCAACGCCAAGGCCATCGTGGCCTTCACCCAGACCGGCAACACCGTGCACCGCGTCTCCCGTGAGCGTCCGGCCGCCCCCATCTATGCGCTGACCACCGATGAGCACACCTATCATTGGCTGGCCCTGAGCTGGGGCACCGAGGCTTTCATGTGCGAGCAGGACTACCACGACTTCAACCGCGCGGGTCTCATGGCCTTCGTGGACGCCACCCTGAAGAAGCAGGGCAAGGTCTCCGACGGCGACTGCCTGGTGGTGCTCAGCAGCGCCCAGGGCGAGTATGAGCCAGGAAACACCGACTGCATCTACGTGCATACGGTTGGTGCCAACGACTGATTCTCCGGACTGCCGCCTGGCTGTCGACTGAGTCAGCCGGGCAGGTGGCCGTCAGGTTCATTCGGCACTGATAGAGCAAGGAACCGGTGGTCTTTCCCGCCTGCCAAGGCAGGGAGAGGCCACCGGTTCGCTATGCGAGGGTTCTTGCCTCAGTGCAGGTCCGACAGTCCAATCTTGGCCCGCAGGATGGCGATGGTGGTTTTGGCATCCAGAATGGTCCCTGCGATCACCATGTCATAGGCCTCGTCCACGGTGAAGAGCCGCACATTCTGGTGGGGGGTCTCCGGTGCCAGGCTGGCAGGTTGGACCGGGGTCAGGCCCTCGGCATAGAAGAGGGTGGTGTGCTGCGTGGAGAAGCTGGGGGTGTTGATGAACCTGGCGAACTGGTTGAAGGAGGCAGCCTTGTATCCGGCCTCCTCGCGCAGTCGTCTGGTGGCGACATCGATGGGGGCCTCCTTGTCGTTGAGCGGATGGCCGGCCGGCAGCTCAAGGGTCCAACGGTGAGTTGGGAGTCGGTACTGCTCGACCAGGGGTATCCTTCCGTCGTCGGTGATGGCCAGGACCGCGATAGTGTCTCCGTGCTTCTCGCTGACGATGCTGCGGTCGAAGGTCTGATTGTCACTGGATTCAAAGGTGACCCTGTCGACGCTGAAGTAGTGGCTGTCCATAATTTGCTTGCGGGCCTTCTCCTGGACGGGGGAGGTGCGCCAAGGATCGAACCGTCGATAGATATGAGTGGTCATCATGCTCTCCTTCGACTGCTGATGTGCCTGTATACATAACTGTCTTCATTCTAGGGCAGATTCAACACGAATAACCTTGCGTCGTCGCCAAAGTATGGTAGATTCTCTGTGGTGATGAAAAGCCCCCGTATCCCAATTGGTAGAGGAAACGGCCTCAAAATCCGTGCAGTGTGAGTTCGAGTCTCACCGGGGGCACGATAAAGCGAACCCCAGCCGTCCCTCATCGATTTCCGGTGAAGCTCGGATGGACTTTCAGGAAACGAGGTTGAAAGTGGCTTCAGAGAGTAAGAACCGCAGCGATTCTCCCGAGGGGCGGACCGTGGTTGTGGCGGAGGATGAGGCTTTGATCAGGCTCGATACCGTCGAAGCTCTCGAGGATGCCGGCTATGACGTGGTCGGCCAGGCGGCCAGCGGCCAGGAGGCCATTGATCTGACCCGCGAGCTGAGACCCGATGTAGTCGTTATGGATGTGAAGATGCCCGGCACCGACGGCATTACCGCCGCCACTGAGATCGGCAAGGAGAATCTGGCCCCGGTGGTTATGCTGACGGCGTTCTCCCAGCAAAGCCTGGTCGAGAAGGCGGCCGATGCCGGAGCCATGGCCTACGTGGTCAAGCCCTTCGCTCCGGAAAAGCTGCTTCCGGCCCTTGAGGTGGCCATCTCCCGCTTTGACCAGATCAACGCCCTGAAGGACGAGGTCACCGACATGAAGGCCCGTTTCGAGGCCCGTAAGCGGGTGGACCGGGCCAAGGGGCTGCTCATGGAGAGCATGGGCATGACCGAGTCCGAGGCCTTCCGCTGGATTCAGAAGACCTCCATGGACCGCAGGCTGACCATGCAGGAGGTGGCCGACGTGGTCATCAACAACGTGGCCAACCAGAACGACCGTTAGCCCGCCTATGGAAGACCAGACGAAGAAGCAGGACAAGGACGGCCGCACCCTGCTGGTCGTCGATGGACATTCGCTGGCCTTCCGGGCCTTCTATGCCCTTCCCGTCGAAAGTTTCACCACCTCGACCGGGCAGCCCACCAACGCGGTATGGGGCTTTGCCACCATGCTGGCGGATGTCATGGCCAAGGAGAAGCCCACCCATATGGGCGTGGCCTTTGATGTCAAGGGCGGCACCTTCCGCAACACCATGCTGCCCCAGTACAAGGGTACCCGTGAAGCCGCCCCCAAGGAACTGCTGACCCAGCTACCCCTGATCCAGGACCTGCTCAAGGGCCTGGGCATCACCTATATCGAAAAACCCGGCTATGAGGGCGACGACATCATCGGCACACTGGCCACCATGGGGGAGCAGGCAGGGTTCAAGACCCTGGTCCTGTCCGGGGACAGGGATGCCTTCCAGCTGGTGGACGACGAGATCACCGTGCTCTACCCGGGCCACCATTTCAAGAACCTCAAGCACATGACGCCCCAGGCCATCATGGACCGCTACAAGGTGACCCCGCAGCAGTACCCGGATCTGGCCGCCATGCGTGGCGAGGGAGCCGACAACATTCCTGGTGTGCCGGGCGTGGGCGACGGCTATGCCGCCAAGTGGATCAACAAGTACGGATCGTTGGATTCCATTCTGGAGCACGCCGACGAGATCGGCGGCAAGAAGGGTCAGGCCCTGGCGGAGAACGCCGACCAGGTGCGGCTCAACCGGAAGGTCAACGCTCTGGTACGCGACCTGGACCTGGGCGTGAAGGTAGAGGACCTGCGTTTCGGCACCATCCATACAGATCAGGTCCTGCCCATATTCGAGCAGTTGCAGTTCGGACCGCAGACCCGCAAGAAGATCCTACGCGGATTCAACACGGTCGCCGATTACGACTACTCTTCAGCCTCGGCACTGGTCGATGTCAGCAACAAGCAGGAGGAGTTCACCCAGCCTGAGCGCGATAAGGCGGAGTCGGCCGACCAGCTGCGGGACTGGTGCGAGAAGCATCTGCCGGATAAGGCCCTTTGCCGACAGTCGGCGGACCATGTCAAGGCCATGGCCGATTCCCTGGATAACGTCAAGGACATCGGCGATACCGACCAGAATGCCATGCGCTGCAGCGAGGCCATGAAGGAGCACTGGGTTCTCCACGCCATCGGCTGGGCCAAGCACGGCGACTATGGCCTGGAGGAGCTGGCCATTCTCTCCATGGATGGCCACGGTCTGGTCTTCATGGCGGAAGACATTGACGAAGACATGCGTGCGGCCATCCAGGAGCTGATCGACCAGCGGATCGGGACCTGTGTGGTCCATGGCTACAAGGAGCATCTGCACTTCCTGGAAAGCCAGGGGCTGCACATGCCCCTGCCCCTGTTCGACACCAAGCTGGCAGGCTATCTGGCTGAGCCTGATTTCCATGCCGACAATCTGGAACAGGCCGTAGCCCACTTCCTGGCCATCCCCGTAGAGGAGGAGCCAGAGGCCACACAGGGGGCCCTGGCCCTGGACGGGCGAGAGGATGAGGACGAACGTCGACGGGGGACCCGGATCCTTCGCCAGGCCCAGTACGTCATGATGGTCTCCGAGCGTCTGCAGGAGCTTATGGACGAGCGCCACCAGTACGGCCTGTTGCGCACCATAGAGCTGCCCACCTCCGCAGTCCTGGCGCAGATGGAGACCGAGGGCGCCAAGGTGGATGATGCCCGTCTCAAGGAGATGCACGACAGGTTCGCCGCCGAGGCCCGCCAGGCTCAGGAAATCGCCTGGGACAGGGCCGGCAGCCGTGTCAACCTGCAGAGCCCCAAGCAGCTGAGCAAGGTGCTCTTCGACGACATGGGCCTGGTGCCCACCCACAGGACCAAGACCGGGTCCTATTCGACCAACGTCTCGGTCCTGCAGGACCTCTACATCAAATCAGTCAACAACGAGCGGGCCAACGACTTCCTGGGCGCCCTGCTCAAACACAGGGAGACCAACAAGCTCAAACAGATCGTGCAGACCCTGCGAGAGGCCGTCAACCCCCGGGATGGGCGGCTGCACACCACCTACGAGCAGACCGTGGCCGCCACTGGCCGGCTGAGCTCGGTCGATCCCAACCTGCAGAACATCCCCAACCGGGATGCCCGGGGCCGTGAGATCCGTTCGGCCTTCGTGCCTGGCAGCGGGTATGAGGCGTTGCTCTCTTCGGACTACTCCCAGGTGGAGCTGCGGATCATGGCCCACCTTTCCGGGGACCAGGCCCTGATCGACGCCTTCAAGTCGGGTGCCGACTTCCACCGGTACGTGGCCAGCCTGGTCTACGACATCCCCATGGAGGAGGTCACCGGGGACCAGCGCTCCCATGTGAAGGCCATGAGCTACGGCCTGGCCTATGGACTGAGCACCTATGGCCTGGCCCAGCAGCTCAAGATCAGTCCGGCCGCGGCTGATGTGCTGCGCGCCAAGTACTTCGCCACCTTTGGCAAGGTCCATGAGTACTTGGAGTCCCTGGTGGCCGATGCCCGGGAGAAGGGCTACACCGAGACCATGTTCGGGCGGCGGCGCTACTTCCCTGGGCTGCGCTCCAAGCGGCGTCCCACCCGTGAGGCCGCCGAGAGGGCCGCTCTGAATGCGCCCATCCAGGGGTCGGCTGCCGACATCATGAAGATCGCCATGATCAAGGCCAGCCGTGCCTTGTCCGACCAGGGGCTGAAGAGCCGCATCTCCCTGCAGATCCACGATGAACTGCTGGTGGAGATCGCTCCCGGAGAGACTGACAAGGCCACTAAGCTGGTCAAGGATTCCATGGAACATGCCGTTGAATTGGCCGTGCCCCTGGACGTGTCCACCGGCATCGGCCAGGACTGGGAGCTGGCTGCTCACTGACCTGACATGGAGTGGCCTGGGCCCAGCAGGATCCAAGGAGGGATCGTCATGCCTGACCGGCAGGATGAGGTTCAGAGGTCTTCGGTGCCCCTGGGCCAGGTGGTTGATCTGCTGGAGGGGCTCTACCCTCTGGACTACGCGGAAGACTGGGACCATCCGGGTCTAGTCGTAGGGGATCCGTCCTGGCCGGTCAGACGGATCTGGTGCGCTGTGGACCCTCGGCCCGATGTGGTTCAGGAGGCTCTGGATCACAAGGCCGACCTGCTGATCACCCATCATCCGCTTTTCTTCAGATCAGTCCACCAGGTTTCCGGCCTGGACTTCCGCGGGGATATGATAACCAGGCTGATTGAGGGCCATTGCGGGCTCTGGGTGGGGCATACCAACGCTGATGCCGCCTACCGCGGCGTGGCCCAGGCGGCTGCCGATGCCCTGGACCTGCAGGATGCGAGACCGTTGGCTCCTCAGCTGGTCTCCAGGCGCGACCTGCATGCCGATCAGGGGATTCAGGTAGGCCTGGGTCGTTGGGGAAGGCTTCCCAAGCCCACGCCTTTTGAGGATTTGGTCCATACAGTGGCGGGCCTCCTGCCCAGGACGGCTCTGGGTGTTCAGGCGGTCGGTCCGTCCGAGGCCATGGTCTCCACAGTCGCCCTGCTGCCCGGCTCAGGGGACTCCGAATTCGACCTGGTCCGGTCCACGGGGGCCGATGTCTACATCACCAGCGATTTGCGCCATCACCCTGCCACGGATGCCTACCAGCAGGCCCTCTACGAGGCCCGGCTGGCCGGTCGGCCCAATCAGCCCAAACCCATGCTGATCAACACCCCGCATTCCGCCATCGAGAGTCTCTGGTTCCGCTACGCCCAGGGAGACATTGCCAAGGCCCTGGAGATGGCTACCGGTGTTCGTCAAGAGGTGGAGGTCTCATCTGTCGTCACCGATCCCTGGACCATGGTGGTGCGCTGACGGCTGGGGGTTGCTGGTTGAGGAGGAATGATTGCATGAGCGATGAGGAACAGGATCTGCGGGCACGATTGGCCGCCAGACTGGCAGACCGGGATGGCCAGGGACCCAAGGGTATCGATATGACCCGCGCTCCCGAGCTGATGGATGACAGGGAGGTCTTTCGCGGCCCGATATTCGTCATTGACCAGCAGCAGGTGGCCATGTCCAGGCGTGACGGTTCCAAGGAAACCATCGATCGGCAGCTCATCCGTCACGACCCCTGCGTGGTCATGCTGGTACACGACTGTGCTGCCGATGCCTATCTGCTGACCCGCGAGTACCGGGTGGGTGCCCAGGCCTATGTCTTCGGCCTGCCGGCCGGCTTCATCGATCCAGGGGAGAGCCCCGTCAAGGCCGTTCTGCGCGAGCTGCGTGAAGAGACGGGTCTGGTCCCCGGGCCCGAGGGCGCTCGGGGTTCCGAAAGCCATCTGGATCCGGCGGACGGCTGGATCGATGCCGCTCCCGATGTCTACTCCTCCCTGGGCATGAGCGACGAGCTCGGACATATCGTGGTCCTGCATCTGCGTCGCTGGCATCAGGGGTCTACCGACTTTGATCCAGGCGAGCATATCCAGTCGGCCTGGGTCTCCTGGCAGGAGCTTTGTGCAGCGGGAGTCGCCGATGCCAAAGCAGTGGTGGCCATTCAGCATGAGGCCATCCGTCGCCTGCAGAAGGATTAAGGTCCCAGGCATCAACGCCTGTGATTGGGCGAGTAGAACATACCGGTGGTATGATAGGTTCTTGTCAGAAAAGATGGTCAGCTCAGAATGATCAGGCATTGTTGCGCTGACAGGAAGAGGAGCACTGCATGGGCACGCCGAAGGATCCCGAAGGACATCGCAATCAGATCCTCGATGTAGCCCAGCGGCTCTTCCTGGAAAAGGGCTACGATGGAACCAGCATCCAGGACATCGTCGACGGCCTGGGCGGCATGACCAAGGGGGCGGTCTACTACCATTTCCCCTCCAAGACGGCTATTTTCCACGCGGTTACCGAGCGTATGGCCTCGTCCTCCTCCCAGGGAGACTGGCTGGGGGACTGGCCTGGCGAGACCGGGTTGGAGAAGCTGCGCAATGAGCTTATCGCCTCCCTGTCGGCATACTCGCGTCTCGATGTCACCTTTTCCGCCAGAACCCTGTTGAAGAGCCCCCGCATGGTCGGGGAGATGTACTTGAAATCCATGGACAGGATTGTGGACGTGATCACCCCCTACGTTCGAGAAGGCGTGGAGGACGGCTCCATTGCCCCTTGCAATCCCGAGGATTTGGCCCAGGTGCTCTATATCCTGCTCAACATGTGGATAGGGATTCGATTCTCGACCATGACCCGGGACCAGGTGGTCTCCAAGTTCTCCCTGTTGGCGGATATGCTCAAGGGAATAGGGGCGCCTGTCATCGATGATCGGGTTATTCGTGCGGCCGTGCATTTGCACGCACATCTGAAGAGCAATCCTTTGACTGCCACCAGCGGGGAGTCCACGCAAGAGGAATCTGACAAGAATCAGGATCAAGGGGTCTCTTAGAGCCGATAGATATCTTAAGGCCAAGAGGGCTCTGTCTACTAGCAAGATTCGGGCACTCAACGAGTAATGGTTTTTGTTTCCACCAAACATACCATCGGTATTTTTGAAAGGAGTTTTATGCAGGTGCTGAAGGCGGACGGAATTGTCCAAGTGTTTGAAGGCAGGGAGGTGCTGTCCGGACTGGATTTGACCCTGGGGCAGGGCGAGATTCTGGGCTTGCTAGGTGCCAACGGGGCTGGCAAGTCCACGCTGTTGAAGATCCTGACCGGAATGCAGAGGCCTGTCGGCGGCAGAGTCTGTTTTCTGGGAAGGCCTCTGAGCGAAGACTACCCGGGCAATCTGGCCAGGATGGGAGTGTTCATCAACGAGCCGGTCTTTTATGAGTCCCTCAGCGCTAGGGAGAATCTTGAGATTGACCTGACCTACCTGGCATTGGCAGACCGGGAGCATAGGGATGCCGAGCCTACCGGGATCAGCCAACTTTTGGACAAGGTCGGTTTGGCCGCCGATTCAACCACGCCTGTCGGCAGGTATTCCATGGGCATGAGGCAGAGGCTGGCCCTGGCCAGGTGCATGGGCCATCATCCTGACCTTTACCTACTGGACGAACCGCTCAACGGACTGGACCCTGTGGCCATCGGACAGCTGCGAGATAGCCTGCGCAGCCTGGCAGCCCAGGGGAGTGCAATCCTCTTTTCCAGCCACATTCTCTCCGAAGTGTTGCGCACGGCCGACCACGTGATGGTCGTGGCGGACGGCAGAGTCAGCCTGCGGGCCAGCGTGCCGGAGCTCCTTAATCAGGGCCAGGAGGTCGCCGAGCGAACCCTGGTCAAGGCCATGGAGGGCTGATATGAAGACGCTGCTGAAATTAGAACTGAAAAAGACCGGGCTATGGCCCTGCATCTTCGGAGGGCTGGCAGTAGTGGCCGCAGCCTTGGCCATCGGAGGCATGTTCCTGGCCATTGGCCATACTAGCGGACGGTCAGATCCTCGGTTGTCAAGCCTGGCCTTCGTGCTGCAGATGGCCATGGTCATCCTTCTGGTGGGCTTCTCCCTGGTGGCTGCTGCCCTCTGCAACCTGGTCTTCATTGAGCCCTATACGGGGAGGAAC
Organism: Bifidobacterium sp. W8103; assembly: GCF_016100775.1. Classification (NCBI taxonomy): domain Bacteria; kingdom Bacillati; phylum Actinomycetota; class Actinomycetes; order Bifidobacteriales; family Bifidobacteriaceae; genus Bifidobacterium; species Bifidobacterium sp. W8103. The sequence goes on from NZ_JACFRV010000002.1 coordinate 106,963, forward strand.
CTGGCGCTCACCCTCTCATTCCCCATATCGCGAAGCCGAATCCTGCTGGCCAAGTTGATCTTCGTCGGCCTCTTCACTGCGCTCTCCTACTTGGCTGGGACGGCCATCACCCTGACCGTCATGCTACTGATCGACCGTCTTGTGGGTTCGCTTGGAACGGGCTCGCCAGGCAGTCTGCTTGAACAGGTCCTCCTCATGCTGGTTACCAGCCTTGCCGGACTGGTGGGGTTGGTTGGCATCGCCCTCTCTATAGGCTTCTGGAAGCGTTCGCTGCCCATCATGTTCGCGGTCCTGCTCCTGCTGGACGCTGTAGTGGGCAACCTGCTCTCCCTCTCCCCGCTGCTGTCGGCGCTGGTGCTTCTGATCATCTTCCTGGCCTCCCTGCCGGCCTGGTGGCTGCTTCACCGGACCCTCATAAAGATCGAACTGCCCTGATCGGCCGCTGAAATGCAGGAGCTTCTGAAGAACAAGCCTTTTGTGACCATGGTTCTGGCCAGTCTGTTGAATACGGTCGGAGGCGAGCTCTTCAACATCGTCTTCATTGTCTATGCCCAGACCATGCCCTTTGCCGGACTGGCCGTCTCCGTAGCCTCAATGGCCTGGGTGGCTCCAGCTCTGACGGCCATCCTGACCGGATACCTGGCCGACAGGACCGCGCACAAGACGCGGATGCAAGTTGTGATCAAGCTGATTCAGGTGTGTATTTACCTGGCTATGGCCATGACAATCGGCAGGTCCAAGAGTTTGCCCGTCTTTCTGCTGCTGGTAGGCATGGACATGACATCTTCCATGTTGGAGGGATATGCAGGAAGTCTGTGGATGCCGGTCCTCAAACACCTGGTCCAGCCAGGCCAGCTCCATCAGGCGACCTCAATCACCTCCGCTGCATCCAATGTCGCGGCTGTCATCAGTGCAGGCGGAGGTGCGGTGTTGATCGCTATCCTGGGCAACAGATTCGCTGTATTCGCGCTGATCAATGCTGCCACCTTTCTGCTGGCGGGAATTTTGGTGGCCATTGGCTATAAGGCATTCGCCAGGGCGGAGGTCACAGGCAATGGTTCACCTGTGGGCAAGCATGTGGGCCTGTCTTCCAGTCTCCGTATGGCCTTGGGGGAGTTCCGCAGCTCTACATTCATGGTCCTGATGGTGGGCTTCGGCTGTCTGGTCAACCTTCTGGGGACGGCTCTGCAGCCCCTGCTCAATCTGGGGCTGATTTCCATGCCCGAGGTCTGGTGGGGAAGCTACGGCACAACCATAGCCGTAATCAACGGCATCTCCTCGCTGGGACTTATCCTTGGCGCACTCCTTGCCGCAGATCCGCTCAGGCGGCTGTCCATGGCCCATTTGCTGACCGGAGTCATGGCCGCAGCCGCCATGGTAGGGATCAACCTGGTATGGCTGCACATGCCTGCCCTGCTGTTCCTCCCGCTCCTGGTCATGAACTATCTTTTGGGCAAGATCAACCCTCGGTTCATGACCATGCTCATCAGCACAGTGGGCGAGGACCACCTGGCTGCAACTATGGGAGTGGTACAGACTGTCATGATGATAGGGGCGCCTCTGGGGCAGATGATTTTTCTGACGCTGGGAAATCTGGTCGGCATCGCCATCACCATGTCGATTTATGCGAGTCTGACGGGCCTTCTGGCTCTGACGGTTCTCCTTACAGGATTGCTGGGCATGAATGCCAAGGATCCGACTCCCGACATGGGCCAAAAGCAAAAGTCGGGCTAGCCGGATTTGAACCGGCGACATCCTGCACCCAAAGCAGGCGCGCTACCAAGCTGCGCTATAGCCCGGCGCCCATCAGTATCACCGTATGGGCACAATGTATCAATATAGCACAGGGTCGGGTCCCCACTGGACCTCTAGGGGTGAGCAGGGAGCGGAAACAGCTCTGCGCCTGCGGTTACCATGGTGACCATGACAGTGGAAGAGACATGGGCGGCGCCGCAGGCGGGTGGCCCCTTGGATGCAACGGTGACCATACCGGGGAGCAAGTCCCTTTCGAACAGGTATCTGATTCTGGCGGCCCTGGGAAGCCGCCCCGTCAGGCTGACCGGTCTGCTCAGGTCGCGTGATACGGACCTGATGATTCAGGCTCTGGAGGCCCTTGGCGTGAGCTGTCGGGTTGACCCGAACAGTCCCACAGAAGTGGCAGTTGCTCCACCGGCAGGCGGACGTTTCCGTGGCGGCGCCCGGGTAGACTGCGGACTGGCTGGAACCGTTATGCGCTTTGTGCCGGGTCTGGCCATGCTGGCTGATGGTCCCACACGCTTCGACGGGGACCAGCAGGCCTATCGGCGACCTATGAGGCCTCTGTTGGACGGCCTGACCCAGTTGGGAGCCAAGATAAATTACCTGGGCCAGGAAGGTTTCCTGCCCTTTGTGCTCACGCCGCCGTCTCACCTGGTTGGCGGAGAGGTGACCATAGACTCCTCGGCATCCTCGCAGTTCATTTCCGGCCTCCTGCTGCTGGCGGCCAGGGCTGATGGCCCGACGACCATCGTCCACTCCGGCCAGCATCTTCCCAGTCTTCCGCACATCGCCATGACTGTTGATGATCTGCGTCAGGCCGGAGTCCAGGTTCAGGCCAATCTCAACCGTTGCAGGTGGAATGTTGAAGGCAGGGGATCTGCTGGGACGCAGCTGCCTGATCAGATCCAGGTGGAGCCCGACCTGTCGAATGCGGCCCCCTTCCTGGGAGCGGCCCTGATAGGTGGCGGGCAAGTCAGTGTGCCCAACTGGCCGGAGCGGACAACACAGCCAGGCGGCTTGCTGCCCAAGTATTTGGAGACCATGGGTGCGCAGGTAGACATGGTTCCCGACGGGCACGGCAGCGCCACCTGCAGGGTGACCGGCGGGGGAGCCATCCATGGGCTCGGCGACTTCGACCTTTCCCCGGCGGGGGAGATCGTGCCCTCCATTGCAGCCATTCTGGTCTTTGCCGACGGGCCCAGCCGCCTGCATGGCATCGGCCACCTGCGCGGTCATGAGACCAACCGGCTGAAGGCGCTGGCTACTGAAATCGCCAGAATAGGAGGTCGAGCCCGCGAACTGGATGATGGCCTGGCCATTGAGCCTGTGCCGACTCAGCGTATGCACGGGGCCGTCATGGAGACCTATGCCGACCATCGCATGGCTACTTTCGCCGCCATGATCGGGCTCAGGATACCCGGCATCCGGGTGCGCAACATCGGTACCACGGCCAAGACCATGCCTGACTTCCCGGGTATGTGGAAGCGAATGCTGGCAGGCGAGGTTCAAGGCTGAACCAGAGCGATTCAAGCGAAAGGAGCCGTGTTATGAGCATCGAGGATGAAAGGCAGACCTGGCAGGAGGATCTGGATCTGGCCATCGCCATGGCCGATCAGGCCGATCAGGTCACCGTGGGTTACTTCAAGTCGCCAGATCTTAAGGTGGAACGCAAGGCGGACAATACCCCGGTCACCCAGGCAGACAAAGAGGCGGAGGCAGTGATTCGTCGTGTTTTGGCCCGAGCAAGGCCCAACGATACCATCTATGCCGAGGAGCTGGGAAAGCAGGAGTCCAACGGCAGACGGTGGATCGTCGATCCGATTGACGGGACCAAGAACTATGTGCGCGGAGTCCCCGTCTGGGCGACTCTGATTGGCTTGGAGGTAGACCATCAGATGGTGGTCGGCACGGTATCGGCCCCCATGCTGGGCACCCGCTGGTACGCTGCACGGGGTCAGGGAGCCTACATGGCGCGTCAGGGCGAAGCCCCCAAGGCCATCCACGTATCAAATGTGAACCGGATGGAAGACGCATCCATGTCCATATCGTCGCTGACTGGGTGGAAGGCCATAGGACGTCGGGAGCGGCTTCTTGACTTGACCGATCGGATCTGGCGCCTGCGTGGTTTCGGCGACTTCTGGCAGTATATGCTCCTGGCCCAGGGAGCCATTGACCTGGCGGCCGAGCCGGAACTTGACCTCTATGACATGGGTGCCTTGGTTCCCATCGTGACCGAAGCCGGTGGCAGCTTTACTGACCTGGGGGGCAACCCGGGTCCCTGGGGTGGCAATGGCCTTGCCAGCAACGGTCTTCTGCACAAGGAAGCCCTGGCGGCCTTGGGCGATTGAAACATACGACTTATAGAAGAAGGCTGGTGACCACAGCAATGCATGTAATCACCAGCCTTCTTGGTTCTTAGGACCAAGTTCTCAGGACCGAACCCTTATCTCAATCATCCCTCATTCGACCATCAGTTGGGTTGAGGGGGCAGGCCCGGTCAGCGGTCAGGCCTGGAACTTGTTGCCGTAGGCATCGCCCTGGCTGGCGACGACCTCGGCCTGGCGGGCGATGGAGAGCTCCTCGTTGGTGGGGATGACACAGACGGCGACCGTGCTGTCGGGGGTGGAGATGATCCGGGCCTCCTTGGAGCGCTGGTCGTTCTTCTCCTGGTCCAGCTTTACACCGAAGGGCTCCAGCTGCTCGATGACCCGGCGGCGCACAATCTCATCATTCTCGCCGACGCCGGCTGTGAAGGTGATGGCGTCCAGGCCGCCCATCTGGGCTGTGTAGTTGCCGATGTAGCCGACGATGCGGTGGATGTAGATATCCAGGGCCAGCTTGGCGTCCTCATCGCCCTCGGCGATCAGCTTGTGGACCTCGCGCATGTCGCCATGGCCGGTCAGGCCGGTCATACCGGAGCGCTTGTTGAAGAGGGTGTCCAGCTCGTCAACGCTCATGTGGGCGTTGCGGATCAGGTGGAAGACGACGGCAGGGTCGATGTCGCCGGTGCGGCCGCCCATGACCAGACCCTCCAGAGGGGTCAGGCCCATGGAGGTCTCGACGGGATGCCCAGAGACCTGCGCCGAAGCGGAAGCACCGTTGCCGATGTGCAGGACGATCTGTCGCAGGCCCTCTGCAGGCTTACCCAGCAGACCGGGAACCAGCTGGCCCACATACTGATGGCTGGTGCCATGGGCGCCATAACGACGGATGTGGTACTGCTTGGCGATGTCCTTGTTAAGGGCGTAGGTGGAGGCCTTCTTGGGCAGTTCGAAGAAGAAGGAGGAGTCGAAGACGAAGACCTGCGGGGTCTGCGGCATCAGCCGGCTCATGACCTCGGCGCCCTCGGCCTCGGGTCCGTTGTGCAGGGGGGCCAGCACGGCCAGATCCTTGACCTGGCTCAGGGTCTTCTGGGTCAGGAGGGCAGGCTTGGGGAAGATGGCTCCACCCTGGACGACACGGTGGCCCACGGCGATGATGCCCGCCTTGTCCAGATCAGGGCCATACTCCTTGAAGAAGCCCAGGACGCGCTTGAGTCCGGTCTCATGGTCGTGTATGGGTTCCTCAAGCTCATGTTTCTCGCCGTTGACCTCGTGCTTGTAATGGCCATCGGTGGGCTCGCCGATCTTCTCGACCAGACCCGAGGCCAGGCTCTGGCTGGTCTCCAGATCGACCAGCTGGTATTTGATCGAGCTTGAACCCGAATTGATGACTAGGACGGTTTTCGCCATTGGGGCATCCTCCTGATGTGCTTGTATAGAGCCTGCGCTCCTCAATCAGTCCTCAAGATTACTCGTCGGCCCTTACAAGGCGCGGTATATTGCCAGGCCGACATGGTTTTGGGGCTGCTGCTGAATCTGTGTCGGAGATATGAATCAGCAACAACCCCTGAGGTTTATAGGGACATTAGATGGACGGCGATCAGTCCTGGGCTTCGACGGCGGTCAGAGCCACGGTGTTGATGATGTCGGCCACCAAGGCGCCGCGCGAAAGGTCGTTGACCGGTTTGTTCAGACCCTGCAGGACCGGTCCGATGGCCAGGGCGCCCGAGGTGCGCTGGACGGCCTTGTAACCGATGTTCCCGGCGCTCAGGCTGGGGAAGACAAAGACGTTGACTGTTCCGGCAACCGGATTGCCCTTGGCCTTGGTGGCTGCCACAGTGGGCGACCAGGCCGCGTCGAACTGGATGGGGCCCACGATGGGCAGGTCCGGCGCCTTCTCCTTGGCCAGGCGGGTGGCCTCTTCAACCAGGTCGACATCAGGACCCTTGCCTGAGCCTAGCGTGGAGTAGGAAAGCATGCCCACGCGCGGGTCCACGCCGAAGGAGCGAGCGGTTTGGGCCGACTGGATGGCGATGTCGGCCAGCTGCTCCGAAGATGGGTTGAGGTTGATGGCGCAGTCGGCGAAGACCGCCACATGGTCGGGGAAGCACATGAGGAAGGCTCCGGATACCAGCGAGGCGCCCGGCTTGGTCTTGATCACCTGCAGGGCTGGGCGAACCGTGTTGGCCGTGGAGTTGATGGAGCCGGACACCAGGCCATCGGCCTTACCTAGCACGACCAGCATGGTGCCGAAGTAGGAGGGATCAGCCAGTTGCTTGCGAGCCTGCTCCGGGGTCATGCCCTTCTTGGCACGCAGCTGGCAGAGGCGATCAACCATGGGGGGCAGCACCTGCTCGTCGTCCATGGACTGGAATGAGGCCTTGTCGAGGTTGTTGAGGCCAAGCTCCTTGCCGCGCGCCAGAATGGAATCCTTGTCGCCCACGATGACCAGGTCGACGATGTCGCGCGCCAGTAGGTAGTCGGCCGCCTTGATGATGCGGTCCTCGCCGCCCTCGGGCAGGACAATGGTCTTCTTGTTGGCTTTGGCCTTGGCCAGCAGGTCGTTCTGGAAAGCTACTGGGGTAGTGGCCTTGGGACTGGCGGCTTCGGCCGCCTTCAGTACCTGGTCGACATCCACCTCCTGCTGGAATGTCTGGCTGGTGGCCTGGCGGGCCTGATCGGCGGACGGATCCGTGTCGAAATCCATCTTGGAGACGGTCCAGGTCGGCAGGTCGTACTCCTGGAAGGCCTGGGTAAGAGGCGCCTTCTGCTCTGGCTGGCATCCGGTAATGAAGACTCCGGCAAGCACGGCTCCTTGGGCCTCGATGGTCCTGCGGCAGGCGGCCACGGTCTTCATGACCTGGCCGGGTTCCCTGCCGATGGTGCAGACGGCCAGCATGACCGGGGACCTCAGGTCGGCGGCGATTTGTGCATTCAGAGCGAACAGGCCGGGGTCGAAGAGTTTCGAGGCATCGCTGCCCACGATCAGGACACGCTCGGGGTGAGTGGCTTCCATCAGCCCGTCATAGGCGTTGAGGACATCGGCCCGGGTCTGCATGGGGTCCTCAGTGGCGTGCCCAGGACATTTGCCACGGCAGATTTCAGGGTCCGTGTCAGGGAACGAGCTGGCTGCAACCAGTTCCGGGGTCAACGGGTGCTTCCTGCAGGCGATTGGTCTGAATACCGCCGTTTTGGCCTTGGCGCTCAAGGCCCTGGTCAGGCCGTAGGCCACGACATTGCGACCGTTGGCGGCTTCTGGGCTGATGATGGTGATGCTTGCAAGACTCACTGTGTCTTCTCCTGTCCGGACGTGGTTGCCTTGATGACTGCTTTGTTCACAACCTTGTCCAGTATACAGAAACCGCCCGCCATGCGGGCTGCGCATGACGGGCGGTTCCAGGGTCGGATCAGCGTATCACTCGTTGTCTCCGGCGGTCGCGGCGGTGGCGGAGATGGTCTCCTGTCCGGCGCGGTTGGCATCGGGCCAGACCCAATCGGTGTAATCGGGGTGGTCGTAGCCCTTGTCCACGGCGAACTGGAAGGCCTCGTCGCGGAACTTGGTCCACTTGTCGATCTGGTCGGCGTACTTGCCGGCGTCCACCAGCTTCAGGGCGGAGGCGGCCAGGCACCAGCGGTCCATGTTGTTGACGCGCACCATGTCGAATGGCGTGGTGGTGGAGCCCTGCTCCTCGTAGCCGTGCACGGAGAAGTTGTCGTGGTTGGGGCGTCCGTGGATCAGGCGGTAGATGGACCCGGGGTAGGCGTGGAAAGCGAACAGGACCGGCTTGTCCTTGCTGAAGAGCTCGGTGAACTCCTCGTCGGATAGGGCCTGATCGTTTTCCTCGGTGTCCTGGATCTTCAACAGGTCGACCACGTTGACGAACTGGACCTTCACGCCCAGCTTCTGCAGCATGTCGTCGGCGGCCAGGGCCTCCTGGGTGGGGATGTCTCCTGCGGTGGCGATGACAACATCAGCATCCTCGGCATTCTTGGCGTTGGAGGCCCAATCCCAGCGGGCGGCCCCCTTCTCCAACTCGGCGGCGGCCTCGTCCACGCTCTGGTAGGTGGCGGCGGGCTGCTTGCCGGCGAAGATGGCGTTGATGCAGTTGGTCGACTTGTAGCAACGCTCGCCCACGTTCAGCAGCATGTTGGCGTCGGCGGGGAAGTAGATGTTGACCACGTGATCGTTGTTGAAGTTCTTGTTCAGCAGGATGTCGACGAAGCCTGGATCCTGGTGGGAGAATCCGTTGTGGTCCTGACGCCAGACGTGCGAGGTGACCAGGAGGTTCAGTCCGGCGATGGGCTTGCGCCACGGGATTTCGCGGACGGTGGCCTCCAGCCACTTGGCGTGCTGGTTGATCATGGAGTCGATGACGTGCACGAAGGACTCATAGGAGCTCCAGATGCCGTGGCGTCCGGTCAGCAGGTAGCCCTCCAGGAAGCCTTCCATCTGGTGCTCGGAGAGCTGCTCGATGACCTGGCCGGTGTGGGCCATGTGCTCGTCGGTCAGCTCCGACAGGTAGTCGGCATCCCACTGCTTGTTGGTCACCTCATAGGCGGCGGCCAGACGGTTGGAGGCCGTCTCGTCAGGTCCGAAGATGCGGAAGTCGGTGGGGTTCTTGGCCAGTACGTCGCGGGTGTAGTAGCCCAGGACGCGGGTGGCCTCGGTGGCGCCCCAGCCATGGCCATGCTTCTTGACGTCGATCTCGTAGTCGTGGATGTCAGGCAGCTCCAGCGGCTTGAGCAGCCGGCCGCCGTTGGCGTTGGGGTTCTCGCCGATGCGAAGGTCGCCCTTGGGCATGAAGCTGGTGACCTCGGGACGCAGGGTGCCCTTCTCGTCGAAGAGCTCCTGGGGCTTGTAGGAGGCCAGCCAGTTCTTGAGGATCTGGAAGTGGGCCTCGGTGTCGCGGGCGGAGGTCAGCGGCACCTGGTGGGCGCGCCAGGATCCTTCGGTCTTCTTGCCGTCGATGAACTTGGGGCAGGTCCAGCCCTTGGGTGTGCGGAAGATGATCATGGGGTAGAAGGGACGGGTCATGTCGTCGGTTTCGGCCCGGGCCTTGATGTCGCAGATCTTGTCGAAGACGGTCTCCAGCATGTCGGCGAAGCGACGGTGGATGGACAGGTGGTCCTCGTCGTCGAACCCTGCAACGAACTCGAAGGGCTCATAACCCATGCCATGGAAGTACTCATGCAGCTCCTCGTCGGAGATGCGCGAGAGGATGGTCGGGTTGGCGATCTTGTAGCCGTTCAGGTGCAGGATGGGCAGGACGATGCCGTCGGTGCGGGGGTTGACCAGCTTGTTGGACTGCCAGCCGGTGGCCAGAGGGCCGGTCTCGGCCTCACCGTCACCCACGATGCAGGGCACGAAGAGGCTGGGGTTGTTCATGATGGCGCCGTAGGCGTGGGAGAGAGCATAGCCCAGCTCGCCGCCCTCGTGAATGGATCCGGGGGTCTCAGGGGCGAAGTGGGAGGGGATGCCGCCCGGGTAGGAGAACTGGCGGAAGAACTTCTGCAGGCCAGCCTCATCGTTGGTGATCTTGGGGTAGTACTCGCTGTAGGTGCCATCCAGGTAGGACTGCGAGGTGCCGGCGGGGCCGCCGTGGCCGGGGCCCATGATGATAACGGTGTTCTGCTGATGGTCGGCGATCAGGCGGTTGATATGGCCCAGCAGGAAGTTCAGGCCGGGGGTGGTGCCCCAGTGGCCGACCAGACGATGCTTGACATCCTCCCGAGTGAAGGGCTCCTTCATCAGGGGGTTGCTGCGAAGATAAATCTGTCCGATGGAAAGATAGTTGGCCGCCCGCCAATACTTGTCGACGGCCTCGAGGGTCTCCTCGGCGATTGGGGTCTCCAGCTTCGCCCAAGGGGTGCCGATAACAGGATTCGTCATGTGTACTCCTGCACTATAGTGCGATTGTTTATTTACTTCGGTTACGGGCTCGTACGGTGTCATTTCAGGCATCCGTCGGGTTCGTACCCAATGCCTACATGGTACGTGAACGAGCAGACTTTTCTGAACGTTTTCTTGCAGTGTGTGTTCGCTCTTGTGAGAAAATGCGAGGGAATTGTCTGCTTGCAGACAGGAATTTCCGCCGGGGGTGCCGGTGAGGGCTCAATCACGGTAGCATTGTCGAAAACTGGAACCATACTGGACTTGTCCGCGTGCGTTGATTCGTCGCTCTCGGGCATCCACGGCAGATACAGCATATATATAAGGAGTCTTATGGCACAGGGTCCCGTCCTGGTGGTCGATTTCGGTGCGCAGTACGCCCAGCTGATCGCTCGTCGAGTCAGGGAGGCGGGGGTCTACTCCGAGCTGGTGCCTCATTCGATGAGCCTGGATCAGATGCTGGCCAAGGATCCCAAGGCGGTCATCCTCTCCGGCGGACCGGCCTCCGTCTACGTGGACGGGGCGCCGACCATCGACAAGAGGATTTTCGAGGCGGGGGTGCCCGTGCTGGGCATCTGCTACGGCTTCCAGGTCATGGCCCATGAGCTGGGTGGCGAGGTGGACAAGGCGGCCCTGGGGGAGTACGGCAAGACCGAGGCCATCATAGACAGCGCCAAGGGAATACTGCAGGATTCTCCCGCGCGGCAGGATGTGTGGATGAGCCATGGCGTCGCCGTCAACCGTGCGCCCGAAGGCTTTGAGGTTTTGGCGCATACCGAGGGTGCTCCGGTGGCGGCCATGCAGGATCCTTCCCGGGGGCTGTACGGGGTCCAGTGGCATCCCGAGGTCACCAACACCCCTCTGGGGCAGGACCTGATCGATTGCTTCCTGCATCAGTGCGCCGGACTGCCGTCGGATTGGAACGCCTCGGGTATCATCGAGCAGCAGGTGGAGAAGATTCGTCGCACGGTGGGTGACGACCAGGTCATCTGCGGCCTGTCGGGCGGCGTCGATTCAGCCGTGGCGGCCGCCCTGGTCCACAGGGCAGTTGGCGACCAGCTGACTTGCGTCTTTGTGGATCACGGTCTGCTGCGTAAGGGGGAGGCCGAGCAGGTCAAGCATGATTTTGTTGCCGCCACTGGCATCAAGCTGATCGCTGTGGATGCCTCGCAGGACTTCCTGACAGCCCTCAAGGGCGTTTCCGAGCCCGAGCGCAAGCGCAAGATCATCGGGGAGAAGTTCATCCGCACCTTTGAAAAGGCCCAGCGGCAGGTGATCGAGGAGGCCGGCAAGACCGGCAAGGAAGTCAAGTTCCTGGTGCAGGGCACGCTCTACCCCGACGTTGTCGAGTCGGGAGGCGGAGACGGTGCTGCCAACATCAAGTCCCACCACAACGTGGGTGGTCTGCCCAAGGACGTCAAGTTCAAGCTGATCGAGCCCTTGCGCACTCTCTTCAAGGACGAGGTCCGGGCCATCGGCACCGAACTGGGCCTGCCTGACCAGATCGTCTGGCGTCAGCCCTTCCCGGGCCCCGGTCTGGGCATCCGCATCATCGGCGAGATCACCCAGGAACGTTTGGAGACCCTGCGCGAGGCCGACGCCATCGCCCGCGAGGAGCTGTCCAAGGCCGGGCTGGATCGGCAGATCTGGCAGTGCCCGGTGGTGTTGCTGGCCAATGTGCATTCAGTAGGTGTGCAGGGCGACGAGCGCACCTATGGCTCGCCGATCGTGCTGCGTCCGGTCTCCTCTGAGGATGCCATGACCGCTGACTGGACGCGTCTGCCCTACGACTTGCTGGCCACCATCTCCACGCGCATTACCAACGAGTGCCCGGGCATCAACCGTGTGGTCCTGGACTGCACCTCCAAGCCTCCGGCAACCATCGAATGGGAGTGAGCATCTGGGCCGACAAGTCGTACGGCAATACGTCAAAAACAGTATGGTCATATGGCATGCCGGCTTATCCGGTTATCTTCTGACTACTCGAACGCCGATGGTCGATTGAAGAGCTTGGGTGCTGTAATCCGTCGTTTACTGCTTGGTGATGGCCGCGTTGATCCGGTCAACCAGCTCGCGGGGTTGCTCCACCCCGAGCACCAACCGGTCATAGTGCTCGTCCTTGAGTTGGATGACAATGGGAATTTCCGGTCTGGTGACATTCCAGAATGTCTTTTCCCCATGCTCAATGTATGTGCCGGCCCATTTACCGGGAACATGAAGGCCGGGCGCACGCAGCCCCTTGGTATCATCAAGAATGCCCGGATCTTCGCTCGCACCCAGAACATGCTCGAGCGGCACCACCAGTTTCCCCTTGAATGACCACATCTTATCCAGGCCCTGCGGTTCAACCTCCAGCGACCGTCCGACAATTGCCACCTTGTTGTTCATGACTTGCTTCTTTCATCATCAGACTGCAACCGAATACCTGCACGCTGCAGCAGCGTTTCGCCAAGGAGCTTGGCTACATCAACGGTCACAGCATTGGTATCTCCCGATCCCGAGCAGGACAGCTTCACAAGGTAATCCCTGACCAGCCCACGAACCTCAAGATCATGATCCGACAGCTCCATGAGTGCTACCAATACCAGATTGAGCACTCCTGAATTGCGCGACTCCGAACCTGTTGCATCACGAAGCGCAGCCACGAACATGCCACGCTTGCTGCCGAAGGCACCGTAGAGACTGCCCCGGAGCAGACCTGTGGCCTTGACGAGAGCATCAATCGACGTGCCCTCATAGCCATGTTCCAGGAAAACCTCGCGGGCACGGGCAAGTACCTCATCGTCGTCGAAACTTCTCTTGCGACCCATGCTCGTCAAGATAGCATTATTTGACTAAACAGTCAAGAATAATAAATGGTAGTTATTCTCATAATCATCGTTCCTTCTTTTTTTTTTGAAGCTGCCGGTGCCGGGAATAGTAATTCGCTGGCTAAGATACCCGTAATGAACACAAGAATTAAGAGCCATGAAGATGGCCCCCATCCGAGCATGAAGATTGTGATAGGAGGGAGTGAGAACAGATGTAATAATTACGTATCCCAATGACACTGCTGGCCCTGAAGGACTTTCTGTGTTCTGTTTTTCGATTGAAGAAAATATTCACGGTTTCCAGGGAACCGATCAGGAATAAGAGTACCAGCTCGGCAGTCACGAGCATTGTTGAAAAGGCCGAAACCGCTCCGCGTCTCTTCCTGGTTTCATTCGACCTTCCTTAATTACCAATAAAGTTGGTGATGACCAACATTTTTGACGTCAGTGGTCGCCAGAATTGCAAATGCCCAGAGCATAAATCAGCTGAAATGCTGTCGTATTACGCAGTCAAATCTCAATTATTCCCAACATCACATTGGGGACATCTTCTCTAGTCGGAACCTGTTCAATTATTAGCTTCTGCACAGTTGTTGTGAGTTCTGGGGTGCTAGCTGTTTTAGCAACACCAACATCGGCGCCGCTGACGTGCTTGTTGGTACTGGGGCCAGTAGCTTGTGTTTTCTTTGACCGCATATCAATACCCTTTGGTTGATATGCATGCCGAACGGCATAGCCCTACTGTAGCTGTGGCAAAAACAAAAATCGACATAATTGCTGATGAGATCAATCCTGCAGGAAAGACACGAGATGATTCAGAGTCTTCTACAGCACAATTGGGGAATGCTTCATTGGCTCCGAGTAATGCGCTGGTAAGGTTGGCAAGCGCTCTAAGTCAAGTCGGACCGAGATCTTCAGCAATCCACGCAGGCGTTCTGGTATGCACCATCAGAATCATCAAGACCAGAGTATGGCCATACCGGTGTTACACCGGGTCAGAGCGCAGGTGGCTCATTGCCGCAAAGCAGCGGGGAAGACGAGAAGCATTATCCTCTTGGGACAGAAGGTAGGCCTAAACAAAAGAGTCTCAATCACAGTGAGCCGAATATATCGTCACTTAGATGACTTCGAGGTATACCCATATCCCCAGTTCGCTTGAATGGGACTGGTGGGGCTCACGGAATAATGCTATCAGTGTCCAGCAGACTCTTGATGCCTGTTTCATCTGCGTTGTGTTCGGTTCGGACAGCTTTCTCTGTCATCTGAGCAAGGTACACGGCGGATTTCAGACTTAGACTCGGCTCCGCACGCCTGAGTTCACGGATAAACACAACTTGATCCTTGCTGGGATTTATTCCCCTGGAAGTGGCGATGCTTTGGGCCCATTCCACTGCCGCAGTCATGGGGTGTTCGTAGTCGGCAAATATCTTTGTGACTTCAACCCTCGGATTCTTGTCATTCGTCAAGCTCATGGCTATTCCTCTCAAAATTCCTGGTGCTCATTGTTGGCCGCTGAAGTTCTGATCACTTTTAGAATCCAGTCGCGAGAGTCGTCGTCACAGAAGCCGCCGATACCTCAACGCTTTCATGAATCGCCTATGACTCACTTTCATAACAACCATATAACAACATCATGGAATCACTAATCGCACGTTTTGTGTCGTCAAACTCTCATGTCGTGGCCTTGGCCGCTCTCAACTCCCAATGCCTTCTGGCTCTATCCGTCAGTATGTTGCATATTTCGAACCTACTGATCTGGGCGTAGCGTGTTGCTCCCTGGCCGGTTAGCAAACTGCTGGTATAGTGTCGACTGAGTCATCTGGCCACGCATATGGGGTAGAGTACATGTCGGATGCCAGCCACCGCGCCCAAGGCATGTTGTTCCGGTCCATGAAGACCTTCATTTTGGTATGAATTTGCTTGCCGTCGCTAAAACTGAGGCGATTGTCTTGCCTTTTTTTGCGAGGAAACCACCTGCTACCAACACGCTTCCGCCGAGGGTGGACATGTTCTTCTTCACATGATCCGCACGGTCTTTTCTTTTGGCCAAACAGCGGGCGCAGAAGATGCTATCCGGGTTATCCAAGAAAGTGTGGCATCCACGGGAGTTGCATACGGTCATCAGTTTTGAGCCGCATTTCGGACAGTAATCGAAGTCTTTTTTATATTTCAAGTTCTCTTTGTAAGAGTCGCATTCCTGGTTGGTGCAGCCTCTAACGCTCTTCATGGCTCTCATCCTTTTTATCAGTTACCTTTAGGTACAAGTGCTTTACGGGCAATGCTAGGGATTTGCTTAGTTTGGATACGTCAAGTTGGAGTGCGGCCCGAGATCGCCAAATTCCCTGTTCGGTTCCTGTATCGGAGCGATCGCATTCCGCTAGAAGGCCCGCATTGTCTCCTACAGTCGTCTTGATAAAGTGCGAATATGTTTCCAGGGCTTTTACCATGGCCTTGGGCTCTCCCTGTTCGCAAAAAATGGCTGCTCGGGCAATTGACGCCTCGTGTATGGCGGGAAAGCAACCGTTGATGCTCTCCATTCTTTCATCGATGAGTTTTGTACGTTTGCCTTTTTCATGCTCGTAGTCGCCATTTGCGAGATATTTTACGTCAGACTCCATCTTCAGCTCGAGCTGGGCCTCTGCGTCCGATAGAGCGCGCAAAGCCTGAGATATAAGGAGCTTTCTAAGAGTGTCATCGTCAACTTCACGGGCCTGCAGATAAAGGCGCATGCCGCTCTGTAGGAGGCCGAGCCTGTCGTTCTGTTGCCCCTCGAGTACTTCCTGCACGCGCACATCTATGACTGCAATCTGGCGGGCGATGTCTTCAAGCTGACCTTGAATTGCCCTGAGTTGTATTGCGTTCGCCGCTTGAACGGGATCAATTCCCTCGCTGAAATCCTCGCGCTTGATGGGTAATTTCTTTCCATATCGCCCGTTGGTATCCAAAAGTTGGGCAAAGGTGTTGCCTGCTCTATCGGTGGTTAGCTTGATGTCACCATTAGCGATGGCATCGAGGGTATTTTTTGGAGCATCTACCACCAAACGCAAATCGCTATTCATGGCTTTATGAGCCAAGGCGAATTCGGAGGATTCACGTTCCAGTGCATGAACGATGTCTTTGATGGCGGTATTGCCTTTAGTGATGCCATTCTTTATTCCGTTCCGGAAAAATGCCAAGGGCGAGTCCGGATCGGCGCTGAACTCAGATTCTTCAGGCTTCAACCAAACCCCCTATCGAAAGACATGCCGACTGCACGCTAATAGCTGACGATAATTAATTAGATTATAACCGTCCATTGCTCAAAGGCGTTTAAAGCAATTGCTTTGTTTGGGAGTAGTCAGAGACTGAAACAAATATCAACGAATAGGCGCGGCAAATTATTTGCAATATCCCAACCCAGCGTCATTCACACGTCCGTCCTCATCAGCACCGGCCTTAGGCCAGGAAAGTGATGTATATCAGACTCTTGGTATTTCACAATAGCTAGGTCAGAACTTTGCCTCACCAAACTTAAACTTCCTTGCGCACATCTGGCTTCAATGGCGTATTGCTCTGGCACATAGTTTTAGCGTTTAGTTTAGAGGTCCTTGGCATGGACCATCAGGTAGTCCCAGGCACGGGTGGGGATCAGGGTATGAAGGGCAACCAAAGGTTTGGCTCCGAAGCCCAGAAGGTAGCGTGGACGAGGATGGCGTACGATCGAGGCACGGACGATGGCCCTGGCGATAGCGGATGGTTTGGTCAAATGCCTGCTCGAGTACAGTTTGCGTAGCCCGGCTGCAGCCCTAGATCCCGACTTTTGATAGGCACTCCTGTGGGTGACCGCCTGGAGATGGTCGGCGGCGATTGCGCCCCAGTTGGTGGCAATGGCTCCTGGCTCGATCAGGACCACGTCGATGCCGAAGGGTCGCATTTCCATACGCAGTGCGTCGCTGAAGGCTTCAAGGGCGTACTTGGTGGCGTGGTACCAGGCACCCATATAGGTAACCATCCGGCCTGCCATGGAAGAGGTGTTGACGATCCGGCCGCGTCTGGCCCGGCGCATGGCGGGCAGTACCAGCTGGATCAGGCGGGCAAGGCCGAAGAGGTTGACCTCGAATTGTCGGCGGACCTCATCAATGGAGACCTGCTCGACCGGGCCATAGGAGCCATAGCCGGCGTTGTTGACCAGCAAATCAACCCACCTCTCCTTCTGCAGGATTCGTGCGACGGCCTTCTCGATGGAGGCGGAATCGGTCAGGTCCATCTGAACGGCTGTCACCCCTTTGTCGCCCAGCGGCTTCAGTCGTTCGACACGTCGTCCTGCTGCATACACCCGGTATCCATGCTCGGCGAGCATTCGAGCGGTTTCATACCCTATGCCGCTGGTGGCCCCAGTGACCAACGCCACTCGATTGGTCATTTCCTCACCCCTTTTGACGGATATCCAAGAATTCTGTCTCTTGCCTGTCTTTGAGGCAAAGTATATGACGGCGATCTCAATGCAAAGGCCTGTACAGTCAAACAAGGCCACTTTTATGATCGAGTTTGGTAGTACGACACCGCTTTGACATGACTCTTTTCCCAGTTCGTTTTAGCTGACCATAGCTTGCCGGCCATAGCGAAGAGATGAGCTCAGCATACAACCGATAAATGCTTCGGGATGTAATGGGTTGGAATGAGATGAGAGTTTGTGTGGGGAGGGGGCTATCTCAATGTGCTGGTAAAGATTCGCGGTTTGCGATTTGCCAGCCTGGTGAATGGGTGATCCGAGGAAGCCTTCCAGGGAACCTGAAGATTAATCTGGCCTGGTACCATGTCACCTGCTATAAAAATGTGTTTTGGATGCCAGTCATGTCCACAAAATGGAAGAGACTGGTCAAATAATGGTCGCGTTTATAGGATTGCCGAAACTTCGCTGTACGCTTCTTAACAATGCTGATTGTAGATTCCGCAGGAGGTTTCAGCATGCAGGGCACACGATTTACCTATTGGTGGCACGGATTCGATTTGTGACGCCGCGTGCCTTGTAGGAACGGTTGCATGGATCGGAACCCACCGGCCCTGCAGTCGTCGACAGCATTTCCCGTGCATCGTCACCGCATAGTCGGTAGGGCGGCACCAGCGACAATGGTTGTAGTAACCGCATGGGAAAGGACAAGCCAATGACATTGGCGGATCATATGAATGCCAGGGTCAAAGCCCTGGCACCGAGCGACATTCTCGAGTTCAACAAGGAGATCGCCGGAATAGACGGCATCGTGAAGCTGACCCTGGGGGAGCCGGACTTCTTCACCCCCGAGCACGTCAAGCAGGCGGGCATCCAGGCCATCCAGGACAACCACAGTCATTACACCGAGAGTCGCGGCATGCCCAGTCTGCGCAAGGCGGCGGCCGGCTATCTACACGCCAAGTACGGGCTGGACTACGACCCTGACACCCAGATGGTGATTACGGCCGGGGCCACCGGGGGCATCTTCTCGGGCCTTACCGCCATGATCAACCCGGGGGATACGGTCATCCTGCCCACGCCCATCTTCCCGCTCTACATCCCCATCGCCCAGCTGAGCGGAGCCAAGACCGTCTTCGTCGACACCTCCGATGACGGCTTCATCCTCAAGCCGGACAAGCTGGAGGCCGCCATCGAAAACAGCGATGGTCCGATCAAGGCCCTGGTGCTCAACTATCCGACCAATCCCACCGGAGTGACCTACGCCCGCGAGGATCTGGAGGCTCTGGCCCAGGTGGCTCGCAAGCATGGCTTCTTCGTGCTCAGCGATGAGATCTACGCCGAGCTGACCTATCAGGGTACCCATGTGTCCATGGGCACCATTCTGCCGGAGCAAACGGTCGTTCTTGGCGGGGTTTCCAAGTCCCATGCCATGACTGGATGGCGGGTCGGCATCGCCGCTGGCCCTGCCGACGTCATTGACCAGATCAGCAAGGTCAACGAGTTCACCATCACTTCAGTGACCACCAATGCCCAGTATGCGGCCCAGGAGGCTCTGACCAAGGGCATGAATGACACGGATCCGATGCGCGAGGCCTACCGCAAGCGGCGGGACTATCTGGTCAAAGCTCTGCCCGAGGTGGGTCTGGACGTCATCGATCCCAAGGGGGCCTTCTATATCTTCGCCCGGCTGCCCGAGGGCATGCGCGACAGCTGGAGTTTCGTCTACGACCTGGCTCGAAAGGCCAAGGTGGCGGTAATCCCCGGAGCAAGCTTCGGGCCTGGGGGAGAAGGCTACGTCCGCATCTCCTATGCTGCCTCCATGGAGGATCTGCACACCGCCGTGGAGCGGATTGGCGACTATATGCGCGCTCAAAATCGCGGCTGACCCCGCCGGCGATTCGTGCGACAACCATCATCTAGCAACAATCAAAGAAGACAGTTACCGAGGACAGAAACAATGAGCAGCATTCTGATGTATTCAGTGCGCCCCGACGAGCAGGAGGCCATTCAGGCCTGGGCGCAAGCCAATGACATCCAAGTGGATACCACAGACCGCGACCTGGGGATGAAGACCGTGGACATGATCAAGGGATACGACGGTATCGTCATCCAGCAGCACGCGGCCCTGCCCGAGCCGGAGCTCTACCAGCGGCTCAAGGACTACGGCCTCAAGCAGCTGACCCTGCGAATCACGGGGTATGACATCGTAAACCTGCAGGCCGCTCGGGAGAATGGGCTGGTCGTCACCAACGTGCCTGCCTACTCGCCCAGGTCGGTCTCCGAACTGGTCCTGGCCCAGGTCATGCGTCTGGTCCGGCATCTGGGGGAGGCCAGCGCTCGCGAGGCCAAGGACGACTATACCTGGGCCGGGCTTCAGGCCCACGAGATTCACAACCTGACGGTGGGGATCATCGGAGCCGGCAAGATCGGATCGGCCGTGGCCAGAACCTTCCGGGCCCTGGGCTCCACCGTCATCGCCAACGATCCGGTTCACCGCCCCGAGCTGGCAGACACCCTGGATTACGTGGACCTGCCCACCCTTTTGCAGCGGGCCGACATCGTCACCGTTCATACGCCGCTTGACGAGACAACACACCATCTGATCAACGCGCAGGCCCTGGAAGCTATGAAGCCCTCGGCCTTCCTGATCAACGCCGCCCGTGGCCCCATTGTGGACACCCCGGCCCTGATCAAGGCCCTGCAGACCAAGTCCATTGCCGGTGCCGCCATCGACACCATCGAGGGTGAGGCCGGAATCTTCGAAAATGATTTGAGCGGGACCAAGGTCGACAACCAGGCCCTGGAGACCCTCAAGGCCATGCCCAATGTGGAGGTCTCGCCCCACATCGGCTTCTACACCGATGCCGCCGTGACCGCAATGGTCAACATCTCCCTGAACGACGTGAAGACCATTCTGGAGGGTGGCACCAGCGAACATCAGGTGGACTGACCGTATTATTTACGCGACCCAGACCGGACGCCGACCTGCTCAGGCAGGATTGGGAGCAAAGGTAATGGTGCCCTGGTCCGGGTCCATGCTTTCCACGATGGCCAGGGACTTGAGGTTGTAGCCCTCTTTGAGCAGGGTGCGGCCCCCCTCCTGGAAGCCCTTCTCCACGGCGATGCCGATACCCTCAATGACGACCTTGGCGTCATGACAGATGTCGATCAGACCATGCAGGGCGTTGCCCTTGGCCAGAAAGTCATCAAGAATCAGCACATGCTCGCCCTCCTTGAGGAAGCGCTTGGCCACGATGACGGGGTACTCACGCTGCTTGGTGAAGGAGTAGATGCGGGCCGTGTACTGGTCGCCGTCGAGGTTTATGGACTGGGTCTTCTTGGCGAAGACCACCGGCACGTCCCCGAAGTGGCGGGCGGCCAGGCAGGCGATGCCGATGCCGGATGCCTCGATGGTCAGAATCTTGTCGATCCGGTGACCGGCGAACAGGCGGGCCCATTCAGCGCCCATGTGGTCGAAGAGCCGTACGTCGCACTGATGGTTGAGGAAGGCGTCCACCTTGAGTACATTGCCAGGCTTGACCGTGCCCTGGCGGCGGATTCGCTCCTCAAGTTCCTGCATGTCATCGTCCTTGTCGTCATGAGAGCGGGGCCCCTTTGGTCCCGACGGATAGACACCAAGATAACCCGGTTCTGGGACTGTGGTCCGGCTGCCCTGGTCCGCCAGGTTTCACCTCCAGCGGATTGTAGTGTCTTCCTGGCGTGTCAGCCCGTCAATGCGCGGATTCAAGGTCCTGACTATTACAGTGAAAATTGACCACAATGGTCACGCATCGTCGCGGTGCGTTCAAGGACCTAAGGAGGATCATATGGGGATTCTGGATGATGCAAAGGATGCCATGAAGTCTGCCGGCGAGAAGATTTCCGATGTCGCTGGCGATGTAAAGGACACGGTTATGGACAAGGCATCCGATGCCAAGGACGCCGTTGCCGATAAGATGGGCGACGCCAAGGACGCTGCCCAGGACAAGATGGGCGACGCCAAGGACGCTGCCTCCGACAAGATGGACCAGGCCAAGGCCGATGCCAAGGTTGGCAAGGCCAAGGCTGAGCAGGGCGCCACCGAGGCTGTCAACAACGCCAAGGACCAAGTGCGCAACTGACTGGGTCATCTCGACTTCCCCGACTAAATCCCGTTCGCTTTCCCTATTCTCAAGGCGGACGGGGTCTTTTATGTCTGCCGGTATGTCTGCTGACTAACCCTTGAGCCAAGATCCGATGACACCGCTTTGTGGTAGAAATGGTTCTTTGCCGGGTGTGCGCCATCCGGCCTGTGATGGTGACGGAGACCAGATGGCAAGAGGTGGCTTGTGAACGAGGAACCGGACTTGATCCAGCGCAGCGCCAAGGAGCTGCTCAAGGGACTCAACGATCGGCAGGCCGAGGCAGTGCAATACCAGGGGCCGGCCCTGCTGATCGGTGCAGGTGCAGGCTCGGGCAAGACCAGGGTGCTGACCCGCAGAATCGCCTGGATCCTCAGCCAGTTCGGCGCTTGGCCCAGCCAGATTCTGGCCATTACCTTCACCAACAAGGCAGCATCGGAGATGCGCGAGCGTCTGCGCCGGCTGATCGGGCCCGTGGCCGACCGCATGTGGGTGTCCACCTTCCATTCGGCCTGCGTGCGCATTCTGAGGCGGGACGGCAAGGAGATCGGCCTGCGATCGGGCTTCACCATCTATGACACGGCTGATTCCGAGCGCCTGATCAAGCTGATCGGCAAGGATCTGAACATCGATCTGAAGCGCTACACCCCCAGAAACATTTTGAGCCACATCTCCGACTACAAGAACAACCTGCAGGATTGGCGCACACAGCTGCAGGAGTACGCCCCCGACTACCGGCCCGGGCAGCGTGGCCAGCAGATCACCGCCCGCTTCGGCAACGAGGAGGAGCTCTACTCCGTGGTCTACGCCGAGTACGAGCACCGGCTGGCTCAGGCCAACGCGGTCGACTTCGACGATCTGATCGTACGCACGGTCCAGTTGCTCCAGCAGTCCCCGATGGTGGCGCAGTATTACCACCACCGCTTCCGCTACGTGCTGGTGGACGAGTACCAGGACACCAACCATGCCCAGTACGTGCTCATGCGCGAGCTGGCCGGTGCCGATGCCGGCAAACAGGACCAGGCCTGGATCACCGTGGTGGGCGATTCGGACCAATCCATCTATGCCTTCCGAGGGGCCGACATCAGCAACATCAGGGACTTCGAGAAGGACTTCCCCGGAGCCCGGACCATCCTTCTGGAGCAGAACTACCGTTCCACCCAGACCATTCTGGATGCGGCCAACGCCATCATCGTCAAGAACGAGGGCCGCAAGCCCAAGAAGCTCTGGACCGCCCTGGGCAAGGGGGAGCCCATCGTGGGCTATGCCGCCGACAACGCCCAGCAGGAGGCCGCCTGGATCGCCACCGAGATTGCCCGGTTGCGCAGCGAGGAGGGCATTCCCTATTCCGATATGGCCATCATGTACCGGGCCAACGCCCAGTCCCGCGCCCTGGAGGAGGGGCTGATCAACGCCGGCCTGCCTTATCAGCTGGTGGGTGGGACCCGCTTCTACGAGCGCAAGGAGATCAAGGACGCCCTGGCCTATCTGCACGCCATCGCCAATCCTCAGGACGATGTGAACATGCGGCGGATACTCAACGTGCCCAAGCGCGGACTGGCCGCACGTGCCGAGGCGGCGGCGACCTCCTATGCCGATCTGCATCAGGTCTCCTTCTGGGAGGGGGTGCAGCATATCGAGGAGGTGCCCGGAGCCTCCACGCTGATGGTCAAGCGGATGAAGGCCTTCAGGGATCTGATCACCTCCCTGACCGGCTTTGCCGCAGAGCACGATACCAAGCCGTCCCAGATTGTTGAGAAGGTTCTGGAGGAGTCCGGCATGTTGGATGAGCTGCGCAAGTCGGTCGATCCGCAGGATGCCTCCAGGCTGGAGAACCTTGGTCAGCTGCAGTCCGTGGCAGCCGAGTTCGAGCAGAAGACTCCCGACGCCACGCTGGCCGGTTTCCTGGAGACCACGGCACTGGTGGCAGACTCGGACCAGCTGCCTGGCCTTGGCGACGACTCGGGCAAGGTGACGCTGATGACCCTGCACACGGCCAAGGGTCTGGAGTATCCGGTGGTCTTCCTGACCGGCATGGAGCAGGGAACCTTCCCACACTCACGTTGCCTGGAGGATGCCGACGAGATGCAGGAGGAGCGTCGGCTGGCCTATGTGGGCGTGACCCGTGCCAAGCGGCGTCTCTACCTGACCCGGGCCGCCGTCCGCTCCCAGTGGGGGCAGGTCAATGAAATGCTGCCCAGCCAATTCCTGGACGACATCCCTGACAACCTGATCGATTGGAAGCGTCGACAGGCCGGCAACGAGCGGATGCGCGCGGGCTGGGACCTGGGTGATGATGAGGACGAATTCGGCGGCTTCGAGGATGAAAGCGACGGCCGTGCATTCGGCCATCGTTCATTCGGCGGCTTTGGCTCTTCCCGCAATGGATACGGGCGCTCTCGGACCTCCTCGCAGCGGTCGTTCGGATCATCGGGGTATGGCTCTCGCAGCTCCTCCTCCAGAAATGGAAGGGTCACGACCCGGCGGAGCACGACAAACCCGTCGTCAACCTCACACGCTGGCAGGGCCTCGGCCCAGCCCAAGTCGAACGGCCTATCCATTCAGGACTTCTCCCTGGGAGACAGGGTGGCCCACGACCAGTATGGCCTGGGCAAGGTGGTCGACATTCAGGACAAGGGGCACAACTCGGTCCTGACCGTGGACTTCGGCTCCGAGGGGACCAAGAGGCTGATGCTGCGCTTGGCGCCGATCGAAAAGCTCTGAACGATCGAGACTCAGGGCCTACCCACGGACGGGACCACAGAATCTATGCGCTCATGACTCTTGCGAGGACAGCCATTCCACAGCGAGCTGGGTGCGGTTGGCCAGGTTGGTCTTGGACAGGATGGCGGAGATGTGATTGCGGACGGTGCCCTCGCTGAGGTAGAGCCGCCTGGCGATGGCCTGGTTGTCGAGGCCGTCGGCCACCAGAGCGACGATTTCACGTTCGCGGTCAGTCAGTGTTTGGAAGCGCCGGGGAACGGTATCAGCCGGATTCTTTCGCGTCCGTTTGTCCTCATCGCCAAGTGACAGATTAGCCACGGCCTCGGCTCCAAGAACCGTCTGCCCGGCCATAACGGCCTGGAGGGCCGGCACCACCGAGGCCACGTCCTGCTTGATCACATACCCCTTGGCACTCAAGGCCAGGGCGCGGGAAATATATTCCTTGTCTGCAAAGGTGGTCAGAAAGAGCACCCGAGCAGCCGGATCCACGGCGATGATGCGCTCCGCCGCCTCCAGGCCATCCATGCCCGGCATCTGCACGTCAAGCAGCAGCACGTCAGGCCTGCCGCCAGGGGCCTGAAAACTCTCAAGGGCTGACTGGCCGTCATTGGCTGTCCAGATCACGTCTGCAGTACCGGTTGCCGTCAGAATCGTTGACAGGGATGAGCAGACGATCGGATCGTCATCAGCGATAGCGACTTTCATGCCATGACCTTCTTATCCTCTACTTGCTCATTTGTGCTGTGGCTGGACCAGGGCTCCTTGGGCAAGGATACGAAGACCTTCCATCCTTGTCGGTTGGGACCGCTGTTGGCCGTGCCGCCCAAGGCTCTGGCCCTGGCCTCCATATCAGCCAGCCCCATGCCGCGCTGGAGCTCTGGCTCCTTTGGGCGAGTGCCGTCAGGCTGCGACTGCTGACTCCCGCCGTCATCCTGCACCACCATTTGCCAGAAGGCCGGGAGGTCGCGCAGAACCACCTGCGCTGACTTGGCTGAAGAATGGCGGATCGTATTGGTAAGGGCCTCACGAACAATGGTGGCCAGGCAACGGCACACTGGCGCAGGAGCTGTCTCAATGCCATTGTTCAGATTGACCTGCAACCGCCCCATAGAAGCCTCGGAGCTGGCATCCTCCATCTGGGATGCGAAGTCGGTGCCCTCATCCTCCAAGTCATGCACCGAACGACGGATTGTGGTCATGGCCTCGTCCAAGGTCTTGCCGACATCATCCAGTATCTGCTCGGTACTCTGATCGCCCCTGCTCTGCGCAACCACCCGGCCAGCCTGGATTTGCATGATTGCTCGGGTGAGCAGGTGGCCCACATTGTCATGAATATCTCGGGCGATCCGTGTCCGCTCGGATAAGTGCGCCATTCGGGTCGCCTGGGCCCGCTCCTCGTCCAGGTCGTTGATGCGGCCGCGCAGTTGGCGAATCCGGTAGCGTTCGGTGTCCTCAATCTGCCAGACACGCCCCTTAGCCACTGCCAAGTGCGCACATGCCAGTCCGCCGGCTTGTGCCAGCGCTGAGATCAGCAAAGCCAGCAGGGCATAGCGTTGGGTGAGGCCACTGAACAGTATGAGGTCGGCCATGGCAGGTATCAACCAAAGGAATGCCGGAAGCAAGGCCGAGAGTAGCCTGGGCCAGGCCAGTCCAGAATCCTTGGCCTGGGAGTCTTTCAGGCTGGCTGATCTTGTAGCCGGGACCATGGTTCCGAGCCCGGCTCCCGCCTCGAAAGCCAGGGCCGGCAAAAAGAAAAGCCAGTCTGGTATGAACGTTGCCAAAATCGACACCAGACCACTGCCCCACATGGAGCCTGGCGCCGGCAGCAGCCATTCACACAGGGCTCCTGCGGCCAGCGAGGCCAGGAGTCCGGCGATCAGGGTTCCTGAAACCCCTGAACCAGACCATGATCCGCATAAGGTCCCAAGAGCAAGCAGGACCAGCCATCCAGCTATCCTGCCCATGACTATCTCCTCGCCCTCTTGCCCTATTGTCTCAATAGTAATTGTCGGGCTACCCCTTCCTGAGCCTGACAGCAGGCAGAATCACCCATGACAAATGTCATAGGTCTGATTCGAACATCCACAATATCGATGACGGCTGTCACGGTGTTGGGCCAGCCGTAGCTGGGATGATGGAATCATGAACAGTTCAGATGAGCAAGAGCCGGCCTTGCAGGTCAGCGCATTGGTGAAGCGCTACGGTGACATGGTGGCCTTGGACCACTTCGACATGGAAGTCAGCAGAGGTGAGGTATTCGGACTGCTCGGCCCCAATGGTTCAGGCAAGTCAACCGCCATCAACTGCATATTGGCACTGCTCAGCTTTGAATCGGGGACGGTTCGGATATTCGGGCAGGAGATGACCCCGACCTCCTATGACCTCAAAAGTCGTATCGGCGTGGTTCCACAGAATGTGGCTGTTTTCAACGAACTGAACGTGCAGGAGAACATTGACTATTTCTGCTCCCTCTATGTGCCCAGGAAGGCCGACCGCAAGGAGCTGGTGGAACAGGCCATAGACTTCGTAGGGCTGGGCGACTTCCGCAAGTTCCGTCCCGGCAAGCTGTCGGGCGGTCTGTTGCGCAGGCTCAACATCGCCTGTGGCATCGCCCATCAGCCCGACCTCATCTTCTTCGACGAACCTACCGTCGCCGTTGACCCCCAGAGCCGCAACGCAATCCTGGAAGGCATCGAACGGCTGAATGCCCAGGGGGCCACGGTGGTTTACACCAGCCATTACATGGAGGAGGTGGAGCAGATCTGCACGCGGATCATGATCATGGACCACGGCCGACAGATCGCCCTAGGCACTGCTGAGGAGCTCAAGGGCATGGTCCAGGCCGGCGAGCAGGTCACCGTCGAGACCCTGGACCTGCAGGAGTCCACTCTGGCCAAGATCCGCGCCCTGCCTCTGACCCAGTCCGTCGACTATGACGGCAAGGAGCTGGTCATCCACTGCCGGCAGGGCGAGCACAACCTGCAGGATGTGCTGACGGTCCTGGAATCCACCCAGACCAGCTACGGCCACCTGACCAGCCGTCCGCCATCCCTGAACGACGTGTTTCTGGAACTGACCGGCAAGGAACTGCGCGACTGAGCGCGGTCCCAGGCTCAATTGCCGTAAGGAGCATCTATTCATGTGGAACTCATTCCTGATCAACGTCAAGACCTCGATACGCAACACCTCCTCCCTCTTCTGGGTACTGGCATTTCCAGTCATATTGGCCGCTCTGATGCTGGGCATCATGGGCAACCTGCAAGACGGTTACTCTGCCGAGGCGCAACATTTCGCCATAGTCTCTGACGCCAACTGGAAAGCCAGCCTGGGTGCTGACGAATTGGTTTCATCACTATCGAAGAAACCCAAGGCAGGGACCGATGAGACTCAGCTGCTTATCCCGACGACAGTGGCTTCCAGGGCCGAAGCAGACACACGTCTGGATAGTCAGAAGGACATCGGCTACCTGTACGCGGGTTCTGACGGACGGGTCAACATGGTCCTGTCCGATCGTGAAGCCGCCAACATCCAATCCGACTCAACTGCCTCAGAAGGCATAACGGTCTCTATTCTCTCCGCCTCGCTAGTCAGCTTCAATCAGGCCAACTCGGCAAGCTCAACCTTGGCCTTGCCAAATACTCAAATACTGCTGCAATCCGGCCAACAGACCTACACTAAGCAAATCCGTCTGACCCATATCAATCCTTCGATGACCGCACCTTACTTCTTTGCCGTGCTCGCTATGGCCTGCCTTATCGGCGCCAGCACCGCAGCAGAGATGATTGCCAGGACTCAGCCCAACCTTTCAGCCCTGGGAGCCCGACGGGCCAGTTCTCCCAGCTCCAAGTGGCGGCAGGCAGCGGGCGCCTTCCTGGCCTCCTGGCTCTTTTCTGCAGTCAGCCTTCTGGTCGCATACATCTTCGTCCGCACAGTCTGCGGCGTGCAAACCGGCGGCCGTGACCTGATAGCCCTCATAGCCATCGCCGTGGGCACCTTCATGGCCACTGCTTTCGGTTCTATGATGGGCGCCATTCCCAAACTTTCCACCGAAACGAAGGTTGGCCTGGTCATAGGCATCGACTGCACGCTGAGCGCCTTTATCGGTCTCTACGGCAGCCTGGCTATGGACCTCAACAACGCCATCCAGGAGCACGCTCCGATCCTTCACTTGATCAACCCCGTCAAGCAGGTCTCCAACCTCTTCTACGACATCGTCTACTACGACAGCCTGGCACCCTTCGCCCGGACCTGCGGCATCCTGGCTATCATGGCCGCCGTCTTCCTGGCCATCTGTGGTCTGTTCCTAAGGAAACAACGTTATGAATACTTGTAAAACGGCACTGCGCGTCATCTGGGCGCATAAGTTCTACCTCCTCCTGTACCTGGTGGGGATGAGCCTCATCATGATCGTCATCGGTTCCACAAACATGCAGGCCGCGGTACGTGCCAATGCCTCAAGCTCGGTTGGGCGCTTTGAACCCGCGAAGGCGAAAATAGTCGTTATCAACAGGGACCGTGGCAACCAGGTCGGTTGTGAGCTGGGCCAAGGTCTGGAGCGGTACCTGGGCAAGTCGGCCCAACTGGTGACAGTCGAAGATAAGCCTCAAGCCCTGCAGGACGCCAATGTATCCGGCAAAAGCGATTTGACCGTCATCATTCCAGCGGGATATGGCCAACGCTTTCTTGATGCGCTTGAAGATACTGCTACCCAAGCTCACAGCGGTAGCAAAGCCACTGATTTCCCTAAAGTTGAAACAGCTGCCTCCTATAATTCCAGCCGCGGCAGTTTGGCACAACTGCAGGTGGACAGTTATTTCGATGCTCTTCGTACTGCTCTGCTACCAGATCTGGGTCAAAACGGTCCCATGAAGCTGCATTCGTCTGCAGCGATCGAGGATGCGGCTGCCTATGCAGTATCGCACTATGCCAGCAACCAGCCACATGTGGGCATCCATGCCAGCCCAAAGGATGATGACCATGGCGCCCTCTTGGAAGGCTTCGCCACCACCGTCGGCCTGGCTGCCTTTCCCCTGATGACAGCGCTGACGGTCTGTGTTGCTACGCTTTTCGGAGCCTTCAGTTCTCCCGACCGACATCGACGCCTGCTTGCCTCTCCAATGCGATCAAGCAGCCTGAACGGACAGGAGCTCACAGCAGCCCTCATCCTGGCGGGCTTCTCCTGGTTATACTACGTGGCACTCGTCGCTTTCAGCATGGCGGCGTCAGGGGTGTCCTTGGCTTCGCTTGGCTGGGGGAGGGTGCTGCTGAGCTTTTTCGTCATGCTGATATTCGCTGTGTCGGCGGCCTCCTTTGGATTCATGCTTGCTCAGTTCAATCCTTCCTCTTCTCTCATAAACTCGGTAGGGGTCATCTTCGGCCTGGTGGTTATGTTCACCTCCGGGTCAAGTTCGGGAGGCCCCCTGCCTCCGGTCATGCAGACCATCGGCAAATTGACGCCGGGCTGGTGGTACAATACAGCAGTCCAATCAATCATGGATTCCAGCGCAGCAGGTCCGGCCTCCTGGGGTCTTCCGTTGACCGTGGTCGCACTGTTTGCACTGGCTTATGCCTGCCTCGGTCTCATGGTCTCCCGCCTGACGCGCACGCGGGCCACCCTGGTCGCTCCTGTCAGTTCCGACCCCAGCATGATCGGGTAGTTTTTCCGCATTCATATCATCTTTCTGTCAACGGTTTTGCTTATGGTAATCTACCGAATATAAAATAATTTTGGAGAATAGAGCCAAAACCGAATGCAGCACAACTGAAGAAGTAAATGATATGAACATACTCGTTATTCAAGGATCACCCTATGGAGGTAGTTTCAGCCACACCAACGCCCAGGCTTATGCACAAGCTGCCCGGCGTAAAGGCCACACGGTCGAAATGATCGACCTCAGCCAGGAAGACTTTGACCCAGTGCTTCGCTACGGCTATGTCAAGCACATGGAGGACGAATCAGCGCCTAAGCGTTATCAAAACATGGTTGCACGAGCCGATCATCTGGTCTTCGTCTTCCCCATTTGGTGGGCGGGCGAACCGGCCATCCTCAAGGGCTGGCTGGATAGGGTACTCACGCCCCAATTTGCCTACAGATATGAGAGCAGCCTTAAGTCGGAGGGGCTGCTCAGAGGCAAGACGGCGCAAATTATCAGTAGCAGCCATGGGCCGGCCTTCGTCTCCAAGATGTATGGCTCCACCGTGACCCGATGGAAGTACTCCATCCTGAAATTCTGCGGTATCAAATTCACCGGGGCCAGCATTCTGGGCTTCATAGATTCGAAGATTGATACACCTGAACGCCGCGACGCCTTCACTCGGAGGATTTGCGAGACAGTCCCCTCAGCAAAGTAAGGCCTGTCAGCCTTATTGAGACGCTTTTGTGTCTATGTCGCTAAGCGATGGATCCCTGGTCGTCAATGGCGAAAAAGCGCCGGCGCGGCATTCAAAAGGCCTTCACTTCGTTGATCATTCATCCGGCTTCATGGCCAGTCTGGCAATCAGACATGTCAGTAGTGTCACCGTGACCACCCCAGCGATGATCAGGGTCATGGGGCAGTGGTCGATCAGCGGGCCGAAGGCGGCCTGTCCCAGCGGAATCGCGCACATGCATAGACTGTTGGTCAGCCCTATAACTTTGCCTATCAGCATTGCAGGGGTATGAATCTGCTCATAGGACATGGAAGTGATGTTGACCGTCTGCACCATTCCCGCAGCCAGAGCCATGCACCCGGTTACCAGGGCGAAGAGGACATGAGCAGGCAAATGCAGAAGCAGCCCTGCGGCAATGGGCAGGAGGACCAGGGCGCTGCCCGAGAGCAGCAAGGGTATCCGTTGCAGATAGAACCAGCTAGGGCGGATGGACACCAAGATGGCTCCAAGCAGGCTCCCGGAGGCCAGTATCCCTTCGGCCAGCCCCTGCATGGCATTGCTCAGACCCAGTGTCCGAGTGATCATATATGGCAGGGCCACGTTGATGTAGGAGGCAAAGATCAGGTTGGCCGCCAGGCTGAGTCCTATGACCACTTTGAGGTTGCTATGTCTGATGAGGAATTGTGCAGCTGCTTTGGTGTCCGCGACCAGGTGGCCCACCAGTGCTCTTGGTCCTTGGGAGGAGCTCTGTGCTGGTTCGGGAATCCTGACGGCGATTCTGATCCAGACGGCAGAGAGAAGACAGACCAGAGCGGCAACCCCGACCACTTGCATGATTCCGAAGAAGCCCATAACCATGCCGGCCACTACTGGTCCGATCATTCCTACCAGGGAGATCGCCTGGGAAACCAGGGCTGATGCACGGGTCAGGTCTTTTCTGTCCACCAGACAGTGAAGGGCCGCCTGCACCGTTGGGCTGTAACAGGCTCTGTAGGCATTGACCAGCATCATGCAGGCCACGGTCAAAAAAACCGGGTCAATCTTCTGGCTTATCAGGATGTACAAGAAGGCGGTCAATGCTGACAGAATGTCCAGGACCGCCATGGTGGACTGCTTGTGCAGCCGGTCGGCCAGAGCTCCGCCCAGGGGGGTCAGGAGTATGGATGGAAGGACCGCCAGAGCAGAGACCATGCCATAGAGGGATGCCGATCCTGAGATGTTGAGCAGGTGAAGCGGAAGGGCGAAGACCAAACATGTTTGCCCCAGATTGGAGAGAATCTCAGTCGTCAGAAGAGCAATGAACGGCAGTGTCAGCAGCCCTCTGCCCTTGGAGCGGTCTCTATTTGGAGCTTGGTCGTGAGCGGGCGGGTTCATATCGCGACTTCGCTTTCAGTCTTCTCATGGTCGTTGCTTTTGGCGTCGGTGCCGAAGGATGCCAGAAGGTCCGAGAATCCCTGATCTTGTAGGGGGATGCCCAAGCTTTGCATGATCGTGAAGAAACAGGCGGCTCTGGTGCGCAGCTCAGCTTGCGTGCCTTGGCGAAAGAAGGGCAGCAGCCACATGTTGGCCAGCAGGCGGAGGATCTCCGCGGCTTGTTCGACCTGGTTCACATGCATTGATCCGTCCTGATTGCCCTGTGTGATCAGGTCGACAAAGTCGTCCCGCTCATCCACCAAGGCGGTGAATTCCATGCCGATCATCTTGGGATTGGCCTTTGGGTTGAATTTGCGGAACATCAGATTCGCGGCCTCCAGTCTCTTTTGCGCTCGCTTGGGGGAGAAGAGCGACTGCAGCTGCTCCAAAGCCGTGCCTTGCCTCGAGCGGGCATGGTTCTTGCCGGTCGTCTCGCTCATGGCCTTCATCAACCTGTCGGCCACGGCGTCGAAGAGGTCTTCCTTGGATCGAAAATGGTGGTAGACGGCCCCTCTGCTCAGGCCTCCGGTCGCATCAATGATGTCCTGCATACTGGTTTTGTCGTAGCCCTGACGGGTGAAGAGCTCCGTGGCGGCTTTGATGATTCGTTCCTGCGTCAGCTCAGGATGTGCGTTGCGGGCCATGGCCGTTTTCCTTTCAGGTAGATGATGATGAGTCGTTGTTGATTGGTTGGGCAGTTTGCCAGCCTTGACCCAATATCATACCGACCGTTGGTATGAATATATCACAACATACTCTCTGCCGTCGGTCGGGCACATGTGGTTTAATAAACACTTGGTTTGCGCATTTGTGCGCGAACCTATCTGGAGTCTCAGCCCATCAATGGGTCGGCGGCCGCAAGGTCGTTCGTGCTTGGCACGGTGAAGCATTGGAGAGGCCTGACTCGACGGTTCCGGCCGTCTTCGTTCAGATAACGACAGAAGCAAGTAAGGATTGCATCAATGACTAACATTCAGCGTGCGCGTCGCCAGGTCCGCCTGTCCCGCGCTCTGGGCATCGCCCTGACTCCCAAGGCCCAGCGCCTGTTCGAGAAGCGCCCCTATGGCCCCGGCGAGCACGGCCGCAGCCGCCGTCGCACCGAGTCCGACTACGCCGTCCGTCTGCGTGAGAAGCAGAGGCTGCGCGCCCAGTACGGCGTTTCCGAGAAGCAGCTGCGTGCCGCCTATGAGCGGGGCACCCATGAGTCCGGCCAGACCGGTGCCGCCATGCTTCGCGAGCTGGAGTGCCGCCTGGACAACCTGGTCCTGCGCGCCGGCATCGCCCGCACCACCGCCCAGGCCCGTCAGTACGTGGTTCACCGCCACATCCTGGTCGACGGCAACATCGTGGACCG
Source organism: Bifidobacterium sp. W8103 (assembly GCF_016100775.1). Taxonomy (NCBI): domain Bacteria; kingdom Bacillati; phylum Actinomycetota; class Actinomycetes; order Bifidobacteriales; family Bifidobacteriaceae; genus Bifidobacterium; species Bifidobacterium sp. W8103. Next base: position 140,155 of record NZ_JACFRV010000002.1, read on the forward strand.
CCCCTCCTACAGGGTCAAGCCCGGCCAGACCATCCAGGTCAAGCCCAAGAGCCAGACCATGGTCCCCTTCCAGATCGCTGCCGAAGGCGTCCACCGGGATGTGCTGCCCGCAGTCCCCGGCTACCTGGACGTGGACCTGGCCTCCTTGAAGGCCAGCCTGGTCCGCAAGCCCGAGCCGGAGGAGATCCCGGTTCAGATCAACATCCAGTACGTGGTCGAGTTCTACGCTCGCTGACCACTAGGAACTTCCACTAGTAACTTTGAGGCCCCGGTCCGTCCGGGGCCTTTTGCATGTCAGGATCTGCCGAGCCCGCTGGGACATGGGTGGGATAATGGGGGCATGTTGCTCCATCTGTATGCCGTCCGCCATGGGCAGACCTATTTCAACCGCTACAACCGTCTTCAAGGCTGGTCCAACTCGCCGCTGACTGCATCGGGGCTGGAGGATGCCGACCGTGCGGGTCGTAAATTGAGCAAGGTGAACTTTGCTGCCGCCTACTGCTCGGACACCACTCGCGCCCAGGAGACAGTCCGCAGAATCCTGGACCAGAACCAGTCGGAGAAGAAGCCTGAGCCGGTCAGCGACAGCCACTTCCGCGAGCAGTTCTACGGCTACTTCGAGGGGCAGGACATGGCCATGGCCTGGTGGGCCGCAGGCGCGCCTCATGGGGCGGGCACCTACCAGCAGATTGTGGACCAGTTCGGACTTGCTGCTACCAGGGACTTCCTCAAGGAGGCCGATCCCTTCGGTGATGCGGAGTCCGACAGCGAGTACTGGACGCGCATTGCCGGCGGATTCGCACTGATTGCCGCCGACCCGCATCTGAAAGATGGCGACCGTGTCCTGCTGATCTCGCACGGCAACACCCTGCTCAGTCTGGTCAACCGATTCGGCGGCGGGCGTTATGACACCAGCAGCCGCCCGAGCAACGGAAGCGTCACCATATTCGACTTCGATACGGAGGCCCCCTTTGAGCGCGCCCTGCAGGTTCGGTCCTTCAACCGTTGAACCGGCTTCAACCGGCCGGTCATGGCCTGGTCTGATAGACGGCGCGTGCTAGCGTTGTCCCCAGTATCGTACCAATGGAAGAGAGGTAGCAGATGGACGTAGGACAGATTGCCGGCCTGATAGCGGCCATTGCCTTCGCTATCTTGGCAGGGTTTCTGATCTATCCCCTGATTCGTCTGGGGAAGCTCTTCGACCAGCTGGCGCAGACCATCAAGCAGGCGGGCGACCATGTCGTGCCCACCCTGGACGAGTCCACCAGCACGGTCACCCAGCTCAACCAGACCCTGACCGACGTCAATCGCATCTCCGCAGCGGCCTCGACCACGGCAGGCAACGTCGGCGCCCTGACCGACCTGTACGGATCCATGCTGGGCAAGCCGGTCATCAAAGTGGCAGCCTTCCTCTATGCCCTGCGCAAGACGATCTCGTCATTCCTTTCTGGTGGCCGCAACAGCGCCGAATCCAAGTCCTCCACAGCAAAAAAGGCCAATGACGGCCAAGGGAACGAGGGGAGTACCCGCTGATGTTCAAACGGATCTTCTGGATGGGCCTGGGCGTCACGGCAGGCGTAGTCCTGGTGACCAAGGCCGAGGCCTATGTCAGGGCCAATACCCCCAAGCGTGCAAGGGAATTCGTGCTGGGCGAGGACCAGGACCAGGTGGCCTCACGGACCCTGTCCGGCCTGGTGCGCCAGTTCACCCAGACCATGCACCAGCGACAGGATGAGCTGGACCGCCGCTATCTGGACCGTTTCCAGGGCTGAGCCTGGGGCGGACAGGCCAGGACAGATGCGCCTGGCCGGTGTAAAATCACCATATTCAGCTAAGAGTCCGGAGTGCGGGCGACCTGTTCGCACCCCGGACAACCGAGTCATTTGGACGACCCGTTATCCCCTCGGCGTTCACCGGGTCTGAAGGAGCAGAAGCAGCATGCGCACATCGGAAATCGCCAAGCGTTTCCTCGATTATTTCCAGGACAAGGATCATCTGGTGGTTCCCTCCGCCTCCCTGATCTCGCCCAATCCCACCACGCTCTTCACCATCGCCGGCATGGTCCCCTTCATCCCCTACCTGCTGGGGGAGCAGACCCCGCCCAAGAGCCGGATGGCCAGCAACCAGAAGTGCGTGCGCACCCTGGACATCGACGAGGTGGGCAAGACCACCCGTCACGGCACCTTCTTCCAGATGCTGGGCAACTTCTCCTTCGGGGACTACTTCAAGGAGGAGGCCATCCACTATGCCTGGGACCTGCTGACCAAGCCCCAGGACCAGGGCGGCTACGGCTTCGACCCCGAAACGATCTGGGTGACCACCTACACCGACGATGACGAGGCCCGCTCCCTGTGGAAGAACGAGGGCTTCGACCCCGAGCACATGGAGATCCTGGGCATGGAGGACAACTTCTGGACCACCGGCGGCCCTGGCCCCGGCGGCCCCTGCTCCGAAATCTATGTGGACCGCGGCCCTGCCTATGGCAAGGAGGGCGGCCCCTCGGCCGACGAGAACCGGTACATCGAGATCTGGGATCTGGTCTTCGAGAACTACGAGGTGGACAACGTACGCTCCAAGACCGACCTGCACATCGTGGGCGAGCTGGAGCACAAGAACATCGACACCGGCGCCGGACTGGAGCGTCTGGCCTACCTGCTCCAGGGCAAGCAGAACATCTACGAGACCGACGAGGTCTACCCCGTCATCCAGGCTGCCGAGAGCCTGTCTGGCCGGCACTACGGCGATGACGCCCAGGATGACGTACGCTTCCGTGTGGTGGCCGACCATGTCCGCTCGGCCCTGATGATCATGAGCGACGGCGTCCGCCCCAGCAACGTCGGCCGTGGCTACGTGCTGCGCCGTCTGCTGCGCCGGACCATCCGCTCCATGAAGATGCTGGGCGTGGACCAGGAGGTCCTGCCCCAACTCTTCCCGGTCTCCAAGGATGCCATGGCCCCCAGCTACCCAGAGCTCAACGACACCTTCTCCGAGGTGGCCGAATCGGCCTATGGCGAGGAGCTGGCCTTCCGTCGGACCCTGGACAAGGGAACCACCATTCTGGATACGGCCGTCAACAAGGCCAAGAGCGGGAAGGGCGAACCCGAGGTCTCCGGCAAGGATGCCTTCACCCTGCATGACACCTACGGCTTCCCCATCGAACTGACCCTGGAGATGGCTGCCGAACAGGGCGTCAAGGTGGATCAGGACGAGTTCCGGAAGCTCATGAACGAGCAGAAGTCCAGGGCCCGCGCCGATGCCATGAAGAAGCGGCACAACGTGGATCTGAGCGTCTACGACGATATGCGCAAGAACCTTGACGAGCCTCAGGTCTTCCTGGGTTACACCGACTTCTCCAGCCGCTCGACTGTCCTGGGCATCATCCAGGAGGGCAAGGGAGCGGTTCCAGCCGTCAAGGCGCCCGCCCAGGTTGAGGTGATTCTGGACCGCTCTCCCTTCTACGCCGAGGCCGGCGGCCAGCTGGCCGACCAGGGAGAGATACTGACCGACGATGGGGCCGTACTGGAAGTGGACGACGTGCAGAGGCCCATCAAGGGGCTGACCATCCACCGCTGCCGACTGACCGAAGGAACGCTGACCCTGCAGGCCAAGGTCACGGCCACCATCGACCGGAACCGGCGCGGTGCCATCGCCCGTTCGCACACCGCCACGCACATGGTCCACAAGGCCCTGCGAGAGGAACTGGGTCCCCAGGCCACGCAGCGCGGTTCCGAGGATGCACCCAACAGGCTGCGTTTCGACTTCCAGTGGTCGCAGGCCCCAAGCCGCCAGGCCATGGATGCGGTGGAAGCCCGTGTCAACGATCGTTTGCGGGACAACCTGGCCGTGACCGCTCAGGAGATGAAATACGACGACGCCATCGCCCTGGGCGCCATGCACCTGTTCGGGGAGAAGTACGGCGACGTGGTCCGTGTGGTCTCGATCGGCGAGGACGGCTGGAGCCGTGAGCTCTGCGGGGGAACCCATGTGGACCACGTGGGCAAGATCGGCGCGGTCTCCATCATGTCCGAGGCCTCGGTGGGCACCGGCGTCCGTCGTGTCGATGCCGTGGTGGGTCAGGGGGCCTACGAATACAACGCCCGTGAGCACGCCCTGGTCTCTCAGCTCTCCGACAAGCTCAACGCCCGCCCTGACGAGCTTGAGTCCAGGATCTCTGCCCTGCTGGCCAAGCTCAAGGAGTCCGACCGCCGACTGGCGGCCACCTATGAGCAGCAGATGGCCCAGGCTGTGCCCGAGTTGGCCAACCAGGCCCTGCATGCTCCGGGCGAAGTCAAGATCGCATCCCGGAATATGGGGCATTTCGGCTCGGTCGATGCCCTGCGCAAGGCGGTGACAGACCTGAGGGGCCGCATGGGCGATGAATATCCCGTTGTGGTCGCCTTGGCCGGAGTCAGCGAGGATGAGAAGCCAGTCATCTTCGTAGCCACCAACCAGGCGGCCCGTGACCGCGGTCTCAGGGCCGGCGACCTGGTCAGGACGGCCTCCAGGGTCCTGGGAGGAGGAGGCGGCGGCAAGCCTGACTTCGCCCAGGGCGGCGGCCAGGATGCTTCGGCCATCGATCGGGCCTTGAAAGACCTGAGTGATCAGGTCCGAGAGGGCTGAGCTCTCCCGTGGGATCACAGACAGCCGTGTGGCTGGGGGTGGATCTTGGCGAAGCCAGGGTGGGTCTGGCCCTGTCGGACCCGGAGCTGACCCTGGCCTTTCCCGCCGGTAATATCAGGGTTCAGGGCGACTACTTTCAGGCCCTGGACCAGGTGGAAGACCTGATTATGGACAAGTGCGTGTCCCGAGTCGTGGTCGGACACCCCCTGCTTCTGAGCGGCCAGGCTGGTCGCAGTGCCAAAAAGGCGGCCCGTTGGGTGCGTGCCCTGACCAGTCGTCTGCAGGAGGATGCACACGATGCTGGCGTTGCCTCTGAGCAGCTGCCCAGTGTAGTATTGCGAGACGAACGACTGACGACCGTCAGCGCCCATCGACAGCTGTATGATGCCCGCGTGGACGGGCGAAGACATCGTCCCGTGGTCGATCAGCAGTCCGCTGTTGTGCTGTTGCAGTCGGCCCTGGACGACCAACGTGCCGACAAGGAGTGCTAATTGGCCGACGACATGCAGGATTTCTTCCAGGACAAGGTCCAGTGGGTTGCCGACGGGCAGGCCCCGGTTTCCGCTATGCCGCCGCGTCCTCCTCGTTCACGTCGTGAGATGCGCCGTCGGCGGGAGAGACGCAAACATCGCAAGCAGATCATGATCGTCATCGTCACCCTGGCTGTTGTGCTGGCCACCTCCTGCGTGGTGATTCTGGTGGGCGGACTGCGCCATGGCGCCCCACGGATCGTAGCCACCAAGGAGGTCGCCCCCGACTATCCAGGCCCCGGCGGACAGCCCCTGGAGTTCACGGTCGAGAGTGGCCAGGGGGCTGATCAGGTGGGTGCCAACCTGGTCAAGGCCGGAGTGGTCAAATCCACGGCTGCCTTCCTGCACGCCATCACCAGCACCCAGTCCGAATCCAGGCTCCTGCCCGGCACCTTCGATCTGCGTCTGCGGATGAAGGCCTCTGACGTGGTGGCCATTCTGACCGACCGAAGCAAGGCCGGAGGCTTCCTGCAGGTGAGGGCCGGCGAGCGGGTCCGCGATGTGGTCGCCCGGGCCGCCCAGCTCTCCGGGGTTCCGCAGAGCGAATTCGACGCCCTGATCCAGGCCAAGGGCGAGGACATTCTGCCCCAGGAGGCACAGGGCAACTTCGAGGGTTGGCTGCAGCCTGGCGAGTACGACGTACGCAAGGCAGGTTCGGCCAAGGCCATCCTGGGCAACCTGGTCTCCAAGCGGATCGAGCACCTGGACCAGTTGGGCGTGCCAGGTGGCCAGGAGCGGCAGACCATACTCAACACGGCCTCCATCACCGAGGCCGAGGTCAACAAGTCGGAATACTACAGCAAGGTGGCCCGGGTCATCGATAACCGATTGGCCAAGGGAATGCCCCTGGGCATGGACAGCACCGTGGCCTACTCCAACAATGTCTCCGCCTTGAAGCTGACCGATGCCATGCTGAAGAATGCCAACGACCCCTACAACACCAGGGTCCATCAGGGTCTGCCACCAGGCCCCATCGGCAGCCCGGGAGACGAGGCCATCCAGGCGGTCATGCACCCCGAGTCAGGCGATTGGCTCTATTTCGTGACCGTCAACATGGACACGGGAGAGACCAGGTTCAGCGACAACCCGGATCAGTTCAACCGCGACGTCAAGGAGTACAAGGCCTGGGAGTCCCAGCACAACGAGCAGGGCAGGTAGCGCCTTGTCCCTGGATCCCAGTTGCCGGTCCTAGAGGGCTTCGATGATCAGGGCCACCACCGCTGCGGCCAGGATGACCGGGACGTAGGCCAGCGAGAGAGGGTCGTCTGTCCTGACCGACCCGCGGCGACGGGCCAACCAGACCAGAGCCAGGGCGGCCAGCCCCAGCAGGCCCATCATCAGCCACCAGACCAGGATGGCCGTCCATCCCAGAACAGACAGGCTCAGGGCCACCAGACCCGTTGCCGTCACATCGCCCAGTCCCAGGGCGCCGGGTCGGACCAGGGCCAGCAGGAGCTGAAGGCCTGTACATGCCAGAGTCAGCAGCAGGCACTGCACCAGCAGCATAGGACGACCCTGGATCAGGGAGAAACCCAGCAGGGTCACAGCCTGCAGCACCAGTCCCAAGAGCACCAGAAGACGTGGGACTCGCCGGAAGCGGATGTCGATCAGGGCCAGGAGGAGGGCGGTCAGCAGTCCCGGCGCTGGGATGAGGTAGACCATCTTCTAAGATAATCATAGGTAGCCCTAACCTGGCAAACGAGGAACGAACGAGGAGCTTGAATATGTTGCGCTGGCAGACGGCAGGGGAATCCCACGGAGAGGCCCTGGTGGCCATGATGGAGGGTCTGCCCGCAGGGGTCGCCGTATCCACCAAGGATATCGAATCGGCCCTGGCCCGTCGTCGGCTGGGCTATGGTCGCGGGGCCAGGATGGGCTTTGAACAGGACAAGGTGCGTCTGCTGACCGGGGTCAGGCATGGACGGACGCTCGGTTCGCCGGTGGCCATCGAGATCGACAACACGGAGTGGCCCAAGTGGGAGCGGATCATGAGCGTGGACGAGCTGCCTGCTGATCAGGAGCCCCCGGCGACCGGTCGCAACGCCCCCCTGACCAGGCCCAGGCCCGGTCACGCCGATCTGACCGGCATGCGCAAGTACGGGTTTACGGATGCGCGTCCGGTCCTTGAGCGCTCCTCTGCCAGGGAGACCGCATCCCGAGTGGCACTGGGATCGGTGGCCGCCGACTTCCTGCAGCAGGCCCTGGGGATACGGACCGTTTCCCATGTCATCTCCATAGCCGGGGTCGGCCTGGAGGGGCATGAGGTCACGCCCGGTCCTGAAGACGGACCCGCCCTGGATGCCTCTCCGGTCAGGACCCTGGACAAGGATGCCGAGAAGCGGATGATGGCCAGAATCGACCAGATCAAGAAGGACGGCGACACCGCCGGCGGGGTCTTCGAGGTCATTGCCTATGGTGTGCCTGCGGGGCTGGGCACCTACGTGGAGGACGACCGACGTCTGGATGCGGCCCTGGCCAGCGCCTTCATGGGCATTCAGGCCATCAAGGGCGTGGAAATCGGCGATGGATTCAGGGAGGCTGACCGCCCTGGTTCACAGGCCCATGACGAGATGGAGCCCGGTCCTGACGGTACCATCCGCAGACTCAGCAACCATGCTGGCGGTCTGGAGGGTGGCACATCCAATGGCCAGCCCATCAGGGTCAGGGCCGCCATGAAGCCCATCTCCTCGGTGCCCCGGGCCCTTCGCACGGTGGATGTGGCCACCGGCCAGCCAGCCCAGGCCATCCATCAGCGTTCCGATGTGACCGCCGTGCCTGCCGCCGCGGTGATCGGCGAAGCCATGATGAACCTGACACTGGCGCGCTTCGCCTTGGAGAAGTTCGGCGGTGACTCGCTCGAGGAGGTTCGGCGCAACGCCCAGGCCTACCTCCAGTCCTGGCCCGAGCATCTGCGGTGAGGGGCGGAATCGCATGATTGAAAGCAGCAGTATGCCCAGGGCCGTCGTCATCGGCATGCCGGGTGCGGGCAAGACCCGGCTGGGCAGGGAGACGGCCGCCCTGATCAAGGCGCCCTTCCGGGATACCGACCAGTGCATCGAACAAGAAGCAGGTCGGTCGGTCAGCGAGATCTTCGACACTCAGGGCGAGCAGGCTTTCCGTGAAATGGAGACCCGGGCGATCCTTGACCTTTTGAAGGATTTCCCTGGCGGCATCCTGTCCCTGGGGGGAGGGGCTCCCATGAGCACCGAGGTCTTCCAGGCGCTGCAGGACTATCGGCGGGCAGGCGGTGCTGTGGTCTACCTACAGATCGACCCGGAGGAGGGGGTCAGCCGGGCGGCACGGTCGGATCATCGCCCCCTTCTTCGCGGCGGCGCATCGGAGCGCTGGATGGCTCTCTATCGCGAGCGTCGCAGCGTCTACCAGGAGCTGGCCACTATCACCCTCAAATCCAGGAACACCACCCCCCGTGCCCTGGCCAGACGGCTGGCCGATGCCCTGACTGAGCGGGTGGTTCACGTCAGCGGTCCCGATCCCTACGATGTGAGGATCGGCGCCGGGGTGACCGGTCGACTGCATGAGTTGCTTGGAGACCAAACCATGAGGGTGGCCCTGATTCATACCCAGCCTGTCCAGCGCCATTCCGACCATGCCCGGGCCCTGCTTCGCCAGGCCGGGTATCAGGTGGTGGATCTGACCATTCCCGACGCGGAGGCCGGCAAGACCATCCAGGTCAGCCAGGGTATCTGGGAGCGCCTGGCAACCGAAGGCTTCACCCGTTCCGACGCCGTGGTGGGACTAGGCGGGGGAGCGGCCACAGACCAGGCCGGGTTCATCGCCGCCACCTGGATGCGGGGCATCCGTTATGTGAACTGCCCCACCTCCCTACTGGCCATGGTAGATGCCTCCACCGGCGGCAAAACCGGCATCAACCTGGAGCAGGGCAAGAATCTGGTCGGCAGCTTCTACACTCCTGCTGGCGTCCTGGCTGATCTGCGGACCCTGCGGACCCTGCCCAATGAGATCTTCGTAGAGGGGCTGGGCGAGGTGGCCAAGTCCGGTTTCATCATGGACGGCGGCATCCTGCGCGAGCTGGAGGAGCGGGCCGAATCCCTACGCGCCTTTGACGGTCAGGAGTCCGACCAATGGCTGGGCACGGTGGTCCAGGATCTGATCGAACGCACCGTCGAGGTCAAGGCCCGGCACGTTTCGGTGGACCTCAAGGAGTCCGGCTTGCGGGAGTTCCTCAACTATGGGCACACCCTGGGCCACGCCATCGAGAAGATCGAACATTTCACCTGGCGGCATGGTCAGGCCGTGTCCGTGGGCATGGTCTTCGCAGCCGAGCTGGCCAGGATCACCGGCCATCTGGATCAGGAGGCGGTCGACTACCACAGGAGGCTTCTGTCTTCGCTGGGACTGAGAACCTGGTGGAATGGGGGAGACTTCGACCAGGTGCTGGCCCTCATGCATCGGGACAAAAAGGCCCGTGGCAACAAGTTGCGGTTTATCATTCTTGATGGTTTGGGCAAACCCACCCACCTGGACGACCCGCCGGTCTCGGCGATCAAGGAGGCCTTCCAGGCCATACGCAAGGAGGAATGACAGATGGCGGATGCCGACAAGGGCAGGCGGAAGGTTCTGGTGGTCAACGGACCCAACCTGGGTCGGCTGGGTGTGCGCGACCCCGATGTCTACGGTCGTCAGGATCTGGCGACGCTGACCCGGGACTGCGAAGACTGGGGTCGGCAGCTGGGTCTGGATGTCCAGGTGCTGCAATCGGACGACGAGGGCCAGGTCATCCGCTGGATGCATCAGGCCGTGGACCAGGGCAGCGCGGTGGTGCTCAACCCGGCCGCCTTCACCCACTACAGCTATGGACTTGCCGATGCCGCCGTCCAGGTCACCCAGGCAGGGCTGCCGCTGATGGAGGTCCATATTTCCAATCCTTCATCCCGGGAGGCCTTCCGCCGACGCAGCGTCATCTCGCCGGTGGCAACCGGCACCATCACCGGCTTGGGTTTCTACGGCTACAGGCTGGCCCTGGAAGCTGTGGCCCACCTGCTGGAGAACGCATGAGTGACAGCGGGGAGACCGGCAGGAAACTCCCCGCACCGCCCAAGGCCATCCTTGTCCGCGGCGCCAGGGTCCACAACCTGCGCAATCTGGATGTAGACATTCCTTTGAACCACCTGGTGGGCATCGCCGGTGTCTCGGGCTCCGGCAAGTCCTCCCTGGCTCTGGGGGTCCTCTATGCCGAGGGTTCCCGGCGCTACCTGGAATCCCTGTCCACCTACACCAGGAGGCGGATGACCCAGGCCCAGCGCCCACAGGTGGACTCGGTGCGTTTCCTGCCCCCCGCACTGGCCCTGCGTCAACGCCCGGGCGTGGGCGGCATGCGCTCCACCTTCGGCACCGCCACCGAGCTGCTTAACGTGCTCAGGCTGATGTTCTCCCGGCTGGCCAGCCATGTCTGCCCCAATGGCCATCGCCAGGAGCCCACCCTGGCTGTGGCGGCCGAGATGCCCATCACCTGCCCGATCTGCGGCGCTACGGTGGAGCCTCCCAGCGCCGAGGAGCTGGCCTTCAACTCCCTCGGAGCCTGCCCCACCTGCCAGGGGACCGGGACGGTGCGCGAGGTGGACGACGCCACCCTGGTTCCCGACGACAGCCTGACCATCGACCAGGGGGCCGTGGTGCCCTGGCGGACCTTCGGCTTCAACGTACAGCCCGACATCGTTCGCGAATTCGGAGTCCGCACCGACGTGCCCTGGCGGGATCTGACCGATCGGGAGCGGAAGATCGTCTTCGAGGGGCCGGCCGAGAAGAAGCACATCACCATCACTTCGATCAAGGGTGTCCACGAGCTGGACTTCACCTTCCGCAACGCACGGCTGACAGTGACCGAGGAGCTCAAGAGGGCCAACGATGACAAGCGCCTGGCCAAGGTCGCCAAGTTCCTGACCGAACGGACCTGCCCGGACTGCAAGGGCACCCGGCTCAACCAGCGGGCGCGTCTGCCCGAGATCAACGGGGACAACCTGGCCGAGGTCACCTCATGGCCCCTGGATAAGGTGCTGGACTGGGGTCGGAAGCTGCCGCCCACGCTACACGAACCCATGCGGCCCATGGCCTCGGCCCTCTGCAAGACCCTGGACGAGATGGGCAGGCGGTTGATCCAGCTGGGACTGAGCTACCTGACCCTGGACCGCTCCAGCGCCTCCCTGTCCACAGGGGAGCGGCAGCGGGCCCAGTTGGCCAGGGCCGTGCGTAACGAGACAACCGGCGTGCTCTATGTGCTGGATGAGCCCTCGACCGGCCTGCATCCTGCCAACCTTGAGGGGCTCATAGGGGTCATGCGCGACCTGCTGGCCGACGGCAATTCGGTGGTTTTCGTCGACCACGACGTCAAGGTTCTGCAATCAGCCGACTATCTGATCGAAATGGGTCCCGGAGCAGGGGAGCGCGGCGGCAGGATACTTGCCCAGGGGACCCCTGAAAAAATCGCCGCTGATCAGGATTCCCGCATCGCCGGTTTTTTGGATGGCCGCGAGTCCGTTTTGGTACGGGACCGGCATCCCATGCCTGCAGGGAATGAGTGGATCCGCATGCAGTCAGGACCCATTCACACGGTCCATCCCCTGGACCTGGCCATTCCGCGTGGATGCATGACGGCAGTGACTGGTGTATCCGGCTCCGGCAAGACCACCATGATCCTGGAGTCGCTGGTCCCGGCTCTGCAGGCCCGCATCCAGGGCAATCCCATGCCCAAGCATGTGCACAGTCTGGACCCGGCCGGCATTGACAGGGTACGCCTGGTGGACTCCTCGCCCATAGGTATCAACGTGCGCTCCACAGTGGCCACCTACTCAGGGCTCATGGACCGGCTGCGCCGCCTCTTCGCGGCCACTGACCAGGCAAAAAAGGACAAGCTGGGCCTCTCGGCGTTCTCATACAACACCGGCTCCCTGCGCTGCCCCCAGTGCGACGGAACCGGCCAGATCAGCCTGGACGTGCAGTTCCTGCCCGACATCCCCATCACCTGCCCCAGCTGCCATGGTCGTCGATACCGTCCGGAGGCCGAGCACTACCGTCTGTCCACCCCGGCCCACCCTGAGCCGCTTAGCCTGCCGGATCTGCTGGCCATGGAGGTGGGCCGGGCCCTTGAGGTCTTCGCACAGGGCCGAGAGTACACAGCCATCCGCCGAGGCTTGCAGACCTTGAAGGACCTGGGCCTGGATTACCTGACCCTGGGGGAGGACACCCCCTCCCTGTCGGGCGGGGAGGCCCAGCGGCTGAAGCTGTCCAATGAGTTGGGCCGCAGGCAGAATGGCTCCATGTTCGTCCTGGACGAGCCGACCACCGGCCTGCATCCCCTGGATGTGCGTGTCCTGATCAGCGTGCTGGAGCGCCTGGTCAGCAAGGGGGCCACCGTGGTCTTCATTGAGCACGATCTGGACATGATCGCCAACGCCGACCATGTGGTCGATATGGGCCCGGGCGGCGGTGATCGAGGTGGAGGAATCGTGGCCCAGGGCGACCCCGAATCCGTGGCCCGCAACCCGCGCTCGGTGACCGGTCGCTACCTGGCCGACCACCTGCATCTGAGCCGTCCCTGAATCCGACCTTCCTTCTCGAGTGTTGGCCGGTTTCTGGTCGCTCCTGCCTGATAGGCTGAAGTTCCATGGTCAGAGAACATGGAAATTCGCAAGGGCATATCACCAAACACATTTTCGTCACCGGCGGCGTGGTCTCTTCACTGGGCAAGGGACTGACCGCATCGTCTCTGGGCCGACTGCTGAGAAGCCGCGGAATCCGCGTTCTTCAACAGAAGCTGGATCCCTACATCAACGTCGATCCGGGGACCATGAACCCCTTCCAACACGGCGAGGTCTACGTGACCGAGGATGGGGCCGAAACCGACTTGGACATCGGCCACTATGAGCGTTTCACCGATGTCTTCCTCTCCCAGAAGGCCAACGTGACCACCGGCCAGATCTACCAGTCCGTGCTGCGCAAGGAGCGGGCGGGGGAGTACCTGGGCCAGTGCGTCCAGGTCATTCCTCACGTGACCAACGAGATCAAGAGCCGCATGCGGGCCCAGGCCAGCGACGACGTGGATGTGATCATCACCGAGATCGGCGGGACTGTGGGCGACATCGAGTCCCAGCCCTTCATGGAGGCCGCCCGCGAGGTGCGTCGGGACATCGGCCCGGACAACTGCATGTTCGTCCATGTCTCCCTGGTTCCCTACGTGGCCGCCGCCCACGAGCTCAAGACCAAGCCCACCCAGCACTCGGTCATGGCCCTGCGCCAGCTGGGCATCGCCCCCGACGCCCTGGTGCTGCGCTCGGACCGGCCGCTCAACCAGGGCATCAAGGACAAGATCTCCCTGATGTGCGACGTGGATGCCGAGGGCGTGGTCAACTGCGTGGATGCGCCCAGCATCTACGACGTGCCCAAGATCCTCTACAAGGAGGGTCTGGATACCTACGTGGTGCGCAAGCTTGGGTTGCCCTTCCACGACGTCGACTGGAACGAGTGGGAGGACCTGCTGGACCGGGTCCACAACCCCCGCACCAAGGTGGCCATTGCCATCGTGGGCAAGTACATCGATCTGCCCGACGCCTACCTGTCGGTCATCGAGGCGCTGAAGGCCGGCGGTTTCGCCAACCGGTCCCAGGTCCAGGTCAAGCTGGTGGCGGCCGACACCTGCGAGACCATGGATGGCGCCCGGAAGGCCCTGGAGGGTGTCGACGGCATCGTGGTCCCCGGAGGCTTCGGCATCCGCGGCATCGAGGGCAAGATCGGCGCCCTGCGCTACGCCCGTGAGACCGGCCTGCCCGCCCTGGGCCTCTGCCTGGGACTGCAGTCCATGGTCATCGAGTTCGCCCGCCACGTCCTGGGGCTGGAGGATGCCGACTCCTCGGAGTTCGAGCCCGACTGCGAGAACCCGGTCATCGCCACCATGGAGGAGCAGAAGGACATTGTGGCCGGCCATGGCGACATGGGCCACACCATGCGGCTGGGCGCCTACCCGGCAGTGCTCAAGCCCGACTCGCTGGTGGCCCGGCTCTACGGCTCCACCGAGATCTCCGAGCGTCACCGCCACCGCTACGAGGTCAACGTGGCCTACAAGGAGCGGCTGGACAAGGCCGGCCTGCACATCTCGGGCACCAGCCCGGACGGGCAACTGACCGAGTTCGTGGAGCTCTCCCAGGACCAGCACCCCTTCTATGTGGGCACCCAGGCCCACCCGGAGTTCAAGTCCCGGCCCACCAAGCCGCACCCCCTCTTCACCGGCCTGGTCAAGGCCAGCCTGGAGCACGGAGGCCAGGAGGCGGCCTGAGGTCGATTCCTTGCGTACTCTTTCGCTATGATCGCCCGTTTCCCTCTCATAGGGAGGCGGGCGATCGTCCATATCGGCGCTTTGTCAAGAGGAGGGGTCGGATTCCTTAGAGAGCGTAAGCCCGGGTCTGGCGGTTCACCAGTGCCCCGGTTATCCTGTAATGGTGTGATCGGCCGCATATGGCGGCCGTGCGTGTGTTAGGAGGTCTCAGCTCGTGGACAGCACCTCGCAGCGGACAGACACATCGCGGGATGTGGAAATGAGCCAGTATGTGGCCGACCGCTCCCGCGTAAATGAAGAGAAAATCAAAAAAGACGACCAGATCATCTCCGAGTTCGGCGACTATACCTATGGCTGGCACGACTCCGACGATGCGGGGCGCAACGCCCACAAGGGCATCGACGAGGACGTGGTCCGGGCCATCTCGGCCGACAAGGGCGAGCCTGACTGGATGCTGCAGATGCGTCTCAAGGGCTATCGGGCCTTCATGGAGAAGCCCATGCCCAAGTGGGGCGTGGATTTGAGCGGGTTCGATGCCGACGACTTCAAGTACTACGTCAAGCCCTTGAAGGAGCAGGCCAAGGACTGGAAGGACCTGCCTGACGACATCCGCACCACCTATGACCGGCTGGGCATCCCCGAGGCCGAGAAGAAGCGGTTGGTCTCCGGAGTGGCCGCCCAGTACGAGTCCGAGGTCATCTACAACTCCATCCGCGACGACCTGCGCAAGCAAGGGGTCATCTTCCTCGATACGGATACGGCCCTCAAGGAGTACCCGGACCTCTTCCGCAAGTACTTCGCCACGGTCATCCCTCCGGACGACAACAAGTTCGCCGCCCTGAACACGGCGGCCTGGTCGGGCGGCTCCTTCGTCTACGTGCCCAAGGGGGTCCATGTGGACATCCCCCTGCAGGCCTACTTCCGTATCAACACGCCCAACATGGGCCAATTCGAGCGCACCCTGATCATCGCCGACGAGGGTTCCTACGTCCATTACGTGGAGGGCTGCACCGCACCCATCTATTCCACCGACTCCCTGCATGCGGCCAACGTGGAGATCGTGGTCGAGCCTCACGCCCGTGTGCGCTACACCACGGTCCAGAACTGGTCCAACAACGTCTACAACCTGGTCACCCAGCGTGCCTATGTACGTGAGGGTGGCACCATGGAGTGGGTGGACGGCAACATCGGGTCCAAGGCCACCATGAAGTACCCGGCCTGCATCCTGGCCGAGCCCTACGCCAAGGCCGAGACCCTCTCCCTGGGCTTCGCCGGCAAGGGCCAGTACCAGGACACGGGCGCCAAGATGATCCACCTGGCACCCCACACCTCCTCCACCATCGTCTCCAAGTCCATCTCCCGCAACGGGGGAAGGGCCGCATACCGAGGCCTGGTCAAGATCATCAAGGGCGCCGAGAAGTCCTCCTCCTCGGTGGTCTGCGACGCTCTGCTGGTGGACGACTACTCCCGCTCGGATACCTACCCGCATGTGGATGTTCGCGAGGACGACGTCTCCATGGCCCACGAGGCCACCGTCTCCAAGGTCTCCGAGGACCAGCTCTTCTATCTGATGAGCCGCGGCCTGGAGGAGAAGGAGGCCATGGGCATGATCGTGCGCGGGTTCGTGGAGCCCATCTCCCGGCAGCTGCCCATGGAGTACGCGTTGGAGCTCAACCGCTTGGTCGAATTGCAGATGGAGGGTTCGGTAGGCTGATGTCACAGAAGAGCGAAATAACCATTCCGCATGCGGATCCCAAGGATCCCTATGCTTTCCCGGCCACCATGCCGTCCAGCGCCGACAAGGAGCCCCGATCCTTCAAGCCTGACGACTTCCCCATGCCCACCCGCAAGCAGGATGACTGGCGGTTCACCCCCATCGACCGGATGGAGGAGTTCTTCACCGTCTTCAATCCCAGCGGTCTGACCAAGGTCTCGGTCACCATGATCGACGGGTCCGAACCGCCCGCGGATCAGGTCAGCGTCAGCCGGATTCCCATGGATCAGGCCCCCTGCGGCACCGTCCTCAAGCCCAGCGACCGAGCAGCCGCTGTGGAGTGGGCCAGCGGCAAGCAGGCGACGGTGGTGAACCTTAAGGGCACCCTGGATCAGCCCGTGCTGGTTCGCGTCATCGGCGGTGGCCCCGAGCTGGACGCCTTCCACCTGGTCATCAAGGCCGAGGCGGGCACCAAGGCCGATTTGGTGGTCGAGCACCAGGGCCAGGCACGTCTGGCTGAAGGGGTTGAAATCGACATCGGTGACAATTCGCAGATGTCGACCACCTTCATCCAGGAGTGGGACAAGGGCAGCAAGCATATAGGCAACCACCGCATTCACCTTGGTGCCGAGGCCTCCCTGCGTCACTCGGTGGTCAGCCTGGGCGGCGATGTGGTGCGGCTGCGCATGGATCAGGACTTCGGTGGCGAGCAGGGCGACCTGAACATGCTGGGCATCTACTTCGTCGATCCCGGCCAGCACATGGAGCACCGGACCATGGTGGTGCACAACCATCCCAACTGCAAGTCCCGTGTGGTATACAAGGGGGCCCTGGACGGCATCGGCGCGCACACCACCTGGGTGGGCAACGCGCTCATTCAGCCCACCGCGCCTGGAACCGACTCCTACGAGCTCAACCGGAACCTGGTGCTCACCCCTGGGGCCATCGCTGATTCCGAGCCCAACCTGGAGATCGAGAACGGCGACATCATCGGGGCAGGCCATGCCAGTTCGGTCGGACGCTTCGACGACGAGGAGCTCTTCTACCTGCAGTCCCGCGGCATCCCCGAGCAGGAGGCCCGCAAGCTGGTGGTTCGAGGCTTCTTCGGCGAACTTGTGGAGGAGATCGACGTCCCCAGCGTCTCCGGGCACCTGATGGGGGTCATCGACCGCAGACTGGCGGCCGGCGAGGATCAAGAGATGCAGCACGTTTTGGAGGAGAACTGACATGTCCACATTGGAAATCAAGGATCTGCACGTCTCAGTGGAGACCAAGGAGGGTCGCAAACAGATCCTCAAGGGGGCCACGCTGACCGTCCACTCCGGCGAGACCCACGCCATCATGGGGCCCAACGGGTCCGGCAAGTCCACCCTGGCCTACACGCTGGCCGGCCATCCCAAGTATGAGGTGGATTCGGGCCAGGCCCTGCTGGATGGGCAGGATCTGCTCAAGATGACCCCGGACGAGCGGGCCAAGGCCGGGCTCTTCCTGGCCATGCAGTACCCGGTCGAGGTGCCCGGCGTGTCCATGACCAACTTCCTGCGTACGGCCAAGACCGAAGTCGACGGCAAGGCCCCGGCCATCCGCCAGTGGACCAAGGATCTGAACGATGCCATGAAGCGGCTGCGCATGGATCCCAAGTTCGCCCGGCGCTCCGTCAACGAGGGCTTCTCGGGCGGCGAGAAGAAGCGGGCCGAGGTCCTGCAGCTGGAGCTGCTCAAGCCCAAGTTCGCCGTCCTGGACGAAACCGATTCCGGTCTGGACGTGGACGCCCTGCGCATCGTCTCCGAGGGGGTCAACAGGGCCAAGGAGAACACTGGCATGGGCGTGCTCATGGTCACCCACTACACCAGGATCCTCAAGTACATCAAGCCCGACATCGTCCACGTCTTCGCCGACGGCCGCTTTGTGAAGACCGGTGGCCCGGAGCTGGCTGACACCCTGGAGGAGACCGGGTACGACCAGTACCTGCCCGAGGGCGCCGACTCGGAATCAGCCCTGGCCTGAGGATAAGGGAAGAGGCCCGCAATGGTCATTGATGACAGCATTAGGCAGCAGTTTCCGATTCTGGACCAGCAGGTGCATGGCCACCCCTTGGTCTATCTGGATTCGGCTGCCACTGCCCAGAAGCCCCTGGCGGTCATCGATGCCGTTCGGGACTTCTACCTGAAGGACAACGCCGGGGTACACCGGGGCGCCCACGAATTGGCCGCCCGCAGCACGATGGCCTTTGAACACGCTCGCTCACGCGTGGCCGCCCTGGTCGGCGCAGAGGGCCAGGAGGGCGGCGAGGAGATCGTCGTCACAGCCGGGGCCACGGCTGCTCTGAACCTGTTGGCCACCGCTTTTGGCAACGCCAGTCTGGGTCGGGGAGGCAAGGCGGCAGGTCGGTTCGCCCTAAAGCCTGGCGATGAAGTTGTGGTCAGCAAGGCCGAGCACCACTCGGTCCTCCTGCCCTTCCAGGAGCTCTGCTACCGGACCGGAGCAGTCCTCAAGTACTTCGATCTGGACTCGGAGGGCCGTATTATGGCCGATACCGCCGACCAGGTCATCACCGAGCGGACCAAGGTGGTCGCCGTCACCCACGTCAGCAATGTGACAGGTGCCATCACTGACATCAAGCCCATCGTCCGCCGTGCCCATCAGGTGGGTGCCCTGGTGGTGCTGGATGTGTGCCAGTCGGTGCCTCACCTGCCTATCGATCTGCACGCCATGGATGTGGACTTCGCCGCCTGGAGTGCGCACAAGATGTATGGCCCCACCGGCGTGGGCTTCCTCTATGGCCGCCGAGAACTGCTTGAGGCGTTGCCTCCGGCATCATTCGGCGGATCCATGGTGGAACTGGCCTATCTGGACCGTCCGGCCAGCTATATGGATCCTCCGGCCCGGTTCGAGGCCGGCACCCAGCCGGTGGCCCAGATGATAGGTGCTGGCGCAGCTGCCGATTGGCTGATGGATTTGGGCATGGAGAACGTAGCCGAACACGAGAAAGCCATCACCACTGGTCTGTTGAGGCTGGGGGCGTTGGACGGGGTACGCATCCTCGGGCCGACCACTCCCGAGGGCCGGATCGGCACGGTCGCCTTCGACGTGCAGGGGGTCCATCCCCATGACGTGGGCCAGTATGTGGATTCGCGCGGCATTGCCATCCGCGTTGGACACCACTGCGCTCAGCCGGTCCATCGACACTTCGGTCTGATGGCCTCCAACCGGGCCTCGACCGGCGTGTACAATACCGTGGCCGACACGGATGCCTTGCTGGACGCCGTCTCCGGAGTCCGCAAGTTCTTCCGGGTGGCCTGAGGGTCTTCACCTGAAGCACATTGACGGTTTTGACAAAGACATACTGGTAGGTTTAAGGACATGGCGGATTTCGGGATGGATGACGAGGAACTGGAGCAGATGTACCAGGAGGTGATCCTGGACGCAGCCCGCGATCCTCACGGGCGTGTAGGGGATCAGGCTGATGGGGGAGAAGACTCTGACGGTGACGGCGTGACCATCAGGGTGGAGCACGAGGCCTGCCTGGCTGCCGAGTCCCACCAGTTCAATCCCACCTGCGGGGATCAGGCCACCATCCATGTGGAGGTGGCGCCTGGCGAGCAGGGAGGTCCCGACCTCATCCAGCGAATCGTCTGGCAGGGTTCAGGCTGCTCCATCAGCCAGGCCAGTCTGTCCATCATGGTGGATTTGGTCCAGAGGCAGACCGTTGACCATGCCATGGATCTGGCCGCCGACTTTCGTAAGCTTATGGAATCGCGCGGCGCTGGACTCGAGGACGAGAAGGCGCGGGACGCCCTTGGTGATGCCATGGTCTTCCAGGGCGTGTCCAAGTATCCCATGCGAATCAAGTGCGCCCTGCTGGGCTGGGAGGGTATGAAGGCCTCGGTGGCCCAGGCCCTGTCAGCTGGGCGAGAGAGCGACAAAGGTGAGAAGGAGGAGCAGGTATGAGTGGCAATACGAATTTGGTGCCCGAACCCCAGGACTCCATCCTGGCCTCGGTGGGCAGGGCCATCAGCGATCCTGGCACGGCACAGGCTCTGGCGAGCAATCCCCTGGGCGCGGAAACGGTTCTGAAGTCGGCCGAGGGCGGTTCCATGCGGCAGGTCGACGGTCAGGCGGACAAGAAGTCCGATGCGGACCAGGGCTTGAATGACCACACCTCGGGTAGCGAGCCGGTCGCAGATAGCGAGGAAACCGCGGCCCAGAATGCCGCTGATGCTGAGGCTGCCGCTGAGGAGGCCATCCCTCTCAAGGCCGTCGACGACATCGGCCGGGCCACAGCGGAGGATGTCAGGGAGGCCCTGCACCAGGTCATCGACCCCGAGCTGGGCATCGATGTGGTCGACCTGGGGCTGGTCTATGGCATAGAAATCGACCAACTGGGAAGGGCCATCATCACCATGACCCTGACCACGCCGGCCTGCCCACTGACTGACCTGATCGAGGACCAGTGTGCCAGCGTTTTGGCGGGCCTGGTCGAGGAGTTTCGCATCGACTGGACCTGGTCGCCGCGCTGGACCCTGGACATGATTACTCCTGAGGGTCGCGAGCAGCTGGCCGCCATCGGCTTCAACTTCGAGAACATGCCCACCTACCAGTGAGACCATCCGCCCTGCAGACCAACCCGGGTCCTCCCATGCGAATATACTGATGATTCCGGTCCGCCGTGACCGGCACGGCGCACGAGAGAAAGCACAGTGAAATGGCATTGTCCATGGGCTGGAAACTGCACGGCGACGGGAAAACATTGGCTCCGGGCGAAGTGGTGGAACCCGATGAGCGACTCACATGGCCACGTACGGCTGGCATCGGCGCCCAGCATGTCATTGCCATGTTCGGCTCCACCTTCCTGGTCCCCATTCTGACCGGATTCGATCCCTCTACGACCCTCTTCTTCACGGCCATGTCCACGGCCCTCTTCCTGCTGATCAACCGCAACCGTCTGCCCTCCTACCTGGGCAGCTCCTTCGGCTTCATCGCCCCGGTCCTGGCAGTGACCACCGCCCACAAGGGTCTGGCCGTGGCCTCCTTCGGGATCATGGTCACCGGCGCCCTGCTCTTCCTGATCGGCCTGATCGTCCACTTCGCCGGTTCGCGATGGATCGATATGATC
This sequence comes from Bifidobacterium sp. W8103, assembly GCF_016100775.1. Classification (NCBI taxonomy): domain Bacteria; kingdom Bacillati; phylum Actinomycetota; class Actinomycetes; order Bifidobacteriales; family Bifidobacteriaceae; genus Bifidobacterium; species Bifidobacterium sp. W8103. Next base: position 161,442 of record NZ_JACFRV010000002.1, read on the forward strand.
ATGCCACCGGTGGTCAACGGTGCCATCGTGGCCATCATCGGCTTCAATCTGGCCCCCTCGGCCTGGAAGAACTTCAAGTCGGCCCCGCTGACCGCCCTGGTCACCCTGGTTGCCGTCATGCTGATAGCCGTGCTTTTCAAGGGTCTGATCGGCCGACTCAACATCCTTCTGGGCGTCATCGTCGGCTACATCTTCGCGGTCACCCAGGGCCAGGTAGATTTCGCAGCGGTGGAAAAGGCCGCCTGGTTCGGTCTGCCTCACTTCCACACCCCGCAGGCCGACCCGTCCGTCCTGGCCATGTTCATCCCCGTGGTCCTGGTCCTGGTGGCCGAGAACATCGGTCACGTCAAGTCCGTGGCCCTGATGACCGGACGCGATTATGACGATCAGATCGGCACCGCCCTGATGGCCGACGGACTGGGCACCACTCTGGCCGGGCTGGGCGGAGGCTCGGGCACCACCACCTACGCGGAGAACATCGGTGTCATGGCCGCCACCAAGGTCTACTCCACGGCAGCCTACTGGTGCGCCGCAATCTTCGCCTTCCTGCTCTCCCTCTGCCCCAAGTTCGGGGCCATCATCAACACCATCCCCACAGGCGTTCTGGGCGGGGTCACCACCATGCTCTACGGCATGATCGGCATGCTGGGTATCCGTATCTGGGTGGAGAACAAGGTGGACTTCGGCAAGTCCGTCAACATGACCGTGGGTGCCGTCGTCATGATCGTGGGCATCGCGGACTTCACCTTCGCGGTTGCCGGGGTCAGCTTCAACGGCATCGCCATCGGCTCGGTGGCAACCCTGGTCATGTACCACGGTCTCAAGGCCATCGGCCGCTGGCGGGGGACCATCGATCCCGACGACTACATTCATGAGGATTCGCAGGCCGTCTCCCAGCAGAGCTGATTGCGCCGGAGTCGCCCGACCCTCCGTGGTTGCCTGATACTCGAACGTTGTCTGCGTTCGAGTATCGCCTGATGCCAAGGGTTGCCCGTTGTCAAGGTTTGCTTGATGCGGGAGATTGCCGGATGTTAGTGCTCGCCCGATACCAAACCGATATTAGGTACTCAGCCATGAAGTGAGCTAGCGGAGGGCAGCAGGAATTTGCTGTATAGTTGAGGGCTCAGTTGGCGAGGCTCAGTCAGCTTGCTGAGGTCTGGTCGCGTAGAAGGCCACGGCGCTCGAGGCAGCCACATTCAGGCTGTCCACGTCATGGCTCATGGGGATGCGCACGGTCAGGTCCGCCCGGGCGATGGTCCTGTGGCTCAGTCCGTCCCCTTCGGTACCGAATATCAGGGCCAGGCGATCGATCCGGTCGGGCCCGTGCCCTAGACGCTCAGACAGCTCGTCCAGGCTGATGGCATCCCGGTTCAGGGCCATGGCCGCCGTGGTGAAACCCAAATCATGCAGCTGCTTCATGCCCTGGTCGGGCCAGGCGTGGAGATCGTCGCCGCCGATTCTTGTCCAGGGAACCTGAAAGACCGTGCCCATGGAGACCCGTGCGGCCCTGCGGTACAGGGGGTCGGAACAGGAAGGGGTGAACAGGACCGCATCCACCTGCAGGGCTGCCGCCGAACGCATCAGCGCGCCGATGTTGGTGTGGTCGACAATGTTCTCCATGACGGCTATCCGTTTTGCCGAGCGGCAGATATGCTCCACGGTGGGCAGAGGCCAGCGTCTCATGGCGGCCAGTGCGCCCCGATGCAGCCGGTAGCCGGTGATGGTCTTGAGCTGTGCTGGGCTGGCCACGTAGACGGGAATGTTGGGTCCGAAGGCTGCGTCCACCTGGTCGAACATGGAGCGCATCCCCTCCAGCCAGGGCTCTTCCACCAGGAAGGAGATAGGCTCAACCCCGGCATCAAGGGCGCGGGCGATGACCTTGGGGGACTCGGCGATGAACAAGCCCCTGGCGGGTTCCAGACGATTGCGCAGCTGCGGCTCGGTCAGCCTGGTGTAGGCCTCGATCCTGTCATCGTCGATGGAGCCGATTCTCACCTTGAGCACGTCTGCCATACCTCCTTCTGGTTCTGTCAACAGCATAGGCAAAGCAACCGAAAACCGAACATGAGTCATTTTCGACGGAGAGTGTGGATAACAGGTCAGAAAGAGCCATGTTGATCAAATACGGAAAGCAGGGAAGATACGAATCGTAGAAGTCCCCAACGATGTGGAATCGAGTGTCCGGAACGGGAGTTGAACCCGTACGCCTGTATATATATAGGCACTAGCACCTCAAGCTAGCGCGTCTACCATTCCGCCACCCGGACAGGTGCGTAACCGCAACGGAGACAATCATAGCATCTCAGGCGACATCGTGCACTGGGCGATCAGGGGAGCGTGTCGTCGCAGTGAGTGCTTTTCGGCGGCGGGCTGTAGCCTAACACCATGACCGCACCCCTCTTCCTGTTGGATCCCGACCACGATGATTCCCCACTGGCCAGCGACGAGCTCCATACCGGCTGGCGCCTGACCCTGCCCGAGCACATCCGTCGCCATGCCCTGGGTTCCATGAGGCTGAAGAATGGGGACCAGCTGGATCTTTCTGACGGGGGCGGACTGCGCATCAGCGCCATGGTAAGGGATGCCTCGACCGGCCTGGTGGAGGTCACCGCTGTGGGGCGGCAGGCGCCTCCCGAGAAGGAACTGATTCTTGTTCAGGCCCTGGCCAAGGGCGGCAGGGACGAGCAGGCCATCGATATGGCTACCCAGATTGGAGTTGATCAGGTCATGCCTTGGCAGGCTGATCGGTCCATAGCCAAATGGAGGCCGGGCCGCAACGACCGGCACTGGCAGGCCACATTGGATGCAGCCACTGAGCAGAGCCGGAGGGCCTACCGTCCTCGACTGCTGGACAAGGTGGACAGTCGTGGCCTGGCCTCCTGGTGCCGGAAGGCGACCGATCAGGGAGGCCTGGTCCTGATACTGCACCAGGACGCCGATCTTGGATGGGATGCGGTCCGTAAACGCACAGACAAGCTTCCAACGAGCTCATCGATCGCCGTGGTTGTGGGTCCCGAGGGCGGGATTGCCGATCAGGAGATTCAGGCCATGATGAGGCAGGGGGCTCTGCCGATCCGGTTGGGCGGCAACATCCTCCGGGCCGCTCTTGCCGGACCAGTGGCCCTGACCCTGTTGGCGGACATGCTGGGCCGCTGGCAGTTGGACGCCCCTGAGCCCAGCGCATGAAGTCGCACACAATATACAACCTCGACAATAAGATGGAAAACAGCGAAAACACCAAAAACAACAATGTCGGCAAACGGTAAGGAGTGGTCATGAGCGATGACGATCGACAGGAGGACTGCATCTTCTGCAGAATCGTGGCAGGGGAGGTTCCCAGCGAAAAGGTCTACGAGGATGAGACCGTCTACGCTTTCAAGGATGCCAACCCCAAGGCCGCCGTCCATGTCCTGATCGTCCCGCGCCGCCACTACGCATCGGTGGCCGAACTGGCCAAGGCTGATCCTGAGACTCTGGCCCACATCGTCCAGGTGGCGCAGCAGATCGCCGACCAAGACTTCCACGGAGCCTACCGACTGATCTTCAACACGGGGGAGGACGCCGGCCAATCGGTCTTCCACGTCCACGCCCATGTCCTGACCGGACAGGTATTGCCCGAGTGAGGCCCATGTTCACCATCGTCATCGTGCAGGAAGGGAACCCGTGGCGGTAACTACGCGAACCCTGGAGATTCCGGAGGGGATCGACCCGGTTCAGGTGTTAGGGCCGGAGGATGCAGTCATCGACAGGATCGGGCGCGCCTTCCCGGCAGTGTCCATCCTGGTTCGGGGCAACCGGATTGTGCTGCGGGCCCAGGACCGGCAGGGCGACGTTCAGGCAGCCCAGATTCGGGACCTGCTGTCTGAACTCATGCAGACCGCCGATCAGGTTCCCCTGGATGCCGATCAGGTGGGGCGAATACTGGATCACCGTCGCTTGGGGGCCGTCGACGCAGCCGATTACTCCCGTCCAGCAGAGCAAAAAATCACGGGCAGCAATACGCCATACCAAACCTTCGTAAACTACAAATCGCAGGATCGCAATACGACAGACAGTACTTCTGTAGACCGCAATCATCGGGGAAGAGCCATTGCAGAGCCGGAGAGGGCCAAGGCCATAGAAGACACCAAGTATCCGGGTCAGGCAGCTCCTGCTGCAGTTCGTCGCCGCCCCCTGACCCAGGCCTCCAAGGGTCCGATCAGGCCCAAGACGGATGGCCAGTCCGCCTATGTGGCGGCCATTGAAACGCATACCATCACCTTCGGCATCGGTCCGGCCGGCACAGGCAAGACCTATCTGGCGGTGGCCAAGGCCGTTCAGGAATTCCGGGCCGGGCGCATCGGGCGAATCATTCTGACCAGGCCTGCCGTGGAGGCGGGAGAGAGCCTGGGCTTCCTGCCCGGCACCCTCAATGAGAAGGTCGATCCCTATCTGCGGCCCCTCTACGATGCCCTGGCTGACATGCTGGGCACCTCGCGGTTCCACCGACTTCTGGCCGATGAGACCATTGAGGTGGCTCCGCTGGCCTACATGCGCGGGCGCACCCTGAACGATGCCTTCGTCATCCTGGATGAGGCGCAGAACACCACCCGCAGGCAGATGAAGATGTTCCTGACCCGTCTGGGCTTCAACACCAAGATGGTCATCACCGGCGACGTCACCCAGGTGGATCTGGGCGGGCCTGCATCCGGTCTGGCCACCATCGAACAGGTGCTGCACGGCATCGACGATATTGCCTTCGTACACCTGCAGGCGGCCGACGTGGTGCGCAATCGGCTGGTCGGGCAGATTGTCCGGGCCTACGACCGTGCCGATCAGGCCCGCAGCCGGGGACGGGAGCAGGCATGAGCGTAGAAGTGACCAACGAGACCCAGTGGCTGATCGACGCCAAGACCTTCTCCGACCTGGGTGTGTGGGTGCTGGACCAGATGCGGGTGAGCACCCAGTCCGACATGACCATCATCTTCAATGATCCCGAGCCCATGGCGGTGCTGCACGAGCGCTGGATGAACCTGGCCGGGCCAACCGATGTCATGAGCTTTCCCATGGACGAGCTGCGCCCCGGGGACGAGAACCATCGGCAGGAGGGCATCCTGGGCGACATCGTCATCTGCCCCTGGGTGGCGGCACAGCAGGCTCTGGCTGCCGGTCATTCCACCATGGAGGAGATGCTGCTGCTGGCCATCCATGGCACCCTGCACCTGCTGGGATACGACCATGCCAGCAGGGAGCAGGAGGCGCAGATGTTCGGACTGCAGCGCCAACTCCTGCTGACCTTCCTGGCGCTGCGCCAGGGGCCCATTGCGGATGCCGCGCTGCCGGCCGGGGCCACCAATGCGCTGGAAATCTACGAGCGGTACGGCCGTGATGCCCACCGGAGAGGCAGATCCCATGAGTGAGCGGACCATCGCCGCCCTGGTGGTCATGGCTCTGGCCGTCATCGCCCTGGTCGTGCTCTCCCTGGCGCTTGCCGAGGCCCAGGGGGCGCTCAACCGGGTGACCCGATCCAGTCTCAACAATTTGATCCTGGGCCTGCAGACCGACCAGGAACTCAGCCAGTTCTCCAGGATGAAGCGGATTGACCGCATCCACCGGGCCCAGAGCCTGATTTCCCAACGGCAGGTGACCGGAAGCGCCTGTGCCTTTTTCCGCATCATCTGCGACATCATGGTCGGCGTCCTCGTGGCCTGCATGGCTGCTCTTGGCGGCCTGCCCTTCTGGGAGCAACTGCTGTGCGGAGTGGTCATGGCCATCCTGGTGGCCGCCGTCTCCGTCACCCTGGGTCCTCATGGCCGCTCCCGCCAGCCCATGGAAGCACTGCTCAAGCACGTCCGTCTGGTCGGGCTGGCTGTCCTCCTGACGCCTTTCAAGCGTCGGCGGCAGGCCCAAGCCCGTTCCCGCATAAACCATCGCGGTGACCTTTCCGACGACGAGGAGCTGGAGAAGATCCAGATCGAGCAGGGTCGTGCCATGGTCGACCAGCTGGTGGAGGCCGGCGCCTTCGATCCGGAGATCTCCGAGATGCTGAAGAACGTGCTGACCCTGTCGACCACGCTGACCCGAGAGATCATGGTCCCTCGCACCGACATGATCTGCATCTCCAAAGACGCCAGTCTCGATTCGGCCCTGAAGCTCTTCTCCCGGTCGGGATTTTCCCGTATACCCGCCATTGGGGAGGACGTGGATGACCTGGTCGGCATCGTCTACCTGAAGGATGTGGTCCGGGCCCTGGCCTTCAGCCATAAGGGCGACAGATCGGTCGCCTCCATCATCCGTCGGCCCGTTCTGGTGCCTGAGTCCAAGCCGGTGGACGACCTCTTCCACTACATGCAGCGCTCCCGCCACCACCTGGCCGTGGTTGTGGACGAGTACGGGGGCATCGCAGGCCTGGTCACCATTGAGGACGCCATCGAGCAGATCGTGGGGGAGCTGGAGGACGAGCATGACCGGGTCCAGCACGACGAGCCCAAGCAGATCGGCCCTCATACCTGGCAGCTGCCGGTCCGCACGCCCATCGCCGACCTGGAGGAACTCTACGAGATAACCATCGACGAGGACGATGTGGATACGGTCTACGGCCTGCTGACCAAGCTGCTGGGTTCCGTGCCGGTCTCAGGCTCATCGGCGGTGACCCGGGGAATCAGGCTGACTGCGGGCGAAGCGGTTGGCCGCCGCAAGAAAATCGCCACCATCGTGGTCGAGCCGGCCAACGGATCCAGCATCGCCCTGGAGGACGGTGTGGAGCAGGAAGACCAACAGACCGACGGGGAACAACCCGAGCAGGACAGTCAGGAGAATTCATGACCAAGGAAGAACACAGCGACGCCAAGGTGCCGGTCCACCGATCGGGGTTTGTGGCAGTAGTGGGCCGGCCCAATGTGGGCAAGTCCACCCTCATGAACGCCCTGGTTGGCAGGCCCATCGCCATCGCCTCCTCCCGGCCGGAGACCACCCGCAAGGCCATCCGGGGGATTATGACCCGCCCTGAGGCCCAGGTGGTCCTGGTGGATACCCCGGGCATCCACCGTCCGCGCACCCTGCTGGGCCAACGGCTCAACGACGTGGTCGAGGCCTCCCTGTCGGACGTGGACGCCATTGCGTTTCTGCTGCCCGCCGACCAGGCCATCGGCCCCGGAGACCGCCGCATTCTCAGTCGGCTACGGTCCGACTTCGCCCGCAAGGACCAGGACGGCAAATGGATCTGGCGGAAGCCCCTGATTGCCGTAGTGACCAAAATCGACCAATTGGACAAGGGTCAGCTGGTGGACAAGCTCCTGGAGATCGGCGCCTTCGCCGACTTCTCCCAGATCGTTCCGGTCAGCGCCCTGGAGGCTGACAACGTGGATGAGGTGGCCCAGGTGCTGATGGATGCCATGCCCGAGGGCCCTCAGCTTTACCCCGACGACCAGCTGACCGAGGAGCGTCCCGAGGACATGATCGCCGAGCTGGTCCGTGGAGCCTATCTGGAGGAGCTCGACGACGAGCTGCCCCACTCCCTGGCCGTCCGCGTGGAGTCCATCGAGCCGGATCCGGATGGCGGGCGCGACACTGTACATATAGGCATTTATGTGGAGCGCGACTCCCAGAAGCCCATCGTCATCGGGCGTGGGGCCGAGCACCTGGTGCGGGTGAAGAAGAAACTGCGTACCGCAGTCAACCGGACCATGGGACGCAAGGTCCGGTTGGATCTGCACGTCAAGGTGGCCCACAACTGGCAGACCGACCCCAAGCAGCTGGAGCGCCTGGGGTTCTGATCCTGTTCAGCGGCGGGGTGCCGGGGTGCGCTTGGCCGTGTACATCCGGCTGTTCAGCAGGTCGGCGTAGCGCTCGATGACCTTGGGCCGGATCACCTTCATGGATGGTGTCATCAGCCCGTTGTCCTGGGTGAACTCCTCGGGCAGGATGATGAACTTGCGTACCGATTCGGCCCGGGAGACGCCCTCATTGGCCCGGTCCACATACTCCTGGACCTCGGCCCGGACCACGGCGTTCTGCGCAGCCTCCTGCAGGGACATGTTCCGATCCAGTCCCTTGGAGGCCAGCCAGGGCCGCAGGGCGGACTCGTTCAGGGTGACCAGGGCCGAGATGAAGGGCCGCTTATCGCCCAGAACCAGGGCCTGGGAGACGATCTCGGAACGCTCGATGACCTCCTCGATGGGCCTGGGGGAGACGTTCTTGCCACCGGCGGTGATGATCAGGTCCTTCTTGCGCCCGGTCAGGAAGAGGAACCCGTCACGGGAGAGCCGTCCCAGGTCGCCAGTGGCGTACCAGCCGTCCTCGGTGAAGGAATCGCGGGTGGCCTCCTCGTTCTTGTGGTAGCGGTGGAATACACAGACACCCTTGATCTGCACCTCGTCGTCCGAGGCGATGCGGATGGTGAACCCCGGGAAGGGGATGCCCACCGAACCCCTGTGGTAGGGGGTGCCCAGGGGGTTGAAGGCGCAGGGCGCGGTGGTCTCGGTCAGGCCGTAGCCCTCATAGACCGGGACATTGGATCCGCGGAAGAACCCCAGCAGCTCCGGGTCCAGGGGAGCGCCTCCTGAGACGATCCACTTGGCCCGTCCGCCCAGGACCTGGCGCAAAGAAGAATAGACGAGCGGGTCGTAGAGAGCACGCCGCAGGGCGCTGCGCCTGGTAGGCCAGCCCTGGCGGGAGATGTCCTCCATGTAGGTGCGTGCCGCCCGTGCCGCTCCATTGAAGATTCTGCCCTTGATGCCGTGCCCGGCCTTCTGGGAGGCGGCGTTGTAGACCTTCTCGAAAACCCTGGGCACGCCGATGATGACCGTGGGCTTGGACTCCTGCAGGTCGGACAGCAGGGTGGCCAGTCCGGAGGAGATGTACACGTGCATGGTTCCGTAGACGACCCCGTAGCTGATGGCCCGGGCGAAGGTGTGTGCCTGGGGCAGGAAGAGCAGGATGGATCCATCCGGGTCGTGGGTCAGATTGGGGATGAAGGCGTTCAGGTTCCTGGCCAGCTGGCAGTAATGCTCATGGGTCATCTCCACGCCCTTGGGCGCCGCTGTGGAACCCGAGGTGTAGACGATGGAGCATAGGTCGGTCTTATGGATGGAGTTGATCCGCTCGTCAAGCTCGGCGTCGCTGACCGACTCCCCGTAGGCCTGCAGCTCCTGCAGGGCCCCGGACTCCAGGCAGGCGATCCGCTCCAGGGTGGGGCACTCCTTGTCGGCCCCCTCGGCCTTGGCCCGCATCTCAGCGGTCTGCACCACTAGCAGCCTGGCATCGGAGTTGTTGACGATGAATCGGATCTGCTCGGCCGAATCGGTGTCGTAGATGGTGGCGATGACCCCGCCGATGGACAGGACCGCGGCATCCACGATGTCCCACTCGTAGCTGGTCCTGCACATGAAGGCCACGGCATCGCCCTTCTTCAGCCCGTAGTGCAGGAAGCCCTTGGCGGTGGTCCTGATGTCGTGCAGGATCTCCCGGCCGGTCCGGTAGGTCCAGCTGCCGTTCTCCACAAAGTGCAGAACCGGCTGATCGGGGGTGCGGCGGGCCCGGTCGGCGTAGATGTCATAGACGGTCATGTCGTCTGGCACCGGTCCCATGCCGGCGGTGGTGGCCGAAAGCAGTCCCGAGGCCGGATCCATGCGCGTGGTGGTGGCGTAATCGGCAGACCAGAAATGCGTGTTGGGCAGGGCGAGTGACTCCTCGGCGGCCCGGGGGGTAGCCTGCGACGGATCCTCATTCTCCTCGCCAGTCGGTCCCTCCCCATGACCCACCTGGTGTGCCACAAAAGATTTGACCGATGCTAGTAACGACACGTTGTCTCCTTCAATAATCGCGGGATATGTCCAGAATAGCCGCCTACTTGGAGAAGGGCGGGCCCGGTGCTAAAGTGGGCACGTTGCTTTGGCGAGGGAGGCTTCACGGCCTCCGTTATCGACTCGGCTGGATCATCGGCGGCCATTCCTTATGGGCGGTCCGGAATCCGACGCGGCGATGCGCCAGGACCGGCCCAGGTCGGTCTTGAGGAACCAGACAAGGAAGGAAGCCAACATGGCCAACACAATTAAGCTCGAGGGCGAAGTCCGCGACCAATTCGGCAAGGGAGCGGCACGCCGCATGCGCGTGGCCCAGCAGATTCCCGCCACCATCTACGCCGGCGGCGCCCAGCCCGACTACATCAAGCTGCCCATGCGAGAGACCACACTGGCCCTGCGCCGCGCCAACGCCCTTTTCTCCATCAGCTTCGGCGGGCAGACCAAGACCGCCGTGGTCAAGGACGTGCAGCGCAACCCGGTCAAGCGCCAGGTGGAGCACATCGACTTCTATGAGGTCCGTGCCGGCGAGAAGGTCACTGTGGAGGTGCCTGTCTTCGTCAGCGGCGAGACCAAGGGCGCCGCCGTGGCCCTGATCGACACCCAGAACCTGCAGGTCCGGGCCGATGTGTCCAACCTGCCCGAGCGCATCGACATCAGCGTGGAGGGCCTGGCCGAGGGCGATAAGATCCTGGCCAAGGACATCAAGCTGCCCGAGGGCTCGGAGCTGGTCATCGACGATATGGAGGAATCCATCGTCTCTGTCGAGATCCCCAAGGAGGAGAGCCTGGAGACCCCCACCGAGGAGACCGAGCAGGCCGATGCGGAAGCCGCTCCGGAGGCCGACGCCCAGAGCGAGTGAACCCAGGGTTCCGCTCTACAAGGCCGTGGGATCATCAGGATCCTGCGGCCTTTTTGTGTGAGACGGTCACTATGCGAAATGGGATGAACAGGTCGGCGCCTGCCTATGCGATAGTTCGGGTACCGGGCATCGCCATAAGCATTGCACCCGAGCAACCAAATACAGTAGCAAGAAGAAGTGGTAGACAATGGCAGAGCAATCACATCACGACCCGAAGGCACTCAATGAGTTGGCGGACGCTTTCAAGGTCATTCCCAACGATCATCCCGCCTCTGACGAGGAACGTGCCCGGCTGATTGACAAGCCCGCCTTCGGCCAGCTCTTCTCCGACAACATGACCCACATGGGATGGACTTCGGATGACGGCTGGAAGGATCGCAGGGTTGAGCCCTACGGACCGATCAGCCTGGATCCGGGGGCCTCGGTGCTTCACTACGCCCAGGAGGCCTTCGAGGGGCTCAAGGCCTACTACCACGACGACGGCTCTATCTGGCTCTTCCGGCCCGATGCCAACGCCCAGCGCTTCTACAACTCAGCCAAGCGTCTGGCCCTGCCCCCGCTTGAGCCCGATGACTTCCTGGGTTCGGTTGCGGCCCTGGTTCGCCGTGACGCGGCCTGGGTGCCCAGGCGGCGCGAGTACACGCTCTATATGCGCCCCTATATGTTCGCCTCCGAGCCCTTCCTGGGCGTGCGCGCCCCACATGCGGTCGACTATTGCGTCATCGCCTCGCCCTCGGGACCCTACTTCGCCGGCGGTGTCAAGCCGGTCAGCATCTGGGTGGAGGACAAGTGGTTCCGCACCGGCCCCGGTGGCACCGGCTTCGCCAAGTGCGGCGGCAACTATGCGGCCTCCCTGCTTGGTGAGAACCGAGGTGCCGAGCATGGCTGCGAGCAGGTCTGTTTCGTCGACGCGGCCACCAAGACCTACCTGGAGGAGCTGGGCGGCATGAACATGTTCACCGTCCATAAGGACGGCCACCTGGAGACCCCCAGCCTGACCGGGACCATTCTTCCCGGCGTCACCCGCAACTCCCTGATTGCCCTGGCCCAGGACCACGGTCGTGACGTGGTGGAGACCATGATCCGTCTGGACACCCTGCTGGACGACATCCGTTCGGGCGAGGTCACCGAGGTGTTCGCCTGCGGGACCGCCGCCATCATCACCCCGATCGGGCGCTTCAAGTCCGAGAACTTCGACGTCCAGGTGGCCGACGGTGGTTCAGGCAAGGTCACCATGGACCTGCGCAACGAGCTCCTGGGCATCCAGCTGGGCGAGATTGAGGATCCGCACGATTGGATGTGGAAGGTCTGCTGAGCACTGACCCCATTCCTGCCTGACAGGTCTTGAAAGGAAGGCGGCTTCAGGGCAACTTTTTGCCCTAAGTCGCCTTTTGTCATCTTTGTGGCCTTGGACACATCCCCGGCCTGTTCAGGCTTGGGGTTGGCTAATCTATAGACAGATTTGAGTGCGGGACGATTCCGGGAGGAGAAGCGCGGGATGAAGACGGCCTTGGAGGGGAACCTGATCTTCATGGTCATCGAGTACCTGGGCATCTTGAGCTGCGGGCTTTCGGGCGGTCTGGCTGCCGTGCGCAAGGGCTACGACATCATCGCCATCCTCTTGGTTTCCTGGATCAGCGCCCTGGGAGGCGGGGTGGTTCGTGACGTCTTGCTGGGACAGGTGCCGCCCAGTGGCATCACCGACAAGGGCTCGGTCATCGTCACCCTGGCATCCGGCCTGGTGGTGGCTGTCGCCCATCCTGAAATCAGCCGAATGACCTGGTCCATGCTGGTCACCGATGCCATGGCCCTGGGATCCTTCGCCGTCAACGGGACCGCCAAGGCCCTGATGTGCGGAACCGGTGGCATGACGGCCATCTTCATGGGCATGGCCACGGCCCTGGTCGGCGGCCTGTTGCGAGACATCCTCCTCAACCAGGTGCCTGCGGTCATCCAGGATCAGCACTGGTACGCGCTGCCCTCCCTGATCGGATGCCTGCTGACCCTGGTCTCCACGCGCGCCCAGCAGCACGGACTCTATCCGGCCCGTGTCGACATGATCCTGGACCTGGCCATCGTGGCCCTGGTGGTCGTCCTGCGCATCATCTCGGTGAAATTCGACATCCTCGTGCCAGGGGCGATGGACCGGCGCTCGGCCCGGCTGCCGCTCAACGACGCCCAGCTGGCCAGGGCCATCCGTCACTTGATGCGTGGCAGGTCGAACATCAGCGTCACCATCAAGCACACCGGCGAGGACCCGGATACCAAAAAGGGCCGGTGATCCAAGCGCTTGGATCACCGGCCCCTGTGGGGCACCCCGGTTCAGAGGGCGTTGACGGCGTTGGCCAGACCGGACTTGCGGTTGGCGGCCTGGTTGCGGTGGATCACACCCTTGCCGGCGGCCTTGTCCAGACGGCGGGCGGCCACCTGATAGGCAGCCTGAGCGGCCTCCTTGTCACCGGCATCCACGGCCTTGCGCACGGAACGCACGGAGGTCTTGATTGCGCTCTTGACCTCCTTGTTGCGCAGGTGCGCCTTTTCGTTGGTGATGACCCGCTTCTTCTGCGACTTGATGTTTGCCAATGTTGCTCCAAACGATGAATGTATCTGTACAGACAACCCACCATAGTAGCACCCGACCGGGAGAAGAATTCGCCAGGGGCGGGCGCTTCGGCCCAGGGCATCGTCTAGAATCGTTAGACCAGACGTACGTGAGGAGAGCAGACCGGTGCAGGAAGCCAAGAACCAACCAGGATTCACCGACCAATCGCTGATCCGCAACTTCTGCATCATCGCCCATATCGATCACGGCAAATCCACAGTGGCCGACCGGATCCTGCAACTGAGCGGGATCGTGCCCAAGCGCGAGATGCACGACCGGTTCCTGGACAGGATGGACATCGAGCAGGAGCGCGGCATCACCATCAAGTCCCAGGCCGTTCGCCTGCCCTGGGTCAAGGACGGCGTCGAATACACCCTGGGTATGATTGACACCCCAGGCCATGTGGACTTCACCTACGAGGTCTCCCGGGCCCTGGAGGCCTGCGAGGGCGCTGTCCTGCTGGTGGATGCCACCCAGGGCATCGAGGCTCAGACCCTCTCCAACCTGTATATGGCCCTGGAGGATGACCTGACCATCATCCCCGTCCTCAACAAGATCGACCTGCCCTCGGCCGAGCCCGACAAGCATGCCGAGGAGATAGCCAACCTGATCGGCTGCTCCACGGACGAGGTGCTGCGGGTATCGGGCAAGACCGGCGAAGGTATCCGCGAGCTGGTGGACCGCATCGTGGACCAGGTGCCGGCCCCCAAGGGGGACCCCAAGGCTCCGGCCCGCGCCCTGATCTTCGACTCGGTCTACGACTCCTACCGGGGAATCGTCACCTACATCAGAATGGTGGACGGCGAGCTCAAGGAGCGCCAGAAGATCCGCATGATGGGCCGGGCGACCGTGCACGACCCAATCGAGCTGGGGGTGATCAGCCCCGATATGACACCCACCAAGGCCCTGGGTGCCGGCGAGGTCGGCTACGTGATCACCGGCGTCAAGGACGTCAGCCAGTCCAAGGTGGGCGACACGGTCACTACCGAGGCCAACCCCGCCAAGGAACCCCTGCCCGGCTATCAGGATCCCCAGCCCATGGTCTATTCCGGGCTCTTCCCCATCGACAACGCCCAGTTCCCCGAGCTGCGCGACGCCCTGGACAAGCTCAAACTCAACGATGCCGCCCTGGTTTACGAGCCGGAGACCTCCGTGGCCCTGGGCTTCGGATTCCGCTGTGGATTCCTGGGACTACTGCACATGGAGATCGTCACCGAACGCCTGAGCAGGGAGTTCGGCATGGATCTGATCGCCACAGCCCCCAATGTCACCTACCAGGTGACCATGGAGGACGGCAGCGAGCACACGGTGACCAACCCCAGCGAGTTCCCCGACGGCAAGGTTCGCCGGATTCTGGAGCCTGTGGTCAGCGCCGACATCATCACCCCCAAGGAGTTCATCGGGCCGGTCATGGAGCTCTGCCAGGACCATCGTGGGCAGATGGGAACCATGGAGTACCTGAGTCCCGAGCGCGTAGAGATGCACTACCGGATGCCCCTGGCCGAGATTGTCTTCGACTTCTTCGACCAGCTGAAGAGCCGGACCAAGGGCTACGCCAGCCTGGACTACCAGCCCGACGGCACCCAGTCCGCAGACCTGGTCAAGGTGGACATCCTCATCCAGGGGGAGAAGATCGACGCCTTCTCTGCCATCGTCCACAAGGACAAGGCCTACGCCTACGGGGTGATGATGACCAAGAAGCTGCGCAAGCTGATTCCGCGCCAGCAGTTCGAGATCCCCATCCAGGCCGCCATAGGGTCGCGGATCATCGCCCGGGAGACCATCAGCGCCCTGCGCAAGGACGTGCTGGCCAAGTGCTACGGCGGAGACATCACCCGCAAGCGCAAGCTGCTGGAGAAGCAGAAGGCCGGCAAGAAGCGCATGAAGATGCTGGGCCATGTCGAGGTGCCCCAGGAGGCCTTCATCGCCGCCCTGAGCACTGGCCAGACCCAGGATCGGGACACCAAGGACAAGATCCGGGCCGCCGCCAAGAAGGAGGGCTGAACGGGTGGGATCCTACCAGGTCTACATCCATGTGCCTTTCTGCATGCGCCGTTGCGGTTACTGCGACTTCAACACCTACACGGCCCGCGACCTGGGCGGGGGCGCCAGCCGGGAGCATTACGCCGACCTGGCCATCCAGGAGATGCGCATGGTCCGCGACTGGCAAACTTCCCGAGGTCTGATAGAGCCGCCCGTGTCCACCATCTTCTTCGGTGGTGGCACGCCGACCATTCTGCCTGCCCAGGATCTGGTACGCATGGTCGAGGCCGTGGCCGACCTCTGGGGTCTGTCCCCTGGGGCCGAGGTCACCACCGAGGCCAACCCCGACACCGTGGATCGGGCCTACCTGGAGCAGCTGCTCAAGGGCGGCATCAATCGGGTGTCCTTCGGCATGCAGTCGGCGGTGCCCAGCGTCCTGGCCACCCTGGACCGCACCCACACTCCGGCCAATGTGACCACTGATGTGGCCGCCGCCCAGGATTTGGGGCTCAGGGCCAGTGTGGACCTGATCTACGGAACGCCGGGGGAGCGGCTCGAGGATTGGCGGACCAGCCTGCAGGCGGCCCTGGACCTGGGCGTGGACCATGTCTCCGCCTATGCCCTGACCCTGGAACCGACCACCAAGATGGGCCGAGCCGTGCGCCGGGGCCAGCTGCCCGGCCCCGATGACGATGACGAGGCGGCCAAGTACGAGATGGCCGACGACATGCTCTCCCAGGCAGGCCTCAACTGGTACGAGATCTCCAACTGGGCCCGCCCCGGCCAGGAGAGCCGTCACAACCTGGGCTACTGGCACAACGTGGACTGGGCCGGCATCGGGCCCGGCGCCCACTCCCACTATCGTGCTGTGGAAGGCCAGGATACGGGCATGGCACCAGTGGAAGAAGCCCGGGAGCAGGAGCCCGTTCGCTCCGTCTCGCCCGGGTTCAGGGCCACAGGAACAGCGGCAGCGCAGGAGGCCGATTCCGGGGCACACTGGTGGCTTTCGCCGGAGCCCGGTCCGGGGGAGCGGCGCGCCCGGGCCATTCGCTCCTGGGACATCGCCCACCCCAGGGACTGGGCCGCCGCCATGGATGCCGGACACGTGCCCTGGCAGGATGCCGAGCTTCTGGGCTTCAGGCAGGACCTGGAGGAGACGGTCATGCTGGCCCTGCGACTGCCCGAAGGCTTGGGGCTGGACCGGCTGACCAGACAGGCGGGCCGTCCGGCCGACCCGAAGATCCTTGAGGATCTGGTCGACCAGGGCCTCCTACTGCCCGTGCGTGACAGAATCCAGGTGACCCGTCGGGGCCGCCTGCTCAACGATCTGGTCATCGATCAGGTCCTGGAGGCGGTAGGAATTCGTTAGACACCGCGGAACGTTACACGGATGTCACCTGTGGATGCATTATCCTGTTGAGTCACCAATGACCAGGCTCTTCAAGGGTGGAGCATGCCGGCCCCGCCCGCGTCCACGAATGAGGTGATTGCGGTGTCATTCACGGCCCCTCTCGATCTGCACGTTCACGGCCCGCAAGGGCTCTATGACCCTGATACGGAACACGATGCCTGCGGTTTCGGCATGGTGGCCACCCTCAACCGACGGGATGAAAGACTGATCGTCGAGCAGGGCATCCGCGTCCTGGTCAACCTGGACCACAGAGGAGCCGTGGGTGCCGAGCCCAACACCGGCGATGGTGCCGGCATCATGCTCTCCATGCCTGACGAGTTCATGCGCACCCGTGTCTACCGGGATCTGCCTGAAGCCGGCCATTATCTGGCGGGTATGGCCTTCCTTGACAGGGATCCGGCACAGGCTGCCAGCCAAGAGGAGGCCATCGCCTCGATTGCGGGCCAGGAGGGGTTGCGCGTTCTGGCCTGGCGGGCGGTGCCCACCAATCCTGACGGACTGGGTCTGCAGGCCTTGGCCTCCATGCCCCGCTTCCTCATGCCCATCATGTGCGACGCCGGGCCTCAAGGCCGAGGGGGACTGGACCTCGAGCGGCTGGGCTACCGGGTCCGCAAGCGGGCCGAGCACGAGCTGGGCGTCTACTTCGCCTCCCTGTCCTGCAGGACCGTCACCTACAAGGGCATGCTGACCACCAAGCAGCTGCAGGGCTTCTTCCCCGACCTGAGCGATCCGGCCATGAAGGCCCGCCTGGCCATCGTCCACTCCCGCTTCTCCACCAACACCTTCCCCTCCTGGCCTCTGGCCCAGCCCTTCCGGATGATCGCCCACAACGGGGAGATCAACACCATCCAGGGCAACCGCAACTGGATGTCGGCCCGCGAGGGAAAGCTGAGTTCGGAGCTGCTGGGCGACATGGCCCCGCTGCTGCCGGTCAACACCCCCGGAGCCTCGGACTCGGGCACCTTCGACGAGACCCTTGAGCTGCTCCACCTGGCCGGGCGGTCCCTGCCCCACGCCGTCTCCATGATGATGCCTCCGGCCTGGCAGCAGGATCCGGACATGGACCCGGACCTGAAGGCCTTCTACCAGTACAACGACGCCCTGATCGAGCCCTGGGACGGCCCGGCGGCCATCGTCTTCACCGACGGGACCCTGGTGGGCGCCCAGCTGGACCGCAACGGCCTGCGCCCGGGTCGCTGGCAGCTGACCGAGGACGGCCACCTGGTCCTGGCCTCGGAGGCCGGCGTCCTGGAGGATACGCCCCAGGAATCCATTGTCGCCAAGGGCAGGCTGGAGCCGGGACGCATGTTCCTGGCCGATACCGAAGAGGGCCGGATCGTGCCCGACAGCGAAATCAAACGCCAGCTGGCCGGGCTGCACCCCTACAGGAAGTGGATTGCCGAACGGACCATCCGCCTGGACGACCTGCCCGAGCGTGAACACGTCAATTACTCGCGTATCTCGGTCCACCGCAGACAGCAGGCCTTCGGCTACACCCGGGAGGATCTGACCATGCTGCTGGGGCCCATGGCCGAAACCGGCGGCGAGCCCATCGGATCCATGGGCAATGACGCACCCATCGCCGTACTCTCACGCCGGTCGCGCATGCTCTTCGACTACTTCACCCAGAAGTTCGCCCAGGTCACCAACCCGCCCCTGGACTGGGAGCGTGAGGAGCTGGTGACCAGCATCGCCTCGGCCATCGGCCCCGAGCCCAACCTTCTGGAGGACACCCCCGAGCACGCCTGGAAGATCCACATCGACCTGCCTGTGGTGGATTCCGTGCAGATGGCCCAGATCAAGCGCCTGGACCGGGCACCGGTCCTGGAAGGCCGCTTCCGCCCCCGTCTGATCCGCGGCCTCTACCAGGTGGCCGGGGGCGGCAAGGCCCTTGAGGAGCGTCTGGAGGCCATCGAAGGGGAGGTGGATCAGGCCATTGAAGAGGGTTGCAATGTACTCGTCCTGTCCGACCGGGACTCCAACCACATCTGGGGACCCATACCCTCCCTGCTGCTGACCGGGGCCGTCCAGCACCACCTGCTCCGCCAACACACCCGCACCCAGGTCTCCCTGGCTGTGGAGGCCGGCGACGTGCGCGAGGTCCACCATGTGGCGCTGCTGATTGCCTACGGAGCCGCCTGCGTCAACCCCTACCTGGCCCTGGAGTCCGTGGAGAACCTGGCAAACAGCGGCGACCTTCATGTGGACGCCAAAAAGGCCTCCGCCAACCTGGTCCGGGCCCTGAGCACCGGGGTGCTGAAAATCATGAGCAAGATGGGTGTGAGCACCATCATGTCCTACCGGGGATCCCAGCTCTTCGAGGCGGTCGGGCTGAGCCAGGAGGTCATCGACCGCTGGTTCACCGGCACCACCTCCCTGGTGGGCGGCATAGGCCTGGATGAGATCGCCGCCGAGGTGGCCCAGCGCCATCGGGTGGCCTACCCCATCGAGTGGACCGCTGGATCCGGACATGACCTGGAGACAGGCGGCAACTACCACTGGCGTCGCACCGGAGAGGACCACCTGAACGACCCGGAGTCCATCTTCCTGCTCCAGCAGTCCACCAAGCGCGGGGATTATGGACTCTTCAGGGCCTACACCGACCATGTGAACGCGGCGGCCAAGCGCGGTATGACCCTGCGCGGCCTCATGGAGCTGCACTCCGACAGGGCACCCATACCGCTGGATCAGGTTGAGCCCGCCGAGTCCATCGTCACCCGCTTCTCCACCGGCGCCATGAGCTACGGGTCCATCTCCCAGGAGGCCCATGAGACCATGGCCCTGGCCATGAATCGGCTGGGGGCCAGGTCCAACTCGGGTGAGGGCGGTGAATCCCCGGACCGGATTGCAGACCCGGCCCGGACCAGCCGCATCAAGCAGGTGGCCTCGGCACGGTTCGGGGTGACCAGCGACTACCTGGTCTCGGCCACCGACCTGCAGATCAAGCTGGCCCAGGGGGCCAAACCAGGGGAGGGCGGCCACCTCCCCGGCGCCAAGGTTCCGCCCTGGATCGCCCAGGTCAGGCGTTCCACACCCGGGGTCGAGCTCATCTCGCCTCCGCCCCACCACGACATCTACTCCATCGAGGACTTGAAGCAGCTCATCCACGACCTTAAGATGGCCAACCCCCGGGCCCGCATCCACGTCAAGCTGGTCTCCGAGCACGGGGTGGGAACGGTGGCCGCAGGAGTGGCCAAGTGTCATGCCGACGTGGTCCTCATCTCCGGCCAGGACGGCGGTACGGGGGCGGCCCCGCTCAACGCCATCAAGCACGCGGGCACCCCCTGGGAGCTGGGCCTGGCCGAGACCCAGCAGACCCTGGTCATGAACGACCTGCGCTCGCGGATCGTGGTCCAGTGCGACGGGGAGCTCAAGACCGGCCGCGACGTGGTCGTAGCGGCCTTATTGGGGGCCGAGGAGTTCGGCTTCGCCACCACGGCGCTGCAGGTGGAGGGCTGTGTCATGATGCGTGCCTGCCACAAGAACACCTGTCCCCAGGGCATAGCCACCCAGGATCCGGAGCTGCGATCGCGCTTCACCGGCCGGCCCGAGGATCTGATCAACTTCTTCATGTTCATGGCACGCCAGGTGCGGGAGATCCTGGCCTCCCTGGGCTTCGCCAGCCTGGAGGAGGCGGTCGGCCACGTGGAGTGTCTGCGCCGGGACCCATCCGTGCGCACCTGGAAGAGCCAGGGCATCGACCTGGATGCCATCCTGCGCAAGCCGGGCCCGACCCCGGGCACTGTGCTGCACCACACCCAGGCCCAGGATCACGAACTGGACAAGTCCCTGGATGTGGACCTGATCCACCAGGCTGTCGACGCCCTGGACGAGGGTCGGCCGGTGGCCATCAAAACAACCGTGCGCAATGTCAACCGGAGCGTGGGCACCATGCTGGGCTACAGGATCACCCGCGAATACGGTGCGGCCGGCCTGCCTGCGAACACCGTGGACATCACGCTGACAGGTTCTGCCGGTCAATCCCTGGGCGCCTTCATCCCCAGGGGCGAGACCATCCGGGTGATCGGCGAGGCCAACGACTATGCAGGCAAGGGTCTGTCCGGTGGTCGTCTGGTCCTCCACGCCGCCCAGGGTGTCCGCTTCGATCCGCATCAGACCGTCATCTGCGGCAATGTGGCAGGATTCGGTGCCACCTCGGGCGATATGTTCGTGGCAGGCCGGGCCGGGGAACGCTTCGCCGTGCGCAATGGTGGCGGCCGCTTCGTGGTCGAGGGCCTGGGCGATCACGGCTGCGAGTATATGACCGGCGGCCTGGTCGTGGTGCTTGGACCCACAGGACGCAACTTCGGCGCCGGCTTCTCGGGAGGCGACGTCTACCTGCTGGACATGGATGCCTCCCGGCTCAATCCTGAAGCCTGGAATAACGGCTCCCTGCTGGCCCTGGAGCCCGACCAGGACCAGGCTGCCATGCTCAAGGGACTGATAGAGGAGCATGTCCGTCTGACCGGCTCAAAGGCTGCCGCCGCCCTGCTGGAGGACTGGCCGAGCGCGCTGGCCCGGTTCACCCATCTGGTTCCCCGTCGTTATCTGGCCATGAAGAAGGCTATGGAAGAGGCCGAGCGTGAGCATGTGGACTTCAACGCGCCCGGTGTCTGGGACGCCACCTACGCCCAGGTCATGGAAGGAGCGCACTGATATGGTCGACCCCAAGGGATTCCTCAAGGTACGCACCCGGCACGAGCTCGCCGAGCGCCCGGTCGCTGAACGCCTGAAGGACTGGCGGGACGTGCACCAGACCACTGGCCCCGGGCCCTGGACCGCCGAGCAGGCCGCCCGCTGCATGGATTGCGGCACCCCCTTCTGCATGACCGGCTGCCCCCTGGGCAACCTGATCCCCGAGTTCAACGACCTGCTGTCCCGGGGCCGTTGGGAGGAGGCCTACGAGCGGCTGAGCCTGACCAACAACTTCCCGGAGTTCACCGGACGGATCTGCCCGGCTCCCTGCGAGTCCTCCTGCGTGCTCTCCATCCATCAGCCGGCCACCACCATCAAGCTGGACGAGCAGACCATCATCGACCAGGCCTGGTCCCTGGGCTTGGTCAAGCCCAGGCCACCGCAGCGGCTGACCGACATGACCGTGGCTGTGGTCGGGTCCGGTCCCGCAGGGCTGGCCTGCGCCCAGCAGCTGACCCGGGCCGGGCACACGGTGGTGGTCTACGAGCGCGCCGATGCCATAGGCGGGCTCCTGCGCTACGGTATCCCCGCATTCAAGCTGGAGAAGTCGCTGCTGGACCGCCGGCTGGAGCAGATGGAGGCCGAGGGGACCCGATTCCGCACTGGCGTCGAAATTGGCCGAGACCTGGGCTGGGATCAGCTGCGGGCCCGCTATGACGCCCTGGTGGTGGCCATCGGTTCCACCGAGCCACGACGGGTGGACCTGCCCGGGCGGGAGCTCAAGGGCATCCACTACGCCATGGACTTCCTGCCCGACCCCACCCGCAAACTCATGGGCCGCGAGCCCATCAACAACATCGATGCAGCCTGCAAGGACGTCATCATCATCGGCGGCGGCGACACCGGGTCGGACTGCCTGGGCACGGCCCTGCGAGAGGGCGCCAAGTCGGTCACCGTCCTGCAGATCCGGCCCCGGGAGCCCTCTTCCAGGCCCGATAACCGACCCTGGCCGACATACGCCCGGCTCTACAATCCCACCTCCTCCATGGAGGAAGGCGGCCGCTATGAGTACGCGGTGGACAGCCTGGAGTACCTGGGCGACGGTTCCGATGACCGGATCAACCTGGATCAGACCAGCGCCCCCACCGGCTTCGACCAGGACCATGAGGGCAGGGTGCGCGGCGTTCGCGTGGTGGACGTCAGTCGTGACGATCAGGACCGGATCGTCCCCCATCCCGAAACCGAGCGGGTCCTGCCTGCCGACCTGGTGCTGATCAGCATTGGCTTCGCCCATCCGGAGACGGCCACCCTGACCGGGCAGACCGGCGTAGGCCTGGACCCTCGCGGCAATGTGGCCCGTGATGCCGACTACGCCACTGACCGCGACGGCATCTTCGTGTGCGGTGATGCCGGACGTGGCCAGTCCCTGGTGGTCTGGGCCCTGGCCGAGGGTCGTTCCTGCGCTGCGGCCGTGGATCGGTATCTGACAGGCGCCACCGAACTGCCCGCCCCCATTCGAGCCGATGAGCGCGCGATGACCCTGCCAGCGGCCGACCGGCACCCACGCTAATATGAAAAGGAATGGTGCCGATCGAAGGGATGGAGGCAGTGGGATATGACCAACCGCGCTGAACGTAGGGCGCAGGCCAAGCGGAGCCGCCGTGGCGGCAGTGACGACCGGAGGATGACGGCCAAGGGCAGGGCCGGAGTGATGGACGAACGGGCCTTGCAGGAGCGCTCCCGTCGGCTGGAGGCTGGCCAGGGAGCCGAGTGGAAGCCCACCGGGCACACCGATGACCTGGTGCAGAAGGACTCCGTGGATCCCAACGACCGCAACCCCCGTCTGTTGAAGGCTCCCAGCGGCCTGCGTCAGTGGCTGCGAATCCTGGTCTGGGCCCTGATCATCTGCTCAGGCCTGGCCTTCCTGGTCTGCATGTGGCTGCCTCATGTTCCCATCTGGGCCACCATCGCCATCGCGGCGGTCTTCTGCCTGGGTGTGCTGGGACTCTTCCTGGTGGGAGGCAACCGGGACAATCCCCGTCTGGACTCCTACGGAACGGCCCTGTGACCATGAGCGAAAGCGTGGCAGAAAAGCAGGCCGTGCTCATGCAGCACGTGGGATTCCGCCGTCAGGGCCGGGTCATACTGGACGATGTCAACCTTGAGGTGGGCCAGGGGCAGAAGTGGGTGCTCTTCGGGCCCAATGGCGTGGGCAAATCAACCCTGGTGGCCATGATGAGCACCCGGGGTTTCCCCAGCACCGGCAGCGTGGAGATTCTGGGCAACCGGCTGGGTAAGGTGAATGTCTTCTCCTACCGGCATCGGATAGGTCTGGCCTCGGCCGGCCTGGCCAAGACCATCAGTCCCCAGGAGGATCCCTACGACGTGGTGCTGACCGCCTTCAGTGACACCACCGGCCGCTGGAGGGAGACCTTCACGGCCGAACAGGAGGAGGCCACCCTGGCCCTGATGGACCGGTTCGGCATCGCCTACCTCAAGGGCAAGCGTATGTACCGGCTCTCCGAGGGGGAGCGTGGCCGGGTGCTGATTTGCCGGGCGCTGATGGCCGATCCCGATTTGCTCATCCTGGACGAGCCGACCACCGGGCTGGACCTGGGCGGTCGGGAGCTGGTGCTCAGGGCCCTGAGCGACATCGGCCGTGAAGACAAGGACCGCACGGTCATCCTGGTCACCCACCGGCTTGAAGAGATTCCCCTTGGCTTCAATCGGATAGCCATGATGGGCCGGCGTCCTGCCGACACTGCAGACACCGGCGACCCGGATCCGGGCACCATCGTCTATCAGGGACCCTTGGAGGGTGGACTGACCGGTCCGCGACTGAGCGAGCTCTTCGGCCTGGACCTGACCGTGGTCCACCGCGACGGCCGCTGGGGTGCCTTCGCCGTCTGAACGCCAATGCCTGCGGACCTGTTCTGACACGCCCGTATCAGCTCAAGGAATAGCAAATTCATCAGCCCAGACGCAGGTATAGACTGTGGTGGTTTGTCTGCCCGGGGACCGCGGCAGACCTGTATGCGTGAAGGATGTTGACGTGATCAAGATATGGACTCGCTACCTGCGGCCTTACTGGCTCCAGGTGGCCGTTCTGGTGCTCTTTCAGGTGGCGCAGACGGCCTTGAACCTCTACCTGCCCAACCTGCAGGCGGACATCATCGACAAGGGTGTGGCCGTAGGCGACCAGGATGCCATCTATCGGATCGGCTGGCAGATGATGGGCATCACCGCCATCCAGATTGTGGCCAACGTGGTCGCCGTCTACTGCGCCACCCGGCTGGCCATGAGGATGGGCTACGAGCTGCGCAGGGACCTTTTCGCCTCGGTGGAGGGCTTCAGCCTCAACGAGATCGAGCGCTTCTCGGCCGGATCCCTGATCACCCGCACCACCAACGACGTCCAGCAGATGCAGATGACCACCATGCAGACCCTGATGATCATCCTGCAGGCCCCGGTCATGCTGATCGGCGGACTGATTCTGGCCCTGCGCCAGGACGGCCCCCTGACCTGGTCCCTGGCGGTCATCGTCCCCTTGATTCTTCTGGTGGCCCTGGTGCTCATGGGCAGGATGGGACCCTTGTTCACCCGCCTGCAGAACATGCTGGACTCGGTCAACCGCCTGGTCCGCGAACAGATTTCCGGCGTGAGGGTCATCCGCGCTTTCGTTCGCGAGAAAACCGAGGCCGCCCGCTTCGACAAGGCCAACCGCGATGTCTACGGTGTCCTGATCTCCACCGGTAGGCTGATGAGCATGATGGTCCCGCTCATGTGGTTCCTGCTGAACATGTCCAATGTGGCCATCATGTGGTTCGGCGGTCGCCGCATCGACTCCGGAGCCATGCAGATCGGCGCCCTGCAGGCCTTCATCCAGTACCTGATGATCATCCTGTCGGGCCTGATGATGGCCGCCATGATGTCGGTCATGCTGCCCAGGGCCGCTGTGGCCGCCCGAAGGATCAACGAGGTCCTGGAGGCCACCAGCGAGATCGCCGCTCCCGAGCACCCCTACCGCAACGAGCACCCCCAGGGACTGCTGGAGTTCAAGCACGTGGACTTCAGCTACCCGGGTGCCCAGGATCCCGTCCTTTCTGACATTTCCTTCACCGCCCGGCCGGGCACCACGACGGCCATCATCGGGGCCACGGGATCCGGCAAGTCAACCATCATCCGGCTGGCCAACCGCATGTTCGACGTCACCGACGGTCAGGTCCTGGTGGACGGCCACGACGTGCGCGAGTACGACCCCGACCAGCTGGCTCTGATTTTCGGGCCGGTCCCGCAGAAGGCCACCCTCTTCACCGGCACCATCCGCGACAACATGCACTACGGGGACCCCAAGGCTGACGACGACCGCATCTGGCAGGCCCTGCGCATCGCCCAGGCCGAGGACTTTGTCCGTGAGATTCCCGAGGGCCTGGATGCCCGCGTGGCCGAGGGTGGCACCAACTTCTCCGGCGGGCAGAAGCAGCGGCTCTGCATGGCCAGGGCCATCCTGCGCAACCCCTGCATCTACACCTTCGACGACTCCTTCTCCGCACTGGACATGACCACCGACCGCGCCCTGCATGCGGCCCTGGTGCCGGTCACCCGCCAGGCCACCCAGATCGTCGTGGCCCAGAGGGCGGCGTCCATCCGCCAGGCCGATCAGATTCTGGTCCTGGACCGGGGCCGCATCGTCGGCCGGGGCACCCACGACCAGCTCATGGAGGACTGCCCCACCTATCAGGAGATCGTCCAATCCCAGGGCGGGCAGGGTCCCGACGTGGAAGAGCTCAGCATTGACGAGGGGAGGGCCGAGTAGATGGCCAAGGACTTGAGCACGAATACAGGCTCGCAGGCCGTGGGCGGCCGCCGTCACACCGTGGGCCGGCTGGTCCATTACCTGCTGGCCAGTCCCTGGAGGGTCATCGTCATGGTCCTCGCCGGGATGACCGCCGTGGCCATGATCGTCATCGGCCCCAAGGTCATGGGCGAGGCCACCAATGTCCTCTTCGAGGGGCTGCTGGGTTCCATGCTGGTCAAGATGGGCGCCAAGCCCGGCACCCCCAAGCAGGCCGTGGTCACCTATTTGCAGTCCCGCGGCCAGGACAAGTTCGCCCGGATGATCGACTCCATGAACGTCCAGGTGGGCGTGGGCATCGACTGGGGGCGCTTCGGCACCATCCTCATGTTCGTCATCGGCATCTACCTGATCTCCATCCTGGTCAGGCTGGTGCAGAACTTCCTGATGACCCGGCTGGTCTCCGATGCGGTCTACACCATGCGCAGGCAGATCGAGGACAAGCTGGACCGGCTGCCCCTGCAATACTTCGACCGGACCCCGCGCGGCGAGGTCATGAGCCGGACCACCAACGACATCGACAACATCTCGGGCACCCTGCAGCAGATCCTGGGCGAGCTGCTCTTCTCCGTCTTCTCCATCATCGGCGCCTTCATCATGATGCTGACCATCTCGCCCCTGCTGACCCTGATCGCCTTCATCATCATCCCGGTCATGGCCCTGTGCGCGGGCGTCATCCTCAAGAAGACCCAGCCGCAGTTCACCAGGCAGTGGATCCGCACCGGCCAGGTGAACAGCCACGTGGAGGAGATGTTCTCCGGCCACATGGTGGTCCGGGCCTTCGGTCACCAGCGCGAGGCGGAGGAGGAGTTCGAGGAGCGCAATCAGGAGCTCTACCAGGCCAGCTTCAAGGCCTCCTTCTTCTCGGCGCTGGTCACGCCCATGTCAACCTTCTTCGGCAACCTGAGCTTCGTGATCGTGGTCATCGTCGGCGGCGTCCATGTGCTCAACGGCAGCATGAGCCTGGGCGGCCTGCAGGCCTTCACCCAGTACACCCGTCAGGCCTCCCAGCCCATCGGCCAGCTGGCCTCCATGGGCACCATGCTCCAGTCCTCCCTGGCTTCCTGCCGCAGGGTCTTCGACTTCCTGGACGAGGCCGAGGAGGTGCCGGATATCGAGCATCCCGACCATCTGGGCCAGGAGACCGGAGGCAAGGTCGAGGGCCACGTCCGCTTCGACCACGTCCGCTTCTCCTACAATCCGGCCGAGCCGCTGATCAAGGACCTGTCCATCGAGGCCAAGCCCGGGCAGACCATCGCCATCGTGGGACCCACCGGGGCGGGCAAGACCACCCTGGTCAACCTGCTCATGCGCTTCTACGAGATCCAGGGCGGACACATCACCATCGACGGCGTGGATACCTCCAGGGTGACCCGTCACGACCTGCGCAGCCACTTCGGCATGGTTCTGCAGGACACCTGGCTCTTCGACGGGACCGTCCGCGACAACCTGCTCTACGGGCTGGACGAGGGGCAGACCATCCCCGAGCAGACCATGATCAATGGCGCCAAGGCCACCCACGTGGACGAGTTCATCCGCAAGCTGCCCCAGGGCTACGACACCGTCCTCAACGAGGACAGCAGCGAACTCAGCCAGGGTGAACGCCAGCTGATGACCATCTGCCGGGCCTTCCTGTCCGACCCGGACATCCTGATCCTGGACGAGGCCACATCCTCGGTGGACACCAGGACCGAGCTGCTGGTCCAGCAGGCCATGAACACCCTGCGCAAAGGCAGGACCTCCTTCGTCATCGCACATAGGCTGTCCACCATCCGCGACGCCGACCTGATCCTGGTGGTCAACCACGGCTCGGTGGTCGAGCAGGGAACCCACGACCAGCTGTTGGAGCGCGGCGGCGCCTATGCCTCCCTCTACAACTCCCAGTTCACCAAGGGAGAGGAGGACTGAGGAGGCATGAGCCTAAGGCGTGGACCGCTGAGCGTAGGGGAACGGGTCCAGCTGACCGACCGTCGTGGCCGCAGGCTGACGGTCATGCTGGAACCTGGCGGCCTGACCCAGACCGACCATGGCCTCCTGCCGCACGAGGCCATGATTGGCCTGCCCGAGGGATCCGTGGTGGTGACCATCTCGGCCGACAAGTGGCGGCAGATGCGCCACAAGCAGGATGCCGATACCGACACAGAGGCACCTGACAGGGCCAAACCCTGGAAGTCCTCGCGGGGCATCGGCGGATGGGCCTTCACCGTCATGCGCCCCCGGCTGGAGGACTACATTCTCTCCATGCCGCGCGGCGCCCAGATCATGTACCCCAAGGATGTGGCCAGGGTCATCCTTCTGGGCGACATCCGTCCCGGCATGAGGGTCTTGGAGTCGGGAGCCGGCTCAGGGGCCATGAGCCTGGGCCTGCTGGATGCCATCGGTCCGGAAGGGAAGCTGACCAGCATTGAGCGACGGGAGGAATTCGCCCGGGTGGCCATGGGCAACGCCACCGTATTCTTTGGGCACCGCCCTGCCCAGTGGGACCTGCGTACCGGCGACTTCGACACTCTTGCGGCCGACCTGCCCGAGGACGAATTCGACCGTATCGTTCTGGACATGCTGGACCCCTGGAACCGCCTGCAGCAGGCCTACCGGGTCATGGCCCCCGGCGGCGTGCTGACCGCCTACGTGACCACCACCACCCAGCTCAGCCGACTGGCCGAGACCCTGCGCGCAGACGGTCGATGGACCGAGCCCGAAATCATGGAGAGCCTGGAGCGCTCCTGGAAAGCAGACGGCCTGGCGGTGCGACCCGAGCACGAGATGATCGGGCACACCGGCTTCCTCTTGACCAGCAGGGCCATGGCTCCCGGCCAGGAGGCTCTGCGCAAGCATGTCCGGGCCACCAAGGACTACCGGACTGACGTGGATCAGGGCCGGCCGCCTGCCAAGAGCAACGGCTTGGGTCATGAGCGCGAGATGGTGGATCTGGAGGATCTGGAGCTGCGCCGGGTCTCCGATCGCAAACTGCGCAAGGTGCTGCGTGACCTGGATCATCAGGTGCGCACCCTGCAGGGTGGAAAGGATCAGGAAGACTGACCGCCCATGACCGGCGTATCCTCTGGGCTCTGCCATAATGGAAGGGCGACTGATGATATCGTCGGGAAAGGAAGCATGCATGGGTTTGCGAAAGGGTCTGAAGGCCGAGGATCTGCGGCGGTGCAGCCGAACCCTCATGCTCATGCGTCACGCCAAGACCGAGCGCCAGGGTTCACAGGGCGATCGCAGCCGCCAGCTGACCGACCGTGGCCAGCGGCAGGCCCGGATCATGGGTCGTGGATTGGCCGCTTTGGGCCTGGTGCCCGACCGCATCATCTGCTCGGGTGCGCCCAGGGCCCGTCAGACCCTGGACGGCATGCTCAAGCCCCTGGGGGACGGGCCCCGGGTCGACTACCGGGAATCCCTCTATGAATCCGGCATGCAGGCGGTCTTCGACCAGCTGGCACAGACCGAGGACCGTGACCGCCGGGTCCTGATCCTGGGTCATGAGCCCACCATGTCTATCTGCTCACAGTGGCTGGCCGAGGACAACTCCGACCCCGACCTTCTGGACCTGCTCAATCTTGGACTGCCGCCGGCCACCATGGTCCTGCTGGGCTCCGAGCGGCCATTGACCGACTGGGGAACCCACCAGGCCCGTTTGCTGGGCATTCTGGGCCCCCAGGACCTGGAGGACTGACCGGCGGAACAAGCTCAAGGCCACCGTTGCAGGCAGTCTTGACGGGCTTCAGCCCCCCGCTTGCCGTCCTGCCGTTATCGATTCAGGTTATGGCGACACCTTATTTGCACCAATTACCCGCCTCCCCCCGCCGCTGATAGGCTGACCAAAGACATCAGGACGAAACTGGGAGGTTTCATGGCAGCGATTACATCCGTGTCCGGATTCCCGCGCATCGGCGCGCACCGCGAACTCAAAAGGGCCATCGAGGGCTACTGGAAGGGCGAACGGAATCTGGACGAGGTCCGGCGCACGGCCGCCGACCTGCGGGCCAGGCACTGGCAGCTTCAGCAGGAGGCCGGCGTCGACCTGATTCCCGTCAACGATTTCAGCTACTACGACCAGGTCCTGGATACCTCCATCCTCCTGGGCGTCGTGCCCGAGCGCTATCGGAAGCTGGGCCTGGGCCCCGAGGACACCCTCTTCGCCATGGGCCGTGGTTACCAGGGGGAGCAGGGTGACGTGACCGCCCTGCCCATGAAGAAGTGGTTCACCACCAATTACCACTACCTGGTTCCCGAGATCGACCAGGACACCAAAATCACCCTGGAAGGCGACAAACCATTCAAGGAGTACCAGGAGGCGCGCGAGCAGGGCATCGCCGCCAAGCCGGTGCTGATCGGCCCATACACCTTCCTCAAGCTGGCGCGCGGTCCCCAGGGTGAGCTGCTGGATCCTGACCCGGCACTGGTCCAGGATCTGGCCAAGGCCTACGCGACCGTCCTGGAGCGGTTCATCGGCCTGGGCGCCGACTGGGTACAGCTGGACGAGCCCTACCTGGTCCTGGACAAGGAACCGGGCGACCAGGACCTCTTCGAAACCCTTTACCAGCCCATCCTCAAGGCCCGCCAGAGCGACAAAGGCAAGGTCTGTGTCCTGCTCAACACCTACTTCGGCCATCTGGGCGACTGCTATGCCCGGCTGGCTGACCTGGGCTTCGACGGCATCGGCCTGGATCTGGTCGAGGGCAGGGATGAGAATCTGGCCGCCCTCAAGGAGCACGGCGTGCCCGAGGGAACCACCATCTTCGCCGGCCTGGTCAACGGCCGCAACATCTGGCGCAATGACTATGCAGTCAGCCTGGGCCTCCTGGATGCCCTGCATCAGGTGACCCCGAACGTGGTGGTGTCCACCGCATGTTCCCTCCTGCACGTGCCCTACACCGTGGCCGACGAGGACGGGCTGGATGCCGACACCGTGCGGCCCCACTTCGCCTTCGCCCTGGAGAAGCTGGGCGAGCTGCACGACCTGGCCCAGCTGGCCGATGCCGACGAAGACCAACGACGCTCCAGCAAGGCCCTTGCTGACAACCAGAAGCTCTTCGACGGCAGCCGCGTCCAGCCCGACCCCCAGGTGCAACAGCGCCTGGCCGGTCTTAAGGACGAGGACTTTGTACGTACCCCGGCCCGGCCCGAACGTCAGAGGATCCAGGCCCAGGAGCTGGGTCTGCCCCTGCTGCCCACCACCACCATCGGCTCCTTCCCCCAGACCGCCGAGGTCCGCGCCGAGCGGGCCCGCCTGCGTAAGAAGGAGATCAGCCAGGAGGACTACGACGACTTCATCGCCCGCAAGATCGACCAGGTCATCGATCACCAGGAGCAGATCGGCCTGGACGTCCTGGTCCACGGCGAGTTCGAGCGCAACGACATGGTCGAGTACTTCGGCCAGAACCTCAAGGGCTACCTCTTCACCCGGAATGCCTGGGTCCAGTCCTATGGCACCCGTTGCGTCAAGCCTCCCATCGTCTGGGGGGACATCTCCCGCGCCCGGCCCATCACGGTGCGCTGGTCCTCTTATGCCCAGTCCCGCACCAACCATGTGGTCAAGGGGATGCTGACCGGTCCGGTGACCATTCTCAACTGGTCCTGGCCCCGCGAGGACATCGATCACAAGCAGCAGACCCGTCAGCTGGCCCTGGCCATCCGAGACGAGGTCCTGGACCTGGAGGCCGCTGGCATCCGTATCATCCAGATCGACGAGGCCGCCCTGCGCGAGAAGCTGCCGCTGCGGCGCTCCGACTGGCACAGCCGATACCTGGACTGGGCCATCCCCGCCTTCCGGCTGGTGCATTCCGGCGTCAAACCCACTACCCAAATTCACACCCACATGTGCTACTCGGAGTTCAACGACATCATCAAGGACATTGATGCCATGGACGCCGATGTGATCTCCTTCGAAGCCTCCCGCTCCGACCTGACCGTTCTGGATGCCATCCAGGAGGCCAAGTTCGAGACCGAGGCAGGCCCCGGAGTCTACGACATCCACTCGCCGCGCATCCCCTCCACCGAGGAGATCGTGGACCGGATCCATGCCATCCTGAAGAAGCTGGACGCGGCCAAGGTCTGGATCAATCCCGACTGCGGATTGAAGACCCGAGGCGACAAGGAGACCTGGCCCAGCCTGGAGCACATGGTGGCCGCCGCGCATCAGGTGCGCGCGGAACTATCGTCCAGTCAGGAGTCGGATCATGCATGAACCTATCTTTTCCCTGGAGGTCTTTCCCCCCAAGCGCGATGCCCCGGTGGGCACCATCTATGACACTTTAGACGGTCTGGAAGGGCTGATGCCCGACTTCATCTCGGTGACCTACGGGACCGGCCGGCGCTCAGACCGAACAGCCACGGCCCGCATAGCCAAGACCATCCATACCGAGTACGGCATCCCTGCCGTGGCGCACTTGACTGCCCAGTACGCGGACCGCGAGGTGATCGATCAGGCTTTGGACATGTTCGACGACGCAGGGGTGGCAGCGGTGCTGGCCCTGCGCGGTGACAGCGTGGAGGGCCGTGAGCCCGCCGGGGTCTTCGACCATGCCAGCGACCTTGCCGCCTACATTCGGTCGCGTCGGCCCAACCTGTCGATATACGGAGCCTGTTATCCCGAGACCCATCCGGAGGCCGCCTCGCCCGAGGAGGACATTGAGAATCTGAAAATCAAGGTGGATTCCGGTGTGGACCACCTTGTTTCGCAGCTCTTCTACGACAACGCCGATTTTCTGGACTTCCTGGACCGGGCCCGGGCAGCCGGCATCCAGGTGCCCATCGAGGCCGGCATTATGCCCATTACCAACGAGGGCCAGGTGCGGCACATGAGCGAGGTCTGCAAGGCGCGGATCCCGGCGGCTGTCGAGTCCATCCTGGAGCGCTGGGGCGACGACCGGGCCAGCCTGCGCGAGGCGGGCATCATCTACGCCTCACAGCAGATCGCCGACCTGGTGGCCCACGGGGTGGACGGCATCCACCTCTACTCCATGAACCACTCAGGTGTCACCCGGCGCATCTGGCACAACGTCCGTCACCTCTTCCGGCAGGTGGGAGCCAACTCAGAGTCCTCCAGTGATAAGAGTTGACGGCATAAAAGCGGTGTATTGTGCCCCGCATTGATGATCGAGCGAGCGTGGTTCTCAACTTTCAGTTGCGCTTCGTCCTCAATCGTCATTGCGGGGTCTCAGCCATGGCAGAGCTTTGAGCGCGGCTTTGTGCAGCGGCGGTATCATGCCAATCAACAGCCCAAGGATCATCCCTCCGATGGTTATCCAGGAGGCCAGGTCATGCCCCAGCAGAATGAGCATCACCACCAGGCCGACACCGACCAGGGGTAGGACCGGTGTCCAGCGTTGCTGCGAATCGGTCAGTCGGTCGTTTTTCTTCGGTAGAAGTCCGCATATCAGCCCCCATACCAATCCTATCAAGACACAGGCGATGGTCAGTAGGGTATCGGTCAGCTGCATTCCAGGGTTCCTTCGTACATGATTGCTCGAGTAAGGCCTTTCTGGCGCCTCGTATGACTGCTATGCGTGCGAAAACCGCGAAAACGTCGAACAAATCGTGGCAGACCGGAGAATTACGCGGCCCTGGTACGCAAGCGTTTGATGTAGTTGAGCGCCTTGGCGGACTGCATGACGGACAAGGTGGCCATCGGCTCGTCCACCTGCATCAAAGCAGCCGTTTCATGCATTCCGGGTCAGCTCCTCTACGATGATCGACCTGCGGACTTGTTCGCACATCGATGTGTTCGTGGACGCTATATACAGCTATCATAGCCGCCACAGAGCGGAATCGATAATGGATGGCGGGCAGGGAGCACCTCCATGGAAATGCCGGTGTCAGGGAAAAGCATAGGTTGAAGAGTCTCCCGGAGGGGATTTAGAGACATGTTCCAGGTCGTGCTCAGGATACCTCCCAGCACCACTACCTGGGGATTCGTTGCGTTGTCGATGCGAATGGCGAAGTCGCCTATGCTCCGCCGGCATTGGCTATCGTATCCTCTCTCTGGCTGAGGCTGTGCGGGACGGCAGCCTGCTGACATGGCCTACAATGATTTTCTCCGTCTGCTTAGCTGTGGTCACCGTATACTGTGCCGTCTGCGCCTTCCGGGAGGGCCGCAAGGGCTGACGACCGTCACCCCTATAATGCCTGTACCGGTTCCGCAGACATCAGATTCGTTGCGGGCCTGAGGAAAGGCAGGGGATAAGTCATGGAAGATCCGGTGCGACCGACCACTTCGACCCTGATCCACCTTGGGCTGCACGACCTG
Source organism: Bifidobacterium sp. W8103 (assembly GCF_016100775.1). NCBI lineage: Bacteria > Bacillati > Actinomycetota > Actinomycetes > Bifidobacteriales > Bifidobacteriaceae > Bifidobacterium > Bifidobacterium sp. W8103. The sequence goes on from NZ_JACFRV010000002.1 coordinate 195,823, forward strand.
GACAAGGCCCGGGTTCGGCTGGATCGGCTTGCCCGCCTCGTGGACGACCAGGCTCTGGCGCAAACCCTGGTCCAAGCCCTGGGACAGGCCTGCGATCCTGATGAAGCCCTTGCTGGACTGATACGGATTCTGGAACAGCATCAGAAGGCAGACCGACCGAACTTTCAGGCCGGATCCCCGCAGAAAAACCAAGAGGCCGCCCAGTCGCTGATCAGGGTGCTGGGGGCCTCGGAGGCCATGGGCCGACTGATGCGCTCGCGGCCGGAGCTGGTGGAGGCGGCTGCCCTGGATCCGGATCACTTGGCTGACTGTCCGGCGGAAACCAGACAGAAGCGGGTCCTTGACGCCTTAGATAAGGTGGAAGCAAAATCGGACTCCGTGCTCTCGCTGGCGGCCTACGCCGATGCACTGCGGTTCGAATACCGGCTGCAGCTGGCTGCAGTCATGGCCCGGGACCTGGCAGCCAAGGATCCCCTGGAGCTGGAGCCAGCAATCAGCCGGGCCCTGTCCGACATGGCCGATGCCGCGCTCCAAGGGGCTCTGAGCATTGCCTGCCGTCAGCTTCCCGATGCGGATTCATGTCGTCTGGCGGTCATCGGCATGGGCAAGCTGGGCGCCCAGGAACTCAACTACGTGTCCGATGTGGATCTCATGTACTTGGTGGAGCCGGCCTCGGGGAGGGATACCAGTCAGTTCGATCCCATCGCCGTGGGCACTGCCATGGCCGTCCTCCTGCAGCGGGTCTGCCAGTCGGTCATCCCCGGTTCGACCGAGCCGCCGCTCTGGAAGGTCGATACAGCCCTGAGGCCCGAGGGTCGTGATGGCCCCCTGGTGCGCCGTCTGGCCTCCTATGCCGACTATTATGCCCAATGGGCCGAGAATTGGGAGTTCCAGGCCCTGCTCAAGGCCCGTCCGGTTGCCGGCGACAAGGCCCTGGGACAGGACTATTCGGCCATGATCGAGCCGCTGGTCTGGGGAGCCTGTCAGAGGCCCAACTTCGTATACGACTGCCAGCGGATGCGCCAGCGTGTGGAGAGGTTGATACCCGAGAACCGCAAGGAGCGGGAGATCAAGCTTGGCCAGGGCGGACTGCGGGATGTTGAATTCACCGTCCAGATGCTCCAGCTGGTCCACGGCTCCAGCGACGAGGACCTGCGTTGCCCGGCCACCCTGGATGCCCTGCAGGCCCTGTCACTCGGCGGCTACATTTCACGCAAGCACGGCGACCAACTGGACCATGACTATCGGTTTGAGCGGGTCATGGAGCATCGTCTGCAGATGTGGCAGCTGCGCCGCACCCACCTCTTTCCGAAAATCTACCGTTCAGGCACCCTCGGCCAGCGGCCGCCCAGTCTGGAGGAGCTGGAGAGCAACCGCGATCTGCGGCGGCTGGCCCGGGCCTTCGGCCTGCATGCCGACCAGATGCTGGCCCAATACCAGGCCACCAGAATCGAAGTCCGCAACCTTCACCAGGCCATCTACTTCCGTCCCATGCTGCCCATCAACGCCCAGGTGGACGAGGACGAGGTCAGCCTGCGCCCCCAGGCGGCCCGGGCCAGGTTCGCTTCCATCGGCTTTGCGGATCCCGATGCAGCCATCCGCCACGTCACGGCCCTGACCACAGGGGTCACCCGGTCGGCGCGAATCAACCGTATTCTCATGCCCGCCGTCCTCCAGTGGCTGGGGGAGGGACAGGACCCTGACATGGGACTCCTGGGCTGGCGAACCCTTGAGGAGCACTTCGGGGGCAAGAGCACCTACCTGGGCTTCCTGCGTGACTCCACCTCGGCCGCCCGCCGCCTTTGCCACGTCCTGTCCAACTCACGTTATTTGTCCGGCGCCCTGGCCCGCTCCGTCCAATCGGTGACCTGGCTGGGCCATGACCAGGACATGATCCCCCGTGATCGGGCCACCCTGGACAAGCGCGCCGCAGCTTATCGGACCCGCCATGCGGATTCGCTGGAGGAGTTCTCCACTGCGGTCCGTGCCATGCGCCGCCAGGAGATCGAGCGGATCGGGCTGGGCTGGATGAGCGGGGTGGACGATCAGCAGGCCTGCCTGGCGGGCATGTCCGACGTCTACGATGCGGCCATCAATGCCGCCCTGGACTGGGCCGTGGACCACCGTTCGGAACAGGCTAGCGCGCCAGCCGATCTGGCCGTGATCGGCATGGGTCGCTATGGGGGCAGGGAGGTCAACTTCAACTCGGACGCCGACATCATGCTGATCTACCGTCCGGCCTCGGGTGCCGGCCAGGGCCAGGCGGCGGAATTCGCGCGTGGAGTGACCGCTGACCTGCGGGCCGTTCTGGCGGGGCCGGCCAGTCTGGAACCAGGCATCGACCTGGACTTCGACCTGCGCCCCGAAGGACGCCAGGGGCCTCTGGTGCGTTCCCTGGACTCCTACCAGCGCTACTACCGCGAATGGTCGGAGACCTGGGAACATCAGGCCCTGATCCGGGCCAGATTCGCAGCCGGGAATATCGGCCTGGCCAAGGACTTTCTGGAGGGTACAGCCAATCCGCTGCGCTACCCTCAGCAGCCGCCCAACGAGGAGGAGCTGGGGCAGATCCGTCGTCTCAAGGCCCGGATGGAGGCTGAGCGGCTGCCGCGCGGCGTGCGTCGGGACCGGCATCTGAAGCTGGGCCGGGGAGGGCTGTCTGACGTGGAATGGACGGTCCAGCTCCTTCAGCTGCGTCACGCCCACGATCTGCCTGAGCTGCAGGTCACCGGCACGCTGACCGCCTTGGATGCCTTGGAGGCGTCGGGACTCATCGAGGCCAAGGATGCCAAGGCCTTGCGCCGCAGCTGGGTGCTCTGCACGGCAGCCCGCAACGCCAACTTCCTCTGGTCCGGAAGGGTGTCCCAGGCGGACATCCTGCCTGACGATGGACAGGTGCTGGGAGGCATCGCGGTCTGCCTGGGCTACCCGGCCCACCGAGGCCAGCACTTCGTCAACGAGCTGCTGGCGGCCATGCGCCGCTGCAGGCAGGTCATGGAACGGCTCTTCTACGGCGGCTGACCCTGGGTCCATCCGGGGTCGTATGCTTGTTCAGGTCACATAAGGTGGCCACCTTGAGGAAGGTGAGCCGTTGTCCCAACAAGTTGATCACGCATCCAACACCTCTTCCGCCGTCGTTCCGCTTCGTGGGCGAAGTGTGGTAACCCTCGACGACATTCCCATGACCCAGATCCTGGATCTGCTGGATCGGGCGGCCTACATCGACACCCATCGCCGTCAGGTGGCCCATACCTGCGACGGCCGGGTCCTGGCCACGCTCTTCTATGAACCCAGCACGCGAACCAGGCTCAGCTTCGAGACGGCCATGCTCCGTCTGGGCGGCCAGGTCATCGGATTCGCCGGCGCCCAGCTGTCCAGCGTCTCCAAGGGGGAGTCCATCAGCGACACCCTGAAGACGGTCTCCAACTACGCCGACATCGTGGCCATCCGCCATCCTAAGGAGGGTGCCGCCCTGGTGGCCTCCCAGGCTGCCACGGTCCCGGTCATCAACGCCGGCGACGGCGGGCACATGCACCCCACCCAGACCCTGACCGACCTGGCCACCATCCGCGCCCGCAAGGGTCGGCTGAACCACCTGACCATCGGTCTGTGCGGGGACCTGACCTTCGGCCGCACCGTCCACTCCCTGATCACCACCCTCTGCCGCCTGGGCCACGTGGACTTCGTCCTGATCAGCCCCGACGAGCTGCGTACCCCCGAATACGTTCTGGAGAGGATCCGCTCCTCGGCTGACTGCACCTACCGGGAGACCGGGGACCTGAACGGGGTCATGGGCGACCTGGACGTGCTCTACATGACCCGTGTCCAGCAGGAGCGCTTCTTCAACGAGGACGACTACCTGCGTCTTCGCGACACCTACATTCTGGATGCCGACAAGCTTCGGGCTGCGCGGCCCGACATGGCCATCCTCCACCCTCTGCCCAGGGTCAACGAAATCGCCGTGGAGGTGGACGATGATCCGCGTGCGGCCTACTTCCAGCAGGTCCGCAACGGCATGCTGGTCAGGATGGCCCTGGAGAGCGCCCTGTTGGGCGACGAGCTGCCCGGTTACCGCGAGCAGAAGGAGGTGGTGGCATGAAGGTCACCAGCATTGTCGACGGCATCATCATCGACCACGTTCGTGCGGGCACGGCCCTGAAGGTCCTGCACTACCTGCGTGTGGACCCGGCGAAGACCCGGTTGGCCCTGATCATGAATACGGACAGCCGCAAGTACGGATCCAAGGACATCATCAAGATCGAGCAGACCGGTGATCTGGACCTGACAGCCTTGGGGTTCATCGCCCCCGAGGCCACCGTCGACGTGGTCCGGCAGGGCAGGATCGTCAGCAAGCATCAGCCGGACCGCCCCAACCATCTGGTCAACGTCATCACCTGCGTCAACCCCCGTTGTGTGACCACGGTGGAGACCGGCGTGGACCAGCGCTTCCACCTGGACGCTGCCGGGGTCTACCGCTGCGACTACTGCGACGAGAAGGCAGAAGACTGACATGCGGCTGCTGGGGTTGACTGATTGGCGCAGCGGAAGGGCGGTCGATCTGGTGCTTCCCCAGGCCGCCGACAGCGCGCTGATTGACGAGACCGGCGCCATGTCGGCAGAGGTCGATCAGATAGACGCCTCGGGGCTGGTGTTGGCTCCGGCCCTGGTCGACCCCCATGTCCACCTGCGCGACCCTGGACAGACCGACAAGGAAGACATGGTGACCGGCACAGCTGCCGCAGCGGCCGGAGGCTACGGGCTGATACTGCTCATGCCCAACACCCAGCCCGCCATGGACGGCCGAGCGCGGATGGCCGACGGGCGCACGGTCATCGACTATCTTGAATCCTATGAGCGGCACCACGGACTGCATCTGCCGGTGGATTACGCCCTCTGCGTGGCGGCCACTCTGGACCGGGCCGGCCGTCAGGCCTCAAACCCAGACGACTGGTCGGGGCACCTGCCTGGTCACGGATGGGTACACCCTGTAGTGGCCATCAGCGATGACGGCTCGGCCGTGACCGACCAAACCCTGGAGGACGTGGCCGCCAACGCCCGGGAATTCGACCTTCCCATCCTGGACCACTGCGAACACCACGAGCACGGTCAGGTCAATCTTGGCGCTGTCAGCCGTCAACTGGGGTTGGAGGGGATTCCCGCCTCGACTGAGACCGCCATCATCCATCGCGACATCGAGTTGGCGGAACGCACCGGCACCAGGGTGCATCTGCAGCATGTCAGCACCGCCGGCGGGTTCGAGGCCGTCCGCCGGGCCAAGGCCCGTGGGCTGCCGGTCACCTGTGAGACCGCGCCCCATTATCTGGCTCTCTACGACGAGGACCTGCTGCGTTGCGGCAGCATGGCCAAGATGAACCCTCCGCTGCGCTCCCGCGCCGACCAACAGGCGGCTCTGGAGGCCGTGGCCGACGGCACTGTGGATATGATCGCCACCGACCATGCCCCGCACACCGCCGCTGAGAAGGCGCTGGGGCTCAAGGACGCCCCCAACGGCATCATCGGCCTGGAGACTGCCTACGCGGTCTGCAACCAGGTCCTGGTCAAAAGCGGGCTCATCGGCCACGACCGCCTGATCGAGCTCATGTCCCTGGCTCCGGCCGAGCTCATGGGCATGCGGCGCCTCCTGCCCGGCGACCTGCCCTCGCACATGGCCAACACTGGTCACCTCCAGCTGGAGTCCGACCAGCACAGCGAGGCCGGCCAGCCGCCCGTCGACCTGGTCATCCTGGACCCTGAGGCCAAGTGGAAGGTTGATCCCAGCCGCTTCCACTCCAAGGCACGGAACACCCCCTTCGCCGGCGTGGAACTGGCCGGACGGGTCATGGCCACCATCAAGGCGGGGCGTCTGGTCTTCTCCCGCCTGCCCGCAAGCCGCGTCATCACCAGGGAAAGGATCCGAGCATGGACCGACTGACTGCGCTCATTCAGGACAAGCAGAATCCGACCGTAGTCGGCCTGGATCCGCGACCGGAACTGCTGCCCAGCCAGCTGATCGAACAGGCCAGACAACGTGCCGCTGGGAGCATGGCCCAGATGGGTCTGGACCCCAAGGATCCGCAGCAGAACCAGGAGGAGCAGGCCCAGGCCGTCTGGGCGGACCACCTGGCCAGCGCCTATCTGCGCTTCAACCTGGCCATTCTGGAGGGGGTGGCCGACCTGGTACCCGCAGTCAAGCCCCAGATCGCGATGTACGAGGCCCTGGGACCCTGGGGCGTCAGGGCCTACACCGGCACCTGCCGGGCCGCTGCCGACCGTGGCCTCTACGTCATCGGGGACGTCAAACGCGGTGACATCGGCTCCACGGCTCAGGCCTATGCCGCCCACCTGGACGGGCTTCCCCTGCCCTTCGCCCCTGAGCAGGATGCGGACGGGTCGGCCCGGACAGGTGGGAGATTCCCCTGGTACGAGGATGCCCTGACCATCAACGTCTACCTGGGCTCCGACGGGGTGGAACCCTTCCTGCAGGCGGCCGAGCACATCCAAGGCGACCTCTTCGCCCTGGTACGCACCTCCAACCCTTCGGGCAGCCAGATCCAGGAGCTGGGCCTGGATACCGACTCAGGCGGCGTCACCATCTATCAGCGCCTGGGCGAGTTGGTCGAATCCTGGGGGCAGCACTCCATAGGCCAATCGGGCTACTCCCGGCTTGGAGCCGTGGTCGGCGCCACCCACCCCGAGGACGGCGCCCTTTTGCGCCGGTCCATGCCCCACACCTTCTTCCTGGTCCCCGGCTACGGAGCCCAGGGCGGTTCGGCGGCCGACGTGGCGCCCATGTTCGACCGGTCAGGTGGCGGCGCTGTGGTCAATTCCTCCCGGGGAATCATCGCAGCCTGGCGGAAGGATCCGGACTACAGCCCACAGCTCAGCGTGCAGGCGGCCCTGGGCATGGTCACCCGCGATGCCCGCCGAGCAGCGCAGGCCATGAAGGACGATCTCAATCAGGCGATCAAGGAGGCCCGATGAAACCCAACCTCTTCATATCCACCAGCCAGGTGGAGGAGCAGGCCCAACAGGCTGGCCGGCTGCCCGGACGGCGTACCGCCCAGGTCACCGGCATGGAGCCCCTGGACCGGCAGGTATGGCGAATGACCATCCGCGACCCATACCTGGCAGCCCACGCCCCGGCAGGAGCCTTCATCAACCTCTACCCGGCAGACCGCATGACCATGATGCCCAGGCCCTTCGGCATCAGCCGGGTCCTGGAGGGCGGGCAGATCGAGATCATCTTCGCCGTCGTGGGCCAGGGGACCGATGAATTCTCCCGCCTGCAGCCAGGCATGGCTGTGGACCTGCTGGGACCCCTGGGCCATGGCTTCGACCTGGGGAAGCCGGCCGACTATCTGCTGGTGGGCGGCGGCCTGGGCGTCCCCCCGCTGATCCGAGCAGCCCAGTGCCTGAAAGGCCGGTCCGGTGTGCGCACAACCGCCCTGCTGGGCTACCGGGACCACCGGTTCGCCGATGCCATCATGGGCTCGCTGACCGACCGGTTGGAGTCCATCGACAATGCGTCCGGGGATGTCATAACCCTCTTGGACCGGGTTCGCGGCGACATCGATCCCCAGCGGACCATCATCCTGACCTGCGGACCTTTGCCTATGATGCGTGCCGTGGCCGCCTGGGCACGTAAGGCCGGCCTGCCTGCCCAGTGTTGCATGGAGTCCCGGATGGGTTGCGGCTATGGGACCTGCGTGGCCTGCGTGGTCGACACCGTGGACGGCAGGCTCAAGGTCTGCAAGGACGGCCCGGTCTTCGCCGCAGACCGCCTGATCTGGGATGCAGGCGAGGACAGGAAGGAGACACGATGAGCGGGCTGACAATCATGGACCCTCTGGAGCCGCACGCCTGGCGGCATGGCACCGTTGTGGCCGGCACGCCCTGGAAGAACCCGGTGGGCACGGCCTCGGGCACCTTCAACCTGGATGCCTGCGGGGACTACTACGACGTCTCCCAGATGGGCGCCATCTCCACCAAGGGGGTTTCGCCGGTGCCCTGGGAAGGCAACCCCACGCCCAGGACAGCCGAGAGCCCTGCCGGCATGGTCAACTCCGTGGGCCTGCAGAACCCGGGCGTGGACCATTACCTGGTGGACGAACTACCCAGGCTCAAGGCCCTGGGGGCCAACGTGGTCACCAATGTGGCCGGCCACAGCGACGAGGACTACGCCATTGTTGTGGAACGGCTGGCCGACTCCCCGGCCGACATGCTGGAGATCAACGTCTCCTGCCCCAACGTCTCACATGGGGGGATGTCCGTGGGCACCGACGCCAAGGCCCTGAACCGGCTGATCACCAGGCTGCGGGGACTGACCGACAAGCCCATGGTGGTCAAGCTGACCCCCAACGTCACCGATATCGTGGAAGTGGCCAAGGCGGCCGTCGATGGGGGAGCGGATGCCCTCAGCCTGATCAACACCCTGGTAGGCATGCGCATCGACATCAACACAGGCAGGCCCATCCTGGCCCAGGGCACCGGCGGTGTCTCAGGCCCCTGCATCCTGCCCATTGCCTTGTCCTTCGTCTGGCGGGTGCGCCAGGCACTGCCTGACATTCCCATCATCGGCATCGGGGGCATCGATTCGGGACGCACGGCCTTGGAATTCCTCTATGCGGGGGCCAATGCCGTGGAGGTGGGGGCCGCGGCCCTGGTGGATCCTGTGGCTCCCATGCGGGTGGCCCGGGAGCTGGACGATCTGTTGGACGAGCGGCCTGATCTGGCCGATTTGCTCAGGAAAGGGGAGTGCTGGCGATGAGCGCATCCGCAGCAGAAAACAAAGCCGAACATGACGGGGATGACCAGGAGCAGACCCGCCGCATCCAGGAGGGCTTCACCAGCTTCCTGCTGCAAAGCGGAGCCCTCAAGTTCGGTGACTTCACCCTGAAGTCGGGACGGCGCTCGCCCTACTTCATCAACGCGGGAGCCTTCAATGACGGACGGTTGATCGCCCTGCTGGGGGAGTTCTATGCCCGGACCATCGTGCAGGCCGTGAGCCAGGGGACTCTGCCCGCCGACATCGACACGGTATTCGGTCCGGCCTACAAGGGGATTCCCTTGGCCGTCTCCACCGCCATCGCCCTGAGCGGGGCGCACGGCATGCCGGTCGGCTACACCTTTGACCGCAAGGAGGTTAAGGACCATGGCGACGGGGGGCTCATGGTCGGCACCCAGTTAAGGGACGGCATGAGGGTGCTGCTGGTGGATGATGTCATGACCGCCGGAACCGCGGTCCGCCAGGTGGTGCCCAAGATCATGTCCCAGGCCAAGGTGACCATCGTCGGCCTGGTGCTCTCCGTGGACCGGATGGAGCGCACCGGGCAGGGCCAGGGCTCGGCTGTGGAGTCCATCATGGACGAATTCCACTTCCCGGTCATCAGCATCGTCAATGTCCGCCAGATCTTCGATGCCGCTGCCTCCATGAAGGGCCCGGACGGGTCGCCCATTCTGGACCAGCGCACGGCCGATGCCGCCAGGGACTACTTGGAGCGTTACGGGGCCTAGACAAGGGACCGGCTCATATTCAGCGTGCCGATTGTGCAAGCAGGCCACATTGGCGCACATTCTGCGGACGGCCATTCTGTCGGCCGACCCTCGTGTAGATTGGTAAAGGTCCGACGGGCAGGCCGACGGATCATCATCGCAAGGAAGGCCATGGATCATGACGAAACCGCTGGAGCAGAACGGTCATGAGGAACTGGACCAGACCGGGGTCGACGCGGTGGATGCGGCCAAGCCTGCCGTCTCGGCCACAAGAACCGACACGGTGAAATCTTCGGATGCCGCGGAGCCTGTCGGCGGGCGAATTTCGACTGAGGAGAAGCCGGCAGAGACAGGCCAGCCTCAGGTGAGCGAGCCTGAAGAAACTGCGCTTGCGCAGCGCTCACGGAGGGTTCCGTTGATACTGGTGGCGGTGGCCCTTGTGCTGGTGCTGGCTGCAGGCATATACATGCTGTGGGCTGATCATTCAGCAGGCGACCAGTCAGCCCAAAAGCTTTCATCCGGAGCCTCTAGTGCGCAGGTCAGCCAGGGTCCCAGCGGGGATGCCAAGGCATACAAGGCCCTGCAAGAGGTCACCGTCAAGCCATCGGTGGCCGACGACCAGGGAGGGCTGACCGTTTCAGCCAAGGGTGTCGGCAGCAGGAAGAAGGTCGCTGATGCGCCGACCCTTGAGATCTTCATGGACCCCATGTGCCCCTGGTGCGGCAAGGTGGGCCGAGTCATCGATCCCCAGCTGCAGCGCATGATCGGCGCCGGTCAGATCAACGTCACCTACAACTTTTTGAACTTCCTGGATTCGGCATCCAGCGACCAGTACTCCAGCCGCGTGGACAACGCCCTGGCCATGGTGGCCCAGGAGGATCCGGATCATCTGTCGGCCTTCGCCGCCGCCATCTTTGCCGCCGACTTCCAGCCCGATGAAAGCTCCTATCAGGCCGTCTCCGACGCACGCCTGGCCGACCAGGCTGTGGGAGTAGGCGTGCCCAGGTCCCTGGCAGACCGCTTCGGACAGGGTACTTACAGGCCATGGGTGGACAGGGTCAACGCCTACGCCATCACCCGCAAGGACGCCAAGGATGCCAAGGGGGAGTTTTCGACACCCACCATCATGATCAATGGCAAGGTCTGGGATCTGACCGCAGCGGCAAAGAGCCAGGGAGGCCTGGAACATCTGGATCGGGCCCTGCTCAAAGCCTTGGGACTCAAATCACAGGATGTGGGCTACCAGGGTAAGATGCCCTCCATCGGAGCCCAAGGGAAGGCGTTGAAAGTACAGTAAACCGCGACTACCAATCGATTGCCGGCCAACAGCGAAGTCCAACAATCGCCGCTGGAGCGTCAGCGGTCCGGTTCAGATGACACCCATTCAGCTGCTGCTTGCCTGGCTGCTACTTACCCGACCCCTGTTCAATCAGTGAATATCCGTGGTTGGACACCACCTGGCGCAGTTTGTCCAAGTAGAGTTCGGCGGCATGGGACAGCTTGGTCCGGCTGTTGACAATCCAGCCCACCAGCATGGATTCGTCCGACTCCAGGGGAACGCTGACGATCTTCTCGTTGTTCAGGTCCTCGTTGTCGATGCCGGTGCAGACCGTGTAGGCGTTCAGCCCCACGATGAAGTTGAGCATGGTGGCCCGGTCGCTCACGGTGATCTGCTTGGGGGAGTAGTCGGGCCAGACCGCCTCCTCGGCAAAGTAGAAGGAACCCTCTTCACCCTGCTCGTACTGCAGGAATGGGTAGGGCTCCAAATCTTTCATGGTCACCATGGCCCGATCGGCCAGGGGGTTGGTCCGTGCGATGAAGACATGCAGGTCCGCCCGGAAGAGGGGATGGAAGTCCAGGTGTTTCTCACGGAGCATCTTGGACAGGACCCGTTTGTTGAAGTCGGACTCGTAGATGATGCCGATCTCGGACTGAAGGGTAGCCACCTGGTCGATGATGTCCCTGGTGCGCGTCTCCCGTATAGTGAATTCGTACTCATCCGAATCGATGGAGTTGATCATCTCCACGAAAGCTTCGACTGCGAACATATAGTGCTGGGTGGAGACCCGGCAGAGCTGCTTACGGGGCCTGACCTGTCGGTAGCGGGCCTCAAGCAGGTCGGTCTGGTCCAGAATCTGACGGGCGTAGGTCAGAAATTCCGCTCCGTCCACGGTCAGGGCAATCCCCTGCGAATGGCGGGTGAAGATTTCGATGCCCAGCTCGTTCTCCAGCTCCTTGACCGATGAACTCAGGGCCGGCTGAGAGATGTAGAGCTCATGCGAGGCCTCGTTCATGGAGCCGCATTCGACAATCTTGACGATGTAGCGCAGTTGGAGCAGTGTCATACAAGCCAATCTATACCCAAGGCCCTATCGGCCCAGAGCCGCGGTTTCAGCCATACCCTGGTTCGCAGCCTCCTGATCCAGATAGCGACCCGGACCCTGGACCTGGGGGTTGCCGTCCCCATCGGTCTCGAAGCTATAGACCATGGGCACACCGGTGGGCACATTGATGGATCTTATGTCCTTGTCGTCAACGTGCTCAAGAACCTTGATCAGACTGCGGACCACGGAACCGTGGGTGACGATGAGCACAGTCCGGCCCTGGGCCAGGTTGGGGGCTATCCGGCTGCGCCAGTAGGGATGCAGACGAGTCAACAGGTCCTGGAGGCACTCGGCACGGATCTCGGCCGGATTTCGGCTGTCCAGCCCGTCGCCCATGGTCGGGGCATAGCGAGGATCCCGTCCCTGAAAATAGGGTGAATCGGTTTCGATGGCCGGCGGCCGAACATCGTAGGAACGCCGGTAGATATTGAATTGCTGCTGCCCGTAGCGTTCCAGCATGGCCGGTCGCGTCTGTCCCTGGAAGGCACCGTAGTGGCGCTCATTCAGTCTCCAGGTGCGCTCCACCGGAATCCAGGCGCGATCAACCAGATCCAGCACTGTGTTTGCAGTGACGATGCTGCGGGTCAGCAGGGAGGTGAAGACCAGGTCGGGCAGCAGGCCTGACTCCTTGAGCAGCTGTCCGGCATGACGGGCCTGCTGCAGTCCGCGTTCCGTCAGTGGCACGTCCACCCAACCGGCGAAGCGGTTGACCGACTTCTGGGTCCAGACGCTTTCTCCGTGGCGCATGACGATGAGCTGCGAGGTCATCGAATCGATTCCTTTCCCGATGACGTGCTTAGAACCAAAGCGAGCTGTTCTCGAAGAAGAGAGAGGCATCGTCCCCATCCTGGATGGATCGGTCGATCTGTTCGGCAGCCCCCTCGGCTCTGGACATGACCAGTCCTATGGCCCTGGGCAGGGCGTCGGCCACCTGCCCGGCACGGATCGGCTGTCCTATGCGTCCTGTAAGGGTCCCCTGGCCCTCCGGTTGGTTGTCCTCGGCCACCAGATCCGCGAAGTCCTGTGGCTTGCGGGGGTCGAAGATCAGCGGCTGCTCCCAGCCGGTCTGCCTTCCGCCGCTGGCCAGGGAACCGGCCAGCCCGTGCAGGAAGGCCGCAGCAGCAGTCAGATCAACCATCAGCGTGGCATCATCCTGGATTGGTCCGGCGTTCTGGGCCAGCATGGCTCCGATGGTGCCGGAGAGTACATCCCCTGATCCGGCCGTGGACAGCCAGGTCGGGCCGAAGCCGGTGGTCATGACCCGGGGGCGGTCGGTGCCGTCCTCGCCGACGACCAGTGTGATGGCCCCCTTGAGCAAAATGGTGGCTCCAGTCAGCTGGCAGGCGCGGACAGCCCAGCGCAGGGGTTCAGCCATGACCTGGTCGCCGTCCACGTTCTCACCGTGCGAGTTGAGCAGGGCGGCCATCTCGCCGGCGTGCGGGGTCAGTACGGTGCGCGGTCCCAGCCGGTCCGGCAGCAGATCCAGGGCTCCGGCATCGGCCACCACCGGCGGATCGGCTGCTGCCTCGTCCTCGTCCAGGTCCGCGGCCTGTCGATTGAGTATGTCGGCAATCAGATCCCGCTGACCGTCCTGGCCTTCAGGACCGGCGGCCTCCTGGGCCTGCCGGGTGGGCACGCCCGAGCCCAGCACCCAGGACTCGACCCGTCCACGGCCCAGGACCGTTTCGGGCAGCTCCTGCAGGATCAGGTCGCCCACCTGCTCGGGGCCGCAGTAACGGATCATGCCCACGTTGCCACTGGCCGCAGCCCTGCTGGAGAGCAGCCCGGCGCCATGGTAGAGGGCGGATCCGGTGACCAGGCCGACCACGCCTCGGCTGTACTTGGTGTCATCCACCCGGGGCGCCCGCAAAAGTCCGGCGCAGTCCTCGGCGTTCATGCAGGAGACGCTGGGGACCAGGGCCGAGGTGTCGAAGCCGAAGTCCACCAGGACGATTCTGCCGCAGACGTAGGCGGCCGGGGGAAGCATCAGGCAGGGCTTCATGGCCCCCATGGTCACGGTCACATCCGCCGGTATGTAGGCCCCGGTCAGGGTGCCTTCATCAATGTCCACGCCGGAGGGCGTATCCACAGCCAGCACCAGGGGCCCATCCTGTCCGGCGGGATCGTGCCAGGCGGGTCTGTCGGGCAGACCGCCCTCCATGCCCAGGTCTGCAGCCAGAGCGGCGGGAATGCCGCGCAGCGCCCCCTTGAGACCGATACCGGTCATGGCATCGATGATCAGATCCGCCTGTCGGCACAGCTCCAGGGCCTGGTCCAGCTCCTCGGAAGCCTGGTCCGGTCCCGCAGGTGCCTCGCAGCCGGGGATGGCTGCCTGGGGATCCAGGGCCGTGACCACCCCGCCGGCACGCAGAAGGGCATCCAGCCCACCCTGGTGCAGGCTGCGCCCGGTGGCCACCACAGTCACATCGGCCCCGTGCCCGGCCAGGTCGGCCGAGGCATAGAGCCCGTCACCGCCATTGTTGCCGGCCCCTGCCAGCAGGACGACCCTGGCTCCTGCCGGTTCCAGCCCGGCCTGGGTCAGCATGACATCGGCCACGGAGGCCAGGGATCCGGCGGCAATGCGCATCAGGGGCACCCCGTCATCCAAAAACGGCTGCTCCAGGGATCGGATCATGTCGGCGGAATAGGCGCTGGCGGCCAGGGTCCGCCGGGCTTCGCGGCGTTCATCTGGTGACGGCTTCATGGCATCACACCCCTCATTCAAAAGGTCCACGTGCGGCGGCGGCGCGGCCGGCCACGTGCTGGCTCCACTCTATCCGATGGCCTTGTCCTGCAAGCGTTATAAGGTCTGCCTATTTACGAGGGCAGGGAAGGAAATCATGCAGGGATTCGCAATGCCGAATCAAGGCCAGATTATGGCGGTGGTCCTTACTGTGATCCTCTGTGGCCTGATCGGCTTCGAGCGCGAGTTCCTCAAACACGACGCTGGCATCCGCACCCACATTCTGGTTGGCTTGGGCAGCTGCCTGTTCACCATGGTCTCCCTCTACGGCATCCAGGCCGCTGTGGGCAACTACTCCTGGGATGCCTCGCGAATCGCGGCCGGAGTGGCCTCGGGCATCGGTTTCATCGGCGCCGGAGTGATTTTCTTCAACCACGATTCGGTCAAGGGTCTGACCACGGCCAGCGCCATCTGGGTGGCCGCGGCCGTGGGCATGGCATGCGGTGTCCAGCTCTTCGCCATCGCCATCCTGGCGGTCGTCTTCTATTTTCTGGCTGTTCTGGTCATTGCGCCCATCCTCAAATGGTTCCTGCGCAACAGGCAGAACACGGTCCTGCGTATCGTATACCAGGACGGCCACGGCTGCCTGCGCGAATCCCTGCTGCTGGCCACCCGCATGGGCTTCGAATCCCGGGTGCTGACCATCCATGAGCTGCACCGGGACGCCTGGAAGGGGGCCGATGTCACCGTCAACCTGCTGGGCAAGGGGGATGTGACCGAGCTGGTGGAATCCATCGGCCAGACTCCAGGGGTCAAGGGCGTGGAGGTCCTGGGGGAGGACGACTGACCCGCTCGCTATTGTGGCTACCTACTCTTCGGCCACCAGATCCAGGTAGTCGTCACTCCAGAGGTCCTCATCCCCGTCGGGCATGAGCAGCACCCGCTCTGGGTTGAGCGCCTTGACCGCCCCCTCGTCGTGGGTGACCAGCACGATGGCCCCTTCGTACTTGGCTATGGCCTTGAGTATCTCGTCGCGAGAGGCGGGGTCCAGGTTGTTGGTGGGCTCGTCCAGCAGAAGGACGTTGGCCCGGCTGGTCACCAGGGTGGCCAGGGCCAGACGGGTCTTCTCGCCGCCCGAAAGCACCTTGGTGGGCTTCATGGCGTCGTCCCCTGAGAAGAGGAAGGAGCCCAGGATGGTCCGCGCCTGGGTGTTGTCCAGGTCAGGGGCCACATGTTGCAGGTTCTCCAGAACGGTGACATCGTTATCCAGGGTGTCGTGCTCCTGGGCGAAGTAGCCGATCTTGGCCCCGTGCCCCAGGGTCACCTTGCCCGTGTCGGGCTGTTCGATGCCGGCCAGCAGCCGCAGGGTGGTGGTCTTGCCGGCGCCGTTGTATCCCAGGATGACCACCCTGGAGCCCTTGTCGATGGCCAGGTTGATTCCGGCGAAAACGATGTTGGACCCGTATGCCTTGGACAGGTCCTCGGCCATGATGGGCGTGCGGCCGCAGGGGGCAGGATCCGGGAAGCGCAGGTCGGCCACCTTTTCGGCCTTTTCCGCCTCCTGGGTGTCAGCCAGCAGGCGCTGGGCGCGGCGCATCATGTTTTGGGCGGCCACGGCCTTGGTGGCCTTGGCATGCAGGCGGATGCCCTGCCGCATCAGGCGGTCGGCCTTCTTCTCGGCCACCTCGCGTTCACGGCGCCGGCGCTCCTCGTCGACCACCCGCTGGCGCAGATAGGCCTTCCATCCCATGGTGTACATGTCGATGCAGGAACGCTGGGCATCCAGGTGCCAGATGCGGTTGACGGTCTCGTCCAACAGCTCGGTGGAGTGGGAGATGATCAGGAAGCCGCCCTCGAACCTGCGCAGGTAGCCCTTGAGCCACTCGATGGAGTCGGCATCCAAATGGTTGGTGGGCTCGTCCAGAATCAGGGTGTCGGCATCGGAGAAGAGGATTCTGGCCAGCTCGACCCGTCGGCGCTGACCGCCGGAGAGGGTGCCCAGTGCCTGCTGCAGGGTCTCCTGGCTCAGCCCCAGGCTCTCGCCCATGACGATGGCCTGGGATTGGGCCGCATAACCACCGGCGTTCTCGAAGTCCTGCTGGGCCTTGTCGTAACGCTTCATGGCCTTTTCCATGATCTTGGGATCAGGACTGGTCATCTCGGTCTCGGCCTTGCGCATCCGCTGGATGATGGAGGCGATGTCCCTGGCGCTCATGACCCGGTCCAGGGCGCTCTGCTCGGAGTCTCCCGCATGGGTTGACTGGGGCAGGTATCCCAGCTGTCCGGTCACCCGCACCTTGCCGGCCGAGGGGAGCATATCGCCGGTAATGACCCGGGTCAGTGTGGTCTTGCCTGCGCCGTTGCGGCCCACCAGGCCGATCCGATCACCCTTGGTCACGTGGAAGTCGGTGGCTTGCAGGATTAGTCGGGCACCTATCCGGATCTCAAGTCCCTGCGCCTCAATAGCCATGCCGCCTCCGACCCCGCTTTCCTCTTGGATTCAAAACTTGCAAGGGACCATGGTAGCAAGAAGCAAGCCCCGCCAGTGCGTCTCGGCTGACGGGGCAAAGAATGAATCATGGACGGATCAGCGGCGGACCAGCCTGAACCTGCTCCAGGGGAAGTAGACCAGGAAGGCGCCCACGGCGGTCAGAGCGATGACCAGCACGCCCATGGCGGCCGCGAAGGAGAAAATCCTGATGCCGATGCCCAGGCAGGCCCAGATGACCACCAGGCCGAAGACCCAGTCCTTGCCATGCCTGTTCATCAGGTAGGCGACAGCCAGGAGGGCGCCGACCACGATGATGGTGGCGAATCCCTGCACGGCATTGCCGACCCTATGCCCGGCGACCACCATGTATCCGGCGTTGACCAGTGTTGCCACGCTCAGCCAACTGGCGTAGATGGACAGCGGAATCCAGTCCAGGGCCTTGGCGGCGGTGGGGGTCCCGGCCTCGGTGGCATCCCTGCGCACCAGGGCGTAGAGCATCCAGGCCAGCACGGTCAGAATGAGGATGATGACCAGGGCCCAGAAGTTGCGCTCCATGTGCCACAGGGCCAGCCAGGCGATGTTCAGGCAGCAGGTGGCCACGAAGAGCAGTCCACTCAGCGTGAAGGGCAGGAAGCCCAGGCGTTTGCGGCTGGGGCCGGCCAGGCAGAAGCGGAAGAGCCAGATGGCCAGGGCGATGTAGATGACCCCCCAGATGGCGAAGACGTATCCGGCAGGCATGATCCACAGGTCGACCTTGCGGGCCAGGCCGCCCACGGTCGTGCCATTGAAGTGGTAGACCTCCGCATAGCCGTTGAAGCCCACCATAGCCACCCAGGCCACCCAGAGCAGGATGTCCTCGAAGAGCTTCCAGCCGCGTCCCTTGGAGGATTCCTGCGCTGCTTCATTTTCATTGCCGCTGCGATCAGAACGAGTCCCGCCTCCGTTGGCGGTCTCCTCGGCACCGGTATCCCCAGCCGACGACTTCTTCGACGAATCACCGGACTGCTTGGTTGCGGCACCCGAAGGCGATGAACCTGAGCTGGATGAATTTGAGTTGGATGAATTTGGAGTTGTTGCAGCCGAAGATGCCGAACTGCTATTCCCCGAATTCCCAGCTGCCGTTGCCGACCCTGCCGCTGTGGAAGACTTGGACGACGAATCTGAATTCGACTGGCTGCCCTGCATGGCAGGGGAGGTGCGCTTGGCCCTCTCGACCGGGTCCTCGTCGTCGGTCCAGAGTCTGCGCGGATTGTCCTTGTCAGTCATGGCACATGCTTCCTCTCCTTGCCGGCCGCAACCGTACTGCCGCCGTGGGGATTGCCCCGGGCATGGGCGACCGGCCTCTGCTCCAACTCTAAATCGGCCCACCCGACTCAGTGGTATTGACCACCCGGTCCAGGCGTCCGTCGGTGCTAGCCTGAACCCAAACACTGGATAGGGGAGTGCGAATGACCGAACCTGTATATCGCTGCGACTGGGCACAGGTGGACGACCCGCTCATGCGCAGCTACCACGACCATGAGTGGGGCCGCCCCCTGCATGGGTCCCAGAGGCTCTTCGCCATGCTCTCCCTGGAGATCTTCCAATGCGGGCTCAGTTGGCAGCTGGTCCTGCACCGCCGCCAGGCCCTCTTCAAGGATTTTGACAACTTTGATATTCAAGCGGTCGCCGCCTTCGACGCAGGCCGGATCGACCGTCTCGTGGCCGACCCGGCCATCATTCGCAATCGACGCAAGATTGAAGCCACCGTGGGCAATGCCGCCCTGATCGCCCGCCAATTTCCCGGGGAGGAATTCGACCGTTACTGCTGGTCCTTCACCGGCGGCCAGACCATCAACAATGACTATCCGGACGATCCCTCCATACCGCGCTATGATCACCTGTCGGCCATCGTCTGCAAGGACATGCGCGACCTGGGCCTGCGCTTCCTGGGACCGGTGACGGTCCATTCATTTCTCCAGGCGGCCGGCGTGATCAACGACCACCAGCACGACTGCTTCCTCAACGGCTGCGGCCGTCCGCCCCTGGATTCGCCTTGCCCGTCCATCTAAGCCGTCATCGAACACCTGTTCGAATTATTCGGCCCCGGCGATAGTATGGTCAGGCTTTGGCCTCAGCCTTGGCCATGGGTCTTCAGGGAAGCGGATGGGAAGCACGTGAAGCAGCAGAACAAGCCTAAGTCGACAGTGGACGCGGCCATTGAAAACCCGCGCATGATCGAATCCAAAGGGTCCCTGGTGGCGGACCTGTCCATGGTGCCTAACGACCGCAAGATCGTCATCCAAGGCGCACGGGCCCACAACCTCAAGAACGTCAATCTGTCCATACCCCGCAACCGGATGGTGGTCTTCACCGGCCTGTCAGGCTCCGGCAAGTCCTCCCTGGCCTTCGACACCCTCTTCGCCGAGGGTCAGCGCCGCTACGTGGAGTCCCTCTCCGCCTATGCCCGCCAGTTCCTGGGCCAGATGGACAAGCCCGACGTGGACTTCATCGAGGGTCTGAGCCCTGCCGTCTCCATCGACCAGAAGACCACCAACCGCAACCCCCGGTCTACCGTGGGCACCATCACCGAGGTCTACGACTACCTGCGTCTGCTCTTCGCCAGGACAGGCATTCCCCACTGCCCGGTCTGCGGGGCCGAGGTGCGCGCCCAGTCGCCGCAGCAGATCGTCGACACCCTCATGTCCAGACCGGAGGGGACCCGCTTCCAGCTGCTGGCACCCATCGTCAAGGGCCGCAAGGGCGAGTTTGTGGAGACCCTGGAGCTTCTGCGCTCCGACGGCTACTCCCGGGCCATCATCGACGGGGACATGCATCAGCTGTCCGACTCCATCAAGCTGACCAAGCAGAAGAAGCACACCATCGAGGTGGTGGTGGACCGGCTGGTCATCCGCGAGGGCATGCGCCAGCGGCTGACCGACTCCGTGGAGACAGCACTGAGGCTGGCCAAGGGGACCGTGGTGGCCGACTTCGTGGATCTGGATGCCAAGGACCGCGAGCGCCGCCAGCCCTTCTCCGAAAAGCGGTCCTGCCCCAACGGCCACGAGCTGGAGCTGGACGAGATCGAGCCCAGGACCTTCTCCTTCAACGCCCCCTATGGAGCCTGCCCGGCCTGCACCGGCCTGGGATTCAACCTGGAGATCGACCCCGAGCTGGTGGTGCCCGACCCGGAGAAGAGCCTCAAGGACGGGGCCGTGGAGCCCTGGAGCGGCACCAAGAGCCAGCAACGCTTCTACGGCCATCTGCTGGACGGCCTGGCCAAGGAGATGGGCTTCTCCACCTCGACCCCCTGGAAGGACCTGCCCAAGGAAGTCCGTCATGCCGTCATGTACGGGCACGACTTCAAGGTGGACGTCTCCTACCGGAACCGCTGGGGCCGCCTGCGCGAGTACACCACCGGGTTCGAGGGCGTGGTCCGTACCCTGATGCGCCGCCACGACGAGACCGACTCGCAGCCCATGAAGCAGTACTACGAATCCTATATGCGCGAGGTGCCCTGCCAGGTCTGCCAGGGCAAGCGCTTGAAGCCCGAGGTCCTGGCCGTGACCGTGGACGGCCTGTCCATCGCCCAGGTCTGCGACATGGCCGTGTCCGCCAGCCTGAAGTGGGTGGAGGGCCTGCACATGGAGGGTGCCCTGGCCAAGATCGCCGGCGAGGTCCTCAAGGAGATCCGCGCCCGCCTGCGCTTCCTCAACGACGTGGGTCTGAACTATCTGACCCTGTCCCGGGCGGCGGCCACCCTCTCCGGCGGCGAGGCCCAGCGCATCCGCCTGGCCACCCAGATCGGCTCGGGCCTGGTGGGCGTCATGTACGTGCTGGACGAGCCCTCCATCGGCCTGCACCAGCGGGACAACGACCGGCTGATCAAGACCCTGCAGCGGCTGCGCGACCTGGGCAACACCCTGATTGTGGTCGAGCACGACGAGGACACCATCCGCCAGGCCGACTGGCTGGTCGACATCGGCCCGGGGGCCGGCGAGCATGGCGGGGAGGTCATCTTCTCCGGGCGCTCGCAGGACCTGGTCAAGGCCTCCCGCTCAATTACCGCCGACTACATCGCCGGTCGCCGTTCCATCGAGGTGCCCAAGCGCCGCCGCAAGACCAGCAAGACCCGGCAGCTGACCGTGGTGGGGGCTCGCGAGAACAACCTGAAGAACCTGAAGGTCTCGTTCCCGCTGGGGGTCATGACCCTGGTCACCGGCGTCTCCGGCTCCGGCAAGTCCACCCTGGTCAACTCCATCCTCTATCCGGTCCTGGCCGACCAGCTCAACAACGCCCGCATCGTGCCCGGCAAGCACACCCGGGTGGAGGGCGTGGACCAGGTGCGCAAGGTCATCCATGTGGACCAGAACCCCATCGGCCGCACCCCGCGCTCCAACCCGGCCACCTACACCGGCGTCTGGGACAAGATCCGCCAGCTCTTCGCCAAGACCCCCGAGGCCCAGGTGCGCGGCTATGGTCCGGGCCGCTTCTCCTTCAACGTCAAGGGCGGCCGCTGCGAGACCTGCCACGGTGACGGAACCATCAAGATCGAGATGAACTTCCTGCCCGACGTCTACGTGCAGTGCGAGACCTGCCACGGTAAGCGGTACAACAGGGAGACCCTGGAGGTCACCTACAACGGCAAGACCGTCTCGGACGTGCTGGATATGCCCATCGAGGAGGCCGCCCACTTCTTCAAAGCCTATCCCTCCATCGCCCGCTATCTGGACACCCTGGTGGACGTGGGCCTGGGCTACATCCGTCTGGGCCAACCGGCCCCCACCCTGTCCGGAGGCGAGTCCCAGCGGGTCAAGCTGGCCACCGAACTACAGCGGCGCTCCGACGGCAAGACCGTCTACATCCTGGACGAGCCCACCACGGGCCTGCACTTCGAAGATGTCCGCAAGCTGCTCAAGGTCCTGCACGGCCTGGTCGACAAGGGCAACACGGTCATCGTCATCGAGCACAACCTGGATGTGATCAAGACCGCCGACTGGATCATCGACCTGGGCCCCGAGGGCGGCGACGGCGGCGGCACCGTGGTGGCCCAGGGCACTCCCGAGCAGGTGGCCGCCAATCCGGACAGCTGGACCGGCAAGTATCTGAAGCCCATGTTGGATCCCGCCAAGGTAGCCAGGGCCACTCGATCATGACACGCAGCTGCTTCGAGCGGCACACGCCGCAGGTATGGCGACGCACCGCCCAAGCCCTGGAGGAGGAGTCCGCCACCGGCACCACGACGGGCGTCAACAAGAACGGCGCGCCCCTGCTGGGAGACAGCCGTGACCTCTTCCGCCCCAAGACTTCGGACATCCCCGCCCAGCCTGGGGTTTACAAGTGGCGGGACGGCGACGGCCGGGTCATCTACGTGGGCAAGGCCAAGAACCTGCGCAACCGTCTGACCAACTACTTCCAGCCATTGGAGAACCTGCATCCGCGCACCCAGACCATGGTGCTGACGGCCCGGAGCCTGGAGTGGACCGTGGTGGGCACCGACCTGGAGTCCCTGACCCTGGAATACACCTGGATCAAGGAGTTCGATCCCCGCTTCAACGTCAAGCTGCGCGACGACAAGACCTACCCCTACCTGGCCGTCTCCGTGGGGGAGGAGTTCCCCAGGGTATGGATGACCCGCGTGCGCAAGCGGCACGACACCCGCTACTTCGGCCCCTACGCCAAGGTCTGGGACATGAAGCACACCCTGGACGCCCTGCTCAAGACCTACCCGGTGCGCACCTGCACCCCCGGCGTCTTCCGCAAGGCAAAACTCAGCGGCCGCCCCTGCCTGCTGGCCTCCATCGGCAAGTGCTCGGCACCCTGTGTGGGCCGGATCAGCGCCAGCGATCACCGGCGTCTGTGCACGGAGCTGACCGGGGTCATCACCGGCAGGCTGGGCAAGAGCTACCGGGCCGGGCTGACCAGGAGCATGCAGAAGGCCAGCAAGGATCTGGACTTCGAGAAGGCCGCCCGCCTGCGCGACCAGATTGCCATGCTGGACACGGTCATCGAGCAGAATGCCGTGGCCTTCGCCTCCAACGTGGATGTGGACGTCTTCGGTGTGGCCTCGGACGAACTGGAGGCCTCGGTCCACGCCTTCTTCGTGCGCTCGGGAGCCATCCGTGGCGAACGCAACTGGAGCGTGGAGCGGGTCGAGGACGTCTCCGACAGCGAGCTGATCAGCGACCTGTTGGTGCAGGTCTACTCGGATCTTATGAATGAGAATGACAGCGAGCTGCACAAGCTGCCAGAGAATTCCGACATCCCTGTCTCCATCAGCCAGGACAGGGACGCCATGGGTTCCACCCAGAAGGTCACGGCCCTGGATGCCGAAGCGCGGGCCAAGGCCACCAGGAGCAGGCATCGCCATCAGGACCAGACCGGACGTGCCGACCTGCTGGCCCCCATCTCGCCGGTGCCCCCGGAGGTCATTGTCCCCATCCAGCCCGACCGGACCGGCGACCTGCAGGAGTGGCTGCGGGAGCTGCGCGGATCCTCAGTGACCATCCGAGTGGCCAGCCGGGGGGAGAAGAAGTCCCTGATGGACCGGGCCAACGCCAACGCCCGCCAGGCCCTGCAGCGCAGCAAGCTCAGCCGCATGAGCGACATGGGCACCCGCACCCAGGCCATGAACGACGTGGCCAAGGCACTGGGCCTGGACCGAGCCCCGCTGCGCATCGAGTGCTACGACATCTCCAACACCGTGGGCGGCCAGTTCCAGGTGGCCTCCATGGTGGTCTTCGAGGACGCGGTCCCCAAGAAGTCCGAATACCGCCGTTTCGCCATCCGCGGCGAGGACGGCAAGGGCGCTGTGGACGACATGAGCGCCATCTACGAGACCCTGACCAGGCGCTTCCGCCACGGCAACATTGCGGGTGACAGCGGCGACAGCCTGGAGGCCGAGCGCAAGGCCAGCGACAAGGCGCCCGAACTGGTGGAGCAGGAGGAGGGGGCCATCGTCCAGCAGAACACCGCGGCCCGCCACTTCGCCTACAAGCCCAACCTGGTCGTGGTCGACGGCGGCAAGCCGCAGGTGACCGCCGCAGCCCGGGCCCTGCACGACTGCGGAGTGGATGATGTGGCCCTGTGCGGGCTGGCCAAGCGCCTGGAGGAGGTCTGGGTGCCTGACGACGACTATCCCATCATCCTCAAGCGCCAGTCCGAGGGCATGTACCTACTGCAGCGGGTGCGCGACGAGTCCCACCGCTTCGCCATCACCTACCACCGGCAGACCCGGCGCAAGGGTGCCCTCCGGTCGGCCCTGGACGAGATTCCGGGCATCGGCCCCGCCTACCAGAAGAAGCTGCTCAATCACTTCGGGTCGGTCAAGCGCATGCGCCAGGCATCCCAGGAGGAGCTGGAGGCCGTCAAGGGCATCGGCTCCGCCAAGGCCGAGGCCATCTACCAGGCCCTGCACAGCGACCAGGATCAGGCCGGGGACAGCCAGCGATAAAATGGCTCGGGAGGCTGGCAAAGGGCCATGCCCTGATCTTGATTGGTGAGTGATTGCAGATATGAATGGGCCTGATCGTCGTTGTGCCGTCCTGGGCGACCCCATCAGCCATTCCCTTTCGCCCCTCCTGCATCGCTCAGCCTATGCAGCACTGGGCCTGGACGGCTGGCGCTACGACCGTGTGCGCATGGACGCTGACGGCCTGGCGGACTTTATCCATGGCCTGGACCCCTCCTGGTCCGGTCTCAGCCTGACCATGCCCTTGAAGAGCGCTGTCGGCCCCTTGGGTGGTTTTAGCGACCACTGGTCCGGGACCCTGGGCGTAGCCAACACCGCAGTCTTCGGGCAGGGCGGCCCCGCCAATGGGCTGTCCCTGTACAACACCGATGTGGAGGGGATTGTTGCCGCCCTGCTGGAGGCAGCCGACCGCTGCCGGGCCGATGAAAACCCTGATGATCTGGCCGCCCTGCTGGAGGCAGCCGGTCAGGGGCGACAGGACCAGCTTCCCGACCAACCGTATGGGGGAGCGCGGGCCCTGGTCATCGGCAACGGGAACACAGCCGAGTCCGCCTTCTGTGCCTTGAAGGTGCTGGGGATCGAACGTGTGGACCTGCTGGCCCGCAACCCAAAGCACTGCGACCACATGCTGGATCTCGCCTCCCGGCTGGACCTGCCTGAGCCCACCGTCACCGCCATGGATCAGGTCGAGGCAGCCGAAAAGGCCTTGATCGGTGCCCGGATTGTCGTCTCCACCCTGCCTTCGGGTGCAGCCGACCCCCTGGCCGATCTGCTCAATACGGCTGATGACGACGGTCGCATGGGCCCGGTCCTGCTGGATGTGGTCTATGACCCCCGGCCCACCCCGCTCATGAAAGCCTTCTGCCGCCGGCCGGGCGCCCGGGCCATCAGTGGTGAACGGATGCTGCTCTATCAAGCCGTGCGTCAGGTGGCGCTGATGACCGACCGACCCCTGGCCGCTGTTCCGGTGGCCGCGATGGACCAAGCCTTGAGGGAGGCATGACGATGACGACGGAAAAACCGCCCTTCGCAGGCTTCGAGGTACTGCTGATCACGGGCATGTCCGGCGCAGGCCGCTCCCGCGCCGCCGACTCC
Organism: Bifidobacterium sp. W8103; assembly: GCF_016100775.1. Lineage (NCBI taxonomy): Bacteria > Bacillati > Actinomycetota > Actinomycetes > Bifidobacteriales > Bifidobacteriaceae > Bifidobacterium > Bifidobacterium sp. W8103. The sequence continues at coordinate 221,418 of NZ_JACFRV010000002.1, forward strand.
ATGGAGGACATGGGCTGGTATGTGGTCGACAACATGCCCCCGCGCCTGCTGGTGCCCCTGGTCGACATGATGACCTCGGCCGGAAGCTCCCTGCACCGCCTGGCCGCCGTCATCGACGTCCGGTCCCGCTCCTACTTCGACGACCTGTCGGCCGTGCTCAGCCACCTGGACGACCTGGGCGTGCGCTGCCGCATCCTCTTTCTGGATGCCTCCGACCAGGTGCTGGTCAAGCGCTATGAGTCCGTCCGCCGTCCCCACCCCCTGCAGGGCTCGGGCCGCCTGATCGACGGCATCCGGGAGGAGCGCCGCCTGCTGGCCGGGCTCAAGGAACGTGCCGACATGGTCATCGACACCTCCAACCTGAGCATCCATCAGCTCTCCACCCGCCTGTACGAAATGGTCCTGGGCTCCGGCCCGACCACCGTGGGCGTGCACATCATGAGCTTCGGGTTCAAGTACGGCCTGCCCATCGATGCCGACTTCGTGGCCGATGTACGCTTCCTGCCCAACCCCTACTGGGTCCCCGAGCTGCGCGACCTGAACGGCCACGACGGCCCGGTCCGTGACTACGTGATGGCCAGCAAGGGTGCCAAGGAGTTCCTGGATGCCTATACCACGGCCATTCTGACCGCGCTCAGCGGCTATGCACGCGAAGACAAGCACTATGTGACCATCGCCTTTGGCTGCACTGGCGGACAGCACCGCTCGGTGGCCATGGCCGACGCTCTGGCCGCCCGTCTGCGGTCCCGGGGAATGGAGGTGACCGCCTCGGCCCGCGAGCTGCCGCACCGTTCCCGCGGATAGCCAAAGGCGCAATTTGTCCAAGATATTCGGTATCACAGTAATCCGGTGGTTTGCACGGCAGGTGTGTCGCGCGGCCTGGAAGTATTCATTTTTCAGTATTTTTTCGTAGGAGGACGGCTCTTGGCCCTACTTGATGATGTCAAAAGCGAGCTGGCCGCGATTGACAACGAACCCCCCTCTGCCAAGAAAGCACAATCGGCGGCGATGATCCGCTTCGGCGGCGGTCTGCACATCATTCAGCGTCACATCGTGGTGGAAGCGCAATTCGATTCCCTGCCGGCAGCGCAGTGGTTGCAGAACACCATCAGGGACGTCTACGGACATGATTCCGATCTGATCCAGGTCAATCGTCAGGCCCCCACCGGCAACCTGACCCGCTACTCGGTCCGCGTGCTGAGGGCGGGCGGTGCCCTGGCCCTGCAGACCGGTCTGCTGGACCGCCGCAAGCATCCGGTTCGTGGTCTTCCCGCCGACATCGTCTCCGGCAACATCGCCCAGGTCAAGGCCGCCTGGAGAGGGGCCTTCCTGGCCCACGGCGAGCTGTCCGACCCAGGCAAGGCCTCCTACCTGGAGATCGTCTGCCCCGGATCCGAGGCCGCCCTGGCCCTGGTGGGCGCCGCCCGCCGTCTGGGCATCAATGCCAAGGCCCGCCAGGTGCGCAGCTCCGAGCGGGTCACCTTGCGTGACCCGGATGTGATCGAACGCATGCTCAATCTGATGGGCGCCCCCAAATCCTCCAGGGAGTGGACAGGTAAGCGCAGCGATGGCGAGTCCCGCGGCAAGGCCAACCGCCTGGCCAACTTCGACGATGCCAACATGCGCCGGTCGGCCAAGGCAGCCGTCGAGGCCAGCGCCAAGGTCACCAAGGCCTTCGAAATTTTGGGCGACGACATCCCCGAGAACCTGCGTGCGGCCGGCCAGCTTCGTCTGGACCACCGTGAAGCCTCCCTTGAAGAGCTGGGCCGCCTGGCAGATCCGCCGGTCACCAAGGACGCCATCGCCGGACGCATCCGCCGTCTGCTGCAGCTGGCCACCAAGGTCGAGAAGAAGAAGGCCGAGGAAGAGGCCAAACAAGAGTGAGATAGCTCACACAGGTCGGTCTGCCTGAGTACCATGGCAGGGGAGCGGGCGCATGGACCCGCAGTCAGAAAGGATACGCATGAAAACACTGAAGAGCCTCGGTGATCTCAAGGGCAAGCGCGTGCTCGTCCGCGCGGACTTCAATGTGCCGCTGGACGGCACCACCATCACGGACGACGGCCGCATCCGCGCCGCCCTGCCAACCATCGAGCAGCTTCGTGGCCAGGGCGCCAAGGTCATCCTCATGGCCCACCTGGGTCGCCCCAAGGGCAAGGTCGTTCCCGAGCTGAGCCTGGCCCCCGTGGCCGCCCGCCTGGGCGAGCTGCTGGGCGTGCAGGTTCCTCTGGCCGAGGACACCTATGGTCCCGATGCCCATGCCAAGGTGGCCGCCATGAACGACGGCGACGTGGTCCTGCTGCAGAACGTGCGCTACAACCCCGAGGAGACCAGCAAGGACGAGGCCGAACGTGACGCCTATGCCCGGAAGATCGCCGACCTGGGCGATGTCTTCGTCTCCGACGGTTTCGGCGTGGTCCACCGCGCCCAGGGCTCCAACTACTCCGTGGCCAAGTTCCTGCCCTCCGCAGCAGGCCTGCTGGTCGAGAAGGAGGTCAAGGCCCTGTCCAAGGCGACCGAGAACCCCGAGCGGCCCTTCACCGTGGTCCTGGGCGGCTCCAAGGTCTCCGACAAGCTGGGCGTCATCGAGAACCTGCTCAGCAAGGCCGACCGGCTGGTCATCGGCGGCGGCATGGTCTTCACCTTCCTCAAGGCCGAGGGCTATGAGGTCGGTTCCTCCCTGCTGGAGGAGGATCAGGTCGACACCGTCAAGGGCTACATGGCGACCGCCCGCGAGAAGGGCGTGGAGCTGGTCCTGCCCACCGACATCGTGGTGGCTGACGAGTTCAAGGCGGATTCGCCCCACCAGGTGGTCCCTGCCGACGGCATCCCCGCAGACAAGATGGGTCTGGACATCGGTCCCGACTCCCAGAAGCTCTTCCACGACAAGATCGTGGACTCCAAGACCGTGGTCTGGAACGGACCCATGGGCGTCTTCGAGTTCCCGGCATTCGCCGATGGCACCCGGGCCGTGGCCCAGGGCCTGGTCGACGCCACCAAGGCCGGAGCTTTCACCATCGTCGGCGGCGGCGACTCCGCCTCGGCAGTGCGCAACCTGGGCTTCCCCGAGGACGGCTTCTCGCACATCTCCACCGGCGGCGGCGCCTCTCTGGAATTCCTTGAGGGCAAGGAGCTTCCGGGCCTGAAGGTGCTGGAGTAAAATCGGCATACAGACGTGCAATGCCGGGTCACCGGGTTTCGCATCCGGCGGCCCGGCATTGTTGTTGTTGCGCGGATGGAAAGGTCTGGTATGGCACGCATTCCCCTGGTGGCCGGCAATTGGAAGATGAACTTCGACCACCTGGAAGCCACCTATTTCGTACAGAAGCTGGCCTGGCTCCTGCGCGACGCCCACTTCGACCGCAGACGCTGCCAGGTGGCTCTGATGCCCGCCTTCACCGCCCTGCGTTCCGTCCAGGTGCTGGTGGAGGCCGACAACCTGCCCATCGAGTATGGGGCCCAGGCCGTCTCCGTCACCGCCCAGGGTGCCTTCACCGGGGATGTGTCCGCGGATATGCTGGCTCAGCTGGGCTGCAGCTACGTCATCGTGGGCCACTCCGAACGGCGCAAGTACCATCCTGAGGACGATGCCAACATCGTCGACCAGGTCCGGGCCGTCCTGGCTGCGGACATGAAGCCCATCCTCTGTGTGGGGGAGAGTTATGAGGAGCGTCGCCAGGGCATCCAGCTGGACTTCGCCGTGGGTCAGGTCAACGACGTCACCCGAGACCTGGCCAAGGAGGACATGGAAAACCTGATCGTGGCCTACGAACCGGTCTGGGCCATCGGCACCGGCATGGTGGCCACCCCGGATACCGCCCAGCAGGCCGCCCGGGCCATCCGCGACCATATTTCAAGCAAGTTCGGAGAGTCTGCCGGCCAAGCGGTACGCATTCTCTACGGCGGCTCGGTCACCTCCAAGAATGCCTCCCAGATGATCACCCAGCCGGACGTGGACGGCTTCCTGGTGGGCGGCGCCTCCCTGGATGTGGAGGAGTTCGCACGTATTGTGCGACTGGCCGCCAAGGGCTGATGCGCTTTTCGACGGGTGTATGTATACTTGTTCCCAGTTCCTTACATGGAGGTATGTGCCGTGACCATTGTCAAGATTGTGCTTCAAGTCGTCGTCATCCTCGCCAGCATATTGCTGACCATGCTGATTCTGTTGCACAAGGGCAAGGGCGGCGGCCTGTCCGATATGTTCGGTGGCGGAATCGGCTCCAATGCCGGTACCTCGGGCGCAGCCGAGAAGAACCTGAACAGGCTGACCATTATCGTGGCCCTGATCTGGGTGGCCATCATCATCGCCTTGGACCTCATTGCCAAGTACAAGCTGGCCTGATTCCGGCAACCAATATCTAAAATACCTGACCCCGGCATCGACCGGGGTTTTTCATATCCGGGACACTTTGGTGCAATGCTCATAGTCCTTGACTATTACCACAATATGTCATTCACAATGCATGGATAATCCAGCGATTCAGCCGGCTGACGGATAGAGTGGGTAATTGTGTGCCAAATTAGCGGCATATCACACGTTGTCGTGCAAGCTAAGCAAGCGAAAGGATGTGCTCATGGCTGAGCAAGCTGCACCGAGCCTGGAGGGCTGGTTCTGCCTCCACCTCTTCTGGAAGATCGATTGGGGCAAGTGGCGCCGGGTGCCCCAGGACGAGCGCCGGGAATGCCTGGATGGGTTCAAGACCCTGGCCGCACAACTGGACGATGTCCAGTCCCAGGGCAAGGGAAGCCATTATTGGTGCCAGGTCAACGGGCAGAAGGCCGACCTGGGCCTGATGGTCCTCAGGGAGACCCTGGATCAACTGCAGGAGGTCGAGACCTCCCTGGAGAAGCTGCGCATCTCCGATTATCTGGAGCCGACCATCTCCTATGTTTCGGTCACCGAGGTGGGCCTTTACTCGGGCGAACCGACCACGGACCGTGGCTGGTCCTACGTCAACGCCAGCCTGCATCCCAAGACGCCCGACAAGCCCTACATCTGCTTCTATCCCATGTCGAAGACCCGCGTCCCCGGCGCCAACTGGTACACGCTGCCCTACGACCAGCGCAAGGCCTACATGCACGACCATGGCAAGATCGGCCGTTCCTACGCCGGCAAGGTCTCCATCATCCTGACGGGCTCCATCGGCCTGGACGACTATGAGTGGGGCGTCACTCTCTTCGCCGACGACCCTGTCCAATTCAAGAAGATCGTCACCGAGATGCGCTACATCGAAGCCAGCTCCATCTACGGTGAATTCCCCTACTTCCTGGTAGGCACCCATACCGATCCCGAGCGCATCGACAGGCTGCTCACGGACCAGTTGGGACAGTAACACCATGTCGATAAGAGAGAGAAGATCGATCCTTTCCACGCCCATATGGTTCTTCATGGTCATCGTCTTCATCACCCAGCTGGATGGGGGAGCGGTGCCGACCATGCTGCCGTCCATCACACGGACCTTCGGCCTGACCACCATGGGCTCCTCCTGGGTGGTCGGACTCTACACCCTGGGCCTGGTGGTGGGCACCCCCATCACCTCCAACCTCTCCGACGCTCACGGGACCAAAAAGGTCTTCCTCTGGGAGCTGGCTTTCTGGTTCCTTGGATGTCTGATGACGGCGGTCTCGCCCAACTACGCGGTCATGCTGCTGGGCCGGTTCATCCAGTCCTTGGGAGACAGCGGCATCATGGTCCTGTCCATGAACGTCCTGCTGCAGCGCGCCCGCAGGAACAACCAGGGCAGGAAGGTCTCCACGGTGGGCATCATCGCCGGCCTTTCCGCCATGGTCAGCCCGGTCCTTTCGGGCATGCTCCTGGGCATCACCCACGGATGGCGGGCCTACTACTTCATGATGCTGCCTTTCCTGGCCATTTTGTTTGTTCTGGCCTGGTTCATGATGGGCGACTCGAAGACCGACCGCGCCTGGAAGACCGACTACCTGGGCCTGGGCTCCTTCAGCATCGCCCTGGCCCTGCTGATGGTGGCGATCACCTTCCTCCAGTACGGAACCGCCTATCTGGCCCTGATCATCGGGTGCCTCCTGGTCACAGTGGTGGCCGGCGCGGTCTTCCTGGTGCATGAGCGCAATCTGGGCGGTTCAAAGGAAACCATGCCCTTCCTGCCCATCCGCCTGCTGAAGCTGCCCTCCTACGGGCTCACCCTGCTGCTGGGAACGCTGGGAGGCATGTTCTTCTCCCTCTTCGTCTACATTCCGACCTATGTCCACTCCGTCTTCGGGCTCCCAGTCCGCTCGGCCGGCATGGTCATGGTCGGCGTCGGGCTCGGCTCCGTGGTCGGGTCCTGGCTGGGCGGTCTCCTGGTCGACAAGTTCGGCTACCGGACCACGCTGGTCTTTTCGTCGTCGCTGATAGGCCTGATGGCCCTGGTGATCACCCTGACCCTGCACAACCTGCAGCTCTTCATGGTCCTGTCCTTCCTTATGGGGGTGGGCATGGGCTCCATGATGTCCTCGCCGCTCCAGGTCATCGCCGGAAGGCTGGCCGGGCCCGAGAACCGTATGCAGGCCATCGGCGGGCTGTCGGCCTGCAAGAAGATCGGCACCACCATCGCCCCCCTGCTCTTCGCCTCAGCCATTGAGGTGGGCAAGGCGGGCGGACAGGCCGGGCTGGCCTCCTACAGGAACATGTTCCTGGTGGTCATCGTCATAGCCCTGGTCAATATCGGCCTGACATACTGCATTCCATTTTCACAGAAAGAAGTTGCTGATGACTGAACCTACAGCAGTCCTCCTCATGGCGTACGGCACCCCCTACCAGGAGTCCGACATCAGGGGGTACTACACCAACATCCGCCATGGGCAGGAGCCGCCCAAGCCGCTCATGGACCAGCTGGTCGGCCGTTACAAGGCCATCGGCCTGCCTTCGCCCCTGGCCAGGATCACCACGGCCCAGCGCGACGGCCTCCAGGCTGTGCTGGACAAGGCCCACCCCGGCGCCTACAAGGTGTACGAGGGGCTGAAGTACATCGCCCCCTTCATCAAGGATGCGGTCGACCAGATTGCCGCCGATGGCATCACCAGGGTGATCGGTCTGCCGCTGGCCCCGCAGTACTCCTCCTATTCCAGCGAGGACTACCACAACCGTGCCCGCAAGGCCATCGAGGCCCATCCGGGCATGGAATACCTGCCGGTCCGGTCCTGGTGGAACCACCAGGAGCTGATCCACTTCTGGAGCGACCAGCTGGTGGCCAAGAAGGATCTGACCGACCGGCCGGACACCAAGGTGATTTTCAGCGCCCACTCCCTGCCACTGCGCATCATCCAGGGAGGGGACCCCTACAAGGATGAGGTCATCGGTCTGTCCAATGCCGTGGCTCAGGCCGCCGGCCTCAATGAGGACCAGTACGTGCTGGCCTGGCAGTCGGCAGGCCGTACCCAGGAGCCCTGGATCGGCCCTGACTTCGTCAAGGTTGCCGAGGATCTGATCACCGAGAGCGGCATGAAGACCATTGTCTCCGCCTCCATCGGCTTCATCGCCGACAACCTGGAGATCTGCTACGACGTGGACATGGAGCTGGCCAAGGCCATCGAATCCGCCGGCGGCACCCTGACCAGGCTGAACATGCCCAACGACAGCCCAGCCCTGATCGCCACCCTGCAGCAGGTGGTCGAGGAGACCAAGGCCGAGTAACTGATACGAATTGTGCCCCCGTCCGGTTTGAGCCGGACGGGGGCACAATCTTTATTGGCAGCGAGTGTCAGTCAGCAGCTGTCAGTCAGGCGTTCATCCGTTGACGCGGTCGATGCCCTTCTGCACGTCGGCGAGGACCGAATCCCAGGAGTCGATGAAGGCGGCGACGCCATCGGCCTCCAGCTTGTCGGTCACGTCCTTGATGCTGATGCCCAGGTCAGCCAGCTTCTGCATCACCTGGTGGCTCTCCTCGTAGGTGCCCTTGACCGAAGGAGCGCCGTTGCCGTGGTCGGCCAGAGCGTTCAGGGTCTTCTCAGGCATGGTGTTGACCACGTCAGGGGCCACCAGCTCGTCCACGTACTTGCAGTCGGAGTAGGCGGCGTTCTTGGTGCCGGTGGAGGCCCAGAGCGGACGCTGACGCTTGGCGCCCTTGGCTTCCAGATCGGCCCAGCGGGGATCGCTGTCGAAAGCCTTCTCGAAGAGCTCGTAGGCCAGGCGGGCGTTGGCCACAGCGGCCTTGCCCTCCAGGGACTTGGCCTCGTCCGAGCCATTGGCCTCCAGCAGCTTGTCAACCGCGGTGTCCACGCGGGAGACGAAGAAGGAGGCGACCGAGCCCATGTGCTTCAGGTCATGGCCGTTCTTGTCGGCCTGGACCATGCCCTCGATGAAGGCGTCGATGACCTGCTTGTAGCGCTCCAGGGAGAAGATCAGGGTCACGTTGACCGAGATGCCCTTGGCCAGGGTGGCGGTGATGGCAGGCAGGCCCTCCAAAGTGGCGGGAATCTTGATCATGGCGTTGGGACGGTCGACCTTGGCCCAGAGTTCCTCGGCCTGCTTCTCGGTCTCTTCGGTGTTATGGGCCAGACGAGGATCGACCTCGATGGAGACACGTCCATCCACATAGTCGGTCTTCTCGGCAACTTCCCGGAAGATGTCGGTGGCGTTGCGCACGTCGGTGGTGGTCAGCTCGCGGACGGCTTCCTCGACGGGGATGCGGCCCAGCTGCTTGAGCTGTTCGTCATAGGGACCCACCTGGCTCAGGGCCTTCTGGAAAATCGAGGGGTTGGTGGTCACGCCCACCACATTGCGCTCGGCGATCAGCTGCTGCAGATTGCCCGATTCGATGCGGGTGCGGCTCAGATCGTCCAGCCAGATCGAGACACCTGAATCGCTGGTGCGCTGGGTGTTTGCATTTTCTGCCATCTTGTCACTCCTTATTTGGGTTCCCGATGGAATCACATTCACTATGCACTACCGGGAAGTCTGTTGCTGTATTCCCACAGGCCCGCGTTTCGGGCGTGCCTGCAAGGGGAGGGGGCCGGCGTCGCGGACGGCCCCCCTATTGATCACGATGCCGGGTTCAGTTGGCCCGACGGACTTCCTCCAGGGAGGCCTGTGCTGCTTCGACCACATGATCGGCGGTGATGCCCAGGTCACGCATGTTCTCGTCGCCGCTGCCCTGCAGGCCGAACTGCTCGATGGAGACGGGCTTGCCATAGCTGCCCAGGTACTTGTACCAGGGCGTGGCCAGTCCGGCCTCGACGGAGACGCGGGCCTTGACGGAGGCGGGCAGAACAGCTTCCTTGTACTCGTCGTCCTGCTCCTCGAACCACTCCAGCGAGGGCACGGAGATGACGCGGGCCTTGACGCCCTGCTCGGCCAGGGTCTTGGAGGCGGCCACAGCGTGCTGCACCTCGGAGCCGGTGGCCATGATCAGTACGTCGGGCTGGCCCTCGGTGTCGACCAGCACGTAGGCGCCCTTGCGGACGCCCTCGCGGGCCTTGGCCTTGGTCTCCTCCAGGGTGGGCACGCCCTGCCTGGTCAGGATCATGGCCGTGGGGTGGGTGTTGTCCTTCTCGAAGAAGGCGCGGTAGGCCTCAGCGGTCTCGTACTGATCGGCCGGGCGCACAACCTCCATCCGGGGGATGGCGCGCACGGCGGTCAGGTGCTCGATGGGCTGGTGGGTGGGGCCATCCTCGCCCAGGGCAACGGAGTCGTGGGTCCACACATACAGGTTGGGGATGTCCATCAGGGCGGCCAGACGCACCGAGGGGCGCTCATAGTCGCTGAACTGGAAGAAGGTCCCGTTGTAGGGCCTGGTGTCCGAACCCAGCAGGATGCCGTTGGTGATGGCGCCCATGCCGAACTCGCGCACGCCGAAGTGCAGCTGACGGCCGTACTTGCTGGCCTTGGGCCACTGGACGGTCTTGTCGGCCTCGGGAGCGAAGGAGACGGCACCGTTGATGTTGGTGTTGTTGGAGCCACCCAGATCGGCGGATCCGCCCCAGAGCTCGGGCATGATGGGGGCCAGGGCGTTGATGACTGCACCTGAAGCCTTGCGGGTGGCCACCTTGGAGCCGGGCTCGAAGCCAGCCTCCAGGTCGTCCAGGGCCTTATCGAAGCCCTCGGGCAGCTTGCCGGCATGGATGCGGTCGTAGAGGGCAGCCTTGTCGGGGTTGGCCTTGCGCCAGGCCTGGTACTTCTCGTCCCAGTCTTTGTGGGCGGCCAGGCCGCGCTGGGCGACCTCGCGGGCGTGGGCCAGGGCCTCCTCGTCGATCTGGAAGCTCTGCTCAGGGTCGTAGCCCAGGGTCTTCTTCAGGCCGGCGACGGCCTCGGCGCCCAGGGCTGAGCCGTGGGCTGAAGGATCGTTGGTCTTGCCGGGGGTGGGCCAGGCCATCAGGGTGTCCACCTTAATGAACTTGGGCCGGTCGGTGACCTGCTCGGCCTTCTCCAGGACGGCAGCCAGGCCCTCGACGTCCTCCTTGTAGGAGCCGTCGGGCTGGATGAAGCTGAACTCGTCGGTGTACCAGCCGTAGGCCTGGTAGCGCTTGAGGATGTCCTCGCCCAGGGCGATGCGGGTGTCGCCCTCGATCTGGATGTGGTTGGCATCGAAGATGACGGTCAGGTTGCCCAGGCGCTGGTCGCCGGCCAGGGAGCTGGCCTCGGAGGAGACGCCCTCCTCGACGTCGCCCTCGCCGCAGATGACCCAGACCTTATGGTCGAAGGGGGACTGCCCCTCGGGTGCGTCCGGATCCAGCAGACCGCGCTCATAACGCTGACCATAGGCGAAGCCCACGGCCGAGGCCAGACCCTGGCCCAGTGGGCCGGTGGTCATCTCGATGCCGGGGGTCAGGCCGTACTCGGGGTGGCCGGGGGTCCTGGTGCCGGCGGTGCGGAAGCGCTTCAGATCGTCCAGGGTCAGTCCGTACCCGGAGAAGTAGAGCTGCACGTACTGGGTCAGCGAGGCGTGGCCGCCGGAGAGAATGAACCGATCACGCCCAACCCAGTCGGGGTCGTTGGGGTCGTGACGGATGAAGTGCTGGTAGAGCGCGTAAGCGATGGGCGCCAGCGAAATAGGGGAGCCGGGGTGGCCGCTTCCGGCCTTCTCGACCGCGTCGGCCGAGAGGACCTTGGCCATCTTGACAGCCCGCTCATCGAGTTCGGACCATGTGAAATCTGCCATATGGTGCTGCTTTCCTTCCAATCTAGAGGTCTTCATGTTCGACTTGTGTCGAAAATGTTCGATTACCTTCACAATGCGTTTCCATCGTATCGGTTTGAGACGACACAATTCGGCTCTTCGCACGACGTTTTGGCACTCTCATGGCCCGAGTGCTAATAATGAAACCATGACGGAAGGAGCGACATTGCCTAATACCAGACGCATGCTGGTGCTGCGCGCGGTCGTCGAGGACTATATTCGTTCTCGCGAGCCGGTAGGGTCAGGTTCGCTCACCAGAAATCATCAGCTTGGAGTCAGCTCCGCCACCGTGCGCAACGACATGGCGGCCCTTGAGAGCGAGGGCTACCTGGTCCAGCCCCACACCTCGGCCGGCCGCATCCCCACCCAGAAGGGCTACCGTTACTTCGTCGACAGGCTGGCCACCATCGTGCCCCTGTCCGCCGCCCAGCGCCGTGGGATCAACGCCTTCCTGTCCGGGTCGGTCAATCTGGAGGACACCCTGCAGCACGCCGCCCGGCTTCTGGCTCAGATCACCGGGCAGATCGCCGTAGTGGCCTCGCCCTCCCTGGCCAGCTCGAACCTGCGCCGGGCCGAGCTTATAGGACTGAGCCGGGGGACCGTACTTATGGTGGTCATCACCGACACCGGCCGGGTGGTCCAGCGCACCCTGCACGGGCCCCTGCAGGAGGACCCGAACGCCCTGGCGGACCTGTCCGACAAGATCAACCGACAGTGCCAGGACCTGCCCCTGGACCGCGCCGCCGACCGCTGCCGCATGCTGGCCGATTCCCTCACCGAGGGCCGAGACAAGTCCATGCTGCGCCTGGTGGCCACGGTCTTCGACGAGATGGCCACCAGGGAACAGACCAGCGGCCTCTACATGGCCGGCACCTCCCAGCTGACCCACAGCCAGGCCGTCTCCCTGGGGGATCTGGGCTCGCTGCTGGACGCCCTGGAGGAACAGGTGGTGCTCATGCGGCTCATGCGGGCCCAGAGCGAGCTCTCGCGCGAGAGCAACGGAGTCAGCGTGGCCATCGGCACCGAGACCCGGACCCCGGAGCTGGCCCACGCCTCGGTGGTGACCAGCGGATACGGGCATGCCCGGTCCAGGCAGACCGACGGCTCCGAAGCGGACGAACCCGTGGCCTTTGTGGGCTCCATCGGCCCGACCCATATGGACTATCCGGCGACCATGAGCGCGGTTCGTGCCGTGGCCTCCTATCTGACCGGTTTCCTGGCCGGCGACGGGGAGCCGTGACCGTCAGGGCAAGGGCATAAGTCATAGGTATCGTGGGCCCATGCAACCATGGGTCGAGAGGGCATCAAACGAAAAGGATGATCGGTGGCAGATTACTACGAGGTTTTGGGAGTCGAGCGCGGCGCGAGCGATCAGGACATCAAGCGCGCCTATCGCAAGATGAGCCGCAAGTACCACCCGGACATCGCCGGGCCTGAATACGAGGACAAGTTCAAGGAGGTCAACAGCGCCTACGAGGTGCTCTCCGACCCCGAGAAGCGGCGCATGTACGACGCGGGCGTGGACCCCAACGATCCCCAGGCCTCCCAGGGGGGCAGCCCCTTCGACATGGGCGACGTCTTCAATCAGTTCTTCGGCGGCGGCTTCGGAGGCACCACCCAGGGGCCCATTCCGCGCACCCAGCCGGGCCGGGACGCCCTGGCCCAGGTCTCCGTGGACATGAAGACCGCCATCTTTGGGGGCGTGGTACGTGCCCCCATCAGCACCTACGGCCTCTGCCAGGAATGCGGCGGCTCGGGGGCCCAGAAGGGGACCTCCCCGGTGACCTGCCCGGTCTGCAACGGCAAGGGCTATGCCCAGAAGGTGGTGCGGACCCTGCTGGGGCAGATGATGAGCCAGGCACCCTGCGAGCGGTGCGAGGGCCACGGCACCATCATCGAGCACCCCTGCCCGGTCTGCAACGGCCACGGCCGTGTGCCTACCCGGCGCGAGGTGGGCGTCAACGTGCCCGCAGGCGTGGCTGACGGCTCCCGGCTGCGGCTGGCCTCCCAGGGCGAGGTGGGCGAGGGCGGCGGTGCTGCCGGCGACCTGTATGTGGACATCACCATCAAGCCCGACAAGCACTACACCCGCAGCGGCCAGGACCTGCACTGCTGGATCGCCGTGCCCATGACCTGGGCCGTGCTGGGCCACCAGGTCGACCTGGAGACCTTCGACGGCCAGCGCCAGGTGGACATCCCCGCCGGCTGCCAGCCTGACCAGGAGATCACCATCAAGGGCCTGGGCGTCACCAGGCTGGGCAACCGTGAGGAGCGCGGCGACATCATCGTCCACGTGCTGGTCCAGATCCCCACCAAGCTTGACGACGATCAGCGCCGCCTGATTGAAGACTTCGCCAACAGCCACGACTCCGAAGCCAAGCAGGTCCCGCAGAGCGCCAAGCCTGCCGGAGTCGGGGGCCGCAAGGGGATCTTCGGCAAGCTCAAGGACATCTTCAGCTGAGTCGGCTGAGTCAGCCCAGTAGCGACCTGCACATGGACCGGTACTCGCTCACATAGCCGCCGCCGAAGAAGGCGCAGTGCCCGGCGATGGCGTAGAGCTGCCAGAGCGTGGTCCGGTTCCGGTAGCCGGCCGCCAGGGGATGCACGCTCTGGTAGCCGTCCAGAATCTGCTCCAGGTAGGGAATGCCGAACAGCTGCAGCATGGCCAGGTCCTCCTCGCGGTGGCCGCCGTGGGCCGCAGGGTCAATCAGGACGGCCTGGGTGTTCCCGTCGTTCCTGGTCCACATGACGTTCCCGCTCCAGAGGTCCCCGTGGACCCGGGCGGGCTTGTCATTGGCGGCAGCGCCCAGCAGCTCCGGCAGGGCCTGGATCACCTCTTCGGTCATCTTCATGTCATCGCGGTTCAGGGCGCGCCGATCCATGGCCATGCCCACCATGGGCTCTAGCCGCCCCTTGGCCCAGTAGGTGGCCGGGTCTTCCCAGGCGCCCACGTCCATGGGCAGCGGATCCTGCAGGGGTCCGAAGTAGCAGGTGCCCGTGTAGCCCTCGGGCGCGGAACCGAAGTGGTCGGCCCCGACATCATGCATGTGGGCCAGCTGGGCGCCAAAGCGGTAGGCCGCGCCGGGCGTGGGGGAGGCGGAGGTCACCTCCTCGATGTCCAGGTAATCCGGGCCCCAGTCGTAGACGTCCACCACCCGGGGACCGCCCTGCGCCTGGGCCTGGCCCAGCCATTGAAGCCCGCGCCCCTCGCACTCGAAGAATCCCGCCGGGGCCCCGCCCCTGGATTTTCTGTAGGTCTTGGCCATGATGATCCACACCCCTATTCGTCGAGTCGTCGATTCCGACAAGACCCATTGTGGGCATTCTGCGAGACATGCCCGGCCCTTGGCTCTGCCTGCCCTGCGCGTTGGCTAAGCTTGCCATTGTTGTCCGACATAGCAAGAGGGGTCCATGAATTTCTTCGAAGCCATTCTGTTCGGCCTGGTGCAGGCCCTGACGGAGTATTTCCCCGTCTCATCCAGCGCCCATATCCGCATTGTGGGCGGTCTGCTGGGTCAGGACCCGGGCGCGGCCTTCACGGCCATCATCCAATTCGGCACCGAGCTGGCGGTCCTGCTCTACTTCCGGCATGACATTGCCCGCATACTGACCCACTGGTTCCGCTGCCTGGCCGGCAAGGACGGCTCCTCCTGGCGTGAGCGGATGGGCTCCAAGGACCATGACGCGGCCCTGGGCTGGTACATCATTCTGGGCACCCTGCCCATCGTGGTGGCGGGCCTGCTCTTCCAGAAGATCATCGAGACCAAGCTGCGCAACCTCTGGATCACCGTGGTGGTGCTGATCGTCTTCGGCCTGCTGCTGGACTACTTCGACCGCCATGGCCGCCAGAACAAGGAGATCCGCCAGATGAGCGCCCGGGACGCCCTGCTCTTCGGCATCGGGCAGATGCTGGCCCTGATCCCCGGCGTCTCCCGCTCGGGCGGCACCATGACCTTCGGCCGCGCCCTGGGCTACACCCGCGAGTCCGCCACCCGGGTCAGCTTCCTCATGGCCATCCCCGCCGTCTTCGGCGCCGGCATCCTCGAGACGGTCAAGTCCTTGAAGAACATCAACGCGGACGCCGCCTTCCCTGGCTGGGGAGCCACCATCTGCGCCACCGTGGTCAGCTTCCTGCTGGGATACATCGTCATCATCGCCTTTTTGAAGATCGTCTCCTGCTTCTCCTACCGGGGATTCGTCATCTACCGGATCGGCCTGGCCATCTTCGTGGCCATCATGCTCATGGTCGGCGCCCTGCCCGCAGTAGGCGGCGTGGCGGCCAGCTGAGCCTTAGTGAACTGCCGGGGGATTCGACGCTCACATGGCTGCGTGATACGATTTGCTCATGTGCTGCCCATGGTTGCGGGGGACTGGGTCAGCCAAGCGTTTGAATCCTTTGGGGAGGTTTGTTGTGGTTTCGTCGTTGACGTCTGCCGGTTCTCGTACGCATGGGTTTGGCCTGCGGTCGCTCATGTCAGCAATGGTGCTGATACCCCTGCTGCTCACCGGCATGGCCACCGGCACCGTCTTCGCCTCCGGCTCAGATGTCAACGGGGGGGGGGGGTCGTTATACCGCTCAGGTAGATAACGGTTCCCTGAGCCATCTACAACCGACCAGTCTGCCTTCCCCGTCGCCGCTGACGACATCATCTGTTTCTTCTTCCCCGGTTCAAACCCCGACAGGTTCTTCCCAATCCCTTGGAATCTCGCCATCCAGCTTTTATTCACCTGCTGGGATCCAGTCTGCTGCTGATGCTCATACTGTGGTGTTCGACCCTGCTGATGGAAGCAAAACGGAACGTGTAACTGTGCCGGATGGCTCCTTGGCGTCGCCTCCTGCCGATAATCCGAAGCGCGACGGCTACCGTTTCGACGGCTGGTCCGAGCATGACGCAATGATGGATTTCCGCACTCCGATCACCAGGGACATCACCTTGAAGGCCAAGTGGACCCCGGTGACTGATTGGGCGCTCAGCCCCGACCATGGTCCGGCTTCCGGCGGCACCAGCATCACCATCACACCCCCGCGTGCGGACTCACCATCGTTCAGCGCATTGGAAGCCCATGACAACAAGCTGATCGGCGTGACCGGCGATGGCCGCCTGTTCACGTGGACATCAAAGGCTGAAATGCCTGTTCAGGTGCCATCGCCTCAGGGCAAACCCGGTGACGTGCGATTCGTGACTGGAATAGTTGGCCATAACGGCTTTGCAGCCTTGAGCAGGGACCACCGCATCTACACCTGGAGCAAAGGTGAGGATACGCCTGCCTTGCTTGACGCAGATTCCACGACGTACACCAGCATTGACATGGCTGCCGACCACCTCGTAGCAGTGAATCAGGATGGCCGTATACGCACATGGACCAGCATGGGGAAGCTGACAGGAAAGGCCATAAGCCTGCCCAACCAGGCCTCAGCAATCAAGGTGGCTGGCAATGCTGATCGCCTGCTCGCCATGGACAGCAAGGGCAAAATCTGGGCTTGGAAGCCGGATGCCGTTGATACCGCTCAGATCCAACACGTCAAGATTGCTCACCGAATTGTTCAGATATCAGCCACGAATCATGGCTTTGTGCTTCTGGACTCAACCGGCCAGACCAGTTATCTGGACAACAGACAAACCCAGCCAGAATTGCTGATTATGCCCGACCATTCTGCCGTCGCAGCAATAAGCAGTGACGCTACACAAGCAGCGTTGGTTGATTCCAATGGTCTTGTCTGGGTCTGGAAGCCCGACGAAGCCCCCAAGCGCGCGGACGACGGGAGCCAGCAGTACGTGCGGGCTGCAAGCATCGGCGGCGAGATCGCCGCCATCAGCAGGCAGGGCGGCATGCTCACATGGAGCATGGACACCCAAGGCAACCACGGCAAACCTGTCAGGCTCGACACCACTGCTGCGCCCATCCTGGAATCAGCCAGCCTGGACGGCCAGGCGTTGCCGCTCAGCAGGAGCAACGGCTCCTGGCGGGCTGAAGCTCCCGCCCGCAAGCCGGGGCCGGCCGCCATCCTTATCACTGGCAGGCAGGACGGGCAGCCTTTCGCCAGGAGCCTTGCGTACACGGTCGACCAGCCGCCAGCACGAGCTGGGGAACCAGGATCCGCGTTCACGGTCCGCTTCGACACGGGCGGCGGAAGCCCGAAACCGGCAGACCAGCATGTCTCCTCCCCGTACGGGAGGGTGAAGCGCCCCTCCCCCGACCCTGTGCGGGAAGGCTTCCTGTTCGACGGCTGGTTCACCGGGGATGTCGCCTACGATTTCAGCAGGCCCGTCGGCAAGGACCTGACCCTGGCCGCCCACTGGACGCCGGCAAGCCGGAACAGCAGGTGGAGCATCAGCCCTAATAAGGGCAGCCAGCTGGGCAGGGAACCCGCCACCATCACCCCGCCTGACAACGCCAGCCGGGGCATCAGATTCAGCCAAGTCAGCGGATCACCAAACACCAGCTATGGTTTTTCCTTGGCGGTGGGCAGCGACGGCAACGTTTACGCCTGGGGAGACAACTACTATGGCCAGCTCGGCATCGGGACAACAAGCAGCTACCGGACTACGCCGGTCATGGTGAGGAGGCCCGACCGCAGCACGTATCCGGACCTGCCGGAGGATTTCACCTACCTGCAGGTCAGCGCCGGAGGCTCTCATTCGCTGGCCCTGGGCAGCGACGGGAACGCCTACGCCTGGGGATGGAACGGCGATGGCCAGCTCGGCGACGGGACAATCACCGAGCGGCATGCGCCGGTCAGGGTGAAGACGCCCGACCGGAAGACGTACCCGGACCTGCCAGCGGACTTCACCTACCTGCAGGTCAGCGCCGGAGACCGGCATTCCCTGGCCCTGGGCAGCGACGGCAATGTTTACGCCTGGGGATACAATTATTATGGCCGGCTCGGCGACGGGACGAGCACCACACGGTATGCGCCGGTCAGGGTGAAGACGCCCGACCGGAAGACGTATCCGGACCTGCCGGAGGACTTCACCTACCTGCAGGTCAGCGCCGGAACCTGGCATTCCCTGGCCCTGGGCAGCGACGGGAACGCCTACGCCTGGGGAGACAACAGCAGTGGCCAGCTCGGCGACGGGACAGGCAGCGACCGGTATGCGCCGGTCAGGGTGAAGACGCCCGACCGGAAGACCTACCCGGACCTGCCAGCGGACTTCACCTACCTGCAGGTCAGCGCCGGATACGCTCATTCCCTGGCCCTGGGCAGCGACGGCAACGCCTACGCCTGGGGATACAACAACAATGGCCCGCTCGGCGACGGGACAGGCAGCAGCCGGAATGCGCCGGTCAGGGTGAAGACGCCCGACCGGAAGACCTACCCGGACCTGCCAGCGGACTTCACCTACCAGCAGATCAGCGCCGGATACGATCATTCCCTGGCCGTGGGCAGCGACGGCAACGCCTGGGCATGGGGATGCAATTTGTATGGCCTGCTCGGCAACAACAGCAGCTACAGATCTTCGTCTGTTCCTATGCGCGTGCGCGACCCCGCCAACCCCGCCGACACGAGCAAAGGACTGCAAGCCGCACAGGTCAGCGCCGGCTACCATTATTCCCTGGCCGTGGGCAGCGACGGCAACGCCTGGGCATGGGGATCCAACAGCTATGGCCGGCTCGGCGACAACAGCACAAACAACAAGTCGGCTCCTGTGCCAGTGTCGTTCAACCTGGCTCTGGTGATCACCGGCGTCAGGTTCGACCAGACCCCCGCATCAGGGCTGACGCGCGGCGACGCCGGCAGCGTCACCGTGACCACGCCCGCACACCAGCCGGGCACGGTCACCGTCAGCGTGGACTACACGCTGGGCGGCGCACCCCAAACGCCCGACACTTCTCTCCGATACACGTACCTGCCCGCAGGCGTGCTCCCACAGGCCGGCGGGCAGGGCATCCTGCTGGCCCTGGCCACGGGCATGACCGGCATGGGCGGGGTCCTCGCCTCGCGCCGCCACCGGAGGGAACAACGCCGACTATTGCACGCTTCGCACGAGTAAGAGCGGCCGGGCGGCGTATCAATCCCCCCGCCCCCGGCCCATACAGGGGGAGCAGGGAGGAAAAGTGCCAATCAAGGCTCAACCCCAAGAGAGCCGACACTTCCCTCCCGCGCCCCCACCACACTTCTGCAGGCGGAAGCCGAGGACAGGCATGCACGCCCCCGCCTCTGCCTGGGAGAGGAGGAAACACAGCCAGGCCAGCCAAGAGGCCTAACAGCCACCAGCCGGCCCGGCCGCTGTTTCTCCATTCAGACATGTGTCGTATCAACTTGTTTAATTTCTTTGGCAAAGTGGCCTTTAGATCCAACCGATCCCAAAATACGTGACCAGACTCACATTGTTCATGCACTTTGTCCTAGGCGCGCTACAGGTACTTATCCTCAGCTTCTGAACCACTCGGTTCCCCTTGATTACCAGGTGTCCTCTCTCATCCCGTCCTGCAGGATAGGTGGGAAGCGGCTCCGCCACAACGCTGCGTCCGTTACGACTGGCCGGGTTTGCGAAAAGCAAGATTCAGCCGCTTTCGTGCGCTACCATGAAAACTCCTTCGGTACTTCGGCTCTCCTGCGGCCTCGATAGGCCGTATGCAACGGACAGAAGTGCGCAAAAGAAGGTCTAATATACGGGAGTAGAGGAGGCCGATTGGCTGGTATGGAGGTGATGGACCATATCACGCCATCCAATGCCTTTCGCTTCCCGCAGCACCAACCGGTGGCTACAAGCCGCCCTGTTAGGATGTTGAGGATCAGCCATGCATTTCACAGTAGACAACCTTGAAGAGGTATTTCCCCTGGCAGAATTCATAGCCGATTCCTTCGGTCCCATGGCCGAGATTGTGGTGCATGACATCACCCGCCCGGAGAATTCCATCGTCTTCATCCGCAACGGCCAGCTCTCCGGACGCTCCCTGGGCGACGGGATTACCGACCAGACGCTCCAACTGGCCATACGGGCCGACCAGGACGGGGCCGACTTCGTCTCCGACTACCGTGGGCGCCGCCTGAACAAGCACGAGTTCCGCGTCTCCTCCTACCTGATCCGCAACCAGGAGCAGACCGTCATTGGCCTGCTCTGCATCAGTATCAACATCACCGAGCTGCAGCAGGCCGCCCATGTGCTGCAGACCCTGTCCTCGATCGATTCCAACGATGTGCAGATCTCAACGGAGACCTCCCGCCACCACGTGAGCGAGGAACCTGCCGAGAACATCCGCAGGATCACCAGGGATGAGGTTCGCCAGTTCAACATCCCCATGGACAAGCTGACCAAGCAGGACAGGCTGGACATCATCCGCAACATCAAGGACCGGGGCATCTTCCTCATCAAGGGCGCGGTGGGCATCGTCGCCCCCGAGCTCAAGATTTCGATCCCCACCCTCTACCGGTACCTGCAGGCCCTCAAATAGGGTCTAAAAAGTAAAACCTCCGGCGGCAGGAGAGGGGGGTATATTTCTGTGCCGCCGGAGGAGCTTTACAGCACGGTCGCCGCCACTGGCGACAACCGGAACGTGGTCACACAGACAGACCACGCAAGTATTTCATAGGTAAAAACAAGGAGACCACAGTTTCCTCAAGCTGTGATGCATTGCAGAATCAGCCAGGCTAGTTACGTGCCCTCATTGGCCTAGGCCTTTCTTCATACTATCACCTCTTCAAGGATGCATCAGGTACTCCCGTTTCTGGCAGGTCCCCCGACCTGTTGCTAAGAGCAAATTATCACAAGGTCCCGGACATGCTCAACACTCCGTTCGCTATCCGCCATGACAACCGGCATTGCAGGCGCCAGACAGTGCGCAATTGAGCGGATACGACCACTATAAATGAGTATGAACAGCAAACCTCAGTTGGATTGGTAACAATAATTTATTACCTGAATTTCCGCTAGGGGAATCATGGGTAATTCAGCAGGTTGGTTGGCTGCCAATCGCAGACTGAGAACTGTCTCTGAATGGAAGATAGGGGAGAAGGGAAAAATCCAGGTGGGCGATGCAGGAATCGAACCTGCGACCCCTTCGGTGTGAACGAAGTGCGCTAGCCGCTGCGCCAATCGCCCGGATTGGGAAAGACCACCGAAGTGATCCTCGTGGGCGATACTGGATTCGAACCAGTGACCCCTTCCGTGTCAGGGAAGTGCGCTACCTCTGCGCCAACCGCCCGGGTCATTCTCGTTTCGAGAGAGAGGTGGGTACGAGAGTCGAACTCGTCTATACGGCTTTGCAGGCCGCTGCCTAACCGCTTGGCTAACCCACCGTATTGGTTAAACTGCTCGAAACCTCGAGCGGGCAACGGGACTCGGACCCGCGGTCTCGACCTTGGCAAGGTCGCGCTTTACCAACTAAGCTATGCCCGCACATTCAACTTTCACCGTGGTGGTGACTGCCGAAGCACGTTGCACTACTGTAGCGTAGACCTCCGCACTTGGCAAAAAGCGCGTGTCGCCGCGTCATTGAGCCACCCTCCGCTGATGGCAAAGCCGCGCAATACAAGGCTTCCTACCGGTAGGGTGAGAGGTATGAGTGAAGAAGCCAGGCAGCACTGCACCATGGTGGCCGCCTTCGATGGCTGGAACGATGCGTGCTCAGCCTCGACCAACGTCATCCGCCACCTGTTGAACGTCTACGAGTCCCACGAGATCGGCAGCATTCCGGGCGACGGGTTCTACGACTACCAGATGTCACGGCCCATGCTCTGCCATGTGCAGGGCAGGCGGCGGATCATCTGGCCCTCCGCCAAGATCTACCGGGTGCGGATTGATGACACCCACACCCTCCTGCTGGAGATGGGCCCGGAGCCCAACTACCACTGGAGCGACTTCTGCCGGCGCAGCATCCACTGGGCCGAAGACGACGAGGCGGAGGCTATCATCACCCTGGGCGCCATGTTCGCCGACTGCCCCCACACCAGGCCCCTGCCCATCGACGACCTGGCCGGCGACCAGCCCAAGACCGACACCGACGGCCACTCCGGCCCCATAGGCATCCCCACCGTCCTGGATGCCCTGGCCACCCAGGACGGCTACAGCACAGAGTCCATCTGGGTCTCCGTGCCCCAGTATCTGGGCAGC
The DNA here is from genome assembly GCF_016100775.1 of Bifidobacterium sp. W8103. Classification (NCBI taxonomy): domain Bacteria; kingdom Bacillati; phylum Actinomycetota; class Actinomycetes; order Bifidobacteriales; family Bifidobacteriaceae; genus Bifidobacterium; species Bifidobacterium sp. W8103. The sequence continues at coordinate 243,607 of NZ_JACFRV010000002.1, forward strand.
GACGAGTGCGCCCAGGGCACCTTACAGCTGCTGCAAAGGCTCTCGGCCATGCTTGGCGTCCACCTGGACGAGGGGGAGCTGCCCCGCAAGGCCGCCGAGTGGAAGGCCCAGGCCGGCATGCTGCTGCGCTGCAACGACGACCTGGCCAACTACGTCCACCGTCTGGAGATGGATGTCGACCAGGCCCAGGTGGACGAGCCGGCCGCCGAAGAGCTGGTCCGGGAAGCCGAGGATTACCTGCGCTCCATGGGCAACAAAGGCCCCTCCTTGTCTGAGTGACGACCTAGGCTGTGGCTCGATAACCATGTCCAGCCTGCACCCTGTAACGCGGGCTCCGATAGCAAGGACGGCATTCATGACACAGTCGAGCATCTCCATCATCGTCAAGGGCGAACGGAAGGAGGTGGCGGCGGATCAGACTGGCGTCCAGCTTTTTGCTGACGACAAGGACATCATCGCCGTCGACCTCAACGGGCAGCCACGCGACCTCTACACACCCCTGCACGAGGGCGACAAGGTCGAGCCCATCACCCTGGAGAGCGATCAGGGGCTGGCCATCATGCGACACTCGGCCACCCACGTCATGGCCCAGGCCGTCCAGGAGATCCGTCCGGACGCCAAGCTTGGCATCGGCCCGGTCATCAAGGACGGCTTCTACTACGACTTCGACGTGGACAAGCCTTTCACCCCCGACGACCTCAAGCAGATCGAACAGCGGATGAAGCGGATCATCAAGTCCTCCCAGAGCTTCCGCCGGCGCGTGGTCACCGAGGAGGAGGCCCGCAAGGAGGAGGCCGACCAGCCCTACAAGCTGGAGCTGATCGGGGCCAAGGAGGCCGAGATCAACAGCGAGGAGGCCACCGAGGTGGCCACCGGCGGCGAGCTGACCATGTACGACAATCTGGACCGCGAGGGCAACACGGTCTGGAAGGACCTCTGCCGGGGCCCCCACCTGCCCAACACCCGCTACATCCGCAGCTTCAAGCTCATGCGCACGGCCGCCGCCTACTGGCGCGGGGACGAGAAGAACCCCATGCTCCAGCGCATCTACGGTACCGCCTGGGCCAACAAGGACGACATGAAGGCCTACACCGCCCGTCTGGAGGAGGCCGCCCGCCGCGACCACCGCAAGCTGGGCGCCGAGATGGACCTCTTCTCCTTCCCGGACGAGATCGGGCCCGGCCTGCCCGTCTTCCACCCCAAGGGCGCGGCCGTCATCAACGCCATGGAGGACTACTCCCGTGAAATGCACCGGCGCAACGGCTACTCCTTCGTGCAGACCCCGCATATCACCAAGGGCCACCTCTACGAGATCTCGGGCCACCTGCAGTGGTACAAGGACGGCATGTACCCGCCCATGCACCTGGACGAGGAGAAGGACGCCAACGGCAAGGTCACCCGCCAGGGCTTCGACTACTACCTGAAGCCCATGAACTGCCCCATGCACAACCTGATCTTCAAGTCCCGCCAGCGCTCCTACAAGGAGCTGCCCCTGCGGCTGTTCGAGTTCGGCACCGTCTACCGCTACGAGAAGTCCGGCGAGGTCCACGGCCTGACCCGCGTGCGCGGCCTGACCCAGGACGACTCCCACATCTACTGCACCCGGGACCAGATGAAGGGGGAGCTGACCAACCTGCTCCAGTTTGTGCTCAAGGTCTTGAAGGACTTCGGCCTCAACGACTTCTACCTGGAGCTGTCCACCAAGGATCCCAACAAGTTCGTCGGCTCCGACGAGGTCTGGGAGGAGGCCACCAACACCCTGGCCGAGGTGGCCAAGGACTCCGGGCTGGAACTGGTCGACGACCCCGAGGGCGCCGCCTTCTACGGGCCCAAGATCTCCGTGCAGGCCCGCGACGCCATCGGGCGCACCTGGCAGGTCTCCACCATTCAGCTGGACTTCAACCTGCCCGAGCGCTTCCAGCTGGAGTACATCGCCGCCGACGGCTCCCACCAGCGGCCGGTCATGATCCACCGAGCCCTCTTCGGCTCCATCGAGCGCTTCTTCGCCATCCTGCTGGAGCACTACGCCGGCGCCTTCCCGGCCTGGCTGGCCCCGGTCCAGGTGCAGGCCGTGCCCGTGGCCGACGAGTTCGCCCCCCACCTGGAGCACCTGCTGGACCAGCTGCGCGACGACATGGTCCGCTGCGAGATCGACCGCTCCGACGATCGCTTCGGCAAGAAGATCCGCAACGCAGCCAAGTCCAAGGCCCCCTTCATCCTGATCGCCGGCGAGGAGGACGTCTCCAAGAACGCGGTCTCCTTCCGCTTCCGCGACGGCAGCCAGCTCAACGGCGTGCCTGTGGAGCAGGCCCGCGCCTGGATCAACGAGGCCATCAAGGTCCGCGCCCAGATCAACTCGGCGGACGACTTCCGAGCGAACACCTCCTGCAGTCAGGACTGACCAATGTTCGAGCATCTACGACGCCCCTGGAAGCGCATCATCGCCCCCATCGCCCGCGGTCTGGTTCGTCTGGGCGTGAGCGCCAACGGTGTCACCATCAGCGGAGCCGTAGGCACCACCCTGGTCGCCATCGCGACCGGGTTCACCGGCTGGCTCCTGCCCGGGGCCATCGTCCTGGCCATCCTGGTTGCCTTCGACTCCCTGGATGGTTCCGTGGCCGCGCTGACCGGCGGTGGCACCCAGTTCGGGGGCTTCCTGGACTCCACCCTTGACCGGATAGCCGACTGGGCCGTCCTGACCGGGGTCATCATCTACCTGCGCCGCCACGAGCTGGCCTGGGTGGCCGACGGCAGCCACCAGGGTCCCGACATCTGGGCCCAGGTGGGCATGGCTGCAGCCCTCTTCGCCATCATGACCTCATTCGTCACCTCCTACGCCCGGGCCCGGGCCGAGGCCGAGGGCTTCGAGGCCAAGAACGGCATCGCCACCAGGTCCGACCGGCTGGTCATCATCCTGGTGGGCATGGCCCTGACGGGAGCCGGGCTGCCCCTGGCCGTGCTCAGCTGCTTCCTGATCCTGCTGGCTCTGCTGGGCATCGTCACCGTCTGGCAGCGGATCAGCCACGTCGCCAAGGACATGGGCCGCAACCCGCAGCCCGCCAATCCCAACCACGAGTGAGCCTATGCCGGACCGACTGCTCATCTTTCTGGCGCAGCACGCGCGTCTGGTGCCCGAGGGGCTGCTGCGCGGCCTCTTCCTGGCAGCGGCCGACCTATGTTGGCTGTTCCGGATAGGCGGCGTCAGACAGCTGGAGCGCAACCTGGCCCATGTCATGCCGGAAGCCGACCGTCGCAGCCTGCGGCGCACCTCACGCCAGGGCATGCGCTCCTACTTCGTCTACTTCGTCGAGGCTCTGACCGTGGGGGCCCGCACCAAGGAGCAGCTGCTGGCACGCATACACGGCGGTGGCAGCGCCTACCCGGATCCGGCCAAGAGCGACATCGGTCTGCGATCCCTGCCCATCGGCATGGGCCACCAGGGCAACTGGGACTACGCGGGCTTCTGGGCCTGCTCCACGGTCGGCCAGGTCACCACGGTGGCCGAGCGGCTGCGGGACCAGGGCATGCTGAACACCTTTGCGGACATCCGTCGCCGCCTGGGCATGAACATCCTGCTGACCGGCGAGCCGGACATCACCGGCCGTCTGACGACCCTGCTGCGGAAGCCTGACCAGGTGGTGCCCCTGCTGGCCGACCGCGACCTGAGCCGCCGAGGCGTCTTCGTCAAGGCCTTCGGTTCCTGGATTCGCGTGGCCGCCGGACCTGCCGTCATCGCCTTGGATGCCCGTCTGCCCCTGTATACCGTGAACATGCACAGGGAAAGGCTGACGGGGGAGCGCCGCCGACAGGCCAAGGCCCCCTACGGCTATGTCTGCCAGGTGGACGGGCCCATCGCCATCGAGCCCTACCTGGACATGCCCCGGGAGCAGGCCATCAAGGACCTGACCCAGGCCTGGGTGGACCAGTGGGCCCAGGGCATTCGCGAGCATCCCGAGGACTGGCACATGCTCCAGCCGATTTTCCTCGAGGATCTGGATCTTTCCCGGATGCACGACCTGCCGGACTTCATCCTGGCCAAGGCATCCGAGAACATAGGAGGTGACGGGCATGAAGGCACCCGAACAAAGGCCTGAGCGGGAGCCGGAGCGGGCCGCCATCAAGGCGCCTCTGCGGGTGGGGATCATTTCGCCCTACTCCTTCGAGACCCCGGGAGGCGTCCAACTGCACATTCGCGACTTCGCCAGGCATCTTATGGAGCGCGGCCACCAGGTGCAGGTTCTGGCCCCGGGCCGACGCACCCAGGACATGCCCCTCTGGGTGCAGACCACCGGCTCCTCCTTCTCCATTCCCTACAACGGATCCGTAGCCAACCTGAGCTACTTCGGCGTGGCCGGCCACAAGACCCGGCAGTGGGTCAGACAGGGCCACTTCGACATCCTGCACCTGCACGAGCCCGAGGTGCCCTCGCTGAGCCACAAGCCCCTGCGGCCCGGATTCATCCCCTGCCCCTATGTGGCCACCTTCCATGCGGCCTTCGATTCGACCCCGCTGGCCCTGAGGCTGACCAGACGCTACCTGCGCCGATACCTGGCCAACATCAGCCAGGCCATCTTCGTCAGCCCATCGGCCATGCAGAACGCCCAGAATCTGCTGGAGCCGGGCATACCCAGCCAGATCATCCCCAACGGCATCGAGACCAGAGCCCTGCGCAATGCCCGGCCGCGCCCGGAATGGCAGGGGAGCGAGCGGGAACCCACGATCGGATTCCTGGGACGGATGAAGGAGGAGCGCAAGGGGTTCAGGATTCTGGCCCAGGCCGCGCCCGCCATTCTTCGGCGCGTGCCCGGAGCCCGCTTCCTCTGTGCCGGTGACGGCCAGGGGGAGGCCCGGAAAATACTTGAGGCCGTCGATCCCGGACTGGCCCGGCACTTCACCTTCCTGGGTCGGATCAGCGATGAGGACAAGGCCTCCTTCTACCACAGCCTGGGCCTGTATGTGGCACCGCAGACCGGGGGGGAGAGCTTTGGCATCGTGCTGGTCGAAGCCATGGCGGCAGGCTGCCCGGTGGTGGCCTCGGACCTGCCAGCTTTCGAGGATGTTTCCCAGAACGGGCACAGCGCGCGACTGTTCGCCAACGAAGACCCGCAGGACTGCGCCCGGGTGGTCCTTGAACTGCTGGACGACCGACCCAAGCGACTGGATCTGGCCTCGTACGGAATGCGGCGGGCCAACGACTACGACTGGGAGCGGGTCACCGACCAGGTTCTGGATGTCTACGCCCGTGCCTTGGCCGCGCGACCCGACCATCGCCGTGGACTGCTGGGCAGGCTGGTGGGCCGCAGGGCTGGTTCTCCTTACGATGAAGCCCCCACGGAAGGGCCTGAAAACCCGTAAAATTGTCGAAGAGCGGAACTAGAATTCCATTCGTTTACGCATTCGTACCGTCAGGAGACATATGTCAGGGCATTCGAAGTGGGCGACCACCAAGCACAAGAAAGCAGCCATCGACGCCAAGCGTGGCAAGCTCTTCGCCAAGCTGATCAAGAACATCGAGATCGCTGCCCGCACCGGCGGCGGTGACCCCGACGGCAACCCCACCCTCTACGACGCCATCGTCAAGGCCAAGAAGTCCTCCGTGCCCGCAGATAACATCACCAGGGCCGTCAAGCGCGGCTCGGGCGAGGAGGCCGGAGCGGCCAACTACGAGAGCATCGTCTACGAGGGCTACGCTCCCGCCGGCGTGGGCATCATCATCGAGTGCCTGACCGACAACCGCAACCGCGCGGCAGCCGAGGTTCGTTCCACCCTGACCAAGGGCGGCGGTTCCCTGGCCCAGAACGGGTCGGTCAGCTTCAACTTCGAGCGCAAGGGCCAGATCATCGTCCCCTCGGAGGGTCTGGACTACGATACGGTCTTCGAAAAGGCCGCCGAGGCCGGTGCCGAGGATGTGCAGGACAACGGCGAGAGCTACACCGTGCTGACTGCCCCCGGCGACATGGTCAACGTCCGCAAGGCCCTGCAGGATGCGGGCATGGACTACGATTCCGCCGATCTGGTCCTCAACCCCAAGAGCGAGGTCACCCTGGACCTGGACTCCGCTCGCAAGGTCTCCAAGCTGATCGACAACCTGGACGACCTGGACGACGTGCAGGAGATCTACAGCAACTGGACCGCCCCCGACGAGGTCATGGCCCAGTTGGACGACGAGTGACCCTATGATCGTTCTCGGCGTCGACCCGGGGCTCACCCGATGCGGCGTTGGCGTCATTGAAGCCGGTGCATCGCGCCGGCTTTCCTTTGTTCATGTGGACGTCGTGCGCTCGGACCCCGAACAGAGCCAGGACCTGCGGCTGCTGACCATCTACCAGGGACTGACGGCCGCCCTGGACCGTTTCAGCCCCGACGTGGTTTCCATCGAGCGGGTCTTTGCCCAGTCCAACCACAACACCGTGTTGGGAACCGCCCAGGCGGCCGGGTTGGCCATGCTGGGGGCGGCACAACGAGGCATTCCGGTGGCTCTGCACACGCCCACCGAGGCCAAGATGGCCGTGACCGGCAACGGCCAGGCCGACAAAATCCAGGTGCAGCGGATGGTGGCCCGCATTCTCGGGCTCAACCAGCTGCCCAAGCCCGCCGATGCCGCCGATGCTCTAGCCCAGGCCATCTGCCATGCCCTACGGCCTGCCGGGGCTATCCAGGGCGGGGAACGCGAGGAGCATCTGACCCAGGCCCAACGCCAGTGGGCACAGGCCTCTGCAAAGTACGGCAAGCATCGGGGAGTCCAGCGAGACATGTAAGCTGATTCGAACAGACGTTCGATTCCATCGAGGGGTGATCAAGTGCTGGCAATGCTGACCGGGCGGGTGGCCGCCATCGAAACGGGCTCCGCCGTCATCGATGTTTCGGGGGTGGGTTTCGAGGTGCGCATGCCCCAGTCGGACCTGGCCTCCATGCGTGCCGAGTCCACGGTCACCGTCTACACCGCCCTGTCCCTGACACAGGACGCGCTGACCCTCTACGGATTCCTCAGCCGCACATCCAAATCGCTCTTTGCCCAATTACAGAAGGTCAGCGGCATCGGGCCCCGCGTGGCCTTGTCCATCCTCGCCACCCTGAACTCGGACCAGCTGGCCCAGGCCGTGGCCGACGGCGATGCTGCGGCCCTGTCCCGGGCGCCCGGCCTGGGCAAGAAGGGCGCTCAGAAGATCATCCTCGAACTCTCCGGCAAGCTGGATCTGGATGCTGGCACGGACAGGCAGGGACCCGCCCAGACCGACGATGGCGCCCATCAGGTGGTGGAGGGGCTGATTTCCCTGGGTTGGCTGCAGCGTGATGCCGAGCAGGCCGTGGAGCAGACCTGCAGCGAAGGCGGCTACTCCCTGCCCCTTCAGTCGGCCGACATTCCCAAGGTGCTCAAGCAGGCCCTGACCCGGCTGGACAGGGGGCGCTGACCCATGGCTGACAAGCAGATGTCCACGGGGTACATCGACTCCCAGAATGGCGACGCCCAGGAGGAATCCCTGCGGATGGTCTCGGCCCGACCCATCGAAGGCGAGCCGGTTAGCGACGAGGAGCTGCGTCCGGAAACCCTGGACGGGTTCATCGGCCAGCCCCGGCTCAAGGCCCAGCTGGGACTCTTCCTGAAGGCCGCCAAAAAGCGGGATGTGGCCCCCGATCACATCCTTCTGGCAGGCCCTCCAGGCCTGGGCAAGACCACCCTGGCCATGATCGTCGCCCACGAGCTGGAGGTGCCCATCCGGGTCACTTCGGGCCCGGCCGTCCAGCATGCCGGCGACCTGGCCTCCATCCTGAGCTCACTGGAGGCCGGCGAGGTGCTCTTCATCGACGAGATCCACCGCCTGCCCAGGGCCGCCGAGGAGCTGCTCTATATCGCCATGGAGGACTTCCGGGTGGATGTCATGGTAGGCAAGGGCCCCGGAGCCTCCTCAATTCCGTTGACGCTGCCCAGGTTCACGGTCATCGGCGCCACCACCCGTGAAGGCATGCTGCCCTCGCCTCTGCGGGCCCGTTTCGGCTTCACCGCCCACCTGGACTTCTACTCGGAGGAGGAGCTGGAAAAGCTGGTCGAGCGGTCGGCCAGGGTCCTGGGCATCGTCCTGCAGGATGATGCCGCCCATCAGCTGGCCCTGCGCTCCCGAGGCACGCCCAGGATCGCCAACCGCCTGCTGCGCCGTGTGCGCGACTGGGCCATAGTCCACGATCTTCCCGAGGTTGGACCTGATGACGTCAAGCAGGCCCTGGCCCTCTACCAGATTGACTCCGAAGGGCTGGACCGTCTGGATCTGGCCGTCCTCCAGGCCATCGTGAACAGTTTCGACGGCGGACCCGTGGGCCTGAACAACCTGGCCGCCATGGTGGGCGAGGAGGCCGAGACGGTCGAAACGGTCTGTGAGCCCTACCTGGTGCGTGAGGGCTTCCTGGTACGCACCCCAAAGGGGCGTGTGGCCACCTCCAAGGCTTGGGAGCACCTGGGCCGCAAACCGCCCGAGGATGTCATGAAGCTGTTCTAGACTGGGGTCTTCGCAGCAATGCATATCGCCGTTTGATACCCGTCGAAACAAGGAGTGGAAACAACCATGGGATCCATGATTTTCATGATCGTCATCATCGCCCTGATGATCGCCATGATGTGGGGAAGCTCCCGCAAGAGCAAGCAGCAGCAAGCCGCCGTCCAGGACTTTCGCCAGTCCTTGCAGCCCGGTGACGAGGTAGCCACCACCACGGGCCTTCTGGGCAAGGTCGTCTCCGTTGACCTGGAGAAGGAACAGGTGGTCATCGACTCCGAGGGTTCGCAGTCACGCTGGCGCATCCAGGCCATTACCCAGCCGCCCATCGTCCCGGCCTACGTCCACGATGACGAGGTCGACGAAAACGGCAACCCCCTGCCCGAGCAGGTCGAGGGCCAGTCCGAGGACGCGGATGCCCCCGCCGAGGTCACCGCCGCCGAAGACGGTGACAATGCTGACGATACCGCCACACAGAACTTTGCCGCCTCCGAAGGCAAGGATGATGCACAATCCAAGTCGTCGGATTCCGAACCGGAGCAGGAAGACGAATCAGACAAGGCCAGGACTGCTGAGAAGTCCGATGACGCTGCCGACTCGGATGCGTCCAAGGATTCCGCCGAATCCAAAGAATCCGAGGCTTCGGATTCGACTTCTGCCAAGTCCTGAAACTTATACGCGCGCCACACCTTCCGTCGGGCTGACTCTGAACGGAAACGCGGCGCGCGTATGATGGCCCCGGCAACCACTTCCAAGGAGCAAAACAGAAAGAAGATCATGGCTCAATCGGACGATATCAAGGTTGGAGAACTTAAGCAGGTGGGCGATGATGACGCCGCTTATCTGATCTCATTGATCCGTACCATTCCGGACTTTCCCAAGAAGGGGATCCTTTTCAGGGACTTCATCCCGGCCATGTCAGATCCCAGGGGATTGGCCATCATCCTCGACGCCATGAAGCGCACCCTGCCCGTCAAGCCAGAGGACTTCGACCTGGTAGCCGGGCTTGAGGCACGCGGCTTTCTGATCGGCCCCCAGCTGGCATGCGACCTCGGCAAGGGCTTCCTGCCCATGCGCAAGGCCGGCAAGCTCCCTGAGCCCACCTACAGCCAGGAATACGCCCTCGAATACGGCAACGCCCGAATCGAAATCGAGCAGGGCTCCCTGAGCCGCGGCCAGCGAGTCCTGATTGTCGACGACCTGATCGCCACCGGCGGTTCCGCACAGGCTGCTGCACATCTGGTGGAGCAGGCTGGAGGCAGGGTGGCTGGTTTCAGCTTCGTCATGGAACTCAACGGTCTGGACGGCCGCAAGGCCCTGGGCGACTACCCGGTCACCTGCCTGATGAACATGCCCGCCTGAGCTCGATTGGGGGACCTTCACCATGGATTTGTACGAATACCAGGCCAGGCAGCTGCTCGCCGAACATGGCATCTCCCAGCCAAGGGCCGTCTATGCCTCAACCGCAGAAGAGGCCGGTCAGGCAGCCGACGTCATCGGTTACCCCTGCATGATCAAGGGCCAGGCCACCATCGGCCACAGGGGACAGGCAGGAGCGGTCAAGCGAGCCGAGAATCACGATCAGGCCGTGGCTTTGGCCCAGGCCATCCTGCCCATGAACATCGATGGCCATCCGGTCAGCGGGATTCTGGTCACGGAAGCCCGCAACATCCTGCACGAGTATTACCTGTCCATTTCGGTGGACCGCACCTCCCGGGACTACGATGTCCTGGCCACGGCCAGCGGCGGCACCGAGGTGGAGACCATCGCCCGTGAGCACCCCGAATCAGTCCGGCGCCTGCACATCGGCCCCCTGGAGGATTTCGACAGGCAGGCCGCCCTCACCATGGCCGAGCGCATCGGTTTCTACCACGCGGATCTGGAGCAGGCCGCACAGATTCTCCTGGGCATGTGGCACACCTTCCAGGACAGCGATGCAACCCTGGTCGAGATCAACCCCCTGGCCAAGGTGGGGGACCCGGACGACGAGGCCACCAAGCACCTGGATGCCCTTGATGCCAAGATCTCCCTGGACGGGAACGCAGCCTTCCGGCACGACGGCTGGAAGAGGTTCGCAGACCCGGCGCAGGTCGACCCACTGGAAGCCAAGGCCAAGGCCGCAGGCCTGCACTACGTCCATCTGGACGGCCAGGTGGGCGTCATCGGTAACGGCGCAGGACTGGTCATGAGCTCCTTGGATGCGGTCGCCGGGTCGGGACGCAGACAGGGCGTTCCTGTTGGCCCCGCCAACTTCCTTGACATCGGCGGCGGAGCCTCGCCCGAGGTCATGCGCACCAGCCTGGACGTGGTCCTCTCCGACCCCAAGGTCCGTTCGGTCATGGTAAACGTCTACGGGGGCATCACCTCCTGCCAGCAGGTGGCCCAAGGCATCCTGGCCGCCGTGAACGCTGCGGGCGAGCAGGATCAGAACGACGACCGGCCCATCGTGGTCCGCTTCGACGGCAATGAGGCTGCAGAGGGACTGGACCTGCTGGCCAGGGCCCGACAGCCTCGGCTCAAGGTGGCCCGCACCATGGAGGAGGCGGCAGACCAGGCTGTGGCTCTGGCCGCTCAGGCAGAAAAGGAGACGGGACGATGACCCTCTTCGTTGAAGACGGCGCCCCCGTCATGGTCCAGGGCATGACCGGCCACCAGGGCATGGTCCACACGGCCCGCATGATGGCGGCAGGCACCAACATCCTGGCCGGGGTCAACGCCCGCAAGGCCGGAATGACGGTAGACTTCGAGGGTCCGGACGGCCAGGCCCGTCATGTGCCCGTATACGCCGATTGCGCAGCAGCCCGTCAGGCGACCGGAGCCCGCACCTCCGTGGTCTTCGTGCCGCCCAGATTCGCCAAGGATGCCATGGTCGAGGCCATCGAGGCCGGCATCGCCCTGATCGTGGTCATCACCGAAGGCATTCCCGTGTCCGATACCGCATACTGCGTAGCCTTGGCCAGGGAACGCGGCTGCCGCATCGTAGGCCCCAACTGCCCGGGACTGATGACCATGTCCGACCGGCCCAACGGCGTCGGCGTGGATCTGGGCATCATCCCGCAGGGCATCGCCGGTCGCGGTCCGCTTGGCCTGGTCTCCAAGTCCGGCACCCTGACCTATCAGCTCATGGGGGAGTTGTCCTCCATCGGCTTCACCGCCTGCCTGGGCATCGGCGGCGACCCCATTGTGGGCACCACCATGCTGGAGGCTCTGCAGGCCTTCAACCGCGATCCTGAAACCAAGGCCTGCGTCATGATCGGCGAGATCGGGGGCTCGGCTGAACAGGAGGCCGCACACTGGGCCTCCACCCACATGACCAAGCCCATCGTGGCCTATATCGCCGGCTTCACCGCCCCCGAAGGCAAGCAGATGGGCCACGCCGGAGCCATCATCTCGGGGGGCAAGGGCACGGCGGCAGACAAGAAGCAAGTGCTTGAGTCCGTCGGCATCAAGGTGGGCACCACACCCGGTGAGACGGCCAGGTTGACCCGCGACCTGCTGCGGGAGCATGCCATCATATGACCGACAGGGTGAAAGTATGGTTCCGGGGGGCCCTAGAGGCCTTCCTAGCCATGCTTATCTACACTGTCGCCCTAGGTGCCTGCATGGCCCTGCTCCTGCTCATCATTTCCATTGAGGAGGGCGGTCCATCGCTGTCAATGGCCACTGTGGCCCTGACGGAAACCATCACCCTGCTCACCCAAGGCTGCGGATTCACGGCCGGAGCCCTCACCCTGACCATCATCCCCCTGCTGCTGACCGGTCTGCTGATCTGGGTGGTCCGCACATTGGTCGGCCGCATGGGCATGTCCGTCGGCGGATGCATCGCCGGTCTGGTCGTCTGGATGCTGTGTAGTCTCATCCTCATGCAGGGCAGCCAGACCATCCAGGTGGACACTACCCCGGTCATTCTTCTGCGCACCGGACTGGTCTTTCTGCTGGGCTACGGCTGGGCATGGGTCCGCTCCGAACCATTCCGACAAGCTGTAGCCAAGCGCATCAAAGAAGCTCTGCCTGTCCAGGTCCGCAAGACCGTTCGGCTCGGCCTCACGGCCGGCCTGATCCTCCTGGCTGCCATGCTGGCCGCCGGCCTGATCGCCCTGATCGTCTGGATTGTTCTCTATCACGGAGATGTGGGCCGCCTGTTCAAACTGACACGTATGGGCACCGCCTCGGCTGTGACGACCAGCCTGGCGTCCCTGGCCTGGCTGCCCAACCTGATCATCTGGGCTGCCTCCTGGCTCTTCGGAAACGGTTTCAAGATCGGTCAGCTGGCCACCTTCACCCTCTGGTCCGGCCACGCCTCCAGTCTGCCCTCGCTGCCTCTCTTTGGGCTTTTCCCAGAGCCGGTCTCCCGGCAGGAGGTTCGTATGCTCCTGCTCAACCTGCCTCTGCTGGCCGGCGTGGTTGCCGGCATTCTCTTGCTGACCGGGCCATGGGGGGTCAGAATTCACGCTGCCGTGCGCCAAGCAGGGCTGAAGTCCCGGGATACGGCAGTCTGCTTCCTGATGGCAACCCTGGCCATGGCCCTGGCCTGGCTGATCACCCTGCTCGGCCTTGCCCTGCTTTTCCAACTCTCCAACGGGGCCCTGGGCCGCCAGCGACTGGCCGGAGTGGGCGTGCCCATAGCCTCCTCCCTGCGCATGATCGGGACCTCCCTGGGGGTCGGCCTGCTGGGCGTATGGTTACTGGCCCTCATCATCGCCGCACTGGTCATCATCAAGGATGCCCTGGTCGTCTATCTGCGCCAGGCAGGAGACAAAAAGACTTCCGCCAAAGCGGAAAACAAGGAAAAACACAACCAATCACGCGGTCAGGAGGGAAAGGAGCCCAAGGCAACCGACCGAGCAGACACACCACGACAAGTCTCGTCCACCCGCAGACCAGGCAAGTAGGTCCGAAGGTGGCTGGGCGCCTCGGCAATCAAGCATAGGAGTAGGAGTTTCCATGGTCACCACGAATCGCACCATCAACCGAGCGCTGGTCTCGGTCTATCACAAGCAGGGCCTCGAATCCCTGGCATTGGCCTTCCGCCAGGCAGGCACCGAGGTCGTCTCCACCGGCAGCACCGCAAAGAAGCTGCAGGATCTGGGCGTCCAGGTCACCCCGGTGGAAAAGGTCACCGGTTTTCCCGAGAGCCTTGACGGCCGGGTCAAAACCCTGGATCCGCACATCCACGCCGGGCTGTTGGCCGACATGACCAACCCCGACCATGTCCAGCAACTCAAAGACTTGGGCATTGCCCCCTTCGACCTGGTGGTGGTCAACCTCTACCCCTTCGAGCAGACCGTCCTTGAGGGCGCCGACGCAGACCAGTGCCTGGAACGCATCGACATTGGCGGCCCTGCCATGATTCGCGCCGCTGCCAAGAACCATGCCAGCGTGGCTGTCATCACCGACCCGGAAGACTATGCCCTGGCCGCCGAGCGCATCGCCTCCGGCACCGGTTTCAGCCTGGCCGAGCGCGGACGTCTGGCTGCAAAAGCCTTCGCACTGACCGCCTCCTATGACGCGGCCATCGCCGAGTGGACCGCACGCACATGGGTTGACGACAAGCATGACAAGACCGAAGATCAGAAACCAGCCCCGGCACTGACTCGCACCTGGCGTCTGGCCAACCAGCTGCGCTACGGCGAGAACCCCCACCAGAAGGCCGCCCTCTACCTGGACCCGCTGGACCGGGACGGCTTCGCTGCTGCAGAGCACCTGGGCGGGGCCAAGGAAATGAGCTACAACAACTATGTGGACGCTGACTCCGCCTGGCGCTCGGTCTGGGATTTCCCCGACCTGCCCGCAGTGGCCGTGGTCAAGCACTCCAACCCCTGCGGTCTGGCCGTGGGGGAGGACATCGCCCAGGCCCACCGCCGAGCCCACGCCTGCGACCCCATGAGCGCCTATGGCGGGGTCATCGCCGCCAACCGCACCGTCACCCTGGCCATGGCCCAGCAGATCAAGCCGGTCTTCACCGAGGTGATAGTGGCGCCGAGCTATGAGCCCAAGGCCCTGGACCTGCTGCGTACCAAGAAGAACCTGCGCATCCTGTCTGTGGAGCGCCACCCGCGTCAGCGCCCGGTCATCCGTCAAATCGACGGGGGAGCCTTGGTGCAGACGCCCGACCTGATCGATGCCCCGGGAGACGACCCCTCCACCTGGCGTCTGGTCTCCGGCAGCCCCGCCGACCAGGCGACCATGGATGATCTGACCTTCGCCTGGCGGGCCATCCGCTCGGTCAAGTCCAACGCCGTGCTCCTGGCCAACCAGGGAGCCACCGTGGGCATCGGCATGGGCCAGGTCAACAGGGTGGACTCCAGCCACCTGGCGGTCGAGCGTGCCAACACCCTGGACGAGGGCCGTAACCGTGCCAAGGGCTCTGTGGCTGCATCCGACGCCTTCTTCCCCTTCGCAGACGGTCTGGAGTATCTGATCCAGGCCGGTATCCGGGCCGTGGTGCAGCCGGGAGGGTCCATCCGTGATCCCGAGGTGATCAAGGCCGCCCAGGACGCCGATTTGACCATGTATCTGACCGGAACCCGCCACTTCTTCCACTGATGAAACCGGACCCCGCGGTCGAATGTCGCCCTGCGGCAAATTCGTTGACCGCGGGGTCCAATGCAGTGATATGCTGAATGAACTGACCAGCGATGATGCTGACTGGGACCCATAATCGAAGGAGATATTGTGACCTATCAGACAGTCAATCCTTTTAACAACCAACTGATCAAGACCTACCCGGATGCCACAGACGAAGATCTGGAGAACGCCCTGGCCCGCGGCCATGACCTCTACAAGACCTGGCGCAAGCAGGAGGGCCCCGGCGACCGCCCCGCGCAGCTGCGGCAGGTGGCCAAGCTCTTCCGTCAGGATGAGGACACTCTGGCAGCCAACCTGACCAGGGACATGGGCAAGCTGGTGGGCGAGGCCCGCGCCGAGGTGGAGCTGTGCGCGGACATCGCCGACTACTTCGCCGACCACGCCGAGGAGCTGCTGGCTCCCGTCCCCCTGGACAACCCCGCTGGCAAGGCCTACTACGTCAAGCAGGCAACGGGCGTCCTGGTCATGGTGGAGCCCTGGAACTTCCCCTACTACCAGATCATGCGTGTGTTCGCCCCCAACTTCATTCTGGGCAACCCCATGATCCTCAAGCACGCCTCCAACGTGCCCGGCTCGGCGGTGGCCTTCGAGGAGACCGTGACCAAGGCTGGAGCCCCCGAGGGCAGCCTGACCAACCTCTTCATCAACTATGACCAGGTGGACCGTGCCATCGCCGATCCACGGGTCTCTGGCGTGGCCCTTACCGGGTCGGAGCGCGGCGGCGCTTCCGTGGCCAAGTCGGCCGGAGCCCACCTGAAGAAGTCCTCCATGGAGCTGGGCGGCAACGACGTCTTTATCGTCCTGGATGACGCTGACTGGGATCTGCTCAAGAAGGTAGCCCCAAGTGCCAGACTGATGAACGCCGGTCAGGTCTGCACCTCCTCCAAGCGCTTCATCGTTACGGAGAAGCACTACGACGACTTCGTCTCGCTCATCGTCGATGCCTTCTCACACGCGGTTCTGGGTGATCCCAGCAACCCCGAAACCACGCTGGCCCCCATGTGCATGGTCTCCGCCCGCGACAACCTGGCCAAGCAGGTCGAAAAGGCTGTGGCCGGTGGAGCCAAGGTAGTCTACGGCAACAAGCCCTACGATTCGCCGGGGGCCTTCTTCACCCCGACGGTTCTGACGGACATCGACCGTGACAACCCCGTCTACAACCAGGAGATGTTCGGCCCCGTAGCCTCCATTTACAAGGTGGCCAACGAGGATGAAGCCATCGAACTGGCCAACGACTCCAGCTACGGCCTGGGTGGTGTGGTCTTCTCATCGGATACCGAACATGCGGATGCCCTGGCACGTCGCATCGAGACCGGCATGACCTTCATCAACGGCGGTTGGGTGACCATGCCAGAGCTGCCCTTCGGAGGCATCAAGAACTCCGGCTATGGCCGCGAGCTCTACAGCCTGGGCTTCGACACCTTCGCCAACGAGCATCTGATCTTCCAGCACAAGAACTGATCGGACTGCTCTGGCTCCTTGTTGAAACAGCGACCGTGCCGTCATCGTCCAAGAGCGATGGCGGCACGGTCGCTTTGCGTCAGCAGCGCTGGTAGGCTCGAACCGACAGAGCAAGTGCAGAGGCAGGAGAGTATGACAGACGCAGACAAGGTCGAGAATCCGGACCTCGAGCCCCCACAGCCACCCAAGACATCAGGCCGAGGCCATCCCTACGTCTCTGAGGCTCAGGAGGGTCGTCCTGTCTGCGAGGGCATCATCTTTCTGGTGGTGCTGGTCGCCGCGCTTGTGGCCTTCCTCGGATACACCTGGGCCGCGACTGGACTGGTGTCCATCGCGGCCCTGGTTTGCGGCGCCCTGCGTCTGATCCTCAAGGATCGCAGCCCCTGGAAGGTGCGGTCGGTGCCCTTCGACGCCTTTATCTGCATCGCCCTGGGCATCGGCCTTCTGGTCACCTACTTCAGCATTCAGCTGCTGCTGTGACCCCTTCCAGGCTTTTCGATTCTCGATGGTTCAGCCTTCAGCGGGCTTGTCTTCGGATTGAGTGTCACCGTCTTCGTCTTCGGAAGCGGTGTGAAGGGGCTCGACCTGCAGATCGGGAATGGTTCCTGCCTCAGCAGGGGCAACAGTGTCCTCTCCGGCATCAGTATTCTGACCTGCATCGGAATCGGATAGAGACGATACATCGACGGTCTGAGCATTGGTGTCTGCAGGGACGACCGTGTCAGTTGTATCAGCAACAGGGGTTTGAACCGGAGCAGGAGATACCTGGGCCGATTGATCCTGAGCCTGGGCACCGGCAGGAGCAAAGGCTTCAGCCTGAGCATCCGAGCCCGCCTGAGCCTGGGCACCGGGGGCGAAAGCATCAGCTTGTGCTTGTGCCTGAGCATCTGCATCCATTTGTACAACTAGCTGCGCATCAGTAGCAGCGCCCATGGCGCGCATGGCCATGTTGTCGGTGATGATGCTGGTCACGATGATGACCAGGGCCACCAGGGATGCAGCCAGCAGGGGGCAGATCCAGAAGAGCCAGAGCTGGGAGATCGGGCTGACGGCCATATGCTTGGACTGGGCGAAGATGGAGATGCCCGTTGAGCGAGCCGGGTTCAGTCCCGAGCAGGTGATGGGGTAGGTGACCAACACGCCTACGCCATAGGCCAGCCCGGTGTAGAGAGCATGGTTGCGGCGGGCACGGCCGTCGGAGCGCAGGGTGGTGATGGCCGCAGCCACCACGATCATGCAGCCGATCAGCTCAACAACGATGGCCATGGGCGCCCCGAAGGCGATGTGCTGCTGACCCAGGGTGGCCGCAGCGGGCGAGCCGCCGGAAAAACCGTTCACCGAGAACATGAGCCAGGTCCTGTCCGGCACGGACTTGCTGACCGGCACAAGGGCGACGGCGATCGCACCGGCGCCAATAGCGCCGATCACCTGGGCGACGATGTAGATCAGACCATCCACCATGCTGATCTGTGAGGTGAACATGGCGGCCACGGTCACGGCGGGGTTGAAGTGTCCACCGGAGACGCCACCCAGCATGGCCGTCACGACCAGGTAGGTCAGGGCGGTTCCCAGAACCGGCAGCACCACGCTTGGCTGGCCCATGACCAGCTGGCCGAAGCTGTAGGACAGGTAGATGACCGCGCAGATCAGGAAGGTGCCCGCCAGCTCTGCGGCCGCACGAATCCAGCGAACATCACGGGCCCTGATCCGCCTGCGGACGGGCTTTGCGGCAACCTGCCCGTCGGCCTTTTCGAGGACCGGCTCAGCACTTGCTTCCATAGTCATGTTCCCCACCTTGCAATCCCTTCGACGACAATGAACAACAACAGTTTCTAGCTTAGAGCAAGCCAACAACACTTCCCTAGGCTCCGATATAGTATGATATGACCTTTCGGCGGCTGCGGTCGTCCAGAACGTCATCCGTTACATATCTATCAGGCCACGTTGGGAGAACGATGCCACATCCATACACACAGGCGATCAGAGCGCGCGAACAGGGGGAGGAAGGCATCCGCCTCCAGAAGGTGCTGGCCCAGGCCGGATTCGGCTCTCGTCGCAAATGCGAACAGATCATCACCCAGGGCAGGGTCGAGGTCGACGGCGAGCTGGTCACCACCTTGGGCAGCCGGGTTGACCCCTCCCACCAGCAAATTCGCGTGGATGGATCCCGCATCCATCTGAACGACAAGCACGTCACGCTGGCCCTGAACAAGCCCCGCAAGGTCCTTTCGACCATGGACGACCCCAAGGGCCGGTTCACCCTGCGCGACATCATCGGGGACCGCTACGAGCGGGTCTTCCACATGGGCAGGCTGGACTACGACTCCGAGGGCCTGATTCTCATGACCGACGACGGGGAGCTGGCCCAGCACGTCATGCACCCGCGCTACGAGGTGGAGAAGACCTATATCGCCACGCTCAGTGGTCACATCGGCGGCAACGTCTGCCGGCGGCTGGTCAGCCAAGGGGTGGAGCTGGACGACGGCCTCATCCGCCTGGACCATTGCGCCATCATCGACCACAACCGCGAGCACACCATTGTCAAGGTGGTCCTGCATTCGGGCAAGAACCGGATAGTGCGGCGCATCTTCGGGGCCATCGGCTACCCAGTGACCCGGCTGGTGCGCACCCAGATCGGCCCCATCCGATTGGGTGAGATCCGTCCGGGCTCCTACCGGGTGCTCTCCGCCGCCGAGATCAAGGCCCTGGATAAGGAGGTCGGACTGTGATCACCGTCGCCATCGATGGCCCTGCGGGAGTGGGCAAGTCCTCCACCTCGCGGGCCCTGGCCAAGCATTTCGGACTGGCCTACCTGGACACGGGCGCCATGTACCGGGCGGTCACCCTCTGGTGCATGGACCGCGGACTGGACCTGGACGCAGATCAGCCCGACCAGGAGGCGATCACCGAGGCCGTGGCCGATTCCATCACCGGTGGACACCTGGTCATGGGACTGGACCCCGAACATCCCAGAGTCAGCCTGGATGACCGTGATGTGGATGAAGAGATACGTTCCACCAAGGTCTCCGAGCATGTTTCCGTGGTCTCTTCGATTCCGGCCGTGCGACATGTCCTCATCGCCGCCCAACAGGCAATCATGGCCGACCAGGAGCGAGGCGTGGTGGCCGAGGGGCGGGACATCACCACGGTAGTGGCCCCGGATGCCCAGGTACGTGTGCTGTTGACAGCCCGTGAGGAGGTCCGTCAGGCTCGCCGAAGCGGCCAGGCACACTCAGGGTCGGCTGGCGCCGAGGATCTGGCTGCCCGGGATGCCCGGGATGCCAAGGTCACCTCCTTCATGAGCGCCGCTGACGGGGTGACCACCGTGGACAACTCCGATCTGACCTTCGAGCAGACCCTGCAGGTCCTGATCGATCTGGTTTCCTCGGCCATGGAGGAGGACTCCTACGACGAGTATGCCCGCAACCTGGACGACTATGAGCTGGATGAAGAGGACCGAGCCCTGCTGGAGGGAGGCTCCGAAAACCAGGATGACCAGGACCATGGCCCCAAGGCCGTAGGCGTGCTGGCCGTGGTGGGTAGGCCCAACGTGGGCAAGTCCACCCTGGTCAACCGGATTCTCGGCCGTCGTGCCGCCGTGGTCGAGGACACCCCCGGCGTGACCCGGGACCGGGTCAGCTATGAGGCCGAGTGGGCCGGCACCCAATTCAAGCTGGTGGACACCGGCGGTTGGGAGAGCGATGTGGAGGGCATCGAATCCGCCATTGCCTCCCAGGCGCAGGTCGCCGTATCCCTGGCGGATGCCGTCATTCTGGTCGTGGATGGCCAGGTGGGGCTGACCGCCAGCGACGAGCGGATCGTCACCATGCTGCGGGCCGCCGGCAAGCCGGTCGTCCTGGCTGTCAACAAGCTGGATGACCGGATGGCCGACTACACCGCCTCCGAATTCTGGAAGCTGGGCCTAGGCGAACCCTACGCCATCTCCGCAATGCATGGGCGTGGCATAGGCGACCTGCTGGATGCCGCTCTGGAACAGCTCAGCAAGGCCGACAAGACCTCGGGATTCCTCACCCCGGAGGGCCTGCGCCGGGTGGCCCTGGTCGGCCGGCCCAACGTGGGCAAGTCCTCCCTACTCAACCAGCTGGCCCACGAGGAGCGCGCCGTGGTCCACGATGTGGCCGGCACCACCCGCGACCCGGTCGACCAGGTGGTCCAGGTGGACGGCGAGGACTGGCTCTTCATCGACACCGCCGGTATCAAGCGCCGCCTGCACAAAATTTCGGGTGCCGAATATTACTCCAGCCTGCGCACCCAGGCGGCCATCGAACGCTCGGAGCTGGCGCTGATCCTCTTCGATGCCTCCCAACCCATCGCCGACCAGGACTTGAAGGTCATGAGCCAGGCCGTTGATGCGGGCAGGGCCATCGTCCTGGTCTTCAACAAGTGGGATCTGCTGGACGACTTCGGCCGTCAGCGTCTTGAGCGGCTCTGGCAGACCGAGTTCGACCGGGTCACCTGGGCCGAGCGGGTCAATCTGTCCGCCAAGACCGGCTGGCACACCAACCGGCTGGCCAGGGCCATGCGCACCGCCCTGGAATCATGGGACAAGCGCATACCGACCGGCAAGCTCAACTCCTTCCTGGGCAAGGTTCAGGCTGCCCACCCGCATCCCTTGCGAGGAGGCAAGCAGCCGAGAATCCTCTTCGCCACCCAGGCTTCCACCAGGCCGCCGCGTTTCGTGATTTTCGCGACCGGCTTCCTGGAGCACGGCTACCGCCGCTATCTGGAACGCTGCCTGCGCGAGGAGTTCGGCTTCGAGGGCACCCCCATCCAGATCTCCGTGCACATCCGCGAGAAGAAGAAGCGCAAGTAAAGAAGGTCCCTGGCCCGGCTTCTGAGTCGGCCCAGGGACCTTTCCATACCCCTGCGGACCGGGCGCAGCACCTCGACCATCTCACTCCGGTAGCCTCGCAATGCAAACTTGGCTTACAAGATTCGTGTCTTTTCCAAAGTTTGGGTTTTATTGATTGACTGTTGGGTCGCTTAAACGAGGTCTTTGTACCATTATTACCAATATAAATTCCGAGTCTGTATATTGAGTAAGGGAAAAATATGAAGTTTGAAAAAATAGCGTTATTAACTCAGGCAAATGCAGACCAGATAGCCAAAGAATGGCATTACAGCGATATGTATAGTTTTTACGATATGGAGAATGATCAAGAGGATTTTGAAGAGATAATCACTCCAAGGTTGCGGGCAAATAAGTACTATCAGATTTTGGACGATACAGATGAACTGGTTGGTTATTTTTGCTTGGAAAGGTTATCAGAGGAAAGGGTAGAAGTCGGTTTAGGATTGAGACCGGACTTGACTGGACGAGGGCTGGGATTAAATTTCATTACAGAGATCGAAGCATTTATACAGAATAATTTCAATTACAGAATAATAGTTCTATCTGTAGCTAGCTTCAATAAACGTGCAATTAAAGTTTACCAGAGAGCAGGATTTAAAACAGATGGTTCTAAACTGCAGAAATCAAACGATGGCGTATATGAATTCATTAATCTAAGCAAAACCGTGAATCATTGATGAGAAAGCAAGAACTTCCCTGGAATCTGAACTGACTGGACAGCTATGCAAGTTCAAGCGGGTGAGTGTGCGGGTGATTGTTGGGCGTGTAGCCAGTCATTCTTGGATTAGTCAGACGAGCAAGATACCGGGGATGCTCTTACTTCCTCAATAATCCCCGACAGAAGTGCGCTGGCTTTAATCCTTGTTTTCGACAGGCTGGTTTCCATGAAATACAGGCTGTGCACCATGGCCACTAGTAGAGCTTTCTGCGTGAAAGCCGATGACTGGTCGAACTGTCGAATTTGACTCGTGTACTGACGCTACCATCAAGCACCATGTTGCCGGATACTTGA
This sequence comes from Bifidobacterium sp. W8103, assembly GCF_016100775.1. Lineage (NCBI taxonomy): Bacteria > Bacillati > Actinomycetota > Actinomycetes > Bifidobacteriales > Bifidobacteriaceae > Bifidobacterium > Bifidobacterium sp. W8103. The sequence goes on from NZ_JACFRV010000002.1 coordinate 266,027, forward strand.
TTTGATCTAAATCAGCTTCGACATCCTTCCAGCGAATTCTGGAAGTTCTTACTTGTATTCTGATCTGACATTTACCGTCTCATTCAGTCCACGCATTGCATACAGGAACTAACGGTGGTATATAGGTTCTCCCTGCCGGGCATACTTCCTGCCAGCGTATGAACCATAGGCACATATGAGTACAAGGACGATTGCCAGAGCGGTTCCACAGATCCAGTAGAGCCTGACTCCGCTATAAGCCAGGGCGGCCAGGATCATGACCACGCCCAGAATCATGAAGAGCACCCCGCCAAACTGCTGACAACGGCGCCAAGCCTCGCGGCTGGAGTAGGCACCTGGCACCCGAAAACCGCTGATGCCATTGGGTCTGGTTTTAGGAGCAAGATTGCCGATGACTATGAGAGTCAGACCGGTCAAAAGCATGGCGACCTTATCAATGCCGAAATCCGTCGGCCACCAGCCCCAATGCGGATCAGCAACAGCTAATTCGAACAGATCTAAAACCGCGAAAATAATCTGCATGCATAGACCACCAAGCAGAAAAACGGTCAAAGTATGTCCCGCTTCATCACCACGTTTAATCAAATATGCGCGCAGGACGAGCATGAGGATGGTCCAAATCAGCGCAATGACAAGGCAGAAGCAGGGCATCCAAACCAGCTCCTGGGGAGAGCCCCAGCGGTCCACCTGGTTCTGTGCATTCCAATGAAGCGGGACCTTTTCATTCGTCAGACGATTGACCACTATGCGGCTTACGCCCAGCATGATTATCCCCGGCAACCACTGAGCCGCGACAAGGGTCGGGACGAACCGACCCGCTTTGCTGCCATCCGCCATGAGAGTCTCCTTAGGACTCGGAAACTGCCGTCGAACCAGTTTCCTTGCTCACAGTCTGCGGCTCAGACACACTTCTCTTGTCGCTGGCGCTGGTCCGCAGGCGGTAGAGCCACTGAATAGTGCTGTCCAACACGCTCAGATTGAGTTCGTAGATGACCCTGGTGCCCTGCTTGTGGCCGACAATCAGGTCTGCTTCTTTCAATTTCCGCAGATGATAGGACAGCTTGGATGGCGTCATTCCCAGCTTTTCGGCCAGGCGTCCAGCCTCCATGCCGCCCTGCTCCAAAAGATCCATCACACGACGACGCAGTGGATCAGCCAGAGCCGCTGTCGTTTCTTGAATAGCCATAAGTCTCCTTTTTCGATGATTTTCTCTAGTATTTGCATGCTAACATTGTTTCAATCAATATTGTATATTTTCTTCAACTTTTATGCGCTTTTCACTCACTGAGCGCAAAATATTTGACAAGCGCCGGGATTGATGCATTGTGCAGCAACATTAAACTGTTGAACATACCTACTTTTTTGAAGCCAAGGCCGATTGGACAGTGCTTTGGCTCCAGGCCGCCGGTCCGGACGTGAACTGAGGTCATGCTACTATGAATAACTTCGACGAATAGGAGAACTTGCGGCGTGAGCGAAACTGGAATAAAAGTCAACATTGGTAAGGCCGCCATTTTCGATCTCGACGGCACACTTCTGGATTCTATGGGAGTCTGGAAGGAAATCGACCAACGATTCTTCGCTCGTCGCAACATCCCCATGCCGGACGATTACGCCTCTGCAGTGGCCTCCATGCAGACAGGCGCCATCGCCAGATACACCATTGACCGCTTCCATCTTGACGAGCGCCCAGAGGACTTGGTGGAGGAGTGGAACCAGGACGCGCTCCTGCTCTACGCCACGGCCGTGCAGCCCAAGCCGCATGCACTCGATTACCTGCGAGCTCTGAGGGCCAGCGGTGCCGCCCTGGCTGTGGCGACCAGCCTCCCTCCGCGCCTGCGACAGGCTGCTCTGAAACACGCAGGCATGACCGAGAGTTTCGACCAGGTCTGCAGCGTGGATGATGCCAAAAGCATTGGCAAGGAGGAACCGGAAATCTACCTGCTGGCTTCGCGGATGCTGGGCGTCGCGCCTGACCACTGCACAGTGTTCGAGGATCTTCTGGTCGCCGTCGATTCGGCCAAACGCGCTGGGATGAAGGTCTGGGCCATGTACGACCAGTCTTCGGCCAAGGATTGGGATTCCATCCGTTCCGAGGCCGATGGCGCTATCACTGACTTCGCCCAAGCACCTGCCGTGCTCTGACTCGCTCCTGACCGACTGGAGCCAGCTGTTACCATGAAAACGGCAAGAAGTTTATGGAGGCGTTATGGGCAATGCAGGCAGAATAAATGCCGATTGCTCAAGGTGGCTGTACTCACGGTTGCTCGCTCGTTTGGGATTGCAGAATTGGTGGCCGGCAGAGACTGACTTCGAAATGATGATCGGAGCGGTTCTGGTCCAGCATACAGCCTGGGGGAACGCGGCCATGTCCATCGAGCAGCTGCGCAAGGCCGATTTGCTCAACCCCTGCAATATGGCCGAGGTCGACCTGACGACTTTGACGGCATTGATCAGGTCCAGCGGCTTCATGAAGGCCAAGGCGCGCACCTGCAAGGCCCTGGCTCAGTGGCTGCTGGCCCATGGCATTCGCACGGCCGATGTGGAGGACTGCGCGGATAAAGGCCTACGTGACGACCTGCTCACCATTGCCGGGGTCGGGCGCGAGACTGCGGATGTCATACGACTCTATGCCTTCGGCCAGCCTTGTTTCGTCTGGGATGCCTATGCACGCCGTTTGCTGGACGGTCTGGGGTGGGCCTCCTTGCGGTCATACCAGGAGGGCGAAGAGTACGAGGCGGATTTTATCAAGGTCGATCAATGGGCGCTCAACAATCTACGCGAATACCACGGGTTGATCGTCCAAGCGGGTAAAAACCATCGCAATCCACAGGCCTATGCCGCCTTTCTTAAGGAACTTGGCGGCCCACAAAGCTGCTCCAGGTGATCTGAAGCGTTACAGCTCGAACTCAAACGTGCATGCAGGGTTGCAAACAATCCGTCACCAGGCATTTGACGAGACAATATTTCAAGACGCCCCCTTACTCCTCACCCCTACCCGTCACAACTCCTATATGGCACCCCCTATAAAGTACCGATATATGGCTGCAGCTAATGACCGCATTCCCGTGTGACAAACTTGTCCGCACCTCTGTGAATCGCGCACAATAAGGATTTGACTTGACTTCAAGCGGATTGAACTCCGTAGACTATGTTTCATCCGCGTACTTGGCAGGCGAATACGCCAGGTGGTGAAGAATGGGGAGCAGGAGCATGAAAGCAGCAAAGTTTGTAAAGCCGGGCCGCATCGAGCTGGAGGAAGCGCCGATGCCGACCATCGAAAAGCCCAAAGATGCCGTGATTCGGGTCGTCCGGGCCTGCGTGTGCGGATCCGACCTGTGGTGGTACCGGGGAATTTCCTCAATGCCCTCAGGCAATTATGTGGGGCACGAAGCCATCGGAGTGGTCGAGAAGGTGGGCTCCGAAGTCACCCACGTCAAGCCAGGCGACTTCGTCATCGCGCCCTTCACCCATGGCTGCGGGCACTGCGCGGCCTGCAGGGCAGGCTTCGACGGTGACTGCCTTGATCCGGACAGGCGGGGGAGCGGCGGCTACCAGAGCGAGTATCTGCGATTCACCAATGCGGATTGGGCCTTGGTGCAGATTCCTGGCCAGCCTGAGGATTACAGCGACGACATGCTCGACTCTCTGCTGACCCTCTCCGACGTGATGGCCACGGGTTATCATGCAGCCGCAACAGCCCAGGTCAAGGAGGGCGACACGGTCGTGGTCATGGGCGATGGGGCGGTGGGTCTGTGCGGAGTCATAGCGGCCAAGCTGCGTGGGGCCGAACGCATCATCGCCATGAGTCGACATGAGGACCGCCAGAAGTTGGCGCGTGAATTCGGAGCCACTGACATCGTGGCTGAACGCGGCGACGCTGCTGTGGAGCAGGTCATGGCCCTCACCGACGGAGCCGGAGCCGATGCCGTCCTGGAATGCGTGGGCACCGAACTGTCCACCGACACCGCCATCAGGGTGGCCCGGCCCGGCGCAGTGGTCGGCAGGGTGGGTGTGCCGCAGCAGGCCACCATGGACACCTCTAAGCTGTTCTGGCGCAATGTTGGGCTGCGAGGGGGCACGGCCGCGGTCACCACATATGACAGGCGTCTGCTGCTTGACCAGGTGCTCAAGGGCAGCATCCAGCCAGGCAAGGTCTTCACCCAGCGCTTTGCCTTGGATCACATCCAGGAAGCCTATGAGGCCATGGACCAGCGCACCGCCATCAAATCCCTAGTGCTTATTAGCGAATGAGGCTGCGATAATAATCAGCTGATCCCCGCCGCTACTGACTTTGCCAGTGGCGGCGCGTAAGCATAGCTGCTCGAACATGTCCGTTATTTCGAAAAAATCAGGGCCCAGTCAGGGATAATTCAGGGTAAATCAGGGTATTTCATCCCTTCTTTCGCTGATATTAATGGAAGTGACTGATGACGACAAGGATGACCGTCATACAGGGTCAAGCGACGAACGAGGGCACATGACATCTGCGAGGCGAATCAGCATTACTGAGCGTAGATACTTTGGTCTGTAAGGTCGTCGATGATCATCCAAGGGAAAGATGCAACTATGAATAACCCCAACGTAAGCGAAAGCAGAGGCCCGACACCAACGATTGAAGCTACGGGGCTGTCCATGGTGGTCTCCCCGCGCCGCGGCGATTCACTGACCATTCTCAATGACATCGCATTCACTGCCTATCCGGGGGAGATGACCGGCATCATCGGGCCGTCAGGCAGCGGAAAATCGACGCTGCTGTACTGCCTGGCTGGGCTGGAGAAGGCCACTAGCGGCACTGTGCTTCTGCTGGGCAGGGACATAACCCGTCTGGGGATATCGGCCATGACCAAGTTCAGACGCCAGCATCTAGGCTTCGTATTCCAGTCCTACAACCTGATCACCAGCATGACAGTCGAACAGAATCTGGCTCTGCCATTCACCCTTCGCGGATCCCGCTTTCCCAGAAAGACGGCGGATTCCCTCTTGAAGTACTTTGGCCTGATCGATCAGAAAAAGAAAAGCGTCACCCTGCTGTCGGGCGGCGAGCAGCAACGTGTTGCCCTGGCCCGGGTCCTGTTATCCGACGCAGACGTGGTATTCGCGGACGAGCCAACTGGCGCCCTGGATCAGGAATCCGGAGAAAAGGTCATATCGGTGCTGAAGGAACTTGCCAACCACGAAAAGAAAACCATCGTTTTGGTGACGCATAACAATGAGGTGGCAGGCCAGTGCGATCGGCTTTTTGCCGTGCGCGATGGCCGTATCAGCCAGTCATTCTCTGCGAAAGCGCCCATGGCATGAGAGGCGCTCTGTCCGAACTCAAAGCAGCGCCCATGGTCTGGAGCGCCGTCTTGCTGGCCATGGTCGTATCCCAGACTGTCATCTGCTCCCTCATCGCGATCGCCACGATCATTGATCAGGACTATCAGGGCCCGGAGCAGGTACTTGGATCCACATACACTGGTCCCGCCTTGGCATTCAGCGTGATCATCACCATAGCTGTGCTGCTATGGGTCATGAATTCAGCACTGAATCAACGCCGGCATCAACTGGCGCTCATGGTTTTGCAAGGCGCTCTGCCTTGGCAACTGCTGGCCTGGAATCTGCTGATAGTCATGGGATTATTCATCCTGTCCATTGCAGCCACCTGCCTTTTGCTGCCGGTGATTACGCCCTTGACCTTCGCCATGGTGACAAATCCATTTGATTTGCATTTGACCTATGCCGGCAGCCACCTGTTCGATTCGCTAGGCAAAGGCCTCGCTTTCAGCGCTGCGCCCATCTTCATAAGCACCTTGTTGACTATCCGTTCGCTCTCGAAAATACGACCAATGGAAGCCCTCAGGCAATCCCAGGACCCTCCAAAGCGGATAGGCGTCTTCCGCTTCCTCCTGGGAATCGTATGCTTGATTGGTGCTGGCTGCATGTTGCTGATTCCAGCTTTTGCACTTGCAACTAACCCTCGTGCCAGTCAGATGAGCAGCGCTGCCGCTCCAGATCGGATGACGGTATTTCTCGCCTTCGCCATGGGCGGCATGTTCCTCCTGATATTTTCGCTGGCAGCTTTCGCGCCATATCTCCTGCCCGGCTTCACGGCGATATGGACGCGTATTGTAGCGTTGCCATCCAGAACCTGGAGGCTGGCAGGCCAACAGGCTGTCGGCAGCATACAGCGCCAGGGAGCGACGATAATCCCGATGACTGCGGGTCTATCATTGCTGATGACCGTCAGCGGAGGGTTGAGCACAATGATCACCACCTTGCTAGTCGCTTTTCCCCACACACCAGGCAGCGTTCCGGCGACCACAGACATGTTTGCGAGTCTCTTGGCGCTCACTGGACCGCCAATAATCATCGCGATAACAGGTGCAATTGCAGGCACCTTGATCACTTCCAAAGGCAGAGGACTTGATCTGGCGCTGACCTACGTATCAGGTGCTGGAATCGGCCAGCTCAGAGTATTGGGCGCGCTTGACGGCATCATCACTATGATTACCAGCACACTGTTCTCCCTGGTCATCACATTGCTCTGCACCTCATCCCTGACTTTCATGCTCTCACGCTTCATGGGCAAAGCACAGATGAGCGTGCAATGGGGCGCATGGATCGTAGTGGTGCTCATCGTATCCCTGCTTGGTGCCGCAGCCACAGGAATCCAAGCTCTGACCACCAGGTTCGAGAACTCAGTCAGTGTCATATCTCATGCCATCGGCGAATAATAAAGCCTCGCTGCATGCACGCGAATACATATTTGAGCCACAGCGGGCCTGCCGACCTCTGTCATTCCTCCATGTCTATTGTTAAATAAATTAAGTCGGTATATGCAGCGCTCGGCTTGATGAATTTAATTGGTAGATACAACTGTGAGCACTTGATGGCTTTCCACCAATACAGGTAAACACAGGAGTATGCGACGATTTCCTACACACGAGCATTTGCAAGGCCCATATAGGGTACAGTCGATGGCAAACCGAGACCGGTGACAATCAACCAGTCAAATCTTGTCGACCAGAGACAAACGGAGGACCGTCATGGCGCGACCTACTACCAAGGAAGAACTCATCAAGACGGCTGATGATGGCTTCGACAAACTCCTGGCGCTGCTTGAGCCACTGACACCTGAAGAACGCAATGGCCGCTTTTCCTTCGATCTGAGCAAGGAGAAGGGGGCCCATTGGGCACGCGACAGGAACATCAAGGATGTGCTCGTCCATCTCTACGAGTGGCATCAGCTGTTGTTGAACTGGGTGGAGGACAACCAGCAGGGCAGGACCCACGACTTTCTTCCTGACGGCTACAACTGGCGCAATTACGGCGAGATGAATGTGAAGCTGCGGGACAAGCATGATGACACCACCTATGATCAGGCCTTGAACCTGTTTATCGAATCCCATAAGAAGGTCATGGCCCTGGCGCAATCGTTCACCAACGAGCAGCTATTCACCAAGGGCGCCCTCCCATGGACAGGAAACTCTACCTTGGGCTCTGCCTTCATCTCTTCAACCTCCAGCCATTACGACTGGGCCCTGAAGAAGATACGGAAGTACTTGAAGGGGCGCAAATGAGCGCTAGGACACCTACACCTGATGAGAAGTTACTTGATGCGCAGACGTTAATGTGTTGTCTTGCGACGGGATTCACAGGATGGACGATCCAAAAAGCAGCATCTCAGCACATTCGTAATAGCCATGGAGCATAACCGCGATAACCGCTTGCATAACAATATGCACGACGAAATCTAGGATGTAGACAATACAGAGAAGGACATCATCAGTGAAACGATCTCGCATTGATCCAGATACTGATGATATAAGGCTGATCAAGATGGTGGCTGACGAAAACGAATCGGCCTTTGAAACACTTTACAATAAGTATGCCCATACCGTCCAAGCCTTTATTTCCTTGCGAATATCCGACGATGAGGATGCCAGTGAAGTTTTTGCTGACACATGGCTGGGCTGCTGGCGTTCCTCAAAAACCTTCCGCACAGACAGCAAGGTGCTCACCTGGATACTCAGCATTGCCCGGCGGCAAATTTATATGAAACGTCGCAAACCGAAACCACCTGACCAAATGGATCAGATGGAACTCGACTCGATAACCGATGATCAGCTGGAGCCTGTAGAACTGGTCAATAAGGATCTGACGATGGAAATAATACGGCAAAGGATTGATGCACTCCCAGCAGAAATGGCATACACGGTGACGCTGGCATGGCTTCACGAGTTACCCTACCCGGAAATAGCCTCCCTGCTCGACGTTCCGGTCGGGACTGTGAAATCTCGCATTGCCCGGGCAAGACAGATCCTGGGCCCGCAGTTGACCGACCTCGCTCCAGTCAAAACCCAAAAACTGCAGAGCCAGAGATAATTGAAGGGGTGATTATGGCAGACCGATATAAGAGCACAAGCCTAGACAGCACAAGCCCAGACAGCACAGGCCCAGTCACCGAAGAATACCGGGGTGAAGTTCAAGAGGCGCTTAGGGAAAAAGAGCAGAATGCACAGCCGGCAGTTCCAGCTTTTACTAGCGTACTGAAGGCCATCCACCAGAAGCCGTCGCTGGCAACGGATCAACCAATACCATTCATGCATCGAGTGCGTTCCTGTGGCCCACTTGTCCGAGCCCAATTCCGTCTCATACCGCAATATATCTTACTGGTGGAAATTGCGATAGCAACATGCGCGGTTTTAATTAGCAACGTTATGCAAGGTGCACGGTATGGCAGTCTCGGTACGCATATCTTTTCAAATATGCTCATGCTCAACATGGCGTTGACAATAATCCTGGTTTTTTCCATTAAAGACGATCGTGAGTTAATGCTCAGCATGCCCCTGGGACCTCAAGTTGTAGTAGCTACTAGACTGCTCCTGGCCTTTATCTCCAATATTGTCGTCGGGGGAGCAGCCTTGTTGATTGTCACTGCAATCAACCCTGGAATAAGGCCCCTGCCGGTTATTGCCCAAACGATAGCCCCCATAACACTCCTGGCGAATATCGTGGCCCTCTTATGCATATGGCAATGCTCTTGGATTGCACTGCTCCTAGGGGTACTTGCACCACTATTGAGAACTTTGCAGAACTTGAGGTCATCATTTTTCCTACCGGCATGGGTCAATTCGGCACCCATTACCGCCGCAGCCTGGGCAGGGTTCATCCTCGTTACAGTGGGACTCCTATCTGCTGCTATCCTTACAGCCCCTCTTGCCTGGCATGCTCGACTCGCCGTCGGAGATAAAAATTAATGAACCTTTTCATCCTCTCCCGCTACTAACTAAGCAGACGGAACGAGTAGTGAGCAATGTCTGGCGGCAGCCGAAGGCCAAAACCAGATATGAGGAAGGTGGATGAGGTGGCTTTCGTAGACATACAGTCCAAGAGGCTTTATAGGCTGGTATTGCTGCCTTTCATACTGACTGCAGGTGTTCTTCTTACGGGCCTCTTAATGGAGGGCATTCGGTCATTGAGCCGCATACGGCCAGTTATGATGGTTCTTACTCAGGTGCCAGTAATTGCTGCTGGCCTATCTACAGCTTTTGTGCTCAATGGTGACCCAATCGTTGAACTTACTGAGTCAACTCCAACTGGATGGCGGAAAGTTCAAGTGACCAGGCTGCTTATCATTACCGGGGCAAATCTTACTGCCGCAGGCCTTCTCTTTATCGGCTTGCATGTGATGCGACTTTGGCCACGTGACATGGGATGGGTGAGCATCATTACCCCGGTTGGCAGTATATTCATTGTCAACTGTCTGGTTTTCCTTATAGCCGTACTTACCATGTCTATGCCAACGTCATCGCTGGCTTCCATAGCTATTTGGCTGTTTCTATGTTTTATATGGGATCCATACATAACCGATCCAGTCCGGCAACGACTGATCCCAATGATTATTGCAGCGGCAGGCGCAATCTTCGGCTGGAACATGTGCAATGATGCGGAGCGCAATGTCGTAAAGGTGGCAGCCCTATGAGGATACTGAGCCTTGTACGCATCACGCTACTGATGTTTTATCGGCGCAAAGCCTTGTGGATAGCCAGCATACCGCTGGCGCTCTTCGCCCTCTTTTTGGCCTATGCCTCTCCTATGTCACCTGGATTCAGCAATATACATGGTCTTGTCTTTACCGGACAGGTTCTTGCTATGTTCACCCCGTTGGCATACGCAGCATCTTTTAGCGACCTTATGACTGCCGGCAGGCGAACAGGTATGGACGAACTTGAATCCACCTCCCCCTTGCCGATGGCCGTCATCCGCTCAGCTCATGTCTTGGGAGCCTGGGTCATCTGCATATCATCTTCCCTGCTTTTCCTTGTATTGATCGCTGTCCACCAATCCATCCACGGCAACGGTAAGGCAATACTGGTAGCCCCGGCAGTAGCACTTGTCATACTCTCGCCATCAATGCTGATCGCTATGGGGATATCCGCCCTGCTGGGAGCCCTATTCCCCACGATCGTAGCCCGAATTCTTGCCGTCCTGGTATGGGCTTGGCTGGCTTTCTATACCCCCCTCTTACCACTTCCAACGCTCAATGGCGGCCCGCTGGCCGTCATTGGTGATCCCATTGCGCAGGGATGGTTCCATACAGATACTATGTACGTACCGGCGAACGGCCCTTTCACCGTCCAATCTGGGGTCATATCCCTGCTCTGGCAGGTGTGTATCATCTTCCTCCTTTTCACTGGTGCAAATATGGCCTCCAACCACATAAAAGTTCGGGTCTGACTATCTACCACTTTGAAAGGAATTACCCACATGTTTATCTCGATTGACCATCTGACCAAGGATTTTCGGGGGAGACCGGCCGCTTTGAACGATCTGACCGTCGATCTTCCACAGGGCATGATAGGGCTCATAGGACCAAATGGTGCCGGCAAAACAACCCTCATGCGTATTCTCACCGGAATAATCAAACCGACTAAAGGTAAAATTTTTATTGATGGACAAGACCTGTCTTCGCCGGCCAACAGGCGAAATCTAAAACGGCACCTGGGTTATCTGCCACAGCACATCACCCCCTACGACAACCTGACGCCACTTGAATTCCTTGACTATATCGGCATCTTGAAAATGATTGACAACAAACACGTGCGGCAGGAGCAGGCGCATACCCTCCTGGAACAGGTGGGATTGGAAGACATAATGAACCAACCCATCGGAGGGCTATCCGGGGGTATGAGGCGCAGGGTAGGCATCGCACAGGCACTTATGGGCGACCCCCGGCTACTGGTAGTCGACGAACCCACAGCGGGGTTGGATCCCGAAGAGCGCATGCGGTTCCGCACGCTCCTTGCCCAGCTGGGGCAGGATCGAACCGTTATCCTCTCCACCCACATACTCGATGATGTTGCACAAACCTGCCCTTGGGTGTGTGTATTACGTTGCGGACGCAACCAGTATGACGGGCCGACAGAGGGGCTGATCCATGAAGCTGCCGGTCACACCTGGATCACGCCCCCTATCGCGGCCCTACCGGAAAATGCCACAATCATCAACGCGGAACCCACCCCACAGGGGACGAGGTACCGCATAGTTACCGATACACCGCCTGCGGGCTCTGTCGAAACTGCGCCCAATCTCGAGGACGGATATATGGCTTTGGCCAGCGAGCGCTAGAAACCGTCCCTAAGTATGAAAGAACGTCGATAATTATGAAACGAATCAAGCAGAGCCTCAGAACCCTTTTCCTGATATGCGCCACAATTATGCTGACAGTGGGGGTTGTCGGCTGCACTGATGGCATGAAGCACCCTGAAGAGTATTCCACTGATGGAAGCAATAAAGTCGCAGCTACCAGCAACCCGCAAACAATTTCAAAAGAAGATCTGGGTCACACCTGGCCTCTTAAAGTTGATGAGGGCACCGTGTCATGCAAGCTCAGCAAGCAGGGAGACCCCATCCTCCGCTTTACCACCTCAGATGGTGAACAGTACGCACTGAACCAGGTACAAGACAATGAGCATCTCAAAAGCATTGAAACATTAAAATCAGATAAGAGTAAATCACTAGGAACTCTTATGAGTTTCGCCTTCTCGGTCTGTGACGTCCCAAAATAAACCAACTAAACCAATTTTACAGGGCTTTGCGGCTTGTCCTCTCCAGGTAGCCTACCTGATCTTACCGGGTCCAGAGCAGCCTGCCGGATTATGCATCTACATTCTGGTACAACCGTGCCATTCAACTGACTGGCAGCATGTTGAGAGTAAGGGGTTGCTTGTCGGCTCCTCACTCTCAACTATTAAATATCCTTAACTACGCATACTAACCAGATAATCATATTAATATCAAATTATCATTAGTGGTTGCACAAATCTGATGAAAAGAGGTGTTTATGAAGGTCGTCGCGATATTTATAAATGTAATGAGTCTTGTGGGATTAGTTGTCACATTATACATGCAGATTCAGATTGGGTATTACAGTGACGAACACCCCAGCCTTTATAACCAATTTGATGAGTCGCAAGGAAATCTTGCATGGATTTGTGTTTTTCTTTTTTTTGCTCTCTGTATACTGTCACTTACATTGATTATTCAGATTACAGAACAAACAGAACGAAAGTCATCTCTTCAACAGAAGAAAATATAGCTTTTGCCAAGCTTGCCTCTATAAAAACTCTCGTAGCGATATTAAAGTGTGGCGTAATAGAATTCCATCTACATACCTTAATTTATATACCTTATATATGTGCATGCCTGTAAGAAAGTGAGAAGCCCCGCGTCATTAACGAATACATAGCACATAATTTGTCATACCGAAGAGGCGGATAATCAGAAATACAGTTTTTATCATATATGTCACCAGAGCGACACAAATAGGACATTAAATTTCGAGAACCTTGGCAACTTGTATAACTTTGTCGGGCCGGCGGGATTTGAACCCGCGACCCCTTGACCCCCAGTCAAGTGCGCTACCAAACTGCGCTACGGCCCGACGGTGCATCAGCACCGAGTAGAGATAGTAGCACAGCGTAGCGGGACCGACAACGGTCCGGCGAGTCCCGGCTGACAAGTTCAGACAGACCGAGTCCCATGCTCAACTTGCTATCATGTTTCTGTACGGTCGGCGCAACCCGCGTCGGCCGCAAGTCGTCCCAGCCCGGAAGGGGTTCCATGAGCACAGACGTTTTCGACCTTTCGGCCGCGAAGATGCGAGACAAGGGCATGAGCGAAGTCTCCATCAACCAGTTCAGGCACCTTTACGAAACCTGGGAACGGGGAGATGCCAAAGCCTGCGTGCGCGAAAAGGACGTCACGCCGCTCAAGGACGTGCCCCGCACCAAGGACATCCACGACACCATGGATATGGACATGGCCCTGGACGCATTCTCCCGCACCGCTTTTATCAAACTCAACGGTGGCCTGGGCACCTCAATGGGCCTGGAAAAGGCCAAGTCCCTGCTGCCTATCCGTCGCCACAAGGCCCGTCGGATGCGCTTCCTGGACATCATCATGGGTCAGGTGCTGACAGCCCGCAAGCGCCTGGGAGTGCCACTGCCGCTCATCTTCATGAACTCCTTCCGCACCTCGCGCGACACCATGCGCGTGGTCAAGCAGGACCGCCGCTTCGTCCAGGACGACGTGCCCATGGAAATCATTCAGCACATCGAGCCCAAAATCGACGCCGACACCGGCCGTCCGGTCGACTTCCCAGCCAAGCCGGACCTTGAATGGTGCCCTCCCGGCCACGGCGACATCTTCTCGACCATCTGGGAGACCGGCCTGCTGGACACACTCAAGAAGCAGGGAATCGACTACCTATTCATCTCCAACTCCGACAACCTGGGCGCCCGGCCTTCAAGGACCCTGGCCGGCTATTTCGCACAGTCCGGAGCGCCCTTCATGATCGAGGTGGCCGAGCGGACCGAGGCTGACCGCAAGGGCGGCCATATCGTCATCGACAAGGCCAGCGGACGCCTCATCCTGCGGGAGATGTCCCAGGTGGACCCGCACGACCGCAGCTCGGCCATGTCCATCCGCAAGCATCCCTACTTCAACACCAACAGCATCTGGGTCAGGGTCGATGCCCTGCGCGACAAACTGGCCCAATATGACGGTGTGCTGCCCCTGCCCATCATCGAGAACCGGAAGACCGTCGACCCCACCGATCCTTCCACCCGCCCCGTGGTGCAGCTGGAGACCGCCATGGGCTCTGCCGCCACGCTCTTCGAGGGGGCCATCTGCGTGCAGGTGGACCGTATGCGCTTCCTGCCGGTCAAGACCACCGACGACCTGTTCATCATGCGCTCCGACCGCTTCCATCTGACCGACTCCTATGAGATGGAGGACGGCAACTACGATTTCCCCAACGTCCAGCTGGATGAACGCTACTACAAGTACATCGCCGACTTCGACGAGCGCTTCCCCTACGGGGTTCCCAGTCTGGCGGCTGCCAACTCGGTCACCATCGAGGGGGATTGGACCTTCGGCAGGGATGTGACCCTGTATGCGGATGCCCATCTGAGCGACCAGGGGCGTTCCTCATACGTGCCCAATGGTCAGTATGTGGGACCTCAGGGCATAGAACCGGACGAGTGGGTCTAAGGCCAGGCGCAACAGGGTTCAGCCTGTCAAGAAAAGGGACCGTATTTGGGTGTTTGGCTCCCACGGTCCTGAAAATCAATCTATGATAGGTAGACGTGCGTTAGGCGCACTGATACATAAATTTTAACGATACGCGAGGACTGATGGCAGAAGGCACGAACGGAAGACGGCGTTTCTCGGATAAGTGGGGCAAGCACGAACTTGATGTCCTGGCCGTCTTATCGTCCGCTTTCCCGCAATGGCTTACATCACGGCAAATAGCGCAACGGGTCAAGGCCTATGCCGACTCCTACGGCGAGCTGGCCGACCAGGCCGCCAAGGCCGCCTTCGCCAAGCAGTTCCAACGTGACCGGGCCAAGCTGGCGGCCATGGGCATAGCCATCGAATCCCGTCAGCCCGAGTATTCCTCCAAGTCCGAGGGGCAGGATTTCGCCTCCTACCGTCTGCAGCTGGGGGATGAGCCGCGCATCCGCATGCACTTCAATCAGGAGGACATGCCGGTGCTGGCTGCGGCAAACTACCTTGCACGATCAATCGCCATGTCCCAGGAGGCCTGCGAGGAGCCGACCCGACCGGTCTCGCGCACCACGCCCCGAGTGCCGCAGGTGCCCATCCCTGGTTTGGGACTGGACTCCATAGCCCCTGGGCTGGGTACTCAGCGCATTCCCGACAACCTGGTCAAGGTCATCGATTCCCGTCGCTTCGCTGCCACGGTGGACGTGGACGGGGAGAACCTGAACGTGGCATATGCCGACTCGGACGATTTGGCCATGTTCGTCCTGGAGCACCCCGATGCCTCCATCGTCAGCCCGCAGGAGGCCGCGGATGCCTTCCGTCGACGCTTGGATGCAGCCACCCACTTCAAGCTTGCCGACGAGTCGCAGAGCCCCGGCGCGGCAACGGTCATCTCCCCAGAGATCGCCCGGACCAGCGTCGAGCATTTCGCCAGTGACCTAAGCGACGACGATACCGACCTCCGCCACGCCCGCCGAGCCAGCGCATCCTCCTTCCAGACCGGGTCCGAGGTGGACCGCCGACTGCGGCTCATGCTCTTCCTGTCCGCACACCTGGGCGAGGAATTCTCCCTGGCCGAGCTGGCCGACCGTTTCATCGGTCACCCTAACAGCAAGGAAGAGCTGCGCAAGTACGTCAACACCATCCACAAGGACATCAACACCCTGACCACGGTCTCGGACGACGGGGAGATGGCCGGCAGCCAGTTCTTCGACATCGACTGGTCCCTGTTGGACGACAGCGGCATCGTCTCGGCCACCAACTCGCTGGGCTTGGAACGGCTGGCTGGCATTTCACCCCAGTACCTGAGCATGCTGACCGCCTCGCTCAACTATCTGGCCCATTCGCCCCTGCTGCCCGAGGAATCCCGCAGCCAGGCCGAGTCGCTCTACCAGCGTCTGCGCACCCATGTTGGGCCGGGCGAGACACCCTGGCTCTCCCTTACCGGGTATGAGACAGAACCTAAGAGTTTCTCGGTGGTGCGCCGGGCCATCAAGACTGAGTCCTTGCTGGATATGGAGTACACGGACGCCGCCGGCCGGACCCGCCGCAAGGTTGTGGCCCCAGCCAAGATCTTCGTGGATGAGGGCGTCTACTATGTCGCCGCCTGGACCGACATCGGTGATGCCGCAGAGGGCACCGAGGCAGCGGACGCTCCCTCGGATTCCAGCCGCCACCTCAAGCAGGGCACCGGACGTAACCGGCAGTGGCAGGTTCTACGAATCGCCAGAATCGAGCATGCGACCATCGTCAAGCCCAGCCACAAGGTGGAGTTCCCGGACGTACCGGTCAGCGAACTGCGTAAGTGGTCCTTCGACAACGGCACGGCTGCGGTCTTCATCACTGACCGGCCGGACCTGCCCTACATCAAGTCCCTGCCGGGTGCCTCTGTGGAGCCTTGCGGTTCCGGGCAGAAGGTCCATTTAACCGTCTCCTCTGACTCCTGGTTCGTGGCCTTCTGCATCGCCCACGCCAAGCACATCACCGCAGTGGCGCCCAAGACCCTGCGCACCATGATCCTGGCCCGTGCCCAGCGCGAGATCACCATCAGCGACGCTCACGACAAGGAGCAGGACCGGCACTAGTCCCGGTCGGAGAGGAGTCCCATGCCTGGATGGATCTGGATCCTTCTGGTGATCTTCATGCTGGCCATGCTGATCGGGGGAGCCGTCTACGCCATCCGCCATGCCATGGCAGCCAGCCGCTCCATAGGGAGGGTCTCGGACGATCTGAACCGTCGCATGCCGCAACCCCCGGCAGCTGAGCGGTCCCAGGCAACGGATAGGACCAAAGGTCCGGCCTTCGCCCTGCCCCTTTCGCAGTCAACTGAGCGCTACAGCCAGGCCCATGCCCTGGTGCTGAAGCGCAAGGAGCAGCGCAGAAGGAACCACGGCCGCATCTGGCGGCGGTGGAAGCAGTTCAATAGGTAGTTCTTGGAGGAACATGTCAGGTCATCGTCACCACGGACAGGATTCATCAGCATCCGAACCGGGGCCGGCGGAACGCTACGCCCGCTTCAGTCGTCACCGCAAACGCATGACCGGGGCGCCAGCACGCTTTCAGTCCAAGCTGCCCTTCCCCCTGGATGACTTCCAGCTGGAGGCCATCACCGCCCTGGAGGATGGCGACAACGTCCTGGTGGCTGCCCCCACCGGCGCTGGGAAGACCATCGTGGCCGACTTCGCAGTATTCCTGGCCCAGGAGCAGAACGTCAAGACCTTCTACACCACTCCCATCAAGGCGCTGAGCAACCAGAAATACCATGACCTGGTCGACCGCTACGGCGAAGACCGGGTGGGGCTGCTGACCGGCGACACCTCCATCAACTCGGAGGCGGACATCGTGGTCATGACCACCGAGGTCCTGCGCAACATGCTCTATGAACGGTCCTCCACCCTGACGGCACTGAAGTACGTGATCCTGGACGAGGTCCACTATCTGGCCGACCGCTTCCGGGGGCCGGTCTGGGAGGAGGTTATCATCCATCTTCCGGCCTCCACCCGCATTGTGGGGTTGTCTGCCACCGTGTCCAACGTGGAGGAATTCTCCGACTGGATATCCTCGGTGCGTGGACGCACCCATCTGGTGGTCTCCGAGCGCAGGCCCGTGCCACTGGAGCAACATGTCCTGGTCCAGGCCGACAGACACACCGAGCCCGAGATCCTGGACCTGTATCGGCATGATGGATCTGGAAAACAGACACCAAAAATCAACCCGCGTCTGGTCTCCCGGCTGGCCCAGTTGGACAAGGCTGGACAGGAGCGCGTCCAGGCCCGCGACAAGGGGCATCATCATCGCCATGGCCGAGGCGGCAGACCGGATCGGCGGATGGGGGAGCGGTATCGTCCAAGCCGGGCCGACGTGGTCGATGAGCTGGACTTCATGGATATGCTGCCCGGCATCTACTTCATCTTCTCCCGCACCGGCTGCGACCAGGCCGTCCAACAGTGCATCCGGGCAGGGCTGCAGCTGACCACCGACGAGGAGGCCCGCCGCATACGGCACATCGTGGACTCCATGGCAGCCGGACAGCTCAGCAAGGAGGATCTCAAGGCGCTGGGATTCTCCCAGTTCCGTTTCGCACTGGAGCAGGGCTTCGCCGCCCATCACGCGGGTGTGGTCACCCTCTTCCGGCAGATAGTCGAACATCTGTTCGAGTTAGGGTTGCTCAAGGTGGTCTTCGCCACTGAGACCCTGGCCCTGGGCATCAACATGCCCGCCCGGTGCGTCGTGGTCGAGAAGCTGGAGAAGTTCGACGGCACAGGTCATGTAGCCCTGACACCCGGCGAGTTCACCCAGCTGACCGGTCGGGCGGGCCGGCGCGGCATCGACGACATCGGCCATGTGGTGGTGGTCGACCACCGGGATTTCAGCCCCAAGACCATGGCGGCCCTGTCCAGCAGGAGGGTCTACCCGCTGCACTCCAGCTTCCGGCCCACCTTCAACATGGCCGTCAACCTGCTCAATTCCTCCAGCTACACGCGTGCCCGGGACACCCTGGACCACTCCTTTGCGCAGTGGGAGGCCAACCGATCAGCCTCGGAGCTGGAGGAGCGCATCGAGACCCTGACCAGCGGCCTGGAGGACTACCGGAAAGCCGCCCAATGCAGCCGTGGCGATCTGATCGAATTCATGCGCATCCGTGCGGCCCTCTCCTCGGCCCAGAAGAACGATCGCCGCCGCCTGAAGCGTCAGCGATTCACCAGCGAGAAGGCCCGCGACCGGGCATTCCGCGACCTCGACCGGCACATCGACCAGCTGCGCGAGCAGGAGCGCAACCATCCCTGCCGCCAGTGCCCGGACCTGCCCAAGCATCTGCGCTGGGGGAACCGGTGGATCCGCATGGACAAGGAGCTGCAGCGCACCCGGGAGCAGTACGAGTCCAAAACGGGGTCGGTCTCACGCCAGTTCGACAGGATCTGCCAGATTCTGGCCGACCTGCGCTACACCCGGGCTGTGGATCCCGACGACTGCCGACTGACCCGGAAGGGCCAACTGCTTCGGCGCATATACAGCGAACAAGATCTGAGCCTTGCCGAGATTCTCGATCGGGGCATCCTCGACGATCTGGAGCCCCCCGAGCTGGCGGCCGCGGTCTCCGGACTGGTCTACGAATCCCGCCGTGGGGTAGGGGAACAGCCGGGGGAGAGGGCCGGATACCGGGCTCCCAGACTGGTTGAAGCCATGGAGGATATGAAGCGTCAGTGGTCCCAGGTGCAGGAACGCTGCGATCAGGCCGGATTGGAGCTGCCCCCGGAACTTGACTTCGGCTTGGGGCCGACCATCTACGACTGGGCCTGCGGCGACTCGCTGACCACCATCCTGCGTGACAGCGATCTGACGGCGGGGGACTTCGTGCGCAACGCCAAGCGCCTGTCCGACGTGCTCACCCAGATCGTCCAGGTTGAACCCTACCTGGGCAGGGGAGGGCATCACCTGGCCAGGACTGCCAGCATCGCCGCCGACCAGGTCAATCGCGGCATTGTGGCTTACACCGGCGTGGAGTGAACACGGGCCCAATCGGGGAATAAGTTTCAGGTCAACACTGTTCTGTAGCTTGGAGGCAGTGACGGACACGAGTATGGAGGAATCATGGCAGAGCGCAGTCTTCGCGGCATGAGCATTGGGGCGAAGTCCCTGGAATCCGATCAGAATGTGGACTTCGCGGCACGCAGCGAGGTCGCCTATATCTGCCCCAAGGGCCATCGGACCATCCTGCCGCTGGCTGAGGGTGCTGAGGTGCCGCAGGAGTGGGAGTGCCGCTGCGGGCAGATCGCTCACCTTGAGGGACACGACGAGCAGGAGTCAGGCAAGACCGGCAAGCCGACCCGGACCCACTGGGACATGCTGCTGGAGCGTCGGTCCGAGGACGAGCTCAAGGCTGTGCTGGACAAGCGCCTGAAAATGCACCGCGAAGGATGGTTCCCCGACTATGAGTAAATCACCGCGCCGCCTGGTTCTGTTGGATCTGGACGGCACCCTGACAGCTTCTCATCCGGGCATTATCGCCTCTGTGATACGAACTTTCAAAGAGCTTGGTCATCCTGTGCCCGATGAGAGCGCGCTTCGACGATTCATCGGACCAGCTATCGAAGTATCCTTGCGCCACAACGGCATCAGAGAGGAAGACGTCGACAGGGGCGTTCAAATCTACCGGCGTTATTACAGCGGGATTGCAGTCTTCGAGGATCCGGAGCATCCAGGACACCAGGTCCCTGGACGCCTGCTCGCCACGGTCTTCGACGGCATCCCCGAACAGCTGAATCGTATGCGTGAGCATGGTCTGACATTGGCTGTGGCCACCTGCAAGCCTGAGTATCAGGCCTTACCGGTCTGTGACCACTTCGGACTGACGCCACTGGTAGATGGCATCTTTGGCGCCAGCAAGGATTCCACGCGGATCACCAAAGCCCAGGTCATCACCTACGCACTAGAGCAGATTGGCTTCAATGCAAAACTCGGCGACAGGGCCCTCATGGTCGGTGACCGCTGGACAGATGCCGATGGCGCGCTGGAAACCGGCCTGGACTGCCTGGGATGCGGCTGGGGTTATGCCGAGCCCGGAGAACTTGAGTCTCACGGCTGCTATCGAGTCATCGGCCAAGTCAAGGAATTGTGCCAGGCTGCCGAGGAATACTTCGGCAAAGACCAGACTCAGCACTGAGTCGACCAGAACTGTATCCTGCCTTTTAGGACCACCTAGGGCCACCCGAGATTACCTGGGTGGCCCTTTGCTATCTGTGAGTGAAGCTAGTGAAACGTCACCAAGTTTGGCCACAATAGATCGACCATGAATCGCTGGAAAATGGCAAAATTATAATCATGACCTAGTAAGCCGATAATGTACGTTATGTCAAATTACTTATTGTTTTTCTCCCCTATTTAGCTCGTCATATGCTGTTCGCCAATGTTTCCTCGTCGATTCATGCAGCCCGCTGACGCTGCTCATGCTGGTGCTCCAGACGCTGGCGCAGGCGCATGGCCGTCAGTTCATCGATGGGCCGCTCAGGCAGTCCCGGTGTCAGCTGTCCGGTAGCCAAATCCACATGATCGCAGGTCTGCAATTCCAGATCCATCCGATGCCAGATTGCGCCCACAGAGATAGCAAACACGGCACGCCCGGACTGCATCAGCGCGAAGACCTGATCCGGGCTTGAACATTCGGTGACCTCGTCACCGTCGCAGACCACGGTCACATGCTCAAGCTGACTGACGGTCCGCCGCTCAAGATAAGCCACAGTGCTCGTAGCGTTGACCAGGTTGACACCGGCATCCAGGAGGCGCTTGAGGACAGCCAGGATGACCACATCCTTGAAGGAATAAAGCCTACGTGAGCCTGAACCGTGCGAGGCCTTGATGGATGGCTCTACAATCCGTTTGCGAGCCCAATAATCCAGCTGCCGATAGGTGATGCCGGCAACCTTGGCCGCGACCGTGCCTCGGTAGCCCCGGGTCGTGCCCTCGGCCTGCTCAGGCGAAAAGAGCTCACCCTGGACCAGCGTCGGCGCCTCTTCGGCCATGTCAAGCCCCCTGTCAGTTCTTGGAGATGACTGCCCGATTATCGAAGTAGACCAGCCTGAACTTGCCGATCATGATCTCATCGCCGTTGTGCAGGTCGGCCTGGTCCACGCGTTCACGGTTGACGTAGGTGCCGTTGAGACTGCCCGTGTCCTCGACACGGAAGCCATGATCGGTCCGAACGAAAATGGCGTGCGCGCGGGAGACCGTCGAGTCGTCCAACAGAATGTCCGCCTTCGGATCGCGCCCCACACTGACCTGATCCTCGTCCAGCAGATAGCGCGATCCCGACACCGCTCCCCTGGTAGAGATCAGTAGGGCTGTACCCTCAGGCAATCGGGCCATGGTCTCCAGGTCGTCCTTGGTCAGTGGACGGTCACCGTTGGAGGTGACTGGAATATTCAGGGCCGGCATGCCGATGATGGTCGTCTCGCCCGCAGTGGGAATAGGTTCTGTCATAACTGCCTATTCTACAGGCTTTGCATACTGATAATCCTGCACGCGTCGAACCTGGTCGATTTTGACACTATCGGACTGGTCCACTGATACGGATGCATGGAATTGCACCTTGATCCGCGAGCCCACTCCCCCGGCTATCTGAATGGCATTCTGCAGGCTATCCGGATCCCCGATGGCCTTGACGACATAGGGACTGTGCAGCTTGGCGTGGTCGCACTGCACGCCGGTGCGGGTATCCAGCAGATAGGTGTTGGTGACCACCCGGACATCGTTGAAGGATATGACCTCGGCCCCGGCATTGCGCAACTCCTCGATCAGGTTGAACATGGTCGAGGCATCCACGCGGTCGCTGTCCTCAGTGACCATTACGACCACTCCCCTGCCCTGGGCCGGCAGCCGTCCGGACAGGATGCCGCTGCTCTGTTCGTTCTGCTGGGCGATGCGGGCGGCCTCCTTCTGCTTGTCGGCGGCGGACTTGATGGAGGTCAGCTGCTGGTTGAGCTGGCTCTTGCGCTCCTCCAGCTTGTCGACCTGGTTGCTGGTCTCGTCCAGCACCCGCACCAGCTCTTCCTCGGACAGGCTCTGGTAGGAGGACTGATTATTGCGCACCTGGACCGCGTACCCGAAGCCCAGCAGGGCGCACATAAGGGCCACCAGGACGCTGGTGACCAGCCTGACCCTGGTGGCGTTGGAGTTGAGTGTGCGCAGAGGCCGCCGACGAACCACCGGGAAAGCACCGGTCTGCGTGTCGTCGGATGGAGCCCTGACCCGTCCAGGCCGCCTGGGCGGAATGCTCTCGGGCATCTGTTCATCGCGCTTTTTCCTGAGGGTGTGTCTCATGTGCTCACCCCTTGAAAATGAACCGTCGGATAGCGGAGACGTTGGAGAAGATGCGGATACCCAGGACCACGATGACGGCCGTGGACAGCTGGGAGCCCACACCCAGCTGGTTGCCGAGGAAGACCAGAAGAGTGGCGGTGATCACGTTGGAGATGAAGGAGACCACGAAGACCCGGTCCGAGAAGCTGCGCTCGAAGTAGGAACGGACCGCGCCCATCAACGCGTCCAGGGCCGCCACCACCATGAT
The DNA here is from genome assembly GCF_016100775.1 of Bifidobacterium sp. W8103. NCBI lineage: Bacteria > Bacillati > Actinomycetota > Actinomycetes > Bifidobacteriales > Bifidobacteriaceae > Bifidobacterium > Bifidobacterium sp. W8103. Next base: position 289,146 of record NZ_JACFRV010000002.1, read on the forward strand.
GGGCAGGTAGGGCTGCAGGACGATGGGAATGTCGGGCTTGAGGAAGATGCCCGCCACCACACCTAGGATCAGGCCGAGAATTGCCGACATGTCAATGACTCCTTCCGGCATAGGACAGATTGGGCAGACCTACAGCGTTCAGGTTCAGGCGCCGCTGCTTGGTCACATTGACGGTGATGTTCGCATTCTTCAGGTCACGCAGGCGAGTCTGCAGATCGCTGCGAGCCATCAGATCAGACAGAGCACTCTGGTCGCCGATGGCCTCGATCTTGTAGGGTGCCTCGATGGAGGCAGTCCCCACCAGGATGGTCTGACCGGCCGTGCGCACGGAGGTCTGCGTTCCTATTCTATTGCCGTTGATGGCGATGGCCTCGGCTCCCGCAGACCAGAGCTTGGTCAGGAACCACTGCAGGTCCTGGTCCGTGACCAGTTTGATCTGATCAGCGTTGTCCCGGGAATCCTTGGAGGCTATCGGGTTGGCCAGGGTGATGACGATGCCCTGTCCCTGCACCTTGCTGGTGCCATTGGTCAGATCGTCGGCGGTCTGGGTGCTGTTCTGGCCTTGGCCGCCCACTTGACCCGACAGTGTGTCGATATTGCCGTTGAGGTCGGAAATCTGCCCGTTGAGGTCGTTGGCACGCTTGCTGACCGCTTCCACCTGGGTTATCAGCTTTTCGCGCACCTTCTGACGTGGGTCCCGGTGCAACACCTGAACTATGCCCGTGCCGGCCAATCCGACCAGCACACAGATGACGAAGACCAGGATCCTGTTGACCCAGACGCTCAGGGGCGACCTGCGCTCAGCAGGCAGCAGGCGGGCATCCTCGAACATGGGATCCATGGGACGGTTGGTCAGATCATCGATCAGCCTCAGGGACTCATCGGCCATGCGCCGACGAATGGACTCCTGGGCGGGCTCGGAGCTCTCCTGATCCACATAGTGACGGTCCAGACCAGCGGTGGAATGTGAAAAAGCCGCCCGGCGGTGAATCAGGGCACGGTCGGGCGGCACGGGGAAGGATTCAGGCGTCATCTGTGGCTCAGTCATGATGGCCGTCCCGACGAAGCAGTCCAATACCTTGACGTGCGTAGATCAACCCCGCCAGCCAGTAAAGCGCCACACCCCAGATGACGGCCGCAAGAGCCACAAGATGGAAGAAGCGGAAGAAGGCCGAAGTGCCCACATCCGCAAAGATAAGGGCAGGTATAGCCAGCATGAGCACGGCCGTCCCGGTCTTGCCAGCGAAGTGGACCGGCAGAGGGCCATAGTCGTGCTGGGCCAGCGCCAGAACCAGCAGGCCCATGAGCACATCCCTCACACCGACCAGGGCCAGAAGCCACCAGGGCAGTATGGAGGCGATGCTCAGGGCAAGGACGGAGCAGAGAATGAGCAGGCGATCGGCAACCGGATCCAGGATCTGCCCCAGCTTGCTGACCTGGTTGAACCTACGGGCAATGATCCCATCCACCCCATCCGACAGGGCCGAAATCAGCATGACCACCAGGGAGATGATCAGATGGCGATTGGCCACCAGGTAGGCAATAAGGGGTATGGAGAGGATACGGAGCATGCTGATCACATTGGGTACCGTGAGAATCACGGACCGCGGCTCAGGGCTGTACCTGCTGCGTGAAATTCGATCGATCAGTGCCATCCGACTACATTCTAGAAGCTTGAAGGGCTGTTACAAGGATGGCACGCGCACCAATCTCATAGAGCCGGTCCATGAGGTTGTTCACCTGGTCCCTGGGGACCATGGCCCTGACAGCCGCCCACTGCTTGTCATGCAGGGAGGAGACCGTCGGGGACTCGTACCCGGGCGTGATGCCTACAGCCATGGCTACACGCTCGACCGGGATGTCGTAATCCATCAGTACATAGCGGCGGGCTGTCAGCACACCCTCCAGTCTACGGGACATGACCGCCAACCGTTCATCATTCGGATCCAGGCGAGGCGACCTGATGAGAATCCCCTCCGACTTCAGAATGGGATCACCGAAGACCCGAAGCCCGGCGTTGCGCAGGGTGGTGCCGGTGGAGACCACATCGGCGATCAGGTCGGCTACTCCCAGCTGAACCGACGACTCCACCGCCCCGTCCAGGTGGATCAGTTCGGCCTTGAGCCCCTTGCTGGTCAGGTAGTCCTCAAGAAGCCGGTCGAAGGTGGTTCCGATCCGCTTGCCGTCCACGTCCGGCAAGGTGCTGATGGAGCTGGTCTCCGGAGCGGCGAATCTGAAGGTGGAAGCGCCGAATCCCAGCTGCGTGACCTCGACGGCACCGGTACCGGAGTTGAGCAGAAGATCACGTCCGGTGATGCCAAGATCGATGGTTCCCAGGCCGACATAGACCGCTATGTCGTTGGGCCTTAAGTAAAAGAGCTGGATGTCGTTGTCGACGTCATCGACCACCAGTTGCCGGTCGTTGGAACGCAGACGATAGCCGGACTCTGACAGCAGCCTCCATGCGGGCTGGGACAACATGCCTTTATTGGGCACCGCGACCTTCAACACGGTAACCTCCTAATTGCGGAAGCGAATCTACAGCGGGATGGGAACTGGGGTCACAGATACCTGTAGACATCCTCCAGGGTGATGCCCCGATCGATCATCATGACCTGGATGTGATACAGCAGCTGGCTCATCTCCTCGGCGGTCCGCTCCTTGCCCTCGTACTCAGCTGCGATCCAGGTCTCTCCGGCCTCTTCATTGATCTTCTTACCGATGAAATGCGTGCCCTTGTCCAGCTCGTCAACGGTCAAGGATCCTTCCGGGCGCTCCTTGGCCTTGGTCGTCAGCTCCTCAAACAACCCGTCGAAGGTCTTCATCTGGCTATCTCCATTCTTCCTGCGAAACCTGTCAGTCCTTGTAGCTTACCTGCGCGGCCTGCCTGATCTGGTCAATGGCCTTGGCCGGGTCGTCAGCACCGTAGACCGCGGAGCCCGCCACCAGAACATCGGCCCCAGCCTTTGCCACTATGGGAGCCGTGGTGGGGCTTACCCCGCCATCCACCTGAATGTGGGTCTTCAGGCCGCGAGCGGTGATCTGGTCACGTAGACGGCGGGTCTTGGGCATCTGATTGTCCAGGAACTTCTGGCCGCCGAAGCCCGGCTCCACGGTCATGACCAGAATCATGTCAAACTCATCGAGAATATCGAAGATCGGCTCCACAGGCTCGGCGGGGCGCACGGCCAGGCAGGCCTTGACCCCCATGTCGTGCAGCTGGCGGGCCAGACGGACCGGGGCATGGACGGCTCCGGTGTGGAAGGTGACGGAGGCGACACCCAGCTTTGCGAATTCAGGGGCCCAACGGTCGGGGTCCTCGATCATCAGATGCACATCCACCGGCAGGTCGGTCACCTGGCAGATGCGCTCCACTACGGGTTCGCCTAGCGTCAGGTTGGGAACGAAATGGTGGTCCATCACATCCACATGGACCATATCGGCATTGGCAATAGCCTTGAGATCCCGCTCCAAGTTGGCGAAATCGGCGGAAAGAATGCTGGGTGCTATCTGAATGCTCATAAAAATTATTCTATGTTGTACGGAAGACCGGTGGCGCCGGTTTGTGGCTCAATTGCACAGGTCCCGACCCTTGGATGGCCGACCCCTGTCCTACTTGCTCCGGGCCTCGGATTCCTGACGCACCTCGAGCTCTGTGATGGTCCTCAGCTTTTCGGACAGCAGGGAGGTCGGCTTGCCCTTGCGCATTATGAGGACGAAGGCTGCAGCCGCCAGGAAGAAGACCGTCATGGAAACCCAGACGTTGATCCTGACCCCGAGGAATTCGTGGGCGAAGTCGATGCGAAGGGCCTCGATCCAGGTGCGCCCCAGGGTGTACCACATGACATAGAGGGCGAAGAGGGATCCGGCCTTGAGCACGTTCACCGCCTTGTGGCCGATCCAGACCAGGAGGGCCGCGCCGATCAGGTTCCAGATCATCTCGTATAGGAATGTGGGCTGAAAGAGGGTGCCGGTCGGGCAGGTGGACCCGTCGTAGCACTGTTCGCTGCTGCCGATGGCGGAACCTGCCGCATCGATCTTCAGGCCCCAGGGCAGCGTGGTGGGAGCCCCGTAGAGCTCCTGATTGAACCAGTTGCCCAGTCGCCCGATGGCCTGGGCAACCAGAAGGGCCGGAGCCACGCTGTCGGCCAGCAGGGCCGTCGGGTAATTCTTGTGACGGCACCAGGCCCAAGCCGCCAGGGCTCCCAGGAGGACGGCACCCCAGATGCCCAGACCCCCACGCCAGATGCGCAGGATGTCCGCTGGGTTGCCATCAGCTCCGAAGTAGCGTTCCGGAGTGGTGATGACGTGGTAGAGCCTTGCGCCGACTATGCCGGCCGGTACCGCGCAGATGGCGATGTCCAGAATCTGGTCGGTCCGGCCACCCTCCTTCTTCCAGCGCCTGGCCGTGATCCAGGCAGCCACGATGATGGCCAGGAGCATGGTCAGCGCATAGAACCTGATGGTGACCGGCCCCAGTTGAAAGCTGGATATTCCCGGCGATGGAATGTAGGCAAGCGTCATAAAGCTCCAATCTAGCCCCTGGGCCTTACAGCCCCATTCACTTCCTGGCCTGGGATATGCCCCAGCGCAGGTCGGAGCAGATCTCGGCCAGGGCCTCCAGAGCCTTTCTGCGGTCCTTCCGCGGCCTGCCCTCGTCATCCAGAAGACAGTGCACCAGGGCCGAGCCGACGATGACCCCATCCGCGTAGGCGCCGACCTGGGAGGCCTGCTGGGCGGTCGAAACCCCGATGCCCACGCACACATACGGAGCTCCCGCATGCCTGACTCTCGCCACCAGGTTCTGAGCCGAGTTGGACATGCTGGTTCGCTCGCCGGTCACGCCCATCCGGGAGGTCGCATAGACGAAGCCCCTGGCGGCTCGGGAGGTGAGTTGCAAACGCGCATCGGTGGAGTCGGGCGAGACCAGATAGACCCGGTCAACGCCATAGCGGTCCGACTGCTCTATCCATTCCCCGGATTCGTCGACGATCAGATCCGGGGTGACCAGCCCGGACCCTCCGGCCTCGGCCATGCGCCGCGCAAAATCGGCTACCCCGTGATGCAGAATCAGATTCCAGTAGCTCATGACCAGAGCACTTGCACCGTCCGCCTGGACCTGGCGGACAGCATCGAAGACACCCTCGACCTTGACACCATTGTCGATGGCGCACTTGCTGGCCGCCTGGATGACCGGACCATCCATGACCGGGTCGCTGTAGGGCAGTCCGATCTCGACGATGTCGACCCCGCTTTTCACCATGACCCGCATGGCCTCCAGCGATGTGGGCACATCGGGGAATCCGTAGGGGAAGTAGCCGATGAAGGCCGGCCTGCCCTGCTGGCGAAGGGCCTGCAGCGTGGATGCCACCGGGCTGGCCGTGCGACTGAATCCCTTGGGCTGTGCGGGCTGGGCCGGCTGGACGGGGGCTTTCTGCCATTGCCATTGCTGGTTGACCATCAACGGGCCTCCTCTTCTGCTTGATCGCTCTTGCCGTGCCCGGCCTGGGCTTCCAGAGCGCTGGCCTCCTGCTCGGACAGGTAGCCGAACCATCTACCCGCCGTGGCCACATCCTTGTCGCCCCTGCCCGAGATGTTGATCAGAATGACAGGATTCCTGATTCCCTTGCGCAGAAGGTCCGTGGCCGCCTTGCTGGCTCCGGCCAAGGCGTGCGAGGACTCCAGGGCAGGGATGATGCCCTCGGTCCGGCAGAGGTCGCTGAAAGCCTGCATGGCCTCCTTGTCGGTCGCATAGTCGTACTTGACCCGGCCCATGTCGTGCAACCAGGCGTGCTCGGGCCCCACCGAGGCGTAATCCAGGCCGGCGGAGATGGAGTAGGTATCCATGGTCTGGCCCTGGTCGTCCTCCAGCAGATAGGACTTGGTCCCCTGGAAGACGCCGACCTGTCCTGTGTCTGGCGACAGGCGGATGGCGTGCTTGCCCGAGCTGGGGCCGTCTCCACCGGCCTCGTATGCGTAGAGGGAGACCCGGGGATCGTCCAGGAAGGTGTTCATGATGCCGATGGCGTTGGAGCCTCCGCCCACGCAGGCCACAACCCCGTCAGGATGGTCGATGCCATATGCGGAAAGCTGTGCGGAGGCCTCTTCGCCGATGATCTTCTGAAAGTCCCTGACTATGGTCGGGAAGGGATGGGGGCCGGCCACCGTGCCCAGCAGATAGTGGGTGGACTCCACGTTGGTCACCCAGTCGCGCAGGGCCTCGTTGATGGCGTCCTTGAGAATTCTGGTCCCGGTGGTCACCTCCACTACTTCGGCCCCCAGCATCCGCATCCTGGCCACGTTCAGGGCCTGCCTGCGGGCGTCGATCTGGCCCATGTAGATCCGGCACTTGAAGCCCAGGAGGGCGCAGACCGTAGCCGTGGCCACGCCGTGCTGACCGGCTCCGGTCTCCGCGATGACGCGTGTCTTGCCCATACGCTTGACCAGGAGCCCTTGGCCCAGGGCGTTGTTGATCTTGTGGGCGCCCGTGTGGTTCAGATCCTCCCTCTTCAGGAATACCCTGACCTGGCTGCCGACCCGATCGCTGATCAGCTTGGCGAAGCTGGGAGCCGGCGTCAGAGCCGAGGGACGCCCCACATAGACCCGGTTGAGCCTGTTCAACTCCTCGCGGAAGGCCGGATCGGCCTTGGCCTCCTTGTAGACGCGCTCCAGCTCGTCAAGGGCACCAACCAGGGCCTCAGGTACGAAACGTCCGCCATATGGGCCGAAATAGGGCCCGTCATGGGTCGACAGGGGCCTGGCCTCGGCGGCCTTGAAGCGGTGACCGGCCTGAACCAGCAAGCGGACGGTGCCCTCCCGGTCCTGGGAGGTGACCAGTCCTTCTCCTATCAGGACCGCATCGGCCCCGGCACGGGCGTACCGCTCCAGCTCGACCGTGCCGAACACTCCGGACTCGGCCACCTTGACCACGTCCTTGGGCAGGTTGGAGGCCAGCCGGGCATACTGGTCGATGTCGACGCTCAGGTCCTTCAGATTCCGGGCGTTGATGCCGATCACCCTGGCGCCGGCCGCAATGGCCCGCTCGATCTCCTGTCGATCATGCGTCTCGACCAGAGCGGTCATGCCCAGTCTCCCGGCCAGGTCGAGCAGGTGCTTGAGACGGGTGTCATCCAAGGCCGCCACAATCAACAGGATCATATCGGCCCCATTGGCCCTGGACTCCCAGACCTGGTAGTCGGAGACAATGAAATTCTTGTTGAGCACGGGAATGCCCACGGCCTGCCTGACCTGCCGCAGATCCTCCAAGGACCCCAGGAAGCGTCTGCCCTCGGTCAGCACCGATATGGCAGAGGCACCCCCGTTGGCATACTGCCGGGCCAGTGCGGCGGGATTTTTGATGTCGGCAAGATACCCCTTGGAGGGCGAGGCGCGCTTGATTTCCGCGATGATCGGAATGCCGACGCTCTCCCTGAGCAGTCGGCCGGCATCCAGGGGTTTGCGCTTCATACTCCTGACCTGTTGCTTGAGGCTTTCCAAGGGAATCTTCTGTACCCGGCCCCTGGCATCCTCCACGGCGCCGGCCACCAGTTCATCCAAGACGGTCATAGAGCCCTTCCCTCCAGTTTCCTGTATATTCCCTGCCACAACCTTAGCGTCTTTCTGCACTGGATTACCCTTCCTCGCTCTGCATTTGTGCCTGCGTACGGTTGCCCTGCACCGCCGGCAAGGGTCCTCCGGCCTCGAAACACGACCTGTGTCCGGTGTGGCAGGCCGCCCCCACCTGGTCTACTTCGATAAGCAGCGCGTCCCCGTCGCAGTCGATGCTGACTCCCTTGACGTATTGGACGTGCCCGGAGGTGTCTCCCTTGCGCCAGTATTCCTGCCTGGAGCGGGACCAGAAGGTGACCCTACCCGTGGTCAGGGTCCGTCTCAAGGCCTCCTCATCCATGTACCCGACCATGAGCACCTGACGGCTGTCATACTGCTGGACCACAGCGGCCACAAGTCCCTTGGCATCCTTCTTGAGCCTGGTCGCTATGCTCGGATCCAAACGTGCTTCCCGGTCCTTCGAAGACTGTGACATTGATCCTCGTTCTCCTGATTTGTTCGACATGACCTTGTCGGTTGATTGTCTATGGTATGGGTATGGTTCCCCGATGGCTGCCGACAGGGCTTACAAATGCCAAGCACCGTGCGGTGCCGAAATTATCTGCGGGATTGGTTCAGGCCTGCCATCGAACCGGATACCCGGCCGTATGAAGCGCCTGCTTGACGTCCTTGATGGAAACCTGGCCAAAATGGAAGACGGAAGCCGCCAGAACCGCGTCGGCCCCGGCCTTGACAGCAGGAGGAAAATCGGCGGCCTTGCCTGCCCCTCCACTGGCGATGAGCGGAAGTGATACGACCTTGCGCACGTCGGCGATCATCTCCAGATCGAAGCCCTGACGGGTGCCGTCCGCATCCATGGAATTGAGGAGTATCTCACCGGCCCCGAGCTCCTGGGCCTGCTTGACCCAATCGATGGCATCGATGCCGGTGGACTGGTGGCCACCCATGGCGGTCACCTCATATCCTGAGGTAATGCCCTGCGCATCAGATCGGCGGGCATCGACCGAAAGGACTAGAACCTGGCGGCCGAACCGCTGGGCGATGTCGCCGATGACCTGCGGATTGGCGATGGCTGCCGTGTTGATGCCGACCTTATCGGCGCCTGACCGCAGGAGGGTATCGACATCCTGCGGGTTGCGCACGCCTCCGCCGACGGTCAGCGGAATGAAGATCTGGTCGGCGGTGCTCTTGACCAGGTCCACCATGGTGGCCCGTCCGCTGCCTGAAGCGGTCACATCCAGGAAGGTCAGTTCGTCAGCTCCCTGGCGGTAGTAGGCCGAAGCCAGTTCGACCGGATCACCCGCATCGCGCAGATTCTTGAAGTGGACGCCTTTGACCACACGGCCCTGGTCGACATCAAGGCAGGGAATGACACGAACCGCTACCGTCATGCGACCTGCCTTCCTGCCTGAACCGATTTGTTTGACTCACGACCTTAGCTTCTGCAGTGTCCGAAGACCATGACATGTCCACACTATGGCATGACCACATTGCATAACGCTGAATCAGGCCTGAAGCTTGACGGCCTTGGCTGCCAGCTGCCCGCAGGCACCGTCGATGTCAGATCCGCGGGTGTCCCTCATGGTTGCAGTGATGCCGGCCTTGTGGAGGATGTCCAGGAAGCGCTGCTCGTCCTCGGGCTTGGATGCAGTCCAGCGAGACCCCTCAATCGGATTCAGGGGTATGGGGTTGACGTGCGCCCAGTCGTCCCCGTAGTGGTTGAGGCGCTTGGCCAGGAGGCGGGCATGCTCGGCCTGGTCGTTGATGCCGCGCATCAGGGCGTACTCGATGCTGACCCGCCTGCCGCTGGCCAGATAGTAGTCGTGGGCCGCGTCCAGGACCTGGGTGGTGTTGAAGCGGCGGTTCATGGGAACCAGCTCGTCGCGCAACTTGTCGCTGGGGGCATGGAGGGAGACGGCCAGACGGACCGGTATTCCCTCTCGGGTCAGCTTGCGAATGCCGGGGACCACGCCGACCGTGGAGACGGTGATGTTCCTGGCTGAGATGCCGAATCCCTTGGGCGGCAGGGCGCTGATCTGCCTGACTGCGGACAGGACAGCCCGGTAGTTGCCCATGGGCTCGCCCATCCCCATGAAGACGATGTTGCTCAGGCGCCCCGGACCTCCGGCAACCTGTCCGGACCGCATCATCCGGGAGGCGGCCCTGACCTGTTCCAGAATCTCGCCGGTCGACATGTTCCTGGTCAACCCAAGCTGACCTGTAGCGCAGAAGGGGCAACCCATGCCGCAGCCGACCTGGCTGGAGATGCAGAGTGTGGCCCTGGAAGGGTAGCGCATGAGCACGGACTCGATCCTGGACCCGTCGAAGAGCTCCCAGAGGGTCTTGATGGTCGTCCCCTGATCCGCCTTCTGAACGGTGACCGGGGTGATCAGCTCAGGAAAGAAGTGGCGTGCGGCCTCTTGGCGGCTGGCCGAGGGAAAGTCCGTGAAGTCGTCCGGGTTGGTGGACAGATGGTTGAAGTAATGGTTGGCCAGCTGCGAGACCCGGAATTTAGGCAGGCCCATTTGAGCGCAGACCTCCTGGCGCTCCTTCAGGTCCATGTCGGTAAAGTGGCGCGGCGGCTTGCCTCGTCGGGCATGGTCGGCCGCCAGAACGTCCCGGAAGGCGCCATCCTTGCCTCCGGGGGTGATGCCGGTCTCAGGCTCGGCACCGGTCAAATCGACATCTGTCATACCTCTACCTCATCCAGTATCAGTCATCCGACCATCAATCCCGGTCACAGGCCGGTGATCAAAAGGACCAGTGTGATAAACGGTGCGGACATGAGGATCGAATCCACCCTGTCCAGCACCCCGCCGTGACCCTTGAGCAGGTGGCCCATGTCCTTTATCCCAAGATCTCGTTTGATCAAGGATGCGCTCAGGTCCCCGAGGGTGCCTGTGGCTCCGACCATGATGCCCATGAGCAGGGCGACCCACCAGATCCGTCCCCAATCCGCCATGGGATAGGTAGCCGCAAAGATGACCAGGGCGCCGAGCAGGCAGCAGAGCATGGAGCCTGCCAGCCCCTCCAGGGACTTGCCGGGAGAGATGCGGGGCGAGATCTTGTGCTTGCCGAAGAGCGAGCCGAAGAGCAGTCCGCCGATATCGCTCAAGGCAGGCAGGAAAATCACCATGAAGGCGTGTGCGGCAGGATGCCCGCCGAAGGTGGTGGGCAGGGTTATCAGACAGGCCAGGAGGGTGATGTAGACAACGGTCAGGAGGGTGACGCCCACATTGGCCAGGCTGCTTGAACGGGGCTCCCCCTCTGCGGTGCCGTAGGATGCATCGGCCATGGTCTGCGCGTCCTTGCCCGACAGCTTGGCGTTCACCGCTTTGACCAGCCGACCGCCCAGGCGATGGTTGCGCGTGGCCGCAAGAGCCCCGACCAGGGCGGTGACCAGAACTCCAGCGGTCATTACCGCCACATGGTCAGGCGCGTAGAAGGAGGCCAGCATGGTGACCGCCGAACAGATCCAGAGCTCGACCACCGGTATATGCAGGCCCGCCGTGGCAAAGTCCACCCTGAGCTCCCAGAGCCCCAGGGTCATGAAGATCACGATCAGGTAGATGAATGCGTCGATGCGCACCAGGATGCAGGCCAGGATGATGACCACCAGAAGCGCGCCGGTGGCCACCGCCTGCGGCATGTTGCGTCCAGTTCGTTTGTTCAGGGTTGCGACGGCATCCTGACCTGCCTTCTCGGCTGAGCTTTCCTTAGTACTCATGAAGTGTGGATCCTCCCGAGGCGGGATCAGACCTCGAGGATCTCCTTCTCCTTGGCATCCAGGAGCTGGTCGATCGTGTCGTTCTTCTGCTTGGTGACGGTCTCCAGCTCCTTCTGCAGCCGGTTGCCCTCGTCCTCGCCCAGGTCGCCATCCTTGACCTTGGCCTCCAGCTCCTCCTTGACCTTGCGCCGGATGTTGCGGACGGCCACCTTGCCCTCCTCGGCCTTGTTCTTGGCCAGCTTGACGTAGTCCCGGCGGCGCTCCTCGGTCAGCTCGGGCATCGTGACCCTGATGACGTTGCCGTCACGGCTGGGGTTGACGCCCAAGTCCGAGTCGCGGATGGCCTTCTCGACTGCGCCTGCCTGTGAGGGATCGAAGGGGGTGACAGCCAGGGTGCGGGGCTCTGGGACGCCGATGGATGCCAAGGACTTGATGGGTGTGGGTGTGCCGTAATACTCCACCATGATGTCGTTGAGGAAGGAGGGGTTGGCACGCCCGGTCCTGATCCCCGAGAAGTTCTCCTTGGTCGCCTCGATGCTCTTGTCCATCTGCCTTCCGGCCTGGTCCACCACTGTGGTCATGATCTGCTCCTTGCTGTATGGACCATCCGCCTGTGCGCGCGAGGTCCGTCATTCTTATACTCTACGGCCATGGGGCCACAGGGGCCAAGCGGCACGGGGTGTGCCCGCTGCCGGTCACAGGGTGCGATCGGGACCGCCGTGGACCAGGGTGCCCAGGCGCCGGCCTTTGAGCGCTCCGGTCACGTTGCCTTCACCCTCCAGTCCGAAGACTCGAATGGGCATGTCGTTGTCACGGGCCATGGACAGGGCTGCCGCATCCATGACGGCCAGATTGTCGACCAGGGCCCGCTGGTAGCTCAGGTTGGTGAACATGCGCGCAGAAGCCTGCTTGTGCGGATCAGCCGTGTACACGCCGTCCACACCGTTCTTGCCCATCAGGACCTCGACACAATGAATCTCCAAGGCCCGCTGGATGGAGACCGTGTCAGTGGAGAAGTAAGGCATGCCTGATCCTGCACCGAAGATGACCACACGCCCCTTCTCCAGGTGGCGGATGGCCTTGAGCGGGATGTAGGGCTCGGCCACCTGGCCCATGGTGATTGCTGTCTGCACCCTGGTGGCCTGACCGTCCTGCTCCAGGAAGTCCTGCAGGGCCAGGCAGTTCATGACCGTGCCCAGCATGCCCATGTAGTCGCCGCGCGAACGCTCGATTCCGGCCTGGCTGAGCTCGGCTCCGCGGAAGAAGTTGCCTCCGCCAACCACGATGGCGACCTGCACGCCGCTCTGCACCGCCTGGACGATCTCCTTGGCCACGCGCTTGACCACCTGCACGTCGATGCCGACCTCGCCTCCCCCGAAGGCCTCTCCGGAGAGCTTGAGCAGCACACGACGAGGCGATGCTGGGTTTTGTGCTGAATCGGATCCGGTCATAAATGCCCTTTCTTCAAACATGATGACGGGCGGAGTACGCCGCCAACCAGAGTATCGAGGCTGGGCGACAACCCCTACCTGAGCAGGCCCTGGGAATTGACCCAGGACAAAGGAAGGGGAGCGACCACGAAGGCCACTCCCCTGCCATCAGTGCCGGCCGTCTGCCCATCCCTCAGACAGGATCGGGCGAGACGACCCACGACATTGCCGGACTACCGACTACTCCTCGTCGCCCTTGCCGACCTCGAGACGGGCGAAGGCCAGAGCCTTGCCGCCAGCCTGCTTGAAGAGGTCGCCAATGGTCTTGGAGGTGTCCTTGACGTACTGCTGCTCCAGCAGGACGGTCTCCTTGAAGAAGGCGTTCAGACGCCCCTCGACGATCTTGGGAATGATCTTCTCGGGCTTGCCTTCGGCCTGGGACTTCTCGGTGGCCACACGACGCTCGGACTCCACCACGTCGGCGGGCACATCCTCGCGGCTGAGCCACTTGGGGCTCATGGCGGAGATCTGCAGGGCCACCTCATGGGCCACCTGGGCGCCGGCCTCATCAGTGGCGATCATGGCCACGATGGAGGGGGGCATCTCCACGGACTTGCGGTGGGCGTAGATCTCCACACGGGGACCTTCGACCCGGGCCACCTGGCCGACCTTGACGTGCTCATGGAAGAGCGCGCCGGCCTCCTCCACAGTCTCCTTGACGGTACCGGACTTGGACGGAGCGGCATCGACCTGCTCGGCGTTGGAGGCATCAGCCTTGGCCACGTCGTCGATGACCTCCTTGCCGAACTCTATGAACTGAGGGGTCTTGGCCACGAAGTCGGTCTCGGAGTTGAGCTCGACGGCATAGCCGATCTGGCCCTGTCCGCCCTCGACGACGGTGGAGGCGATCAGGCCCTCCTGAGCCTTGCGGCCCTCGCGGGCGCCTGCGGCCTGGATGCCGGTGGCGCGGATGATCTCCTTGGCGCGGGCCATGTCGCCCTCGGCCTCGGTCAGGGCCTTCTTGACGTCCATCATGCCGGCGCCGGTCTGATCACGCAGCTCCTTGATCAGTGCAGCGGTGATTTTTGCCATGAAACTCTCCTATCTAGACGCCAGATTCAGGCGGCCTGATCGGCAGCGGGGGTCTCCTGCTGCTCTTGCGCAGGCTGCCCGGCCTGGGAAGCCTGGGCGGCATCCTGGGCCTGCTCCTGCGGCTGTCCGTCCTTGTTCTCCAGCAGGTTCTTCTCCCACTCGGCCATGGGCTGGTCGGAGGCTTCCTCGGTCTTGGCGGCCTTGCCGGAGCGCTCCAGCAGACCGTCGGCCACGGCATCAGCCATGAGCCTGGTCAGCAGCTCGACGCCGCGAATGGCATCGTCGTTGGCGGGAATGGGGTAGGTGACGAGCTCAGGATCCGTGTTGGTGTCCACCAGGGCCACGACCGGGATGCCCAGCTTATTGGCCTCGGAGACCGCCAGGGCCTCCTTGTTGATGTCGACCACGAACAGGGCCGAAGGGGTGCGGCTCATGTTGCGGATGCCGCCCAGCTGACGCTCCAGCTTGTCCTTCTCGCGCCGCAGGAGCAGGAGCTCCTTCTTGGTCAGCCCCGAGCCGTGCACGTCGTCGAAGTCCATCTCCTCCAGCTCCTTCAAGCGGCCGACCCGCTTGGTCACGGTCTGGAAGTTGGTCAGCATGCCGCCCAGCCAGCGCTCGGAGACGTAGGGCATGTTCACCCGGGTGGCCTGGGCCTTGATGGCCTCCTGGGCCTGCTTCTTGGTCCCCACGAAGAGCACGGTGCCGTTGTGGGCCACGGTCTGCTTGATGAAGTCATAGGCCTGGTCAATCAGACCGAGCGACTTGAAGAGGTTGATGATGTGGATGCCGTTGCGCTCCATCAGGATGTACTGCTTCATCTTGGGGTTCCAACGACGGGTCTGATGTCCGAAGTGGACGCCGGCCTTCAGCATTTCGCTCATGGTGATCTGTGCCATGTCCGTACCTTTCATTGTCGGTTATTGCCTGGCCATGTGCACCTGCGTGCAACTCCGGGGAGCCGACCGACACAGGACGTCGCGGACATGGCGCGAATTCGCGGCGTGTGTTCGGGAATACTTTTGGCGCGCCTGCCCACCCGTGACAGCGGACCTGCGCAATGACACGCCGAATTACCATGATACCCGAGGCCAATGACCTCGGGTATCATGTTCACCCTCTGCCTACCTGGCTGATCTCAGCTGCTGCATGGCCTTGCGGCGGACGTCGCTCTCCAGCCGATCCACATAGACATGGCCGTCCAGATGATCGCACTCGTGCTGGATCATCCGTCCCATGATGCCATGGCCTTCGAGGGTCACCGTCTTGCCATCCAGATCGATGCCGTGGGCCCGGGCGTAATCGGCCCGCCTGGTCGGATACCAGAGGTTGGGCAGGGACAGGCATCCCTCTTCGCCATACTGCTCGCCTGAGGTCTTGTCGATGACCGGATTGATGATGTAGCCCACCTTGCCGCCAATATTGTACGAGAAGACGCGCAGGCCCACGCCGATCTGGTTGGCCGACAGGCCTGCCCTGCCGGGATCGTCGACAGTGTCCACCAGATCACGCACCAGACTGCGCACAGCCGGGGTGATGCTGGTCACAGGATCGCAGGGAGTGCGCAAAACCGGATCGGGAACCACTCTGATTGTACGAATCGCCACTGCTTACTCCTCGTCATCCCGGCCGTCGCGGCCGTCCTTCTCGTCCTCTGGGGCCGCTTCCTCCTCCTGGCGGCCATCACGCTTGCGTCCGGTCATGCTGGCCAGGGAATCACTCATGGTGGTCCGTGCCCTGCTGACGATGTCGTTCTCCTTGGCGGCGGGCTTGGCCGGCGTCCTGGGCGCATAGAGGACCTTGTCCACGAGTTCGGCGTACTGGCGGAGCACCTCGGGGCGCACGACCTTCAGACTGGGGGTCAGGGTGCCGTCCTCCTGGCTGAAATCCTTGTCCAGCACCAGGAACTTGCGCACCGACTCGGCACGCGAGACGTTGCAGTTGGCCTTGTCCACATACTGCTGGATGAAGGCATGGATGGCATCGTTACGGCTGGCCTGCTCCATGCTCATGTCAGCGTCCAGACCCTGGGAGGTCAGCCAGGACTTGAGCATACCGGCATCCAGGGTGACCAGGGCACCGACGAAGGGCCTGCCGTCGCCCACGACCACGGCCTGGGAGACAATCGGGCAGGTGCTGATGACATCCTCCAGGGGAGCCGGACTGACGTTCTTGCCACCGGCGGTGATGATGACGTCCTTCTTGCGGCCGGTGATGAAGACGAAGCCCTGATCGTCGATCTGGGCCAGATCACCGGTGTGTAGCCAGCCGTCCTTATCGAGGACGGTGGAATCCAGCTCGGGCTGGTGGTAGTAGCCCATGAAGACGCTGGGACCCTTGACCAGAAGCTCGTCATCGTCGCTCAGCCTGACCGTGATGCCCGAGCCTGGTCGGCCGACCGACCCCACCTCGTTGGCATCCTCGAAGTTGACGATGCAGGGGGCTGCCGTCTCGGTCATCCCGTAGCCCTGGATGAAGGTGATCCCGTCGATTCCGTTGAAGAAGTGGGCCAGGTCGGCGTTCATGGGCGCGCCGCCGCAGGCCAGGTAGCTCAGGTTGGAGCCCAGGGCGGACTCGATTGTGTTGCCGACGGTCTTGGTGTAGAAGGCATGGGCCAGGCGGGTCAGCGGCGAGTGACCGCGCCCCTCCTGCTCATCCTTGGACCATTTGATGAAGTGCCTGGTGGCCTTGGCGAAGACCTTGCCGGCCAGACCTGTGCCCGCCTTCTGAGAGGCGGCGTTGTAGACCTTCTCGAAGACACGGGGCACGCCCAGCAGATAGGTGGGCCGGAAGGTGCGCAGGTCGGTCAGCAGGTGCTTGGCGTTGGAGACGTATCCGACCACACCTTGAGCACCGATGGCCACGTACTGGATGTAGCGGGCGAAGCAATGCGCCAGGGGCAGGAAGAGCATCAGGCGGGAGGGCGCTGCCAGCATGTGGTAGAGCACATCCCAGCCCACGAAGACGATGTGGACGAAATTCCGGTTGGAGAGCATAGCGCCCTTGGGCTCACCGGTGGACCCCGAAGTGTAGACGATGGTGGCCAGATCGTCGGCCTTGACCTGGGCGATGGCCTGGTCCAGGCGCTCGTCGTCGATCCCCTGGCCGAATTCGCTGACTGCGTTCAGGCCCCCGGCCTCGAAGTTGAAGACATACTTGAGCTTGGGCGAGGATCCCCGGACCTGCTCCAGGATCTGCGCATGCTCCGAGTCGCCGGCGAAGGCCAGGACGCAATCCACATCCTGAACGATCTTCTGGGCCTGGCTGGGCGAGTCGGTCTCGTAGATGGGCACCGAGACCGCCCCGATGGCGGCGCAGGCGAAGTCCGTGACCCCCCAGTCATAGCTGGTGGAGGCATAGATGACCACGGTGCTGCCCTTTTCCACGCCCAAGGCCATCATGCCCTTGGCCACGGCGCGAACCCGTGCGGACATCTGCCCGGCCTTGACATCATGCCAGTTTCTGGTCATGGGATCCTGCCACTGGGCAACCAGCTCCTCAGGGTCGCGGGCGGTGCGTTTTGCCAGGAGTGAATAGATGGTGTCCTTGTCCGTCGTCGGGTGTTGAAGCTCGACCGTATATTCACGCAACATACCCACCATCATATGGGTCAACCCGCCAAAGCCGACGCCTAGCCCATGTCGAAGCGCACACAGAGCCAGCGCGAACCGCTTCTGGCGACGATCAGGTTGGCCAGCACCGTGCGCTCGCCGACCAGGAATCCGATGGTGGTTTCGTAACGGTCGCAGTCCACCCGGTAGAGCTCGACCAGTTTAGGAACCAGCGGCAGATAGGCCAGGCCGACATGATCCGACGTGCGGACCATGCCCAGATGCCGATCACGCATAAGCCGGGCCAGCATAGCCAGCCGTTCCATGCAGACGCGGTTGAGCACACGGTCCAGGCCCTTCATCGGTAGACGACCCCGCAGCACATCAAAGACCCTGGATGCCAGGGCGCACAGGTTGACCAGAATTCGCTTGAGATCCCCCGTCAGACCCTCATGCCCGGCCGCATCCGCCGGTCGAACGAAGTTGACGGTTCGCACTGTCAGGTTGATGCCCCCAAGTCCCAGCGGCACCTGAACGCAGGTGGACGGCCACCAGCCGCCGACGTCCTGTCCTGCCGAGTCCCTGATTGCACGATCCCCATCCCAGGTCGGCGCCAGATCCATATACTCCGTCATACTTCTCCCCTCGCACTTCGATGTGCTTGTTTGCTTCCCCCTCTCATGCCGGCGAGGTGCACTGGGTGACCGACGCAACGACAGCGATTACGTCCAGAGTAAGAATGCCCTGAGGCAATGTAAAGGCCGGTTCAGGAATGTGGTCAACCTGAACCGGCCTTGATACGGATTGTGGATAAATACCTGCTCAGCAGCGAGGGGCGGGAGTCACTGCCACGCGGCACTTCTGGAAGTTCTTGACATCCACGTAGCCGGTGGAGGCCATGGCCCGGCGCAGGGCCCCGATCAGGTTCAGGCTGCCATCGGTGCGATCACTGGGTCCGAAGAGTATGCGCTCCAGACTCCCCACCTGGCCGACCTGGACCCTGCGACCCCTGGGCAGCTCAGGGTGATGGGCCTCGGCCCCCCAGTGCATGCCCTGACCGGGAGCCTCCGTGGCCTTGGCCAGGGGCGTGCCCAGCATGACCGCGTCGGCCCCCATGGCCAAGGCCTTGACAAAGGACCCCGAGGTGCCGGTCTCCCCGTCGGCGATGACCTGAACGTAGCGGCCGCCGGATTCGTCCAGGTAGTCACGACGCGCCTCCGCCACATCCGAGATGGCCGTGGCCATAGGAGCCTGAATTCCAATGGTGGCGGAGTCGGTAGAGGAGGCTCCCCCGCCGAACCCGACCAGCACCCCGGCGGCACCCGTGCGCATCAAATGCAGGGCAGCCTGGTAGGTGGCGGCCCCGCCGACGATGACCGGAACGTCCAGGTCATAGATGAACTTCTTCAAATCCAAGGGCTCGTGGCTGGTGGAGACATGCTCGGCCGATACCGCCGTGCCGCGGATCACGAACAGATCCACGCCTGCATCGACCACCGTCGTGTAGAACTCCTGGGTGCGCTGGGGCGACAGGGCCCCGGCCACCGTGACCCCGGCCTTGCGAATCTCCTGCAGACGGCGGGTGATCAGCTCCGCCTTGACCGGTTCCCGGTAGGCCTCCTGAATGACCCCGGTCGCCTGCTCCGGCGAGGCATGGGCTATCCGATCCAGCTGGGGACGCGGGTCCTCGTATCGGGTCCACAGTCCCTCCAGATCGAGCACGCCCAGTCCGCCCAACCGTCCCAGGGCGATGGCCGTCTCGGGGCTGGTCACCGAATCCATGGGCGCCGCCAGCAGTGGCAGGTCGAACTCGTAGGCATCCACCTGCCAGGCCGTGGAGACATCCTGGGGATCCCTGGTCCTTCTTGATGGGAGTATGGAGACATCATCGAGCGTGTAGGCCACCGTAGCCTTCTTGCCGAGACCGATTTCGATTTCCTGTGTCATGTCTGCCAGCCTAGCGCCTCATGATGACGCTCCGGCTTGCTACGAACGGGTTACGAGCCAGGGAACAGAGAGTAACAAACTTGGGATAGAACTGTTCGCGAGCGCAACTGCGGCACCGGGAGCAGGATCCGGCCCCCGACCCGCCCACTGTTAGGAGGCCGCCATGGAGAAGATCGCCGTGAAGGGACGCATCGTCGAGCTCGACGGTGACGAGATGACCCGGGTCATCTGGAAAATGATCAAGGAACGGCTGATTCTGCCCTATCTGGATGTGGACCTGGACTATTACGATCTGGGCATCCGCAACAGGAACGCCACCGACGACAAGATAACCGTGCAGGCGGCCCAGGCCATTCAGCGCGAGCATGTGGGCGTCAAGTGCGCCACCATAACCCCGGACGAGGCCCGTGTGAAGGAATTCGGTCTCAAGCGCATGTGGAAGTCGCCCAACGGCACCATCCGCAACATTCTTGGCGGAACCATCTTCCGCGAGCCCATCGTCATCGACAACATCCCCCGGCTGGTTCCCGGATGGTCCAAGCCCATCGTGGTGGCCCGCCATGCCTTTGGCGACCAATACCAGGCCACTGATTTCACCGTGCCCGGGCCGGGAAAACTGAGCGTCACCTTCACCCCCGAGGACGGGAGCGCCCCGGTGACCCGGGAAGTGACCGTCTACCCGGGTCCGGGCGTGGCCCAGGTGCAGTTCAACCTTGACGACTCCATCCGCGACTTTGCACGCTCCTGCTTCAACTATGCCCTGCAAAGGCGCTACCCGGTCTACCTGAGCACCAAGAACACCATCCTCAAGGCCTACGACGGCCGGTTCAAGGATATCTTCGCCCAGGTCTACGAGCAGGAGTACCGGAGCCGGTTCGAGCAGGAGGGGCTGACCTACCAGCATCGGCTGATCGATGACATGGTGGCCTCCTCGCTCAAGTGGCAGGGCGGCTATGTCTGGGCCTGCAAGAACTACGACGGCGATGTCCAGTCCGATGCGATAGCTCAAGGGTTCGGGTCCCTTGGCCTCATGACCTCCATGTTGATGACGGCCGACGGGCAGACGGTGGAGGCCGAGGCCGCCCATGGGACCGTGACCAGGCATTACCGGCGTTGGCTCAAGGGGGAAACCACCTCCACCAACCCGATCGCCTCCATTTTCGCCTGGACCGGCGGACTCAAACAGCGGGCGCGGCTGGATGATACGCCCAAGGTGGCCCAGTTCGCACAAACCCTGGAGTCAGTGGTCATCGAGACCGTGCGCTCCGGCCGCATGACCAAGGATCTGGCCAGCCTGGTCGGTCCTGACCAGCCCTGGCTCGACACCGAAGGGTTCATGGATGCCCTGGATCAGGCCCTTGCCGCGCATATGGCTTCAGCTGCGACAGAGGCCACAGAACACAAGGCGGACTAACCGATTGGACAGGGTATCATTCCCTGGCCAGAACAGGCCGCTGATCTGTCCGGTTCGGCCTTGACCGTCTGCCACTTGGCGAGAAGCTTGTGCGCAAAAGCGGGGAGACTCCATACGCTCCTGCCCGAGAGCCCATACAATGGTTGCTCGGGACCCGGCCAGAGTCGGGCTCTGTCGGAACGAAGGAGCGAATGTGAAGAAGACCGGCTTTGCACGGCATCTGTCCGGCTTGCTGGCCCTGCTGGCATGCCTGGTCATGGTGGCATCGGCAGGCGCCTGCGATCCGGCCATGGGCGGGGGGAAACAATACCCGAGCGCCCCGCAGAGCCCGGCGACCTCCACGACAGCTGCCGAAGTGCCCGGTCGGGTGGCCATTTTCACTCCCTCTGACGGCATCACCCTGTCCCAGCACACGCCCATCAACAAGTGGGCCGCCCTGGTTCCAGAGCTCAAGGCGGCACTGACCAAGGAGCATCTTTCCGGTAAGCGCATCGATGCCTACACCAGCGGGAATCTGGAGGACCAAAGCAAGGAACTGCAGGATTATGTGGTCAACCGCCTTTCGGAGCGCAAGGCCGGGAAGACCTCAGAACCGACCACACTGGTGGTGGCACCCATGACCTCGCCAGACTCCATTACCCGCCAGTATGGCGACTACATCAGCAAGTCGCTGGATGCCGATGCCGAAGACAAGGCGAGCGCACGCCTGGTCTCGTCTCTGCGCCTTGCTGCGGGCGCGGGCATGCATGTGGTGCTGCTGGCCAATCAGGTGCCGGGCATTCACCCGGATCTGTTCGTGCAGTTGTCCGATGCTCGGGCCATTGGGCAGATGCAGGCGAACAAGTTGGCCAGCAAGCTGGAGCTGGACAAGGCCAGCAAGAACAACCCCTGCCGCATCGAGGTTCTGCTGCCCAACCGCACAGCCGAGACATCCTCCTCTGATGCGTCATCCTCGGATACATCCTCTGCTGACGAGGATGCTGAAACCGGCCAGGCCGATCAGGAACGACATGAGGAACAGGATGAGCAGAGTTCTTTCCCCGCACAGGCCTTCGTCGGAATCTGGCAGGTGCTGGGTCCCTACTTCAAGGATGGGCGGGCTGTCAGCCCCTCAGGGCGTCTGAAGGCGGACAGCACCGAGAAGGACTGGCAGGCGGTCGCCTTTGACCCAGGCAAGGATGCCTCAGCTACAGGCAAAGAGCTGGCGACCCGCCTGTCCATGAACGATGACACCAAGACCCATACCGAGGTGGACGGCATTCTGGCCATGAACGACTTCATTGTTTCCGGTGTGGTCTCCGAGCTCGGGGATCTGGGTTATCGGGGTACGTCAGCGGACGTCAACCCGGAGATCTCCATATCAGGCATTGTCGGATCCATGGCCGGCCGCCAGGATCTGCATCGGCAGCGGGTGCCCAAACCCGCCCAGAGCCCTGCAACCCAGAATCCGACGGGGTCGGATGCGGATCCTTCACAGCAGACCACGGGCAAGACCGAAGGTTCCACGCCCTCGGACGACCACCCTGCCTGGCCCATAATCAGCGGATATGGCGCCTACGTAGACAACATCCCTCAAATCGTTGACGGACGTCAGTGGATGACCGGTCTGGAGGACAGGCTGGGGATCGCAGCTGATATCGCCAAGGCCTGCGTCGGCCTCAACAGCCAAGGCAAAGTGCCGGCCATGGATACGGTCCAGACCATCGACCAGAACGGCAAACAGTTGCGTCGCCTATCAAGACCCCTGGTCGCGGTCTCGGCCTCCAACCTCAAAGCGGCGCTGATCGATACAGGCTACATCAAGCCAGCCGACGCGGGTCTCTGAGCATAGATCTCCTGCTCGATCCGGTCCTCATACCGCTTGAGAACCTCCTGACGGCGGGGCTTGTATGATGCGGTCAGCAATCCGTTTTCACGAGTGAAGTCCTGGTCCAGAATCAGATAGCGACGGATGCCCTCGGCCCGGGATACCTGAGCGTTGGCCGCGTCCACGGCACGGTCGACCTCGGTGCGGATGATGGGGTTCTCCCCAGCTGCAGCTGCATCTTTCAGGGGCTCGGCGCCCTGGTCCCGCAGCCAGCGGTCGACCTGATCGGGATTGAGGGTGATCAGGGCCGAGATGAATGGCCTGCGGTCCCCGATGACCATGCAGTGGCTGATGATGGGCGAACGTTCGACAGCCGTCTCCAGCAGCGCCGGCGAGATGTTCTTGCCACCGGCAGTGATGATGATTTCCTTGCGTCGGCCGGTCAGCCGAACGAACCCATCATCGTCCAGACTGCCCAGATCGCCGGTCAGCAGCCAGCCGTCGCGAATCTGCCTGGTGGTGATTTCGGGATGGTTGTGGTAGCCCATGCAGACGTCGGGGCCCTTGACGCATAGCTGGCCCTCCTGATCGATGCCCACGGTGATGCCGGGCATGGGCAGGCCGATGGTGCCCAGCCGGTAGCCCTTGGTGGGGTTGACCGTCACCGGACCCATGGTCTCGGTCATGCCGTAGCCCTCCAGCAGGGGCAGGCCTATGCCGTTGAAGAAGTCCGCAATGTCCCTGTCCAGGGGGGCTCCGCCCGAAATGGCATACTTGACCCGGCCGCCCAGTGCCTCCAGGATGGGATCGTAGACGGTGCCCGTATACATGAGGTGCTTGGTCTTCAGCGACATGGGAACCCGGCTGCCGGTCTGCTGATGACGGGACCACTGCCTGGCCACTCCTGCGGCATCCAGGAAAATTCTGCCCCTGGCACCGGTGCCGGCCCGCTGGGAGGCGGCGTTATAGATCTTCTCGAAGATTCGGGGCACAGCCAGGATGAACGTAGGTTTGAAGGTCTGCATGTCCTGGAGCAGACTGCGGATGGACCCGGTTAGCCCCAAGGTGAGATCCGTAGCGATGGCGAAGAACTGCAGGCAACGGGCGAAGGCGTGGGCCAGGGGCAGGCAGAGCAGAAGCCGTCTGCCCTCACCAAGGCAGATGTCAGGGACTGCCTGAGCGCCCGACCGCACTGTGAAGACGATGTTGCTGTGGCTGAGCTCTATGCCCTTGGGCTTGCCCGTGGAGCCTGATGTGTAGACGATGGTGGCCAGGTCGGACCCATGTACCGAGTCGGCCCGGGCTTGGAAGTCCGCCTGGTCCACCGCCCGTCCGTAGGCGGTCATGGTGGTCAGCGCTCCCCTGGTAATCACATACAGGTCGTTCAGATAGGCGCACTGGGAACGAACCGCATCCACCCGGGCCCTCATGTCGTCATCCTCCAGAAAGGCCATGCCCACATGGGAGTCGTTGAAGATGCGCCGGATCTGATCGGGCGAGTCTGTCTCGTAGACCGGCACCGTCACCGCTCCAATGGCCAGGATGGCCATGTCCAGGGCAGTCCACTCCCATCGGGTGTGCGAGAGGATGGCCACCGAATCGCCACGCCCGACACCCCGGGCCATAAGCCCCTTGGCCAGCGCGACAACACGGTCCCGGAACTCACGGGCCGTGATGGTGCTCCACTCACGTCCGCTTCGGTATTCGATCAAGGGACTGTCCCCCAGGCGCTCCACCCTGTCTTCGAGCAGGGAAAAGACGCTTGCATCAGCATCTATCGGCTCCTCAAGCGGACGCGTGAATTCTTGCTGCATGTTCTGCATGACCACTCCCTGCTGAAACGGCGTTATGCATAACGATTCTAACCGCTCCCCCGGGCTGGCGATATACCCGGTCTGCAAACGCGCGAGTCCTGCAAGCGAAACCCACATTCCTACAGGGGCTTGAGACGAATGCGATGCCATCCGACCCTGGCACCGGGATCCAGATAACGGCCTTGACCGTCTTTCAGGCCCCAGTGCAGACACTCCTGGGCACAGTGGTCGGAGGCTCCCTGCACCCTTCCCCAGACTGTACCGGTCTGCAGCCGGGTCCCTACCGGCAGAGAGCTCTGTGCAGGTTCATAGGTGGAGACCAGGTCGCCGTGACGTATGGAGACCACGTCCTTGCCCGCTACGGAGCCTGCAAAGTCGATGACACCGTCTGCCGGTGCACGGATACTGCTGCCTTGCTCCGCCGCCAAATCCATCCCGCGATGACCGCTCAGCCATGGACGATCCGGAGGATCAAAGGGACTCATAACCTGCGGTGCGGTCTTACCGCCAGGCAGAGGTTCAAGGGGCCACAGCCAACCCCGGCGACAGGCTGTGGTCGACGAGGCAACTCGACCCTTCTGCGCCGGAGCTGCAGCCGAAGGCAGGATCGGCGCAGGCTGAGCCGTGACGGTTGCCGTAGGCCCCGCAGCCGACAGGACCAGTGCCAGTATCAACACCAGCAGGGTCCCGGGAAACCAGGGGGGCCGACAGCCGGAAGGCATGATGGGCATCCGGCCGGTAACCCGCCTGATGCCCTTGTTCTTATGGTCACGCGCACAGGCCATGGTCGCACCTTCATTCCGTCAACGTGGACGCCCGATTGAGCGTCCACCATCATGATGGATTGAATGCCAAAGCCACGTGAACCGGAAGGAGGCATGTGGTCGAATATGTGATCGTCCACATCCACATGGACCGTAAAGGCACCGTAATCGAAAATCCCCTATGGGTTCCCCAACCTAGATGCCTTTGGCGGCCTGTTTAAGCCAGATGTATGACCGTCCAGGAGACGGGAGGCAGTTGAAGGTCCAAGGTGTCCCCATCCATCCTGAAGTCTTTCCGGGCATGCATGACGACTCGTTCCTGGTCTTCAAGCGTGTTGCGTGCCGAGGGGTCGTCCTCGTGCAGGGTACTGACCGTGGCCTGCCGATGTCGATCCTGCTCGGGCAGGGCGATGCTGAAATCAACAGAACGGTCAAGGCTGCGGTTGACCGCGAAAATGCTGAGGGAGCCATCGGCACCTCTGACGGCCACTGAATCGGTCATCGGCACCTGGCCATAGCGGGATGTCTCATAGGTGTCGCCGCTCTGCAGGCTCTTGAGCACGCTGGCGCCCCGCGCATAACGGGCGGTCAGGGCGAAGGGGTAGAAAATGGTCTGTCTCCAGGCCGGGCCGCCGGGCTCGGTCATGATGGGGGCAATGACGTTGACCAGCTGGGCCAGGCTGGCCGCATGAACGACGTCGGCATGCCTGAGCAGGGTGATCAGCAGGTCGCCCACCACCACGGCATCCGCCGCCGAATAGACATCCTCCAGGAGCGGCGCGCCTACGGGCCAATTGCCGATGCCTTCGGGCGATCTGCTGGCCTCAGCATCCTGGTACCAGACATTCCACTCGTCGAAGGAGATGAAAACCTGATGATCACTGCCCAGCCGGGCACGCGAGGCGGCGATGGTGGCCGCCACGTCGGTGATGAAACCGTCCATGTCCACGCCTGAAGCCAGGAAGCTGGCCATGTCCCCATCCTTGGGCGCGTAATAGGCATGGCATGAGAGGAAGTTCACATTGTCGAAGCAGCGCTCCAGCACGGTGCGCTCCCAGAGGCCGAAGGTGGGCATGGTGTGCGATGAGGATCCGCAGACAACCAAATCCAAGTCCGGGTCGATCATCCGCATGGCCACAGCCGTCCGGTTGGCCAGATCGGCGTATTCCTCAGCACTCTTGTGACCGATCTGCCAGTCGCCGTCCATCTCGTTGCCCAGGCACCACATCCTGATGTTGAAGGGGCGATCATGGCCGTTGGCACGACGGCGTTCCGACAGCTCGGTGCCCGAGGGGACATTGCAGTATTCGAGCAGGTCCAGGGCCTCCTGCATGCCCCTGGTGCCCAGGTTGACGGCCTCCATGAGCTCGTTGCCGCCCAGCTTGTCCAGCCAGTCGCGCATCTCGTGCAGGCCGAACTCGTTGCTTTCGCCGGAGTGCCAGGCCAGGTCGAGACGACGGGGACGGCTTTCGCGCGGTCCCACGCCATCCTCCCAACGATAACCCGAGACGAAGTTGCCGCCCGGATATCGGATGGTGGTCACGCCCAGTTCCTTGACCAGATCCATGACATCCCGGCGAAAACCCTGTTCGTCTGCTGTCGGATGACCCGGCTCATAGATGCCCGAGTAGATTCCCCTGCCCAGGTGCTCCACGAAGGATCCGAAGAGGCGATCGTCAATGGGCGTGGACTCCTGCTCCTCATCCACCCTGAACTGTGCCCTGCCCCTGTGATTCTGCTGCCCTTGCGTCACTGTCCGACTCCTTCGTTCTGACTGTATCATCCATGATTCTCGTCCATGTTGAAACTATGGAACATCTGAATAGTACAACGTTGTGAATTCGGCGAGCCACCCGTCTGTCGCCCCATGCGGCACAGAGCAATCACAAATATGCTTGTCCCAGTATCCAACGACAGGCTACATAATCACCTCACACGAGAGATGAGAATATTCAAAACAAGCCGGCAGCATCAGTCCTTGAGCCAGGAAACATCTCATCAATTCAGTCGGTTGAGCATCCCGACACCCATATTTGCAACAACCGGGAGCATTCGAGATAGGTGGAGGGGGGGGGGGGCGTTTGCTTGGCAGATTGCACAATGCAAAGAAACCTGGCAGATAAAGAAAACCGCCGGAAGACCGGCGGTTGAGAGCTCCCGCAGCTGGGCTTGAACCAGCGACATTTCGATTAACAGTCGAACGCTCTGCCAACTGAGCTATGCGGGAATGTCCCGTTCAACTCTCGCTGAACACAATTACCATACTATAGTCAGAACTCTCGTATCCGACAACTTGGCGTGTCGATTACATGAGGATCCTGTCCAGGGGCATGGCCGAATCAATGGAGAAGTCGGGAGCAGAGGGAGCCCGTCCCGCCTGGACCAGATTGACGCCCAGCATGGCCACCATGGCGCCGTTGTCCGTGCACAGGTTGATTTTCGGAATGCGAACCTTGATGCCCTCCTGCTCGCCGAACTCTTCAAGCTTGCCGCGCAGCTGCGAGTTGGCCGAGAACCCGCCGCCGACAATCAGGGTATCCGTGTCGAATCTGTGGCAGGCGGCCATGGCCTTGCGGGAGAGGACGGTGGCCACGGAATCAGCCAGAGAGGCGCAGACATCATCCACGGGAATGTCGAGCCCGGCCTGCTGTCTGCGCTCGACCCATCGAGCCACGGCGGTCTTGACCCCGGAAAAGCTGAAATCATAGGGATGCTCTGCTCCGGCCCGGCCCTTGGTCAGCCCCTGGGGCACGGCGATGGCGTGAGGGTCGCCCACCCGGGCGTGGCGGTCGATGTGGGGGCCGCCGGGATAGGGGAAGCCCAGCAGACGTGCGATCTTGTCGAAGCACTCCCCCGCCGCGTCATCCAGGGTGGTGCCCACCACCTGAACCGATTTCGCCAGATCATCCACATGCAGCAATGAGGTGTGGCCGCCGGAGACGATCAGGGCCAGGGCATTTTCAGGGAAAGGTCCGAATTGGAGCTGGGTGACCGCTATATGGCCGATGACATGGTTGATGCCATATAGAGGCTTTTTCGCTGCCCAGGCCAGCGCCTTGGCACCGGAAACGCCTACGGCCAGGCAACCAGCCAGTCCGGGACCAGCCGAGACCGCTATGGCATCCACTTGGGACAGGTCCATATCCGCATCATTCAGGGCCTTGGAGACGACCGGTACAAAGGACTCAGCGTGTGCCCGCGAGGCGATCTCAGGGATGACGCCCCCATAGCGGGCGTGCTCGTTCATGGAGGAGGCCACCACGTTGGACAGCAGCCGGTTGCCCTGCACCAGGGCGGCCGCGGTCTCGTCGCAGGTGGATTCGATGCCAAGCACCAGAGGCTCACTCATGGTCGATGATCCTTTCCTGTCCTTCTAAAAACTTGCTGCCGACAAATCCCACCGGACCCGGCCCGACCGAGCTCAAAGGTCTGGTCATAGCCCAGGCATCCACGTCTTGAGGCTGATAGTAGCCCTTGGATAGACCCGTCCTTGAGAAACCGAATTTTTTGTAGAGGCCAATGGCCGCCGGGTTGTCTATGCGCACTTTCAGGTTCATGCCTTGCAGACCTTCATGATCTGCTCCGGCAATAAGCCTGGCCAGCAGGGATCCTGCAATACCGCGATGCCGGGCTTCCGGCAGCACCCCGATGGTCATCAGCTCGGCATCCCTTTCGCCCGACCAATAACCTCCGTAGCCCAGGACGGTTCCCTGGTCCTCCCATACCAGGTAGGTGCGGGAGGGCGCAGACAACTCAAACCGCAGCTCCTGCCGGCTCCAGGCCTGGTCGCCGAAGATGTTCGTCTCCAAGTCGACAAGTTGGTCCAGGTCCCCCAAGGCCGCCCTGCGAATCATGACTGGACAGCCACGTGCTTGAGCGGATTGGGCACCGAAACGTCCGGCCGACGAAGGTAAAGCGGTTCCACCGGGTCGATCAGCCCCTGCCGGGCACGTCTGCATGCACAAGCTGCCATCAGAGCTGTCCCCTGGGTCCGATCCTCCAGGAAGGATCCTTCGTCCAGTATCACCCGTATATCCGGATGCTTATCCAGACGCTCCCACTGGTCAGCGTAGCGACCGGCTCCGTGGCCGCTGATGACCAGAGTGACAGGGCCCTGATCCGCAGACCCACTCTTTTCCACAATGGCCGTGACTCTCTCACAGATGGCAGCTGGATAGTCGATGCTCATTTCGGTCAGCGGCCGGGCCGGGGCTTCCACGTCTCCAAAGTCGCCGAAGAGACGGTAATAGAGCTGCCGACGTCGAGCATCGTTGACGGCCAGAACCAGCAGCCGGGCATGGCCTTGGCCCTGCTGCTTGAACCGGCTATAAGCACAGCGGGCCTGCGGCTCCAGGATGTCCTGTCCCAGCAGACGGGCACCTGTGGCAAAAGCCAGGGCTTTAGCGGTGACGATGCCTGCCCGCAGACCGGTGAAAGGTGCAGGGCCCAGTCCCACCACTATGGTCCTCAGATCGTCTGCAGACAGCCCGGCCTGGTCCATGACCTTGGCGATGTTGACCTGGAGGCGTTCCACATGCGAGCGCGAGTCGGTCTCGATGCAAGGCTCCCGCCCCGGCAATCCCACAGTCGAGCCATATGAGGTATCGATCACCAAAAGGGGCGTATCGCTCCCGCTCATGCCGTCATCGCCTTTCTCAACTGCTTCAGTCTGGTGGCCCACCAAGGACCCACTCCACGCAGACGTACCATACGCTGACCCTGGGAGCTGGGTGGCGCGTCAGGATCTTCCCGAGGATCCACGGGTCGGGAGATGCTCACTTCCAGACGTTGATCGGCCAGTGCCGAGGCCATCTGCTCACCCCATTCCATCAGGATGATGGTGCTTTGGCCCGGATCCTCCAACTCCTCGTCCAGACCGAGGGACTCCAGCTCGTCCAGGAGCCGATCCACGGCATCTTCGCCAGGCAGATAGTCCTGTCCGCCCAGCCTATAGGCATCCACATGGATCAGGGTGACCGGCGAGCCGTCGGACAGATGGCCATGCAGCTCTCTTGCAATGGTGAACGTGGGCGAGACCACAGGACCGTCCACTCCAAGTCCGCTGCCCAGCCCCTGGGCCAGCGTGGTCTTGCCCGCCCCCAGAGGTCCGGACAGGAGGATCACATCCCCGCCTTGCAAACATGAAGCCAGGTTTCTGCCCAGGCGCCGCATGTCCTCGCCCGTTGGCACGGCCAGCTCAAATCCATCCTTTTGCCCGGCACTGTCCTGCAGGCTCATGCCAACGTCCTTCCCTTGGCGGCGATCAGCTCCACTGCCCGTTCCAGAGCATAGCGGGCGTCGCCGCTGCTGGTCTTGCTGACCTCATCAGCGTGTGCCAAGGCCTCGATGCAGGCCGCCAGACCGGAGGAGGTCCATCCATGCAGCTGTCGCTTTGCCTCACGCAACTGCCAGTAGGCGGCCTTGGCCTCGGCTGTCGTGATGGATCCCGATTCGATGGCCGCCTCCTTACCCAGCGTCCGCAGCTTCAGGGCCAGTACTCCGATAAGTGATACTGGCTCGTTGCCCTGCTCCAGAGCTGAACGTAGGGCGACGACGGCTTGGGCCGGCCTGCCGGCAAGGGCCCTGTCCGCCACGGCGAATCCCGACACAGCCGGGTTATCGGTCAAATATCGGTTGACGATCTCCAAGGTCATGGGATCCTGGTCAAAATCGAAGCAGAGCTGGGAGCACATGGCGGCAAGTTCCGGAGTGCGCTCACCCAGGACATCCACCAGACGCTGGGCCGCCCTCGGCTGGATGCGACGCTGATGGGCTTTGAATTGCCCATAGACGAAATCGACCTTGTCATCGAACTTCTTCAGATCCGGCATACGCTCCATGACTGCCCCTGCACGTTCCATCTGGTCCAGAAGCCTGCGGCCCCGGTTGCCCCCGTCATGACGCGCGATGACAATGCTGGATTCGGAACCTACCGGCTCGTGGCAGAAGTCCACCAGGGCCTGAGTCAAGGCCTCATCGGCCGCCTGCAGATCATCCAGAAGAACCACGGCCGTCTGACTGAGCAGGGAGGGTCCGATCGCCTCCTGAAAGGCATAAGCGTCGCAGTCTGCCGCATCCATCTCTATGTATTCGCTGTCCGGGTGGGCGGCACATGCCTGTGCGCACAGGTCCTTGACGCGCTGACCGTTGAGGAAGGGATCGCCGCCGACCACCAGATGGACGGAAGGGTTCTCCTGCTGAGCTTTGGTCATGCCTCAAATCTCCCTTTATCACTGGACATTACCCCGGTCGTTTTTTGAAGACCAACTGTGCAAGAAGGCCATAGGTCTGCCGTAGCCAGACCTTGATTGACCCCCAAGCCGATGGCCGAAAGGGAACCCCTGAATCCTCGTCTGCCACGGCTGACCATGAACGGTCCCACTTCCGGGTACGGATGAGTCGAACCAGCCGATGATCGATCACGACCATGAGACCCAGACCAAGCAGACAGGCGCTGCCGACTGGCCCCGAAGGCCAGGCCGCCGGAGCAGCCGCCTCGCCCAGCCATGTGGCGGCAAAAGCCATGACCCCGGTACCCAAGGAGGTCAACCGGGCCAGCAAGAGCCCCAATGGAGGCCAGAGCCAGGAGGTGAGCAGCGCAAGCAGGCCGGACACGGTGGCAGCGTCGACCACAGGAGTGACCAGCAGGTTGGCCAGCGGGGCCAGCAGAGGTAGTCCGGGACTCATCAGCACCTGCACGGGCAGAGTCCCGGCCTGTGCGCACAGTGTCGTGGCCAATGGACGTGCCAGTAATGCCGGCAGATGGTTTTCAAGGAGGGCCGTCAAACGCCGGTTACCCAGACCTATGCCAAGCACGGCACCACAGGAGAGTGCGAAGCCGAAGCTTGAAGCCATGGAAGGCCGCAGGATCAGGACCAGCAGCACGCACCAGGACAAGGTATTCAAGGACTGTGCAGGACGGCAGACAGCAAGGGCCAGCGCCGAAAGAAGCCCCATGGCCTGAGCTCGCAAAACTGAATCCCCTGGGACCATCAGCATGCCCAAGCCCAGATAGGCGGCAGACAAAACCAGGGCCATCAGCAGGGGAGGCGAGCGCAGGGACCGCATGATCGAAACCAACAGTGAGGCCAGGATCATGAAGTGCCCGCCGGAGACCGCCATCAGATGAAGGATGCCTGATGCCCGGAAATCCTGGGTCAGACGGGCGGCATAGGCGGGCTCCACTGCCGGTCTGCCAAGGGACCAGCCCGAACCGGGCAGGGCCTGGTTGCCCAGGATGCCCATGGTCAATCCCGGCACCAGGATCCGCCCCTGATCGTCCAGCTTGCCGGTCTGTTCGAGAAAGGCATTTTGCATACGAACTATCAAGCGTCTACCAGGTCCTGGCGGCCTGACTTGTTTCAAGCCATCCTCCACGGTCAGCCAGGGCATGGGACGGCCGTAAACGGAGGGCCCCAAGAGGCCACGCGCACGATACAGTCCGCCCTGCTGCAGCAGGCATGACCGGCCACGGGCGAAGAGCACAATCCGTTCATCGGAAGGCATGCGCACACCGGCCACAGTCACCCGGTGCAGCCTTAATTCCACCTGACAGTCCCATCCTCGCCGAGAGGATGCGCTCATAGGTCCTAGAGCCCGACCACGCACCTCGGCCATCGCCTTTCCCTGACGGATCTGACGTGCTGCCGGCCCGCTGCGCACCGACTCATGACCTACCGCGGCAGCCAATGCTGCAGTCAGAGCCACGGCAGCCAGGACGGCCAGCGTCGGCAGCCTACGAGAATCAAACCAAGTGGACACCAAGCGATGGGGCCGATGAAAAAACTGACTCCTGCGATTGGGGACCTCTCTGGCGACCAAGCAGACGAGCTTGACGGCAAGCAGGACCAGTGCAAGGAGTAATGGAAGCGCCAGGACAAGCGGCATCATCCAGACCGTCATACCCATGCCTCCACCGGCCGTACCTCCACCGGCCATGCCGCCTCTGGATTCCCCCACCGATTTGGGCCAGTCACCGCCCTTGGCTGATCCTGCCGCCGATTCGCCCATGCTCAGGTCCAGAAGCCAGGGGACCAGCAGGGCAACCGCCCAGGCCAGACAAGCAGCGGGGAGCATCCGAAGATTGCGGCTGCCGTTCTCCCGATCAACCTCATCGTGAGCCCCATTGTGGACTCTTGAACGACCGGCCATCATTGCGCCACCAAATATGGACGTAATCGGGCCAGGGTCTTGGCACCGATGCCGGGGACATCCAGGAGCTGGTCTACCGAGGTGTAGCGGCCGCCGATGGCACGCCGATGTTCCAATATTTTTGCAGCCTTGACCGGACCGATCCCCTTGACATTCTCCAGATCCTGCTGGCTGGCGCTATTGAGATTCACGCGCCCCGTCTGATCAGCCGTCCCTGAGGAGGCACTGGAGGACGGAGCAGCAGCAGGGACGTTACCGGCCTTTTCGGCAGATTGGGCTGAGCCAGAAACCACAGGATCGGCCTGCTCACTGCCCGCTTCACCCTGAGTATCACGACTGTGATCGTTTCCCGAGGCCTGCTTGCCATGGTGTGCAGCGCTGTTCACATTACTGTCCGCAGAAGCCGACGACCTGGCCTCGGATCCATCGACAGCCACTCCTGTGGCCAGGGCCCGTCCCTGCTGGGCCAGCAGGGTCAGACTTAGGGCAAGAGCCGCAACCAGAATAAGGATGGCCATCAAGGCCTGAAGCGGCGTAAACGACCAGACAGGCCGATTCCGTCGGACCTGTGACTTGGCCGTGCCTTCGGCTGATTGCTCCGACCGAATCGATTGATTCAGCGATTGATTCATGGCCAGTGCCTGGAGGGGCGGCGCCGGCGGCTGGGTGATGTTGATGTTCATGAGCCCAGCCTGACACGAAAGAGCCCCCCGACATGAAGGTCGGGGGGCTATGTGGTCGAAGGTCACCACCCGTCCACAGCCTGGCTGCGGGCAGTTCAGTGTCAGGCTGGCACGACCGAAACGATCTTAGGGGCCTTGACAATGACCTTCCGTGGCTCCTTGCCGCCCAGCCGCTCCTGGACGGCGGGCAGTGCCAGAGCCATGGCCTTGAGCTGGTCGGGCGCGATGTCGGGGCTGACCTGCAACTTGCCGCGGACCTTGCCCTTGACCTGGACCACGGCGGTGACCGTGTCCTCGCCAAGATAGCGATCATCCCAGGTCGGCCACTGGGCATGCGCCAGGGACTCCTTGTGGCCCAGACGGCTCCAGAGCTCCTCGCAGATGTGGGGGGCGATGGGCGAGAGCATGAGCACCAAGGGCTCGATGGCTGCCCTGGGCGTCGGGTTCAGCCCGGTCAGATGGTTGTTGAGCACGATCATCCTGGCGATGGCCGTGTTGGGCCGCATGGCCTCCATCTCCACCGTTACGTCGTGGATGGTGGTATTGAGCAGCTTCAGGGTCTTCTGGTCGGGTTCGCCCTCGTCCAGGACCACCTCGCCGGTCTGCTCGTCCACCACGTTGCGCCAGAGCCGCTGCAGGAAGCGCATGCCACCCACCACGTTGCGCGTGTTCCAGGGCCTGGACTCGTCCAGGGGACCCATGCTCATCTCGTAGAGGCGGAAGGTGTCGGCCCCATAGGTGCGGTACATATCGTCCGGGGTGATGATGTTCTTGAGGCTCTTGCCCATCTTGCCGAACTCGCGGTTGACCGACTGCCCCTGCCAGGTGTAGCTGACCTTGCCGCCCTCCTCATGCTCCTCCACCTCGGCGGCAGGCACGTACTGACCGCGCTGGTCCGTGTAGGCGTAGGCCTGGATCATCCCCTGGTTGAAAAGCTTGTGGAAGGGCTCCTTGGACGAGACGTATCCCAGATCATAGAGGACCTTGTGCCAGAAGCGGGCATAGAGCAGGTGCAGCACCGCGTGCTCCACGCCACCCACGTAGAGGTCGACACCGCCTGACTCCCCGGCCGTGGCGTTGTGCTTGGGTCCCAGCCAGTAGTCGTATTCCTCCGGATCGACCATGTGCCGGTCGTCCTTGGGATCGATGTAACGCATGTAGTACCAGCAGGATCCGGCCCAGTTGGGCATGGTGTTGGTGTCCCTGTGGTAGACCTTGGGGCCGTCGCCCAGGTCCAGGGTCACGTTCACCCAGTCCTGGTTGCGGCTCAGCGGTGCCTCGGGGCTGGACTGGGCATCCTCGGGGTCGAAGGTCTTGGGCGAGTAGTCGGGCACGTCCGGCAGGGCCACCGGCAGCTGGTCGTCGGGCAGCAGGTGGGGCAGGCCCTGGTCGTCATAGACCACCGGGAAAGGCTCGCCCCAGTAACGCTGACGGGAGAAGAGCCAGTCGCGCAGCCGGTAGGAGACCGTCCCATGGCCCACCCCGGCCGATTCCAGCCAGGCAGTGACCTTCTCGATGGCCTGGTCAACCCGCAGGCCGTCCAGGCTGAGAGGATCGCCAGCGGCCTGGGTGACCTGGACCGAAGAGTTGACCACAATGCCGTCGTGAGAGACAAAAGGCGCCTTGCCCCGGTAGTCGTCCAATGTCTGCCCGGACTCAGGCAGAGGGCTGACCGTGTAGACGACGGGCAGGCCATACTTGACGGCGAAGTCGTAATCGCGCTGATCACCGCCAGGCACAGCCATGATGGCTCCGGTGCCGTAGTCCATCAGCACATAGTCGGCGGTGAAGATGGGCAGCTTGGCCCCGGTGATGGGGTTGAGAGCGTACAGCCCGGTAAACAGGCCTGTCTTGGCCCCGCCCTCGTCCACGCGATCCTTGGCGGTTTTGGCCTCGGCGGCCCTGCGATAGGCCTGCACGCCCTCCGCAGGATTGGCATAGCCGCCCTTCCACTGCTCAGGCACATCCTCAGGCCACTCCTGGGGCAGGTGCTGCAGCAGGTCGTGCTCGGGAGAGACCACGGCGAAGGTGGCGCCGAAAAGCGTATCGGGACGGGTGGTGTAGACCTCCATGGTCTGATCGCCGTCAGGGCTGGGCACGGTGAAGTCCACCGAAGCCCCGTGCGACTCCCCGATCCAGTTGCGCTGCATGAGCTTGACCTTTTCGGGCCAGTCCAGAATGTCCAGATCCTCCAGAAGCCGGTGGCCATAGGCGGTGATGCGCATGGACCACTGCTTGAGCTCACGCTGGTAGACCGGGTAGTTGCCGCGCTCGGAGCGGCCCTCTGCGGTCACCTCCTCGTTGGCCAGGACCGTGCCCAGCCCGGGGCACCAGTTGACCGGCGAGCGCGAGATGTAGGCCAGGCGGAAGTCGTTGAGCACCTCGGAACGCTCGGCCTCATCCAGGTCCTCCCATGAGGCGTCGGCATGGCCAGGGATGGCCTTGCTGCCGGACTTGAAGGCTTCGACCAGCTCGCTGATGGGCCTGGCCGCGCCCGTCCCCCCGTCGGCACGGCGGTAGTCGGGGTCGTACCAGGACTCGTAGATGCGCGAGAAGATCCACTGGGTCCAGCGCACGTAGTCCGTATCGATGGTGGCGAAGGAGCGGCGGTCGTCAAAGCTGAGCCCCAGCCGATGCAGCTGCCAGCGCATGTTGGCGATGTTCTGCTCGGTGGTGACCCGGGGATGCTGGCCGGTCTGGACCGCATACTGCTCGGCGGGCAGGCCGAAGGCATCGTAGCCCATGGCGTGCAGGACGTTCTCGCCCTTCATCCGGTGGTAGCGGCTGACCACGTCGGTGGCGATGTAGCCCAGGGGGTGGCCCACATGCAGGCCCTTGCCCGAGGGATAGGGAAACATGTCGATGACGAAGTAGGGACTGCGGCCCCCAGCATGATCGCCCTGGGCATCGGTCAAGTCGCCCTTGGTGTTGGCGGCCCAGAAGGTGCCCTCCTTGTCCCAGCGCTGCTGCCAGTGCTCCTCGATGGTCTGAGCCATGGCGGCATCGTAGCGGAACTTGGGCTGATCGGATTCCTGGGTCTGCTGATGATCCCTGTCTTCATTCGCGTTCATATGGTGAATTATCGCCATTCACATGGACACGGCCGAGCCAGTGTCCAGCATCCGTCATCCTGGCGGAAGCCTTGCTCAGCGATCGCCGGGCCGCAGCGTGCGGGCGGCGGCATCAATGGAATAGCCGATGGACCTGGAGGCCCGGCCCAGGGCGGCCTTGAAGGATCCGTCCCGCATCATCCTCTTCAGGGCCTGGTCGATGACGCCCACCAGCTCCGGATCCCCGTGGGGGACGCCGATGCCGTAATGTTCGTTGGAGAAGGGCTTGCCGACCAGGCGCAGCTGGCCGCCGCCGCGAACATGAGCCAGGCCGGCCAAGGCAAAATCGTCGCCGCTGGCGGCATCCGTGTCCCCGCTGAGCAGGGCTGTGACGCACTCGGGGAACTCCTCCCGCTCCTGGACCTGGGCTTGAGGGGCCAGCGAGCGCATCAGGGCCCCGGAGGTGGATCCCGCTGCCACGCAGACCCGCTTCTGGGCCAGATCCTCCACCCCGGCGATGTCATTCTGTGTTCGACGAACCAGCAGGTCCTGCCCTGCAGCCAGGTAGGGTCCGGCGAAATCCACCAGCTTCTGCCGATCCTGGGTGATGGAGTAGCCGGCCACGACCATGTCCACCTGGCCTTGTTCGAGCATGCGCTCGCGGTCTGCAGGCTTCACCTGGCGGAAGACGATCTGCGACTCGGCGTATCCCAGCTCGTGGACCACGTACTGGGCCACATCCACATCCAGACCCCGGTACTGGCCTGACTGGGCGAATCCAAGCCCGGGCTGGTCGAAGGAGATGCCCACGCTGATCTTGGGCCCGATGGAACCCGCCCGGTAGCGATCCTCCTGGCGGCCGCACCCGCTCAGGGGCACTGCCAGAACCAGTGCCAGCAGAGCCGCCGCAATCCTGCGTGCAAACATGATCGGCCCCTACTTGAACATTCTCGAGCGCGTCAGGAACCAGGTCACCAAGGCGGTCACCAGACCCGAAAGAATCACCACGACCGCGAACCCCCAGGGTTTGTCGGTGAAGGGCATGCCGAACATGCCCTGGTTGAAGTTCATGCCATACATGGAGAAGATCAGCGTGGGCACCGACAGGCTGATGGAGATGATGGTGAAGATCCTCATCACATTGTTGACGTTGTTGGAGACGATGGAGGCGAAGGCGTCGGTCATGTTCGAAAGCACGCTTGAGTAGATGTTGGCCATCTCGATAGCCTGCTTGTTCTCCGTGATCACGTCGCCCAGAAGGTCCTCGTCGTCCGGGTAGCGCTTGATCCGCTCCAGCCCGGTCAGCTTCTCCAGGACGATCTCGTTGGACTTGAGGCTGGTGGCGAAGTAGACCAAGGTCTTGTTGAGCTCCAGCAGCATAAGAATTTCGCGGTTCTGCATGGAGTGGCGCAGCTTGAGCTCCAGCCGGTCCGACTCGCGGTCGATGATGCGCAGGTAGCGCAGGTAGAGGGTGGCGTTGCGGTAGAGGATCTGCAGGATGAAGCGGGACTTCATGAAGGTGTTGAAACCCCGGATGGTGCCCTCCATAAAAGGATGGAGCAGGACGGTGTCCTGCATGCAGACGGTGACAATCAGATCCTCGGTGACGATGATGGACAGGGGGATGGTCTCGTAGTAGTCCCGCCCGTCGCGTTCCTCGGCGCGGGGAATATCGACGATGACCATGGTGTACTCGTCCTCAACGTCCACACGCGAGCGCTCCTCATCGTCCAAGGGGGCACGCAGGTCAGCAAGGTCGATACCGGTGGTCTGGGAGACGTTGGCCAGCTCGACATCGGTGGGCGCCGATAAGCATATCCATGAGCCCTTGGAAGCCTTGCCGATCTGCTCGATCTGCCCGTTCATGGTGCTGAATACTCTCATCATCGCCATCACCGCCTCTCGTGCTCGAACCTGGCCGACGTTTCTGGCCGAACCGATAGTAGCAGACAACCAGTTACCGCCGTGTTCAATTCCGCAGGGTAGTCCCCGGTCATCCCCGCCATGGCCGCAGGACGGCGGGTTGGATTTTGGAGGCGTCGAAGCGAAAATGCCCGGTGATGGGACGGTGGCCCGGCGAGCCCAGGTAGTCGTTCTCCCTGTCGCGCTGGCCCATGTTGTGCAGAAGCAGGGGAATGCCACGGCTGTCCCTTCTATCGGAGGCCATGCCGATGTGCCAGGAGGTGTCGAAGATGACGATGTCGCCCTGCTGCCACTGGTCGGTGGCCGCAGTGTCGTTGGTCAGACGCTGGGCATGCCGGGACAGGAATACGCCGAGGACGTTGGTCCGCCTGAAGTCGATGTTCGGATCCGGGCTGTTGATCACTCCGGCATAGGCCCCAGGAGACGAGGCGATATCGGCATCGACCATGGTCTTCAGATCGTAGCCGGCCTGCCGGAAGGCCCTCCAGATCTCGTCGGTGCAGGCGCCGCGGTCATCGGGAGGATAGCCGCCCTGGTAGTAGCCGCTGTCATAATGAGGATGGCGGCGGGCCTCCTGATGGGCTCCACGCACCATGGCCGTGTAGTCATCCACGCCGTCATGGTTGTAGTCTACAGGCGAGGTCAGAGGCGAATGGGCCGCGGTCTGCTCTGGAGAATATCCAGGAGGGCCGTGAGAAGCGGTCCTGGGGCCGTTTGCGGAGGAGTTTTGATTGTCTGAATGGCGAGCAGGCCCGACGCCCACCAGCCTGCCAGCCAAGGCCAAGGAGCCCGCCACAATCAATGCAAGCGCCAACAGGACGGCCGCCCACCGCAGAACCGTTGTCCGTCGATGGCTGCGGCCTCTGTTGTTTCGCTCTGTCGGCATGGCGGTCACCTCATCCGGTTGCGCAGGGGCCTGCCATCCATGAACCGATGAAGGTTATCCAGGCAGATTTCCCGAACCTTGTCCATGTTGGAGGGCAGGTAGGCTCCCCCGGCCACATGCGGGGTGAGCAGGCAGCGTGGTTGCCTCCAGAGCGGGTGGTCTTCAGGCAGGGGCTCCGGTTCAGTCACATCCAGCCCTGCACCGAAAATGCCGTCCTTATCCAGGGCTTGGGCCAGAGCCATGCAGTCCACGGCATCTCCCCTGCCCGCGTTGATCAGCACGGCGGTGGACTTCATCAATGCAAGACGATGGTCATCGATGATGTGCCGGGTCTGCGGCGTTGAAGGCAGGGCCAGAGCCACTACGCCCATCTCAGGCAGCAGGGCATCCAGATCATCAAAACCAGCCAGACGGTCGAACCCCTCCACCGGCTGGTCGGGATGGCGCCTGATGCCGATGGTCCGAGCGCCTACGGCCTTTGCCAGACGAGCGAAGGAGGCTCCGATATCCCCTGTGCCTAAAACCAGGACCTGGCAGCCATGCGGCGAAAGGACGGCCCCGCGAGGTTCCCAACGGCCCAAACGCTGATTGTCCCGGTAGGCCGGCAGGTCCTTCATCAGAGCCCACATCATGGCGAACATGTGCTCGGAGACCGACTGCCCGTAAGCGCCTGAGGCACTGGTCAACATGGCGCCCGGAGGCAGAACCCCCGGTTTCATGTAGGCATCCACACCCGCGCTGCTGGTCTGCAGCCAGACCAGGTTACGGCAGGCAACCACCTGCTCGGCCGGCGGATTACCCAAAATGATCGTGGCCTCCGATCGGAGGGATTCAGGGACATCGATGAGCCAATGCATGCTCTGCCGCATGTCCGTGTCGACAATGAACTCCTGACGAACGCCTGGAGCCGCCTGGAGGAATTCCTGTCGTTCACTCTGGTCCAAGGGCAGGCAGTTGATGATGAGCTGGTCCCCAGGATGGTTCTCGTTCCGCTTTTCAACCCGCACTTCCGCATCGTTTTTGCCGGTCATGGTCCGCCGCCTTTCCGTTGCTGCCGACCCCCTTGGTCGCCCCTTGTTCATCATGCTAGCGCACTTGCAAGCTCAGGAATGCCTCAAGACCATTCGAGGATAAAATCCATCAAATAGCTCACAATCCCTGCAATTCCGGGGCAACACACTGAGTTGCTCCATTCGCCAATCCCGGTGTACTATAAGCAAGGCTTCACCAAGCAAGGCAAGCACGGGGCTATGGCGCAGCTGGTAGCGCGTCTCCATGGCATGGAGAAGGTCGGGGGTTCGAATCCCCCTAGCTCCACAGATAGGATCCCGAGGTCACCTCGGGATCTTTTTATATTCGTTGGGCTTGCAAACGCCAGATCGGGGCCTATAGGAACTAAACGCGTTGTTTTAGGTTCTGTGTGTGGGTTTGGTTGTGTGTTGGTCAGAGTGTGGTGTTGGGGTATCTGACT
>NZ_JACFRV010000003.1:0-4587 GCF_016100775.1 Bifidobacterium sp. W8103
CCGACCTATTAACAACCACCCAACACGCTTACAGCCACAAGGCCAAACCCCCAACATAAACAACGCGTTTAGTTCCTATAGCCCAGAATCTCTGAAGTGGGTGTCACTGCTCCAGGAAATCGGTGCAGACGCAGTCGTTAATATCATTCAGAATGGAAGCCACGGGGGAGGATCAGGTAAGTATAGACGCTGGGAAAAGTTTGCTATGCAAACGGCTTGGTGTCTTGACATCATTGGATGCAGCAATTGAAGGTCCATCTCTACTCAAAGGAAAGTTGCCATCTTAAAAGGCGACGTATGGGTACTTAGCTATCAAAGGCAATGAGCAAGTTATTAATATTCAAGAAGCGAGTTAAAACAGAAGTTGACACTGAACCGGGTTCAGATAATATTACTACAAAGCATAGTCCGCAACGATGGGAGACGCAATGATTGGGGAAGCTGTATACATGCGGGCGACGCACCCAGGATCTCCTTTCTTTGTCGATAGCCGTAGTCTCATGGCACATGCCGAAGAGTCATGGGATCCTGAACCTGACTGTCCGATAGGATGGGCTTCAAATAAATCCGTAGTATGGACATATATGCAGCCGACTGCTTGCATAATGAGGACCCACGGATGGAAAATTCATGTGACGGCTTCCCTTGACAATGCACAATCAGTTTTAGAAAAAGTTTCTAAAATCTGTATTTCAGAGCATGTTATGTTCAAATATCTCAGGGATAAACAACAGTACCGATCCTCCAATACCAAATATGCAGGACGCAGCTCTAGTGGAAAATTCATAACCATATATCCCTTTTCTGATGAGCATCTTGAAAGATTAACCCTCAAACTAGAGGAAGCAATAGGCGGTGAACCAGGACCTTATATCCTCAGTGATTTAAGGTACAATAACGGACCTATCTTTTTCAGAT
The DNA here is from genome assembly GCF_016100775.1 of Bifidobacterium sp. W8103. NCBI lineage: Bacteria > Bacillati > Actinomycetota > Actinomycetes > Bifidobacteriales > Bifidobacteriaceae > Bifidobacterium > Bifidobacterium sp. W8103. The sequence goes on from NZ_JACFRV010000003.1 coordinate 919, forward strand.
ATGGGGCGTTTGTTTCAATAGAAATGTCCGATTCAGTACTCGTTGTCGTGGGGCTTTATAATCGCATGAGGTCTGGCGATACTCTGATCTCAGTACCATGAAGGTTAATATTATGCGTGATGGTGTGGTAGTAGCTGAACAGCTAAGTAAGAATTTCGTCTCGGGTGACGGGACTCCCACTGTGGTGTTCAATGATCTTTCTTTTGTTGCTGCTGGTGGTGCCATGACCGCAATTACAGGGCCCTCTGGATGTGGTAAGAGCACCTTGCTATATTGCCTTTCTGGTCTTGAACAGCCATCTCAAGGAAATGTGTGGGTGCTGGGTGAGGAACTAACTAAGAAGAACCAGCGTAACTTGGCTTTGTTTCGCAGATCGCATATCGGGTTTGTGTTTCAGTCCTACAATCTTGTCCCGTCCATGACCGTTCGTGACAATATCCTGCTCCCCTTGACTCTCAGCCATCGCAAGGTCGATCAAGGAAGCATCGATGCCCTCATGGATAAGTTCCACTTGAGCGGGCACGACAATGACGCAGCTAGTTCGCTCTCAGGTGGTGAGCAGCAGCGGGTATCCTTGATTCGCACCTTGGTCGCGGATCCCGATGTTGTGTTCGCCGATGAGCCGACAGGTGCTCTTGACCAGAAGTCCGGACAGTTGGTTTTCTCGCAGTTGCGGGACTTCTCCCATCGACCCGGTAAATGCGTGGTCGTGGTCACACACGATCTCCGCCTGGCCCGGCAATGCGACGTCGTATACACCATGAGTGATGGCGGATTTGTCGCATCAGGGAATGTGGAAGAGCAAGCGTAGTTATTGCCCTGATTCTGTATGGCGATGCGGCGTGAAAGGTGTAAGTCATGAAGTGGGCGTTGAATGATCTGAAAGCCAATAGAGGAATCTGGGCCGGTGTGTTTCTTGTGCTTGTGGTCACGCAGACGATTCTGTGCGCCATGAGTGTATGCAAGGGAATCAATGATCTCAAACATGATTCCCCGGGGGAAGTGGGTGTGGTATCTCACCATCTCAGCACTAACGTGGACTCGGTCTACCAGATAGCAATGGTCCTGGGTTGCCTGGTCATTATGGTGACGATTCAGGCTTCCATAAGGCAGCGGCGGAAGGGACTTGCATTGTTGTCCCTGCTTGGTGCCACACCTAGGCAGGTGCTGACCCTCACCATGGTGCAGGTGTTCGTGCTGACTCTGATCTCCTCCATCGTTGGTATGGCGCTGGCGCCAATTCTTGCCCCACGGATTCTAAAGTTCCAGTTGGAGGCCGTGCTGTTACCGCCGCTTATCACTTTTACTTGGCAGGGTTTCTTAGACTTTGCTTTGAGGGGGCTTGCAGTCGGTTTCATTGTGGCTTTGTTGGGTGCTCTCTTTACTCTGCGTGCTTTGAGGAAAGTGCTTCCGGTTGAGCTGCTGAGAGGTTCAGGAACTGAGGAAGTCCACGTCACGAGAGCTGGGCGCGGTCTGAGGAGATTCCTTATTATCGGTGGTTTCATCGCCCTGCTGGCACCGGCTGTCGCTGCCGTCATCCTGGTGTTGAACGACCCCAAAACTCTGAGTAAGACCCAATTGGGCATCATCATGCAACCCATGTCATTAGGCCCGATCATCGCGATACTGCTGTTTCTGGTCGCTCTGGCCTATTCTGGAGGACCCATCATCCAATGGGCCACCAAAACATGGACGAATCTGGTTCCTGTGCAATCCGATGTCTGGAAGATCGCACGGGCACAAGCCATTGTGAGAAGTCGCGGGAAGGCATTCGGCTCCACCATCATCTCACTGACTGCTTGCCTGTTCCTGCTCGGTGGATTGTTAATCACAGGTCAAACCAGTACTGCTGCCATAAGTGGCTTTCCCCAGTTGAAAGACATGGGATCAGCCACACCGATAGAGCTTATGTCCAGCCTGTGGTCGGCCTTGCTCATTGCTGTAATCGGTGCGGTCGCCAGTTTCGCCATCTCTGCCAAGGAACGCAACCTTGATCTGGCCCTTATCTCCATCGCGGGCGCTGTGCCCGGACAGCTACTTGCCATATCGGCCTTGGATGGTTTCATCCTCGTGACCACCGGTATCCTTATCTCTGCGGGGGCCACCTTGCTCGTCGGAGTTTTCACCGCTGTGACATTCCTCCCTCTTTCCAAGAATCTCTTTGTAGTGGTCTTCCCCTGGAAGTTCTTCATTATCCTTGCTGTGCCCATTATCGCCGCGGGAACACTTTCCACATTTTTCTCTGCACGTTCTAGTTTGAAGCGATCGGCAATTGAAACCGTCCAAACAGCCATAGGCGAATAGCGGAAATCATGTCAACTATGCAAACTCAGCAACGTCAAAAAACCACAATTTTTAATGTATTCAGACTATTGAAACCGCACACAGCTATCACTGTTGTTGTGATGTCTGTGGGTATAGTGTCTTCAGGTCTGGCGTTACTACAACCTCTGTGTGTCAATTATCTTCTACACGCCATAGAACAGAGTCAGAAGTTGGTGAGACCAATTGCAGTCTTGGCGCTTTTGTTTGTAGCAGGCATCGTCCTGGATGGTTTGGGATCCAATATGGCAAACCGCCTTGCGGCGAAAATAGTTTTCGATAAACGTAGCAATCTCATTACCTGTATCCTCGGCCTGCCGGTACAAGAGTATGATAAGAGGGAGTCGGGTGACTATGTCTCAACTGTCATCTCAGATACTAATGAGTTACGCTCAGCCCTGTCATCAGACTTCTTTAAAGTGGCCGCGAATCTGTTAACAGCTTGCGGATCAGCTGTCGCTATGCTGTTCATTGATACCAGACTCTTTGCCGTGGCACTTATAACTTCGTGCACATCCATTCTGTTGATGATTGCTGCTTCTTCTCGTCTGCAGGCCTATACCGAACTGGTACAAGCTAAGACAGCAAGACTGTCTAATGCCATACTGCGATCATTAGCTGGAATTCGCACAATTAAGGCCTTTATGGCAACAGTGCCTGAAACGAAAAGAGTAGTCGGTACCGCAGAAGAAGTGTATCGGGCAACAGTAAAAGTGGCCAACAAGGAAACAATCATTCGGTCCATTGTGAACTGCGCCATACAGCTGACCTTACTAATCGTTTTTTCCTTTGGCGGCGCGGAAATAGCGAAAGGGGATCTTGATATTTCTAATTTCATCTCCTTTTCAATGTATTTGACTATGGTTGTTTCTTCGCTAAGCTCCTTTTCCTCATCTATAACCACGGCTTTCAAAGCTTTAGGACCACTCAGGAGAATAGAAGACATTGAATCTTTGCGCGATAAAAGCGAAACCGTAAGTTCGAGCAATATGCTTTCCCCAGATGGGCATTCCTCGTTTGATACAGCCAACATTACGCTGGAGTTCAAAGATGTATGCTTTTCTTACAATACAGCGGACAAAGATGATGAACGAAATACCACTCTGCAGAACATTAGTTTTAGCGCAGTCCCACACCAAAGAACCGTCATCGTGGGCTCGTCGGGTTCAGGTAAAACTACGCTGCTTTCCCTATTGGAGGCTTTTTATAGGCCGGATTCGGGGCATATCCTATACAACAATGTTGACTCAACTGATTTAAATGGGCCTATAGGAACTAAACGCGTTGTTTTAGGTTCTGTGTGTGGGTTTGGTTGTGTGTTGGTCAGAGTGTGGTGTTGGGGTATCT
>NZ_JACFRV010000004.1:0-2458 GCF_016100775.1 Bifidobacterium sp. W8103
TCCGCTATACCCGGGCCGCCATTCCAGGCGTCGGCACAAACAGTCCCGGCACCAAGGAAAGGAACACCCATGAACACCACAACCACAGTGACCATGCTGCCCATCGACGCCATCAGGCCCAACGACGCCAACCCCCGAAGCGAGATAGGAGACGTGTCGGAGCTGGCCATGAGCATCGCGTCCCAAGGCATACAGCAGGCCCTGGTCGTCACACCGGCGAACCAGGAGGGGCGGCACACCCTGGTCATCGGACACCGGCGGCTGGCGGCCGCCGAGCAGGCCGGCCTTGCAACCGTGCCCTGTATCATCACCGACATGGACGAGCAGACCCAGGCGGAGGTGATGCTGGTAGAGAACATACACCGTGACCAGCTCACCGCCCTGGACGAGGCACGCGGATACGCCCACCTCCTGGACCTTGGCGAAGACGTGGACCAGATGGCCAAAGCCACTGGCCGCAGCCGCAGCACCGTGCAGCGACGGCTCAAAATATCGTCCATCGACGACGAGAAAATACTCGCGCTGCCATCCCAGCTGAGCTTCGAGGAATTGGAGACGATAGCCGACTTCCGCGACGACGAAGGCCTGCAAGACCAGCTCATCAAAGCCGCAGGCACCAACAACTGGAACATGACACTGCACCAGGTCCAGGCCAAACGGTCGCTGGACAAGTGGATCGAACAGGCCCAGGAAGCCATCAAGCAGGCCGGGCTGCCCATCGTGCCGCTGACACCATCACAATCCTGGTCTGACCCGGAAGGTTGGCGCACCATCGCCCGATTCTCCCCGGATACCGACCCCGACCCCAAGCAGGCCCTCGACACATGGCTGGAGGAATGGGAAGGCGACAAACCCACGGCCGCCGGACTGCTCGACCGTGGCGGACAGTGGCGCGTCAAAATCACCCTGCTGGAGCCATACACCCAACAGGACCAGGAGGACGAACGCCGGCAAAGAGAGGATGACCTGGCCAGGTGGCAAGCCGAACAAGAAGCCGAAATCGCACCGGCCAAGCAACTGGACACGGCAAGCCACGACCTGCGGCTGGCCTACACGCAACGGCTCATGTCCCTCAAACGCCCCGCCAAAAACCAGTCCCAGGCCCTGTCCATGCTGGTCATCGCCCAAGCGAGCCAACGCACCTGGTGGGTCAGCCGGGACCAGGTGCGGGACACATGGCGCGCCATCGTCCAGGACCAGGAAGCCGAGCTGGCGCAAAAGGCCGACCTTGACGAGAGTCGCCGCACCCAGACGGCCTTCGCCCTGTGCCACGCCATCATGGAGACACAGATCAACCACGAGACCTGGCGCAGCCAAGACGACATAGACGGCCTGCTCAAACCCCTCTACCGTGCCCTCCAAACCGCAGGCTACGCCATCAGCGACGAAGAGCAATCCGGTCTCGACGGCGACCTGGTGCCCCGACCTGAAGAGGAAGACAACGAAGGGAACGAAGATGAAACAGACGACGGCGACCAGGAGGAGGACACCAAAGAGTGAATGAACCCCGCAGCCGGCCCCGCCACCAAGCGGGGCCGGCTGCCGGCGGCGGCGCAGCGATGCCTCGCGCCACCCCACGGGGTGGAATCGGCATCGTCGAACGCCCTGCGTTCGGACAGCCAGACCGCAACGCGAGGAACGCACGACTGGTTTGTATGTGCAATTTGTACTACACTCATGGTCATGGAGATCGAGATAGAGCAATCAGCCCGCAAGCACGGCTGCGCCGACGACGAAATCAGGCACGCGGTCCTCCACTCCATAGGCCACGAACAAATCGAGGGCTACGGCGACGAGATGACGGTGGTCTTCGTCGGCCAGCCACACCCCGGGGCCCTACCCGACAACCTGCTCGAAGTCATCGTCAGCAAATGGCAGGACGGCCAGCTCCACGCCTTCCACGCCATGCCGCTGACCAGCCGGTGGCAACATCTCAGATACCAATAGACACAACCAACAAGGAGCCAGACCATGACCAACACACAGACACCCGCCGACAGGGCAGCACACGCCGAAGCACTCGACCGCATGGCCGACGCCGGCCAATTCACACCCATCGAAGGCACCCGGGTATACCGGGGCTACGACGCCGGCCCCCTGACCGACGACGACCTGCTCTCCATCTTCGCCGGCCGCCCCCGCGACGAACTCAAACAACCCACCAGCAAAACCTGGCAGGTACGCACCACCCCGGCCCTGGACCAATGGGCCGAAGCCGCCGTCAAAACAGAAGGCACCAACCTATCGGCACTGATCCGCCAAGCCACCGCCGAATACCTGGCACACCACTACCCAGGACTCCGAAGCCAGATGGCCTGACCCATCAGGGCAACATCATCAAGGGACCCCTCAACGGGGTCCCTTTTTCCATGCTCGGCTCGGCCGGGGTTGTGGTCATCGGCGGCTGCGCCTTGATGTCTGGCCGCCGCTGTCGCACGCCTGCGGCGTGCTGCTGAAG